>NZ_JBBEGL010000001.1:0-1123564 GCF_037400275.1 Actinomycetospora aeridis | reverse complement strand
CGGGGCTATCGCCCCGAAGTTCGCTCACATGGGGGTCAGTACTGCACGGCCACGTCCATCACCCACGTGACGCCGAAGCGGTCGGTGAGCATGCCGTAGAGCGGCGACCACGCGGCGGGGCCGAGCGGCACCCGCACCTCGGCGCCCGGCGCGAGGCCCTCCCACAGCGCGGTGACCTCCTCGGCCGTCTGCCCGCGCACCGAGACGAAGAACGACTCGGTCCCGCGGTCGAACGCCCGCGCCGCGGGCACGTCGAACGCCATGACGTGGAAGCCGCCCGGCGCGGCGACCTGACCCCACATCACCTGCTTCGCCTCGGCCGGGTCGCCCACCGCGCCCAGGTCCTCGTAGGTGACGATCGTCGGCTCGCTCCCGGCCACGCCCGCGTAGAACTCGAGCGCCTCCCGGGCCTCGCCGCGGAAGTTCAGGTGGACGACGGTCTGCACGGTCATGGAACTGCTCCCTCTGTTGCTGGCTGCAGGGACCATGGTCGTCGCCAAAGAGGCCAGGTTCTGGCCTCTTCTCGACGAGAATGGAGGCGTGCACGAGACCTCCGCCCGTCTGCTCGCCCTGCTGTCGCTGCTCCAGGCCCGCCGCGACTGGCCGGGCGGGCTGCTGGCCGACCGCCTCGAGGTCAGCCCGCGCACGGTGCGGCGCGACGTCGACCGCCTGCGCGACCTCGGCTATCCGATCCGGGCCACCAAGGGCCCCGATGGCGGGTACCGGCTCGACGCGGGCACCGACCTCCCGCCGCTGCTGTTCGACGACGACCAGGCCGTCGCCCTCGCCGTCGGGCTCCAGGTCGCCGCGACGAGCGGGGCGGGCGTCGAGGAGGCCGCCGCCCGGGCGCTGGGCACCGTGCGCCAGGTGATGCCCGCGCGGCTGCGGCACCGGATCGACGGGCTGCGGGTCACGGCGATCGGGGGACCGACCAGCGTCGACCCCGGCGTGCTCGCCGCCCTCGGGGACGCCGTGCGGGCCCGCGAGGTGCTGCGGTTCGGCTACGGCCCCGACGACGCGGACCCGCGCCGGGCCGAGCCCCACCACCTCGTCACCCGGGGCGGGCGCTGCTACCTCGTCGCCTGGGACCTCGAGCGCGCCGACTGGCGCACCTTCCGCGCCGACCGGATCACCCCGCGCACGCCGACCGGGCCCCGGTTCGCGCCGCGCGAGGTGCCCGGCCGGGACGTGGCGGCGTTCGTCGCGGGACGGTTCCGCGGCAACCCGGGTGCCGGCGACTGGCCCTGCCGCGGCGAGGCGATCGTCGCGCGGCCGGCCGCCGAGCTCGCCCCGTACGTGCGGGACGAGACGGTCGAGGAGATCGACGCGGGCCGGTGCCGGCTGGTGGCCGGGGCGTGGTCGTGGGTGGCCCTGGCCGCGCGCTTCGGTCAGCTCGACGCCGACCTGGACGCCGTCGCCCCCGCCGAGCTCCGCGACGCCTTCGCCGCCCTCGCCGACCGCTGCGCCCGCGCCGCCACCCCCATGTGAGCACTTTCCGGGCCTCCAGGCCCGGAAAGTGCTCACGTAGGCCGACCGGGCCATGTGAGCGAACTTCGGTGCTATGGCACCGAAGTTCGCTCACATACCCCCGGTCGGTCTAGCGCCAGTGCAGGTAGCCCGGGTCGCCGGCGCCGCCCCAGCGGTCGGCGTCGACCGTCACCCCGGTGCCGGCGCGGACCTGCCCGCACACCACCCAGCCCTCGGGCACCACGTCCTGCGAGGGGAACGTCGCCACCAGCGAGTGGTCCTCGCCGCCGGTGAGCGCCCAGGCCAGCGGGTCGCCGCCGAGCGCCGAGGCGACGTCGCGCAGCTTGTCGGCCACGGGCACGAGCCGCGAGGACAGGTCGATGTGCACCCGCGAGGCGGCCGCGACGTGGCCGAGGTCCGCGAGCAGCCCGTCCGAGGTGTCGATCATCGACGTCGCCCCCGCCCGCGCCGCGACGGGCCCCTCGCGCCACGGCGGGCGCGGCGTGCGGTGCGCGGCGACCATCGCCACCGGCGACCGGAACCCCCGGCGCAGCACGGCCATCCCCGCCGCCGACCACCCGAGCACCCCGCGCACCGCGACGACGTCCCCGGGCCGCGCGCCCGAGCGCGTGACCGCCGCGCGCCCCTCGAGCGAGCCGAGCGCCGTGATCGAGACCACCATCGTGTCGGCGGACACGGTGTCGCCCCCGACGACGCCGATCCCCGCGTCCGCCGCGCCGTCCCAGATGCCCGCGGCGAGACCGTCGAGGACCTCCGTGCTCGTCGAGCCGGGGCAGGCGAGGGACAGGAGCAGCGCGGTCGGCACGGCGCCCATCGCGGCGATGTCGGCGAGGTTCGCGGCCACGGCCTTGTGGCCCACCTGCTCCGGCGCCGACCAGTCGAGACGGAAGTGCACGCCCTCGACCAGCGTGTCCACGGTCGCGACGACCCGACCGTCGGGCGCCGCGACGACCGCCGCGTCGTCGCCGGGGCCGAGCAGCGTGGCCTCGGGCTGGAACCGGTCGCCGGCGAGACGGTCGATCACGCCGAACTCCCCGAGCTCGGCGGCCGTGTCGGCGGCAGCCGGCTCCGCCCGGGCGGGTCCTGCCCCGCCCGGTGCGCCCGCGCTCCGTCGGAGGGACCCCCCGGATCGTCCGTGTCCCCCGCGCCCGTTCGCCGTCCGGCTCACCCCTCGACTCGCTGCGGTACCTTCCCTGCCACCCTGGCCGGCGTCACCGTCGGCCCGTTCCCCCGAGGAGGCACGTCCGTGGTCCAGGCCTACATCCTGATCCAGACCGAGGTCGGTCGTGCCGCCGCGGTCGCCTCGGACGTGGCCGGCATCGACGGTGTGACCCGGTCCCAGGACGTCACGGGACCCTACGACGTCATCGTCTGCGCCGAGGCCGATGACGTCGACACGCTCGGGCGGGATGTCGTGGGCGCCGTGCAGAAGGTCCCCGGCATCACGCGGACGCTCACCTGCCCCGTCGTGTCCACCGACTAGCCCCGTGGTCCTCTCCCGCGCGCCCGGAGTGGCGCGGCGGCTGCCCCGCGTGCTGGTCGCGCTCGCGCTGTGCGTGCCGGTGCTGCTGGTGGTGGGCGTCATGGTCGCGTCGATGGTGCTGGTGCGCGAGCCGGTGCCCGACATCGACACGGTGCGGCTGCGGGTGCCCGCGGTGCCGACGCCCGCCGCCGCGAGCGCCGACTGCTCCCGGCTGCTCTCCGGACTGCCCGGGGAGATGGCCACCGAGCGAGGGATCGTGGCGCGCCGCGTGCTCGCCGACCCGGTGCCGCCGGCCACCGTCGCGTGGGGCGGCGAGGACGGGGCGGCGCCGGTCGTCATGCGCTGCGGGCTGCCCCGGCCCGTCGAGCTGGCCGGGGGCGGGTCGGTGACCGTCGTCAACGGCGTGGACTGGGTGGAGGTCGACGACGGCATCCCCGGCAGCGGGACGTGGGTGACCGCCGACCGCGCCGTCTACGTCGGACTGACCGTCCCCGACGACGTCGGCACCGGGCCACTCGAGGACATCTCCCGCGGGGTCAAGATCGCACTGGTCAGCCGCTGAGGTGTGACCGTCGGGCGAGCGCCGTCTCGACGAGCGTCGTGAGCAGGGTCGGGTAGTCGACGCCGGCCGTGGCCCACATCCGCGGGTAGAGCGACGTCGCCGTGAACCCGGGCATGGTGTTCAGCTCGTTGACGACCAGGTCCCCGTCGCCGGTGAGGAAGAAGTCCACGCGCGCCAGGCCCTCGACGTCCATCGTCCGGAACACCGCCACCGCGGTGGCGCGCACGGCCTCGGCGACGTCGTCGTCGAGCTTGGCGGGCACGTCGAGCTCGCAGGCGTCGTCCAGGTACTTGGTGTCGAAGTCGTACCAACCGGCGTCCCCACCGACGACGCGGACCTCGGCCGGCACGCTCGCCTCGACCCGGCCGTCGGGGTGCTCGAGCACGCCGCACTCGATCTCGCGCCCGACGATCCCGGCCTCGACGAGGACCTTCGGGTCCTCCCGGCGGGCGGTGGCGACGGCGGCCTCGAGGTCGGCCCAGTCGGCGACCCGGCTGATGCCCACCGACGACCCGGCCCGCGCCGGCTTGACGAACACCGGCAGGCCCAGGCGCCCGCGCTCGGCGTCGGTCAGCGTGTCCCGGTCGCGGCCCAGCACGACGGCGTCGCCCACCGGCAGGCCCGCGTCGCGTAGCAGCCGCTTGGTGACGTCCTTGTCCATCGACGCCGCGCTGGCGAGCACCCCGGCGCCGACGTAGGGGACGCCGGCCATCTCGAGCAGGCCCTGCACGGTGCCGTCCTCGCCGCCGGGGCCGTGCAGGACGGGCACGACGACGTCGACGCGGCCCAGCGAGCTGCCGTCGTCGAGGGCGACGAGCTCCCGGCGCGTGGGGTCGGCCGGCAGCGCGACCGGGCGGCCCGCGGTCACCTCGGGCAGCTCGCGGCCCCGCAGGCGCAGCTCGGACGGGTCGGTGGGGCCCAGCACCCACTCGCCGGTCGGGGTGATGCCGACCGCGAGCACGTCGTAGCGGGCCGGGTCGAGGTGGGCGAGCACGCTGCCCGCCGACAGACAGGAGATCTTGTGCTCGCTGCTGCGACCACCGAACAGGACGACCACGCGCGGGCGGTCCGCCCGACGGGTCGAGCTCCGCTGCGCTCCGTCTCCCGGGCCCGTCATGGCGCCGGAGCGTACGCGGGGCTAGAGCGCCGTCCGCACGGCGTACAGCTCCGGGAAGAACGACAGGTCGAGCACGCGGCGCAGGAACGACGCCCCGCTCGTCCCGCCCGTGCCGGTGCGCAGCCCGATGGTGCGCTCGACGGTCTTGAGGTGCCGGAAGCGCCAGAGCTGCAGGTTGTCCTCGATGTCGACGAGCTCCTCGCAGGTCTCGTAGACGTCCCAGTGCTCCTCCGGCGCGTCGTAGATCGCCCGGAACACCTCGACGAGCCGCGGGTCCTCCCGGTGCGGGGCGCGGACGTCGCGGTGCAGCACGTCGTCCGGCACGGGGTGGCCGCGCCGGGCGAGCAGGCGGAGGAACTCGTCGTAGAGGCTCGGGCGCCCGAGCGCCGTCGCGAGCAGGGTCTGTGCCGCCTCGTCGTCGGCGAGGACCTCCAGCATCCCGGCGTCCTTGGCGCCGAGGACGAACTCGACGGCGCGGTACTGGTAGCTCTGGAACCCCGACGACGAGCCGAGGAACCCGCGGAAGCGCTGGTACTCGGTCGGGGTCAGGGTCGCGAGCACCGTCCACTGCTCGATCAGCTGCTTCTGGACGTGCTTGACGCGGGCCAGGCGCTTGAGCGCGAGCGGGAGGTCGTCGGCGGCCAGGTCGTCGCACGCGCCCGTGAGCTCGTGGAGGGCGAGCTTGAGCCAGAGCTCCGAGGTCTGGTGCTGGATGATGAACAGCAGCTCGTCGTGGGCCTCGGGACGCGAGAGCGGGTGCTGCGCAGCGAGGAGCTCGTCGAGGTGCAGGTAGCGCCCGTAGGTCAGCGACGCCGGCGGCTCGGTCATGGGGCCAGGATCCTCCCCAGCCGCGTGAGCGCACCGTCGAGGTCGGCCGCGTCCGGGCCGGCCCAGCCGACGAGCACGCCGTGGGCGGCGCCGGGCGCACCGGGGTCGAGGTGGTTCTCGGCGAGCCCGCTCGTCAGCAGCCCCGCCCGGGCGGCGGCGTCGACGACCGCCTCCTCGGTGGCCCGGTCGGGCAGCGGGACGACGACGTGCGCGCCGGCCCGGTCGCCGCGCACGGCGTGGCCCGCGGCCGTGACGGCGTCGACGACCCGGGCGCGCCGGGCGGCGAGCTCGCGGCGCAGGCGGGCGAGGTGGCGGGCCAGGGCGCCGTCGGCGTGCAGGGCGGCGACCACCTGCTGGCCCGCCGGGCCGGGCCGCACGCTGGTCGCCCGCCGGCGCGCCAGCACCTCCTCGCGCAGCGGCGGCGGGGCGACCATCCAGCCCGCGCCCAGCGTCGGGCTCAGGATCTTGCTCGTGGTGCCCAGATGCACGGTGACGTCGGGCGCGAGGCCGGCGAGCAGGGGCAGCGGGGCGACGTCGTAGCGCAGCTCGCCGTCGTAGTCGTCCTCGACGAGCAGCGTCCCCTCGTCGCGGGCGCGGGCGACGAGCGCGGCGCGGCGGGCCAGCGGCAGGCGCGCGCCGAGCGGGTACTGATGGGCCGGCGTCAGGTAGACGGCGTCGACCCCGGACGGCACGTCCTCGACGCGCAGGCCCTCGTCGTCGACCGGCACGCCGACCACGTCCGCCCCGGCGTCGAGCAGCAGCGCGGTGGCCCGCCCGTAGCCCGGTTCCTCGACGGCGACCCGCGGGGCACGCCCCGCCCGTGTGCGCAGCACGGCGACGACCTCGGCGAAGCCGTCGGTGGTGCCGGCGGTGGCGAGGACGTCGTCGGGCGTGGCGGCGAGCCCGCGGTGGTGCAGCAGCAGGCGCGCGACGGCGTCGCGGTAGGCGGGGACGCCGGCGGGCTCCGGGCGTCGCGTCGGCTCGACGTCGCCGGCGCGCCGCCAGGCCCGCCGCCACGCCGCGCGGTCGAGCACCGCGACGCACGGCGCGCCCGGCCGCAGGTCTACTCCGTTCGTCGTATGTGAGCGAACTTCGGGGCCATAGCCCCGAAGTTCGCTCACATAGGCGGTGGCCAGCACGTACGTGCCGGCGCCGCGGCGGGGGCCGAGCCAGCCCTCGGCGACGAGCTGGTCGTAGGCCGCCGCGGTCACCGTGCGGCTGACCCCGAGCTCGTCGGCGAGCGCCCGGGTCGACGGCACCCGCTCCCCCACGCGCAGCGCGCCGCGCCCCACCGCCGCGCGCAGGCCCTCCGCGAGCTGCACCGCGAGCGGCGTCGCCGCGGCCCGGTCGAGCGGGAGCGCGAGCTCCGGGGGCACACCGCGCACGAGTGGCCTCCTGAACCCGGCGGGAAGTGGCCGTTCGAGCATGCCACCCCAGCACCCACCATGGGGACATGACCAGCAGCACGCTCTCCCCCACCGACCGCTCCCGCGTCCGCCGCCACCGCGACCGCCAGCGCGAGGACCGGGCCGAGCTGCACGCCGTGCTCGACGAGGCGCTGGTGGCGCATCTCGGGCGGGTCGTCGACGGCGAGCCCGTCGTGCTGCCGACCATGCACGCCCGCGTCGGCGACGTGCTCTACCTGCACGGGTCGAGCGGCGCGGCCAGCCTGCGCGGCGGCGAGCCGGTGTGCGTCACGGTCACCCTCATCGACGGGCTGGTGTACGCGCGCCGCTGGTTCACCCACTCCGCGAACTACCGCAGCGCCGTCGTGCGCGGGCACGCGCGGAAGGTGACCGACCCCGACGAGGCGATGACCGCCCTGCGCGCCCTGGTCGCCCACGTGGCGCCCGGGCAGGAGGAGCACGCCACCGCACCGAGCCGCAAGGAGATGGCCGCGACCTCGGTGATCGCCGTCGACCTCACCGAGGCCAGCGTCAAGGCCCGCACCGGCCCGCCCGGCGACGGGGACGCGGTCGCCGACGGCGACGACCGCTGGGCCGGCGTCGTGCGTCTCGAGACACGCGTGGCCGAGGTGACGACGTGCCCGGCGCTCCCGCAGGACACACCGGTGCCGGCGCACGTCCCGCGCAGGGAGGTGTAGCGCCGAGCTGTAGCGCCGCGTCCTAGACCAGCGCCGCCTCACGCCGCGAGGGCACGGGCACGCGGCGGCGCAGCTGCACCGTCGTCCCGTGCTCGCCGGGCAGCACGGCGGTGGCGTGCATGAGCTCGCGCATCAGCGGCAGCCCGCGGCCCCGCCAGCCCGGGCCGCTGCTGGGGCGCCAGGCACCCTCGTCGACGACGGTGACGACGAGGTCGCGACCGGTCAGCAGCGGGCAGGACACCGCGGCCCACAGCGTCATGAGCCCGGGGGTGCCGCGCTCGACGTAGGCGTGGTCGACGACGTTCGCGAGGGCCTCGTACACCGCGAGCGCGAGGTCGTCGGACGTGTCGGGGTCCGTGATCTCACCGACCCAGCAGCGGAAGCGCCGGCGCAGCGTGGCGGCGTTCTCCGTGGTGGCGAGAGCGCACAGCTCGAGCGGCGCCACGGCCGTCGCCGGCGCCGTCCTCGGGCCCATCCGCTGCAGCACGTCCATCGCGAGCAGTGTTCCCGGGGCCGGAAGGAGCAAACGTGGTGGGTGGGAGACGACGCGGAGCGGGAGCTCGACCGGTGCGGGAGCTCACTCCACCTTCAGCTCGCGGTTGATCAGCTCGTCGCCGACCTCCTTGGCCGACACCTCGCCCGCGCACACCCGCCGCACCGCGTCGACGATCGGCGCGTCGACGGTGTGGCGCCGCGCCAGCTCGCTGATCGCGTCGCACGACTTGACGCCCTCGGCGACCTGCCCGTGGTTCGCCTCCTCGGCCTCGGCGACCGACATCCCGCGTCCGAGCGCCTCGCCGAAGCGCCGGTTGCGCGAGAGCGGGGACGCGCAGGTGGCCACGAGGTCGCCCATGCCCGCGAGCCCGGCGAGGGTCAGCGGCTCGGCGCCGAGGGCCACCGCGAGCCGCGAGATCTCGGCGAGCCCCCGGGTGATCAGCGAGGCCATCGTGTTGTCGCCGTAGCCCAGGCCCGCCGCCGTGCCGCAGGCGAGCGCGATGACGTTCTTGCAGGCCCCACCGAGCTCGCAGCCGATCACGTCGGTGTTGGTGTAGGGCTTGAAGTAGCCCGTCGAGCAGGCGTGCTGCACCGACACCGCGCGGTCGTGGTCGGTGCAGGCCACCACCGTCGCGGTCGGCTGTTCGGCGGCGATCTCGCCGGCGAGGTTCGGGCCCGAGACGACGGCCACCCGGTCGGCCTCGGCCCCGGTGACCTCGCGGATCACCTCGCTCATCCGCAGCAGCGACCCGCGCTCGACGCCCTTGGCGAGGCTGACCAGCGTCACGCCGTCGGGCAGGTGCGGGCGCCAGTGCTCGAGGTTCTCGCGCAGCCGCTGGGCGGGCAGGGCCAGCACGACGGCCTCGGCGCCGTCGAGCGCCTCGTCGGCGTCGGCGGTCGCCACGAGGTCGGCCGGCAGCCGGACGTCCGGCAGGTACTCGGGGTTGCGGCGCTCGCGGGCGACGCTCTCGGCCACCTCGGCGCGGCGCGCCCACAGCGTCACCGGCGTGCCGGCGTCGGCGAGGACCTTGGCGAACGTCGTGCCCCACGAGCCCGCGCCGAGCACCGCGACCCGCTGCAGGGGGCGCACCCCCTCGGGGAGGACCGCGCTCACTGCTCGCTGCTCCGCCCGCGGGTGACCTCGGGAACCGGCTCGCCGCGCACCTCGCCGAGCAGCTCGCGGACGGCGGTCATCATCCGCTCGGTGGTCTCGCGCAGCAGCGGCCGCGGCCCCCGGTCGGCGAGCCGGGCGCGCAGGTCGTCCATCGGGATCGGGGGGCCCGCCTTCACCGTGATCGTCGTGCGCCACGACGGCCGGAAGCGCTTCCGGTAGTGGTCGTAGACCGACAGCGTCCCCCAGTGCACGACGGGGATCACGGGCACGTCGACGTCGAGCGCGAGGCGCGCCGCACCGGAACGGGCCGCCATCGGCCACCCGGCCTCGTCACGGGTGATCGTGCCCTCGGGGTAGATCACGACGACCCCGTCGTCGGCGAACGACGTGCGCGCCGCCTCGAGGCTCGCCCCGGCCTCCGCCGATCCCCGGCTGACCGGGATCTGGCGGCTGCCCTGCAGCACCCGGCCGAACAGCGGGACCTTCCAGAGCGACGCCTTGGCGAGGAACCGCGGCACCCGTCGCGCCCGGTGCACGAACACGGCCGTGTAGACGGGGTCGAGGTAGGAGACGTGGTTGCAGACCAGCAGCGCGGGTCCCCGGGCGGGGATGTGCTCGAGGCCCTCCATCCGGCGCTTCGCCAGCACCAACGTCAGCGGGTAGAAGACGAAGGCCGCGAGGGCCACCGCCGGCCCGCCCTTCTCGCGCGCCGGTGCCACCGGGTCGCCACCTCCGCCTGTGAGTCGTTCGGGCCGTCCGTCCGGGCACGGAGGGGAACCGTCCCGACGCGCGCAGTCTCTCCCGTGCCCGCCGAGCGGTCCAGCGAGACCCGCCACCGTCACCCCGCTCGGCCGAACGGGGGCAGACTGTGGTGGTGGACGTCGCGGTCGACCTCGTGGTGCCGGTCAAGGAGCTGCGCCGCGCCAAGTCGCGGCTCGCCCCGGCCGTCGCCGACCTGCCGGGCGACGACGCCGACCGTGAGCAGGCCCACCGCTCGCTCGCGCTCGCCCTGGCCCGCGACACGCTGGCCGCCGCGCGGGCCGCGCACCGTGTCGGGCGCCTGGTGGTGGTGACCATCGAGTCCGGCGACCGCCTCGGCGCCGCCGGGGAACCCCGCGAGGTCGTGCACGACGACGGCGGCGGGCTGAACGCCGCGATCCACGCCGGCGAGGCCCACCTGCGCCGCTCCGGGAGCCGGGCCGTCGCCGCGCTGCAGGCCGACCTGCCGGCCCTGCGCCCCGAGGAGCTCGACGACGCCCTGGCCCGGGCCGCCGCGGTGTTCGCCGGCGGGGCGCCCGCGGCCGTCGTCGCCGACCACGAGGGCACCGGCACCACCCTGCTGGTCGCGGCCCCCGGGCGTCCCCTGCGCCCCCGCTTCGGGCCCGGCTCGGCCCGCGCCCACACCCGCGCCGGCGCGGTGCCCCTCGACGGTGACTGGCCGGGACTGCGGGGCGACGTCGACACCGTCGCCGACCTGGCCCGCGCCCGCGCGCTCGGCACCGGCCCGGCGACCTCGGCCTGGTCCGAGGACCGGGCGCACCACGCCGTCTGACGCCCGTCCGGCCGGCGCGGACCCGCGTGCCCGTGGAGCGAGGGACGCCCCGACTGCCTGCCAGGCATCCGGGGAGTCCCTCGCCCTCCCCGAGGACCCGCGACCGGCGTCCGGCGCCCGCCGGGGTGGGACGCGTCGCGGGCGCTCGCGGCACCCGGCCACCTCGGGCACCATCGGCCCCGTGAGCCCCTCTGTGTCGCCGGAGTCCGTGTCGCCGGAGTCCGTCTCCTCGGAACCCGTGTCCTCGGCCCCCCGGGGAAGCGGGAGCGACACCGAGCTCCCCGGCCCCCACCCGCCGGCCCCGCCCGACGAGAGCGCCCGGTCGGTGCGCCGGACGCCGTCCGCGCCGGCCGCGCCGACCGCGGGCCCGGCCGGCGCGCTGGACCTGCCCACCGACCGCTACGACAGCCGCGAGCTCTCGTGGCTGGAGTTCAACGCGCGGGTGCTCGCCCTCGCCGAGGACACGAGCCAGCCCATCCTCGAGCGCGCCAAGTTCCTGTCGATCTTCGCGTCGAACCTCGACGAGTTCTACATGGTGCGCGTGGCCGGCCTGAAGCGCCGCGACGAGGCCGGGCTGGCGGTGCGCGGTGCCGACGGGCTGACCCCGCGCGAGCAGCTCGTGCGCATCGCGGCGCGCACGCAGGAGCTCTCCCACAAGCACGCCCGGGTCTTCCTCGACGAGGTCCGCCCCGGCCTCGACGAGGCCGGCATCCACATCATCGACTGGTCGCAGGTCACCGCGTCGGCGCGGCCCCGGCTCTCGGACTGGTTCGCCCGCCAGGTGTTCCCGGTGCTCACGCCGCTCGCCGTCGACCCGGCGCACCCGTTCCCCTACATCTCCAACCAGTCGCTCAACCTCGCCGTCGCGGTGCACGACCCGCAGACCGGGACCGAGCACTTCGCGCGGGTCAAGGTGCCCAACAACGTGCCGCGCCTCGTGCGCGTACGGCCCGATCCCGACGAGGACGGCCCGGCCACCGACGGCCCCGCCGACGACGACCGGCAGGCGTGGTTCCTGCCCATCGAGGACCTCATCGCCGAGAACCTCGACCAGCTCTTCGAGGGCATGGACGTGGTCGAGCACCACGTGTTCCGGGTGACCCGCAACGCCGACCTCGAGGTCGAGGAGGACCGCGACGAGGACCTGCTGCAGGCCCTCGAGCGCGAGCTCGCGCGCCGGCGCTTCGGCCCGCCGGTGCGTCTCGAGATCACCGACACGATGAGCGAGCACATGCTCGAGCTCCTGCTGCGCGAGCTCGACGTCGACCCGCACGACGTCGTGCAGGTGCCCGGGCTGCTCGACCTCTCGGCGCTCATGGAGCTCCTGGGCCTCGTGCGCCCCGAGCTCAAGGACCCGGTGTTCGTGCCGTCCACCCACTCCGCGTTCAGCGAGGGCGAGACACCGAAGAGCGTGTTCGCGACCCTGCGCGAGGGCGACGTCCTCGTCCACCACCCCTACGACTCGTTCTCCACGAGCGTCCACCGCTTCATCGAGCAGGCGGCGTCGGACCCGAAGGTGCTCGCGATCAAGCAGACGCTCTACCGCACGTCGGGCGACTCGCCGATCGTCGAGTCACTCATCGACGCCGCGGAGGCCGGCAAGCAGGTCGTGGCCGTGGTGGAGATCAAGGCGCGGTTCGACGAGCGCGCCAACATCGGCTGGGCGAGGGCGCTGGAGCGGGCGGGCGTGCACGTCGTCTACGGCCTCGTCGGGCTCAAGACGCACTGCAAGGCCGTGCTGGTCGTGCGCCAGGAGGGTTCGACGATCAAGCGGTACTGCCACCTCGGCACCGGCAACTACAACCCGAAGACCGCCCGGCTCTACGAGGACATCGGTCTGTTCACCGCGGACGAGACGATCGCCGCCGACCTCACCGACCTGTTCAACGTGCTGACCGGCTACGCGCGCCGCCGGTCGTACCGGAAACTGCTGGTCGCCCCGTACGGGCTGCGGCGCGGCATCGTCGAGCGGATCGACGCGGAGCGCGAGCGGGCCGAGCGCGGCGAGACCGCCGGCATCCGGATCAAGGTCAACGGGCTGGTCGACGAGCAGATCATCGACGCGCTCTACCGGGCGTCCGCGGCGGGCGTGCCGGTCGACCTCGTGGTGCGCGGGCTGTGCTCGCTGCGCGCGGGCGTGCCCGGCCTGTCGGAGCACATCCGCGTGCGCTCGATCCTCGGGCGCTTCCTCGAGCACTCCCGGATCTTCCACTTCGTGGGCGCCGGGGAGCGCTGGATCGGCAGCGCCGACATGATGCACCGCAACCTCGACCGCCGTGTCGAGGCGCTCGTGCCCGTGACCGACCCGCGGCTGACCGCCCAGCTCGACGCCATCATGGACTCGGCCGTCGCGCCGTCCACGCGGTGCTGGATCCTGCAGCCCGACGGGTCGTGGGACCCGTGGCCGGTCGCGGCGGGCGAGGGCCACGAGGGCCTGGCCGTCGACGACCACCAGGTCCAGCTGCTGAGGGGGAAGGCGGGCACGTGACTGTCCACGCCGCGGGCGCGGTGCTGTGGCGCCCGGCCGGGGACGACGGCACCGACGAGAAGGTCGAGGTCGCCGTCGTCCACCGCCCGCACCACCAGGACTGGAGCCTGCCGAAGGGGAAGGTCGACCCGGGCGAGACCCGCGTCGACGCCGCGGTGCGCGAGATCGCCGAGGAGACCGGCTTCGCCGCCGTGCTGGGCCGGCACCTGCGGACCGTGCAGTACGCGGTGAACGGCGAGGAGAAGGTCGTCGAGTACTGGGCCGCCCGCGCGGGGGCGGGCGAGTTCGTCCCCGGTGACGAGACCGACGAGCTGCGCTGGCTCGCGCCGGCCGACGCGGCGCCGCTGCTGACCTACGCGTCCGACCGCGAGGTCCTCGACGTCTTCGCCGCCCGTCCGGCGGGCCTGCGGACGGTGCTGCTCGTGCGGCACGCGCTCGCGGGCAAGCGCACGGAGTGGGACCGGCCCGACGCCGAGCGCCCGCTCGACGCCGACGGCCGCCTGCAGGCCCAGCAGCTCGCCGGGCTGCTCACGGGGTTCGGCGTCGGCGCGCTCGCCGCGGTCCCGATCGTGCGCTGCCGGCAGACCCTCGAGCCCTGCGCCGCGGTCACCGGCCTCGCCGTGCACGACGTCCCCGAGCTGGGCGACGACGCCGTCGGGATCGACGACACCGCCGCGCTCGCGACGCTCGCCCGGCTCGCCGACGGCGCCGCCGGTGACGCGGCGGACGGCGGCGTGGTCGCGGCGGTGTGCGCGCAGGGCGGCGGCATCCCGCACCTCGTGGCCACCCTGGCGGCCGCGGCGGTCGCGGCCGGCGCGCCCCCGGAGTCCGCCCGCGACCTCACCGACCCGCCGTGCCGCAAGGGCAGCGTCTGGGTGCTCTCCTTCGGCCCCGAGGGCGAGCTCGTCGCGGCGGACTACCACCGCGACGCGATCTTCTGAGATCCGCCTCTCGGGACGAATCGCCCACGCCGGGACGCACGGGGAGCAATCAGGGCGGGCACGGTCGGCGACCCCGGTTGGGCTAGCGTCGGGGCCCTCCCCAGCCCCTCCCCCGACTTCACGCTGCCTCCGTCGCCCATCCGCAGGAGCTTGCCCCGGTGCGTCCGTCGAACTCCCGACGCGTCCGCCAGGTCGTCCTCGTCGTCGTCGCCGCGGCCGTCCTGCTGGGCGTGAACGTCCCCCCGGCGTGGTCGTACATCGACGAGTGGCGCCACGAACAGCTCATCAACAGCCCGGACTACATGCGGCAGTACGGGCACTGGGACACGATCGACGTCCCCGAGCCGAGCCGGGTCAACGCGATCCACGCGGCGCTGCTGTCGTCGGGCAAGGTCCTGCTCATCGCCGGGTCGGGCAACAAGGAGGACATGTTCGCGACGCGGGCGCTCAAGAGCCTGCTCTACGACCCGACCACCGGGCAGTCGCGGATGATCCCCGTCCCCGACGACATGTTCTGCGGCGGGCAGACGACGCTGCCCGACGGGCGCCTGCTGGTCGCGGGCGGCACGCAGCGCTACGAGCGGCTCGACGGCGCGGTCACCAACGCCGCCGGCACGATGACGGTCAAGAACGAGGACCCGAACGCCCCGATGGTGCTGCCCGCGGGCACCGTGTTCGTCTCCCCCACCGGGATCCGCTACCGCGCCGACGCCGAGACGGCCCTGCCCCCGGCGACGAAGGCGGGCCAGGGCCGGCGCACCCAGGTGACGGCGTCGGAGAAGCCGGTGTTCGTCGAGGCGATCGACGCCGGGCCCGCCGCGGTCAACGAGAACCCGGCCCAGTACCAGATCGAGGGCCTGCCGTCGGACGTCGCGCGCAACGTCTACGGCCAGGGCCAGCGGATGACCCTGCGCAAGCAGGACTACCAGGGCACGAACAAGGCCTTCACGTTCGACCCGGTCTCCGAGACGTGGACGCGGGTCTCCGACATGGAGTTCCACCGCTGGTACGCCACGCTGACGCCGATGTCGGACGGGCGGGTGCTCACCACCGCCGGGCTCGACGGCACCGGCGAGGTCCTCAACGGGCAGACCGAGATCTTCGACCCGCGCACGAACGCCTTCGTCGAGCGCAAGGACCTCACGCACTACTTCCCGACCTACCCGGCGATCTTCGAGACCGACCGGGCCGGGCGGATGGTCTACACGGGCGCGAACGCCGGCTACGGCCCCGCCGAGCGCGGCCGCGAGCCCGGCTTCTGGGACACCGACACCGGCACGTTCGCGCCGATCCCCGGCATGCGCGACCCGGACCTGCTCGAGACGGCCGGGTCGGCCTTCGTCGGGCCGGTGAACGACCAGCGCCTCGCCGTCGTCGGCGGGGGCGGGATCGGCGAGAGCCCCCGCTCGACGGGACGCATCGACTACCTCGACCTGCGCGACCCGGCCCCGCACTTCACGCCGGGACCGACGCTGCCCGAGGGCGTGCGCTACCCCAACCTCGTCGACCTGCCCGACGACACGATGCTGATCTCCGGCGGGTCGCGGGACTACCGCGGCAAGGGCGGCACCAACAACCACATCGCGCAGCTGCTGCACCCCGACACCGGTCAGCTCGCCCCGGCCGCCGACCCCGCCGTCGGCCGCGACTACCACACCGAGGCGATCCTGCTGCCCGACGGCCGCGTGCTCACGGCCGGCTCGGACCCGCTCTTCGACGACGAGCAGAACCTCGTCCCGGGCACGTTCGAGCAGCGTATCGAGATCTACAGCCCACCCTACCTGTTCCAGGGCGCGCGCCCGTCGATCGCGGACGCGCCCCCGACGCTGGCCCGCGACCAGACGGCGACGATCCCGACGCCCGACGCCGGCCACGTGCGCAGCGCCCGGCTGATCAAGGCGTCGACCGCGACCCACGTGACGACCACCGACATGCGCTCCGTGGCGCTCGACGTGGGTCCCGCCGCGAACGGGGTGTCGGTGCACGTGCCGAAGAACCCGGCGCTGACCCCGCCCGGCCCCTACATGCTCTTCCTCGTCGACGACCGCGGCGTGCCGTCGGTGGGCAGGATGGTCAGCGTCGGCCCCGGCCGCCGGGCGCTCCCGGACTGAGGTGGCCTCCGGCCATGTGAGCACTTTCGGGTGCTGGAGCACGCGAAAGTGCTCACGTGCGCGTCAGCGCACCTCGGCGCGCTTCTCGGCCTGGAAGGTGTCCTCGTCGGCGCCGCGGCGCCAGTAGCCCGAGATCGAGAGCCACGCGCGGTCGAGGCCCCGCTCCTCGAGCAGGTGGCCGCGCAGCGCCTTGACGTCGCCGGTCTCACCGTGGACGAAGGCGTGGACGGTACCCGCGGGCCAGTCGGCGGTGCGGACGGTGTCGACGAGGTCCTCGCCCGCGTCGCGGTGCAGCCAGCGCAGGGACAGCGCGCCGGGGGTGGGCAGCGGCAGCTCGTCGTCGGGACCGTCGACCTGGACCCACGCGTGCACCGGCACCCCGGGGGCCACCTGCTCGAGCGCGGCGGCGATCGCCGGGATCGCGGCCTCGTCGCCCACCAGCACGTGCGCGTCGGCGTCGGCCGAGGGCGCGTAGGCGCCGCCCGGTCCCATCAGCGTGATCTCGTCGCCGGGCGCCGCCGCGAGCGCCCAGGGGCCGGCGACGCCGGTGTCGCCGTGCACCACGAAGTCGATCACCATCTCGCCGGCCCGGTGGTCCAGCGAGCGGACGGTGTAGGTGCGCACGAGCGGCCAGTCCTCGCGCGGCATGGCCTCGCGGATGGCGGCCACGTCGAACGGCGTCGGGTACTCCACGCCGGGGCGCGGGAACGCGAGCTTCACGTACTTGTCGGTGCAGCCGTTGTCGACGATGCCGTCGAGGCCCGGGCCGCCGAGGACGACGCGCACCAGGTGCGGGGTGAGCCGCTCGGTGCGCAGCACGCGCAGGCGGTGACCCGGCCCGCCCTTGGATCGACGGGTAGGGGCCTGGGTGTCGGGAGCAGCCATGATCCCGACCCTACCCCTCCTACTTAGGGGAACCTAACTTCACAATCTGCTCGCCACGCGGACCAGGTCGGCCACCGCCCGCGAGCGGCTGTGCGGCGGCCACGCCACCACGGTGGTCACCGGCGGGGCGTCGACCAGCGGCACGGTGACGACGTCGTCGGCCAGTCCGTGCCGGGCGGACTCCGGCAGCACGGCCACGGCGCGTCCCAGCGAGACGAGCTGGCGCAGCTGCGCGGTGTCGCGGACCTCCGGGCCCGGACCCTCGGGATAGCCGCCGCCGGCCGCGGGCCAGCGCGGCAGCGGCAGGTCGGCGAGGTCGGCCATCCGCAGCTCCGGGCGCGCCGAGAGCGGGTGCCCGGCCGGGAGGTAGAGCGCCTGCCCCTCGGTCACGAGGTCCTCGGTGTCGAAGCCGGCGGTCGCGTCGAAGGGGCGGTGCAGCAGGGCGACGTCGGCGCGGCCGTCGCGCAGGAGCCGTTCCTGCTGCCCCGGCCCGCACAGCTGCACGTCGACCTCGACCGCATCGGGCTCCGCGGCGTAGGCGTCGAGCAGCTTCGCCAGCAGCTCCTCCGAGGCACCCGCCTTGGAGACGAGGACGAGCCCCGGGCCGTCGTGGGCCCGGCGGGCCCGGCGCGCGGCGGCGTCGACAGCGTCGAGCGCGGCCCGGCCCTCGGCCAGCAGCACCGCCCCGGCCTCGGTCAGCGCGACCTCGCGCGTGGTGCGGTCGAGCAGCCGGGCCCCGACGCGTCGCTCGAGCTGCTGGATCGCCCGCGAGAGCGGCGGCTGGGCGATCCCGAGGCGCTCGGCGGCCCGCCCGAAGTGCCGCTCCTCGGCGACCGCGACGAAGTACCTCAGCTCCCGCGTCTCCACGCCATCATTGATACTCCTGCGGTATGGGTGCGCACCGAGGCGGTCTTGGACGATCACCCGGCACCGCGCCGACGATCGAGGACATGAGCGACAAGACCACCGCCCTGATCACCGGGGCGAACAAGGGCATCGGGTACGACATCGCGGCGGGGCTCGGCGCGCTGGGCTTGCGGGTCGGCGTGGGCGCGCGCGACGACGCCCGCCGCGCGGAGGCCGTCGAGAAGCTGCAGGCCGCCGGCGTCGACGCGTTCGGTGTGCCGCTCGACGTCACCGACGACGCCAGCGTGGCGGCGGCCGCGGCGTCCCTCGACCGGCTCGACGTGCTCGTCAACAACGCCGGCATCACCGGGGACGGCCCGCAGGACCCGACCACCATCGACCTCGACATCCTGCGCACCGTGCTCGAGACGAACGTCTTCGGCGTCATCCGGACGACGAACGCGATGCTGCCGCTGCTGCGCCGCTCGGAGCACCCGCGGATCGTCACGGTGTCCTCGAGCGTCGGGTCGCTCACACGGCAGTCCGCCGGCCAGGCCGGCCCGATCGCGATCGGCTACTCGCCGTCCAAGACGTACCTGAACGCGGTGACCCTGCAGTACGTCCGGGAGCTCGAGGGCACCGGCATCAAGATCAACCTGGCGTGCCCCGGCTACGTCGCGACCGACCTCAACGGCTTCCAGGGCCACCGCACCACCGAGCAGGGCGCCGCGACGCCGATCCGCCTGGCCACCCTGCCCGACGACGGCCCCACCGGCGGCTTCTTCGAGGACGCCGGCGAGGTGCCCTGGTGAGGTGCCCTGCTGAGCTCCCTCAGATGGTGACCGGCTTGTGCGCCGGTCGCGTCGACTCGTAGGCGTCGATGGCGTCGGCGTGACGCAGGGTCAGGCCGATGTCGTCGAGGCCCTCGAGGAGCCGCCAGCGGGTGTAGTCGTCGACGGTGAAGCCCACCACGAGGTCGTCGGCCGTGACGGTCTTCGCCTCGAGGTCGACGGTGAGCTCGAGGCCCGGGCGCTCCTCGATCTTCTTCCAGAGCAGCTCGACGTCGGACTGCTCGACAGTGGCGGCCAGCAGCCCTGCCTTCGACGAGTTGCCCTTGAAGATCTCGCCGAAGCGCGAGGAGATGACGACGCGGAAGCCGTAGTCCATCAGCGCCCAGACGGCGTGCTCGCGGGACGAGCCGGTGCCGAAGTCCGAGCCCGCGACCAGCACGCTGCCCCGTGAGAACGGCTCGACGTTGAGGACGAACGCCGGGTCGGTGCGCCAGGAGGCGAACAGGCCGTCCTCGAATCCCGTGCGCGTGACGCGCTTGAGGTAGACGGCCGGGATGATCTGGTCGGTGTCGACGTTCGACACGCGCAGCGGCGTGCCGATGCCGGTGTGGGTCGAGAACTTCTCCACGGTGATCGCTCCTCAGACCGTCGCGACGGCGGGGGTCAGGTCCTCGGGCGAGGACAGCGTGCCGCGCACGGCGGTGGCGGCGGCGACCAGTGGCGAGACGAGGTGCGTGCGCCCGCCCTTGCCCTGCCGCCCCTCGAAGTTGCGGTTGGACGTCGAGGCGCACCGCTGGCCGGGAGCGAGCTGGTCGGGGTTCATGCCCAGGCACATCGAGCAGCCCGCGGAGCGCCACTCGGCGCCGGCCTCGGTGAACACCGTGTCGAGCCCCTCGGCCTCGGCCTGTGCCTTGACGTGCATGGAGCCGGGGACGACGAGCATCTGCACGTCGTCGGCGACGTGGTGGCCGCGCAGGACGCCGGCGGCGGCGCGCAGGTCCTCGATGCGGGCGTTGGTGCACGACCCGAGGAACACGACGTCCACCGCGATGTCGCGCAGCCTCGTGCCCGGCTCGAGCGCCATGTACTGCAGGGCCTTGCGCGTCGCGGCCGCGGCGTCGTCGTCCATGGTCGCGGGGTCCGGCACCGACTCGCCCAGCGGCAGCCCCTGGCCGGGGTTGGTGCCCCAGGTGACGAACGGGGTCAGCGCGTCGGCGTCGACGTGCACCACCGTGTCGAACTCGGCGTCGTCGTCGGTGCGCAGCTCGCGCCACGCCGCGACGGCCTCGTCCCACTGCTCGCCCTGCGGGGCGTGGGGACGCCCCATGAGGTACTCGAACGTCGTCTCGTCCGGGGCGATCATGCCCGCGCGCCCGCCGGCCTCGATCGACATGTTGCACATCGTCATGCGGGCTTCCATCGTCATCTCGCGCACCGCCTCGCCGCGGTACTCGAGCACGTAGCCCGCCCCGCCGCCGGTGCCGATCTGGGCGATGACCGCGAGGATGACGTCCTTGCTGGTCACGCCCGGGCGCAGCGACCCGGAGATCTCGATCGCCATCGTCCTGAACGGCCGCAGCGGCAGCGTCTGGGTGGCGAGCACGTGCTCGACCTCCGACGTGCCGATCCCGAACGCGAGCGCGCCGAACGCGCCGTGGGTGGAGGTGTGGGAGTCGCCGCAGACCACCGTCGTGCCCGGCTGGGTCAGCCCCTGCTCGGGGCCGATCATGTGGACGATCCCCTGGTTCTCGGTGCCCATGGGGAACAGGCGGACGCCGAACTCCTCGCAGTTCCTGCGCAGCGTCGAGACCTGCGTCGCCGAGGTCTCGTCGGCGATGGGCAGGTGGAGGTCGCGGGTGGGGACGTTGTGGTCCTCGGTCGCGACGGTGAGGTCGGTGCGCCGCACGGGCCGGCCGGCGAGGCGCAGCCCGTCGAAGGCCTGCGGGCTCGTCACCTCGTGGACGAGGTGGAGGTCGATGTAGAGGAGGTCCGGCTCCTGTCCTTCACCGTGCCTCACCACGTGCTGGTCCCAGACCTTCTCCGCGAGCGTGCGTCCCACCAGTCAGCCTTCTTCCTGCATCTTTCTCACATCTTGGGACTACGATGTCGTCCTGTGGGACAGGGTAGCGGTATCGGCGTGCTCGACAAGGCGGTGGTCGTCCTGCGGGCGGCCGCGGCCACGCCGTGCGCGCTCGGCGAGCTGTGCGAGCGCACCGGCCTGCCGCGCGCGACGGCGCACCGGCTCGCGGTCGGGCTCGAGACCCACCGGCTGCTGGTCCGCGACGCCGACGGCCGCTGGCGCCCCGGGCCCGCGCTCGGCGAGCTCGCCCACGGCCACGGCGACCCGCTGCTCACGGCCGCCGAGGAGGTCCTGCCCGACCTGCGCGACCTCACCGGCGAGAGCGTCCAGCTCTACCGGCGGGACTCATCGGACCCCGCGGTCCGCGTGTGCGTCGCGGCGGCCGAGCCCGCCAGCGGGCTCCGCGACACGGTGCCGGTGGGGGTGCGGGTGTCGATGGCCGCGGGGTCGGGCGCGAAGGTCCTCGCCGCCTGGTCTTCCGAGCGCGCTCTCGCTTTCCCCGAGCCGGTGCTCGAGGAGGTCCGGCGACGGGGCTGGGCCCAGAGCGTCGCCGAACGGGAGGCCGGCGTCGCGAGCGTGTCCGCCCCTGTGCGCGACTCCGGAGGAACGGTCGTCGCCGCGGTGTCCGTCTCCGGCCCGGTGGACCGCATCGGCCGGCGGCCCGGGGCGCGCTGGGCGGACGCCCTGCTCACCGCCGCGCGGCGGCTCGAGGAGCGGCTCGCCGACGCGGGGACCCGCTAGCTCTCGCCCCGGCCCTCGCGCTCGCCGCCGAAGACCCGAGGCCAGGGGTGCGCCGAGCCGGGGCGCCGCCAGTGCCAGATGATCATCGGGATGGCGGACATCGCGATGAGCAGCAGGCCGTGGCCGACGGGGCCCAGGGCCGCGAGCCCGACGCCCATCAGCGTGCCGACGACGAGCACGGCGACCGAGCGCCAGTAGGGCCGTCGGTCGTCCTTGGGGCGGGCCAGGCGGGCGAGCGCGGGATCGCTGCCCTCGATCTGCCGCTCGATGTCGGCCAGGATGCGCTGTTCACGCTCGTCGAGCACCAGGAGTCCCCCTGCGTCGGGTCGTCGGCGATGCCGGGCGCCCGAGGTGTGGTCGCGGGCCGCGCTCGCCGGAACACTCAGCGAATTCCCCCCGTCGAACAGGCGAAACGCGGCGATCGGGCACGTCACGACGAGCAGCCGGCACGCGGCGACGACCGGGCCGGTGCGCGGGGCGGGCGGGACGGAGGTGCCGTCGACCGGATCTCGATCTCTTGTCGATCTCCGGCCCGCCCGGCCCCACGATCGGGTGACCTCTCGTCGTCCGGCGCCGACCGTCAGGCGACGGCGCGCAGGGGCGGGAACCCACGGCCCGCCCGGGTCGCCAGCTCCATGACGTACGCGCCGTAGCCCGACTTCCCCTGCCGCTCGCCCAGCGCGTAGGCCTGCCCGGGGGTGATCCAGCCCTGGTCCAGCGCGATCTCCTCGAGGCAGGCGCAGCGGACGCCCTGGCGGTGCTCGAGGACCTGGACGTACTGGCCGGCCTCCAGGAGCGAGTCGTGGGTGCCGGTGTCGAGCCAGGCGAACCCGCGGCCGAGGTCGATCAGCCGGGCGTCGCCGCGCTCGACGTAGGCGCGGTTGACGTCGGTGATCTCCAGCTCGCCGCGCGCCGACGGGGTCAGCCCGCGCGCGACGTCGAGCACGTCGTTGTCGTAGAGGTAGAGCCCGGTGATCGCGCGGTTGCTCCGGGGCCTCGCCGGCTTCTCCTCGATCGAGACCAGCCGGCCGCGGTCGTCGGCCTCCCCGACCCCGTAGCGCTCGGGATCGGACACGGGATACCCGAACAGGGCACAGCCCGCCTCGCGCTCGATCCGGGCGACCTGCTGCCGCAGGATCGCCGAGAACCCCGGGCCGTGGAAGACGTTGTCGCCGAGCACCAGCGCGGCGGTGTCGTCGCCGACGTGCTCGGCGCCGATCACGAACGCCTCGGCCAGCCCGTTGGGGGCGGCCTGCTCGGCGTAGGAGAACTCGACCCCGAGCTCGGAGCCGTCGCCGAGCAGCCGCCGGAACGCCGGCAGGTCCACCGGGGTCGAGATGACCAGGACGTCGCGGATCCCGGCCAGCATCAGCACCGAGATCGGGTAGTAGATCATCGGCTTGTCGTAGACCGGCAGCAGCTGCTTCGACACCGCCCGCGTCACCGGGTGCAGACGCGTCCCCGACCCGCCGGCCAGCACGATCCCCTTCATGTGCGGCTCCCGTCGCCTCGTCGGCACAAGGACGTCGTCTCAGGCGGCACGGCGGCCCCCGTCGATCGACCGCACCGGCACGTCGAGGGTGTCGAGGGTGTCGAGGGTGAGGCCCCACACGGCGAGGGCCGTCACGACGGGCACCAGTCCGGCTCCTCGTTCCGTGAGGCGGTACACCGAGGACCCGGCGGGCGGAGGCAGGTGCTCCCGTCGCACGACGCCGGCGTCGGTGAGCTCACGGAGGCGGGCCGCGAGCATCGACGGGGACAGTCCCGGCAGCTCACCGCGCAGGTCGGTGAAGCGGTGTGGCCCCTCGGCCAGCACTCCGACGACCTCGAGCGCCCAGCGGCGGCCGACCAGTCGAGCGGCCCGGTGCAGGGCTGGGTTCCGGTCGGTGATCATGGCGTCCTCCGTCGTGATCGGTGTGCCACCAGCCTGCTCACGACGACGTCCTCCCTCTTCTCCCCGACTGCGTGTCACGACCAGGTCCCGCGGGTCGCGCGATCCCCGTCACCAGGCCCCCTCGACGACCGGTGAGCGGCCGATCAGCGGGCGCCACCACGCCTCGTTGGCGCGGTACCAGTCGACCGTGGCGGCGATCCCCTCGTCCCACCCGACCCGCGGGGCCCAGCCCAGCTCGCGGCGCAGCTTCGAGCTGTCCAGCAGATACCGGCGGTCGTGCGACGGCCGGTCCGGCACGATCGTCTTGAACTCGGGACCGAGATCGAGCGCGCCGAGCACCGAGTCCGCGATCCCCTCGATGTCGACCTCCACCCCCGACCCGACGTTGTAGGTCTCACCGACCGTGCCGTGGTGGATCACCGCGTCGATCGCCGCCGCGTGGTCGTCGACGTGCAACCACTCGCGGCGGTTCTTTGTCGAGGCGTACAGCGGCAGCGGCTCCCCGGCCAGCGCCCGGGTGGTGAACAGCGGGATCACCTTCTCCGGGAACTGGAACGGCCCGTAGTTGTTGCTGCAGTTCGTGATCGTCACCGGGACGTCGTAGGTCAGCCCGTAGGCCCGCACCACGTGGTCACCGCCGGCCTTGGCGGCGTTGTACGGGGTGCGGGGCAAGTAGGGCGAGTCCTCGGTGAACGCGTCGTCGACGTCGAGGGGGAGGTCGCCGTAGACCTCGCAGGTCGAGATGTGGTGGAACCGCGAGACCCCCACCCGGCGGACGGCCTCCAGCAGGCCCTGGGTGCCCATCACGTTGGTCGCGAAGAAGTCCCCCGGACGCAGGATCGCCAGGCTGTTGTGCGACTCCGCCGCGAAGTTCACCACCACGTCCACCCGGTGGGTCCGCAGCAGGTGCTCCACCAGCTCGGTGTTCGCGATCGAACCGTGCACGAACTCCACACCATCGAGACCCTCGACGTTCCCGCGCACCCCGGCGTAGGTCAGCGCGTCCAGCCCGACGACCCGATCCCCGGGGTGGGCCGCACGCCAGTGCCGCACGAAGTTCGACCCGATGAACCCCGCGGCACCGGTCACCAGCACCGTGGTCATGACGCCTCCCTCGCGCCGGCCGCGCGCGCGTCCGACCGGAGCCGGGCCGCGGTGGCGGCGCCGAGGGCGACGAGCGCCACGACGGCCGCGTCCCCCGCGCGGTCGGGCAGGTCCGCCCGGGCCTCCCGCACGACGGGGTCGGTCACGCGCCAGGGCGCGTTCGCGGCGAGCACGGCGAGCCGGACCGGCGCGGGGGCGTCCGCGTCCAGGCCCGGCACGACGGTGACGTCGGTCGGCCGTGCCCCGCTCGTGAGGCCACGCCGCGCCCCGGCGGCGACCTCGCGGACGAGATCCTCGCCGGCGGCGCTGCCGTGCGGCAGCGCCGCGGCCGCGGCGTCGGCCACGTCGGCGAGCAGGCGGGGCGCCCGCTCGGTGGCACGGCCCGCGACCGCGCCGCGGGCCGCGGAGCCCAGCAGCGCGAGGGCGCGTCGGCGCACCGCCGAGGGCGCGGCCGGCGGCAACGGCGAGGCCGGCAGGAGCACCGTGACCACGCGGTTGAGGTACTCGAACGTCGCGGCGACGTCGAGGAGGTCGTCGAGGTCGGCGCGGCCCGCGTCCGGCGCCGGGCCCGACCCGTCGATCCACGCCGCGAGGTCGTCGTGGGCTCCGGCGCCGTCGAGGGCGTCGAGGCCGGCGTCGTGGACCTCGACGCAGTAGGGGCACCGGTTGGCGCGCGAGACCGCGGCGGCCACCGCCTCCTTGGCCGCCCGGCTCGCGGTGCCGGGCGCCAGGAGCGTCGAGCGCAGCAGGCGCCAGACCGCGGTCATGACGACGGGAGCCGGCGAGTGCACCGCGATCGGCGGCGCGAGCATGCCGAAGTCGCGCTCGACGGCGTCGTACACCCGCCGGACGGGGGCGTCCGCGCGCCGGTAGGGCACGGGGCTCACGTGGCGGGCGTCGTGCACGGCGCGGCGCAACGGACGCCGCGCGAGGGCGAGCAGGGCAGACGGGGCGGGCGGGGCGGTCATGCTGCGGCTCCCAGCGCGTCGTCGGGGTCGAGGTCGTCGGGGTCTCTGTCGGGGTCTCTGTCGGAGTCACGGTAGGAGTCACGCTCGCCGGGGCGGAGGGCCCGGTCCGGCTGGGTGGAGTGGCCCGGGTGCACGGCCACCATCCGCACGGTGTCGTCGATGAGGAACTCGAGGTCGGTCTCCCGGCCCAGCGGCCCCCCGCAGGCGGCGCAGGTGCCCTGACGTGAGGCGACACCCATTCAGATCACCTCCCTCGCCGGTCGACGGTCGGGGACGGCCGGCGGCGCGTAGCGACGGACGCGGGCGAGCAGGACGCACGCGGCCGTGGTGAGGACCAGCGCCCCGAGCGACGCCGCCGCACCGAGCGGCCCGTAGGGCACGAGCAGCACGGTGCTGACCAGCTCGGCACCGATGAGGGTCACCAGGATCGCCCGGATGGCGCCCGCCGACAGGAAGCGGCAGAGCACCGCCCCCAGCGGGGCGCCGACCACGACCACCGGCACCGCCGCGAGCCAGTACTCCCACACCACGGGGGGCACGTCGTCGAGCAGCACGGCGTGGGAGAACGCGGCGGCCGCGGAGACGACGGCCATGAGGACGACGGTGGTGGGCGTCGCGACCTTCTCCGAGACCCGGAACAGCAGGACGAGCACCAGGAACATCACGGTGTTCTCCCCGACGCCGACCAGCCCCGAGAGCACGCCGCCGGCCAGACCGGCTCCGATGATCACGAGGTCCTCCGTCGGGCCGCGGCGCGGGATCGCCGCGTGGACGGCGACGCTGCCGCGCAGGTGGCCGACGACCAGCGCGATGCCGAGCGAGACCAGGAGCACGGTGAAGCCCAGGCGGATGCCGCCCGACGCGACCCCGGGGGCGAGGACGGTCACGGAGAACACCACACCGGCGACCCCGGCCGGCACGCCCAGGGCCAGGACGCGGCGCTCGACGGGGACCCGCAGCACCAGGATCACGACGGACGCCGCGATCATCCCGACGCTCTGGACGAGGAACGTGAACACCCGCGCGTCGGTCGGCGGGATGCCGAGGACCTTGGTGAACATCGGGAAGGCGATCGCGCCGCCGCCCTCGCTGGTGCCGCCGCCGACGAGCGAGCCGAGCACCATCGTCGCCGCGACGGCCGTGTGGCGGCGCAGCGCCTCGAGGGCGTCGGTCCCCCCGAACACCAGCCACGCCGTCCACACCCCACCGGCCAGCAGGGCCTGGAGGCGCAGCGGTGTCCAGCCGCGCCGGGGCGTTCCGCGACCGGTCGGCGCGGGTGCGGTCGGACGGTCGAGGACGGTCACCGGGGCCTCCTCGTCTCGTGGGTGGATCGGGACGCCGCCCGCCGCGCGGGGCGGGCGGCGAGCGCGCGCAGCGCGGCCAGCGCGGCCTGCTCGCGCTCCTCGTCGGTCAGGAGCCCGAGACGGGTGCTCATGACCACACCTCCTCGGTCGCTGCCCTCAGAGGGGCACGTTCCCGTGCTTGCGGGCCGGGCGGTCGGCGCGCTTGCCGCGCAGCATCGCGAGGCCCTCGACGATCACCGACCGGGTGGCGGCCGGGTCGATGACGTCGTCGACGAGCCCCTGCTCGGCCGCGTGGTCGGGGTGCAGGTAGCGCTCGCGGTAGGAGTGCTCGTACTCGCGGCGCAGCTGGTCGGGGTCGTCGGAGGACGCCAGCTCGCGGCGGAACAGCACGTCCACCGCGCTCGGCGCGCCGAGCACCGCCACCTCGTTGGTCGGCCACGCGAGCGCCAGGTCGCAGCCCAGCGAGCGCGAGTCCATGACGATGTAGGCGCCCCCGTAGGCCTTGCGCAGCACCACGCCGATGCGGGGCACGGTGGCCTCGCAGTAGGCGTAGAGCAGCTGGGCGCCGTGCCGGATGACGGCCTGGTGCTCCTGGTCGAGGCCGGGGAGGAACCCCGGCACGTCCACGAGCGAGAGCAGCGGCACCCCGAAGGCGTCGCAGAAGCGCACGAACCGCGCCGCCTTCTCCGACGCCGCGCGGTCGAGCACCCCGGCGAGCACCGCGGGCTGGTTGGCCACGATCCCGACGAGCTCGCCCGCGACCCGCGCGAGCGTCGTGACGACGTTGGGCGCGAAGTCCTCGGAGAGCTCGAAGTGGTCGCCGCCGTCGACGATCTCGGCGATGACGTCGGTGACGTCGTACGGCACGGCGCCGTCGGTCGGGACGATGTCGCGCAGCCGGGGCCGGGCGTGGTCCTCCGGGACCACGGCGCGCACCGGGGCCGGGTCGGCGTTGCTCGGCGGCAGGAGACCGACGAGCGTGCGGACGTCGGCGAGCGCGGTCTCCTCGTCGTCGGCGACGACGTGGGCGAGGCCGGTCCGCTCGCCGTGCATCGCGGCGCCGCCGAGCTCCTCGTGGGTGACCTCGGCCCCGGTCACCTGGCGCACCACGTCCGGGCCCGTGAGGTACATGCGCGTGACGTCGCGGACCATGACGACGACGTCGGCGAGCGCCGGGGCGTAGGCCGCCCCGCCGGCGCACGGACCGAGCAGCACCGCTATCTGCGGGATCACCCCGGACGCGGCGACGCTGCGCCGGAAGATGCCGCCGTAGCCGTCGAGCGCGGCCACGCCCTCCTGGATGCGGGCGCCCCCGGAGTCGTGCAGGCCGATCAGCGGCGAGCCGGTGGCGACCGCCAGGTCCATCACCTTGTGGATCGTCGCGGCGTGGGCGGCCCCCAGGGAGCCGCCGAGCACGGTCGCGTCCTGGGCGAAGACGAAGACCCGCTGCCCGCCGACGGTGCCGGAGCCGGCGACGACGCCGTCGGTCTCGGGTGTCGTGAGCTTCGGCCCGCGGGCCGAGCCGCGGCGGAACGTGTCGATCGCGGTGAACGAGCCCGGGTCGAGCAGGAGGTCCAGCCGCTCGCGGGCGGTCAGCCGACCGTTGCCGTGGCGCCGCTCGACCGCCCGCTCGTCCCCGTCCTCGATCGCGCGGCGCCGCGCTCCGCGCGCGTCGGCGAGCTCGCCGAGCGACGGTGGCGCGGGCCGGGCGGCGAGGTTCTCGGCGGTCTCGGCCCGCCCGGCCGGCTCGTCGCCGCGGACCAGCCGCAGACCGGGACGGGGCGCGGCCGGACCGGGGTCCGGCGCGCTCATGCCGCGCGCTCGCCGGACTCGCGGGCGGCCCGCTCGGCGGCGGCACGCTCGGCGCGGACGCGCGCGAGGTCGATCGGGGCCGCCTCGAAGGGCGCCGACCGGCGCGGGGTGACCAGGGCGTCGAGTCGCTCGAAGCGGTCGTCGCCGGCGGCGGCGGCCTCGGCGCGCATCTCGGCGGCGAGCTCGCTCCAGACGATCCCGCGGACGAGACCGTGGGGCTCGCGGCCCTGGGCCTCGTCGGCGGGGGGCTCGACCACGGCGTCGCCGACGGAGGTCGGACGGGGGTTCCGATCGCTGATCATGTCTTCCTCCGGGGGTGATGGGCTCGGTCCCGAGCGTGCGCCCCCGACGCCCCCGCGATCTTCTCCCGGGCTGCTCGCCCCCTCGGCGAGCCTGAAGAGCTCGCGCAGCGCCTCGTCGTACGTGACCCCGCCCGGGGCGCCGGCGAGCTCCTTCACCCGCACCGTCGGGGTGTGCAGGATCTTGTCCACGACCCGGCGCACGGTGCGGGTCATCTCCTCGCGAGCGCCGTCCGGCACCGGCGGGAGCCGCCCGTCCAGGCGCGCCAGCTCGGCGTCGACCACCTCGCCGGCCCGGCGGCGCAGGGCGGTCACGGTCGGGGCGACCCCCTCCGCGCGGCGCGCGCTCATCGCGACACCGCCGGGGTGCGGTCCCGGGCCGGGGCGCGGGGCGCCGCCACGGGCCGGTGCGCCGCCGGGCGGTCCCGGCGCGTGGTGCGTGCGAGCCACGCGTGCGCGAGGACCAGGTTGAGGATCCAGCCGCACCACCCGACGACGTCCATGAGCGAGGGCACGTCGAGGCCGGGCGCCACGACGGGCAGGACGACCGCGAGCAGGCGCATCGTCACGACGTCCAGGGCGAGGGCGAGGCCGTAGACGCGGTAGCGGCGGTACTCGCCCCAGCGTCCCTGCCGCGCCATCCGGAGCGTCAGCACGGCGACGGCGAGCCAGAGCGCGGCGACGTAGAAGCGCCCGACCCAGCCACCGCCGCCGGCTCCCGCGACGAGCAGGACGCCCAGCAGCACCGCGGGGAGCACGCCGGCGAGCAGGTGCACGCGCGCGGCGAGCAGCCGCGGGCGCCGCGAGGGCCAGCACTGGATCACCGCCGTCACCAGGGCGACGGCGAGGAACACGCCCGACCAGGTCAGGAGGGCGGGATCGGGGGACGGCACGCCGCCGTGCGCCACGGCGATCGCGAGCCAGTCGAGCGGCACGAACGGGACGACGGCCGCGAGGGCCGATGCCACGGCGAGCAGCCCCACCAGCCGACGGGTCCCGCGCCGTTCCGGGGTGGCCGGCGCCTCCCGGCGCCCGCGCTCGAGCCACCAGAAGGCGAGCACGAGATTGACCGTCCAGGCGCCCCAATTGATCATGTCGAGGAACTCGTCGTCGGTGATCTGCGCGGACGTGAACCCGAGCAGGGTGAACGAGACGAACCGCGCGGTGAACACGTCCATGGTCAGCGCGAAGCTGACCACCATGTACCAGCGGTGCTCCGCCCAGCGGCCCCGCCGGGCCATCACGAGCCCGAGGACCGTGCTGCCCACCCAGAAGACGTTGAGCACCACCCGGCTCATCCACGCCGCGCCCTCGTTGCCGTCGATCCAGGCGATGAGCCACACCGCCGAGAGCGCCGACGGCAGGACGCCGGCGACGACGTAGACGTTCCCGGACACCCGGTGGACGAGCGGGTGCCGGCGGCGCAGCCACGGCCACACCTGCAGGCACGCCGTGATCAGCGCGATCGACCCGAAGCTGACGTGCAGGAGCAGCAGCGTGTACTTCCACGGGCGTTCCGGCGGGATCGGCACCGAGGCCCGGGCCGGGTCGAGATCGACGTAGTTCGGCCACATCGTCATCAGCGTCGCGAGCGCGACGAGCGCGAGCGGGACCATCCAGGGCCGGCGCCACCAGGCCGTGCGGGACGGGGCGGTCGGGGCGGCCATCTCAGCCCCCGCTCCGGGTCCGCTCGATCCACCAGTGCACGAGCAGGACGTTGACGATCCAGCCGAGCCACGTGCCCGCCTCGCCCATGAGGACCGGGTCCACCTCCAGACCGCCGACGATGGCGACGACGGCGATGAGCCGGGCCCACGTGGCCTGGAGCGCGAACGCGAAGCTGTAGAGCATCCAGCGCCGGTGGGAGCCCCAGCGGCGCTGCCGGCCGCGGATCCAGCCCATCGCCGTCGTGACGGCCCAGAACGCACCGGCGGTCGCCACGCCGAGCGTGCCGATCGGGCTGGTCGCCTGCAGGCAGAGCACCAGGCTCAGCAGCGCGGCGGGCAGCGCCCCGGCGAACACGTAGACCCGGCCGCTGACCCGGTGCACCGCGGGGTGGTGCTCGCGCAGCCACGGCCACATCTGCAGGCACAGCGTCAGCAGCGCGATCGTCGAGGTCGCGATGTGGACGATCAGGACGGGGTAGTGCCAGGGCACGGAGGCGTCCACCGGGATGCGCGCCGCGGACGGGTCGAGCCCGAGGTAGGGCGGCAGCACGAACGCCAGGAACGCCAGGACCAGCACCACGAGGGCCGGCATCCACCGCGCACGGCGGCGGGGGCCGGCGCCCCGGGGTGGCGTGGTCGGGGCGGCGTCGCCGCGGGGACGGGGTGAGTCGACGGAGAGTGTCACGGCTCGTCCTTCCGGCGGTGGTCGGGGACGGTGGGAGGGGTGGCGCTCACCGACCGGCGTGCACCATCCGCCGGACCAGGTCGTTGCGCAGGTAGAGCGGGAGCCAGACCAGCGCGCCGAAGCCGACGACGACGGCGAAGTCGGGAACCAGGGGCGCGGAGATGCGCATGTGCACGGCGACGGCACCGCCCACGACGGCGGTCAGCAGGATCGCGCCGAGGATCTCGGTGCGCCGCCACAGGTAGAGCACCAGGGAGATCACCAGGACGGCCCCGGTGACCGGCATGCTCTCGGGCGGGAAGCCCATCTTGTGGACCGTGGTGTCGACCATCATCGGCATCGCCGTCAGCTTGGCGAACGCCACGAAGAGCAGGAACACGGTGACCAGGCCCGTGCAGACCCGCGCGGTGACGGCGGCGGCACGACCCGGGGTGCGCTGCGACGACGTCGGCTCGGTGAGGATCATCGGATTCATACCCTTTCTCGGCGTGGCTCGTCGGTGGTGGCCGCGAGGGCGCTCCGCAGGTCCCCGACGTCGCCCGTCGAGGAGAACGCGCCCACGGCGGTGAGGGCGGCGGACGTCACGGCGCGGCCGGCGGCCGAGCCGTGCGTGCACGACGGGACGAGCTGGAGGTGCTCGAGGTCCGCCATGGCCGCCCGGAGGTACGGGGAGTGGTCGGCCCGGTCGGCGTCGGCGCGGACCGGGATCGATCCCTTGCGGGTGTTGAAGGCCTGCTGGCCCGGGGCGCCGGCGACGGTGGCCAGCCAGGCGAGCGCGCCGTCGACGTCGGGCGCGTTCTCGGGCAGCACGAACGCGTCCCCGAGCCACTGGAAGGTCCCCGCGGTCCCGGGGAACGGGCGCCCGGACCAGCTCCACGAGCGGTCGCCCGCCCACAGCGCCCGCACCCAGTCGCCCGTGAACAGGTAGCCGGCCGCGCCGGTGCGCACCCGGGCGGCGGCGTCGGGGAACGACAGGCCGTCGCGGTCCGGGTTCGCGTAGGGCAGCAGGCGGCCGTAGGCGGCGAGGGCGTCGGCGACGTCGTCGCCCGACCAGTCGGCCCCCGCGGTCCACAGCGCGGCGAACCGGTCGGGACCCAGCCGGGCGAGCAGGACGGCCTCGAGCAGCTCGAGCTGCGTCCAGTCGGGGCCGAGCGCGAGCGGGTATCGGACGCCGGAGGCCCGCAGCACCTCCAGCTGCCGGACGAGGTCGTCGACGTCCGCGGGACGGGCGGTGAGCCCGGCCCGAGCCAGGACCCCGTCGTTGCTCCACAGCAGCAGCCGGTGGAGCCCGGCGGGGACGGCGTGGACCGCGCCGCCGACGGCGAGCCCGTCGCGCAGGCCGGCGGGGAGGACGTCGTCGAGGCCCCACCGCGCGAAGCACTCGTCGAGGGCGACGAGCGCCCCCGACGCGACGAGGTTCTGCGCCTCGGCCCCCGGGTGCACCTGGAAGCTGTCCGGCGGGTCGCCGGCCCGCAACCGTGACCGCAGGTCACCCTCCGGATCGGGCCCTCCGGCGAGCACCGGGTTGACGACCTGGCGGCCGGGGACGGTGCGGGCGAACTCGCCGGCGAGCGCGTCGACGGCGTCCTTCTCCGCGCCGCCGGTCGCCCAGGCGTACACCTCGAGCGCCGTCATGCCGCTCTCCGGGCACCGGTCCGACGGTCGGAGCGCTCGCCGGGTGTGAAGCTCGCCGGGAGGCTCTTCGTGCCGTTCACCAGCGCCGACTTCAGCCGCACCGGCTCCCCGGTGATCTCCAGGTCCGGGACCCGCTCCAGCAGCTCGCGGAAGATGACCGTCATCTCCCGGCGGGCCAGGTGCGCGCCCAGGCAGAAGTGCGGGCCGGGTCCGCCGTAGCCCACGTGGGGGTTGGGCGAGCGCCGCACGTCGAAGCGCGCGGGGTCGTCGAAGTGGCGGGGGTCGCGGTTGGCGGCCCAGTAGTACAGCAGGACCTTGTCGCCGGGCCCCAGCTCCTGCCCGGAGAGCTCGATCGGCTCGGCGTCCTCGGCGACGGTCCGTCGCTGGAACATCACCGGCGAGGCCCAGCGCACGATCTCCTCGACCGCCGTCGGGGTGACCCCGTCGAGGTCGTCGAGCCAGGTCGCGCGCTGCTCGGGGTACCGCGTGAGGAGCTCGATCCCCCAGCTGATCGCGTTGCGGGTGGTCTCGTTGCCTGCGCTGACCAGCAGGATGAAGAACTCCGCCACCTCGGCCGGGGTGAGGGCCTCGCCGTCGATCTCGGCCGCCACCAGCCGCGAGATGAGGTCGTCGGCGGGGTGCTCGGCACGGTGGGCGGCCAGCTCGTGCGCGAGGTCGGCCAGGGCCTGGCTGGCCTCGAACATGATGCGCAGCGGGTCGCCGTGCTCCGCGGCGAACTCCGGGTCCTGGATGCCGAGCAGCATGTTGGTCTGCTCGAACACGAACCCGTGCTGGCTCGCCGGGACACCGGTCATGTCGCAGATGACGCGGAGCGGGAGCCTCGCCGAGATGTCGGCGACCGCGTCGCACTCGCCGCGCTCGACGACGTCGTCGACGATGTCGACGGCGACCTGGGTGACGTTGTCCATGACCGCCGACAGCGACCGGGGCGTGAACGCCTTGGCGACGATGCGCCGCAGCCGCCCGTGGCGCGGGTCGTCCATCGTGATCATCGACTCGTGGAACTCCGCCAGCTCGGGCGGCAGGTCCACCGGGCTCCCCACGCCCTTGCTCGACAGGAAGCGCCGGGTGTCGCGGCTGACCCGGAGCACGTCGTCCATCCGCGTCAGCGCGTAGTAGCCGGGCCCGCGCGGGGCCCAGCCCAGGTCGGGCTCGGGGAAGAACGGCAGTCCGGGCGCCTCGCGCAGCGTGTCGAACGCGGCGTGCCGGTCCTCGATCGGTGCGGCCCAGAAACCGTCGACGTCGTTGAGGTCGATGGTGCTCATCTCGTCGGTCTCCTCGGTGGCGTGGCGGCGGCGCTCAGGCGGCGCCGACGCGCTCGCGGTCGGGGGTGGGATCGGCCGACGGGGCCCGGCGTCCGGCCCAGCGCCGCATCATCGGCATCTCCACGAACCGGTGGAGCAGCCAGCCGCCCAGGAGGCTCGTGGCGAACAGGCCGATCAGGACCAGGACCGCCACCGGGGTGGAGAACTGCGGCGCGCCGGTCACGTCACGGAGGTAGAAGATCGTCACGACCTGGACGAGGTAGAAGCCGAAGGACACCTTGCCGAACCACACGAACAGCGGGTTCGCGAGCCCGGTCCGCGTCCCCTGCACGTCCGCCGCGGCGAGGGCGGCGACCAGCAGCGCGACCGGCACGACGGTGACGAGGTTGAGGGCGAACTGCGCCGGGACGAAGAGGGTCGCGACGTAGGCGACGACCGACAGCAGCGCGGCGGACAGGGGGCGCAGCGGGAGCCGCATCCCCGAGAGGACGACGCGGGCGAGGAGCGCGCCCAGCCCGAACTCGAACAGGCGGCCGACCGGGAAGATGTAGCCGAACCAGTAGCGCAGGTCCGGCTCGACGGCCACGCCGTCGCCCCCGTCCGGGACGACCGTCATCGCAGCGATCTTGTAGAGGACGAGGCCGGCGACCATCACGCCCGCCCAGACCCACAGCCGGTTGCCGCGCAGCCGCGAGATCGGCCCGATCAGCAGCGGGAAGAGCAGGTAGAACAGCAGCTCGCTGCCGAGCGACCAGGCCGGCATGTTCACGCCGAGCGCGATGGTGAGGTCGGGGATCCACGCGTGGACGAGGAACAGGTTGGGCAGCCACACCGCCCAGTCCGCCCGCTGCGAGGCGAAGAGCAGCAGGACGACCGCCCACATCACCACGTGGTTGGGGAAGACCTTCATTAGACGCCGACGGATGAAGCCGCCCGCCGAGTGTCCGGGCCGCGCCGACCACGAGATGACGAAGCCGCTGAGCACGAAGAAGATCGAGACCCCGACGAAGCCGGCGTTGCTGAAGATCAGCTCGTACCAGTGCGCGACGGTGTCGTCGGCGAACGGGCTCACGGCCGGGCCCGTGAGGTTCATCGGGTTCATGCTCAGCCCGGTGTGGAAGAGGAAGACGGCGAAGGCCGCGATGAACCGCAGCCCCGTCAACGACCGCAGCGTCGACGGCACGTCCCTCGTCCCGGAGTCGACGTCGGCCTGCACGGTGGCGGTCATGGCGCCTTCCCTCCTGTCGAGTGCGATGTGCGAGAGCGAGATGCGAGCGAGTGCTCGGGTGTGGGTCGCCCGTGCGGACGAGCCGACGGGTCCCACCGTGGTCCGGTCACGCCGCGAGGACGTCTCCCCGTGTGCGGTCCCGGCGCGACCGCCGCATGCTGCGCAGCAACCAGGCCTGGACGAGCAGGAGGTTGGCCACCCAGCCGCCCCAGCCCACGAGGAGCAGGAAGGCGCCCTCGTCGATCACGTCGGGGTAGAGCGGCATCAGCGCGACCTGGAGGAAGCGGGTGGAGAAGGCGTCCATGGTCAGCGCGAAGCTCGAGAGCATGGCCCAGCGGTGCAGCGTCCAGCGGCGCCGTCGCGCCGAGATCGCGCCGACGGCGGTGGTGGCGACCCAGAGCACCTCGAGGGTGACCCGGGATGCCCAGGCCAGCCAGTGCGAGCCCGCGATCATCGGCAGCAGCACCGCGGCGAGGGCCGCGCTCGGCGCGACGCCCCCGACGACGTAGACCCGGCCGACCCAGCGGTGCACCCGCGGGTGGCGCCGCCGCAGCCACGGCCACACCTGGAGCACGACGGCGACCAGGGCCACCGTGCCGAACACGATGTGGGCCAGGACGATCTGGTACTTGCCGGGGTACTCGGGCGGCAGCTCGACGGTCGCCGTCCTGGCGTCGAGGGTGATGTACGACGCCCACATGAAGACCAGCGCGGCGGCCACGAGCGCGGTCAGCGGCAGCACCCAGGGACGCCGCCACCACGGGGTGGCGGCGTCCCCGGCGGGCCCGGGCCGCGGCGCCGGCCGGTCCGGTGCCGGCGCCAGGGTGGTCATGACCCGCACACCTGCCGGGCGAAGGCCCGCACGTCGGCGACGAAGTCGTCGGGACGCTCGAGGGCACCGAAGTGGCCGCCGCGCTCGATCTCGGTCCAGCGCACGATCGTCGGGTGGTCACGCTCGGCGAACGCGCGGATGGGCGCCGCCGGGTCCTCCCCGAACGCCGCGACGGCGATCGGCACCTCGACCGGCGGGAGCTCGACCCCCGGGGTGAAGAGGGCGCCGAGGTGTGCCGCCGACTCGTAGTACATCTGCGCCGCGGAGCCGCCGGTCGCCGTCAGCCAGTAGATCGAGGCGTTGGTGAGCAGGCGGTCGCGGGTGACGACGTCCTCGGGGACCTTCGCCGAGGTGTTCCACTCCTGGAACTTCTCGACGACCCAGGCGAGCTGACCGGTCGGGGAGTCGGCGAGCCCGAAGGACACGGTGTCGGGACGCGTCGACTGAATCTTCATGTACCCGGAGCCCACGGCGTCGAAGTGGCCGAACGCGGCCAGGCGGGCACCGTCGGTGGCGTCGAGACCGGCGAGCTCCGCGGGGTCGCCGCTGGGCGTGGTGAGCACCATCGACACGTGGGCGCCGAGGACGTGCTCGGCGTCGATGCGGCCGAGCTGCAGCGAGATCAGCGAGCCCCAGTCCCCGCCGCCGGTGAAGTAGCCGTCGTAGCCGAGGCCGGCCATCAGCTCGGCCCAGGCCGCCGCGACCTTCTCCACACCCCAGCCCGGCCCGGCCGGCGGCCCGGAGAAGCCGTGCCCGGGGATCGACGGCGCGACGACGTGGAAGGCGTCGGCGGGGTCGCCACCGTGGCTGCGGGGGTCGGTGAGCGGGCCGATGACGTCGAGGAACTCGACGACCGACCCCGGCCAGCTGTGGGTCAGCAGCAGCGGGCGGGCGCCCGGCTCGGGCGAGCGGGCGTGCACGAAGTGGACCGTGGCCCCGTCGATCTCGGTCGTGAACTGCGGGACGGCGTTGAGCTCGCGCTCGGCGGCGCGCCAGTCGAAGCGGGTGCCCCAGTACTCGGCCAGGTCGCGCAGGTACCGCACGGGCACGCCGCGCTCCCAGTCCTCACCGGGGCCGTCGGCGGGCCACCGGGTCGCGTCCAGGCGACGGCGCAGGTCCTCGAGGTCGTGCTGCGGGACGTCGATGCGGAAGGAGTCCATGACGAGAATCGTCGCCGACCCGCGACCGCGTGCCGTCTCCTCGATTGCCGTGCCCACCGTCTGCCGGGACGCGCCCCCGGACGAGCGACGCCGCCGCCCGCCGGGGTGTCCGGCGGGCGGCGGCGTCGGGGGCACGCGGGTCGGCGGTCAGCGACCGCGGTGCTCGGCGGTCAGCCGCTCCAGGATCGGGACGACCTCGGCGGGGGCCGGCGTGGCGAGCAGGTCGCTGCGCAGCCGGTCGGTCCCCCGCTGGAACGAGGGCTCGGTGAGCACGCGCTGGATCGTCTCGCGCATCGTGAAGGCGTCGGGGCGGCTCACGTTCATCACGAGACCGGCGCCGGAGTCGGTGGCGTACCGAGCGAGGGCCGGCCCCAGGCTGTAGCGCGAGCGGTCGACCCGCTCCCCCAGCAGCTCGGTCGTAGTGATCTTGTGGTCGGCGAAGTCGACGACGATCTGGCGCACGCCGTTCGCGATCGCCGGCATGACCGTGCCCATCCCGCCGTGGTGGATGAGCAGGTCGCACGTCGGCATCAGCTGCCCCAGGGCCACGAACTCGACGACCCGGACGTTGTCGGGGATCTTGTCGACGGCGGAGAGCTGGAGCGCGTTGAGCGTCGCCACCACCTCGACGTCGAGGTCGGAGAGGGCCTCGAACAGCGCCGGGACGTGGTCCCAGCCACCCTCCATGAAGGAGCGCTCCGAGAGGCCGAGCGAGATCGCGACGCGCGGGCGGTCCGGCACCGGGTAGAGCCAGTCGGGCATGGCGTCCTGGCGGGAGTGCGGGATCCAGCGCACGGGCAGCGTCGGAGCGCTCACCTCCGGACCGACGGCGGGGGGCTGCGGGTTGACCGTCCACTGCCCGAGCAGCAGCTCGCGGTCGACCGTGACGCCGTAGCGCTCGGCGAGGGGGCGGACGGTCTCGACCAGCGGGTCGTCGACCGGGTCGTCGGACCCCTCGTTGCGGGCCTCGAGGAGGTCCAGGCCCTTGCCGAACACGTCCGGCGCGGTCCACCAGCGCGCGTGGGCGGCCCCGCTGACCCGGGCCGCCACGGCCGCGCCGGGCACCGTCGGGTCCCAGAGCACCAGGTCCGGCTCCCACGTCCGCGCGAAGGAGACCAGCCCGTCCATGGCGGGCATCTCCTGGTCGGGGCGGCCCCGGTAGGGCACGAAGTCCCACATCGAGGGGATGTAGTACTGCGTGAGCACGTCCCAGTGCTCACGGTCGGGGTCGTCGGGGGTGAGCCCGAGCTCGTCGGTGAGGCGGTCGAGGTCGGCCCGCTCGGCGGGGTAGGCGCCGCCGGGACCCACGAGCCCCGGCATGGCGTCGGCGTCGCACACCGACACGGGCGTCAGGCCCGCCGACGCCGTCTCGGCCGCGATCGCGGGGTGGGAGGCCACGACGACCTCGTGGCCCGCGGCGCGGAGGGCCCACGCCAGCGGGACCAGCGGGTACAGGTGTGCCGGTGCCGGCCAGATGACGAAAGCGACGCGCATCGACTGCTCCTCTCCGACGCCGTGCCCTCGTGGCACGGACGGTCCGCGTCCGATCGTCGGTCGCGGGCGCGCCGGGCCACGTCCTCCCGATTGCTGGCCCGGTCGGCCCGAACAGCTCCGACGTCGTCGACCGCACACGCACGTCGACCCCGCCACCGGGGCCGGTGGCGGGGTCGATGCCGTGCGGGGGGACTACCGGTGCTGTCCGGCGAGCTCCCGGTCCTCGTCCGTGGCCGTGGGGCCAGTGTCGGTGCCGGTCCCGGTGCCGGTCCCGGGATCGGGCCGGCGGGCCAGGGACAGCGCGGCCGCGACGAGCAGGGCGGTGATGCCCGCGCTGATCGCCGCCGCCGTCGCCAGGCCGGACGTGAACGCCGCCCGCGCCTGCGCCATCAGCTCCGCCGCCGCGGCCGGGTCCAGCCGGCCCGCGGCGTCGAGCGCCCCGGGCAGGGTCTCCCGCGCCGCGGGCACGGGCGAGCCGGCCATCGTCGCCCCGTAGACCACCGACCCCGCCGTGCCCAGGCCGGCGATCCCCAGGGCGCTGCCCAGCTCCACGCCCGTCTGGCTCAGGGCGCTCGCCGCCCCGGTGCTCTCCTCGGGGGCCGCGTTGACGACGAAATCGGTGCCGAGCGGGCCGCACACCCCGACGCCGGTCTGGACCAGCACCAGCCCGAGCACGAGCTGGGCGAGGTCGCCCCCGTCGCCGATCCGGCTGAGCACGAGGAAACCGATGACGGCGACGCCGACGCCCGTGGCCATCACGTACGGCGCGCGGAACCGCCGGGTGATGATCGGTGCCGCCAGCGACGCGAGCACGAGACCGCTCGCCGCGGGCACCGACCACAGTCCGGCGGCACCCGGCGAGAGCCCGAGCACCTGCTGCAGGTACTGGCTCGAGAGCAGCAACGTGCCGGCCATGACCACCGAGCCGAACAGCATGAACAGCACCCCGGTGGTGAAGGCCCGGTTGCCGAACAGGCGCAGGTCCAGCAGCGGCACGCGCAGCCCGAACTGCCGGCGGACGAACAGCACGCCCAGGACGAGCCCGACGGTCAGGGCCGCCACGTTCTCCGTGGTGGTCCCGTTCCTGGCGACGTCCTTGAGCCCGTGCGCCAGGGCCAGCATCGCGACCAGTGAGAGCACGATGCTCACGACGTCGAGCGTCGCGGTCTGCCGCTCCCGCAGCTCGGGGATGGTGAAGGGGCCCACGAGCAGCAGTGCCGCCATCACCGGGGCGCCGAGGAGGAACGCGGAGCCCCACCAGAAGTGGTCGAGCAGCAGCCCCCCGACGGCGGGGCCGATCGCCGTACCGCCCATGAAGCAGCTGATGTACACACCGATCGCGAGGGATCGCTGCTTCGCGTCGGTGAACATGGTCGTCACCAGCGCCAGGGCGTTCGGCAGCATCATCGCGCCCGCCACCCCGAGGGCGCCGCGGGTGACGATGAGCATCCACGGTCCCGCCGAGTACGCCGCGACGACGGACGCCAGGCCGAACAGCGCCGCACCGATCAGGACGAGCCGGCGCCGGCCGAACCGGTCGCCCAGTGACCCCATGGTCACGAGCGAACCGGCGAGCAGGAACGGGTAGACGTCGCCGATCCAGAGCAGCTCCACGCTGCTCGGTTGCAGGTCCGCGCTCAGCCTCGGCAGGGCGAGGAAGAGCACGCTGACGTCGAGCGACAGGAGGAGGGGGACGAGGGCGAGCACCCCGAGGCCCGCCCACGTCCGCCCGTCCGCCCGCCGTCCGACGGTGTCGTCGGTCGGTCCGGTCACGAGAACACTCCCTCGGTCGGCGTCACGCGTCGTCGACGACCCGCGGCTCGGGGAGCGGGACGACGAAGGTGCCCCGGAACCCCTCGGAGCGCAGGCGGTCGATGACCTCGTCGGCGATGTGCCACGAGAGCAGCAGCGCGTACTCCGGCTGGTCGGGCCCGCCGAGCACGGCCTTCTGGTCGACCACCGGGATGTGGGTGCCCGGCAGCAGCCGGCCGATCTTGCGCGGGCTGATCTCCCCGATGTACTCGAGGTCGTCGGGCCCCAGGTCGCAGTAGTTGAGCACGGTGATCGCGCGCCCCGGCGCGGAGGCACCGGCCACCCGGGACCCGTCGGCGGTGAGCTCCCGCAGGAGCGCGCGCAGGTCCTCCCGCTGGCGCGCCACCCGGCGGGCGAACTCCTCGTAGACGGCCAGGTCGGTGAGGTCCAGGGCGTCCTCGACGCGGCGCAGCTCGCCGACCGAGTCCTCGATCCCGTGCACGCCCGGGTAGCCGGCGAAGACCCGGATCGACCCGCCGTGGGTGTCGACCTCGTCGACGCGGAACACCTCGAGCCCGTGCATGGCGAACACCGCCTGCAGGGCCGTCACCGAGTAGTACCGGGAGTGCTCGTGGTAGGCGAAGTCGTACTGCACACCCTCGAGCAGCGGCACCAGGTAGTGCGACTCGGAGACGAACATCCCCTCGTCGTCGAGGACCGCGGTGACGCCCTTCAGCACGTCGTGCAGGTCGGTGACGTGGGCGAACGCGTTGAGCGTCACCACGACGTCCGCCGGCCCGTAGGTGGCGAGCACCTCCTTGCCGACCTGCGACGAGAAGTAGTCGCGCACCACCGGGGAGCCGGCGGCCGACTCCGACCCGCACGGGTCGACGCCCAGCACGTCGAACCGGCGCTCGGCCAGCTCGTCGAGCAGGGACCCGTCGTTGCTGCCGATCTCGACGACCGAGCCCCGGCGCTCCCCCGCACCGTGGAGGGCGGCCAGCTCGTCGGCGAGCCCCCGCAGGTGGCCGCGGTAGCCCGCGGTCAGGCCGGCGAGGTGGTGGTAGTCGTCGCCGTTGAACAGGATCCGCTCGCTGACCGGCTCCATGGCCTGCACGAGGCTGCACTGCGTGCAGACCCCGAGGTCGAGCGGCCACATCGGCTCGGTCGCCGCCTCCTGCGCATCCGCCGGGAAGGCGAAGGCCGGCTGCATGCCGAGCGACAGGAACTCGGTGACCTCGACGTCCTCGCAGGTCTGGCAGAGCGTGGTCCGCTCAGGGGTGACGGACATGGCCGCCCTCCTTTCGGCTGGCGAGGGCGGTCAGCCCTCGCGGACGTGGGGGTACTCGGTGCGCAGCTGGATCCAGCCCGGGCCGTCGGCCTCGTTGCGCCCGAGCGGGGCGCGGTCGAGCCACTGCAGCGCGCCGTTGAGCACGTCGAGCCCGCGGTTGTAGGCCGAGTAGGTGTGGTAGATCGCGTCGCCCTCGCGGGCGAAGACGCTCATGCCCGGCGCGTCGATGGGCGCGTACTCGGGGCCGATCGGCAGCTCGCGGTAGTTGTGCTCGGCGCCCGCCTCGAGGGCGGCCGCGTCGTAGAACACGTCGTGGTCGGCGTTGAAGTCGCTGCCCTGCGAGGACGCCACGGGGAGCGTCCAGCCCTGGCGCTTCGCGTGGGCGACGATGTCCTCGAGCGGGCTGCGGCAGACCACCGAGACCCCGACGTCGTGGCCCAGCAGGTGGTCCGCGACGCCGTCGAGGGAGTCGATCAGCGACGCGCACGAGGGGCAGCTGGTGTTCATCATGTGGTAGACGATGAGCTGGCTGCGGCCCGCGAACAGGTCGCCCAGGCCCGCCGGGCCGTCCTGGGTCTCGAACGCGTAGTCCTTCTCCACCGGGACCCAGGGCAGGTTCGCGCGCCGCCCGGCCAGCTCGTCGGCACGCCGGGTCAGCTCCTTCTCGGCCTCGAGCAGCGCGATGCGCTCGGCGCGCCACTGCTCACGGGTGCCGATCCTGTGCTCGGTGCGCTCCGCCATGTCGGCAGTCCTCTCGTCTCTCGACTGGTGTCGGTCGTTCCGTACCGGCCGGAGAGGGCGATGCCTCCCCCCGAACGGCGTAGCGATGACGGTGTCGCACCCGTCACCCCGGTCGGAAGTGAGGGCGTCACATCTTGGCCGGGGATCGGTACACACCGAGGGTGGTCGCGGGTCCCGCGGCCGGCGGGCCCACCAGGCGGTCCGGCAGGCCCTGCTGGAACTCGGCGAAGGCCCCGATGCCGGTCAGGGGGTTGTCCTCGCCCGCGAACTCGGCGACGTGCACGAAGGTGACGCCGTCGGCGAGGCGGTGGACGGCGTAGGCCAGCCCGGCCGGCTCGGTCTCGGCCAGCTCCGCCAGCACCTTCTCGACCGCCTGCTGGTTCGCCTCGGCGGTCTCCGGGGTGACCTCGTAGCGGACCACCACGGTGCGGGGCCCCGCGATCGTCCGCGGCCGGCGGCCCTCGCCGGCCGGGCCGCGGTAGGCCTGGGCGACCTCGAGCCAGCGCTGCGCGGCCCCGCCCGTGCCGGTCACGGTCAGGTCGTCGGCGTGGCGGCGGCGGGCCGCCAGCAGGACGGTGTCGACGGCGGCGCCGGTGACGCGCTCGGCCGCGTCCTCCGGGCCGAACGTCCACACGCGCCCGCTCGGCAGCGTCAGCTCGAACCGGAAGGGCTCGGCCGGGGGCGTCTCGCCGTGGGCGGCGAAGCCGAAGTCCCGCGTGTGGGCGACGAACGTCGTCAGGTACTGCACGCGGTCGTCGTGGGTCCGCTCGACGCCGAGGGTGTCGGCGATGTCCTGCCCGTGGGCGAAGCACTCCAACATCCCCGCGCTCGCGAGGACGACCGGGGGCAGCGGGTTGACGAACCACGGCACGGTGCCGTCGGCCGGGATCGCGGCGAGCGCGGTGAGACTGCGGTCGCGCTCGGCGCGGAACGCGGCGAGGACCTCGGCGGGCGGCAGGGCACGGTAGGGCTCGAGGGCGGCGTTGACCGCGGCGTCGAACTCGCCGAAGCCCTGCACGCCGCCCGCGATCGCCCGGAACTGCTCGGGCTCGGCGGCGGCCGTCGCGGCCAGCGAGAACACGAACGCGAGGTGGGCGACCTGGTCGGCGATCGTCCAGCCGGTCGCGGGGGTCTCCTGCTGCCACTGCTCGTCGGTGAGCCCGGCGACCATCGTCTCGATCGCCTCGGAGTCGGCCCGCAGCACGGCGAGCGCGCGGTGCGGCTCGGGGATGTCGGTCATCGTCGTCTCCTCTGCCGGGGATGGATCTGGGGTGGGTCAGGCGGCCCGCAGGAGCGGGGCCGGCGGGTCCTGGCGGCCGAAGCGGCCGCGGTGGAACAGGAGGGCCGGATCGGCGTCGTCGGCGCCGGTGTCGGCGGCGAGCACCTCGCCGACGACGATCGCGTGGTCGCCGCCGTCGTGGGTGGTGACGACCCGGCACTCCAGCCAGCCGAGCGCGCCCGTGATCAGGGGCGCCGCGGTGTGGGCGCCGAGCGCGTGGTCGACGGCGTCGAACTGGCGGGCGCCCGACGGCCGCCCCTTGTCGGCGAACCAGTGCGCCGCGGCGACCTGGTCGCCGCCGAGCACCGAGACCCCCAGCGCTCCGGAGCGCTCGATGGCGGCGTGGATGCGGGAGGTCCGGGCGACGCAGGCGAGCACCAGCGGCGGGTCGAGCGACACCGAGGTCACGGCGTTCGCCGTCATGCCGTGGCCGTCCGGGCCGGGGGTGGTCAGCACGGTGACGCCGGTGGCGAAGGAACCCATGACCGCGCGCAGGCTGCGGGCGATCTCCTCGGGGTCGGTGAGGCCCGTGGGTCCGGTGGGGCGCATCTCAGACACCCACCGGGACGGCCGAGTAGGGCGCCAGCGCCTCGCGCAGCGCCGCGGGCACCCGCGTCGGGACCGTGTTCGTGTTCGGTCCGCGCATGCACGCCACCCGCTGGCGGCCGCGGGCCACGAGCGTCTCGTCGCCGTCGGTCACCCGCACGTAGTCGAAGGCGAACTGGACCTGGGTGGACGTGAGCTCCTCCAGGCGCATCCGGATCGACAGCTCGTCGAACGCGGTGATCTCGGAGAAGAACTCGCAGTCGACCTTCAGCGTGAACAGCTTGAGGTCGTCGCGGACCTCGGCGAGCACCGCGGGCGCCTGCTCCTTGAGGAACATCTCCCGGCACCGGCCCTGCCAGCGCAGGTAGTTGACGTAGTAGACGTTCCCGACGAGGTTCGTCTCCTCGAAGCCGACGGTGTGCCGGATCTCGTAGTAGCCGCTCATCGGTCCTCCTCCTTCTCGGGCTCGGGCGCGGTGGTGCCCAGACCGGCCAGCACGACCGGTCCGTCGTGGTCGGTGGTGCGCGTGACCCACGTGGCGATGCGGTGCTCGCCGGCGGTGAACGTGACCCAGCCGTCCCGGGCCCGCTCGAGCGTGATCGCGGACGACATCGAGCCGGTCTTGCGCACGCACTCCAGCGCCGTCCAGACGCGGGTGCGGGCGACGTCGCCCGGCTCCCCCGCCTCGGCGGCCGCGAGGTCGGCGACGGCGGTGAGCGCCGTGCCGAGCAGGTCGGCCCAGCCGGCACCCGGCCCGCCGAGGCCCGCCTCGACGTCGCAGGCGACGACACCGTCGCCGACGGCCGCCAGCGTGAGGCCCGCGCCGTGCGACGCGGTCACCGTCCGCGGCGAGCCCGGGATCTCCGGGCGGCCGTCGGGGCGGTGCGCGACCGTCGTCGGCGTGCCGAGGGCGCGGGACACCGCGAGGGTCGTCGCGGCCCGGCGGCAGGCCAGGGACCCGTCGCAGTCGTCGGCGTCGGGCTCGACCGCGACCGCGCGGGTGCCGCCGAGCTCCCGCTCCAGGCCGCGCTCGACCAGGGAGGCGAGCAGCGGCGCGGGCCACGGCCCGGACCCGTCGCGGTGGCGGACGGCCCGCAGGACCAGGCCCTCCCACCGCTCGACGAGCGCGCCCTCGGGGTCGCGGACGTCGATGTCGTAGGTGTAGCTGTCGCCGTCCTGCCCCCGCTCGCGGGCGTCGATGACGAGGTGGTCGCACGCGTCGACCCGCGGGTCGGCGAGGTGCAGGCGCTCCACCGACTGCGGCAGCAGCGTGGCGTCGGGGACGCAGCACTGCAGGGCGTGCATCACCGTGTCGCGGGCCCCGGGGTCGGCGAGCAGCCGCTCCTGGGGCAGGTAGGGCGCGAACCAGACCGGGTCGGATCCCACACCCACCTCGGCGACCGCGTGGCGCGCGGCGGCGCGGCGGTAGCCGGTGAGGCGCTGGAAGCGCTTGCCCTGGAACAGGACGCCGCCGTAGAGCTCGCGACCCGGGTCGAGCGGCACGAGCGGGAGGTCCGGGAGGGTGGCTCCCCCGTCCACCGCGGGCTCGGCCCCGAAGTGCAGCCGGGCCCGGAAGTGGTCCGCGGCGAAGCCGGTGTCGGCACTGCGCACCGCCACGTCGACGGTGTGCGCGTCCCGGGCGAGCGCCGCCACACGCAGGGTGCCCGAGCCGCCGGGCGCGACCACGACGGGCCGCAGGAACTCCATCCCGCTCATCGTCGGGACGTCGTCGCGGCCGACGACCGCGCCGGCGACCTGGGTCATCGCCTCCATCCCGACGACCGCCGGCAGCAGCAGGTCGCCGTCGAGGGCGTGGTCGGTCAGGTACGGGTCGCTGCCCTCGGAGAGCTCGGCGTCGGCGACGATCTCGATGCCGGGGTAGTGCACGAGCGGGCGGTCGAGGAAGCGGCGCAGCGGCAGCTCCTCGCGCTCCACCGGCAGCGTCTCGAGCCCGCCGGTGCGCCCGGAGATGACGAGCGTGCCGGGCGTCGTGGTGTCCGCGACGACGCGGCGCAGCAGGTCGATGCCCACGTCGGCGGGGATCGGGGTGATCCCGTCGCGCTGGAGGGCCTCGACGACGCCGAGCTTCTCCCCCATCCCCGCGCCGGACCACACCGACCACTCGCAGGCGATCGCCCGGGCACCGGGGTGCTCGTCGGCGAACCGGCGGGTCAGCTCGGTCATCTGGTCGTTGGCGGTGGCGTAGTGCCCCTCGCCGCGCAGGCCCGCGCGCCCGATGATGCTGCCGAACGTGATCAGCAGCCGCACGCGGTCGCCGTCGACCGCACCGAGCACGGCGCGCAGTCCGTCGATCTTGGGAGCGAGGGTGGCGCGGAACTGGTCGGCGGTCAGGTTGAGCAGGGCGCCGGGCTCGTTGCGCCCGGCCCCGTGCAGCACCGCGGTGACCGGGCCCTGCTCGCCCTCGACGGTCGCGACGGCACGCGCCACGGCGTCGGCGTCGGTGACGTCGGCCTGCGCGTAGGTCACCCGGACCCCGGCCGCGGCCATCCGCTCGAGGTTCTCGGCCAGCTCCGGATCGGCGTCCGGGGCGCTGCGGCCGAGCAGGCCGAGCGCCGCGCCGGAGTCGCCCGCGAGGGCGAGCGCGCTCTCGGCGGTGATGCCCTTGCCGCCGCCGGTGACCAGCAGGACGTCGTCGGGACCCAGCGGGGACGTCCCCGCCCGGGGGTCGACGACGCGCAGGCGCGGGACGGTGCGGGTGCCCTCGGCGTCGTGGCGGACCTCGGAGTACCCGGTCGTGGCGGCGGTCTCGGCGAGCACGACGTCGACCGCGGCCGTCCGGGAGGCGGCGGCGGGCTCGACGTCGGCCAGGTCGACGACCGTCACGCGCGTCGAGGGGTCCTCGAGGCGCAGGGTGCGGGCGAGCCCCGCGGCGCCCAGGCCCTGCTGGACGACGACGAACCGCGTCCCGTTGGGGCGCGCGAGCGCGTCCTTGGCCGCGTCGAGGGCGAGCTCGGGCAGCTCGGGGCCGCCGTCGGCGGGCAGGCAGAGCAGCACACCGTCGCCGAGCCCGGCGCCGGCGAGCGCCTCGCGGACCGGCTCGGCCAGGACGTGGCCGGCCGGGGCGTGGACGCTCCAGTCGGCCGTGACGCCCGGGCTCCAGCGCACGTGGAAGGGGTGGGGCGCCTCGACGTGGGCGACCTCGAACGGCCGCACCCAGTCCCCGATGCCGGCGGGCTCCGCGGGGTTCTCCACGGGCCGGGCGGTCGCGGCCAGCTCGTCGATCATCTCGGCGATCTCGCCGAGCGCCGCCGTGCCGAGGTTCGGCATGCCCTCGAGCGGCGGCCGGCCCAGGGCGCGGCAGACCTCGTTGACCAGCTGGCCGACGGTGATCGACGACAGGTGCAGGTCGTCGAGCGGGTGGGTGTCGGCGTGCACGGCCTCGGCCGGCAGCTCGACCCGCTCGGCGGCCAGGCGGCAGAGCAGCTCGAGCGTGCCCTGCTCGGTCGAGGCCTCGGCGGAGGTCTCCGCGGCGGTCTCCGCCGCCGCGGGCGCCGGGCCGACGTCCATGCCCTCGCCGAGGGCGGGCGCCGACTCGCACGGGTTGGCGAGGAAGGTCATCGACCCGTCGAGCGGGAGCGGGCGCAGGACGCGGCCGGCGAACAGCGCGCCGGTGTCCACCGGCGCGCCCAGCGCGAACGCGGCGCCGACGACACGCAGGAGGCCGGCGAGCGAGGGCTGGTCGGTGTCGATCGCGAGCGCGGGCGTGGAGGGGGCGACCTGGGCGGCGAGGCCGGTCAGCACCCGGCCCGGTCCGACCTCGACGAGCAGGTCGGAGTCCTGCGCGACGGTCTCCGCGGCCGCGGTGAAGCGGACGGGGGCGACGATCTGCTCCGAGAGCAGGATCGGGAGGTCGGTGCCGGGGTCGAGGGGCGCGCCGGTCACGGTGGAGACCACCGGACGGACCGGGACGTCGAACGCGGTCGCCCGCAGCTCGTCGGCCATGGCGGCGGCCGCCGGCGCGACGCCGGGCGAGTGGAAGGCGTGCGACACCGGCAGCGGCGTGGCGGTCAGCCCGGCGCGCCGGGCCTTCTCCGCGACGGCCTCGACGGACGGGCGCGGGCCCGACACGACGGTCTGCTGCGGGGCGTTGAGCCCGGCGACGACCGCGTCGGTGCCGACGCAGAGGGCCTCGGCGGTCTGCTCGCCGGTCTCGAGGCCGAGCATCGTCCCGTCGCCCTCGCTCGCCGCCGCCATCACCCGGCCGCGGACGCCCGCGAGGCGCAGGACCTCGGCCTCGGACAGCGCGCCGGCCCAGTGCAGGGCGGTGAGCTCGCCGAGGCTGTGCCCGGTCGTCGTGTCCGCCGTGACGCCCAGGTCGCCCAGCACGCGCAGGGCGGCCAGCGAGCCGGCGACGATCCGCGGCTGCGCGACCTCGGTGGCGACCTGGTCGCCACCGGTCGGCAGCCCGCGCAGCACCTCCGCCGCGGCCGGGAACCGGCGCGGCAGGGCGGCGTCGCCCGCGCCCGACCCCGAGCCCTGCCCGGGGAAGAGGAAACCGATGCGCGGGGCGTGCGGGGCCGTCGAGAGCGAGATGCCGTCCGCGTCGACCACGCCGCCGACGGCGCCGTCGGCGACCAGCTCGCCGGCACGGGTGAGCTTCCGGACGGCCTCGTCCGGCGTGCGGGCGACGACGGCGAGCCGGACCGGGTCACCGGTCAGCTCGCCCGCGAGGGCGCCGGCCAGGTCGGCCAGCTCGGCGAGCGAGAGCTTGGCGACGACCGTCGTGAGGTCCTCGAGGCGCGCGGCGAGCGACGCGGCGTCGGGGGCGTCGAGCAGCAGGAGCTCGGCGTCCTGACGTCCCGCGACGATCTCGTGGGTGCGCTCGTCGAGCGCGTCACGACGGTCGGTCCCCGGGGCCTCGCCGAGGGCGATGTGGCTGTTCACGCCGCCGAAGCCCATCGCCGAGACACCGGCGCGCCGCGGGGCTCCCGCCGGCCACGGGGTCGCGGCGCTCGGCACCTGCAGCACCGCGTCGTCCGCGGTGAGCAGGGCGTGCGGCTCGCGGTGGCCCGTGGCCGGCGGGATGACCTGGTGGTGGACGGCGAGGGCCGCCTTGATCAGGCCGGCGACCCCCGCCGCGGCCTTCGTGTGGCCGATGTTGCCCTTGACGGTGCCGAGGGCCGCGGGCACGGCGGACCGGTCGGCGTCGCGCCGGGCGGTCGAGATGGCCTCGATCTCGGTCGCGTCGCCGAGCTCGGTGCCGGTGCCGTGGCCCTCGAAGTAGGCGACGTCCGCGGGCGTCCACCCGGCGCGGGCGTACGCGCGCTCGATGGCGGCCACGTGGCCGTGCGCCTCGGGGCGGGTGATGCCGCCCTTGCCGTCGGAGGACACGCCCCAGCCGGAGATGGAGGCGTAGATCCGCTTGCCGGCGGCGACGGCGTCGGACTCGCGCATGAGCACGAGCACGCCGCAGCCCTCGCCGGGCCAGAAGCCGTTGGAGCCCGCGTCGTAGACCTTCATCTCCCCCGTCGCGAGGGCGCCGGTCTTGGCGAAGCCGATGACCTCGAACGGGTCGATGGAGAGGTCGACGCCGCCGGCGAGGGCGACGTCGAGGCCGCCGTCGGCGAGCTGGGTCGCGGCCGACGAGACCGAGAGCAGCGACGACGAGCAGGCGCCGTCGACGGTGAAGCCGCCGCCCCCGAGGTCGAAGACGTTGCAGATGCGCCCGGCGATGGTGTTCGCGAGCCCGCCGGCCAGGGTGTCCTCGTCGATCTCGGGGAACGGCGACTTGTACTGCCGCTCGAGGTCGGCGAGGAAGGCCGCGGTCTCCTCGGTCGCCCAGCCCTTGTCGGTGAGGGCGGCCGCGACCGTGCGCCGCACGTAGGGCCAGCGCAGGCGCATGACGTTGGCGCGCGTGAACTCGCCGGTGAGGCTGTTGCCCAGGACCACGCCGGTGCGGGCCCGCGGCAGGCCGTCGCCGTCGGTGAAGCCGGCGTCGGCGAGGGCGCGGCCCGCGACGTCGAGCGCGAGCCAGTGGGTCGTGTCGGTCGTGCGGTACGTCGAGCCGGCGACCTTGTGCCCGACCCGGTCGAACTCGTAGTCGCGCAGGACGGCCGCCTGGGACGCGTAGAAGCGGTCCGGTGCCGACGGGTCGGAGGAGTAGTAGTCCTCCGCGTTCATCCGCTCGTCGGGCAGCCGGCGGAACGCGCGCCGCCCGGCGAGGACGTTCTCCCAGTACTCCGCGGGCGACGACGCGTCGGGGTAGCGCAGGCCCATCCCGACGATCGCGATCCGTTCTCCGTCCATGGTCCTCGCGCTCCCGTAGGTCGACAGGGGTCCGGGGGGAAGGCCGCCGTCCGCGGCCCCGGTCGGGGACCGCGGACGGCGGGCCGTGTCTCAGCCCTGGGTCTCAGCCCTGGATGGGGCTGGTCTGGTGCGACAGCAGCTTCCAGACGCCGTCGCGGCGCACGAGCACGTACGACGCGCGGACCTTCTCGCCGTCGGTGAGCTCGACGCCCGGGCGGGTGACCCCGCCCGTCGTGATCGCGACGGTGACGCCCTCGGCGACCGTGCGGATCTCGGTGGGCTCCTCGACGAGCACCGTGCCGGCGAGGTCGCCGGCGAACTGCTCGGCGGCGTAGGCGCGGATCTGGTCGCGCCCGCGGAGCTGGTCGTCGGCGATCAGCATGCTGCCGTCGTCGGTGAACAGGTCGGCGAACGCGTCCGCGTCGCCCTCGTCCCACGCGACACGGGCACGCAGCGGCACGGTCAGCGCGGCGCCCTCGTCACCGGTGGTGTAGCCGGAGTAGCGGTCGGCCCAGTGCTTGGCCTGGTCGACCAGGGTCGAAGCCGAAGTGGTCATCGCGGGTCCTCCTCGGGGGGTCGTGGCGGTCGGGCCGGTCACCAGCGCAGGGTGGCGCCGCCACCGCGCGGGCTGTTCTGGTAGGCGGCGAGCTGCCACTCGCCCTCGCGCTTGACGACCACCCAGGTCGAGCGCACCGCGAGCTCGGGCGCGATCTCGGTCTCGCCGGGGGCGAGGATGCCGCCGTGGGTGCGCAGGAGGGCGCAGTCGTCGGTCGCGAAGCGGACGTCGACCGGCGTGCCGGTGACGCCCGTGCCCTTGAACGGGCCGGCGTAGGCGGCCGCCATGAAGGCGCCGATCTCGCTGCGGCCGCGCTTGAGCACGTCGCCGGGCAGGACGAGGATGCCGTCCTCGGTGAACACGTCGGCCACGCCGTAGCCGTCGTTGCGCGACCACGCCTCGACGAGGCGCAGCGGCACGCCGAGGACCTCCTTCTCCCTGTCGCTGGTGAACTCGCCGTAGTAGTCGGCGAGACGGTCGGCCAGGTCCTGCCGCTCGGCGGTCGGTGTCGACATGTGTCCTCCTCGGTTGACCGGGTCGGGTCCCGGAGCGGGGGCCGGGACCTCGTCCATCGTCGGGGTGGTGCGGGCCGCGGATCGTCTCCTCGGCTGCGGCCGCTGCCGGGCCGGCGGACGTGCTAGCGGACGGCCGGGCAGCTGTGGTGTGACAGGAGCTCGAGCTCGCCGGGCGCGCGACGGCGGACCACCCACGTGGCGCGGATGCGCCGCTCGGGGGCGACCGCGGACTCGCCGGGCATGACGATCCCGCCCTCGGTGACCGACACCGCGACGTCGTCGGTGACGAGGTCGCAGGTCAGCGGGCCGCCGGCGACGGACGCGCCCGCGAGCGGGCCGGCGAAGCCGGTCCGCATGAAGTCGCGGACGGCCTCCCGGCCGAACAGCTCGTTCTCCCCGAGGGCGAGGCTGCCCTCGGGCGCGAAGACGTCGGCGAAGCGGTCGGCGTCGTTGCGCGCCCACGCGTCCTGGATGCGCTGGGCGATGGTGAGCACGGCCTTCTGGTCCGGGGCCGTGAACTCCCGGTAGTACGCCGGGTCCTCGACCACGCCGTGCCGTTCGAGCACGGCCGTGGCGTCTCCCCAGCCCGACATCAGCGGGCCTTCCGGGCCACACCGCCGAGCATGCGCCCGACGGTCTCGCCGTACTCGCCGTCGGCGTGCCAGCGGCCCACCGGGACGATGCCGGGCGCGACGACGTCGAGACCGGTGAACAGGCCCTCGATCGCGGCGGGCTCACGGAAGATCATCGGCGCGGTGGCCTGGTCGTAGCTGTCCTCCATGTCGGCCTGCTCGCGGGTGCGCGCGGGGTCGACGGTGAGGTGGGACAGCGCGAGGTAGGACCCGTCGGGCAGCGCGGCCCGGTAGCGGTCGACGATCCCCTGCGGGTCGTCGGCGTCGGTGCAGAAGTGCAGCACCGCCACCATCAGCAGGCCCACCGGCTCGTCGAAGTCGATGAGCTCCCGGGTGCGCGGGTGGCGCAGCACGGCCTCGGGGTCGCGCACGTCCTCGATGACGATGCGGGTCTCGGCCGAGTCGTCACCGAGCAGGATGTCGGCGCCGTGGGCCTCCACGGCCGGGTCGTTGTCGACGTACAGCACCCGCGGCCGCTCGCAGTGGCGCGCGGCGACCTGGTGGGTGTTCTCCATGCTCGGCAGGCCCGCGCCGAGGTCGACGAACTGGCGGACGCCGCGCTCGGCCAGGTACTGCACGGCCCGGCCCAGGAACGCCCGGTTCTCCCAGACGACGTCCCGGGTCAGCTCGCTGCCGACCTTGGCCATGACGGCGTCGCCCGCGGCCCGGTCCTCCGGGTAGTTGCTGGAGCCGTGCAGGAAGTAGTCGTACATGCGGGCCGGCGAGGGCCGGCCGAGGACGACGGAGTCGTTCGTGGTCATTCCGGTTCCTCCAGCTCAGAGGTACATCGTGTTGGCTTCGAGCCCGCACATGACCCGGCCGAACAGCTCGAAGTTGGTGTTCGGGTGCATGAGGGCGTGCTTGCTCAGCGCGGTCACGTCGCGCTGGATGCGCTGGATGGCGACGGTCGAGTAGATCGACGACCCGCCGCTCGCGTCGGCGAGGATGTCCACGGACTCCTTGGCCAGCTGGGCCATCCGCCCGAACGAGGCGCGGTAGCGCACCCGGTCCTCGAGCTTCCAGGGCTCGCCCGCGGCGCCCTTGCCCTCGAGCATGTCGGCCATCTTGTAGCCGTGGTACTCGGCCTCGTCGAGCTTGAGCAGCGCCTCGGCCACCTGGAAGTGCGTGATCGGGGCCTCGGCCTGCGCGGTGTAGTCCGTGAAGGTGATCTTGCGACCGGGCAGCCGGGCGAAGAAGTCCGCCTGCGCGGCCCGCGCGAGCCCGAGGACCACGCCGATGAACCCGGACGCGCCGGTGGCCAGCATGGGCTGGTTGAACAGCGCGGAGTCCCGGTTGGCCTCCGAGCGGTACTGGTTGCCCATGATCGCGGCCATCGGCAGGGTCCGCTCCCACGGCACGTGGACGCCGCGGGCGACCGAGGTGACGCTGCCGGTGCCGACCAGGCCGGTGGTGTGCCAGTCGTCGACGATCTCGAGGTCGGAGATCGGGACGAGGCCCGCGACGGGCCACTGGGTGCCGTCCGGGGCGGGGGCCATCGTCAGGACGACCTGCCAGGTGCTGTGCAGGGCGCCGCTGAGGAACGACCAGCGGCCGTCGACGACGAGGCCGTCCTCGGTCTCGGTCGCGGTCGCGGTCGGGCTGAGCACGACGCACACGCGGGACCGGTCGTCGGCGAAGACCTCGTCCTGGACGTGGTCGGGGAACATCCCGACCATCCAGGCGCCGATCGTCCACGCCGAGGCGTTCCACGCGACCGAGCCGTCGGCGCTCGCGAGGGTCGAGAGCACCTCGATCATCGTGCGGGTCGAGGACTCGTAGCCGCCGAGGCGGGCCGGGCGGCGCATGTGCAGGACGCCCTCGCGGGTCAGGGCGTCGACGGCGTCGTCGTGCAGGCGCCGGTTCTCCTCGCTCCAGCCGCGGAGCGCGGAGAGCTCCTCGGTGAGCGCGGCGGTGCGCTCGAACAGGCCCTCCTCGGGCGGGACGGTGGTCACGCTCTCCATCTCTCCTCCTGCCATGACTCCCCCTGGCCTCCGGTGTCTGGTGCCACGATCCGGCGTCCGGGCCCTCCCGGACGCCTCCTCGCTTGCGGCCCGCGGGTCCCTCAGGACCGGGCCCCGGCGCCCGTCGCGGCTCCTCTCGGTGCCGCCGCGGCCGGGCGGCGACCGTCGTCCGGTTCGCACTGTTCGCGGACCACCGTGACGGTCCGCGGGACCGGCGGACGTCTCACCGATTGCGCGCGGCGCGCCCCGCTCCCGGGGCGGGGATCACGCCGCCGCGGAGCCGGGCGGGAACGCCGTACGGGCGGATGCGGCCTGCGGGCCGAGGACGCCCTCGACCACCGCGGGGAGGGCGGGCCTGCTGCGCACCAGGTCGGCCAGCGCGGCGGCGGCGTCGGCCATCGCGGCGTCGTCGAGCACGGCGAGGCAGGTCGCGGCGACGTCCGCCGGGTCGTCGGGGTCGCCCGCGAGGACGCCGGCGCCGGCCCCGGCGAGCGCCCGGGCGTTCCCGATCTGGTCGTCGAAGGCCGGCATCATCACCGACGGCCGCCCCGCGAGCGCCGCGGCGAGCGCGGTGCCGTGCCCGCCGTGGTGCACCACGACGTCGCTGGTCTCCAGGAGGTGCGACACCGGCACCGGCCCGGCGACCCGGACCGCCGCGGGCCACGGCCCCCACTGCGCGACGGCGTCCGCGGGCGCGGCGAGCACCACCTCGCACCCGGCGCGGACCAGCGCGGTCACGAGGGTCGGCACGACCGCGCCCCGCCCCGCGGCCTCCGAGCGGGAGACGACGGTGCCGAGCGTGACGCAGACCCGTCCGCCGTCCCGCCCGGCGTCCGCCCGCGGCACGATCCGGTCGGTGAGGTCGCCGGGGCCCTCGTAGGGCACGTGCCGGAACTCCCGGGTCCGGTGGGCCGGGACACGGCCGCCGCGCAGCTCGTGGGGCCAGGGGGTGAGGACCTCGCGCGGAACGGACCGCAGCGCGTCGGGGTCGGCGACACCGCGCAGCTCGCGCCGCGCGGCGACCTCGTACTCGCGGGGCGCCTCGACGCTCCACCGCAGCTCGAGACACGGCAGGCCGGTCTCCGCGGCGGCGACACGTCCGGCCAGGTCGGCCCGTTCCACCACGACGACGTCGGGTCCCCAGTCGCGCACCGCCCGCCGCAGGCCGGGCAGGCGGTCCCGGGCCGAGCGACCGAAGAGCCGCCCGCGGTCCCAGGACGACGGGGCGTCGGCGACCTCGCGCGATCCGACCGCCCCGCCGGTCGCGGTCCCGTGCCCGACCCCGAGCGCGGGCAGGCCGGTCGCCACGACGGCGCCGACGGCGTCGGGCGACGTGGCGAGCACGACCTGGTGGCCCGCGAGGCGGCAGGCCCAGGCCAGGGGGACGAGAGAGCCGAGGTGGCCCGTCAGGCCGACGGTGGAGAAGAGGATGCGCATGGCGGGTCCCGTCGAGGATCGGCGCCGCGCCGGGGCGTCACCGCGGCGCGGCTCAGGTGGTCACGCCGAGCAGCAGCCCGGGGACGACGACGGCGCCGCAGGCCGCGACCGCGGGCAGGACGCGGCCCGGCCCCGCCCGCAGGACGGCGGCCCAGGCCAGCGCGACGGCGGCGGCGAACAGCGCCGCGGTGGTGGTGGCGGTCAGCGCGGCGACACCGGCGACGGCGATCGCCACGGGGGCGACCCGCGCCGCCGCACGACGCAGCCGCGGGCGGTCGCGGCGCACGGCCGCGAAGGGGATGACGAGCCCGGCGACGCCGAGCGCGGCGAGCCCGCCGGTCGGCATGCCCTCGGCCGGGCCGGCGGTGAGCAGCAGGGACACCCCGGCCGCGGCCGTGCCGAGCGTCGCGACGCGGGCGACGGGCGCCTCGTCACGGGCGTCCAGGAACGGCCGCAGGCCGATGGCGGCGACGGCGAGCACGATCCCCACGGTCAGCAGGAGGTCGAGCGCCATCGGGCCCACGACCACGGGGACGTCGAACCCGTGGTCGTGGGCCCCGCCGCTCGGCGGGGGCGGGGGCACGGCGGTCGCCATGGCTCACCCGACCGGGACGGGGCGGCGCACCGCGCAGGTGCACGCCGCGACCGGGTCGTCGGCCCGCGGGTGGCGGTGCAGCACCATCGCCACGATCATCGGGATGGTGACGATGGTGTTGTAGAACAGGTGCAGCTCCACCCGCGGGAACACCAGCTGCGCGATCGAGGTCGGCACGGTGGCCCCGAGCAGGAACGACCCCGTCAGCGCCTGGAGGAGCAGCAGCAGGTGCTCGAAGTGGTGCCAGATCTGGATGCCGGTGGCGATGTTCCACCAGGTCCGCGACCGGCCCGTGAAGCCCGGGCGCAGCAGCAGGAACGCGCCCATCATGATCACGGCGTAGCCGTAGTGCATCCACTCGGAGCTGACGAGCCAGGGCCACACCAGTCCCAGCAGGCCGTTCGCCTGCTTCGTCGGCCACCCGAGCGCGTAGATCTGGACGGCCTGGGCGATGTGCTCGGCCCAGTGGCCGACGACCACGACCGCGTAGACGGCGAGGGCTCGCTTGTGCCAGCGGGTGTTGAGGGCGTCGACGAGGTCCCGCCACGGGGTCGGGCGTGTGCCGGGGTCGACGGTGTTCACGGAAGTCACGCCAGTCCTCACTTCACCGACAGTGCGAGGGTCCTGCGGGTGCTGACGCCGCCGTCCGGGGTCGGCGCGCCGTAGGCGACGTCGATCCCCCGGTCCCGGGCCGCAGCGACGATAGCGGGCGCGGCGCGCTCGGCCAGGGCCGCGATGGTCATGGCTGGGTTGACAGTCAGTGCCCCGGGCACGGACGACCCGTCGGTCACGAAGACGCCCGGGTGCCCGCGCAGCTCGTGGTCCGGCGTGAGCGCCGAGGTCGTCGGGTCGTCCCCGATCCGGCAGGAGGCCAGCGGGTGCACGGTGTAGGCGCCGACGACGTCGTTGGTCCACGGCTCGACGGTGCCCAGGCCCTGGCCCTCGATGATCTCCTTGCACTCGGCGTCGGCGAGCTCCCAGCCGCGGCGGGTGTTCGCCGTCGGGTGGTAGGAGAGCGCGCCGCGCCCGAGCATCTGCTGGGAGATGCGCTGGGCGTTGCCGGTCTCGGGCGGCGGGCCGAAGACGCCCTCGTTGTCGTCCTCGGTCATCTGGAAGATGGTCAGCCAGTCCTGCCAGCGCTCGAGCATCTCCTTCTTGGCCCGCCCGAACCAGCGCGGGCCCCCGTCGGCGGCCTCCTCCGAGTTCTGGGCGAGGATCGTGCCCAGGCCGGGCGGGAAGTACAGCTGCTCGAGCGAGTAGCGCTCGTACTCGGGCAGGTCGGCGGTCAGGCGGTCCCAGTTGGCGACCGTCGGGCCCTTGCCGATCTGGTTGGCGCGGTAGCCGATCCCGGCCTCGCGCGTGAGCCCCAGGATGCGCTGCACCGCGTCGTCGTCGAGCACCGCGGTGTTGAGGCGCTCGCCGTTGCCGGAGAAGTAGCGCCCGACGCCGTGCGGCATCTCCCCGAGGTGGGGCTCGGAGCGCTGCAGGATCACCGGGGTCGCCCCGGCGCCCGCCCCGAGCACGACGATCTTCGCCTCGATGACCCCGCTGTCGTGCAGGACGCGGTAGTCCTCGGCGTCGACGACCCGGTAGTGCACGCGGTAGGAGCCGTCCTCGGTCCGCTCGAGGTGCTGGACCTCGTGCAGCGGGCGGATCACGGCGCCGTGCGCGAGCGCGGCGGGCAGGTAGTTGGTCAGCAGCGAGCGCTTCGCGTCGAAGCGGCAGCCGGCCATCATCCAGTTGCAGTTGGTGCAGCTGGCGTTGTCGATGGCCACCGGCGTCGGGTTCGCGGTGCGCCCCGAGTGGTGGCACGCCGCCGCCCAGAGGCCGCCGGCGAAGGTCACGTCGTCCCAGCTCTGCTTCGTCACCGGCAGCGACTCCTCGACCCGGTCGTACCAGGGCTCGAGGGAGTCACGGGAGATCGCGGCCGGCCACATCCGACGGCCGATCGACCCGTGGCGGTCGAAGACGAAGCGGGGCGCGCGGGGGTGGGCGGCGAAGTAGACGACGCTGCCGCCGCCCACGCAGTTGCCGCCGAGGATGCTCATCCCGTCGCCGACGGTGAAGTCGAAGATGCGGGTGTACGACGACCCCAGCTCGAAGTCGTGCTGGAAGTCGTCGGCCGCGAGCCACGGCCCGCGCTCGAGGACGGTGACGTCGGCGCCGCCCGCGGCCAGGTGGTAGGCCTCGATGGCCCCGCCGAAGCCGGAGCCGACGACGACGACGTCGGTCTTCTCGATGCTGGTCGAAGGCGTCTGGGTACTCATGCGGGGCTCCCCGAGGGTGTCGTGTCCGGGTGCAGGTCGGCCAGGGCGCGGCGGTACGAGTACGCCGGGAAGCGCCAGAGGCCGTCGGCGTCGGGCGTCGCGATGCCCATGGCCCGCAGGCCGGGGTGGCCCTCGGCGATCGCCTGCGCGGTCGGCAGGTGGGCGGCGGAGTCGAAGGCCATGTTGGCGAACATGAACAGCCCGACCCAGACGTCGCGCTCCGGGTGGCCCGGGGCCACCAGCGAGGACAGCAGCGCGGCGCGGTCGTCGTAGCCGAGCGCCACGAACGCCGGGAGCGCGCCGTCGAGGGCGACGTCCCGCTCCCCCGCGTACTTCGCGGCGTGGCCGTCGAGCATCGGGGCGAGGAAGGGCAGGCCCTCGGCGAAGCCGGAGGCCGGGTCGAACAGCAGCGTCAGGGCGCCGGACTCCACGGCGCCGGGAGTGTCGCTGACGCCCGCGATCGCCGGGTCGTCCGCTCCGCGGCGGCACCCGGGCAGAACGGTGTCGGCGAACGCCTCGAGGGTCATGGTGACGGGATCACGGGAGATCTCCACGGCGATCGCTCCTTCCTGTCAGGAGGGCTTGTGGACGGTCAGGGGCAGGCCGCCGCGCACCCGCAGCGACAGCATCGGCTCGCCCCGGGGCTCCCGGGAGACGGAGCGCAGCGGAGCTCGACCCGATGACGACGAGCCGGCCACGGCGCGCAGGTCCAGGTCGCGGCACAGGCGCGCGAGGACGAGCACGGCCTCGGCGGTGCCGAGGTTCGAGCCGACGCAGAAGTGGCGGCCGGCGCCGAAGGGCAGGTACGCCTCCTTCGGCCACGTCGCCCCCGGGGCGAAGCGCTCGGGGTCGAACACCTCCGGCTCGTCCCACCAGGCCGGGTCGCGGTGCAGCGTGTACGGGCAGACGACGACGTCGGAGCCCGCGGGCACGCGGTACCCGGCGACGACGTCGTCGTCGACGGCCACCCGCGGCAGCAGCCACACCGGCGGGTGCAGCCGCACGGTCTCGGAGACGACCTGCGCGGTGTAGGACAGCCGGGCGAGGTCGTCGACGTCGCCCGGCCGGTCGCCGAGCACCTCGCGCGCCTCCGCCCGCACCCGCCGGCGCACCTCCGGGTGACGGGAGAGCCGGTGCAGCGCCCACGACAGCGTCGCGGCCGTCGTCTCGTGCCCGGCGAGCAGCAGCGTGACGAGCCGCCCGCGCAGGGTGGCCCGGTCGACGCCCGCCCCGAGGCGGGCGACGAGCTCGCCGCGGCCCGTGTCGAGGATGGCGTCGACCACCGCGACCAGGCGGCGCTGGGCCGCCCGGAAGCGGTGCCCGCCCGGCGTGGGCCGCCACGAGACCGACGCGCCGAGCGTGACCGCCTCGAGCATCGCCTGGTCCTGCACGGTCTCGAACGCGTGCCCGAGGTCCGGGTACGCGGTGAGGTCGGCCCCGACGAGCGTCCGGCCGAGGACCCCGAGCGTGAGCGCGGTCATCTCGGCGGTGACGTCCACCGGCCCGTCCTCGACGCGGGCGCCGAGGCGCTCGACGAGCGCGCCCGCCTCGTCGGCGACGACGGGGATCTGCTCGGCCAGCCGCGCCGGCGTGAACGACGGCGCGACGGCCCTGCGCTGCTCCTTCCACGCCGGCCCGTCACTGGTGAGCACGCCGTCGCCGAGCACCCGCCGGGCCTCGGCGAGGCCGATGCCCTTGGTGTAGTTGCCGGCGTGGGTGGTCAGGACGTGCGCCGCGGCGTCCGGGTGGTTCACCACGAACATCGTCTTCGGGCCGATCCGCAGGCGGGCCAGGGGCCCGTACCCGCGGGCCCGGGTGAGCAGCGCGAGCCGGTCGGTGAACAGCTCGCGCAGCAGCACCGGGGTCGCCGCGAGGGGCGGGCCCGGGGCGGCCGGCGCCGCCGGGGCGGTCATGCCGCCGTCCGCTCCGGCGGTGCCGGGACCGCCGCGGGCGTGGAGGGCAGGGGCGTGACGGTCGCTGTCGGAGCGGCCGGAGCGGCCGTGCCGTCGGTGGCGGCGGCGGCGTTGTGCTTGTCCCGCAGGTACAGCGACCACAGGTAGCCACCACGGATCAGGCACACCGTGGCCGTCGCGAAGAACAGGCCGTAGGGCAGGTTGATGCCGGTGATCACGCCGTAGGTGACGGCCACGCCGGCGCCGAAGCAGAACTGCGGGAACGGCTTCGACGGGGTCGTCCCCGGGTCGCTGATCATGTAGTTGGTGAACAGGATGAACGCCGTGCCCGTCATCGTCGCGAGCGCGCCGGGGATCGCGTTGTCGACGACGAACCCGCGGACCACGGACTGGATCACGAAGAACGACAGCCAGCCCGCGATGAGCCACATGCGGTCGGTCAGCTTGGCGTTCAGCAGGGTGCCGAGGACGAGGATGACCGCCACGAGGATCCAGTCGGCCGCGCCCGAGAGGGCCTCGGTGAACTGGTAGGGCGGGGCGATCGAGGCCCACGGGAAGAGCACCAGGATGGTCGCGATGCCGAAGTTCGACGGGTTCATGAAGTGCCGCAGGCGGCCCTTCACCGGGGCGCGGAGGACCCACTTGGCACCCACCGCGACGACGACGCCGAACATCATCGTCCAGACCTGGTCCAGCGTGTAGGAGAGCATGTTCACCGCGAGCGCGGTGATGTGTGCCGGGAAGAGGAACTCCATGAGGCCCTTGAACCCGTTCCCGGCGTACCGGGGCGCGCGGCCCTCCTGCCAGGACCCGATCTTCTCGAGGCCCAGCTCCACCGTGTAGGCGGTCGCGAGGGCGACGAACGGCCAGGTCCAGGGCTGCTCGAACCCGAGGAACGCGTAGCCCGCGATGTTCAGGACCGAGATCGACATCGCGAAGCGCCGCAGCGCGGTGATGTGCTTGGGCTCCCGGGCGGGGGCCTTCTCGACGGTGCCGGTCGTGCTGCCGGTCGTGGTGCTCATCGGACGTCCTCCGGCGTGGTCGGGACGGTCGCGGCCTGCCCGAGCGCCACGGTGTGCCGTCCGGGGGCGAGGTCGACGGTCTGGGTGTGGGTCGCGCCGGTGGCGTCGCGCCAGCGCAGCGTCACGGGCAGCGGGGCGTCGTGCGCACCGAGGCCGAGGTGGACCTCGCTGGAGCGCTTGCCCGAGTGCCCGCCGCCGCCGTCGACGCGCTCGACGATCTTCCGGCCGTCGGGCAGCGTGACCTCGGCGGTGGCGCCGACGACCGGCGAGCCGGGCCCGGCGGTCTGCGTGCCCTCGCGGACGAGGTTCAGGGTCATGGCGTTGCCGGCGTCGGGGGCGGTGTTGCGGTAGAACGCCGGCTCCTCCCACTGGCGGGCGATCGCCAGGTCGAGGCGGCCGTCGCCGTCGGCGTCGCCGGTGGCCACGCCGCGGGTCGGGGTCGGGACGTCGAGCCCGAGCTCGTGGGCGAGGTCGGCGTAGCCGCCGTCCGCGCGGGGCGCGAAGAACCGCATCGGCTGGTTGCCGGACAGGTCGTCACCGCGCGAGACCCGCGGCCACATGGCCGGGTCCGACACCAGGGTGTCGTTGGCGGTCGCGAGCTCCTGCAGCTGCGGCCAGCGGTTGGTCTCGCCCTTGACGAAGCCGGTGGCCTGCGCGATCGCCAGGTTGCCGGAGTTGTCGAAGTCGCCGGCCTTGGCGTCCCAGGCCCAGCCCGACCAGGCGGTGCCGGACGCGGTCGAGTCGTCGACCCACGGCGCGCGGCCCTCGGTCATCGCGGCACCCATGGCCTCCGGCGTGCGCTCGGTGGCCATCCACTGGAAGTTGGACTCCTGGATGCCGTAGGGCTGGGTGATGTTGGAGACGAACAGGTCGGACACGCCGTCCCGGTTGAGGTCGGCGAAGTCCGCGGCCATGCCCTTGAACGAGTCGGCGCCCATCCGCTTGGACTTCGGCGCGGTCGGGTTCCGGTCGCCGTGCACCGCCTCGAACCGGATCTGCCCCGGGGTCGAGCGGTTGTGCAGCATCGCGTCCCGGCCGTGGTCCTGGGCCAGGTAGAGCTCCGGACGCTGGTCACCGTCGACGTCGGAGGCGCTCGAGCCGAGCACCCAGCCGCCGGAGATGTCGTCGGGCAGCACGCCCGGCTGCTCGACGAACGACGCCGGCTGGCCGGGCGCCCCGGCGACGCCCCGGAAGACGTGGTCCCGCCCGCCGTTGTGGGCGTTGGACAGCGAGGCGTTCATCGCCACGCCGCCGGAGCGGGTCGGGTCGAGCACCGGGCCGTCGGGGAAGTAGTTGCCGACGTAGAGGTCGAGCGTGCCGTCGCTGTCGAAGTCGTCGACGGCCACGGCGTTGGTGTTCCACTGCTCGCCGGTGTAGGTGGGCCCGCCCGCGTTCGGCACGAGCTCGGTCGCGCGCCAGGCGCCGGGGCCCTGGGCCACGCCCGGCTGAGCGAGGTGCACGATCGGCGTGCGGCCCCAGTAGTAGACGACGAGGTCCATCCGGCCGTTCTGGTCGACGTCGGCCGGGGTGCAGCCCATCGGCGCCATGTGGGGGTTCATCGGCAGGTCGCCGCTGGTCAGCGCGTAGGGCGCGTACCGCTCGTCCGAGCCCTCGACGGGCGCCGGGGTGATCGAGACCTGGTCGGTGCGGGTGTCGACGACGCAGAGGTCGTTGGCGAGCCGGTCACCGTCGAGGTCGTTCATCGCGATCGCGGCACCGACCGAGGAGATCCAGGCGTCGATGTTCGCGTAGTCCTGGTTGACGGCACGGATCTGCCGCTCGGGCAGGCCCTGGGGCAGGCCGATCGAGCGGGACTCGAAACCGTAGCCGCCGGCCAGGGTGGTGGTCTCCTCCCGGGTCACGCCCGGGAGGCGGGCGGCGAGGAAGAGCACCGCCACGAGGGCCAGGGCGACGACCCCGGCCACGTTGCGGCGCAGGAAGCGCAGCACGGTCCACAGTGCGCTCATCGGGCACCTCCGGTCGGGGCGGTCGGGGCCGTCAGCCGGCCCGTGGTCAGCGCCTGGCCGATGTGGCGGCGCCAGGTCTCGTAGGCCGGCTCACCGGGGCGCTCGGCGCCGTCGGCCCCGTCCACGGGACGCGTGTCCTCGCACACCCGGGCGGCGGTGACGGGGTCGGTGCCGGCGAGGACGGCGGTGGCGGCCCCGACGTGCGGGACCTCGAGTCCCGCCCGCAGGCGGGCCTCGGCGGCGAACGCCGAGCCCTGCGCGAGGTCCGCGCGGTACGGGCCCGAGCGCGTCACGAGGTGCTCGAGCTCCTCGGTCGTGGCGCCGCCGGCGTAGGTGGCGGCGAGGCCGATGCCGCCCCACAGATCGGCGCGGCGGTGCTCCGGGTAGGCGTCGACGAGGTCGGCGGCGCGGCGCGCGTCCGTGCCGGCGACGAACCACAGGGCGCGACCGATGCCCTGGTCGATCGCCCGGCCCTCGTAGGCCGCGTCGTCCCGGGCCCAGTCGAGCACGGGGCGGCGACGGTCCCCGTGGACCCAGTCGTCGGTGTGGAAGTAGGCCTGGTGGAAGCCGTAGCCGTCGAGGACCAGCCACCGCAGCAGCGGGTCGAACCGGTCGGGGCGCGGCCACAGGAGCCGCGGCAGCCGGGCCATCGCCCAGCCGACCCCGACCAGCGCCATGTAGACGTGGTCGCGGCCGCGGCCGCCCAGGAAGGTGTCGACGCGCCCGGAGCGGACCATCGGGAGGGCGTCGAGGACCGCGAGGCCCATCGCGGCGCCCTCCGCGGCGAACCCGCGGAACCGGGTGGGCACGGTCTCGAGGTACTCCTCGAGCTCGGCGACGGTCCGGGTGCCGACGGCCTCGCCGAACCCGTCCAGGAACCGCGCGCCGACGGTCTCGAGGACCTCCTTCGCCGCGGCGTCCTTGACGTGGAAGCCGCGGGTGGCGAGGCGCGTCTCGTCGTGGCTCGGCGTCAGGAGACGCCGTCGCCAGGTGAGCATGTCGGTCACGGCGCTGGTCCTCTCGGGAGTCGGGAGCAGGTCGGTCAGGTCGGCTGACGTCGGGTCGAGCGTCGCCGCGCGGGCGGCGCGGACACGTCTCGTGTGTTGCGGCGGGGCCCGGCCGGTCAGCCGGCCCGCACGCGAGGAGAGACCGCGGGCGACGCGGCCAGGCGGGCACGGATCCGCGCGCGCCAGTCGAGGTAGGCGGGCACGCCGGCGGCGCCCGGTGCCGGCGCGAGCCCGGTGACCAGGTCGGCCCCGCCGGGCACGGACGTGCCGGCGAGTGCCCGCGCCCCCGTGGTGACGTGCGCGGGCACGGTGCCGGTGTCGGCGGCGGCGTCCTGCGCCGCGCGGGCGGCGAGCACGGCACCGAGGGCCAGGTCCTCCGGGGCGCCGGCGGCCGCCAGCCGGCGGAGATCGTCGGCGGACGCGCCGCCGGCGAGGGTCGCGGCGAGCCCGACACCGGCCCACAGGTCGGCGTGCCGGTCCGGCGCGAACGCGGCGACGGCCGCGGCGACCCGGGGGACCTCGGCGCCGTGGAAGAACCACAGCGCCCGGCCGACGCCCTGGTCGGCGACCCGCGGGACGCCGGCGTCGTCGCCGCGCCACGGGACCGACGGGAGGCGCTCCTGGCGCCCGAGCCACCGGGGCGGGTCGAAGAACGCGAGGTCGAAGGCCCAGCCGTCGACCGCGAGCGCGGACAGCACCGCCTGGTGGTCGACGTCGTCGAGGTCGGGCACGGCCCGCGACCAGATCGCCGTCGGGAGCTTGGCGAGCGCGAACCCCACCCCGATCCAGCCGAGCAGCACGTGGTCCCGGGCCGGTCCGGTGAGCAGGTCGCGCGCCCGGGTACCGCCTCGTGGACCACCGCGGGGGTCCATCGCGTCGACGACGCAGGCGGCCATGACGGCCCCCTCGTGGTGGAAGCCGCGCAGGGGGTCGGGCTCGGCGGCGGCGCGTGCCGCGACCTGGGGCAGCGGCGAGCCGTCGACCGTGCCCCGGAACCCGCGGACCACCGCGGCCGGGACCGCCTCGAGATGGCGGACGGCCGGTCCCCCGGTCACGGGGAAGCCGCGGGCGGCGAAGGTGACGTCGCCCTCGGTGGGGGCGAGCAGCCGGCGGCGCAGCCGGCCGGTGAGCGTGGCCATGGGAACTCCTCCGGGCTCTGCTTCGTGTCCGGGTCGGCGGACCGTCAGGCGACCGCGCGCAGGTGGCGGACGGCGCCGGCGGCGGGCGACGGACCGGGCAGGCCCTCGGCGGGGTCGAGGAGGGAGACCGCGATCGGGGCGTCGGTGGGCGCCGGCTCGGCCAGCGTCATGTCCACGGGCGGGACGACGTCCTCGTGCGGGCGGACCTCCAGCGCGGCCGTGGCGACGCCGGCGACGCTCGCGTCCGGTGCGGCCGCGACGGCGAGCACGGTCCACTCGCCGGCCGGCAGGCCCTCCAGGACGGCGCCCTGCTCCCCCGGCGTGACCGTCGCCAGGGCGACCGGCGCGGCCTGCGGCACGGAACCGTCGAAGACCCCGACGGCCACGCGGTCGGCGTCCTCGGCGCCCTCGACGCCGACCGACACCGACGCGGCGCCCGGGCCCTCGCCGGCGGCGTGCTCGAGCACCTCGGCGGACGGGACGCGCGAGTAGTCGGTCGAGACCGCCAGCAGCCCGGCCTCCACGGCCGGGTCGCGGTACTGGCCCGGCGTCAGCCCGACCGCCCGCGTGAAGCGGCTGGTGAAGGTGCCGACGCTGGAGTAGCCGACCGAGCAGACGATGTCGGCGACCGTCTCGTCGGTGGTGAGCAGGCGGCGCTTGGCCTCGAACAGGCGGACCGCGGTCAGGAAGCGGCCGGGGGTGACGCCGATCGTCGAGGAGAACACCCGCGAGAAGTGGAAGGGGCTGACGAAGACCTCGGCGGCGAGGTCGTGGGTGGTGATCGGCTCGTCGTAGCGCGAACGCATGGACGAGACGGCGTGCTCGACGGCGGCCTGCATGGCGGCTCTCCCGGGGCTCGGCGGCGTGGCGTTGCGGCCACGTTCGCCGTCGGCGCTCCGGGTCCGGTCACGGACCGGTCAGCGCGGGGCGGGAGAAATTCACACGATCCGTCGGACAGAACCCCTGGTCCGGATGTCATGGTGAGCGGGCCGGAGCGGAACTTGCCGCGACGCCAGCCGCGAGGAGGCCGAACGGGTGATCAGGGTGCTCATTGCGGAGGATCAGCACTTGGTCCGCGGCGCCCTCGTGGCCCTCATCAACCAAGAACCCGATCTCGAGGTGATCGCCGAGCTCGCGGAGGGCGACGCGATCGTGCCGACCGCGCGCGAGGCCGGGCCGGACGTCGCGGTGATCGACATCGATCTCCCGGGCAAGGACGGCATCAGCGCGGCGTCCGACCTCCACGACGCCCTGCCGTCGTGCCGCACGCTGATCCTCACGAGCCTCGGGCGGCCCGGCACCGTGCGCCGCGCGCTCGACGCCCGGGTCAACGGCTTCATGCTCAAGGACGCCCCGGCCGCCAAGCTGGCCAACGCGATCCGCGAGGTCGCCGTCGGGCGCCGTGTGGTCGACAGCGAGCTCGCCCTCGCGGCCTGGGACACCGAGGACTGCCCGCTGGCGGCCCGCGAGATCGAGGTCCTGCGCCTGACCGCCGACGGCCACACCGTCGACGACGTCGCGGGGTCGCTCCACCTCTCCACGGGCACGGTGCGCAACTACCTGACCTCCGTCGTCACCAAGCTCAACGCCCGCAACCGTGTCGACGCGATCCGCATCGCCACCGAGGCCGGGTGGCTCTGAGCCCGGTCAGTCGCTGCGCCCGGCCCCGGACAGCGGGATCCGGCCGACGACGACGAACTGGTCCTCGTCGCGCTCGGCGGTGAGCTCCCCGCCGAGCTCGGCGAAGCGCTGGCGCAGGTTCGCGATGCCGCGGTGCGCCGAGTCGGGGCGGTCGTCGGGCAGGGCGCCCTTCTCGTCGGCGCGGTCGTTGGTGACCGTGATCCGCGCGGTGTCGCCCGACGAGGACACCGAGACGGTGCAGACCTCGGCCTTCGAGTGCCGCAGGATGTTGGTGACGGCCTCGCGCAGCAGGGTCGCGAACAGGGTCGCCACGTCGTCGGGGAGCTCGAAGTCGTGGCCGCGGATCGCGGTGTCGATCTCGGCCGCCCGCAGCACCGAGCGCGCGGACCACAGCTCGTCGGCGAGGGACAGCGACGTCGCGCCCGAGGCCACCATCCGCACCTCGCCCAGCGCGCGCCGGGAGACGCCGAGCAGCTCGTCGAGCTCGGTGCGCGCCCGGTCCGGCTCGGCGAGCACGAGACGGTGCGTCAGCTCCGCCTTCAGCGTGATCGCCGAGAGGCTCATCCCGAGCAGGTCGTGGGCGTCGCGGGAGAACCGCAACCGCTCCTCCGCCACCGCCATGCGGCTGAGCTCCTCGCGCGCGTCGTGCAGGTCCCGCACGAGGCGGGCGAGGCGGGTCAGCCCGAAGATCACGAGCCCGGTGATCGCCGTCGACGACACCGCGTAGGCCGTGGCGAACACCGGTTCCAGGTCGTCGGCGCCGAAGCGCCGTTCCATGAGCCCGCTCGCGACGACCACGGCGCCGTAGGCGGGCATGCCCCACCGCAGCGGCAGCGCGAGGAGCAGGCTGCCCGCCATGAAGCCGGTGAACCCCGTCCAGAACGTCCCGAGCCAGAGCGCCGGGAGGTAGACCAGGCCGGCCATCGCCGGCAGGGCGATCGCGGAGTGCAGCGGGGTCAGGGCGCCGCGGGGGCGGCTGAAGTACCCGAGCTGGAGGCCCAGGATCCCGGCGGTCAGCGTCGCGCTGATGATCGCCGCGACGAGCCCGAAGTTCTGCACGACCCCGACGTAGGACAGCGCGCCGTAGCCGCTGCACACGATGGCGACGAGCGCCGCCGAGAAGTTCGCGGCGGACCGTGAGACGTACAGGCCCGCGGCACGCACCTCGTCGGCGGTCTGCGGGCGGTCGCCCTCGACGGAGCGGAGATCCGCCGGGATCGGCCCGTAACTCCCCGAGACGGGCACATGCGAAGCCTAACTGACGATGCCGCCGTGCCGGCAGGACGTCGTCAAGTGTTCACGATCGGATCCATCACCGGGTCGAGGACGCAGACACCGACCGGGACCTCGCCCGGCCACAGGGCGTCGAGCAGGGTCTGCCAGCCCTCGGCGGCCCCCAGGGGGACGGGGTGCGTCGCCACCCCCGTGTCGCGCCCGACGAGGTGGAGCACCTGCTGCAGGGCCCCGGCGTGCGCGATCCCGGTGGCGTGGGTGAGGGAGCCCAGGGCCCAGGCGCTGCGCTCCCGCCGGCAGGTCACGAGCACGACGGCCGCCGGGGAGCTCGGCTGGGCGCCGATCTGGGCGAGGCAGGCCCGCACCACGTCGGTGACCGCGGGCGCCGGAGCGACGGCGCGCAGCGCGTGCCCCTCGGGGTCGTAGTGGTACACCCCCCGCGGGAGGTCGGCGCGATCCAGCGCGAGATAGATCTCGAGCTCGTAGAGCCAGGCGGTGCTGAGGTAGGGCCGCTGCGTCGTCTCCACGCCCGGCGAGTCCTCCCGCACCGACGGCGGGCGGTGCGCGCGCAGGCGGGCGGCGCGGTGCAGGAGGGCGCCGAGGCGCTCGGCCGGGAGGGGGGCACCGGTGAAGGCCGGCGCCTCGTAGTGCGGGGCGAGCACCGTGTCCAGGGGCCCCTCGGCCTGCGGGCCGCGGGGCAGGGCGCGGACCGGTCCGGCGTACGGGGCCCGCGTCACCGGGCCGGCCCGGCTGCCCTCGCGCAGCCGGAAGCGCTCCTCGACGGGCCCACCGGGCCGCCGGGTGCGGGCCTCGAACTCGAGCTCGTGGGCGCTCCACGTCGAGAGTCCCGGGTCGAGGTCCTCGTCGTAGCAGCCGTCCGGGCGGGCGACGACGACCACGCCGATCGCGATCAACCACCCGATGACGTCCTCGACGTCCTGCGCGGTCGCGCCGTCGAGACACGGCGCACCGGACACGCTCTCGACGTCGGAACGCCCCGACAGGTCCGAGACCTGCCGGCCGGTCGCGAGACGGGCGAGGATCGCGCCGAGCGCCGGCCCCTCGCAGACCAGTTCGTGGCGCGCCCCGGGGGCGTTGACGACGAACCGCCCCGCCCACGGACGGATCACGGCGAACCGCGACAGGCGCACGATCGCGCGCGGGTCGGCCGGCGCGGGCGCGAACGGGGCGACGGCCGCGATCGGGACCGCGGACAGACCGGCACGCTGGCGCCCGGGCAGCTCGAGCGAGTGCACGACGGCTCCGGACACGCCAGCGAGGACGTCGGCGAGCTCGGCCATCCCGTCCGGGTCGGTGTTGCCCAGGTCCACCGGCCCCAGGGCGAGGCGGCGCAACTGGGACTCGACCCGCAGGCCACGGGCACCGAGCGAGATCTCGCCCCACGGCGCGAGGAGGACCAGGTCGTGGTCGTCGGACTCCACGGCGACGTCCTCGCGCAACGCCCACAGCCGCCGCAGGGTCCGCTCGTCGCGGGGGGAGGTCACAGGAACACCGGACGAGGGTTCAGCTCGTCGTACGGGGTCGGGGTCGCCAGGCGGCCGAGGGCCACCGGCGCGTCGAACAGCCGGCCGGGGGCGAACCGGGCCCACATCGGCCGCAGCGTCGGCACGACGGTGCGCACCACGGGGAGCCCGATGTCGGGCCGGGTCTGGTCGAGCACGAGGGGCTCGAGGCCGTGGGCGACGAGCCGGTCGACCAGGGGGCCCGCCCCGGTCCCCGCGACGGGGTCGGCCGGGGGTGCGGCCGCGGCGGACGGGACCAGCCACGGCTCGCTCGCCACGTCGACCTCGTCCAGCCACCGCCGGACGTCCGGGTCGTCGGGGACGCGGGCGCCCTCGACGACCATCTCCGTCGTCGCGGTTAGCTCGCCGAGCGCGCGGTGCAGCGCCGTCGACGGGTCGGGGTCGGCACCGAGACCGAGCATGACCCGGTCCGTCGGGACGCCGTGCCGGCGGGCCGCGGACACGGCGGCGACCACGGGGACACCGAGGTCGGTGGTCAGGTCGAGCGCCCACACCTCGCGTCCCAGGGCGCCGTGCGCGTCGCGGGCGCGGCGGCCGTCGGCGTCGGCTGTGAGGTCGACCGCCGGCATCGGCGTCCGGTGGTACCACCAGAGGGCCACGGCGTCGCGCTCCACCAGCTCGAGCAGCCCGCCGCGGATCGCCTCGTCACGGGTCGGGCCGGCGGCGCAGCCGCTCGAGTCGGCGAAGGCCCAGGACGGGCCGGGGGCGCCGTGGTAGAGCATCGCGGTCGGCAGCCACCGCGCGGCACCGTCGCGCAGCGACCACAGCGGGCTCCAGTCGGTCTCCTCGGTGTCGTCGACCGGCGGGCCGATGTGGTTGAACGGGCCGTGCGCCGCGTTCCACGCCGCCGGGTCGGCCGACTGGCGGGGGTCGACGAGCAGGACGTCCCGCGGGTCGAGGGCGTCGGCACCGAGGTCGCCGCGGCGGGCGCGCACCCGCATCTCGTCGCCGTGGTACTGCCCGGACCAGCGCTCGAGCGCCTCGCCGAGTGCCGCGGCGCGCGCGGCGCGCTCGGTCGGTCCGGTGCCGGCGTTCCCGATCCGGGTGCGGCGTCGGACGTCCTCCAGCGCCAGCGCGCGGGCGGGCGGTGTCGGGCCGGTCCGCGCGACCATCGTGGGGCCGACGGCACCGGCCGCGACCTCGAGCACGGGGACGACCCCGGTCACGGGACTCACGAGGTGGACGTACCCGTCCGGGGCCGAGACGCTGCACGGAGGATCGTCCGGCGCGGGGCCGAGCGCGATCGGGGCCCGGCCGCGGCGCGCGACGAGCCCGGCGTCACCGCAGCCAGGGCACTGGGGGCGGCGCCGGAGCTCGTGGAGCTGGTCGGCGGTGGTGCGGCTGTCCAGGACGAGCACGCCACGGTGCACCGGACGCGTGTGCCCGTGCGCCCAGGCGTCGACCTCGAGGGCGGCGCGGTGGGCGGCGAGCCCGACGGCGGCCGGGTGCGACGGGAGCCGCCGCGCCAGCGGACCGGGGTCGCCCCGGCGCGCCAGCAGCGCCTCCTCGGCGCGCCGGTGGATCCGCAGCCGGGACCCGAGGCAGTGCCAGCACGGCCCGTCGGCGTCGGCACCGAAGAACGGGCCGATCCACTGCCGGACCCCGCGAACTCGCACGGGGAGCCAGGGGACGCCGTCCGCGCGGAAGCGCTCGGCGAGCTCGCCGAGCCGCGGGTCCAGGTGGTCGTCGACCGCGACGACGGCGACCTGGGCCGCCTCGTGCACGGTCCCGGGGTCCGGGTCCTCCGGGCGGCGCACCCGCAGTCCGGAGGCCTCCAGGGCCCCGGCGAGGGCGCGCGCCCCCGAACGGTCGCCCAGGTCGTGGAGGGCGACGACGGTCGGCGGGATGCCGGAGAGCGTCCGTCCGGTCGCCGCGCGGTGGAAGGCCTCCCGCTCGGCCCGGCCGTCGCCCGTCCGGTCGGCGGGGTCGGCGTCCTCGAGGACCCCGAGGGCACGGAGCCGCTCGAGCACCGCGACCACGTCGGCCGGCGCGACCCCGTCCGGCGCCGCGGCCACGAGGTCGGCGACGTCGAAGGCGTCGGCGTCACGCCGGCCGTCGACCAGGGTGGCCACGGCCGCCGCGGCCCGGCCCCACACGGTGACGAGGCCGTCCTCGCCGATGACGACGAGGCCGCCGTCCTCGGGCTCGAGGCGCAGGTGGCGGCCGACGCGTATCGCGCCGCTGCCGGCCACCGCCTGCCCGGGCACGGCGGCGTCGTCCGTGGCCGTCACCGCGGCGCCGCCTCCGTGCGCATGCACACCGAGGCCAGGACCGGTGCGGTCAGGTCCGGGGCCCACCCGTCGAACGTCTCGACGACCACCGGCGGGACGCCGGCGGCGGTGGAGCGGTCGGGGGACGCGAGGGCGGTGTCGTGCGACATCGGGGGGCTCCGTTCCTGGACGGTTCCTGGACGTTCTTGGTCGGTGGGGCTGTCGACGTCGGGCTGTCGACGAGGAACCACGGTGCTCGAACGGGGCCGCGAGCAGCAGTGCTCCGTTCACCGGCCGCATGTGAAGCCGTCACACGGACGAGTGAGACCTGCACGACGCGCAGATGGCGTGCGCACTGACCGCGGCGCGCCGTGATCGGCAGAGTTCCTCCCCGTTCACCGATGCGAAGCGACCGTCCGACGACACCGACAAGGGACGAACTCGTGACACTCACGCTCACCACTGCCCCCGGCGACGTGGGACCCGTCGACGGTCCCCGCGCCTTCGACGACGCCCTCGACCCCGACGTGCGATTCGCGCTGCTCGGGCGCCTGGAGGTGGTGGTCCACGGCCGCGACATGGCGCCGACCGCCCCGCGCGCGCTGCAGCTGCTCGCCCTGCTCCTGCTGCGGCCCCGCCAGGTGGTCCCGACGGACACCATCGTCGCCGAGCTCTGGGGCGACCGGCCCCCGAAGCGGGCCCGCGCCGCGGTGCAGACCCACGTCTACCAGCTGCGGCAGTGCTTCTCCGACCTCGGCCTCGCCGGCGATCCCGACCGGGTGCTCGTCACGCGCGCTCCCGGCTACGCCCTCGAGGTCGACCCCGCCCGCACCGACCTGCACGCCTTCGACGCCGGGTGCCGCGAGGGTCGTGACGCCCTCGCCGAGGGGCGCGTCGACGAGGCCGCCGCGCAGCTGCGGACCGCCGAGGACCTCTGGGCCGGGCCGCCCATCGCCAACGTCCCGCCGGGCTCCGTGCTCGCCGTCGAGAGCGTCGAGCTCCTGGAGCGGCGGCGGGCGGTGCGCAGCGCGCGCATCGACGCCGACATCGACCGCGGCCGGCACCGCGAGCTCGTCGGCGAGCTCTCCGCCCTCGTGCTCGCCCACCCGCTCGACGAGGGGCTGCACGCGCAGCTCATCCGCGTCCTCGGCCGCTGCGGCCGGCGCTCGGACGCCATGGGCGTCTTCCGCCGGCTGCGCGACGTCCTCACCGCCGAGCTCGGCGTCGAGCCCGGCGACGAGGTGGCCGACGCCTACGCCGAGCTGCTCACCCTCGGCGCGGACGCCGCCTGATCACACGTCGCACCACCACCATCACCCCTGTCGGGGAGGAGTAGAGATGTCCGGTCGCCGTTACGGCCAGTACTGCGGTCTCGCCAAGGCCATGGAGCTCGTGGGCGAGCGATGGGCGATGCTCGTCGTCCGTGACCTCGTCCTGCGGCCCAAGTCGCTGCCCGAGCTGCAGGCCACGCTGCCCGGGATCCCGCCCACGACCCTGACCACCCGGCTCAACGAGCTCGAGGCGGGGCGGGTCGTGCAGCGGCGGCTCGCCGAGGCGACGGTCCGCTACGAGCTCACGCCGTACGGCCGGCAGCTCGAGGACGTCCTCGCCGACCTCGGCGCCTGGGGCGCGCGCTCGCTCGGCGCCCACCCGGCGCCGGACGAGGTCTTCACGCCCGACTCGGCGGTGCTCGCCCTGCGGGCCACCTTCACCCCCGACGGCGGCGAGCCCGCGGTGTTCGTCGTCGACATGGGCGCCACGATCGTCACGGCCCGCGTGTCCCCGACCTCGGTGGAGGTCGCCGAGGGACGCGCCGACGACGCTGATCTCACGCTCGGGTTCCGCGGGTCGCCGATGCCGTTGCTGACCGGCGAGATCACCGCGGCGCGGGCCCGGCAGGACGGTCTCGTCGTCGCCCACGGGGACGTCGACCTGCTCGACCGCTTCCCGCGGCTGTTCTCCGTCGGGGCCACCCCCGCGCCCGCCGCGCCGCTGATCCCCGCCTGATCACCGCGTGCCGCCCCCGTGACGCCCGCCGGGGGCGGCGCCGGTCCCCACCGGCTCGGCCCGGGGGTCCCGTGCCGCCCGCGGCGAGGGCACGTCGGCCGGGGTGGCCGCCGGGAGCTGGCCGGTCCAGCCGAACTGCTCGCTGTGCACGGTCGCGGGCGGGACACCCAGCCGCTCGAGGGCGGCGAGGGTGCCGGACAGCAGCGAGGGCGGGCCGCACACGTAGTACTCGAGGCGCCCGCGGGCGCGCGGCAGGACCTCGCCGAGCAGGTCGGCGTCGATCCGCCGGCCCGCGGTGCGCACGACCTCGAGGTCGAGGCGGCGGGCCAGCACCTCGAGCTCCGGGCCGAACAGCGGCTGGTCGGCCCGCTCCGCGAGCACGAGGCGGTGCAGGCGCCGGTCGCCGCGCTCGGCGAGGGTGCGCAGCATGCTCATCATCGGCGTGATCCCCACGCCGCCGGCGATCAGCACGAGGCCGTCCACGTGCTCGGGGGCCTCCGGCGTGAAGCTGCCGTGCGGGCCGTCGAGCCACACCTTGCGGCCCGGCCCCATCCGCGCCAGCGCGCGGGTGAAGTCGCCGTTCGCGCGCACGGTGAGCTCGAGGCGGTCGGCCAGCTCGGCGCTGGAGGCGATCGTGAACGGGTGTTCCTGCACGCCGATCGCCCGGCGGTGCAGCCGCAGCCACACGAACTGGCCGGGCGCGAAGCCCTTCAGCCCGCGCCGGCGGAACACCGGGGTGAGCGCGAGCGTCGCGACCTCCGGCCCCTCCTGGCGCACGCCGTAGACGACGTAGGCCCCGCGCTGCGAGAACAGCGGCTGCCACACCCACCGGCGGGCGAGGACCCCGAGCAGCAGCAGGACGAGCGCGGCGAGGACGACCCGCATCACCGGGTCGGCGACCAGGTCGCCCATCCAGATCACGTGCAGCCCCGCGAGCAGGAGGGCCAGGGCGGCCGCGCCGACGTGCAGGCGCGCCCACCACTCGTAGCGCGTCCCGCGCCGCCGCCCCCACGCCGCGGCACCGGAGAGCAGGATCATCCCGGCGAACGCGGCGTACCCGAGCCCGATGCCGAACGAGACACCGAAGGGGTTGATCAGCTTCGGGCTCCGGACGACGGCGAGCACCGTGTGCGCGGCGACCAGCACGAGGGCGGCGACGCCCAGCCACCGGTGGACGCCCATGACGCGATCGATCCCGAGGGCGGTGGTCAGCGCCCGGATCCGCGAGGCGCCGACGGTCGTCAGCACCATCGCGACCACCGCGACGAGGCCCGACAGGACGATGGCGGGGCCCAGCAGCTTCCCGGGGTCCAGGCCCTCCCGGCCCAGGTACACCGCCGGCGGCCCCAGCAGCAGGAGGACGAAGGCCGACGACCACACCGCCCGTTTCGCGCGCTTCGACACGGCTCCCGACGCTAGGGGCGCGCCGGCGGATGATCGTCCGGCCCTGAGAGGACGAGATCCGTTCGGGAGACGGGCGGCCGTCCGGGCACGGTGAGATGGCGTGCTGCTGCATCGAACGGTCCAGAAGATGCGGCTGAACGCCGCGCCCGACTCTCAGGGCACGACACCGGGTAGCCCTGGCGGCGTGACCTCCCTGCTGACCGGACTCCTCCGCGGCACCGCCGCCGGCGCCGCCGGGACGACCGCGCTGAACGTGACGACCCAGGCCGACATGGCCCTGCGGGCGCGACCGGCGAGCGACACGCCCGTCGAGACGGTCTCGGCGCTCGCGGACCGCGCCGACGTGTCGATCCCCGGCCGACGTCGCGAGCGTCGCCACCGCCTCGAGGGCCTCGGCGGGCTCGCGGGCACCGCCACCGGGGTCGCGGTCGGTGGCGTCGGCGGCGCCCTGCGCAGCGCCGGGGTGCGGCTGCCGGCGGTGATCGGGGTGCCGGTGCTCGGCGCGGCCGCGATGCTCGCCTCCGACCTGCCGACCGCTCGCCTCGGCCTCACCGACCCGCGCCGGTGGGCCTCCGCCGACTGGGCCGCCGACGTCGTCCCGCACCTCGCCTACGGCGCGGCCACCCACGCCACCCTCGCCGCGACGTTCCGCGCCGACGAGCAGGCCGAACCGGACCGGCGTCCCGCGACCCTCGGGACGCTCGCCCGCGCCGCGGCCCTCGGCGCCGCGACCGGGGCCCGCAGCACGTTCGGCACGGCGGCGCTCTCCTGGCGCGCCCGTCCCGGCGACCGCGCCCCCGGCGGCCTGCTCGCCGGGCGGTTCGGGCGGGGCGCGGCGACGCTCGGCGCGCTCGGCGAGGCCGCCGGCGACAAGCACCCCGCGATCCCGCCGCGGACGGCGGCGCCCGGGCTGGCGCCGCGCCTCGGGCTCGCGGCCGTCGGGGCCGACGTCGCCGCGTGCCGCGACGGCCACGAGGGCGGGCCGGGCGTCCTGGTCGCGACGGCCGCCGCGGCGGGCGCCGCGTTCGGCGGCCAGCACCTCCGGGCCCTCGCCCGGGACCGCTTCGGCACCGACCTCCCGGGTGCGCTGGGCGAGGACGCCCTCGCCGCGCTGCTGGCGTGGTGGGGAGCCGGGCGGTCAGCGGGGTGACGCCGCGACCGTGACCCGGTGGTGCGCGCCGCCGGAGAGGAACCCGGCCAGCGCGCGGCCCTCCTCCCCGACGGCGGTGCGCTCGGCGCGGGTGACGCGGCGCCGGGGCGTCACGGTGACGGCGGCGTCGGCGGAGGTCGTCCACGTCGCCGCCACCCGGCCGTCGACGAGCACCACGCGCTCGCCCGCGACCGAGAGCCCGCGGTCGGCGTCGTCGATGATCCGGCGGCGGTCGTCGTAGCCGAGGATCGCGTTGTCGAAGGCGGGCAGGAACCGCACGGGGGCCGGGGTGTCGGGGTCGGGCCGCGGCGCGTCCGGGAGGTCGAGGAGCTCGCGGCCCCGCTCGTCGCGGAAGCCCACGAGCCGGTCGCGCACCGCGGCGACGGCCGCCGGCAGCCCGGCGAGCCCCGACCACGCCCGCAGGTCGGCCGACGCGGCGGGCCCGTGGGCCGCGAGGTAGCGCAGCACCAGGGTCTCCCCCACCGGGTCGGTGCCGTCCGCCACCGGCGGGTCGACCGGGCGCCCCAGCCACGACGCGACGAGCAGGCACCGCGCCGGGCCCACCTCGCCCCAGAGCCCGCGCGGCGGGACCTGCACCACCGGGACGAGGGTGCCGACGCTCTCGCCGAGCACGCGCGGCGCGACGTCCGGCCACCGCGCCGCGAGCTCCCGGCCGACCTCGGGCAGGGTGCGCGGCTCCTGCGCGAGGAGGCGTCCGCCCAGGTCGGCGAGCTCGTCGAGGTCGACCGCCGCGAGGTCCCGGCGGTACACCCCCAGCAGGCGCTGGCGCAGCATGGCGTCGTGGCGCGACCGCCAGGTCAGGGCGTCCTCGGCGGTGACGAGGTGGACGGTGCGGCGCATGAGGTGGGTCCGCACGACGCGCCGGCCCGCGAGGTGCGCGGAGAGCTCGGCCGGGTCGAACCCCGCGAGCCGGGACCAGAGCCCCGTGTAGGGCTCCTGCGGTTCCTGGGCCTGCAGGCCGCCGAGGTGGGCGACGGCGTCGAGCACTGGGACCGACGCGCGCTCGAGGAGGTGCTGGCGGGCCAGCGAGGCCCGGTTGAGGGCACGCCGGTCGAGGACGGTCACGCCGGGCAGCCTGGCACGGGGGGCGCGGGGCCGGGCTCGTCGGGAACGGCCGTCGGAGCAGCGTCCCGGAAGGTGGTGACGCGAACGGGGACTTCCGGCGCGTAGAAGCAGCGAACCGCCCGTTCGCTGCGAAGAGGGTGGGCGTGGGACGCCGCACAGGAGGGGCTCGTGTTCACCTGCGCGCCACCTGGTCGGGCGAGCATGCGCCGGTGACCGACGAGGACCGGGACGAGCAGATCGACATCGACGGAGCGTCCGTGGAGGACCACGGCGACGACGACCCGTTGCTGGTGGGCGCGGACGGGCTCCCGGTCGACACGTGGCGCGAGGGCTACCCGTACGCCGAGCGGATGTCGCGCGTGGAGTACGAGGAGGAGAAGCGCCTCCTGCAGATCGAGCTGCTGAAGTTCCAGAACTGGGTCAAGGACTCGGGCAGCAAGGTCGTCGTGCTCTTCGAGGGCCGCGACGCGGCGGGCAAGGGCGGCACGATCAAGCGCTTCATGGAGCACCTCAACCCGCGGGGCGCCCGGGTCGTCGCGCTGGAGAAGCCCAGCGAGCGCGAACGCAGCCAATGGTACTTCCAGCGCTACGTCGAGCACCTGCCCGCGGGCGGTGAGATCGTCCTGTTCGACCGCAGCTGGTACAACCGCGCCGGCGTCGAGCGCGTCATGGGCTACACCGAGGCCCGCGAGTACATGGAGTTCATGCGCGCCGCCCCCGACCTCGAGCGGATGCTCGTGCGCAGCGGGATCCACCTCGTGAAGTTCTGGTTCTCGGTGTCGCGCAACGAGCAGCGCACGCGCTTCCTGATCCGGCAGGTCGACCCGGTGCGACGGTGGAAGCTCAGCCCCACCGACCTCGCCTCGCTCGGACGATGGGACGACTACACCGCCGCCAAGGAGGCGATGTTCTTCTACACCGACACCGCCGACGCGCCGTGGACCGTCGTCAAGAGCAACGACAAGAAGCGCGCCCGGCTCGAGGCGATGCGCCACGTGCTCTCCCGGTTCGACTACCCCGAGAAGAACCACGAGCTCGTGGGCACGCCCGACCCCTACGTCGTCGGACCGGCGGCGTCGCTGTTCGAGCACGGCGAGAACGGGAGCGCGCCGGCCGCCCCGCCGCCCCTGGCGATGCCGCCGCGGCCCCGCAGCTGACGGCGGGTCACGCGGCGCCGGATCACTCGACGCCGGGTCACTCGACGCCGGCCAGCTCCCGCGCCTCCACCCGCACGGTCTCCTCGACCCAGACGAGACCCTCGTCGACCGTGACGCGGTGGGTGCGCACGGGCTTCTTCGCCGGCGGCCCGCTCGGCCGGCCCGTGCGCAGGTCGAAGCACGCCGCGTGCAGCGGGCACTCCACCGCGCAGCCCTCGAGCCAGCCGTCGGACAGCGACGCGTCCTGGTGCGTGCACGTGTCGTCGATCGCGTAGAGCTCGCCGTCCGCGTTGAAGACCGCGATGGCCACCGAACCCTGCACCCGGACCGACTCCCCGACGGGGATGTCGGACAGTTCGCCCACGTAGATCATTCTGGCTCCTGTTGCGCCGTGCGCATCGAGTCTTGCTATCCGCAACACAGAGCCTGAAGCTCGGGAATCCCGCCGTCAAGGGCACTGGCCGACCGCACCGAAGATTTACGTTGCAGCAATAGACCGTGACTGATACACGTCTCATATGTCAGCGGCGTGAGTCCCTCGCCGCGGTCGGGATGCCACACTCTGTGGCGCATCGAGCCCGCCACCGCCGCCGGCTCCAGGAGTGATCACATGGCCGAGCACGCGCAGCCGCGGGGACCGCGGCGGCGCGGCGGCGTGCCCCGCGCGATCGAGGGCGAGCACACCGTACGTCGGGCGACCGCCGCCGCGGCCATCGGCAACGTCGCCGAGTGGTACGACTTCGGGATCTACTCCTACCTGGCCGGCGCGGTGCTGACCAGGGTGTTCTTCCCCGACGCGGGCCCCTGGGCCGCGGTGTACGCCCTCGGCGCCTTCGCCGCCGCGTTCCTCGTGCGCCCGCTGGGCGGGCTGTTCTTCGGCCCGCTGGGCGACCGCATCGGGCGCACCAGGGTGCTCTCGGTGACGGTCGTGCTCATGGCCGCGGCCACCGTGCTGCTGGGCCTGATCCCGGGCCACGGGGCGATCGGCGCCGCCGCGCCGGTCCTCGTGCTCGTCATGCGCATGCTGCAGGGCTTCTCGGCGGGCGGGGAGTACACGGGCGCGCTGACGATGATCGCCGAGTACGCCCCGGACCGCCGGCGCGGGTTCTTCGGGAGCTGGCTGGAGTTCGGCACGCTCACCGGCTACACCCTCGGTGCGGGCGTGAGCGCGGCGCTGATCGCCCTGCTGCCCGACGACGACCTGCTCGCCTGGGGCTGGCGGGTGCCGTTCATGCTCGCCCTGCCGCTCGGCGTCGTCGGCATCTACCTGCGGCTGCGCCTCGAGGACACGCCCGCCTTCCGCCAGCTCATGGAGCGCTCCCCCGCCCTGGCGACGATGCCGCTGCGCCGCGCGCTGCAGATCCTGTGGGTGCGCTATCGACGCGCGCTCGCGGTGGCCGGCGGCCTCGTCGTCGCCTGGAACATCACCAACTACGTGCTGACCAACTACATCCCGATCTACCTCACGACCACCCTCGCCGAGCACGGCGAGACGGCCACGGCGGAGGCGACGTCGACCGCGCTGCAGGTCGTCGTGATGGTCGCGATGCTGCTCGTCGTCACCGCGCTGGGCCGGCTCTCCGACCGCGTCGGGCGCCGGCCCGTGCTCCTCGCGGGCAGCCTCGCGCTCGTCGTCGGCGGGCTGCCGGCGGTCTGGCTCCTGCGCCAGGGGCTGCTCGGCCAGCTCGGCGGGCTCGCCCTCATCGGGGGCTGCCTCGTCTGTTTCGCCGCGGTCGCGCCCTCCACGCTGCCCGCCCTGTTCCCGACGCTGGTGCGCTACGGCGGGCTCGCGCTGACGTTCAACGTCGCGGTGTCGCTGTTCGCGGGGACGGCGCCCACCGTGATCGCCGCGGCGACCACGGCCACCGGCAACCTCGACTGGCCGGGCTACTACCTGGTCGCCGCGGGGGTCGTGGGCCTGGTCAGCGTCCTGTTCCTCACCGAGTCGGCGGGCCGCCCGCTGCCGGGTGCGGCGCCGCTGGCCTCCAGTGCCGAGCTCCCGCCGCCCGAGGTCTCGGACGACGGGGTACCGCTCGAACCGCCGCGCGAGCGCTGACCACCCGCTCAGGCGGCCCGGGCCGGACGGCCGAGCTCGCTGCGGCGCACGCGCCCGAACACGCGTGGGTTGCCCATCCCGAACACGCCGGTGGTGACACCCTCACCGTCGACGTAGCGCGCCACGAAGCGGCCGTCGGCGGGCTCGCCGTCGACGACGTCCACGTGGTCGGCGGCCGACGGGTGCCCGGCGAGCTGCAGCATGCGCCCGTACTGCTCCGACCACACGTAGCCGCTGGGCCGGAAGGTGGCCCCGGGACGACCGGCGTCCGCGAGGAGGTTCGCCGCGGCGACCGCCGCCTGCTCGCCGGCGCTGGTCCAGTGCTCGTGGCGACGACCGGCGTCACCGTCCCCGTAGCGGGCCACGTCGCCGACCGCGACCACGTTCGGCAGGTCGGTGACCATCCCGGCGTCGGTGCGCACGCCGTTCGCGATCCGCAGGCCCGACCCCTCCAGCCACTCGGTGTTGGGCACGATGCCGATGCCCACCACCACCACGTCCGCCGGCACCGTGGTGCCGTCGCCGAGCTCGACGCCGACGACGCGGCGACCACGTGCCTCGCGGGCGGGCACCGTCGCGAGGCCGGCGACCGCGGCGCCCGGGCGCAGGTCGGTGCCGTGCCCGGCGTGCAGGTCGACGCAGCTGCGGGCGATCCGGGGGCCCAGTACGGGCGCGAGCGGGAGCGGGAGGCCGTCGAGCACGGTGACCTCGAGGCCCATCGACCGGCAGGTCGAGGCCACCTCGGCGCCGATGAACCCGCCGCCGACGATCGCCACCCGGGGCGAGCCGGCCCGCAGGGCGGCGCCGAGCGCGAGCGCGTCGTCGAGGGTGCGCAGCGTGTGCACGCCCTCGACGCCCTCGGTGCCGGGGAGGCGGCGGGCCCGCCCGCCGGTGGCGACCACGACGCCGTCGGTCGCCACGTCGCCGCCGTCGGCGAGCACGACCCGCCCGCCGGCCGGGTCGAGGCGTGCGGCGGCGACCCCGAGCCGCATCTCCAGGGCCAGCCCGGCCTCCTCCTCGGCGTCGAGCAGGCCGATCGCCTCGGCGTCGAGGTCGCCCGCCAGGAACGCCTTGGACAGCGGCGGGCGGTCGTAGGGCCGGTGCGGGTCGTCGCCGACCAGGACCAGGCGGCCGTCGTACCCGGCGCTGCGCAGGGCCTCGGCGGATCGGATCCCGGCGACGGACGCTCCGACGATCGTGATGGTGTGCATGCGGCCTCCTCGTGGGCCTCGACTAGGGGGACGGACCGACGACGGGCCACCCCACGATCTGGAGTGGTGTGTTGCGCGATAGGAGACACGATGCTCCATTCGCAACAAAGGACCGTGGGAGACGTCGACCCGCTTGTCAAGAGGGGATCGACGTGGCGCTGTGACGCATCCCCGCGACGGCCCGTTCGCCCGCACCCTTGACGGCGGACCTCGCGGTCGGGGACCGTGTTGTTGCGCATGACGGATCGTGTTCCGTATAGCGCAACTCAGCGGCGAGTCGGCGTCAGGCCGTCGGCCCGCTCCCACCCCGGGTCGCGACCGTTGCGCCGGTCGGACGACGCCCCTCCCCCGTTGGCGCCACCTCGAGGAGCACGATTCCCATGACCACCGGAGAGATCGCGCCGGAGATCGCGACGCCGGCGCTGCCGGCGAGCCTGCGCGGCACGTTGCCGGGCCGGTACTACACCGACCCCACGATCTTCGCGGCCGAGCAGGCCCTCATCTTCGAGACCGGCTGGTTCTGCGCGGTGCTCGCCGCCGACCTCGTGAAGGCCGGCGACTTCGAGACGGTGCAGATCGGGCGCGAGAGCGTCGTCGTGGCCCGCGGCCGGGACGGCGCCGTGAACGCCTACCTCAACGTGTGCCGCCACCGCGGCGCCCGGATCTGCACCGAGGAGAAGGGCAGCGTCCGGCGCTCCTTCCAGTGCCCGTACCACGCCTGGACCTACGGCCTCGACGGCAAGCTCATCTCCGCCCCGAACATCGGCGACATGCCCGACATCGACCGCGTCGAGTACGGGCTGCACCGCGTGCACGTGCGCGAGTGGCTCGGGTACGTGTGGCTCTGCCTGGCCGAGGAGCCGCCCTCGTTCGAGGACACCGTGATCGGCGACGTCGCGGCCCGTCTCGGCTCGCCGGACGCGATCGTCGGCTACCAGGTGGCCGACCTGAAGCTCGGCCGGCGCATCTCCTACGACGTGAAGGCGAACTGGAAGCAGATCGTCGAGAACTTCATGGAGTGCTACCACTGCGGGACGATCCACCCCGAGCTCACCGAGGTGCTGCCGGAGTTCGCCAACGGGCTCGCGGCGCAGTACTTCGTCGGCCACGGTGCCGAGTTCGGCGAGGACGTCGCCGGCTTCACCGTCGACGGTTCGGCGGGTCTCGAGCGCATCCCCGGCGTCGCCGAGGACCAGGACCGGCGCTACTACGCGATCACCGTGCGCCCGCAGGTCTTCGTCAACCTCGTGCCCGACCACGTCGTGTTCCACCGCATGTTCCCGCTGACCGCGGAGCGCACGCTGGTGCTCTGCGACTGGCTCTACCTGCCCGAGGTCGTCGACTCCGGCGCGGACATCGACCGCTCGGTGGAGCTGTTCCACCGCGTCAACCAGCAGGACTTCGACGCCTGCGAGCGCTGCCAGGTCTCCATGGACTCCCGCTCGTACGCGCGCGGCGGCGTCCTGGTGCCCAGCGAGCACCACATCGGCGAGTTCCACGACTGGGTCGCGCAGCGCGTCGGCTGAGTCCCCCGAGACCTCCAGGAGAGCAACGATGTCCATCACCCCCGAGAACCGCGACCCGTCCGGCACCGACGTCTCCCCGACGCCGTACCGCGACGCCTTCCGCGTGGCCGACGAGCTGGCCGTCCACGGCAGCGACTGCGTCTGCCCGACGTGCGCGGCCCGCCTGCCCGGCCTGCTCGCCGAGCTCGCCGCCGCCATCCGCCGGGACTCCTCGGACTGAGCGTCGTCCCATGGGAGCCACCGACGGTTCCGCGGTCCAGTCGGTCGACCGCGCGATCACGATCCTCGAGATCGTCGCGGCGCGCGGGGAGGTCGGGATCACCGAGATCGCCGACGAGCTCGACGTGCACAAGTCGACCGCCTCCCGGCTCGTGGCGGCGCTCCAGCACCGGCACCTGCTCGAGCAGCTCGGCGAGCGCGGGAAGTACGCCCTGAGCTTCGGCGTGGTCCGCCTCGCGGCCGCCACGACGGCCCGGCTCGACGTGGCGCGGCTCGGCCAGCCGGTGTGCCAGCAGCTCGCGGAGAGCCTCGGCGAGACCGTCAACATCGCGGTCACCGACGGCGAGGCCGCCATCACCGTCGCCCAGGAGTACGGCAGCGCGGCCATCACCTCGCAGAACTGGGTGGGGCGCCGCAGCCCCCTGCACGCCACCGGCGCGGGCAAGGTCCTGCTCGCGTGGATGCCCGAGGGCGAGCGGCGCCCGGTGCTGCGCCGCCGCCTCACCCGCTACACCGACGACACGATCGTGGAGACCGCCGCCCTGCGCACCGAGCTGGCGCGCGTGCTCGACGAGGGACACGCGCGGTCGTTCGAGGAGCTCGAGGTCGGGATGCACGCCGTCGCCGTGCCGGTGTTCTCCGCCGACGGCACCGTGGGCTCGGCGCTCTCGGCCACCGGCCCGGCCTACCGCCTCCCCCGCCGCCGCGCCCGCGCGATCGTCGCCGACCTGCGCGACGGCGCCGCCGAGCTCTCGGCGAAGCTCGGCTACCGCGGGGAGTAGGGGCCGGGGGCGCGACCGGCACGTACCGCAGCCCCGAACCTCTGTTGATCATGCGCAAGGTGCCGCTCGCCGCGGCGCGAGGCGCGCCGGCGTTCCGACGAGCCGCGACCCGCGTCAGCGGAAGACCACCGTCCGGTGGCCGTCGAGCAGCACGCGGCGCTCGCAGTGCCACCGCACCGCGCGGGAGAGCGCCAGGGCCTCGGCGTCGCGGCCGACGGTCTGCAGCGCACGGGGGTCGTGGGTGTGGTCGATGCGGACCACCTCCTGCTCGATGATCGGCCCCTCGTCGAGGTCGGCCGTCACGTAGTGGGCCGTGGCGCCGACGAACTTCACCCCGCGGTCGTAAGCCTGGTGGTAGGGCTTCGCGCCGGCGAAGCCGGGCAGGAACGAGTGGTGGATGTTGATCGCCCGGCCGCGCAGGGTCGCGCAGGCGCGGTCGGAGAGCACCTGCATGTAGCGGGCGAGCACCACCAGCTCGGCGTCGAGCTCGTCGACGAGCCGCAGCATCTCCGCCTCGGCGTCCGGCTTCGTCGCGGGCGTGACCGGCACGCAGAAGTACGGCAGCCCCGCGGACTCGGCCATCGGGCGCAGGGTCTCGTGGTTGGAGAGCACCCCGACGAGCTCGGCGCCGAGGCTCCCCGAACGCCAGCGGAAGATCAGGTCGTTGAGGCAGTGACCCGACGTGGAGACCATCACGAGCACCCGCGGGGCGCGCAGCGCGTGGAAGGCGTGCTCCATGGCGTAGTCCTCGGCGACGGGGGCGAAGTCGGCCGCCACCGCGTCGAGGTCGGTACCGGCGGGCGCCGCGACGCGGGTACGCATGAACAGGCGCCCGCTCACGGGGTCGTCGAACTGCTGGTGCTCGACGATGTCGCCGCCGTGCGCGGCGAGGTGGCTGCTGACCGCGCGGACAATGCCGGTGCGGTTCTCGCAGCTCAGGGTCAGGACGAAGGACTCGGTCACCGGGGATCCCGTCAGCACTCGACGATGTTGAGAGCGAGCCCGCCGCGGGCCGTCTCCTTGTACTTGACCTTCATGTCGGCACCCGTCTCCCGCATCGTCTTGATCGCCTTGTCGAGCGAGACGTGGTGGATGCCGTCGCCGCGCACCGCCATGCGGGCCGCGGTGATCGCCTTGACCGACGCGACGGCGTTGCGCTCGATGCAGGGGATCTGCACGAGCCCACCGACGGGGTCGCAGGTCAGGCCGAGGTTGTGCTCGATGCCGATCTCGGCGGCGTTCTCGACCTGCGCGGGCGAGCCCCCGAGCAGCTCGGCGAACCCGGCGGCGGCCATGGAGCACGCCGAGCCGACCTCGCCCTGGCACCCGACCTCGGCGCCCGAGATCGAGGCGTTGCGCTTGAACAACAGCCCGACCGCGCCCGCGGTGAGCAGGAAGCGCACGGCGGCGTCGTCGTCGAACGCCGGCAGCGCGCGGGCCGCGTGGCGCAGCACCGCGGGCACGATCCCGGCGGCCCCGTTGGTGGGCGCGGTGACGACGCGGCCGCCGGCGGCGTTCTCCTCGTTGACCGCGAGGGCGTCGAGCGTCACCCGCTCCATGTCGTTCGCGGCGCAGGCCTCGGCGTCGAGGCGCCGGCGCAGGTCGGGCGCGCGCCGCCGGACGCGCAGGCCACCGGGCAGCACGCCCTCGGTGGAGCAGCCGCGCTCGACGCACTCGCGCATCACCGACCACAGGTGCAGCAGCCCGGCGCGGGTCTCGGCCTCCGGGCGCCAGGCCCGCTCGTTGGCGAGGACGACGTCGCTGATCCGCAGGCCGTGGGCGCGGGCGATCGCGACGAGCTCGTCGCCGGAGGCGAAGGGGTGGCGCTCCGGGGTCGCGTCCTCGCGCAGCACCGGCTCGCCCGTCTCGTCCTCGTCGAGCACGAACCCGCCGCCGACCGAGTAGTACTCCCGGCGCTCGAGCACGGCACCGGAGGCGTCGCGGGCGGTGAAGACCATGCCGTTGCTGTGGAAGGGCAGCCGCCGGGTGCGGTGGAGCACGACGTCGTCGTCGACGGAGAAGTCGATCGCGTGCTTGCCGGCCAGGGCGATGCGGCCCTCGGCGCGGGCCGCCGCGACCAGCGGCCCGGCCTCCACGGGGTCGACCAGGTGGGGCTGCTCGCCGCACAGGCCGAGGACGACCGCCGTGACGCTGCCGTGCCCGTGACCGGTGGCCCCCAGCGAGCCGAAGAGCTCGGCGCGGACGGACGCGACGTCGTGCAGGCGGTCGGTGTCGCGCAGGCGCGCAGCGAAGAGGAAGGCGGCGCGCATCGGGCCGACCGTGTGCGAGCTGGACGGGCCGATCCCGACCTTGAACAGGTCGAACACCGAGATGGCCATGAGCACCCCCGAGGGGCTGTGTCGAGCGTTTGATGTTGAACTAGTATATCAATACGGTCGACAGAGGAGAAGACGTGATCGCCTTGTTGTACGCTCCGCGCATGACCGTTCTCCCGGACGAGCAGGAGACCAGCCCCCCGCTGTCGCTGTCCGAGCGCGCCTACGCCGCGATCCAGGACAAGCTGATCATGCTGGAGATCCCGCCGATGGCGCCGATCGACGAGGTCGCGCTGGTGGAGTCGCTGGAGGTGGGCCGCACGCCGGTGCGCGAGGCGCTCAAGCGGCTCGAGGTCGACCGCCTGGTCGTCTCCTACGCCCGCCGCGGCACGTTCGCGACGGCCGTCGACATCACCGACCTCGCCTACATCTCCGACATCCGTGTGCAGCTCGAGCCCCTGGCCGCGCGCCGGGCCGCGGAGAGCGCGTCGGCGGCGGTGCGCGAGGAGCTCGCCCTGCTCGCCGACGCCACCGAGCGTCTCGACGTCCCCGAGCTCTCGCGCGAGGAGCTGATGCGCTGGGACATGCGGGTGCACCGCGCGATCTACCGCGCCGCCGGCAACCCGCACCTCGAGGACACCCTGGTGCGCTACGACAACCTGGCGACGCGCATCTTCTGCCTGTTCCTCGACCGCATGCACGACTTCGTCTCCCACGTCGAGGAGCACGCGGGCCTGCTGCGCACCATCGCCGACGGCGAGGCCGACGTCGCCGCCCGCCGCGCCCGCCAGCACGTGCAGGGCTTCGAGAAGGCGATCCGCTCGGTCATCTGACGTATGTGAGCGAACTTCGGTGCCATAGCACCGAAGTTCGCTCACATGGGCCGGTCAGCGCAGCAGCTGCTCCCGCACGACGGCGGTCACCTTCGCCGCGCGCAGGACGACGTCGTCGACGGGGTCGATGGCGAGCAGGAGCTCCTCGCGCACCACGGGGTCGGTGATGCCGGCGAGGTGCACCTCGACCTCGACGCGCGCCGTCCCGACGGCCGCGCGCAGGGCCTCCGCGGCCGCGGCCACGTCGCTGACCAGCACCCGGTCGCCCGTGCGCAGGGTCTCCGCGAGGTCCAGCGCCCGCTCGGCCAGCTCGATGACGCGCACCGCGTGGCGGGCGGCGCCCACGGGGTCGGCGGCCTCGGCGCCGGCGAACCGCCGCGCGGCCTCCTGCAGTTCCTCGGCCCCGGGCCCGGAGCCCCGCACCCGGGCGAGGAGGGCGACGCCGACCGCGGCGTGCAGGGCGGCCGCTCCCCGGCCACCCGGCCCGGACGACGCCAGGGACTCCAGGACCTGATCGAGCGTGTCGCTGCGCACAACGCCTCCCACGGGGACGTCCGCCCTTGCGTCTCCGCCCGCCGCCGTCTTCAGCGTCGGATCCGCGCCATCTCGGGGTCGACGAGCGGTTCGCTCGCGACCGTCGCCCGGACGGGGTGCCCGAAGTACTGAATCTCTACGGGGGTCCCCGGCTCGAGTCCTGCGGGCAGCCACGCGTAGGCGATCGGCCGCCCGATGGTGTGCCCGAACGCCGCCGAGGTCACGTAGCCCGAGGGCTCGCCGTCGACGAGCACCGGCTCGTGACCGAGCACGACGCTGCGCCCGTCGTCGACCGTCAGGCAGGTCAGCGACCGCGCCACGTCCTGGGCGCCGTCGGCGGTGACCGCCGCACGGCCGACGAAGTCGCCCTTCGTGGACGGCCGTACCGCGAAGCCCAGGCCCGCCTCGTACGGCGAGTGCTCGGTGGTCATGTCGGTGCCCCAGCTGCGGTAGCCCTTCTCCAGCCGGAGGCTGGTGAACGCCGCCCGCCCCGCGGCGACGACGCCGTGCGCCTGGCCGGCCCGCCACAGCACGTCCCAGAGCCGCTGCCCGTACTCGGCGGTCGTGTAGATCTCCCAGCCGAGCTCGCCGACGTAGGACAGGCGCATCGCGGTCACCGGGACGCCGCCGATCTCGGTCTGCACGCACCGGAAGAACTTCAGCCCCTCGTGCGAGAGGTCGGCCGGGGTCAGCGGCTGCACGAGGTCGCGGGCGAGCGGGCCCCAGACGCCGATGCAGCAGGTGCCGCCGGAGATGTCCCGGACGGTGACGTCGCCGGCGTCTCCTGCGGCGCGCCGCAGGAGATCGAGGTCCAGCGGCCCGTTCGCCCCGACCTGGAAGAGCTCCGGGCCGAGCCGGGCGACGGTGAGGTCGCTGCGGATGCCGCCGGCCTCGTCGAGCGCCAGCGTGTAGGTCACCGACCCGACCGACTTGTCCATCTTCCCGGTGGTCAGGCGGTCGAGCATCGCGCACGCGCCCGGCCCCGACACCTCGATCCGGGTCAGCGACGTCATGTCGTACATCGCCACCGCGGTCCGGGTCTTCCACGCCTCCACCGCGGCGATCGGCGAGTGGAACCGCGCCGACCACGCGTCGCGCGTCGGCGGCAGCCACTCGGTGGGCAGCTCGGCGACCAGCGGGGCGTTGGCCGCGTACCACTGCGGGCGCTCCCAGCCGCGCGCCTCGAGGAACACCGCGCCGAGGTCGGTCTGCCGCGCGTGGAAGGGGCTCGTCCGCACCTCGCGGGGCGAGAGCTTCGGCTGCAGCGGGTGCACGACGTCGTAGATCTCGACGAAGTTCTGCTGCGAGGTCTCGGCGACGTAGTCGTCGGCGAGCTGGAACTCCTCGAAGCGGTGCACCGAGCACCCGTGCAGCTCGATCTCGCTGCGGCCGTCGATCAGCAGCTGCGCGACGCTGCGCGCGACCCCGGCGGAGTGGGTGACCCACACGGCCTCGGCGATCCAGAAGCCGGCGACGTCCGCCGACTCCCCGATCAGCGGCCCGCCGTCGGGGGTGAACGAGAAGATGCCGTTGAAGCCGTGGTCGATCTTCGAGTCGTTCAGCGAGGGCAGCAGCAGGCGGCTCTGCTCCCACTGGGGCGCGAAGTCCTCCTCGGTGAACGGCAGCATCGAGGGCTGGCGGCTGTCGCTGACGTCGTCGACCTCGGGCAGCTCGCCCAGCGACACCGGCATGGGGCGGTGCGCGTAGGAGCCGATGCCGATGCGGTCGTGGTGCTCGCGGTAGTACAGGTCCTGGTCCTGGTGGCGCAGGATCGGCAGCCGGGCCTCGATCGCCTCGTCGTTGCGTCCGGCGAGGTCGGGCACCTGGCCGGTGAAGACGTACTGGTGCGCGAGCGGCAGCAGCGGCACGCGCATCCCGACCATGTCGCCGATCGCCTGTCCCCAGAACCCGGCGCACGACACGACGACGTCGGCGGGCACCAGGCCCTGGTCGGTCTCGACGCCGGTGACGCGCCCGCCGGCCTGCGCCACGCCGGTGACGCGTGTCGAGCCGCGGAACACCGCGCCGCGCGACTCGGCCCGGCGGATCAGCGCGGTGACGGCACGCGACGCCTTGGCGAGCCCGTCGGTCGGCGTGTGCAGCCCGCCGAGGATGCGGGTGGGGTCCATCAGCGGGTGCAGCCGCGCGCACTCGTCGACGTCGACGACCTGTGCCGGGATGCCGCGTGCGGTGGCCCAGCCCTGCTTGCGGTGCAGGTCGGCGAGCCGCTCCGGGGTGGTGGCGACCTCGAGGCCGCCGACCTGGTTGAAGCACCACTGGCCGTCGACGTCCAGGGCGAGGAACTTCTCGACGGTGTAGGAGGCGAACTCGCTCATCGTCTTCGACGCGTTGGTCTGGAACACCAGGCCGGGCGCGTGGGAGGTCGACCCGCCCGGGAGCGGCAGCGGGCCCTGGTCGAGGACGGTGACGTCGGTCCAGCCGCGGCCGGTGAGCTCGTCGGCCAGGTTGGCGCCGACGATCCCGGCTCCGATGACGACGACGCGGGGTGTGGTGCTCATGGCGTCTCCACGCGGGAACGGGGTGGGTGGATCAGGGCTGGAACTCGGCGGCGGCGTCGACGAGCCAGTCGGCGACGTAGCCGGCGAAGGAACTGCGGACGATCACGGCGAGGTCGTCGACGTCGTGTGCCACGAGCAGCACGGCGGCCAGGCCGAGGAGGGTCTGGGCACACCGGCCGCGCGGGAACGCGGCGGGGCGCAGGTCGAGCGCGCAACCGAACGCGAGCAGCTCGCGGGCGGCGGTCCCCCGCACGCGAAGGCTCGTGCGCTGCGCGGAGACGTCGACGGCCATGCCGCCGTGGGCGCTCGCCGTCTCGTCGACGTGGAACTCCCAGCCCTCGGGGCGTGCGGTGGCGCTCGTGAGCAGCCACTCGTCGGGGCCGAGGCGCACGGCGGTGCCCGCCGGGAGCGCGGTCCACGTGTCGGGTGCGGTCGGCAGCGCCGCCCCGACGGCGGCGGCGACCGCGGCGGGCCCGCTACCGGCCGGGTCCACGCGCAGGTCGACGGCCGCGACGGGGTCCTCGACGTCGAGCCGCAGGGCCGTGCCGACGGAGGCCGCGGCGAGGGCGTCCCGGCGGTCGGCGAGCGGGTGGACGAGGGTCGGGCCAGGGCTGCGGTCAGCCATCTCGGCGGGCTCCTTCCGGGTCGACGAGCACGGTCTCGCCGATGCGGGCGGCCACGAGCTCGTCGCCGACGGGCACGTGGACGACCTCGCCGAGGCGCTCCCGCCCGCCCTTGACCAGGGCGAGCGCGAAGGGACGGGCGAGCGCGGCGCTGTGGTAGCTGGAGGTGACGTGCCCGAGCATCGGCACGGGCGCCGGGGGCAGCACCCCGTCGGCGCAGAAGTCGACGATCTGCGAGCCCTCGGGCAGCTTGGTGGCGGCGTCGGTGGGCAGCAGCGAGACGAGCTGCTTGCGCAGCGGGTTGCGGTTCTCCGGGCGCGCGTAGGAGCGCTTGCCGACGAAGTCGTCCTTCTTCTTCGACACGGCCCAGCTCATGCCGAGGTCGTGCGGCGAGACGGTGCCGTCGGTGTCCTGCCCGATGATCGGGTAGCCCTTCTCGGCCCGCAGGACGTGCATGGTCTCGGTGCCGTAGGGCGTGATCCCGTACTCCTGCCCGGCCTCGAGCAGCCGCTCCCAGACCGCGGGGTAGTACCAGGAGCTGACCGTCACCTCGAACGCGAGCTCGCCCGAGAACGAGATGCGGGCGAGCCGCACGGGCACGCCGTCGAGCGTGGTGTCCTGCCAGGTCATGAAGCCGAACGCGTCGTTGCTCGCGTCGACGTCGGGGAAGACCGCGCCGATCACGTCCCGCGAGCGCGGGCCCGCCACGGCGGCGATCGACCACTGCTCGGTCACCGAGGTCAGCCGCACCCGCAGGTCGGGCCACTCGGTCTGGAGCCACTCCTCCATCCCGTCCAGGACGTGGGTGGCGTTGCCGGTGGTGGTCGTGACGAGGTAGCGATCCTCGGCGAGGCGCAGCACGGTGCCGTCGTCGACGACCATCCCGTCGTTGCCGCACATCACGCCGTAGCGCACGCGCCCGACCTTCAGGCTCGACATCATGTTCGTGTAGAGCCGGTCGAGCAGGACCGGCGCGTCGGGCCCCCGGACGTCGATCTTGCCGAGCGTCGAGGCGTCCATGATCCCGACCGACGTGCGCACCGCGGCGCACTCGCGCAGCACGGCGGCGGTCATGTCCTCGCCGGCGTGCGGGTAGTGGCGGGCGCGCTTCCACTGCCCGACGTCCTCGAACTCGGCGCCCGCGGCCACGTGCCAGGCCTGCAGCGGGGTGGTGCGCACCGGGTCGAACAGGTCGCCGCGCTCGCGCCCGGCCAGGGCCGCGAAGGCGACCGGGGTGTAGGGCGGCCGGAAGGTCGTGGTGCCGACCTCCTGGATCGGCCGGCCGGTGAGCTCCGCGAGGATCCCGAGGGCCAGGATGCCGGAGGTCTTGCCCTGGTCGTGCGCCGTGCCGATGGTCGTGTACCGCTTGACGTGCTCGGGGTGGGTCATCCCGGCGCCGACGGCGCGCTCCATGTCGGCGACGGTCGCGTCGCGCGCGACGTCCACGAACTGCCGCGTGGGGTCACCCGCGGTGCGCCAGAGCACGAGCGTCGGCTCCGGCCACTCCGGGGGTTCCGCCACGGGCGCGTCGGTCCCGCCGGCCTCGCGCAGGACGTCCGCCAGCGCGAACGTGCCGTTGGCGGCGCCGACGGCGGTGACCCCGTCGGGGGTCGGGGTCGCCGGCCGGAACGCGCCGATCGCGGGGTCGTGGACCAGGGTGCCGCCGACGTGGCTGACCAGGTGCGCGGTCGGGTTCCAGCCGCCGCTGACCAGCAGGAGGTCGCACGGGACCTCCCGGCGCTCCGGTCCGACGAGGGCCGCGGTCAGGCGCTCCCCGCCGCGGGTGCCGTGCACGAGCGTGCCGGTCTCGACCGGGATGCCGCGCTCCTCGCACCGCTGCCGCCGGCCCTGCGGTGCCCGCTCCCGGGCGTCGAGGACCCGGACCGTCGCCCCGGCGTCGGCCAGGTCGGCCGCCGCGGCGTAGGCGGCGTCGTCCGTGGTGAACACGACGACCTCCCGGCCGGCGAGCACGCCGTGGCGGTGCAGGAGGTCGCGCGCGGCCGAGGCGAGCATGACGCCGGGGCGGTCGTTGTCCTCGAAGACGACCGGCCGCTCGATCGCGCCCGCCGCGACCACCACGCGCCCGGCGCGGATCCGGTGCACGCGCTGGCGGGTGCGCGCGGTCTCGCCGCGGCGCTCCAGGGCGAGCACGAAGCCGTCGTCGTAGTGGCCGAACGCCGTGGTGCGCTGCAGGTGCGTGACCCCGAGCGCCGCGAGCTCGGCGACGACCTCGTCGACGAAGGCGAGCGACGGCGCGCCGTCGATCGTCTCGGTGCCGGTCAGCGTCCCGCCCGCGACCGGGCGGTCGTCGACGAGCACGACGTCCTGCCCGGCGCGGGCGGCGGTGCGCGCCGCGACGAGGCCGGCGGGGCCGGCGCCGACGACGAGCACGTCGCAGTGGTGGTGCCGCCGGTCGTAGCGGGCGGTGTCGGGCACCTCGGCGAGGCGGCCCTGGCCGTTGACCCCCCGCACGACGAGGCCGTCGGTGGCCTCGACCGTCGCGGCGAGCAGCATCGGCTCCGGGAACGGCTCCTCGACCTGGATCAGGCCGGTCGGGTCCTCGGTCCACGACGACGTGATCCCGCGCGGGCGCCCGTACTTGACGCTGGTGGTCTGCGGGCGGGCGTCGTGGGCGAGCAGCACCGAGGCGACGGTGTCGCCGGGGTGCCCGGTGTACGGGGTGCCGTCGACCGTGATGGTGACGGTGCCGCGGCGGTCGACGCGGCCGTACCCGGCGACGCGGCTCATGAGGTCAGCTCCGGGGTGGTGAGGAACCGGTGGGTGCGGGTGTCGCGGACGGCGGTGAACCAGCGTCGGCACCCCGCGGCGTGCACCCAGCGCTCGGCGGCGGGGCCCTTGGGGTTGTCGCGGAAGAACACGAAGTGCGCCCACTGCTCGTCGGTCAGCGAGGCGGGGTGCTCGGGGTAGGCCACTCCGGCCTGGCCGCCGAAGGAGAACTCGGTCTCCTCGCGGGGGCCGCACCAGGGGCAGGCGATGAGTTGCATGCGGGGCTCCTTCAGTGCGCCACGGCGGCGGCGCCGTGCTCGTCGACGAGGGCTCCGGTGACGAAGCGGTCGAGGCCGAACGGCGCGACGAGGGGGTGGGGGCGGCCGTGGGCGACGGTGTCGGCGAACGCCCAGCCCAGCCCGGGTGTCGCCTTGAAGCCGCCGGTGCCCCAGCCGCAGTTGAGGAAGACGTTCTCGTAGGGCGTGGCGCCGACGATCGGGCTCGCGTCCGGGGTGACGTCGACGATCCCGGCCCAGCTGCGCAGCAGGTGGGCGCGGGCGAACACCGGGAACAGCTCGACGGCCGCGGCCATCTGGCGCTCGATGATGTGGAACGCGCCGCGCTGGCCGTAGCCGTTGTAGCTGTCGACGCCGGCGCCCATGACGAGCTCGCCCTTGTGCGCCTGCGACACGTACACGTGCACCGCGTTCGACATGACGATCGTCGGGTGCACGGGCTCGAGGAGCTCGGAGACGAGGGCCTGCAGCGGGTGCGACTGCAGCGGCGCGCGCACGCCGAGCATGTCGAGCAGCGTCGAGGTGTGTCCCGCCGCGCAGAGGGCGACGGTGCCGGCGGCGATGGTGCCGCGGGTGGTGTGCACGCCGGTGACGCGGTCCCCGTCGCGGACGAAGCCGGTGACCTCGCAGTTCTGGATGATGTCGATGCCGGCCTCGCTCGCGCGGCGGGCGAAGCCCCAGGCGACGTAGTCGTGCTTCGCGATACCGGCCCGCGGCTGGAACGTCGCCCCCTGGACCGGGTAACGGATGTCCGCCGAGACGTTGACGATCGGGCAGATCTTCGCGACCTCGTCGGGCCCGAGCCACTCGGCGTCGATCCCGTTGAGCCGGTTCGCCTCGACACGGCGCACCGAGTCGCGGACGTCCTGCTCGGTGTGGGCGAGGTTGAGCACGCCGCGCTGGCTGAACAGGATCGGGTAGCCGAGGTCCTCCTCGAGGCCCTCCCACAGCTTGAGGGCGTGCTCGTAGATGCCCGCCGACTCGTCCCACAGGTAGTTCGAGCGGATCAGGGTGGTGTTGCGGGCCATGTTGCCGCCCGCGAGCCAGCCCTTCTCGAGCACCGCGACGTTGGTGATGCCGTGGTTCTTCGCGAGGTAGTGCGCGGTCGCGAGGCCGTGGCCGCCTCCGCCCACGACGACGACGTCGTAGACCTTCTTCGGCTCGGCGTCGGTCCAGAGGTGGTCGGGGTGCTCGGGCAGGTGGGCGCCCGGGGGGTTCGGTGCTGTGGTGCCTGGAGTCGTCATGCCTGCAGCTCCGGGTAGAGGGGGTGGCGGGCGGCGAGGGCGGCGACACGCTCGGCGAGCGCGTCCAGCTCGGTGTCGGTGACCTGCGGGCGCAGGGCCCGGGCGATCACGTCGCTGACGATCACGAAGTCGTCGGCGTCGAAGCCGCGCGCGGCGAGCGCGGCGGTGCCGATGCGGACGCCGGAGCTGACCATCGGCGGGCGCGGGTCGAAGGGGACCGCGTTGCGGTTGACGGTGATGCCGACCCGGTGCAGGCGGTCCTCGGCCTGCTTCCCGTCGAGCTCGGAGTCGCGCAGGTCGACCAGGACGAGGTGCACGTCGGTGCCGCCGGAGACGACGCCGACGCCGCGCTCGGCGAGCAGGCGGTCGTCCAGGATCCGGGCAGCGAGGATGCGGGCACCGGCGAGGGTGCGGGCCTGGCGGTCGCGGAACTCGGGCTCGCCCGCGAGCTTGAACGCCACCGCCTTGGCGGCGATGACGTGCTCGAGCGGGCCGCCCTGCTGGCCGGGGAAGACGCTGGAGTTCAGCTTCTTCGCGAGCGCCGTGTCGGCCGAGAGGATCACGCCACCACGCGGGCCGCCGAGCGTCTTGTGCGTCGTCGAGGTGACGACGTGCGCATGCGGCACCGGCGAGGGGTGCAGGCCCGCGGCGACGAGCCCCGCGAAGTGCGCCATGTCGACCATGAACCAGGCGCCGACCTCGTCGGCGATGCGGCGGAACTCCGCGAAGTCCTGCTGGCGCGGGTACGCCGACCAGCCAGCGATGATCAGCTTCGGGCGGCGCTCGTGGGCCAGGGCCTCGACCTCGGCCATGTCGACGCGGTGGTCGTCGGCGCGGACGTGGTAGGCGGCGACGTCGTAGAGGCGCCCCGAGAAGTTGAGGTGCATCCCGTGGGTGAGGTGGCCGCCATGCGCCAGTGCGAGGCCGAGGATCGTGTCGCCCGGCTCGAGGAGCGCGGCCATGACGGCGGCGTTCGCCTGCGCGCCGGAGTGGGGCTGCACGTTGGCGAACTCGGCGCCGAAGAGGGCCTTCAGCCGGTCGATGGCGAGCTGCTCGACGACGTCGACGTGCTCGCAGCCGCCGTAGTAGCGCCGCCCCGGGTAGCCCTCGGCGTACTTGTTGGTGAGGACCGACCCCTGCGCCTGCATCACCGCGAGCGGCGCGAAGTTCTCGCTCGCGATCATCTCGAGCGTCCGGTCCTGCCGGCGCAGCTCGCCGGCGACCGCGGCGGCGACCTCCGGGTCGGCCTCGAGCAGCGAGCGGTCCAGCACCAGGGTGGTGCGGGCCCCGGGGGCGACAGTGATCGACATCCGGCGATCCTCAACGTTGCCAACTGATATATCTGACGGCGACGACTGTAGACATCGAGGCTCGACAGGGTCAACACTTGGCGGGCAACGAGGACGAGGGAGGTCGCGGGATGGACGAGGCAACCGATCAGTGGACGGCCGGGTTCGAGATGGGCCGGCTCGACCAGCAGCTCGCGACGCTGGTCCTGCGCGACCGGACGGTCGGCCTGAGCATCCGCAGCGTCAACCGCGCCGAGGCCGAGGAGATCGCGCGCCGGCGCGGGTACGAGCTCCGGGTGCGCGAGGGCGCCGAGCCTGGCCAGGTGTGGGCGGTGTTCTCGCCGACGCCCTGAACCACGGCGTGTCGGAGATCAGCAGTCCGAAAAGCACCGCTGACCGCTGATCGACAGTGCCTTTCAGCCTGCTGATCTCCGCGTGGGGGCGGATCAGTCGTCAGGTGTCACGAACAGCGCGCCCATGGTCGTCTCGCCGGCGCTCCCACCCGAGAGCGGGTGGCCGATGACCAGCTCCGCACCGGTCACCACGAGCAGCGCGAACAGGAAGATGCCCACGGCGGCGAGGACGTACGGGGCGAAGCCGCCGGACGCCGTGCGCGTTCGTCTGGTCACGGAGAGACAACGACCCGCCCGGTCGAGCGATGCGTTCGCCGTGAGATCCGCGTCGGTCACACGCCCGTCGAGGAACCCGGGCGCACGATCATCAGCACCGTCACCACGGCCCACAGCAGGTTGAACACGCCGGTGGCGGCGGCGAGCCGGCCGGTCGCGGCGACGAGCACCTCGCGGGGGCCGGCCCCCTCGAGCAGCACCTTCTGGCGCGGCAGGACCACGCCCGCGAGGACCCCGGCCGCCGTGAGGGTGAGGACGATCGACACGAGCACCCACGGCTCGCCCAGCACGCCCATCGACGACGCCGTCGCCAGCCCGAACACCGGGACCGCGATGCCGACGAGCGCGTAGGTCCGGCAGATCCGCGCGAGCACCGGCAGGCGGGAGACCGCGCCCGGCTCGTCGTCCAGGGCCCGGCGCGCCTCCGGAGGGAACATGCTGGTCGCGACGCACACCGGGCCGATCGCGATGATCGCCGCGAGGACGTGGACCGAGAGCAGGACGGCGTTCACGCCACCGCCACCGCGGCCCCGGTGGCCCGCCACACCGTGCCCCGCCGCTCGTGGCACATGAGGCCCTCGACGGCGTGGGCGACCTGCGGGCCGATCTCGCGCTCGAGCAGGTAGAGCGCCATGTCGATGCCGGAGGTGACGTTGCCGGCGCTGACGAGGTCGCCGTCGTCGACGACGCGGGCGTCGACGGGCAGGGCGGCGGTGCCGGCGAGGTCGGCGCCGCGCTCGTGGGTCACCAGCGGCCGGTGGTCGGCGAGGCCCGCGTGGGCGACGAGCAGCGACCCGCCGCACACCGTCGCGACGACCGTGCCCGCGCGCCCGACGGCGTCGCGCAGCGCGGGCGTCAGCGGACCCGAGCCGGCGCGTCCCAGGAGCGCCGCGACGCTCCCCTCGACGGCGGGGTCCAGCGAGAGCGAGCCCGCGGCACCGGGCACGACGACGAGGTCGGCGACCGCGGGATCGAGCGTCGCGGTCGCCGTGAGGGAGACCGCGGGGAGCCCGCTCGGCACCTCGCGGGGCCCCTCGACGCTGACGAGCTCGACGGTCACCGCCCCGCCGGAGAAGCCACCGCCCGCGTGGAAGACCTCGAACGGCCCGAGGACGTCGAGGGGGTCGAACCCGTCGAACAGCACGATCTGCACGCGCATGCCGCCTCCTTGGTTTCAGTCGGACTGTAACTGCTTACAGTGTGACTGTAACCCCGCCCGTCCCGGAGGTGTGCCCGTGAGCGAGACGCCGCCGCCCGCGAGCGCCGCGTTCCTGCTCATGGCCCTGGGGCGGCGGATCCGCGAGGAGGTCGAGGGCGCCCTGAAGAACGAGGGGATCGCGCTGCGCCACCTCTCCGCGCTCGGCCACCTCGCGCCGAACCCCGGCCTGTCCTACAGCGAGCTCGCCCGCCGGGCAGGAGTGACACCGCAGAGCATGCAGGCCACGCTGGCGGCCCTCGAGGCGCGCGGCGCCGTCGCCCGCGACACCGACCCGGGCCGCGGCCGCACCGCCGAGCTGCACGTCACGCCCGAGGGCACACGCCTGCAACGCACCGCCATGGCGATCATCGCCGAGGTGGACGACCGCCTGCGCGCCCGGCTCGACGACGAGAGCCACCAGGTGCTCACGCGCGCGCTGTTCACCCTGTTCCGCGGGGAGGTCGAGTGATCCGGGGCGCCGCCCGCATCCTGCTCGGGCTCTTCCTGCTCGTCGCCGGGACCGCGCACCTCACCGTGGCGCGCGACGCCTTCCGCGCGCAGGTACCGACCTGGTTCCCCGCCGACGCCGACGCGGTGGTCGTCGTCTCCGGGGTCGTCGAGATCGTCCTCGGGCTCGCCCTCGTCGCGCTCGTGCGCCACCGCGCGCTCGTCGGGCTCGTCGTCGCGGCCTTCTTCGTGGCGATCTTCCCGGGCAACGTCGCCCAGTTCGTCGAGGGCCGGTCCGCCTTCGGTCTCGACACCGACGCGGCGCGCGGGGTGCGCCTGCTGTTCCAGCCGGTGCTCGTCGCGTGGGCGCTGTGGTGCACCGGGGCGTGGGAGCTCCTGCGGAGGAACAGCCGCAGAGCTAGGACGCGCCCACGATCCTGAGCGCGAACCCGCTGTACTGGTCCGCGACCTCCTCGGCGGTCAGCGCGCCGTCGTCGGAGAACCAGCGCGCGATGCTCACGCACAGCTCGCGGATCGCGAACGAGGCGAGCGCGGGCGACTCGACGTGGAAGTCGCCCGCCTCGACGCCCCGGGCGATCACCGCGCGCAGGGCGTGCTCGTGCTCGCGCCGGCGGGCCTGCATCTCACCGATGGCGGGCTCGGAGAGGCTGCTGGTGTCGCGATTGACGACGAGGGCCTCGCGGCGGTGCGTGGCGTGGCGGTGGGCGTAGACGCGGGTGGCGCGGCGCAGCTGCTCGGCAGGCGGATCGTCCGGGTCGAGCACGCGGTGGAAGTCGTCGAGCACGCCCGCCGTCGTGCGGTCGACGATCCGCAGCAGCAGGTCGTGCTTCGAGCCCATGTGGTTGTAGAGGCTGGGCGTCCGCACCTGCAGCGTCTCGGCGATCTCGCTGAGCGCCGTCCCGTGGTAGCCGCGGCGCGCGAACAGCGTCAGGGCCGCGTCGAGGACGACGTCGGGGTTGAGGCCGGCCCGGGTCACCACCGGCTCATGGTGGCACGGCGAACGAGCGCTCGTGAGTCTTGTCCGATCCTTGTGGTGCTCGCTACGGTCAAACTAACGAGCGCTCATCAGCTTGGGAGGCGCGATGCTGCGTACCGAGGTGATCCGGCCCGTGCACGAGCTGCTCGACGGCCACGCGGCCGCCCGGCCCGACGACGTCGCCTTCGCCGACGACGCCCGTGACGTGTCGTGGCGGCGGCTCGCGACCACCACCCGCCGGCTCGCCGGCCACCTCGCCGCCCGCGGCGTCCGTCCCGGCGACCGGGTCGCGATGGTGATGGCCAACGCCGTCGAGACCGCCGAGACCTACCTGGCGATCCCCCGGGCCGGCGCGGTCGCGGTGTGCCTCAACCCGGACGCCGCGCCCGCCGAGCTCGCCTACATGCTCGCCGACTGCGGCGCCCGCGTCGTGGTCACCGACGTGGCGCACGCCGGACTCCTGGGCCCGGACGTCACCGCGATCGTCGTCGGCGGGGACTACGAGGACCTCGTCGCCGACGAGCCCCCGACCCCGGCGCCCGACCCCACCGACCTCGACGTCACGGCGTTCATGCTCTACACGTCCGGCACCACCGGGCGTCCCAAGGGCGTCGAGCTGAGCCTGCGCAGCTGCCTGTGGGTGGTCGCCGCGTGCTGGGCGCCGATCGTCGGCCTCGGGCCCGGCGAGACCGTGCTCTCGGGGCTGCCGCTGTTCCACTCCTACGCCCTGGACATGTGCGTGCTCGGGATCGTCGCGACGGGGGCGAGCGAGCGCATCCTGCCGCGCTTCTCCCCCACCCGGATCCTCGAGATGCTCGGCGACGGCTACACGGTCCTGCCCGGGGTCCCGACGCACTTCTCCTATCTGCTGCAGGCCGCCGGCCACCGCCCACGGCACCGGCTCCGGATGGCGGTCTCCGCCGGCGCGATCCTGCCCGCGTCGGTGAACGAGACCTTCGAGCAGGTGTTCGGCGTGCCGCTGCTCGACGGCTACGGCATCACCGAGACCTCGACGATGGTCGCGATGAACTGGCCGCACGGGACGCGGCCGTACGGGTCGTGCGGGCTGCCGCTGCCCGGGCTCGCGGTCCGGCTGGTGGACCCCGCCACCGGCACCGACGCGCCGCCCGGCGGCGAGGGCGAACTGTGGGTGCGCGGACCGGGCGTCATGCGCGGCTACTGGAACCGCCCCGAGCAGACCGCCGACGTCCTCGTCGACGGCTGGTACCGCACCGGCGACCTCGCGCGCGCCGACGCGAACGGCTACCTGACGATCTCCGGCCGCACGAAGGAGATGATCATCCGGGGCGGCGAGAACATCTACCCCGCCGAGATCGAGGCCGTGCTCCTGCGGGCGCCCGGGGTGGGCGACGCCGCCGTCGTCGGCCGCGCGCACCCCGACCTCGGGGAGGAGCCGGTGGCCTTCGTGGTCGGCGACCCGGACCTGGACGCGGTGGCGGCGCACTGCCGGGAGCACCTGACGGGGTTCAAGGTCCCCGTCGCCTTCCACCTCGTCGACGTCATCCCGCGCACGGGCTCCGGGAAGATCAAGCGCTTCGAGCTCGCGCGGCTGCTCAGCGGCGAGAAGGCCCCGGCGTGAAGGTCGGCGACCTCGAGGTCCTCCCGATCGTCGACGGGACGGGGCGGGAGCAGGCCCGCGAGGTGCTCTCCGCGCCCGGCGGCGGCGACCGGTGGGCCTGCCACCCCGAGCACCTCGACGCCGACGGGAACCTCGAGCTGACCCTCGGCGGCTTCCTGCTGCGCACCGGCGACCGCGTCGTGCTCGTCGACGCCGGCGTGGGGCGCATCCACAACGACCACTACGCGGGCGGCGGGTTCCTCGACGCCCTCGACGCGCACGGCGTCGCACCCGGCGACGTCACCGACGTCGTCTTCACCCATCTGCACTTCGACCACGTCGGCTGGGCGACCAGCAAGGGGCAGGTCGTCTTCGACCGCGCGACCTACCGCGTGCACGCGGCCGACTGGGCCCACTTCGTCGAGGCGGCCGACGCCGACCCCGGCGCGGTGCGCAAGCTCGCCCCGCTGCGCGAGCGCCTTGCGACCTTCGACGCCGAGCACACCGTCGCCCCCGGCCTCGACGCCCGCCCCACGCCCGGTCACACGCCCGGCTCGACCAGCTACGTCGTCTCCAGCCACGGGGAGCGCGCCCTGCTCATCGGGGATGTCGCGCACTCGGTCGTCGAGCTCGAGGAGCCCGACTGGGAGGCCGTGTTCGACGTCGACCCGGTCGCCGCGCGGGCGATGCGCAACCGCATCGCCGACGAGGTCGCCGACACCGACGACCTCGTCGTCCCCGCCCACCTGCCCGGACTCGCCGTCGGCCGGATCGTCACCTTCGGCGACCGGCGCCGCGTCGTCATCTCCTAGAAGGAGCCCCATGGATCTGCAGCTCGCCGGCACCACCGTGCTCGTCACGGGGGCCGGGCAGGGCCTCGGCCGCGCGATCGGCGAGGGGTTCGCGGCCGAGGGCGCCCAGGTCGCCTTCGGCTACAACACCTCGTCCGCCGGCGCCGAGGAGGCGGCCGAGGCCGCGCGCGCCGCGGGGGTGAAGGCGATCGCGGTCGCCGTCGACACCCGTGACGACGCGGCGGTCACGCGTGCGGTCACGACCGTGGAGGCCGAGCTCGGGCCGATCGGCGTGCTCGTCAACAACGCGGCGGTGACCAGCCGCGGGCGCTTCCTCGAGCGCGACGCCGACGAGTTCGCCGCCGAGATCGACGTGACCGTCACCGGCACGGTGCGCATCTCCCACGCCGTCGTCCGGCGCATGGCCGAGCACGGCGGCGGCGCGATCGTGTCGCTCATGGGCGACTCGGGGCGGGTCGGCGAGTCCGGGCTCACCGTCACTGCGACCGCCCGCAGCTCGACCCTCGGGCTGACGAAGTCGCTGGCCAAGGAGCTCGCGCGCCACGGCATCCGCGCCAACGCCGTCTCGATCGGGCTGGTGCAGACCGACCGCTTCTCCGACCACGCGGGCGGCACCGACGACGAGCGCCTGAAGAAGATCACCGCGCTCTACCCGCTGCGCCGCCTCGGGCGCCCCGAGGACGTGACCCCGACGATCCTGCTGCTGGCCTCGCCGTGCTCGTCCTGGACCACGGGCCAGGTCGTGTCGGTCAACGGCGGCTTCGCGATGCCATGAGTGGTGCCATGACGCCCGACGACCAGCACGCCCCCGCCAGCGGCACCTCGGTGCGCCGCAAGGAGGACGTGCGCCTGCTCACCGGGCGCGGACGCTTCGTCTCCGACCTCGCGCTGCCGCGCATGCGCCACGTCGCGTTCGTGCGCAGCCCGGTCGCGCACGGCCGCATCACCGGGGTCGACGTGGCCGAGGCGCTCGAGGTCGACGGGGTGTCGGCGGTGTTCACCGGCGAGCACCCGGCGATCGCGCCGGTCGCGCTGCGCGCGCAGTCCGCCCTGCCCGGCTACGTCGAGACCGACCAGCCGCCCCTGGCACGCGGGAAGGTGCGCTTCGCCGGCGAGGCCGTCGCCGCCGTCGTCGCCGCCGACCGCTACCTCGCCGAGGACGGCGCCGAGGCGGTCGTCGTGGACTACGACCCGCTGCCGCCGACGGTCTGCGCCTGGGTGGAGCCCGAGCACCCCGTGCACGACGAGGCGCCGGACAACGTCCTGCTCTCCCGGACCTTCCGCGCGGGCGACGCCGACGCCGCGCTGGCCGAGGCGCACGTCGTCGTCGACCGCGAACTGACCACCAACCGCCACGGCGGCAACCCCATCGAGTGCCGCGCCGGCGTCGCCCGATACGAAGATCGCAGGCTGACGTTCTGGTCGGGCACCCAGGTGCCCTACATCGTGCGCACCCAGCTCGCCGAGCTGCTCGACCTGCCCGAGGGCAACATCCGCGTCATCGCCCCCGACGTCGGCGGCGGGTTCGGCGTCAAGGCGGTGCTCTACCCCGAGGACGTCGCGCTCTGCCTCATGGCGATGGCGATGCCCGGCGTCCCGCTCAAGTGGGTCGAGGACCGCGTCGAGCACCTGCTCGCGGCCACCCACGCCCGCGACCACCGCTACGTGCTGCGCGCGGGGTTCGCCGCCGACGGCGAGCTGCTCGCGGTGAGCGCCGACGCGTGGTGCAACGCCGGCGCCTACTCCGTCTACCCCTGGACCGCGGGCATCGAGCCCCTCATGGCCGGTGGCCTGCTCACCGGGCCGTACAAGCTCGCGCACTACACGTGCACCGTCCGCGGCGTCGCCACCAACACCAGCCCGTCCGGGCCGTACCGCGGCGTCGCGCGTCCGTCGACGGTGTTCGCGATGGAGGCGCTGATGGACTCGGGCGCCCGCGCGCTCGGCATGGACCCGATCGCCCTGCGGCGCCGGAACCTCATCCTTCCGGCCGACGTGCCCTACCGGATGCCGTCGCGGCTGGTCGACGACTCCGGCGCCTACGAGGCCTGTCTCGACAAGGCCGTCGCCACCTTCGACCTCGACCGCTGGCGCGCCGAGCAGACCCGGCGTCGCGTCGAGGGCGGGCGCCCGCTCGGCATCGGCGTCGGCGTCTACAACGAGCTCACCGGCCTGGGCCGCGCCGCGTCCGCCGGGCCCCGCATGGCGTTCCGCACCGGCCACGACGCCTGCACCGTGCGGATCAACCCCGACGGCGCGGTCACGGTGTTCTCCGGCGTCACCTCCCAGGGCCAGGGCCTCGAGACGACGATGGCGCAGGTCGTCGCCGACGCCCTCGGCGTCGACTACGACGACGTCGAGGTCCGCTACGGCGACACCGACTCCTCGCTGTGGGGCTTCGGGGCCTTCTCGTCGCGCCAGGCTGTGATCAGCGGCGGCGCGGCGCACCTCGCGGGCGAGCACGTCCGCGGGCAGGTCCTCGCGCTGGCCGCCGCGCTGAAGGAGGCGCCGGTCGAGGAGCTCGACCTGCGCGGCGGGCAGATCCACATGGCCGGCCAGGAGAAGCCGATCATCTCGCTGGCCGAGGTCGCCCGGGTCGCCTACCTGCAGTCCGACCGCCTGCCCGAGGGCTTCGAACCCGGGCTGGAGGGGACGAGGTTCTACGACCCGATCCGCGGGGCGTTCGCCGCCGGCGCCCAGATCGCCGCCCTCGAGATCGACCCCGCCACCGGCGAGATCGGGATCCTGGACTGGGTCTGCGTCGAGGACGCCGGCCGGATCGTCCACCCCGTGATCGTCGACGGCCAGATCGCCGGCTCGATCGCCCAGGGCATCGGCGGCGCCATGTACGAGCACCTCGTGTACGACGACGCCGGCAACCTCTCCACCGGGACGCTGCTCGACTACCTCATGCCGACCGCCGGCGAGATCCCCGAGCTGCGGATCGGGCACGTGAGCACCCCGGCCGCGAACCCGACGGGCGTCCGCGGGGTCGGCGAGGGCGGCACGCTCGCGCCGAACGCCGTGGTGGCCGGAGCGGTCGCCGACGCGCTGGGCGTCGAGGTCGACGACCTACCCGTCACCCCCGCCCGGGTCTGGGAGCTGGTGCAGCGATGAAGTGCCCGCCGTTCTCCTACCACCGCGCGACCGACGTCGCCGACGCCGTGGCCGCCCTGCAGGCCGCCGACGACGAGGGCAAGATCCTCGCCGGAGGCCAGAGCCTGGTGCCGGTCCTCGCGCTGCGCCTGGCGCGGCCGTCGGTGCTCGTCGACGTCAACCGGGTCCCCGGGCTGGACTCTCTCGAGCGGCGCGACGGGGTGCTGCAGGCCGGCGCGCTGGTCCGCCACCTCGCGCTCGCCGGCCAGGCCCTCCATCCCCTCGCCGCCGAGGCCGCCCGCTGGATCGGGCACACCGCCATCCGCAGCCGCGGGACGCTCGGCGGCAGCCTCGCGCACGCCGACCCGTCGGCGGAGCTGCCCGCGGTGCTGCGCGCCTGCGACGGCGCGGTGCACGTCGCCGGCCCCGCGGGATCGCGGCGCGTCGGCGCCGACGACCTGTTCGTCGGCGCGCTGCAGAGCGCCGTCGGCGAGAACGAGATGATCACCGGCGTCGAGCTGCCGGTGCCCGACGCCTGGGGCTTCGCGGAGTTCGCGCGGCGCCACGGCGACTTCGCCGTCGTCGCGGTCGCCGCCGCGCGCTTCGGCGACCGGGTGCGCGTGGCCGTCGGCGGCGTCGCCGGTGTGCCCCACCTCGTCGACGCCGGCGACCTCGACCACGTGGGCGACGAGATCTCCGACGACCACGTCGCCCTCCTCGCCGCGGCCGCCGCCGACGACGTCGACCCGGCCTCCGACCTCCACGGCTGCGCCGGGTACCGCCGTGCGCTCACCGAACAGATGACCCTCCGGGCGCTCGCGGACCTCGCCGGGCGTCCCCAGCCCGTCCGGGAGCCGGCATGAAGATCACGCTGACGGTCAACGGCGAGCGGCACCGCGTCGACGTCGAACCCCGCCGCACCCTGTCCGACGCGCTGCGCGAGGACCTCGGCCTGACCGGCACCCACGTCGGCTGCGAGCACGGGGTGTGCGGCGCGTGCACGGTCCTCGTCGACGGCCTGCCCGCCCGCGCCTGCCTCATGTTCGCGGTGCAGGCCGACGACGCCGAGGTCGCGACCGTCGAGGGCCTCGCCGCCGACGACGGCACGCTGCACCCGCTGCAGGAGGCGTTCTCGCGGTGCCACGGGCTGCAGTGCGGCGCCTGCACGCCCGGAATGCTCATGACCGCGGCCCATCTCCTGGAGACCGATCCCGACCCTGGTCGCGAGCGGATCCGCGCGGAGATGGCCGGCAACATCTGCCGCTGCACCGGCTACGTGGGCATCGTCGACGCCGTCGAGGACGCCGCCCGGCGGTCCCGTTCGGAGGCGACGTCGTGACCTTCGCGCGCGACGCCGCCCTGCTCTCCGAGCGCCTCGGCGCGCTCGACGCCGACCTCGACGAGCTGCCTCCCCGGCCCGAGCGGACCGAGAGCCAGCAGGAGCAGGCCACGACGCTGCTCGAGCGGGGCCGCGCGGCGCGCGAGGGCTTCCTCGACCACCACCTCGGCGCCGTGTACGACGCCCTCACCGACGGCGCCACCCGGACGCTGCGCGCCGCGGAGCTCACGTACGCAGCCGCCGAGCTGGTGCCGGGCCTGACCCCGACCCGCGAGCGCATCGCCGCCGAGCGCCGGCACCCGCAGAAGGACAAGGAGGGCCGGGAGGTCGACCAGGGAATCTTCCTGTCCCGCGTCCTCGACGACGCGCGCACCGGCTACCACCTGATGCACGCCATGGCCCAGCCGCGCCGCGAGGCGCTCGACCTGCTCGACCACTTCCGGGAGACCGGTCGGGTCGACCTCGGGACGTGCCGGCTCGAGCGTGACGGCACCGTCGGGCACCTGACGATCGCGCACCACAAGTACCTCAACGCCGAGGACGACGAGTCGACCGCGGCGATGGAGACCGCCACCGACCTCGTCCTGCTCGACGAGCGGATCGAGGTCGGTGTCCTGCGCGGCGACGAGGCCCGGCACCCGCGCTACGCGGGACGCCGCGTCTTCGACACCGGCGTCAACCTCACCCGGCTCTACCACGGCGAGGTCTCGCTGATCGAGTTCTTCGTCGAGCGCGAGCTCGGGCTGATCACCAAGTGGTACCGCGGCCACAGCCTCGGAGCGGGCGAGGTCAGCATCGTCGAGCGGCGCCACGAGAAGCCGTGGATCGCCGCCGTCGACACCTTCGCCATCGGCGGGGGCTGCCAGTTCCTGCTGGTCATGGACCGCGTCGTCGCCCGGTCCGGCGCCTACGTCAACCTCCCGGCACGGCGCGAGGGCTTCCTGCCCGGCTGCGGGAACATGCGCCTGCCCCGCTTCGTCGGCGAGAAGGTCGCCCGCCAGGGGATCTTCTTCAACCGCGACATCGACGTCGACTCCCCCGAGGGCCGCCTCATCGTCGACGACCTCGCCGCCGACGAGGCCGGGATGCAGGCGGCGATCGACGACGCCGTCGACGCCCTCACCGCGACCGGGTCGGTCGGCGTCAACGCGAACCGCACCCAGATGCGGGTCGGCGTCGAGCCGCTCGAGACCTTCCGGCACTACATGGCCAACCTCGCCGTCGGCCAGGCGCGCTGCATGTACTCCCCGGCGATCATCCGCAACCTCGAGCTCGCCTGGGATCCGAAGCGACGCGGTGGTGTGAAGTAGACGCCGTGATCACTCCCGACGGTGTCGAGCTGGCGGTCCAGGTGCACGGGCCCGAGGACGCGCCACCGATCCTGTTCCTGCACGAGTTCGGCGGCGACCACCGCTCGTGGGCGCCGCAGGTCGCACACTTCGCGGACCAGTACCGCTGCGTCACCTACGACGCGCGCGGCTACCCGCCCTCGGCCGTGCCGACCGACCCCGCCGCCTACTCGCAGGACCACGCCGTCGCCGACGCCGTCGCGGTGCTCGACGACCTGGGGATCGAGCGCGCCGTCGTCGTCGGCAACTCCATGGGCGGGTTCGCGACCCTGCACCTCGGGCTGCGCCACCCCGGGCGCTGCGTCGCCCTCGTCGTCGCGGGCTGCGGCTACGGCGCGCCCCCGGAGCAGACGGAGGCCTTCCGCGCCGACGCGCTCGCGCTGGCCGACGCCTACCTGCGCGACGGCAGCGCCGCGGTCGCCGCCGACTACGGGAACCGCGCCTCCCGGCAGCCGCTGCGCCGCCGCGACCCCGCCGCCCACGACGAGCACCTGCGGATCCTCGCCGAGCACAACCCGACCGGCGCGGCCCTGACCATGCGCGGCGTGCAGGCCGCGCGGCCCTCGATCTACACGCTGCGCGACGAGCTCGCGACGATGACCGTGCCGACCCTGCTCGTCGTCGGCGACACCGACCGCGACGCCCTGGACGCCAACCTCGTGCTCGCCGCGACGTTGCCGGACGCGGGGCTCGCGGTCCTCCCCCGCACCGGGCACCTCACCAACCTCGAGCTGCCGGAGGTGTTCAACGGGCTCGTGGCGGACGTCCTCCCGTCAGCGTGAGGCCGAGGCCCGGGTCGTCAGCCCTCGGCGACCACGGCGAGCCGGTCGAGCGAGTCCCGCAGCCGGTCGGGGGTCGTGGCGCGGGCGCGCGCGAAACGGTGCTCGTCGACCAGGTGGGTCCAGTCGTAGGTGTGCCGGACGGCGGTGCGCCCGCCGCTGAGGGGCTGGAGCTCCCAGCGCCACCGGTGACCGGGCGGTGGCGTGCGGCCGGGGTCGGACGGCGTCCAGGCGAGCAGGCGGCCCTCGTCGAACTCGACGACGTGGTTCTCGCGCTCCTCGCCCATGGTCAGCCGCGTGACGAAGACGTCGCCGACGCCCCGGACGCGCTGCCCGTCGGCGGCCTCCGCGAGGTTGTCGTTGCCGTCCCACGCGGGCTGGCGGGCGGGGTCCGCGATCAGCTCGAACACCGTCGCCGCCGGCGCCGCGATCACCCGCGCGGCCGTGACCACCCGCGGCGCGTCGAACAGGGCGGCGAGGCGGTCGAAGGCGCCGCGGACGATCTCGCCGTAGGGGTCGTCGCCGAGCACGCCGAGCACCTCTTGCCCGCGGGCGAGGTGGTGGCGCGCCCGGTCGTCGTCGCCGACCCGTCGGTAGTCGTCGGCGAGGCCCAGGTGCAGCGACGGGTAGAAGTGCGCGACCTCCCGGGAGGCGACCTCGTCGGCGGACTCCAGCGCCCGGAGATCCCACGCCAGCTCCTGCTCGGCGTCGGGCTCGGCGTCGGCGGCGAAGTGCGCGACCACGCAGCGGTGGTAGGCGTCGTCGTCGGCCGCCGCGACGCCCCACAGCTCCGCGAACGCCGCCCGCGCCCCGTCCACGTCGCCGGACCGGAACAGCTCCGAGGCGGCGCCGATCTGAGTCATCACGGGGTCCGCGGCAGGGTCGGTCACGCCCCGCACCGTAGGCCGTCAGAACCCCTGGCCGGGAATCCAGTTCGTGCCGGCGAGCGGGACGCGGGCCATGGCGGCGGCCTCGATGGTCAGCGCGACGAGGTCCTCGGGCTCGAGGTGCAGCACGTGGGCCTTCCCGCACGCCCGCGCCAGCGTCTGGGCCTCCATCGTCAGCACGCGCAGGTAGTTCGCCACCCGCCGGCCACCCTCGACGGGGTCGAGGCGGGCGGACAGTTCGGGGTCCTGGGTGGTGATCCCGGCGGGGTCGCGGCCGTCCTGGAAGTCGTCGTAGTACCCCGCCGCCGAGCCCATCGCCTCGTACTCCGCGGCGTACTGCGGGTCGTTGTCGCCGAGCGCGATCAGGGCGGCGGTGCCGATGGCGACCGCGTCCGCGCCGAGGGCCATGGCCTTGGCGACGTCGGCGCCGGTGCGGACGCCGCCGGAGACGATGAGCTGGACCTTGCGGTGCAGCCCGAGCTCCTGCAGCGCCTGCACCGCCTGCGGGATCGCGGCCAGGGTGGGGATGCCGACGTGCTCGATGAACACCTCCTGGGTGGCGGCGGTGCCGCCCTGCATCCCGTCGACCACCACGACGTCGGCGCCGGCGGCGACGGCGAGCTTGACGTCGTAGTAGGTGCGGGTCGCGCCGACCTTGACGTAGACCGGCTTCTCCCAGTCGGTGATCTCGCGCAGCTCGCCGATCTTGATGGCCAGGTCGTCGGGGCCGGTCCAGTCGGGGTGGCGGCAGGCGGAGCGCTGGTCGATGCCGGGTGGGAGGGTGCGCATCTCGGCGACCCGGTCGGAGATCTTCTGGCCGAGCAGCATGCCGCCCCCGCCGGGCTTGGCGCCCTGCCCCAGCACCACCTCGATCGCGTCCGCCGCCCGCAGGTGGTCGGGGTTCATCCCGTAGCGGCTCGGCAGCAGCTGGTAGACCAGCGTCTTCGACTCGCCACGCTCCTCGTCGGTCATCCCGCCGTCACCGGTGGTCGTCGACGTCCCCGCCTCCGACGCGCCCCGCCCCAGCGCCTCCTTCGCCTGCGCGGAGAGGGCACCGAAGCTCATCCCCGCGATCGTCACCGGGATGTCGAGGTGCAGGGGCCGCGTGGCGTGGCGGTCGCCCAGCACCACGTCGGTGTCGCAGCGCTCGCGGTAGCCCTCCAGCGGGTAGCGCGACATCGACGCCCCCAGGAACAGCAGGTCGTCGAAGTGCGGCACCGCGCGCTTGGCGCCCCACCCGCGGATGTCGTAGACGCCCGTGCGCGCCGCGTGCTGGATCGCGGCGATCGACGCGCGGTCGAACGTCGCCGACTCCCGCAGCCCCCGCTCCGATGGGCTGTTCAGTCGGGTCGAGCTCCGCTTCGCTTCGTCTCCCGGCATCTCAGTAGCTCCCCATCAGTAGCTGGCGCTGTGCTCGCTGGTGAAGTGGTAGAGCGTCCGCCCCGAGCCGTACCGGCGGAACTCGTCGACGGCGTGGTCGAACCCGGCCGCCGCCAGCAGCTCGGCGAGCTCGGCACGGTGCTCGTCGCGCATCTCCTTCTCGACGCAGTCCGCGCCGAGCGTCCCGACGCGGCCGCGCACGTAGAGCCGCGCCTCGTAGATCGAGTCGCCGAGCCCGTCGCCCGCGTCGCCGCAGACCACCAGACGCCCGGCCTGCGCCATGAACGCGCCCATCGCGCCGATGTCGCCGCCGACCACGATGTCGATCCCCTTCATCGAGATCCCGCAGCGCATCGACGCCCGGCCCTCGACCACGAGCAGGCCGCCACGCCCCGTGGCGCCGGCCGCCTGCGACGCGTCGCCGCGCACCCGCACGGAGCCCGACATCATGTTCTCGGCGACGCCGTTGCCGGCCGACCCGTCGACGACGACGTGGCCGTGCTGGTTCATCCCCGCGCAGAAGTAGCCCGCGTTGCCCCGGACGTGCACGTCGATCTCGGCGTTGATGCCCGCCCCGATCGCGTGCGCGCCCAGCGGGTTGAGCACCTCGTACGACGTCGCGGTCGGCGCGTGGAGCTCGGCGTTGAGGGCGCGGACCCCCGACTCGCGGAGGTCGACGGTGACGGGACCGGAGCGCCCCTCGGCTTCCGCACGGCTCAACGCCGCCATGTGTACACCTTTCCGTGGTCGGGTTCGGTGACGCGGGCCTCGCCGATGCCCGGGAGGTCGGCGAGCGCCCGGAACTCCGAGGCCATCGCCACCCACCGCGGGTGCTCGGCGATCACGGCGGGCTTGCAGGCGATCTCGTCGCGGACCACCGCGAACCCCTCGTCGGTGGTGACCAGCAGCGTGTAGAAGCCGTCGAACGTCTCCCCCAGCCGCAGCAGCGCCTTCTCGAGGTCGTCACCCTCGGCCAGGCAGGCGGCCACGAACCGGGCGCCGACCTCCGAGTCGTTCTCCGAGTCGAACGTGACCCCCTGGCGGCGCAGGTCGCGGCGCACGGTGGCGTGGTTGGAGAACGACCCGTTGTGCACCAGGCACTGGTTCGGACCGACCGAGTAGGGGTGGCAGCCCTCCGGGATGATCGCGGACTCGGTCGCCATGCGCGTGTGGGCCAGCCCCTGCCAGCCGGTGACCTCGCGCAGCCCGTAGGTGACGGCGAGGTCCGACGGGTGCCCGACGCCCTTGTAGACGACGAGGTCGTCGCCCCGCCCGACGACCAGCGCGTCGGGCGCGGCCGCGGTGACCGCGGCCACCAGCGCCTCGGCCGCCACCGGCGCCGTCAGGACCGTGGTGTCCCCGACGCGCGCCGCTGCCACCGGGGGCCGGTTCGGCAGCAGCGCGCCCACGGTCACGTCGAGGTCGCCGGGCGCGCGCAGCACGGACACCGCGCTCTGTCCGGGCGGGTTGCGCTGGTCGTCGCCGTAGACCGCGACCCCCACCGAGTCGGGCCCGCGTTCGGAGACCCCGCAGAGCATGTCGTCCAGGAGCCTGCCGAGCTGCGGATGCAGCTCGGGGTCGCGCAGGTGCAGACCGATGATGCCGCACATGGAGGAGAGCCTTCCTGCGTCGGAGGGACCTACGGAGGAGACGGCGGCGTCACCCGCCGACGGGTGCCGCGTGGGCCCGACGGGCCGCCCACGTGTACGCGTCGAACACGCTCACCGCGTAGACGAACAGCCCGCCGGCCAGGCGGCCGACCAGCGAGGTGTCCGGCGTGGTGAGCTGCCAGGTGATCACGCCGAGCAGCAGCGTGTAGAAGGCGAACATGAGGCCGCGCACCGGCAGCTTGACCAGGACGTGGCCGCACCCGGGCAGCACGACGGCGACGAGCAGCACCATCCACGACCGGATCCTCATCATGGTCTCGCCTCCAGGGGGGCCTCGACACCGTCGCCGACCTCGGTGAGCACCGCGACGGCACGGGTCAGCGCCTCCGGCCGCAGGCGCGGGCGGCCGAACACCACGCGCCGGGTGGTGCGGTAGCTCGCCTGCTCGGCCTCCGCGACCCGCAGGACGACCCGCAGGCCGCCCCGGCCGATGCCGAGCTCCTTGGTCTCCGGCTCGCCCAGCAGGCCGGTCGCCGGCGCCAGCACCCCGGGCGAGGGCGCCCGCCCCGGCCCCGCGCACGAGACGCGGACCGGGCGGGGCGCCCCGGCGGGCGGCGTGAGCTCGTGGGTGAAGCCCGCGTCGGGCGAGAAGAACTCGGTGCCGGTCGGGCGGAGCAGGACGTTGAGCGTGCCGGGGACGGCGAGCGCCCGGTGCACGACGACCTCGACCCACAGCACCGGCAGCTTGCGCAGCGCCACGGACTCGACGATCGCGCGCAGCGTCACCGGCTGCCCGTCGAGGTCGCCGGTGAGCACCGGGTAGCCGCCGCGCTCGCCGCGCAGCCGCGCCCCGTCGAGCAGGGGCACGACGTCGGCGAACAGCGCCCACCGCTGCGCGCCCTCGGCCCGCCGCGCCCGGCGGTGGAGCACGGCGAGCGTGACGATCCCGGCGGCGACCAGGACGATCACCACGGCGGTGGTCATCTCAGTACCCCTGCGGGCGCGGGAGGTCGGCGGTGAACTGGGCGCCCCGGCGGACGAACTTGTAGCGCCGCAGCACGAACCAGATCGAGGCCAGCAGGTAGAACGCCAGGATCGAGAGCAGCGCGACGCCGTACCCGAGGAACGTCGCGAAGAAGACGACGGCCGCGAGCGCCAGCAGCGCGATCGCCGGCGCCGGGTGCAGCGGCAGCGTGTAGGCGCGCGCGATCGTGCCGAGCGGCCACAGCTTGCGGAACCGCATGAAGCTCGGGCCCATGAAGCTGTACATCAGCAGCCCCGACAGGATCGAGAACGTGATCACCGTCGAGAGCAGCGTCGGCTGGTCGAGCACCACCGGGAGCAGGGCGAACGCGATCGCCACCGGCACGAGGAACACGATCGCCCGGAACGGCGTGTGGTACCGCGGGTGCACCGCGCCGAACCACTCCGGCAGGTAGCGGTCGCGGCCCATCGAGAACCACGCCCGGGAGGCGTCGTTGATGCACCCGTTGGCCGACGCCAGGGTCGCGCACAACGTCCCGAGCAGCAGGAGCACCACCAGCACGTCCTGCCCGGAGACCAGCGCGGCGTCGAACAGCGGTGTGATCGCGGTGCCCAGGTAGTGCCAGGGCAGCGTCCCGGCGCAGACGTACCAGGTCAGCGACGCCGCGATGATCAGCGTCATGATCCCCGCGAGGCTGCCCAGCGGCACCGAGCGCGGCGCGGAGCGGCACTCCTCGGCGGCCTGGGCGGTGCCCTCGATGCCGAGGTAGAACCACATGCCGAACTGGAAGGCCGCGATGACACCGATCCAGCCGTACGGCAGCGCGTTCGTCGCGTCGCCCGCGAGCCCCGCCAGGTCCATCTCGGCCGACGGCGACCACGCCCGCAGGCCGATGAACAGCACGAGGATCGTCACGAACGCGAACCCGGTGATGACGAGGTTGAGCGTCAGCGACGCGAACACGCCGCGGTAGTTGAGGAACGCCAGCGCGAGGATCGCGAGCACCGCGAACGGGTACGGCGAGAGCTCCTGCTCGCTGCCGAGCAGCCCCGACAGGGCCGTGAGCAGCGCGCTCATCACGTTGGCGTTCGCGGCCTCGAGCATCGTGTAGGCGAGCGTGAGGTACAGCCCCACGTTGAATGCCATCAGCGGCCCGACGGTGTGCTTGGCCTGCGCGTACTGCCCGCCGGCCGCCGGGATCGCCGAGGTGACCTCGGAGTTGATCATCACGATGCACGTGTAGAGCAGGCCGACCACCCAGCAGGCGACCAGCGCGCCGTACATGCCGCCCTTCTCGACGGCGAAGTTCCACCCCATGAACTCGCCGACGAGCACGATCCCGACGCCGAGCGCCCAGATGTGCATGGGGGCGAGCACGCGGCGCAGGGCGGGGCGTTCGTTGCCGGGCCCGTCGTCGGTCCCCGTCGCGGCCGCCGGCGGGGCCGGGGCCGGGGCGTCCTCGGTGGCGCTCATGCCGACCGCACCCCCGCTCCGTCCGCCGGGGCGGGCGGGTCCTCGAGCGGGTCCGGAGCGTTGACGAGCGACGACTCGTCGTGGCGTCGCCCCGTCCGCACCAGGTCGCTCACCAGCCAGATCGCGAGGATCGCGCTGAGGATCCAGGCGATCAGTTCCACCACGGCCACGGCACTCATGACTGCCTCCCGGGGTCGGTGTCGCTCTCGGTGCCGGCGGGACCGAACCGTTCCTCGACGACCTCGCGGTACTCGCGGAACGACGCCCTATAGACGAACCCGAGGTAGAGGGCCAGCAGCACGATCGTGCCGAGCAGCGCGAGGACGTCGATCTCGTACTTGTCGTCCGCCGGCTGGTTCGCCTCGACGCCCGCCGAGATCGTCGGCAGGTCGGCGACGCCGGCGTCGATCATCTTCTGGTACTGGGTGCGCTCGCCGGGGGTCAGCGGCAGCTCGGCCAGCGGCCGGGTCTCGGTGGTCGTCTCGTCCTCGGCGCTGGTGATGTAGGTGGTGGCGAACAGCGTCACGAAGATCAGGGCGAGGATGACCAGGGCGTCGAGGAGCTGGCCGCCCACCGACTGCTTCGGGGGCTCGTAGTGCTCGCGGCGGGTGCCGCCGCCGTCGATCCCCGCGCTCACGACGTCCTCCGCGCGGCGTCGCGGGCCGCCCGCTGGGCGTCGAGGTTCTCGATGTCCGGGCGGTAGACCTGGTCGCTCGCCAGCCGGTAGCGGCGGACGAGCGCCGCGGCCGAGGCGGTGTTCAGGCCCCCGAGCAGGACGAGCGCGACGGCGAGCACCACGAACAGCCCGGTGCTCGGGACGGTGGGCGCGGCGGCGACGAGGACGAACACCAGCACCACCCACATCGCGACCGTCGCGGCGAGGGCGAGGAGCCGGTCGCGGCGCAGCAGCACCGCGATCCGGTCGTCGAGGCTCTTCATCTCAGTTGCCTCCGGGCGCGGCGCTCCGGCGTCGACGAGCGTTCCGACGACGTCGTGCGGGCGCTGGTCCGTGCTTTGGTCCGGTTCGCAGACCATGGACGGAAGGAGAGTAGGTGGCCCGCGCCACACCGTGTCAACCCCGCGTGAAACGGACCGGTGCCCGGAACGGGTCAGGCGGACGACCACGCGGAGTCGACCTCGGAGCCGTCCTCCTCGCCGAAGACGATCGCCCGCAGCTGGCGGCGGGCCCGCTCGAGGTGGGCTCGCATCGCCTCCGCGGCCGCCTCGGAGTCGCCGTCGCGCACGGCCTCGTAGATCGCCTGGTGGTCGCGCAGGGTCTCCTCGACGGGCTCGCGGAACGGCAGCAGGTCGCGCGGGCTGAACAGCTCGCCGCGGGCCGTCTCGACGGCGTCGCACAGGCGGTCGTTGCGCGCCGCCCGGGCCAGCGCGACGTGGAAGCGTGAGTCGGCCTGACGGAACGCGGTGCGCCCGATGACGTCGCGCAGCGCGACGAGCGACTCCTGCACCGGCGCGAGCGTGACCTCGGTGTGCCGGTGGGCCGCCAGGGCGGCGGTCTGGGTCTCCAGGGCGATGCGGAAGTCGACGATGTCGTCGATCTCGCCGGCCTGCTCGCGCATCCGGGCCCGCCACGCCTCGGCGGGGCGGCGCAGCTCGGTGACGTAGGTGCCCCCGGCCGACCCCCGCCGGACCTCGACGTAACCGTCCTCGCGGAGCTGGCGGATCGCCTCGCGGAGGCTGATCCGCGCCACCCCGAGCTGCTCGGCGAGCTCGCGTTCGGCGGGCAGCCGCTCCCCCGGGCTGACGTCCCCACGGTGGATGCGCAGGCGCAGGTGGTCGGCCACCGCCTGGGTCAGCGACGTGGAGGTGACCTGCCGGGCCATGCACCGAGACTAGCGCGCACGGTCACCCTGTGTATCGAGCCGCGATCCGGGCCCCTCCACGGCCTCCGACCGGATGTGACGGGGTTGACACTCCTCGCCGTTCCCGGTTGCCTCTGGCAAAGGTTCTAAGTCCACACCTTGATCCGCGGTCGGCGCGGCAGAGGGAGGCCCGGCTCATGGCCACCGGCGATGACAGTGCACACGACACCGCACGGAACGACCTGCGGGAACGTGCCGAGGCCGACGGCATCGAGTTCTTCCTCGCGATGTTCGTCGATCTCCACGGCAAGCCGTGCGCGAAGGCGATCCCGTTCTCGTCGTTCGACCTGCTGATGGACGGCGGCGCCGGGTTCGCCGGCTACGCCGCGGGCGACCTCGGGCAGTCCCCCGCCGACCCGGACGTGCTCGTCGTCCCCGACCCCGCGTCCTACACCCCGCTGCCCTGGAAGCCGGGCGTCGCGGTGCTGCACTGCGACCCCCACGTCGAGGGCAAGCCCTGGCCCTACGCGCCGCGCGTGATCCTGCAGCGCCAGCTCGCGGAGCTCGCGGACAAGCGCGGCTGGGTGTTCAAGACCGGCACCGAGCTCGAGTACAGCCTGCTGCGCCGTCGCGAGGACGGCACGCTCGAGTTCGCCGACCCGCACGACACCGCGGCCAAGCCCTGCTACGAGGTCAAGGGCCTGACGCGGATGTGGGACCACCTCTCGACGGTGTCGCGCCACCTCAACACCCTCGGCTGGGGCAACTACGCGAACGACCACGAGGACGGCACCGGCCAGTTCGAGAACAACTGGGAGTACGCGGACGCGCTCACCACGGCCGACCGCACGATCTTCTTCCGCTACATGGTCCACATGCTGGCGCACGACGCCGGCATGGTCGCCACGTTCATGCCCAAGCCGTTCAGCACCGTCACCGGCAACGGCCTGCACATCCACCAGAGCCTGTGGACGCAGGACGGCACGCCGCTGTTCGCGGACGACGCGGACGCGCTGGGCCTCTCGCCGACCGCCCGCCACTACCTGGGCGGGCTCATCGAGCACGGCCGCGCGGTCGCCGGGATCATCTGCCCGACCGTCAACTCCTACAAGCGCATCGGCGTCGGTGCGCCGACGTCCGGTTCGACCTGGGCGCCCGCGTACGTCGCCTACGGCGGCAACAACCGCACGGTGATGCTGCGCGTCCCCGAGGGCGGGCGCATCGAGCACCGGGGCGTGGACGGCTCGGCCAACCCCTACCTCGCCGCCACCGCGCTGCTCGCGGCCGGCCTGGACGGCATCGACCGTGAGATCGATCCGGGCGCGTGCACCGACGACAACCTCTTCACCCTGCACACCGACGAGGTGCGCGCCCGGGGCATCAAGCACCTCCCGAAGACGCTGGACCGCGCCGTCGAGGAGCTCGTGACCGACGACGTCCTGCGCGCCGCCCTCGGCAAGACCTCGGGCGGTGACTTCATCGACTACTACGCCGCGGTGAAGCAGGCCGAGTTCGACGAGTACCACGCGTCGGTGTCGGACTGGGAGGTCCGGCGTTACCTCACCCAGGCCTGAGAGGACCGCGTTGACGAACAACGGCAGTTCCCGGACCAACGGCCACCGCCACCCGTCGGGGTACTCGGCGTGGAGCCTGTTGCGTCGCGGCGCGGTGGGCGGGAAGTGGCCGCGCGCCTGGCGGGAGCACGACCTCGGGTCCTCCTACGACGCGGTGATCATCGGCGGCGGGGTGCACGGTCTCGCGACCGCCTACTACCTGGCGCGCGACCACGGGATGCGCAACGTCGCGGTGCTGGACAAGGCCTACATCGGGTCGGGCGGGTCGGGGCGCAACACCGCGATCCTGCGGTCGAACTACCTCACCCCCGAGGGCGTGCGGTTCTACGACCGGTCGGTGAAGCTCTACGAGCACCTGGCCGCGGACCTGAACTACAACGTCATGTTCTCCCAGCGCGGGCACCTGACGCTGGCGCACAACGACGCCTCGCTGCGCACCATGCACTGGCGCACCGAGGTCAACAAGCTGCAGGGCGTCGACTCGTCGGTGATCGACCCCGACGAGATCAAGAAGCTGGTGCCGTACCTCGACACCTCCCCCGGCACGCGCTACCCGATCCTCGGGGCGCTCTACCACCCGCCGGGCGGCATCGTCCGCCACGACGCGGTCGTCTGGGGCTACGCCCGCGGGGCGGACGCGCACGGGGTGCACATCCACCAGCAGACCGAGGTCACCGGGATCGACGTCAGCCACGGCCGCGTGACCGGGGTGCAGACCAACCGCGGCCGGATCGCCACCCCGGTGGTGCTCAACGCGACCGCCGGGTGGGCGACGCTGATCTCGGACATGGCCGGGGTCTCGATGCCGGTGCAGACGTTCCCCCTGCAGGCCGCGGTGACCGAGCCCGTGCGCCCGTTCCTCGACACCGTCGTCGTCTCCGGGACCCTGCACGTCTACGTGTCCCAGACCGACCGCGGTGAGCTCGTGTTCGGCGCGAGCGTCGACCCGTTCGCGTCGTACTCGATGCGCGGGAGCCTGGAGTTCACCGAGGGCATCGCCGGGCACGTGCTCGAGCTGATGCCCGCGCTGCACCGGATGAAGCTGCTGCGCCAGTGGGCCGGTCTCTGCGACATGACGCCGGACTACTCGCCGATCATGGGCCCCACCCCGGTGGAGGGCTTCTACGTCGACGTCGGCTGGGGGACCTACGGGTTCAAGGCCGGTCCGGTCTCCGGGGAGGCCATGGCCGCGACCCTGGCGACCGGGAAGCCGCCGGAGATCATCGCCGCGTTCGGGCTCGACCGGTTCGCCGACGGCCGCCTGGTCGGCGAGAAGGGCGCGGCCGCGGTCGGCCACTGAGCACGCGTAGACCCGTTCCCGTATCGCTGGGGTGATCTGCTGATGATGCTGCTGCCGTGCCCGTGGTGCGGGCCGCGCAACGCGACCGAGTTCCGCTACGTCGGTGAGGCCGGTCCGCGCCCGGACCCGGCGTCGGCGACGCCCGAGGAGTGGCGCCGCTTCCTCTACGTGCACGCCAACCCGTGCGGGCCGGTGCGCGAGACCTGGTACCACCGCGCCGGCTGCCGGCGCTATCTCGCGGTCGAGCGTGACACCGCCACCAACGAGGTCCGGTCCGCCGTCGACTCGGCCACGGGGGTCGCCCGATGAGCCTGCTGCCCACCACCCGCCGCGGTGGTCGCGGCGCCGACGCGCCGGTCCCGATGCGGCTGGGCCCGCGACCGGGCGAGGTCATCGATCGCCGCCGCACGCTCCCGTTCACCTTCAACGGCGACCCGTACACCGCCCACCCCGGTGACACGATCGCCTCCGCGCTGGCCGCGGCGGGGGTGCGGCTGCTCTCGCGCAGCTACAAGTACCACCGCCCGCGGGGCCTGCTGACCGCCGACTACCTCGACCCCGGCGCCTTCTTCCAGGTCGGCGACGAGCCCAACGTGCGGGGTGCGCACCGGCTGGTCGAGGCCGGCATGGAGGTGTCGTCGCAGAACACGTGGCCCTCGCTGCGCTTCGACGTCAAGGCCGTCAACCAGCTCGCCGGCCCCTTCCTCGCGACGGGCTTCTACTACAAGACGTTCATCAAGCCCGAGCCGCTGTGGCCGCTGTACGAGAAGGTCCTGCGCCGGTTCGTGCACGCCGGCGCGATCACCCCGGACCCCGGTGGCGCGTTCTACGACCACCGCTTCGCCCACCCCGACGTCGTGGTCGCCGGCGGCGGCCCGGCGGGCATGGCCGCCGCCGTCGCCGCGGCCCGCGCCGGGGCGTCGGTGATGCTGGTCGAGGAGAACCACGACCTCGGCGGGCACCTCCGCTTCGGCGACGCCGCCGACCTCGCCGCGCTGGCGGAGCTGCGGGCGCAGGTGGCCGGCGAGACCGGCATCGAGGTGCTCACCGACTCGGTGGTCACCGGCCGGTACGACGACAACTGGGTCGGCATCGCGCAGCGCAACCTGCCCGGCGTCACCGAGCGGCTGGTCAAGGCCCGGGCGCGCACGCTCGTCGTCGCCCCGGGGCTGATCGAACGGCCCTACGTGTTCGGCGGCAACGACCTGCCCGGCGTGATGCTCTCGACCGCCGCCCGCCGCCTGATCAACCTCTACGCCGTGCGGCCCGGGCAGCGGGCGGTCGTGATGACCGCCAACCCCGAGGGCGACGCCGGCGTCGCCGACCTCGAGGAGGCCGGCGTCGAGGTCGCGGCCGTCCTCGACGCGCGGCGGCAGCAGGGCGTCGTGCGCGCCCACGGACGCGGCGGGCTGCGCACCGTCGAGACCACCGACCGCCGGCGCATCGAGGCCGACCTGCTGGTCACCGCCACCGGCTGGACCGCGCCGACCTCGCTGCTCAACCAGTCCGGCGACCGCCCGGTCTACGACCGGCGCTCCGCCCGCTTCGTCCCCGACCCTGCGCGGATGCCTGAGAACGTGCTCGCCGCGGGCGAGATCGTCGGCGACGCGACGGTGGCCGAGATCGTCGAGCACGCCGACGCCGTGGGCCGCGAGGCCGCCCGCCGAGCCCGGCGGGACACGACGGCCGTCACCGTCCCGGAGCTGCGTCCCGACCCGCACCCGGAGCTGTTCAGCGCGGGCACGGGCGGGTTCGTGGACTTCTGCGAGGACGTGTCCGCCAAGGACATCACCACCGCGGTCGCCGAGGGCTACGACTCGGTGGAGCTGGTCAAGCGCTACACCACCGTCACCATGGGTCCCACCCAGGGCAAGCTCGAGACCGTCAACGCCGTCGCCCTCGTCGCGGCCGCGACCGGCCGCAGCATCGCCGAGACCGGGACCACCACCTGGCGCCCCGTCTACGCCCCCGTGACCCTGGGGGCGCTGGCCGGGCGGCCGCACGAGCCGGTGCGGTACTCCCCGATGCAGCCCTGGCACGAGCGCCACGGCGCGACCCCGCTGGTGGCCGGCCAGTGGATCCGTCCCGAGCACTACGGCGACCCGGCCGCCGAGGTCCGGGCCGTGCGCACCGGCGTGGGGATCATCGACGTCACCCCGATCGGCAAGCTGGACCTCCAGGGCCCGGACGTGCCGGAGCTCTTGAACCTCCTCTACGTGAACAAGTGGTCCAGGCTCGGGATCGGCCGCGTGCGCTACGGCGTGATGTGCGCCGACGACGGCGTGGTCCTCGACGACGGGGTCACCGGACGCCTCGGCGAGGACCACTACCTCATGTCCACCACGTCGTCCGGCGCGGCGACGGTGTGGGAGTGGGTGGAGAACTGGCTGCAGACCGCCCACCCGGACTGGCGGGTCCACGTCACCCCGGTGACGACGGCCTACGCGTCGATCAACATCGCCGGTCCGCGCTCCCGCGAGCTGCTGTCGCGGTTGACCGACGTCGACCTGTCCGCCGAGGAGTTCGGCTACATGCACGTCCGGGAGGGCAGCGTCGCCGGCGTCGAGGACTGCGTGCTGTGGCGGATCGGCTTCACCGGCGAGCTCTCCTACGAGATCCACGTCCCGGCCGGCTACGGCCTGCACGTGTGGGAGCAGCTGATGAGCACCGGCGCCGACCTCGGCGTGACACCCTTCGGCGTCGAGGCCCAGCGCATCCTGCGGCTGGAGAAGGGCCACTTCATCGTCGGGCAGGACACCGACGGTCTCTCGCAGGGCTTCACCGCCGGCATCGACGGGCTGATCAAGCTCGACAAGGACGACTTCGTCGGGCTCCCCGAGCTGCGCTGGCAGCGCGAGCGCGACACCCACCCCCGCCTGGTGGGGCTGCGCCCGGTCGACGGCTCGATCGTGCCGCCGGAGGCCAGCCAGATCCTCGACCGCTCCGGGGGCATCGCCGGGCGCGTCACGTCGAGCCGGATGTCCCCGACGCTCGGCCGCTCCATCGGGCTCGGCCAGATCGACCGGGAGCTCGCCGAGATCGGCAACCACGTGACGGTCCGGCTCCCGGACGGGCGCGACATCACCGTCGAGGTCACCGAGCACGTCCACGTCGACCCCGAGGGAGCGCGCCAGCGTGTCTGAGGCCCCGATCTCACGCAGCCCGGTCCGGCCCGGCACCGCCACGGTGCGGGACGGCTGGGAGGTCGACGCCCGCATCGCCGCCGGGCAGCTGACCCTGTCGGACGAGACCCCGCTGGCGAAGGTGCACGTGCGGGCGCCGTTCGACAGGGCGAGCCGCGCGGCCCTCGGCGTGGGCTTCGGCCGCACCGCGCGCGCCGACCTCGGCACCGGCGAGGTGCTGGTGATCGGCTCCGGGCCCGGCGAGTGGCTGCTGCTCGGGGCACCGGGCACGGCCGGCGCGCTGCGGGCGGCGGTCGAGCAGCGACTCGCCGGCACGGGCGAGTTCACGACCGTTCTCGACCTCACCCACGGCCGGGCGCTGGTCCGGCTCACCGGGCGGGAGGCGGCCACCGTCCTCGCGGGCGTGTGCGCCATCGACTTCAGCGACGCCGTCACGCCCGACGGCACGGCACTGCGCACGTCCCTCGCCGCGGTGGTCACCGACATCGCCCGCGACGACCGCTCCGGGGTCCCGAGCTACCTGCTGCACGTCGAGCGCTCGTCGGGCCAGTACCTCGCCGACGCCCTGCTCGACGCCGGCCGCCCGTCCGGGCTGGAGGTGACCGCGCTGCGCGGCATCGCCTGATCGCCGTCCCGGTGACGAATCCCCGCAAATTTGCCGGGGTTCGTCACCGAGTTCTCGATCAGTCCACGAACGCCACCGCCCGGGCCGGCGCGGCACTGGTGCCCGGCAGCTTGATCGGGAAGAAGCCGACCGTGAAGCCGGTCAGCGGCAGGGCGCCCAGGTTCGTCATCTGCTGGACGATGAACGCCTCCTTGTCGCGGATGGCGAAGTGCCCGTCCCAGATCTGCCCGGGGTCGCCGGTCTCCTCGAACGCCCGGCGCATGACGGGGAAGGGCCGGTCCCAGGCCATCGCGTCGGTGCCGAGGATCGTGGCGCCGCGGGAGGTCAGCCAGCGGGTGGTCTCGCCCGTCATGCCCGGGTAGTCGAAGTACTCCGGGTCGGCGACCGTGTACCAGTCCTCCTGGCCGGTGCGCAGCAGCACGGCGTCGCCGTCGGCGATGTCGCGGCCGGTGGCCTTCACCGCGGCCTCGAGGCCCTCGACCGGGATCGCCGTGCCCGGCGAGACCCATTCCCGCAGGTCGAGCACCATGCCGGGGCGGAAGAGCTCGTCGAGGCCGATGTCGGACAGGGTGCGGGCGGGCCTGCCCTCGATGCGGTTGCCGCTGTGCAGGGGCGCGTCGACGTGGGTGCCGCAGTGGGTGTTCATCTCGGTGAGCAGGTCCTCGCCCCAGCCCTCGCCGTCGGGCAGGTCCGAGGGCTCGCACCCGAAGATCGAGGTCATCCGGTCCAGCCCGCCGGACTCCGGGCGGAGGTACTCGATCTTCGGGGCGATCACGGTCTCGAGCGCGCGGAACGACTCGTGGACCAGGGCGCGGCGCTCCGGGTCCATCGTGCGGGTGAGGTCGACGAGTGTCGTCATCGTGAGCCTTTCCGGGTCAGAAGCCCGACCGCAGCCGGGTCACGGCGGGTGCGGGCAGCACGGTCTGGGACGTCTCCCCCAGCACCGGCGAGCGCAGGGAGACGACGTCACCGGGCTTCAGCCACCCCGAGTACGAGGCGATGTCGGGGGTGTCGACGTGCTCGAGCAGGCAGCCCCCGGGCACGGTCCCGGAGCCGACGACGTCGCCGGGCACGAGCTCGGTGCCCCGCGAGACGTAGGCGAGGATCTCGCCGAACGACCAGTCGGCGTCCGCCAGCGAGCCGCGCGCGATCTCGGTGCCGTTGACCGCCGCCGACACCTCGAGCGGGAAGCGCCCGTCGGGCGCGGGCCCGAACTCGTCGACGGTGACCAGCGCCGGGCCCAGCGTGATCGCGCTGTCCTTGGCCTTGCCCATCCCGATGCCGTGGGCCATGTCGCGGATCTGCAGGTCCCGCGCCGACCAGTCGTTGAAGAAGGTGAGCCCGACGATGTGGCTCGCCGCGTCGTCGGGGTGCAGGTCCCGCCCGCCGCGGCCGATCACCGCGCCGATCTCCAGCTCGAGGTCGAAGAGCTCGCACGCCGGGGAGATCGCCACGTCGTCGTGCGGCCCGACGACCGCCGACGGGTTCCCGAAGTAGAACGCCGGCGTCTGCGACCACACCTCGGGGAGCTCCGGGGGCCGGCCCAGCGCGCGGTAGCAGCCGCGCAGGTGGTCGAGGAAGCACAGCGCGTCGCGCACGGCCGGCGGGCGCGGGATCGGCGCGAGCAGCCGCACGGCGTCGAGCGACCGGACCTCGGCGGGGTCGGTGCGGGCGGTCTCCGCGGCCGCCGCGAGGCGCTCGCCGTCGTCGCCGAGCAGGGACAGCAGGGTCGTCCCGGCGGCCAGACCGCTCACCTTCTCGCCCTCGAGCAGCCCGGCACGGGCTCCGTCGCCGGCGTCGTAGGTCACCCACTTCATGACGGTCCTCCAGCGGGGGTCGTGGCGGGCACGGCGGTGTCCGCCGCGGGGGTGGTGCCCGGGAAGCGTGGCGCGGTGAACAGCAGCACGACGGCGACGCCGAGCAGGGCGACGGCGCCGAGCAGCGGCGCGGTGTAGCTGCCCGTCGAGCCGCGGACGGCGGCCATGAGCAGCGGGCTCGCGCCGACGCCGAGGGTGAACACGGCGTAGAAGACGCCGAACATCCGGCTGTAGGCGGCCATCCCGTAGTACCGGGCGACGAGGTAGCCGACGACGTCGACCTCGGCGCCGAGGGCGAGCCCGACGCCGACCGCGGCGGCGCTCGCGAACGTGGGCCCGCCGACGACGAGCGCGACGTAGCCGAGCGCCGCGACGAGCAGGACGCCGACCATCACCCGCGGGGCGAAGAAGCGGTCGACCAGCAGGCCGCTGATCACCCGGCCGACGATCACCGCGATGCCGACGAGCCCGGCCGTGGCCGCCGCCGACGACGGCGCGACCCCGGCGTCGCGCAGCAGCGGGACGAGGTGGACGGTGAGACCGCCGACGGCCAGCGAGATGGCGAAGAAGGCGACGGCGAGGCGGGCGAAGAGCGGGGTACGCAGCAGGGGTGCGATCCGGAACGTCCCCCGGGGGCCGGCGGCGGCGGTGACGGGCCGGTGGCGCGGCATCAGGAGCAGCACGAGCAGCGCGCCGACGAGGATGACGACGCCGAGGATCCGGTAGCCGCCGCGCCAGTCCTCGGCGATCAGCCCGCCGAGGATCTGGGGCACGGCGAACGCGACGAGCCCGGCGCCGCCGAGCGCGATCCCGAGGGCGAGGCCCCGGGCGCGGTCGAAGCGCTCGTTGACGGTGCGTGTGAAGGCGACCGCGGTGGAGGCCGCGGCCAGCACGTACATCCCGACCCACACGGCCAGGTAGCCCGCGAACGACCCGCCGCTCGCGGACAGCAGGAAGTAGGCGCCGCCGAGCACGACGAGCGAGACCACGCCCGGGATCCGGACGCCGAACCGGTCGACGATCACGCCCACGAACGGCGAGGTGAGGATCGTGATGACGGCGCCGACGAGGGCCAGGGACGACAGCTGCGAGCGGGACCACCCGAACTCGGCTTCGAGCGCCGGGATGAACAGTCCGTTCGTGTAGAAGGGCATCACGGCGACGCCGGTGCCGATGCCGACGGTGGCCGCCGTCAGCGCGGCCCCGTGCCGGCGCAGCTCGCCGAGGGGGCCCGGCGACGGGGCGGGGGGTGCGAGGGACATGAGGTCTCCGGTGACTCGAATCCGTACCCGAGTACAACTTCAGTGGTGACGGACGTTAGAGCCTCGAGCCGTCACGAAACAAGACCCGAGTACAGGTTCGTGTGTGCTCGTGGTGTACTGGGGGCGATGAACCTCGACACCGCGCCGACGATCCGCGAGCTCGTGGCGGATTCCGGCGCCGCTCCCGGGCCGCCGCCCTCCCGCCGGACGCGGGGCCGCACCGAGCGCCGCGACCGCATGTTCGACGCCGCGGTGGAGCTCTTCGTCGAGCAGGGCTTCGACGAGACCTCCATGGACGACATCGCCGAGCGCGCCGGTCTGGCGCGCACCACGGTGTTCAACCACTTCCCGCGCAAGATGGCTTTCCTCGAGGAGTGGACGCTGCGGCGCCGCCAGCAGGCCGCGCAGTCGTTCAAGGACTCGGACCGGACGCGCCAGCCGGCGCGCACGCTGCTCGCGAGCTACTTCCGTGCGCTCGCCGAGGTCAACGTCGCCACCCGGGTGGAGACCACGGCGATCATGCCCATGGGCGTGCGCCAGACCGACATCCTGCTCGACCACCCGCTCTCGCGGGACCTCGCGGAGCTCCTGACCGACGCGGAGGCGACGCTCGCCCCCTCGGCCACCCCGCAGCAGGTCGGCCGTCTCCTGGCCCTCGGGTACTTCTCGGCCGTGATGCGGTGGGTCGCGGTCGACCCGGAGCCTTTCGACCTCGCTTCGGAGCTCGAGGCCGTGCTCGACACCGTCCTCGACGGGGCCCTGGCGGCCGGGGCCCCGCCGGACTGAACGGTCAGGTCCGGGCGCCCTTGATGAGACGCTGGGTGGAGCGACGGAACGCCCAGATCACGACCAGGCCCATGAGCGCCGTCAAGGGGAACCCCGTGACGACCTTGGCCGCCGCGAGCCCGCCCGTGGAGTCGGCGAGGTAGAGCGTCTGGTTGACCGCGAAGCGCCCGGCGAACACGACGGCGGCGAACGCGGTGGCGACGACGTGGGCGCGCCGGGAGCGGCGGTCACCGCGCCAGTCGAACTGCGTGCCGTACAGCCAGCCCCAGGCCATTCCGGTCAGGGGCCGACGGATGACCAGCGTGGCTACCAGGACGAGGGTGGCCGCGAACGCCATCCAGATGCCGACGAGGAAGAAGTCGCGCGCCGAGCCGGTCCAGACGGTGATCGCGCCGGCGGCCGCGACGCCGATGATGCCGCCGGAGGCGGACACCAGCGTCTCCTTGCGCACGACCAGCCGGAGCACGGCCAGGGCGATCGCGGCGCCCAGGGCGATGGCGAGGCTGGTCAGCAGGGGGAGCGACGCGGTGGCGGTCGAGAAGACGATCGCGGGCACGTTGGTGTAGACGACCCCGGGCCAGCCGCCCATCTGGGCGAGGATCGCCTTCCCCGGCGAGGTGGGCAGTGCGGTCGTGGGGTCCTGCGGCCCGGCGACCGGCACCGGCGCGGTGACGGCGTCACGCTCGTGCTCGGTGATCATGTCGTCCTCCTGCTGCGTCGGGGTGACCGGACCCAGGAGAAGGTGTGACGTTGCGGCCGACTCAATCCGGTGTGGCCGGGGTCACCCGGCACCCAGGGAACTCCGGTACGCCGCGAGGGCCGCGCGCGTGTCCTCGGCGGCGAAGACGCCCGCGAACACGTCGACGCTGGCGTCGATGCCCGCCGACAACGGCTGGTCCTGCCAGGTCTCGAAGAGCCCCTTCTGGGCCGCGACGACGGTCCGGGTGTGCCCGCCGACCCGCCCGAGCAGGTCGGTCACCGCCGTCTCGAGGTCCTCCGGGGCGACCGGGCGCCCGGCGAGCGCGGCGACCTGCGGGGCGTCGGCCGCGTACACGTCGCCGGTCAGGATCATCTCCTTGGCGTGCCCCAGGCCGACGAACGGCGCGAGCAGCGCGGCCTCGATCACCGACGGGATGCCGAGCCGGACCTCGGGCAGGCCGAACCGGGCCCGGGTCGTCACCACCCGCAGATCGGCGGCGAGGGCGAGCTCGAAGGCGCCGCCGAGGCAGGGCCCGTCGATCGCGCAGATCGTGACGGCGGGGATGCGGCGGACCGCGGCGAGCATGTCGCGCAGGGCGGCGATGAACGCGCGCGCCGCTTCCGGGCCGTCGAGGGCGAGGAACTCGCCGATGTCGACTCCGGCGCTGAACGCCCGGTCCCCGGCGCCGCGGAACACGACGGCACGGAGGCCGTCGTCGGCGCCCAGCGCCCGCGTCACCGCCTCGATGTCGACCCGCCGCAGCGCGTTGCGCTTCTCCGGCCGGTCGAGGGTGACGTGCAGGACGCCGTCGGCGCGCTCGGTGCGGACCATGCCACGCTCCCGGTGGGTTCCCGAGGGCCCGGAGCCCCCGCATGATGGATGGGGAGGAGGTCACCGTGTCCGACGAAGAGCTGATCGTCGAGTTCGCCCTGACGCGGCTCGACCACCCCGGCCTCGACCTCGACGAGGTCGCGGCCCTGCTCGTGCGCCGGCTCGGGCCGGAGCGGACGGTCGACTTCGCCGCGCAGAACCTCTCCGACCGCGGCGAGCTGCGCGGGGCGCTGTTCGACGCCGCCGTCGAGCGGGTCATGCGGGTGGTGCTGGCGCTGCGCGACGCAGCCGACTGACACCCGACTGAGACCCCGGCCACAGCCGCTTGAGCATGCCGTGACGGCACACCGTCGGCTGGTCGGTATGACGCAGACGCCCACCAGCACCCGACCCCGGCTCCGGGACGTCGAGGACTACTTCGACAACCCGGACTTCGCCCACGCGACGATCTCGCCCGACGGGACGCGCCTCGCCTACCTCGCGCCGGAGTACGGCCGGACGCAGGTCTGGGTGCGCGGCCTCCACGAGGACCACGAGCAGGCCGTCTGCGTCACCCACGACAGGCGGCGCGGCGTGAAGACCTACCGCTGGACCGACGACCCGCGCTGGCTGCTCTACCAGCAGGACACCGACGGCAACGAGGACTGGCACCTGTTCCGCGTGGACCTCACCGCCCCCGAGCAGCCCGCCGTCGACCTGACGCCGCTGCCGCCGGGGTCGCGGGTGGTCGGGGCCGAGCCGCTGCCCTCGGACCCCGGGGCGCTGATCGTCTGGATGAACCAGCGGCCGATGTTCTTCGACGCGTTCCGGGTCGAGGTCGCGACCGGCGCGACGACGCTGCTCCACGAGCAGCCCGACGTGCGGTCCAGCTACCTCACGGACCGCGACGGGCGCCCCGTCTTCCTCTCGACGCTGACCGAGGACGGCGCGTACGAGTTCTCCGCGGTCGACCCCGAGACCCTCGAGGCACGGCTCCTGCGTCGGGTCGGCGGGCCCGAGCACCCGCTGGGCGTGCAGCCGCAGATCGTCACCCCGGACGGGTCGGGCCTGCTGCTGGGGCTCTACCAGGACTCCGACGACCTGCGGCTCGTGCGCATCGACCGCGAGACCGGCGAGGAGACGGTCGTCGCCGCCGTCGACGGGGCGAGCCTGGACACGATGGGGATGATGGCGCCCGGCCTCCTGCCCTCCACGGTGTTCGAGAGCGCCCGCACGCGCGAGGTGATCGCCGCCCGCTTCGTCGGCGACCGGGCGCGGATCGAGGTCGTCGACCCGGCCTACGCCGACCTCGTCGCCACACTGTCCGCGCTGTCCGACGGGGTGCTGCACTCCGCGCTGTCCGACGACGCCGAGCGGTACTGGCTCGCGATCTTCGTCCACGACCGCGAGCCGGGCGTCACGTGGCTCCACGACCGCGAGACCGGGGAGAGCCGGATGCTCTTCCGCGGGTTCTCGCACATCGGCCCGGACGAGCTGGCGCCCATGACGCCGGTGCGCTTCCCCGCCCGCGACGGGCTGCCGCTGCACGGCTTCCTGACGCTGCCGGTCGGGCTGCCCGCGGAGCGGCTGCCCCTGGTGCTGGTGGTGCACGGCGGGCCGTGGGCGCACGACACGTGGGGCTACGACCCGGAGTCGCAGTTCCTGGCCAACCGCGGCTACGCCGTGCTGCACGTCAACTTCCGCGGGTCGAGCGGCTACGGGCGCCGGCACATCACCGCCGCGATCGGCGAGCTCGCGGGCACCATGCACGACGACCTCATCGACGCCGCGCGCTGGGCCGTCGACGAGGGTGTCGCCGACCCGGACCGCATCGGCATCTACGGCGGCTCGTACGGCGGCTACGCCTCGCTGGTCGGCGTCACGGTGACGCCCGACTTCTTCGCCGCCGCGGTCGACTACGTGGGCATCTCGGACCTCGCGAACTTCATGCGCACGCTGCCGCCGTTCGCCCGGCCCAGCATGATCAACAACTGGTACCGGTACGTCGGCGACCCGGAGGACCCGGAGCAGGAGGCCGACATGCGGGCCCGGTCGCCGATCACGATGGTCGACCGGATCCGCACACCGCTGCTCGTCGCGCAGGGCGCCAACGACGCGCGCGTCGTGCAGGCGGAGTCCGACAACATCGTCGCCTCGTTGCGCCGGCGGGGCGTGCCGGTGGAGTACCTGGTCGCGCAGGACGAGGGCCACGGCTTCGCGAACCCGGAGAACCAGTTCCGTCTGTACCGGGCCATCGAGCAGCATTTCGCGCAGCATCTGGGGGGAGACCGTCTCTGACCCCCGTCTCCCGACCACCCGAGGAGCCAACGTGCAGGTCGCCATCCCGATCTTCCCCCGTTTCACCGCGCTCGACGCGATCGGCCCGTACGAGGTGGTGCAGCGGCTGCCGCAGGTCGAGCCGGTGTTCGTCGGCGAGCAGCGCGGGGAGGTCCGGACGGAGAACGGGTTCCTCGGCGTCGTCGCCGACGCGACGTTCGCCGAGGTCCCCGCCCCGGACGTCGTGATCGTGCCGGGCGGCTTCGGCACGCGGGCGCTGCTCGAGGAGAACCCGTTGCTGGCGTGGCTGCGGGCCGTCCACCCGGGCACGCGGTACACGACGTCGGTCTGCACCGGCGCGCTGCTGCTGGCCGCGGCCGGGCTGCTCGACGGGCTCACCGCGACCACGCACTGGGGCGCGGTGGGGACGCTCGAGGAGCTCGGGGCGGTGCCGGTGCGCCGGCGGGTGGTCGAGCACCTCCCCGAGCGGATCCTCACCGCCGCCGGCGTCTCGTCCGGGATCGACATGGCGATCCGCCTGGTGGCGCTCCTCGAGGACGACGTCGCCGCCCGGGCCGCGCAGGTGTTCGTGGAGTACGACCCCGAGCCGCCCTTCGACGCCGGCCACCCGGACAAGGTCGACGAGGAGGTCATGGCCCGCGTCGCGGAGTACCGCACCGCGCGTCGCTGATCGGGCTCATCGACCACGACCCCCCGACGGCGAGGTCCCGGTACCGTGCGCCCGTGGACGACCCCCGACGAGATCGCTCCGCCGCGGCGCGTCGCCGGGCCCTGTCCGCCTCCGCGCGACGGGACGACGGTGGGAGCCGGCTCGCCGGCCGCGTGCGCCCCGACGAACGCCGCCGGTACGTGTTCCAGCTGTGGACCACGTCCGCGTTCGCGGTCGCCTGGCTCGTGGTGTTCGCGCTGACCGGATCCTGGATCTTCCCGGTGCTCGCCGGCGGGTTCCTGCTCCTCACGGGACTGGCCGCGGCCGCCCTCAGGGTGCTCGGGCGGACCTGAGAGATCCCACGGGCACTCGGACGCCGGATTGCGACGTCCGGCTCATACCGGGCGTTGTTCAGCGCCCGGATCGATCCTCTGGGCGGCGCCCACGCCTCCGGGCTCTCAGGTAGACGATCTCGGAACCCCGGTGTCCCTAGGTTCGTCGCCGTCGGAGCCGGGGCGGCGACGCTCCCCCTCGCATCCCGCCGCCCGGGCTCCGCCGACACCCACCCGCTGGACACCCCTGCCCGCGCGCGTCGGGACCCGGACGAGCTCCCCCGTCCCCCGACGCCGCGGGCCCCCTCAGGAGGTTCCCGTGCCCCGACGCGGACGACATCGCTCCAGCCTGCCGGCGCGCCTCATCGCGGCCGTCGCAGCCCTGCTCGTCACCCTCGGCGTCGTCGTGGTGGCCGGCTCGGCCGCTGCCGACGACTCCGGGGGCGGCGGCGTCCTCAGCGCCCTGACCGGCGGCGAGGACTCGGGTAGCGACGCCGACGACTCCGGTGACGACGGCTCCGGCGGTGACGACGCCGACGGCTCCGGCGACGCCGACGGTTCCGACGACGCCGACGGTTCCGGCGGCACCGACGAGACCGGCGACGGCGACGCGCAGGACGAGGCCGACGGCGGGTCCGACGCCCCCTCCGACGAGCAGCGCGAGCAGGACGGCCAGCAGGACGGTCAGGACGGCCGGGACGACCGCCGGAGCGACCGGATGGACCGCGAGCGGCCGGCCGAGGACGTCGGCGAGGTCCGGGGCGACGGCGGGGGCGCCGCCGCCGAGGCCGCCGCTGCCGCCGACCCGTTCCCGGGACGCGACCAGATCGCCCCGGCCGGCGAGGACGACTACGTCGCCATCGCCGACGTCGAGCCGAGCGGCAACATCGGCGACGGCGGGCAGTTCCGCGGCGGGTCCTACACCGTCGACTGCGGCGTCAGCGACCACAACAACTCCGACAACTACATGGCCGCCCCGGGCAAGCGGAACGGCGCGCAGCACGTGCACGACTACGTCGGCAACCGGACCACCGACGCGGACTCCGACGAGACCTCCCTGCAGGAGGGCGCCACGTCGTGCGGCAACGGCGACCAGTCGACGTTCTTCTGGCCCGTGCTCCGCGACCTGAACGGCACCGGCCCGGACGTCGGGCGGGACGGCGGCAGCCTCGACGGCAACGTCGGCTCGATCCTGACGCCGCGGTCGGCCCAGCTGACGTTCCGCGGGCACGGCGACCGGCCGGTCCAGGCCATGCCGGCGCACCTGATGATCATCATGGGCAACGCCAAGGCCGGCGCCCAGGACCAGAAGAACGCGAACGCCAAGTACACCTGCACCGGGCAGGAGCAGCGGGTCACCGACCGGTACCCGATCTGCGGGCCGGGCTCGCGGCTCGTGCGCATGCTCGACTACCCGAGCTGCTGGGACGGCGAGAACCTCGAGACCGAGGACCTGCGCTCTCACATGAGCTACCCCGACGAGCGCGGCAACTGCGAGCGCGACGAGGTGCCCGTCCCGGCGCTGCGGATCACGCTGACGTACGACCAGCCCGAGGGCCGGGCGTTCTCGATCGACAGCTTCCCGAACGAGCAGCACAGCCCGACCACCGACCACTCCGACTACGAGAACATCGCCACCGAGGAGCAGTCGCGTCGGGGCGCGGAGTGCATCAACGAGAACCTGCGCTGCGCGGACATCACCCGCGACGGCACCGGCGGGTGATCAGGCGCTGACCAGCCGCTGACCGGGCGGTGGGACGAGGAGCGGGTCGTCAGCCCCGGCGGGCGGCCCGCTCCTCGGAGCCGTTGACCACCTGCACCTTGTCGCCGTTCTGCAGGTCCTCGAACGTCGCCCTCGCGTCGTCGGTCTCCATGCGGATGCAGCCCGCCGAGGAGCGCGAGGGGTCACCGCCGTGGAAGGCGATCCCGCCGTCGGCGAAGAACACCGCGTAGGGCATCGGCGCCGGGCGGCCGTCCGCCGTCCGCGACTCCCCGGAGACGTGGTCGGCCTCCTTGCGGTACACGCGCAGGGAGTGCCCCACCGGAGTGGCGCGCCCCTCGCCGCCGGACGCGATCCGCATCGGGCCCCGGGTGACCTCACCGTCGCGGATCAGCCACGCCTGCTGGGTCTCGAGGTCCACGCACGCCCGCGCCGACACCGAGCACGGCGTCCCCGGCACGAGCGCCTCGGCGTGCGTGGCCTGGGCCACCGCACTGCGCTCCGGGCTCTCGGCCGCCGGCGCCGCCAGGGCGGGGACGGCGAGGGCCGTGCCCGCGGCGACGGCCACCGCGCCCAGCACGCCGGCCGCGCGGCCCGGGTGCCGGCGCACGGCGCTGCGGGCGACGACGAGCCGGTGACGGCCGTGTCGCGCCGGGGTCGAGCTCATGGGGCGTCCTCCTCCGCGACGGGGAGACGACCCCGCCACCCCTGAGTCGGCGGATCACGGCGACCGCTCCATCCGCCGACCGGGTGACGGTCGGGTCAGCCGATGCGGACCGGCAGGCGCGTCGGACCCAGGTGGTTGCCGCCCTGGAGGCTGCTCCACGTGACCTCCCCGGCGAGGCGCAGCGGGGGGTGGGCGCAGAGCTCGGTCAGCAGGATCGCCAGCTCCGTGCGCGCCAGCGCCGCGCCCGGGCACAGGTGGATGCCCCACCCGAAGCCGAGGTGCCCGCGGGCGTCGCGACCAGGGTCGAAACGCTCGGGCTCGGCGAAGCGCGCCGGGTCGCGGTTCGCCGCCGCGAACGACAGCAGCACCGCGTCGCCCTCCTCGACGCGCTGACCGGCGACGGTGACCGGGCAGGTGGCGCGACGCGCGAAGTTCTGGGCCGGGCTGCGGTGGCGCAGCATCTCCTCGACGAACGCCCGCGCCGACGACGGGTCGGCGCGCAGCCGCTCCTGGCGCGCCGGGTCCTCGAGCAGCAGGGCCACCAGCGTGCTCGCCGCGTTCATCGTCGTCTCGTGTCCCGCCACCGCGAACGTCGCCAGGATGCTGATGCGCTCGTCCTCGTCGACCTCGCGCCCATCGACCTGGGCGCTGAGCAACGCCGCGACGAAGTCGTCGCCGCCGTGCGCACGGTGCGCGGCGAGCTCGGCCGCCATGAGCTCGGAGATGCGCCGGAAGGCTCCGGCGAAGTCGACCGCCTCGCCGTCCGCCGTCAGCCCCGACCACGTCTGCTCGGTGACCTCCCGGAACTGCTCGACCGTGGCGGGCGAGAACCCGACGAGCTCGGTGAGCACGGCGAGCGGGAGCGGCAGCGCGACCTCGCGGACGAAGTCCCCGCCCCCGCGCGCGGCGAACGTCCCGACGAGGTCGGCGATCGTGCGCTCGAGGAACGGGCGCATCTGCCGGACCCGCGCCGTCGAGAGCGCCGGCCCCATCAGCCGCCGGTAGGCCGTGTGCCGCGGCGGGTCGAAGTCGATGGGGATGGAGCGCTGCGTGCCGTCGGTCGGGATGCGGTGGCCCGACGCCGACGAGAACGTGCCCGGGTCACGCAGGACGGCGCGGACGTCGTCGTAGCCGGTCAGGGCCCAGAAGCCGCCCCGGCGCCCGGAGCGGGCGACGGGGCCCGCCGCCCGCGCCGCGGCGTAGAGGTCCCAGACCCCGGGTTCGGTCAACGACGGGTCGTACGGGTCCCAGTCGGGGCTCACTCCCCGGCCTCGCGGGGTCCGACGAAGCCGGTCTGCCCCGCCTCCGACCCCAGCGCCAGCACCGGCCCGTCCATCTTCTCCTGCCACACGAGCGACTCCATGCCGATGTGCAGCGGGTGGTCCTGGACCGTGTAGACGGCGAGGCCCTCGGGCCCCTCGTAGTGGGCGTGCTCGAGCCAGCCCGGCGCCGAGAGCAGCAGGTCGCCCGCCTCCCAGGTGATGTCCTGGCCGTCCACGGTGCTCATGCCGGAGCCCGCGAAGTGGTAGTTGATCGCGACCGACGAGTGGCGGTGCCCCGGCCCGCGCGGCCGCGACGGGCGGCCCGCCGGCATCCCCGACGCCGTGACGAAGAAGCTGTGCGTGGCGCCCTGGCGCCGCTGGGTCGCCGGGTTGTAGAGCGCCATGATCGTGCGCTTGCCGTCGCCGACCTCGGTCGACAGGTGCGACGCCACCTCGGCCCACGGCCAGTGCAGGGCGCGGGACTCGACGACCTCGATGTCGACGAGGAACTCGTAGCCGCGCAGGCGCGCACCCTGGTCGCCGATCGCGATGTCCGGGGCGGTCGCGCGGGTGTAGGCGACCTTCTCGCTGTCCGCGGTCGCCGCCGCCGGGGCGTCGGCCGGCGAGGGCCGCCAGGTCAGCGGCAGGTCCTCGGCGTAGTGCACCCCGAGCTTCTCCAGCAGCGGGGCGTTGGAGTAGCTCAGCCGGGCCCAGACCTCGCCGCCGTCGTTGACGAACCGGAACGGCTGCATCGACGGGAGGTTCGCGACGTCGAGGTGCGCGAGGTCGACGTGGGAGTCGGCGACCTCGATGCGCCCGCTCCCGAGGATGCCGATCTCGACCCGGTGCGCGTTCTCCCGCAGGGGCGCGGTCTCCTCCCCCGGGTTGAGCACCTCGATCGTCACGGCCACCCCGGGGGCGAGCCCGAGGCCCGGGGACACCGCGGACGGGTGCACGATCCGGCTGCCGCGGCGTCCGTTGGCCGGGCGGGGGGCGGCGGCGAGGCGCTCGATCTCGGCCTCGATCTCGGCGCGCGACACCTTGAGCGGCGCCCACGGCCGGGGCGTCGACGCGGCGTCGCCGCTCACGTCGACGATGCGCGTGGCGGTGTCGGGACGGGTGTCCGTGAGGCTCATGGGGACTTCCTTCCGGAGATGATCAGGACTTCTCGAGCAGGGCCGCGCCCTGCGCGAGCAGCGCGTCGACCCGCGGGCGGGCCTCGTCGGTGAGGGGGATCAGGGGCGGGCGGACGTGGTCGGAGGCGATCCGGCCCTCCCGGGCCAGCACCCACTTCGCCGGCGCCGGGTTGGTCTCGACGAACAGCAGGTCGACGAGGGGATGCAGCCCGTAGTGCAGCTCGCGGGCGGTCTCGTGGTCGCCCGCCTCCCACGCCTCGTACATGCGCGCGACGGCCCACGGGGCGAGGTTGCTGACCGCCGAGATGAACCCGGCGCCGCCGAGCGCGAGCAGCGGCAGGCCGAGCAGCTCGATGCCCGACCAGACCATGAGGTCGCGCCCGCAGAGGTGCAGCACCCGGGAGAAGTGCTCGAAGTCCTTCGTCGTCTCCTTGACCCCGACGACGTTGTCGCAGTCGCGGAACAACCGGGCCACGGTCTCCGGGGCGACGTCGACCGCCGTCCGGGAGGGCACGTTGTAGAGCACGATCGGCAGGTCGGGGAACTCGCCCGCCACCGTCGCGAACCAGCGGTACAGGGCCTCCTGGGTGGGCCGCGCGTAGTAGGGCGTGATCACCAGCGCGGCGTCCGCACCGGCCTCCCGGGCGGCCGCCGTGATCTCCAGCGTCTCGTCGAGCTTCGCCGACCCCGTGCCCGGCAGGAACGGCACGGCGTCGTCGACCTCGGCGGCCACCGCGCGGATCGCGGCGATCCGCTCGGCGGCCGACTGCGCCGACGGCTCCCCCGTCGACCCGCCGATCGAGACGCCGTGCGCCCCGGACGCGAGCTGCCAGCGGACCAGGCCGCGCAGGGACGCGAGGTCGAGCGTGCCGTCCGCGGCGAACGGCGTGATCACCGGGGCGATCGAGCCGCGGATCCGGGACGGGTCGCTGCGCCACTTCACGACGGGTCCCCGACCAGCAGCCCGGCCACGGCCAGGTCCGACAGGCCCATACCCATCGGCTTGAACACCGTCAGGCGCGGCGCCGCGGGCCGCGTGACCTTGCCCGCGACGACCTCGGCGAGCGTGTGGACGCTCCCCCAGTCGTCCCGTTCGCCCAGCTCACGCGACCCGCGGCGCGCGTTCGGCTCGCTGTCGACGACGGTGAGCGCGGACGCGGCGAGCACGTCGGGGGCGAGCTCCGCGTGGGTCGGCAGGATCGCCCCGACGGCGTTGAGGTGCGCGCCGGCGGCGAGGTGCCGGGCTTCGAGGAACGGCTCGTCGGCCCGGGTGATGGCGGTGACGACCGGGGCGTCGCGGGTCGCGTCGTCGACGCTCGCCGCGACGTCGGCGCGCAGGCCCAGCTCGTCGCGGACCTTCCGCGCCAGCGCCTCCGCGCCGGCGGCCGTGCGGTTCCAGAGCCGGACCCGGCGCAGCGGGCGGACCGCCGCGACGGCCTCGACCTGCCGCAGCGCCTGGCGCCCGGCGCCGAGCACCGCGAGCTCGTCGGCATCGGGGTCGGCGAGCCACCGCGTCGCGACCGCGGCGATGCCCGCGGTCCGCAGCGCACCGGCGGCGCCGGCCTCGGCGACCCCGAGCGTCGCCCCGTCGGCGGCGGCGAACACCGTCATCAGCGCGCTCGCCCCGGCCGGGGTGTTCACCCAGGTCTTGAAGATCGTCAGGTCGGCGGTGAGGTCCACCGCGCCGAGCGCGTGCGCGCTGCCGCGTCCGGTCCCGACCGGCCAGGTGCTCATCGTCTTGTCGACGTTCCACGCCGTGCCGTCGGCCTCGTGGGTGAGCACGCGCTCCAGCGCGTCGATCACCGCAGGCACGGTGGGCCCCGAGCGGACGTCGTCCTCGGTCCAGGACCTCATGCCCCCACCCCCGCGAGCACCGGCTCGTCGACGACCCCGTGGCGCAGGATCCCGACGCCCGAGACCTCGACCTCCAGCTCGTCGCCGGGGCGCAGGAACCGCGGCGGGTCCTGCCGCAGCCCGATGCCCCGGGGCGTCCCGGTCGCGATGAGGTCGCCGGGGCGCAGTGGCGTGAACGTGCTGACGTAGGCGACGAGCTCGGCGAAGGAGAAGGTCAGGTGGTCGGTCGTGTCGTCCTGCACCACCGCGCCGTTCAGTCGGGTCGTGACGCGGAGCGGTCCGTCGCCGACCTCGTCGGTCGTGGTCAGCCACGGCCCGACGGCACCCGACCGGTGCCAGTTCTTGCCGGCGGTCGCCTGGGTGGAGTGGAGCTGCCAGTCGCGGACGCTGTTCTCCGCGACGCCGGTGACGCCGGCGACATGCGACCAGGCCTCGGCGGCCGGGATGCGCCGGCCGGCGCGGCCGATGACCAGCGCCGCCTCGCCCTCCCAGTCGAGGGAGTCCTCGCCGGCCGGCCGCACGACGGGCGTGCCGGCGCCGACGAAGGAGTCGCCGAAGCGGGCGAACAGGGTCGGGCGGGCCGGTTCCTCCGGGGCGCGGGTGGACTCGGCGGCGTGCGCGGCGTAGTTGAAGCCGACGCAGACGACCTTGGGGTGGTCGCCGATCGGCGGCTCCCAGGCGAGGTCGGCGACGGGCACGCGGGGGTCGTCGGGCCGCGGGGTCACGGGGTCGGCGAGCAAGGCCTCGAAGGACGGGACCCGGTGGTCGAGGCGGGCGACCCGCTGGTCGGGGCCGTCGCCGAGCACGACCCCGAAGCCGGACGAGGCACCGGTGCGGAAGCGGGCGATCCTCATCCCGCGGCCACCGGCTCGCGCGTGGCCGCGGTGGCCCCGACCGGTGCGCGCAGACCGGCCCGCTCGAGGCGGGGCAGCACGTCGCGGGTGAAGTCGGCGATCCCGGCGTCGTAGTCGACCCAGGTCAGCAGGGTGCCGTCGATGCCCGCGGCGCTGAGCATCCCGAGGCGCTGCGCGATCGTCTCCGCGGTGCCCACCAGCGGGAAGCCCCCGGCACCCGCGGCGAACCGCTGGCGCATCGCGGCCATGACCTCGGGCGGCACGACCTGGGTGTTGGCGCCCTGGAGCCGCATCCAGGCGTCGACGCTCTCGACGTCCTCGAACTCCTGGGAGAAGCGCCGGAGGTAGGCCTCGGCCTCGGCGTCCGTGTCCCGCTGCACGACGACGGTGTGGGTCCAGAGCCGCACGTCGCGGCCGAACTCCTCGCGCGCCATGCGCCGGTAGCCCTCGATCTGCGCGCGGATCGCGTCCTCCTCCTCGGACTGCACGATCACGAAGCACAGGTCGGCGTGCTCGGCGGCGAAGCGCATCCCGCGCGGCGACCCGCCGGCGTTCATGATCGGGATCGTCGGCTGCACCGGCTTGGGCTGCGAGACGCCGCCGACGACGTCGAAGAAGCGGCCGTGGAAGTCGAACTCGTCGGTCTCGGCCCAGAGCCTGCGGATCACCTCGAGCCACTCGGCGAGGTGGTCGTAGCGCTCGTCGTGCTCGCGCATCGGCGCGCCGAACATCTCCAGCTCCGGCCGGTTCCAGCCGCCGACGACGTTCAGCGCGAACCGCCCGCCCGAGATGTGGTCGACCGTGGCCGCCTGCTTGGCCGCGACGATCGGGTGCATCGTCGGCGCGTGGGACGTGGCGAACACGCCGATGTCCTCCGTGGCCGCGGCGATGCCGGCGGCCCAGGTGAACGGCTCCATGACGCGCCCCGACCGGTGCTCGGGGCGGCCCTCCGGATAGCCCTTCCAGCGCGCGAACGGCACGACGGCCTCGAACCCGGCGCGGTCGGCGGCGCGCGCGGTGCGCACGGAGCGGGCCCAGTCCATCTCGTGCGCCTCGGGCACCAGCGTCTGCGACGCCCCCGATCCGTTCGTGCAGAACAGCCCGAGCTTGAGCGTGTTGCCGCTGAGCAGCGGATGCATCGCAGACCTCCTCGTCCGTGGTGGTGCGCTCCCGACGCTAGAGAGCTGGAACACATAGCACCATGACGAGTAACTCGACCCTCGGATAAGCTTTCTCGTATGACTCTCTCGTCCCAGCTGCGCCGCCTCGAGATGTTCTGCGCGGTGGTCGACGAGGGCGGCGTGACGCGGGCGGCCGAGCGGTTCCAGGTGGCGCAGCCGTGGGTGTCGGCCCAGCTCCGGACCCTGGAGAAGGCCGTGAAGGCCCCGCTGTTCGTGCGAGAGGGTCGCCGGATCGTGCTGACCGAGGCGGGGACGCGCTTCTACGCCTGGGCCAAGGAGGTCCTGGCCAGCGGGGCGCAGGTCCAGCGCGACATCGAGGACCTCGACGCCGGCACGGCGGGGTCGCTCGCGGTCGCCACGAGCATGGCGATCGGCACGTACCTCATCCCGCCGCTGATGATCGACCTGCGGCGCGGCCGCCCGGGCGCCGACATCACGATCTCGATCAGCGAGCCGGCGGTCGCGATGCGCCGGGTCGAGATCGGCGAGGTCGACTTCGCCGTCACCACCTGGTACGACGACGTCCCGCCGGCGGGCGTCCAGGCGGAGAAGCTCTGGGACGAGGAGATCCTGCTCTGCGCGGCGCCCGGCGGGCCGCCCGACGGCGACGAGGTCGACCTGGCCGACACGCTCGCGCTCCCGATCGTCGGGGTGCCGGCCGGGGTCGCGATCGAGCGCGTGCTCGACGACCGGCTGCGCGCCCATGGCCTGCCGGCCCCGTCCTACGTCATCCGGCTCGGGCACGCCGAGGCGCTCAAGGCGGCCGTGGCCGCGAACGGCTGGGTCTTCTTCGCGCCCCGCTACTGCGTCGCCGACGACGTCGCGGCCGGCCGCCTGCGCGCCGTCCGCCTCCGGGACGCGGAGCTCACCGAGGGCATCGGCCTGTTCTCCCGCGACACGAGCTGGTTCTCGCCGCTGCAGCGTGCGGCCGTCGCGGCACTGCGGGACGTCGCCGCGAGCAAGCGTCAGGAGCCGACGCGCACCGGCAGGGTCGCGAGCGACGGGAACATCAGCGACGGGTAGCGCTCGGACGGGCCGTCCGGCTCGATGCGCGCGGCGTGACGGGCCAGGCCAGCGACGGTCTCCTGGAGCTGGATGCGGGCGAGCGGCGCGCCGACGCAGTGGTGCAGGCCGCCGCCGAACGCCAGGTGCCGGGACGCGTTCGGACGGGTCAGGTCCACCCGCTCCGGGGCGTCGAAGCAGCGCTCGTCGAGGTTGGCCGACCCGATCCCGCACAGCGTCGTCGCCCCGGCCGGGATCGTCGTGCCGTCCGTGGCCACGTACTCCGCCGTGAGGATGCGGGGCACCACCTGCACCGGCGCCCGCAGGCGCAGCGTCTCCTCGACCATCGGGACGACCAGCGCCGGGTCCTCGCGGACCTCCGCGAACAGGCCCGGGACGGTCGCGAAGAGCTCGATCACGTTCGAGATCGACGTGCGGGTGGTCTCGAAGCCGGCGTCGAGCACGGTGTGCATCAGCGAGAGCACCTCGTCGCGGGACAGCTCGCCGCGCTCCTCGGCGTCGAGCAGGCGACGGACGAGGTCGGTCGGCGCGGTGGTGCGGCCGAGCAGGCCGTCGAAGTAGTCGAGGTAGAACCCGGAGACCTCGTCCAGGCGGGCCTGGCGCCCGGCGTCGAGCGGGAACGGCGAGAAGATCATGAGGAAGTCGACCTGGGTCCGCAGCATCGGCTCCCAGTCCTCGTCGGGCATCCCGATCAGCAGGCGCAGCACGCCGCGGGGCACGCGGGCGGCGAGCTGGGACACCGCGTCGAACCGCCCGCCGGACGCCGTCAGCGCGCCGAGCTCGTCGGCGACCTCCGCCGCCGCGGCCGCCCGGAGCTCCTCGACCCGCCGCGCGGTGAACAGCGGCGCGACGACACCGCGCAGGCGCGTGTGGACCGGCCGGTCGGTCTGCACCATGTTGGCCCGCAGCCGTCGCCGTGCCGGGCCCTCGGGCATCCACGCCGGCGCGTCCTGGCCCTCGGGCTGCATCCGCCCGGTGGTGTCGCGCAGGACCGCGTGGGTGTCCGCGTAGCGGGTGAGCACATGCGTCGGATGATCGGGATCGCCGACGGCGAGCACGGCGCCCTGGTCACGGATCGCCCGGTACTCGGCGTGGCGGTCGCCGGTGAGGAAGTCGGGATCGTCGAGATCCAGCGTCGCGGTCATGGGGTGGCTCCTCGGTCGCGGGGAGCACCCCACGCTAGGAGCCCACGATCCATCAGCACCAATACCGGAAACACGAGGAACACATCGCCGGATCGTGATGGGTTGCCCAGTCACGGCGTGCCTGCTCTGATCATCGCCCGTGGGCCACCCCGGCGCCGGCGCCGACCAGCAGCGCCTCCGCACCGCCCCGGGCCTCGCGATCGCGCTGCTCTCGGCGTTCTCCTTCGGCCTCGCCGGCCCGTTCGCCGCCGCGCTGCTCGCGACCGGCTGGTCCCCGCTGGCCGTCGTGCTGGGCCGTCTCGGCGGCGGCGCGCTCCTGCTCGTGGTGCCGCTGGTGGTGATGGCGGCGCGGGGCCGCTACCTGCGGCGACGCCACCTGCGCCCTGTCCTCGTGTACGGCGTCGTCCCGCTGGCCGGGGCGCAGGTCTGCTACTTCAGCGCGGTCGGGCACCTCTCGGTCGGGGTGGCGCTGCTCATCGAGTACACCGCGCCGGTGCTGCTGCTCGCCTGGACCTGGGCGCGCACGGCGCTGCGTCCCCGGCCCGCGACGCTGCTGGGCGCGGTGCTCGCGATCGCGGGGCTGGGGCTCGTCCTCGACGTCGGACGCGGCGCGGACGTCGACGTCGTCGGGGTGCTGTGGGGTCTGGGGGCCGCGGTGTGCCTCGCGGCGTACTTCCGGTTGTCCGCCGGCGAGGAGGGCACGGGCGGCACCGGCGGCGAGGACGGGCCGCCGGCGCTCGTGCTGACCGCGGGCGGCGCCCTGGTCGGCAGCGCGGTGGTCCTGCTCGTCGGGCTCGTCGGCCTGCTGCCGATGGAGGCGACGACCGCCCCCATCGACCTCGCCGGCTGGTCGGCCCCGTGGTGGGTGGGCGTCCTCCTCGTCGCGGCGCTGTCGACGGCGCTCGCCTACCTCACCGGCATCGCGGCCGCCCGTCGGCTCGGGTCGCGCCTGGCGTCGTTCGTCGGCCTGAGCGAGGTGCTCTTCGCGGTGCTCGGCGCCTGGTACCTCGTCGCCCAGGAGCCGACGGCGACGCAGGTCGCGGGCGGCGTGCTCGTCGTCGCCGCGATCGCGCTGATCCGGTGGGCCGAGCCGGTCGGCTGAGGCCGGAGCGGACCCGTGTCCTCAGGACACGGGTCGCGCGAGACCGGTCAGCACCTCCACCAGCCGCTCCGGCCACAGCTGGATCCCGACGTGCGAGGTCGGCACGTCCACGACGGTGAAGGGCGTGGCCAGCGCGACGTCGGCCTCGGCGACGAACCGGTCCTGCAGCGCCGGCATCAGCGCCCGGTCCCGGGAGAGCCGCACGTAGGTGTGCGGCAGCGCGCCCCAGCGCTGCGGGTCGACGCGCACGGCCTCCTCGTCGATCGCGAGCGCCTCGCGCACGTCCATCGCCGCGAGGACCGCCCGGAGCTCGGCACGGGTGCCGTCGGCGAGCAGGGCGTCCTGGAGCGCGTCGAGCGCCGCCGGGTCCTCCGTGTGCAGGTCGACGTGCAGCTCCCCGGCCTCGAGGGGGTCGGCGAGCAGCAACGTCGGCGCCACCGCGTCGAGGGCCGACGGCGCGACCGCCGCGTACGCCGACGGCCCGGCGTCCACGCAGCACCAGGCCGAGGCGTAGACGACGTGGTCGAGCAGCTCCGGCACGGCGTTCGCGACGGCGGTGACGGTCATGCCGCCGCGGCTGTGGCCGACGAGCACGACCGGGCCGTGCTCGTGGGCGGCGCGCACGACGTCGACGACGGCCGCGACGTCGTCGGCCGTGGCGATGCCGACCATCCCGGTGGGACGCGCGTCGAGGCCGTGGCCGGGGAGGTCGACGGCGACGGCCCGGTGCCCCCGCAGCGCGAGCGCGCGGCCCACCGGCCCCCAGTGGGAGGCGTTGGCGAACGCGCCGTGGACGAGCACGTAGGTGGTCGTCGACACGACGCGGCCTCCCCGAACGACGAACGCGGCGCACCGGAGACCGGTACGCCGCGTTCATGATGTAGCCCCGAGGGGATTCGAACCCCCGCTACCGCCTTGAGAGGGCGGCGTCCTAGGCCGCTAGACGACGGGGCCCTAGGAGAACGGTGAGGAGTCTAGATCACGCTCCGCCACCGCTCGCAGCTGGGGTACCAGGACTCGAACCTAGAACAACTGAACCAGAATCAGCCGTGTTGCCAATTACACCATACCCCAAGGCGGTCACCGAGCGTGACGAGAACGCCCCTGCCCGATGACGGAGCCAGTCTAGGACATGGCCGCGCCGGGATTCGACACCCCCCGCAGCGGGGCGGGGCCCGCAGGTCAGAACCGCCCTGCGCGCCCCGGTAACCTGGGTGAGTTCGGCTGCCGCACCACCAGGAAGATCGTGACGTGAGCTCTTCGCCGTCTGCCGGTCCCGCGGGCAAGCCCGCGTTCGCCCCTCTCCCCGCGAGCGTGGACCTGCCCGCCATCGAGCGCGAGGTGCTGGCCCGCTGGGCCGACCGCGACGTGTTCCGTCGCAGCCTCGAGCGCACCGCGGACGGCGAGCCGTGGATCTTCTACGAGGGTCCCCCGACGGCCAACGGCCAACCCGGCACCCACCACGTCGAGGCCCGCGCGTTCAAGGACCTCTTCCCCCGCTTCCGGACGATGCGCGGCTACCACGTGCCGCGCCGCGCCGGCTGGGACTGCCACGGCCTGCCCGTCGAGCTGGCCGTCGAGAAGGAGCTCGGCTTCACGAGCAAGGGCGACATCGAGGCCTACGGCATCGCCGAGTTCAACGCCGCCTGTAAGGAGTCGGCGCTGCGCAACGTGTCGGCCTTCGCGGCGATGACTGAGCGCATGGGCTACTGGGTGGACCTCGACGAGGCCTACTTGACCATGGCCCCGCGCTACGTCGAGAGCGTCTGGTGGTCGCTCAAGAAGATTTTCGACGACGGCATGCTCGTCGAGGACCACCGCGTCACCCCGTACTGCCCCCGCGACGAGACGCCGCTCTCGGACCACGAGGTGGCGCTCGGTTACGAGGACGACGTCGATCCCTCGGTCTACGTGCGCTTCCCGCTCACCGACGGCGTCTGGGCCGGGGCCGACCTCCTGGTGTGGACGACGACGCCCTGGACGCTGCCGTCGAACACCGCCGTCGCGGTGGCCCGCGACATCACCTACGTCCGCGCGCGCACCGGCGACGGCGCCGACCTCGTGGTCGCCGAGGACCTCCTGCCGGTGCTGGGCGAGGACGCCCAGGTCGTCGAGCGCCGCGCCGGCGCCGACCTGCTCGGCAGCCACTACCGCCGCCCGCTCGACCTCATCGGCGGCGACCGCTTCGGCGACGCGCACCGCGTCGTCCACGGCGACCACGTCACCACCGACGCCGGCACCGGGCTCGTGCACATGGCGCCCGCCTTCGGCGCCGAGGACCACCTCGTGGCCAAGGCCGAGGGCCTCGAGATGGTCAACCCCATCGGTCCGGACGGGCACTTCGAGGCCGACGTCCCCCTCGTCGGCGGGATGTTCTTCAAGGCCGCCGACCCGACGCTGGTCGAGGAGCTGCGCGCCCGGGGCGTGCTGTGGCGCTCGGAGTCCTACGAGCACTCGTATCCGCACTGCTGGCGCTGCCACACACCGCTGATCTACTACGCGCTGCCCTCCTGGTTCATCCGCACCACCGAGATCCGCGACCGGCTCGTGGAGGAGAACGAGCGGACGAACTGGTACCCGCCGCACATCAAGCACGGCCGCTACGGCGCGTGGCTCGAGAACAACGTCGACTGGGCGCTGTCGCGCAACCGGTACTGGGGCACGCCCCTGCCGATCTGGCGCAACGAGGCCGACCCGTCGGAGATGGTCTGCGTCGGCTCGCTGGCCGAGCTCTCGAGCTGGGCCGGCACCGACCTCTCCGAGCTCGACCCGCACCGGCCCTTCGTCGACGACGTCACGTTCCCGGCGCCCTCCGGCACGGGCACGATGCGCCGCGTCACCGACGTCATCGACGTCTGGTACGACTCCGGCGCGATGCCGTTCGCCCAGTGGGGTGCGCCGCACCACCACGAGGCGGACTTCGCGGCGGCCTACCCCGCGCAGTACATCTGCGAGGCGATCGACCAGACCCGCGGGTGGTTCTACTCGCTGATGGCCGTGGGCACGCTGGTGTTCGACCGATCGTCCTACGAGAACGTCGTCTGCCTCGGCCTGCTGCTCGACGAGCAGGGCCGCAAGATGTCGAAGCACCTGGGCAACGTGCTCGACCCGTTCGAGCTCTTCGAGTCCCACGGCGCCGACGCGGTGCGCTGGCTGATGCTCGCCCAGGGCTCGCCGTGGGTCGACCGGCGCGTCGGGCACGAGGCGCTGCGCGAGATCGTCCGCAAGATCCTGCTGACGTACTGGAACACCGCGTCGTTCCTGGTCACGTACGCGAACGCGTCGGGGTGGACGCCCTCGTCGGAGCCGACGCCGAGTGACCACCCCATGGACCGCTGGGTCCTCGGCGAGCTCGCCACGTGCGTCCGCGACGTCACCCGCGCGCTCGAGGACTTCGACTCCTCGAGCGCCGGCCGCGCGATCTCGGCGTTCGTCGACGAGCTGTCGAACTGGTACGTGCGCCGCTCGCGCCGCCGGTTCTGGCAGGGCGAGCCCGCGGCGCTCTCCACGCTCCACACCTGCCTCGAGACGCTCTCGCGGCTCATGGCGCCGTTCACGCCGTTCGCCACCGACTACCTGTGGACGCTGCTGCACGGCGACGTCGTCGAGGGCGCGACCGACTCGGTGCACCTCGCCGACTGGCCGGAGCTCGACGAGACGGCGATCGACCCGGTGCTGGCCGAGCGGATGGCGCTCGTGCAGCGCATCGTCGAGCTGGGCCGCTCGACGCGCGCGGCCAGCGGGGTGCGCACGCGCCAGCCGCTCTCGCGGGCGGTGGTGGCCGCGCCGGGGTTCTCGTCGCTGGACCCCGACTTGCTTGCCGAGATCGCCGAGGAGCTCAACGTCGGTCGCGTCGAGGCGGCCGGGTCGGACCTCGTCGAGGTCACGGTGAAGCCGAACTTCCGCGCGCTGGGCAAGCGCTTCGCGAAGCGGACCCCGGTCGTCGCGGAGGCCGTCAAGGCCTCGACCGCCGCGCCGGTCGACGGCGAGCTCACGGTCGTCGTCGACGGCGAGGAGATCACGCTCTCCGGCGACGAGATCGTCGTGGAGGAGACGCCGCGCGAGGGCTGGGCGGTCCGGTCGGAGGGCGGTCTGTCGGTCGGGCTCGACACCGAGCTCACCGACGAGCTGCGCGCCGCCGGCCTCGCCCGCGACGTCGTGCGCGTCGTGCAGGAGGCCCGCAAGACCCGGGGCCTCGAGGTCTCCGACCGCATCGCGCTGACCTGGGCCGCCGAGCGCGCCGACGTGGCCGACGCGGTGCGCACGCACGCGGGCACGATCGCCGAGGAGGTGCTCGCGGTGTCGATGACCGAGGGCGCCGTGAACGGCGACGCCGCGGCCCGCTCCGACGACCTCGCGCTCGCCGTGGCGATCACTCCCGCACCGGTGTGACCGGAGGACGGGCCACGTCGGCGTCCACGTTCCCGGGCGGCGTTGTCGGGGGTCGGGTCTAGCGTCTTCGTCATGAGCATCGACCACGACCCGCGCGTCGGCCTGGCCGCCGCGCTGGCGGGTCGTGCTCCCGGTGCGGACCTGCACGCGTTGCTCGACACCGTGGACCCGAGCTCGCTGGACGGGCCGGAGCTGGCGGCGTACGTCCGGGCACGGTTCGCGGTGCACAACCGCGCCGAGGCCCAGCTGCTGGCGTCGCTGCGCGAGCTGGGGTGCGCTGCCGAGGACGCCGAGGGGCGCCCACGGCGGTTGCCGAGCTCGGACGGCTTCTCCGGCGACGAGGTGGCCGCGGTGCTCGGGTGCTCGCGGGCGGCGGCGTCACGGCGCCTGGAACTGGCCGACGACCTGCTCTCGCGGCTCCCGGCGCTCGGCGCGGCGCTGTGGTCCGGCGTGCTGGACGAACCGAAGGTCCGGGCGATCAGCGAGTGCGTGCGCGACCTGTCCGCGGATCACGCCCGCCTCGTGGTGGCCGAGGTGCTCGACGAGGCCGGCGGGTTGCCGGTGATGGCGCTGCGCGAGCGGGTCACCGAGCTCGGGCTCGCGATCGACCCGGACTGGGCCGAGCGCCGCCGCAGGCGCGCGGAGGCCCGCGGGCGGGTGGAGCTGGCGGCGAACCCGTCGGGCACGGCGACGCTGTCGTTCTGCGACGCCCCGGCCCCGGACGGGATCGCGTCCATGTCGCGGGTGGAGGCGCTCGCGGCGCAGCTGCGGGCGGCCGGGGTCCTGACCCCGATCAACCCGCTGCGCGTGCACGTCGGCATGCGCTTGTTGAACGGCTCCACCGCCGGCATGACCGACCCCGAGATCATCGACCTGCTCGCCGCCGAGTACCACGCCACCGCGACCCCCGACGATCCGGCCGGCCGCGATGACAGCGGCCCCGACGACGGTCCCGACGACTGCGGCCCCGACGACCGCGGCCCCGACGACCGCGGTCCCGACGACAGCGGCCCCGACGACGGTCCCGACGACAACGGCGCCGACGACGGACCGGACGACGGACCGGACGACGGACCGGACGACGGACCGGGCGACGGGAGCGAGGGACGTCGTCACGACCTCGACCTGACCGTGCCGGCGCCGGGCTCGCGTGCGGCGCAGGGCACCCTGGAGCTCTCGGAGCTCCCCACACCGCCCGTCGAGCCTGACGACGATGTGTCCGCGTCGTGGTGCGAGCCGCGGGCCGGGCGGCTGCGGCGAGGCACCGTCGAGGTCCGGCTCCGGCTGTCCACCGCCCTCGGGCTCGACGCCCACCCGGGCATCGTCCCCGGCTACGGGGCGGTCACCGCCCCGATCGCCCGCGACCTCGTCGAGCAACACCGCTCCGGGGAGTGGCGGGTCGTGCTCGTCGACGGCGACGGGCACCTCGAGCACGTCGTGCTCGCCCGCCGACGACCAGCCCGCCCCCGCGGTCCGGACGCGGCGCGGGGGAAGGCACCGGGCGCGACCCGGACCGGGGCGATCGTCGAACTCCAGGTTCCGACGACGCTGCTCGGCGCCCTCACCCCCGAACACCACGGTCCCTGGGCGCCGCTGCTGCGCGAGCTCCTGGCCCGGATGACCGACCTCCGACGCTCCGGCGGTCTCGGGCGAGCACCCGACACCGCGAGCGGCCCCGACCAGTGGCGGCGCCGACACCCCGCCGCCGAGGCCGACCGCTGGACCCGCGCGCGCGACCGGCACTGCGTCGTGCCCTGGTGCCGCCGTCCCGCCCACCGCGCCGAGATCGACCACACCCGCGACCATGCCCACGGCGGGCCCACGGTGACCTGGAACCTCGGGGCCTGGTGCACCCAGCACCACCGCGCCAAGCACCTCGCGGGCTGGCGCGTCCGCCAACCCCTGCCCGGCTGGTTCGTCATCCGCACCCGCGCCGGCATCACCCACACCACCGGGCCCCCACGCATCCTGCGACCCCTCCCCGACCCCACCCCGGGGGTGCGGCCCCGCCCCCTGCCGCACGACGGCCGGCCCGACCCGGACGCGGCCGCCGACCACCTCGACGACTGGCACCGCCGCTTCGCCGCGGCCTCCGGCGGCGGCCGGAAGGCCACCCCACCGGCACCGAGACCGGCGGCCCGCCACGATCCCGATGACCCACCGCCGTTCTGACCGGCGTCCCGCGGTCGGCGCCTCCTCCCGTGGCGAGGAGACGTCACCCCAACAGAGGCGCGGCGTGCGCGTCGGTGCGCGACACGCCGGACGTCGCGTCACTCGTTAGGCTTTTCGGGTTCATACACAACCCCTTTCGTCCGATGGCCAGAACGTACGGATGATCAGCGGATCGCCGTGCGTCCTGAGTCGTCGCCCGGAAGGTGGTTCGAATGCCCAGGGACACCTCGTCCCCCCAGCAGCGCCGGTTCGTCCGGCTGATCATCGGCGCCGGCCTGGTCGGCGCCCTGTTCATGTCGCTGGCCATGACGAACACCTTCTCGGCGTTCGTCGCCACGATCACGAACAGCAACGACACCGCCGCGGCGGGCTCGCTGATCCTGCAGGAGTCCGGCGCCGCCGGCACCACACCCTGCAACAGCACCGACGGCGGCGGCGTCAGCACCAACACCGCGACGTGCGCGACGTTCAACAAGTACGGCGGCAGCACCACGATGGTGGCCTCGAACGCCACCGGGACCACGAACAACATCGTGACCACCGTGAACTTCAAGAACACCGGCACGCTCCCGGCGACGGCCTTCAACATGGCCTTCGGTGCCTGCACCCAGCCCACCGCGCCCGCCGGCGCCGGCACGGCCACCGACTTCTGCACCAAGCTGCACGTCAAGGTGACCTCGGGCGCCACGGTCGTCCAGGCCGACACGGTCGCCTCGGCGCTCGCCGGCACGAACGTCAACCTGCCGGCCGCACTGATCCCGACGGCCAACTCGGGGAACACGATCCCGCTGACCTTCACCGTCTACCTCGACAGCACGGCCGGCAACACCTACCAGGGCCTGTCGGCCTCGCAGCCGATCACCTGGACGCTGACGAGCTGACGGGCGGGCCGGCACGCCAGTGGGTACCACCTTCCCCGACACCGCCGACGGGACAGACGGAACGTACGTCGACCCCGACGCGGTGACGGCTCCCCTCCCGCTGCCGATCTCCCCGGAGCAGGGCCCCCGCCGGTCGTCGGGCATCGCCGGCATCGTCACGGCTGTCGTGGTCGTGGTGCTGCTGGCCGGCGCCCTGGCGTGGCACCTCTCCGGGGGGCGCTGGCAGATCATCTCCACGCCCTCGATGGGCACCGCCGCGCCGGTGGGCGCGGTGGTGCTCACCCGGCCCAACGCCGGGATCGCCGTCGGCGACATCATCACCTTCCAGCCGCCCGCGCCGGAACGGCCCCGGTCGGTGACGCACCGCGTCGTCGCCGTCGAGCCCGGTCCGGACGGTCCGGGACTGCGCACTCAGGGCGACATCAACGGCTCGGTCGACCCGTGGGTCCTGCACGCCCCGGACCTCACCGGCCGGGTGGTCCTCGTCCTGCCCGGCCTCGGGTGGTTCGTGCGGGCGCTGCCGGCCCTCCTCGCCGGGATCGTCGTGCTGTGGTGGGCCACGCGACGCTTCATGCCGTGGCTGTGGGCGGTGCCCACACGGGTGCTCGGCCTGTCGATCCTGCTGGCCGCGGTCAGCCTGTGGCTGCGGCCGTTCGTCGGCACGACCACGCTCGCGACCCAGGCCGACGCCGGCGAGGCCCGCATCAGCATGGTGTCGACCGGCCTGCTGCCCACCCGCGTCACTGCCGACACCGGCGGGACGCTCGACCTGGTCAGCGGCCAGACGGGCCTGCTCACGACACCGCGGTCGCAGGAGTCGCAGGGCAACCTCCTGACCAGCGGCGTGCACATGCCCTGGTGGCTCTGGATCGTGATGACCGCGTTCTGGCTGCTGCCGATGGTCTACGGCCTGGTCGCGGCGCGGCGCCACCCGCTCGTGGGCCCGGCGGACGGGGCCGACGACCGCCGCCGTCCGCCCGACCCGGACACCGACCCCGGACCGCGCGACTCCGGACTGCGCGACCCAGGCCCGCGCGACCCCGGCCGCCGCGGACCCGGTGGGACGTCGACGTTCCTGGGCATGGCGCTGGCGGTCGCGCTGACGGTCTCCGGCGACCCCACGTTCGCGGCCTTCACGGCGCGGGTGACCAACACGGCGAGCACCGCGGGCGCGAACCCGTACTTCACGTGCCTCGGCGCCACGGCGGGCCTGGGCAGCAACTACGTCGCCTGGCCCCTCGACGACCAGAACGTTGCGAACCTCGCGACCGCACGCTCCCTGACCGGCGGGACCACCGGCACGTACACCGGCCTGCTCGGCTTCGCGGCCGCGACCAGCAAGCCCTGCCCGCGCGACACCCCGGCCCGCGCGGTCAACATCCTCGGTTCGGCCCTGGTCCTGTCCCACGTCGCCACGACGAACACCACCGCGATCGCGAGCACGAACGTGTTCTCGCTGGTCGGGTGGTTCCGGACGTCCACCGTCACCGGCGGGCGGATGATCGGCTGGGGCAGCACCCGGACCGGGATCACCAACGCCGGCTACGACCGGCACCTCTACATGACCAACTCCGGGCAGCTGACCTTCGGCGTCTACCCCAACGCCACGAAGACGATCACCAGCCCGAACGCCTACAACGACGACGCCTGGCACCTCGCGGTCGCGACGCTCTCGCCCGCGGGCATGGTGCTCTACGTCGACGGCGTGCAGGTCGCCGCGGACCCGACGACCACCACGGCCGAGGGCGGCACGACGCGCACCGGCTACTGGCGCGTGGGGTACGACAACCTCAGCGGCTGGCCCAACGCGCCGACGACGCCCGCGTGGTCGGGCAGCATGTACGACGCCGCGGTGATGACCAACGCCCTCACGCCGGCGCAGGTCGCGCAGCTCTACCGCGCCGGTACGTAGGGTCACGTGCCTTGGCAGGCCCGGTCCGCCGGTCGACACTGCAGGTCATGGCCGCCCCCACCCACGACTGGACCGTCGTCGACGAGGGCTGGGGCCGCCGGGCCGTGGACTTCGCGACGCTCTCCGAGCCCGGCAACTGCCGCGAGTACGTCGCGGTGCACCACCAGCTCGGCGTCGACGCCGGCGACCGGCTCCTCGACGTGGCCTGCGGCTCCGGGCTCGCGCTCGAGCTGGCCGGGCTGCGCGGCGCGACGTGCGCAGGCATCGATGCCTCGGCACGGCTCGCCGCCGTCGCCCGCGACCGCAGCCCGGCCGCCGACGTCCGGGTCGGCGACATGCACGCCCTGCCCTGGGCCGACGGCAGCTTCGACGTCGTCACCAGCTTCCGCGGCATCTGGGGCACGACGCCCACCGCGCTCGCCGAGGTCCACCGCGTGCTCGCGCCCGGCGGGCGCGTCGGGCTGACCGTGTGGGGGCACATCAAGGTGTCATCGGGCGCCTGGTCGCTCGCGCCGTTCCGGCTCGCCGAGGCACCCGCCGTCGCCAACCAGGCGGCGATGGTCGCGCTCGGTCGCCCCGGCGCGGGCGAGGAGCTGCTCACCTCCCACGGGTTCACCGACGTGCGGCGGATCGCGCCGCGGTTCGCCTGGGAGTTCGCCGACCCCGAGGTCTACGCCCGGGCGATCGCCGCCACCGGCCCGGCGTACGAGGCGATCCGCACCGTCGGCGAGCAGGCGTTCCACGACGCCGCCGTCGCCGCGGCGGAGCAGCACGTTCGCGACGGGCTCCCGCTGCGCGCCGAGATCGACCTCGTCGGCTACCTCGCCCGCACGCCGGCGCTCACGCCGTCTCCTTCTCGCTGACCGCCTCGGTCCGCCCCGATCCCTCGCGCAGGCCGAAGACCGCGAGCAGCGTCAGCACCGAGAGCCCGGCGACGTAGAGGGCGATCGGGGTCGACGAGCCGGTGGCGCCGAACAGCGCGGTGGCGACGATCGGCGTCACCGCACCCCCGACCATGCCGCCGACCTGGTAGGCGATGGAGATCCCGCTGTAGCGCACCCGCACCGGGAAGATCTCGCTGAACAGCCCGCCCTGGGCGCCGGCCATGATGCCCTGGACGACGGCCGCCACCGCGAAGGCGAGCCCCGCGAGCGCGGGCGATCCCGTGTTGACCAGCGCGAACATCGGCAGCGGCCAGATCACCGCGGTGAGTGCGCCGACGACGTAGACCGGTCGCGAGCCGATGCGGTCGGACAGCACGGCCGCCCCGACGATCGTCGCGACCCACACGACGGTCGACAGCATGATCAGCGTGAGCAGGGTCGTGCGGTCGTAGTCGAGCACCGTGGTGCCGTAGCTGAGCATGTAGACGATCACCGTGTAGCCGATCGCGGGCGGCGCGATCGAGGCGAGGCTCGCGAGGACGAGGACCTTCGGGTGGCGGCGGACCAGCTCGGCGACGGGCACCGTGCTCGTCTCCCGGTTGCGCTTCACCGCCTCGAACTCCGGGGCGTCCTGCAGGCGGCTGCGCACGACGAAGCCGACGCCCACGAGCACGACCGAGAGCAGGAACGGGATGCGCCAGCCCCACGACCGGAACGCCTCGTCGGGCAGGCCCGCGACGGCGAGGAAGGCGAGGTTGGAGGTCAGCACGCCGATCGGCACGCCGAACTGGGCGAAGCTGCCGTACACCGCGCGCCGGCGGCTCGTCGCGTGCTCGGTGGCGATGAGCACCGCCCCGCCCCACTCCCCGCCGACCCCGAAGCCCTGCAGGAGACGCAGCAGGACGAGCAGGAGCGGGGCCCCGACGCCGATGGCCGCGTACGTCGGCAGCAGGCCGATCAGGGCGGTCGCGCCGCCGGTGAGCAGCAGGGTGAGGACGAGCATGGCCTTGCGGCCGAGGCGGTCGCCGTAGTGCCCGATCACGGCGGCACCCAACGGGCGGGCGACGAAGCCGACCGCGAAGGTGCCGAACGCGGCGAGCGTGCCGGCCACCGACGAGAACTGGGGGAAGAAGAGGCTCCCGAACACCAGCGCCGCGGCGGTGCCGAAGATGTAGTAGTCGTACCACTCGATCGACGTGCCGACGAAGCTCGCGGTGAAGATGGTCCTGCGCGAGGGAGCGGCCATGGTCTGGCAGGGAAGCGCACCCCCGCCTGGAGGACAACCTCGCGGTGTCAGGTCTTCCGGAACTCGGAAAGGACGGCGTCGGTGTGCTCGCCGACGTCCGGGATCGGCCCCATCCGCAGCGGGCGGCCGGGCAGGCCGATGGGCGGCACGAGCGCGGGCGCCTCGCCGCCCGGGGAGCCGACGGTGCGCCAGCGGTCGCGGGCGGTGTGCTGCGGGTGGGAGAGCACGCCCTCGTCACCGACGAGGTCGCGCTGCCGGGCGTGGGCGATCCCGGCGCGCCCCAGGCGTGCCACGACCTCCTCGCCGCCCAGGCCGGCGAACACCGCGTCGATCGTCGCGTGCAGCTCGTCGCGGTGCTCGAGGCGGGCCGACCCGGTGGCGAAGCGGTCGTCCGTCGCGATCGCCTCGTCGCCCAGGACCTCCGCGCAGAACCGCACCCACTCGCGCTCGTTCTGGATGGCCAGGACGATCTCGGCCCCGTCGCCGGCCGCGAACGTCCCGTAGGGCGCGATCGCGGGGTGGGACGTGCCCGCCCGCCGCGGGGCACGCCCGGCGCCGGCGGCGTAGGTCAGCGGGAAGCCCATCCACTCGCTCAGCGCGTCGAAGAGACTGACCTCGAGCGCGGTCCCCTCCCCCGTGCGCTCGCGCTCGTAGAGCGCCGCGAGGATGCCGGAGAACGCGTACATGCCGGCACCGATGTCGGCGGCGGGGATGCCCGCCTTGGCCGGCTGCTCGGGCGTCCCGGTCATCGTGACCAGGCCCGTCTCGGCCTGGATGAGCAGGTCGTAGGCCTTCGCGTCGCGGTACGGACCCTCCGAGCCGTAGCCGGAGATGCTGCAGTGGACCAGTCGCGGGTGCTCGCGGCGGAGCTCCGCGGCGCCGAGACCGAGACGCTCCGCCGCCCCGGGCGCGAAGTTCTGCACGAAGACGTCCGCGCGGGCGAGGATCCGCCGCAGGGCGGCGATCGCGTCCGGGTCCTTGAGGTCGAGCGTGACGCTCTCCTTGCCGCGGTTGAGCCAGACGAAATGGCTCGAGAGCCCGCCGACGACCGTGTCGTAGTCGCGCGCGAAGTCGCCCCGGCCCGGCCGCTCGATCTTGATGACACGGGCGCCGAGGTCGGCGAGGTGGCGCGTCGCGAGCGGGGCGGCCACGGCCTGCTCGCAGGCCACGACGAGGACGCCGTTGAGCGGGAGGGCGCTGGGGTCGGCCATGGCGTCGATCGTGCCCGCCGGGGCGCATCCCCGCGCAGGACGGCTCGTTGTGACGGACGTCGTCCTGATCTTCCGAACCGACTCGCCCATTCGGCCGAATGATGCGGCGTCGGGGTCGATGATCGGGCACGGCGAGCAGCGAGGTGCGACGGATGGGACCACGAATGGGGCGGTCGGTCGGGCAGGTGGTCGGGCAGGTGGTCGGACGCAGGGCGGGCACGGCCGCGCTCGCGCTCACCACGACGGCGCTCGCGATCGGCGGCACGGGTGTCCTCGCCCAGGCCGGGGTGGTGTCGCTGGCCGTCGCGCCCTCCTCGCAGTCGGCGCCGGCCGACCAGGGTCTGCTGCGCGTCGCGCACCTCTCGCCCTCGACCGGCGCCGTCGACATGTACGCCGAGGGACCGGGGCTCGCCCTGACCAAGGTCGCCTCGAGCGTGTCGTACCGCGGCCTCACCGACTACCTGCCGGCCGCGCCCGGGGTCTACACGCTGCAGGCGCGACCGGCCGGCGCCGCGGCGTCCAGCCCGCCCGCCCTCACCGCGAGCGTCGCCGTCACCCCCGGCTCGGCCCAGACCGCGGCGTTCGTCGACGTCGGCCCGAACGGGGCGCCGCAGGCCGAGCTGCTCAGCGACCGGACCACGACACCCCCGCCCGGATCGGCGCTGGTGCGCGTGGTGTCCGCGGCCGCCGGGGTCGGCGCGCTCGACGTGACCGCCCGCGGCGGGGGCCCGCTCGCCGACGACATCTTCTACGGCGCGGCCTCGGACTACGCGACGGTCGAGGCGCGCACCTGGACGATGGACGTCACCACGAGCTCCGGGCAGACCACCGAGGTGACGCTGCCCGTGGGGAGCTCGTCGGTGAACTCCGTGATCGTCACCCGCGACCCGCAGGGCGCCCTCGCCGTCGTGGCCGTCCCCGACGGCGCCGCGCCCACCCCGGCCGCGGCCGACCCCACCACGACCGCGAGCCCCGCCCCGTCGTCGACCTCGGCCCCGTCGGCGAGCCCGCTGCCCTCCACCGGGGCGGCGCCGACCGCGACCAGCTCGCCCTCGACCAGCTCGACCCCGACGCCGGCGCCGCGCCGCACCCCCAGCGGCGGCGTGCCGGCCGGATTCGGTGGGCTCGCCGGGGCGTCGCTCCCGAGCGCCGCGCCGGCCGCCGCGCCGATGCCGGTCGTCGCCGGGCCCGTCTCGCCGCGCGCCGCCCTGCACCCGACCGGCCTGTCGGTGCCGGCCGCCGGTGTGGCGGCGAGCCACCTGACCGACCTCGGGATCGACAGCCGGGGCGGCACCCTCCAGGCCCCCACCGGCCCGCAGGACGTGGGCTGGTTCCGCGAGGGTCCGGTGCCGGGCCAGGCCGGGCCGGCCGTCCTCGTCGGGCACGTCGACTCGTGGCAGGGCCCCGGGGTGTTCTCGCGGGTGCGTGACCTGCGCGCCGGCGACACCGTCGACGTCCCGCGCAGCGACGGCACCACGGCGCACTTCGTCGTCGACTCCGTCGAGCAGTTCGGCAAGCACGCCTTCCCCACCGACCGGGTCTACGGCCCGACCGCGGGGCCGGCGCTGCGGCTCGTGACCTGCGGTGGCACGTTCGACCCCGCGACGCGGTCCTACGAGGACAACGTGGTCGTGTTCGCGTCGCCGCGCTGACACACTCTCGCCGTGCGCAGCAACCTCTTCGCCCCGGAGAACCAGGAGCAGGAGTCCGCGCAGCCGGGCCTGCGCCTCCAGAACTCGAAGATGCTCAAGATCGAGCTCAACGGCGAGTGCCTCGCCCGCCAGGGCTCGATGGTCGCGTTCCAGGGTGACGTGCGGTTCGAGGCCCTGGGCTCGGGCGGGATCAGCGGCTTCCTCAAGCAGCAGCTCACCGGCGAGGGCGTCCCGCTGATGAAGGTCGGCGGGCGGGGCGACGTCTTCCTCGCCGACGCGGCCCAGGACGTCCACCTCATCGACCTGGAGGGCCCGCACGACGCCCTGTCGATCAACGGCAAGAACGTGCTGGCCTTCGAGCCGACCCTGTCCTACGACATCGCGATGGTGTCCGGCGCGGGGTCGATGTCCGGGGCGGGCCTGTTCAACTGCGTGTTCTCGGGCCGCGGCCGGATCGCGATCACGTGCAAGGGCTCGCCCGTGGTGCTGAACGTCGACCAGCCCACCTACGCCGACCCCCAGGCCGCCGTCGCGTGGTCGGCGGGCCTGCAGGTCGGGGTGCACCGCGCCGATCAGCTCGGGCTCGGGACGCTCTTCGGGCGCACCACCGGCGAGGCGTTCACGATGAACTTCGCGGGCCACGGATTCGTCATCGTCCAGCCCTCCGAGGAGGTGCCGGTCGGCAGCGGGGTCGGTGGCGTCGGGGGCCAGGGCGGCGGGCAGCAGGCCGGCCAGAGCGGCGTCGCCGGGGTGCTGGGCACCTTCCTGCGCTGAGGGGCCGGTGGAACTCAGCCGCCGAGCAGGTGCCGGACGCGCTCCGGCCCGGCGGCCAGGAGCAGCGTGGGCAGGCGCGGGCCGGTGTCGGCGCCGACGAGCAGCTGGTAGACGACGACGAAGAAGCGGCGCTGGGCGGCCTTGAGCTCGTCGGTCGGCTTGACGTCGAGCGGCAGCCCGGCCTGCTTCTTCGGCACGCCGTAGACCAGCGTGGTCAGGCCGTCGAGCGACCAGTCGTCGGTGAGGTGGTCGCGCAGCATGGCGACGGCCTCGCGGTCCTGGTCGTCGAGCGAGGCGAGCAGCACCGTGTCCGGCTCGTCGCGCAGCCGGGTGTGGGCCTCGTCGGGCATGTAGCTCTGGACCCACGCGGAGGCGCGGTCGAGGCGCGGGCGCGCGCCCTCCAGGCTGGCGCCGACCCCGGCGAGGATGCGCTCGAGCTGGGCCGGGTCGCCTGCGGTGACGTCGACGACCGACGCCAGCGTCCGGTACGCGACCGGCTCGGGGGTGCGGGGCAGCTCGCGCTCGGCGGTGGTCACCGCGCGGACGTGGCCGGTGGTCTCGATGCCGCCCGCCGTGCCCGCGGCGACCTTGCGCCCGAGGGCGTCCCACTCGTCGTAGAGACGGTGGATCTCCTGGTCGAACGCGACCTTGATCGCCTGGTTGGGCCGGCGGCGGGCGAACTGCCAGCGCAGCACCGGCACCTCGAGGATCTCCAGGGCGTCGCCCGGCGTGGGCACCGAGCCCCGCGAGCTGGACATCTTCGCCTGGCCGGTGATGCCGACGAACGCGTACATCGGCCCGATCGGCTGCCGCCCGCCGAAGACCTCGTCCACGATCAGCCCGCCGACCTGGTACGACGAGCCGGGCGAGGAGTGGTCGACGCCGGAGGGCTCGAAGTGCACGCCCTCGTACGCCCAGCGCATCGGCCAGTCGACCTTCCACACGAGCTTGCCGCGGGTGAACTCGCGCAGCAGCACCGTCTCGGAGAACCCGCACGCGCACGTGTAGGTCATCTCGGTGGAGTCGTCGTCGTAGGCGGTGATCGTGGTGTCGTCGCGCCCGCAGGCGCCGCAGTAGGGCTTGAAGGGGTAGTACTCGCTGCTGTGGACGACGTCCTCGTCCTCGTCAGGAGCCGCGTCCTTCTTCTTCGTCCGAAACCGGCCGAGGATGCCGTCGATCGCCCGCCGCTCGCGCATCGCCAGCAGGACCTGGTCGCGGTAGGCGCCCGAGGTGTACATCTCCGTCTGGCTGACGCCGCGAAACGGGACGCCCAGCTCCTCGAGCGCCGCGATCATCGGCGCCTTGAAGTGGTCGGCCCAGTTGTCGAAGGGGCTGCCGAACGGGGCCGGCACCGCCGAGAGCGGCTTGCCGATGTGCTCCGACCACGCCGGGTCGACGCCGGCGGGGACGCGGCGGTAGCGGTCGTAGTCGTCCCACGAGATCAGGTGCTCGCAGTCGTGGCCGCGGCGGCGGATCTCGTCGGCGACGAGGTGCGGCGTCATGACCTCGCGCAGGTTGCCGAGGTGGATCGGGCCCGACGGGCTCAGCCCCGACGCGCACACGATCGTGGTCCCGGGACCGGCCGCCGCGATGACCTCGTCGGCCATCGTCGACACCCAGTCCGGCTCCGGTGTCCCGGCCGTCTCCATCACGTGCGCGCGCCCTCCTGATCGATCCTGTCCAGGATACGGCGCGCTATCGCGCCTGGACGGGGTTGGTCAGGGTGCCGATGCCCTCGACGGTGACGCCGACCTGCTGGCCCGCGGTCATCGGCCCGACGCCGGCCGGCGTGCCGGTGAGGATCACGTCGCCGGGCAGCAGCGTCATCACCCGCGAGATGTAGGCGATGAGCTCGTCGACGGGGTGGAGCAGCAGGTGGGTGCGGGAGTCCTGGCGCACCTCGCCGTCGAGCTCGGTGCGGATCGCGAGGTCGCCCGGGTCGACGGTCGTCTCGATCCACGGCCCGAGCGGGCAGAACGAGTCGTAGCCCTTCGCCCGCGTCCACTGCCCGTCGGCCTGCTGCAGGTCGCGGGCGGTGACGTCGTTGGCGACCGTGTAGCCGAGGACGACGTCGCGGGCGCGGGCCTCGGGGACGTCGCGGCACGGCATGCCGATGACGACCGCGAGCTCGCCCTCGTAGTCGACGCGCTGCGAGTCCGGGGGCAGCTGGATCGGCACGCCCGGCCCGATCACGGTGGTCGAGGGCTTCATGAAGATCAGCGGGGCGGGCGGGGCCTCGCCGCCCATCTCGTCGACGTGGGCGGCGTAGTTCTTGCCGATGCAGACCACCTTGGACGGCAGGATCGGCGCGAGCAGGCGGACGTCGGCGAGCGGCCAGGTGCGGCCGGTGAAGGTCGGGTCGCCGAAGGGGTGCTCGGCGATCTCGGCGCACACGTCGCCGCCCTCGGGGTCGCCGCCGGCCGTCGTGGGCGACTGCAGGGCGGCGAACGAGACTCCGTCGGCGTGGGTGATCCGGGCGAGGCGCACGGGCGCGGACCCTATCCCTCCCGGTGGGGCGGCGCCCGTTCCCGCACCCCGAGAGAAGTCACACCGGGGGCGCGCCGGGCAGGGTCGTCCCGATGCCACCGACCACCCCGGGCGACGACGTCGCCTACCGCACCGTCCGGAAGGCCGTCGCGGAGATCGTGACGACCGGCGACGTCGCCGCGCGCCCGGTCCCGTCCTGCCCCGAGTGGACCGGGCGCGACCTCGTCGGCCACCTCGTCGACATCGCCTGCCGCGTGTCCGCCCGGTGCGGGCGGCCGGTGGAACCCGGGGTCGTCGCCGGCGTCGGGACCGTCGAGGACGACCTGGCGGTGTGGGAGACCGTCGGCGCGCGGCTCGACCCGCTGATCGCGGGCGGCGGCGCCGAGGTCATGGTGATGGACGCGTTCACCCACGAGCTGGACCTCCACCGGTCCGCGGGCACCGCCCCGGAGCGCGGCCACCCCGCCTTCGCGACCTCGTTGGGCGTCCTCGTCGCGGGGGTGGGCGGCGAGATCCGGGAGCGCGGGCTGCCGGCGCTGCGGGTGCGCGCCGGGGGCTCGCAGTGGATCGCCGGCGACGGCGAGCCCGCGGCCACCGTCACGGGCGCCGACTACGACGTCCACCGGGCGTTCGCGGGCCGCCGCTCGCTCGACCAGGTCCGGGGCCTGGACTGGAGCACCGACCCGGACGCCTGGCTGCCCGCGTTCCGCTGGAAGGCGTTCCATCCGCCCGCACGGCCGGTGGAGTCGGCCACCCCGCACTGGCGCCTCTGACCGGTCAGGGCTCGCCGGCGGCCACCGGCACGTCCTCGTCGACCCACGACCACTGCTCGTGGTCCGGGGCGACGGCGTTCAGCTCCACGAGGCCCGCGGCCGGCACGGCGATGTAGACGCCCTGGTCGACCCACAGCCACGCGAGACGGGTGCCGGCGGCGTGCGCGGCGCGGGCGACGGCGACGTGCAGGACGGTGCTGAGGTACTTGGCGCGACCGGCGTACTCGAGGTCCACCACGTCGTCGCCCAGACGCAGGCGCAGGCGGTGGCGCCAGTCGTCGGTGATCTCGACGTGCTCGAGGCGCACGACGAGCGCGTCCCTCACCAGCCGGGCGAGGTCGTCGACGTGCTCGCGCAGGGTGTCGGCGAACTGCTCGGTGTGACCGTCGTGGAACGCGAGGTTCGCGAGGTGGGCCTCGGGGTCGAACCCGGGGTGCCAGTGGTCGGCCTCCCCGATGGCGCCGAGCACCGACCCGGCGGTCGGCGGTTCACCGGCGTCGGCGACGGCCTCGGCGATCGCGTCGACGTCGGGAACGGGGCGCGGGAGCACCCCGGCCTCGGCGAGCACCCGCAGCACCCGCTCCGTCTCCGCCCGCCCCTCCGGCGACAGCACCGGCGGAGGCGTGGGCACGAACGGAGGCGTGGTCGTGGGCGTGGCACGGGGTGTATCAGCCTGGCGGCCACGCTGACGTTGGACGTCAGGAAAGCCCCCACGATCACTCGGGGCGCGGCGTGCCCGACGGACGCTGCGCCAGGCCATGCCGCCGAGCACCGCGAGGGCCAGCGCGGCCAGGACGAACGGGAACGCGCGGTCGAGCACCGTGCGGTCGGGGCCGTCGGCGGTCACTCCGATGACGACGAGGTACACCGCGGCACCGACGCCGCAGGCCAGCTCGACCGCGGCGACCAGGAGGTCCGACCGGCGTGCGTCCATGATCGTGGCGGCTTTCCTGACGATGAACGTCAGCGTGGCCGCCAGGCTGACACGAGGCCGGCTAGGCCGGGGTGCGGGTGCCGGCGGCCGAGGAGACCAGGGCCGCGAGGCGGTCGCCCACCGCGTGGGTGCCGCCCGGGTTGGCGTGGTCGCGCGTCGCCAGGTCGAACGCCACGGCCGCCTCGACGCGACGGGCCAGCTCCGGCTCGCCCAGGTGGTCGAGCAGCAGCGCCACCGAGAGGATCGCGGCAGTCGGGTCGGCGATGCCCTTGCCCGCGATGTCCGGCGCCGAGCCGTGCACCGGCTCGAACATGCTCGGGTTGGCGCGCGACACGTCGAGGTTGCCGGACGCCGCGAGCCCGATGCCGCCGGTGACGGCCGCCGCGAGGTCGGTGAGGATGTCGCCGAACAGGTTGTCGGTGACGATCACGTCGTAGCGCGACGGGTCGGTGATCAGGTGGATCGTCGTCGAGTCGACGTGCTGGTAGTCGACCGAGACGTCCGGGTGCTCGAGCGAGACCTCCTCGACCACGCGCGACCACAGCGACCCGGCGTGGGTCAGCACGTTGGTCTTGTGGACGAGCGTCAGCTTGCGGCGGGGACGGGCCGCGGCGCGGGTGAACGCGTCGCGCACGACCCGCTCGACGCCGAACGCCGTGTTGACGCTGACCTCGGTCGCGATCTCCTGCGGCGTGTCCTTGCGCAGCAGGCCTCCGGTGCCGGCGTACGGCCCCTCGGTGCCCTCGCGGACCACGACCAGGTCGATCTCGCTGTTGCCGGCCAGCGGCCCGCGCACGCCCGGGTAGAGCCGGGCGGGCCGCAGGTTGACGTGGTGGTCGAGCTCGAAGCGCAGGCGCAGCAGCAGCCCGCGCTCGAGGATGCCGCTCGGCACCGACGGGTCGCCCACCGCGCCCAGCAGGATCGCGTCGTGCTCCCGCAGCTCCGAGAGCACCGATTCGGGCAGCAGCTCGCCCGTCGAGTGCCAGCGCGCGGCCCCGAGGTCGTACTGCGTGGTCTCCACCGACGGTGCGAGCTCTTCCAGCACCTTGAGCGCTTCGCCGACGACCTCGGGCCCGATGCCGTCGCCGGGCACCACCGCGAGTCGCATCCGCACCAACCTCCACGAGCGGGTCGCCCCGCGACGGAGTGACCGGGGCTGACCCGGGGAGACTACTAGGCGTGTCGGTCGATCACGGAACCGGATCGCCGGATCGTAGGAATGCGATGTCCGACGGGGTTGCTGCGCCCGGCGGGGTTTGGGTCGGGGACCGCTCCCCCGCCGGGCCCAACGGACCAGCAGGTCAGCTGAAGCTGATCAACCGCGTCGTGCGCGCGTCGAGGGTCTGCCCGATCGGCTCGAGCACCTCGGGGGCGACGGCCTGGTCCACACGCAGCAGCATGATCGACGAGGAGCGGTCGCGCTGCTGCGAGAGCTGCGCGGCCTCGATGTTGACGCCCGACTCGCCGAGCTGGGTGCCGACGGTGCCCATCGCGCCCGGGCGGTCGGAGTACTCGAAGAGCAGCACGTGGCCCTCGGCGCGCAGGTCGAAGCTGCGGCCGTTGATCTCGACGAGCTTCTCGACCTCGTCGGCACCGGTCAGCGTCCCGGAGACGGTGACGGCCTCGCCGTCGTCGCGCACCGCCCGCAGCGTGACCATGCTGCGGTGGTTCGGGCTCTCGGTGGCGGTCTCGACGGTCGCGGTGACCCCGCGCTCCTCGGCCAGCGCCGGTGCGTTGACGAACGTGACCGGCTCGTCGACGACCTCGCCGAACACGCCGCGCAGGGCGGCGAGCGAGAGCACCGAGACGTCCTCGTGCGCGAGCTCGCCGCGCACCTGCACCTGCAGCTCGCTCGGGGCCCCGACGAGGTCGGAGAGCAGGGTGCCGAGCTTCTGGGTGATGCCCAGCCAGGGACGGACCTCCTCGCCCACCGCGCCGCCGGAGACGTTGACGGCGTCGGGGACGAAGTCGCCGCGCAGGCCGGCGAGCACGGAGTGGGCCACGTCGGTGCCGGCGCGGTCCTGGGCCTCGGCGGTGGAGGCGCCCAGGTGCGGCGTCACCGTGACCTGCGGGAGCTCGAAGAGCGGGCTCGAGGTGGTCGGCTCGGTGACGTAGACGTCGATGCCGGCGCCCGCGACGTGCCCGGAACGTACGGCCTCGGCCAGCGCCTCCTCGTCGACGAGGCCGCCGCGGGCGGCGTTGACGACGATGACGCCCGGCTTCGTCTTCGCCAGCGCCTCCTTGCCGATGAGGCCCTGGGTCTCCGGGGTCTTCGGCAGGTGGATCGTCATCATGTCGGCGCGGGTGAGCAGCTCGTCGAGGTCGACGAGCTCGATGCCGAGCTGGGCGGCGCGGCTCTGCGGCAGGTAGGGGTCGTACGCGATGACGTGCGTGCCGAACGCGGCGATGCGCGCCGCGAACAGCTGACCGATCTTGCCGAGGCCGATGACGCCGACGGTCTTGCCCTGGATCTCCACGCCCGAGAGCTTGCTGCGCTCCCACTTGCCCTCGCGCAGGCTCGCGTCCGCCTGCGGGATGTGGCGCGCGGTGGCCAGCAGCAGCGCGAGCGCGTGCTCCGCGGCGGAGACGATGTTCGAGGTGGGCGCGTTGACGACCATCACGCCGTGGGCGGTGGCCGCGGGGACCTCGACGTTGTCGAGCCCGACGCCCGCACGACCCACGATCTTCAGCTGCTTGGCGGCGTCGAAGACCTCGGCGTCGACCTGCGTCGCGGACCGCACGAGCAGCGCGTCGGCGGTCGCGACGGCCTCGAGCAGCGCCGGGCGGTCGGTGCCGTCGACGGTGCGGATCTCGACCTCGTCGCCGAACACCTCCAGCGTCGACGGCGCGAGCTTCTCGGCCATCAGGACGACGGGCTTGCTGGCGGCGGTGGTCACGTGTGATCGCTCCCGGGGGTCGACGGTCGGTCCACGCCGACGAGCCCTGCTGGTATCGCGATGTCGCACGCCGACGTGCTGCGGGCGATGATTCCGCACTCACGGCGAGCTTACCGACCGGTCGTGAACCGATTCACACGCCCGCGCCCGGAGCGAACGGGGAGTTTCGACGCCTAGAAGCAGCGAGATACCCGTTCGCTCCGGAAGGCCGGGCTCAGGTGGTCGGGCGCGCCATCCACGGCATGAGGCCGCGGAGCTTGGCGCCGACCTGCTCGATCTGGTGGGCCTTGCCCTCGTCCTCGAGCTTGGTGAAGTTCGGGCGGCCGTTGTCGTCCTCCGCCACCCACTCGCGGGCGAAGGTGCCGTCCTGGATCTCGCCCAGGATCTTGCGCATCTCCTCCTTGACCGCGTTGTTGACGATGCGCGGGCCGCGGGTGAGGTCGCCGTACTCGGCGGTGTCGCTGATCGAGTAGCGCTGGCCCCAGATGCCGTTCTCGTACATGAGGTCCACGATCAGCTTGAGCTCGTGGAGGCACTCGAAGTAGGCGATCTCGGGCTGGTAGCCGGCCTCGACGAGGGTCTCGAACCCGGCCTGGACCAGCGCGGACGTGCCGCCGCAGAGCACGGCCTGCTCGCCGAAGAGGTCGGTCTCGGTCTCCTCGGTGAACGTCGTCTTGATGACGCCCGCCCGGGCGCCGCCGATCGCCGCGGCGTAGGACAGCGCGAGCGCCTGGGCACCGCCGGTCGCGTCCTGCTCGACGGCGATGAGGCACGGCACGCCCTTGCCGTCGACGAACTGGCGGCGCACGAGGTGGCCCGGCCCCTTGGGCGCGACCATCGCGACGTCGACGTCCTTCGGCGGCTGGATCAGGTCGTAGCGGATGTTGAAGCCGTGCCCGAAGAAGATCGCGTTGCCCGACTCCAGGTTGGGCGCGATGTCCTCGGCGTAGATCGTGCGCTGCTTCGTGTCCGGCGCCAGGATCATGATGACGTCGGCCTCGGCGGAGGCCTCGGCGGGCGTGACGACGCGCAGCCCCTCCTCCTGGGCGCCGGCACGGCTCTTCGACGACTCCGGCAGGCCGACCCGCACGTCGACGCCCGAGTCGCGCAGCGACAGCGCGTGGGCGTGGCCCTGGCTGCCGTAGCCGATGACGGCGACCTTGCGCCCCTGGATGATCGAGAGGTCGGCGTCGTCGTCGTAGAAGACTTCGGCGTTGCCGGTGGTCGGGGCACTCATGATGCGGGACTACTTCCTTCCGGATACGGCTGTACGGACGACGAATCTAGCGGTGGTGCGCGGCGATGGAGCGCGGCCCACGGGCCAGCGCCACCATCCCCGACTGCACGATCTCGCGGAGACCGTAGGGCTCCAGCATGCGCCGCAGGGCGCTGAGCTTGTCCTCCGTCCCGGTGGCCTCGACCGTGACGGCCTCCGGGGAGACGTCGACGACCTTGGCCCGGAACATCTGGACGACCTCGAGGACCTCCGAGCGCACGCTCGCGTCGGCCCGGATCTTCATCATCACGAGCTCGCGCTGCACCGACGTCGCCGGCTCCAGCTCCACGATCTTGATGACGTGCACGAGCTTGTTGAGCTGCTTGGTGACCTGCTCGAGGGGGAAGTCGTCGACCGTCACGCAGATGGTCATGCGCGAGATCCCCTCCTCCTCGGTGGGGCCCACCGCGAGCGACTGGATGTTGTAGCCGCGCCGGGAGAACAGGCCGGAGATGCGCGCGAGCACACCCGGCTTGTCCTCGACGAGCACCGAGAGCGTGTGCGTGGTCGTCATGCGGGCACCTCGTCCGCTCCGCCGGCCTCCGGGTCGTCGAACAGGGGACGGATGTCGCGAGCGGCCATGATCTGGTCGTTGCCGGTGCCGGCGGCGACCATCGGCCAGACCTGGGCGTCGGCGCCGACGGTGAAGTCGATGACGACGGGACGGTCGTCGATCGCCATGGCCTCACCGATGACGCGGTCGACGTCGTCCTTCGACTCGCAGCGCAGCCCCTCGCAGCCCAGCGCCTGGGCGAGCAGCACGAAGTCGGGCACGCGGTGCTTGTGCGTGCCGAGCTCGGTGTTCGAGTAGCGCTCCTCGTAGAACAGTGTCTGCCACTGGCGGACCATGCCGAGGTTGCCGTTGTTGATGACCGCGACCTTGATCGGGATGCCCTCGATCGCGCAGGTCGCGAGCTCCTGGTTGGTCATCTGGAAGCAGCCGTCGCCGTCGATGCACCACACCGTGGTGTCGGGCATGCCGACCTTGGCCCCCATCGCGGCGGGCACCCCGTAGCCCATCGTCCCGGCGCCGCCCGAGTTGAGCCACGTGCGCGGCTTCTCGTAGCGGATGAACTGCGCCGCCCACATCTGGTGCTGGCCCACCCCCGCGGAGTAGATCGCGTCCGGGCCGGCGATCGCGCCGATCCGCTCGATGACGTACTCCGGCGACAGCGTCCCGTCGGCGGGGTCGTCGTAGCCCAGCGGGAACGTCTCCCGCCACCGCTCGAGCTGCTCCCACCACGGCCGCAGCTTCTCGGTGCGGGCGTCGCGCCCGCCGTCGGCCGCCGCGCGCAGCGCCGCGGTGAGCTCGGTGATGACCTCGCGGGCGTCACCGACGATCGGGACGTCCGCGACGCGGTTCTTGCCGATCTCGGCCGGGTCGACGTCCGCGTGCACGACCTTCGCCTCGGGGGCGAACGTCGACAGGTCGCCGGTGACGCGGTCGTCGAACCGCGTGCCGAGGGCGATCAGCAGGTCGGCCTTCTGCATCGCGGCCACGGCGGCGACCGTGCCGTGCATGCCCGGCATCCCCAGGTTCTGGCGGTGGCCGTCGGGGAAGACGCCGCGGGCCATGAGGGTGGTGACCACGGGCGCGCCGGTCTCGTCGGCGAGGTCGAGGAGCTCGGTGGAGGCCTCGGCCTTGATCACACCGCCGCCGACGTAGAGGACGGGACGACGCGCCTCGCCGATCAGGCGGGCGGCCTCCCGGATCTGCTTGCTGTGCGGCCGGGTGGTCGGCCGGTAACCGGGCAGCCGGGTCTCGACCGGCCAGCTGAAGGTGGTCTGCGCCTGCAGGACGTCCTTGGGCAGGTCGACCAGGACCGGGCCCGGGCGCCCGCTCGCCGCGATGTGGAACGCCTCGGCGATCGCGCGCGGGATGTCGGCGGGGTCGGTCACCAGCATGTTGTGCTTGGTGATCGGCATCGTGATGCCGCAGATGTCGGCTTCCTGGAACGCGTCGGTGCCGATCAGCTTGCGCCCGACCTGGCCCGTGATCGCGACCACCGGCACCGAGTCGAGCATCGCGTCCGCGAGCGGGGTGACCAGGTTCGTCGCCCCGGGCCCCGACGTCGCGATGCACACCCCGACCCGCCCCGTCGCCTGGGCGTAGCCGGTGGCGGCGTGGCCGGCCCCCTGCTCGTGGCGCACGAGGATGTGGCGCACGAGCCGGGAGTCGAAGAGCGGGTCGTACGCGGGGAGGATCGCGCCGCCGGGGATGCCGAAGACGACGTCACAGCCGACGGCCTCGAGCGAGCGCACCAGCGACTGGGCGCCGGTGGCCGGCGAGGGGTCGACGTGCGTGGGACGGATCGCGTCCTGCTGCACGGGAGCCTGCAGGTTGGTGTCCTGCTGCTCGGTGGGCGCACCGGTCCGCGGAGTGGGGCGCCGGGTCTCGGCGCCGTGCGCGGCCGGACCCGTGGTGCCGGGGGGCGCCGGTCTGGCTGTGGTCATCGGGTGGTCCACCTCGGTGGGTAGCGGAACGGGGTCAGAACATGAAAAAGCCCCCACCGCCGGGAGGCGGGGAGGGCAGGCGCGTCAGCAGGTTTCTCGCGACAGGCTCGTGAGCCCGTCAGGCGCTGACGCGCCCCGGGATTACGAGAATTCGCCGCTGGATCACGCAGAGGAGGGTAGGTCGACGGTCTGCGCGGCGTCAAACCGGCCCCCTCGTGCCGGGGCTGGCACCATCGAGGGGGTGACGAGCGAGCAGACCACCGACGACCCGGTCACGGCGGCGTCCGGCCCGGCGACGTTCCGGCCGGTGCCGCTGGTGGCGCTGGTCGCGGTGGGGTTCGTGACGATCGGGCTCTCGCCGATCGCCTTCCAGGGCGGGCCGTGGTTCCTGCTGTTCCTCGCGCCGCTCGTGCTGGCCTGGTGGCTGGTCCGCACCCGCACGGTCGTCGACGGGACGTCGCTGCGGGTCCTCTCGGCGTGGGGCTCCACGCGGGTGCCGTGGGACGAGCTCGCGACGCTGCGGGTCGCCGAGCGGGGCTGGGTGCGCGCGGTGCGGGGTGACGAGTCCGAACTGGCGCTCGTCGGCGTCCGTCCCCGTGACCTCGGGCGCGTCGCCCAGGCCAGCGACGGCCGGATCGACATGCCCACCCCGGACGAGGTCGCCGCGGCACGCGACCACCAGCGCGAGCTCGAGGCCACGCGCCTGCGGATCGCCCGGATGCGCGACCGGCAGGCCGAGGAGGAGCCGACCGAGCAGGGTGACGAGCGGGCGTAATGTCGCCGGTGGTCCGCCACCGATCACATCCCTGATCACCTTCCTGCTCACATCCCTGCTCACGTCCTGCGAGGTCACCCGTGCCGCCGCTGCGCTCGCGCGTCACCACCCAGGGCCGCAACGCCGCCGGGGCTCGCGCCCTCTGGCGCGCCACCGGCCTCACCGACTCCGACTTCGGCAAGCCGCTCGTCGCGATCGCCAACTCCTACACGCAGTTCGTGCCCGGGCACGTGCACCTCAAGGAGCTGGGCGAGCTCGTCGCGGGCGCGGTGCGCGAGGCCGGCGGGATCGCGCGGGAGTTCCACACGATCGCCGTGGACGACGGCATCGCCATGGGCCACGGCGGGATGCTGCACTCCCTGCCGTCGCGCGAGGTGATCGCCGACGCCGTGGAGCACATGGTGCAGGGCCACGCCGTCGACGCGCTGGTGTGCATCTCGAACTGCGACAAGATCACCCCGGGCATGCTCAACGCCGCGATGCGGCTGAACATCCCGACGGTGTTCGTGTCCGGCGGCCCGATGGAGGCCGGCAAGGCCGTGGTCGTCGACGGCGTCGCGCAGGCACCGACCGACCTCATCACCGCGATCTCCGCGTCGGCGTCCTCGCAGGTCACCGACGACGGACTCACCGAGGTCGAGCGCTCCGCGTGCCCCACCTGCGGGTCGTGCTCGGGCATGTTCACCGCCAACTCGATGAACTGCCTCACCGAGGCCCTCGGCCTCTCGCTGCCCGGCAACGGGTCGACGCTCGCCACGCACGCGGCGCGCAAGCAGCTCTTCCTCGACGCCGGCCGCACCGTCGTCGAGCTCGCCCGGCGGTGGTACGCCGAGGACGACGACGCCGTGCTGCCGCGCAACGTCGCCTCCAAGGCGGCGTTCGAGAACGCCATGGCGCTCGACGTGGCCATGGGCGGCTCGACCAACACGGTGCTGCACATCCTCGCCGCCGCCCACGAGGCCGGGCTGGACTTCACGCTCGCCGACATCGACGCGGTGAGCCGCCGGGTCCCGTGCCTGTCCAAGGTCGCGCCGAACTCCTCGCACCACATGGAGGACGTGCACCGCGCCGGCGGCATCCCCGCGATCCTCGGCGAGCTCGACCGGGGCGGGCTGCTGCACCGCGACGTCCACACCGTCCACGCCTCGTCGCTGCGGGAATGGCTGGGCCGCTGGGACATCCGGGGCGGCTCGCCGTCGGACGAGGCCGTGGAGCTCTTCCACGCCGCGCCGGGGGGCGTGCGCACCGTCGAGCCGTTCTCCACGACCAACCGCTGGTCCTCGCTCGACACCGACGGCGCGGACGGCGTCATCCACGACGTCGCGCACGCGTTCTCCGCCGACGGCGGGCTGGCCGTGCTCACCGGCAACCTCTCCCCCGACGGCGCCGTCATCAAGAGCGCCGGCCTGCCCGAGGACGGGCGCCACTTCCGCGGCCCGGCCCGCGTGGTCGAGAGCCAGGAGGAGGCCGTCTCGATCATCCTCGGGAAGCAGGTGCAGCCCGGCGACGTGGTCGTCGTGCGCTACGAGGGTCCGGCCGGCGGACCGGGGATGCAGGAGATGCTGCACCCGACGGCGTTCCTCAAGGGCGCGGGCCTGGGTGCGGTGTGCGCGCTGGTCACCGACGGGCGGTTCTCCGGGGGCAGCTCCGGCATCAGCGTCGGCCACGTCTCCCCCGAGGCGGCCGCCGGCGGCGCGATCGCGCTCGTGCAGGACGGCGACGAGATCCTCCTCGACGTCGACAGCCGCCGGATCGAGCTGCTCGTCGACGACGACGTGCTCGCCGAGCGCCGCGCCAAGATGGAGGCCTCGGAGCGTCCGTGGCAGCCCGCCGCCGAGCGGCATCGCCACCTCACCAGCGCCCTGCGCGCCTACGCGAAGCTCGTCACCTCGGGCGCGACGGGCGCGGTCAGGTCCGTCTGAGCGACCGTACGGCGCGGGGTGTCGTCCCGCCGAGCATGACGACGCCCGCGCCGACGCCCGCCACGAACGCCGTGAGCGGCGCGGACGCCGGGCCACCCACCACGCCGATCACCGCCCCGACGACGGCGATCACCGTCAGGACCGCGCCGAGCACCAGGAACGGCCGCGCGCCCACGAGCCACCAGCGAGCGAGCGCGAGGAAGTGCACGCCCACGACGAGCACCACCCACGGCACCGAGAGCTGGGGCGCGAGCCTGCCGAGCAGCGCCGTGCCCCCGAAGAGCGCGACCACCTCGATCGCGACGACCACCTGGTAGGAGCGCGTCAACGGGAACATCCCCGCGTCGCCGCCGGCCCGCCGTCGGCGGACGTACGCGAGGACGGTCGTCGCCGCGCACGCCACCGCCGCCACCGCGGTGACGACGTGCCCGATCGGCCCGAGCAGGCCGGCGTTGAGGACGACGAACAGCGCCCCGAAGCCCGCGCCCACGAGGTCGCCGACGTCGATCGGGCGGTCCACGGCCCGGACGCTACGTCACGACGGGCGGGTGCCGCCGCGACGCCGCGCGCAGGGCGTCGGCGATCCGGCGGCACTCGTCGCGGGTGAGGACGGCGGTGTGCCGTCCCAGGGTCATCACGGCGAACGGGTCGCCGTCCTCGATCTGCACGGACACGATCTCCTCGCCCGCACCCGTACTGACCGTCGTCCACGTCGTCATCGTCCGCTCCCGTCTCCGGCCGTCCCTCCCGTCATTTCTACATACTTGCGTGTCAGCTGGCAAGTAAATGTCGTGGAACGATGCCCGGGTGGCGAACATCGGCGCGTGGTGGCTGGCGTCCCGGCCCGCCCTCGCAGGCGAGCAGGTGGTCACGCGCTGGCTGGCGAACCGTGCTCAGAACGGCCGCGCCGTCGGCGGGGCGCTGTTCCTGACGACCCGCAGGCTGGTCTTCTGCCCCCACCGCCTCGACCAGCTCACCGGGGGACAGGGGTGGGACGTCCCCCTCGGCGAGGTCGCGACGGTCGACGTCGCCCCGAGGACCGGCCACCCCTTCGACGGCGGACTGCGTGACCGGCTGCGCGTGCGGTCGGCGCGCGGAGCCCAGGAGCTGTTCGTGCTGAACCGGCTCCCGCACGTCGTCGACGCCGTGCGGGCCCGGTTGCCGCGCGCTCAGTAGCCGTTGATCACCAGGTTCGGCGGGTCCTCGCCACGGGCGACCGCGGCGAGCTGGTCGTGGACGACGCGGTAGGCGCGGTCGAGGTGCCCGGGGACGCTGCCGCCGACGTGCGGGGTGATCAGCAGCTGGGGCGCCGACCACAGCGGGTGGTCCGCGGGCAGGGGCTCGGGGTCGACGACGTCGATCGCCGCGCGCAGCCGCTCGGCCCGTAGCTCGGCGAGCAGGGCGTCGGTGTCCACCACGGGGCCGCGGGCGGCGTTGACCAGCAGCGCCCCGTCGGGCATCGCGGCGAGGAAGGCGGCGTCCACGAGGCCGCGCGTCTCGTCGGTCAGCGGGACGAGGAGCACGACGACGTCGTGGTCGGGCAGGAGATCGGGCAGCTCGGAGGTGGCGTGCACCCCGTCCCGGGCGCGGCGCCCGACGCGGGTGACGGCCGCGACGTCGAAGGTCTCGAGCCGGCGGGCCGTCTGCTCGGCGAGGTCGCCCGCGCCGACGAGCAGCACCCGCTTGCCGGTGAGGGTGTCGGTGATGTGCTGGTCCCAGCGACCCTCGTCCTGGGCGCGGACGAACGGCGGGATCTCGCGGAGCACGGCCAGGGTCGTGGCGAGCACCCACTCGGCGGTGACGCCGCCGTGCGCGCCCTGGCAGTCAGAGAGCTGCACGCCCTCGGGCAGACGCCCCACCCACAGCTCGGCGCCCGCCGAGAGCAGCTGCACGAGGCGCAGCCGCGGGCAGCGCTCCACGAGCCTCAACGCCTCGGAGGTGGCGAGGAAGCCGGGGATGAGCACCGCGGCACGCTGCGCGGCGTCGGGCAGCTCGTCGGCCTGCTCGTCGTATCGGACGAGCTCGAGGCCGTCGATGTCGGCGAGGGCGGCCTCGCCCTCGGCGTGCGGGACGAGGACGGTCACGGGTTCCTGGGCCACGGTCGGCGGAGGGTAGTCCACCGCGCGGGACCCCGTCTCACGGCCGGCACAGCCCGGGACGCCTACTGTGTCCCACCGTGATCGGTCCGCGCCGCTGCGCCATCCTGCTGGTGGTGCTGGTGGCGCTCCTGGGCGGATGCGCCCAGTTCCCCGACGCCGGTCAGCAGCCGTGGCGCGAGCGCCCCGACCTCGGCGCCGAGCGGGCCCCGCAGCCGCAGCTGCCCGAGACCGGCGAGCCGACGCCGGCGCCGAACTCCGGGCCCCCCGCGACGCCCGCGCCGTGCGTCGACCCCGACCCGCAGGTGGTGGCCACCTGCCTCGCGCCGCTCTCGGCCGTCGTCACCCTGCCCGGTGGGGCCGCGGCGCTCGTGGCCGAGCGCACCACCGGCCGCATCCTGCGGATCACGCCCGACGAGGAGCCCGAGACCGTGGCGACGGTCCCCGTCGACGCGGCCGGCGACGGCGGGCTCACCAGCCTCGCCCTCTCCCCCAGCTACGCGGAGGACCAGCTCGTCTACGCCTACGCCACCACCGGCGGGGGCAACGCGGTGATGCGGATCGCGCCGGGCGACGTCCCCAAGACCGTGCTCGGCGGCATCCCGAGGGGCCCGTCCGGCAACAGCGGCGCGGTCGGCGTCGAGCCCGACGGCACCCTGCTCGTCGCCACCGGCGACGGCGGCGACCGGGCCGCGGCGACGTCCCCGACCTCGCTCGCGGGCAAGCTCCTGCGCATCGACCCGTTCGGGCGCCCGGCCCCCGGCACGCCGGACCCGGCGTCGCCGGTCGTCGGCAGCGGGCTGCACGCGCCCGGCGACGTGTGCGCCGACCCCACCACCGGCGTCAGCTGGGTCACTGACCAGGCCGGACCGCGCGACGTCCTGCTCGCCGTCCGGCCCGGCGAGGCGCCCGGCGCCGCGGCGGCGACCTCACCGGCGTGGACCTGGCCCGAACGCCCCGGCGTCGCCGGGTGCGCCGCGTTGCCGGGCACGCTCGTCGTCGGCCTCGAGGGCTCGAGCGCCATGTTCGTGCTGCGCCCGACGCCGCAGGGCTCGTTCGTCGGGACCCCGCAGGCGGTGCTCGCGGGCACCTACGGGCGCATCACCGGCACCGACGTCGCCTCCGACGGCCTGATCTGGTTCACGACGGCCAACAAGGGCGGCGGCGGTCCCGTCACGCCCACCGACGATCGTGTCGTGCGCATCCGGCCGCCGTCCGGAGGGGCGAGCGGGGCGGATTAGCCGGAGACCGGTCGTGGGCAACCGGACCCGTGACCACCACCCCGCTCCCGTACACCGACGACGTCGAGGTCCGCGAGCCCGACGAGGACGAGCACATCCGCCGCTGCATCGACTCGCTGCTGCGGACCAACGAGATGACGTTCGACCTGTACCGGCACGGCTACCGCGCCACCCACGCCAAGAGCCACGGCATCCTGCGCGGCCACCTCGAGGTGCACGACGACCTGCCGCCCGAGCTGGCGCAGGGCCTGTTCGCCACGCCGGGCCGGCTGCCCGTCGTCGCCCGGATCGCCACCGAGACGGGGCAGCTCGACGACGACCGCAAGCCGAACGCGCGCGGGCTCTCGCTCAAGGTCTTCGGGGTGCGCGGCGAGTCGCTGCACCCCGACGACCCCGCCCACGACGTGCAGGACTTCCTGTTCAACACCCTGCCGGTGCTGCCACCGGGCACCGCGCAGAAGTTCATGGAGATCACCGAGATCCGGGAGAGGCACTTCTCGGACCCCGACGCGATCGCCGCCGAGATCGCCGCCCGGCCGGACGGGGAGGCGCTGTCGGCCTTCGACCGCCTGGCGGTGCTGCACCCCGTCGCCAACGCCTTCTACACCCAGGGCGCGTTCCGGTACGGCGACCACGTCGCCAAGATCGCGCTCTACCCCGGCACGGCGGAGCAGGAGGCCCTGGCGTCGGAGGAGTACTCGGGCGCCGACCGTCGCGGCATCCTCTCGGACCTGCTCGACACCTGGGCGACCGACCGCGAGACGGTGTTCGACGTGCGGGTGCAGCTGCGCACGGACGCGGAGACCATGCCGGTGGAGGACGCCGGGGTCGACTGGCCCCAGGAGCAGAGCCCGTACCGCAGCGTGGCGACCGTGCGCCTGCCGGCGCAGGACCCGTACTCGCCGGCCCGCCGGGTCTTCGCCGACGACCGGCTGGCGTTCCGCCCGTGGCACGGGCTCGCCGCGCACCGGCCGCTGGGATCGGTGAACCGCCTGCGCCGACAGGCCTACTGGGAGATGGGCGGGCAGCGCTTCGCGCTCAACGCCGTGAAGGGCACCGAGATGCGCTCGGCGGACGAGCTGCCGGACTGACCGAGCCGGGATCGTGTTGGGTGGCATTTCGGACATCCAGTGTCTGCGGTGGCCCACCGCTGACACGGCGATCACCCGTCCGGCAGACGCACCGCGGCCCCGCTCCTCCGCTCGGGGGGCGGGGGAACGGGGCCGCGGGCTCGCCCGATCTGGGGAGCGGACCAGGCGAGACGATCAGTCGTCGCTGTCGTCCTCGTGGCTGTCGCCACCGAACGAGAGGACGCTCGAGCCGTGCGACGCGATGGCGTCGTCGATCTGCTGCGCGCCGGCGCCGGTGGCGTCCTGGACGCGGCCGGTGAGCGCGGACACCTGGCCGGTGACCTCCTGCTCGCCGTCGGTGAGGTGGCTGTCGACCGGCACGCCCGCGGCGTTGAGGTTCGTCTGCACGTCGGAGGTGACGGCGGACGTGATGCGGCCGACGTCCTCCTTGCCCTGGTGGACGTGCCCGCCGACGAGCTCCTCGACGTCCTTGACGTCCTGCGGGGCCTCCGGGACCTCCTGCAGGCCCTCGATGTTGCTCGAGACGACGTCCTCGACCGTGTGCGACGAGTTGTCGAAGTTCGGCGCCTCGGCGGCGAACGCGAAGGACGCGGTGCCGCCGGTCAGCGCCAGCGCCGCGGCGGCAGTGAGCGCGCCCCGGCCGGCGACCTTGCCGACCGTGCTGGCCTGGCGGGCACTGTGTGCACCCATTCGGACCCTCCAGTAGTTCGTGTGCGTCGGGGGAAGCGACCGAGCGATGGCACGCCGTGACGCCCGGTCAAGAAGCGGCTACACGCTGCTCCCTGAATCACCCAACGGAGGGATCTCGTTCGGGTTACGCCTAGATCACGGAAAACATGATCGTGATCTGCCGCCCGCGCGACTCACCGACAGCGTTCGAGCACCAGCTCCTGCACACGAGCCGCGTCCGCCTGGCCGCGGGTGGCCTTCATCACGGCACCGACGATCGCGCCCGCCGCCTTCGTCTTCCCGGCGCGGATCTTCTCGGCGATGTCGGGCTGGGCCGCGAGGGCCTCGTCGACGGCCGTGGTCAGCGCGCTCTCGTCGCTGACCACCGCGAGACCCCGCCCCGCGACGACCTCGTCGGGCTCGCCCTCACCCGCCAGCACGCCGTCCACGACCTGGCGCGCCAGCTTGTTCGTCAGCGTGCCCTCGGCGACCAGCGCCACCACGCGCGCGACCTGCGCCGGCGTGATCGCGAGCTCCGGCAGCGTCACCCCCGCCGTGTTGGCCTGCTGGGCGAGGTAGGAGACCCACCAGGAGCGCGCGGACTCGGGCGGGGCACCCGCGTCGACGGTGTCGGCGACCAGGTCGAGCGCGTCGGCGTTGACGAGGTCGCGCAGCTCCTCGTCGGACAGGCCCCACTCGGTCTGGATGCGCGCCCGGCGCTCCCACGGCCGCTCGGGCAGGCCCGCGCGCAGGGTCTCCACCCAGTCGCGCGAGGGCTCGAGCGGCGGGAGGTCGGGCTCGGGGAAGAAGCGGTAGTCCGCGAAGGTCTCCTTCGGCCGCCCCGCCGACGTCGTGCCGGACTGCTCGTCGAAGTGCCGCGTCTCCTGCGTGACGGTGCCGCCGGAGAGCAGGACGCCGGCGTGACGGCCCATCTCGTAGCGCACCGCGCGCTCCACCGAGCGCAGCGAGTTCACGTTCTTGGTCTCGGTGCGGGTGCCGAACTCGCTCGTGCCCTTCGGCTTGAGGGAGACGTTCGCGTCGCAGCGCATCGAGCCCTGGTCCATGCGCACGTCGGACACGCCGAGGCCCCGCAGCACGTCGCGCAGCGCCGTCACGTAGGCCCGCGCGACCTCGGGGGCGCGCACACCCGCCCCGACGATGGGGCGCGTGACGATCTCGATCAGCGGCACGCCGGCGCGGTTGTAGTCGAGCAGGGAGTGGTCGGCGCCGTGGATGCGCCCGGTGGCCCCGCCGATGTGCAGGGACTTGCCGGTGTCCTCCTCCATGTGCGCGCGCTCGATCTCCACCCGCCAGGTGGTGCCGTCGTCGAGCGGCACGTCGAGGTACCCGTCGAAGACGATCGGGTCCTCGTACTGGGAGATCTGGAAGTTCTTCGGCATGTCCGGGTAGAAGTAGTTCTTCCGGGCGAAGCCGGAGCGCTCCCGCACCCGGCAGTTCAGCGCCAGCCCGATCTTGATCGCGGACTCGACGGCGGTGCCGTTGAGGCGCGGCAGCGAGCCGGGAAGGCCCAGGCAGACCGGGCAGATGTTGGTGTTGGGCTCGGCGCCGAAGGCGTTGGCGCAGCCGCAGAACATCTTCGTGGCGGTGTTGAGCTCCACGTGCACCTCGAGCCCCATGACGGGGTCGAAGCGTTCGCAGACCTCCTCGACGGTGTACGGAGCCGCATCGACGGTGACGGTCATCGGGTCGTCTCCAGGGCACGCAGTTCCGGGATGCGGGGGGCGGTGTCGGCACCGCGGGCGACCTCGTAGGCCGCGGCCACCCGGTAGGCACGGTCGTCGGCCAGCGCCGGGGCCATGATCTGCAGGCCGACGGGCAGGCCGTCGTCGGCAGAGCGGCCGCACGGCACCGAGAGCGCGGCGTTGCCGGCGAGGTTCGACGGGATCGTGCAGAGGTCGGCGAGGTACATCGCCAGCGGGTCGTCCGCGCGCTCGCCGATGGGGAACGCCGTCGTCGGCGTCGTCGGCGAGATCAGGACGTCGCAGGTCTCGAACGCGGCGGTGAAGTCGCGGACGATCAGCGTGCGGGCCTTCTGGGCCTTGCCGTAGAGCGCGTCGTACGACCCGGCCGAGAGGGCGTGCGTGCCGATCATGATCCGGCGCTTGACCTCGGCGCCGAAGCCCGCCTCGCGCGTCAGCGACATGACCTCGTCGGCCGCGTGCCCGCCGTCGTCGCCGACCCGCAGGCCGTAGCGCATGGCGTCGAAGCGCGCGAGGTTGCTGGAGGCCTCGCTGGGGGCGATCAGGTAGTACGCCGGCAGGGCGTACCCGAACGACGGGCACGAGACCTCGACGACCTCGGCGCCCAGCTCCCCGAGCACCCGCACGGCGTCGGTGAAGGCCCCGAGCACGCCGGGCTGGTAGCCCTCGCCGGAGAACTCGCTGACGACGCCGATGCGCACCCCGGCGAGGTCGCCGCGGGCGCCGGCCTGCGCGGCCTCGACCACGGGCGGCAGCGGCGCGCTGACCGAGGTCTGGTCGTTCCCGTCCTGCCCGCCGATGACCTCGTGCAGCAGGGCGGCGTCGAGCACCGACCGGGCGCACGGGCCGATCTGGTCGAGCGACGACGAGAAGGCGATGAGGCCGTAGCGCGAGACCGTGCCGTAGGTCGGCTTGACGCCGACGGTGCCGGTGACCGCGCCGGGCTGGCGGATCGAGCCACCGGTGTCCGACCCGAGCGCGAGCGGGGTCTCCCCCGCGGCCACCGCCGAGGACGAGCCACCGCCCGAGCCGCCGGGGATGCGCGTGAGGTCCCACGGGTTGCGGCTGGGCCCGAACGCGGAGTTCTCGGTCGAGCTGCCCATGGCGAACTCGTCGAGGTTGGTCTTGCCCAGCGGCACGAGCCCGGCGGCGCGCAGCCGCGCGACGACGGTCGCGTCGTACGGCGGCCGCCAGCCCTCGAGGATGCGCGAGGCCGCCGTCGTGGGCATGTCGGTGGTGGTGAGGTTGTCCTTGAGCGCGATCGGCACCCCGGCCAGGGGCGACGCGGGCGCGCCGTCGGCGATCGCGCGGTCGGCGGCCTCGGCGGCGGCCAGCGCGCCCTCGGCGTCGAGGTGCAGGAAGGCGTGGACACCGCTCTCGGCGGGCCCGTCGACGGCCTCGATGCGCTCGAGGTGCGCCCGGGTGACCTCCGCCGACGAGACCTCGCGGGCGTGGATGCGGCGCGCCAGCTCGGCGGCGTCGAGAGAGATCAACTCTGATGCGCTCACAGTTCCTCCCCCAGGATCCGCGGCACGCGGAACCGTCCTTCCTCGGCGGCCGGCGCCTCGGCGAGCGCGACGTCACGGCGCAGCGAGGGCTCGGTGGCGTCCGGGCGCAGGACGTTCGTCTGCGGCACGACCTGCGCGGTCGGGGGGACGTCGTCGGGGATCTCGCCGACCCGGGAGACCGTGTCGACGATGGCGTCGATCTGTCCCGAGAACATGTCCAGCTCGGCGTCGGAGACGGCGAGCCGGGCCAGGCGGGCGAGGTGGGCGACGTCGTCGCGGGTGATGTCGGACATGTCCCTCCGGGAGTCGTGCGGTCGTACGAGGTCGAGCGTCACTGCCTCCCCGTCGCGCCCACCCATCCTATGACCGGCCCCGACCGGGTTTCCGGCGGTCAGGTCTGATCACGCCTCGCCTGGACGGGGGTCGGACTGCGAGGATGCCGCCCGTCCCGTCGGTGGGGTCCCGTCGGTGGGGTCGCTCGGGGGATGCGACGGCGCGGGTCGAACCACGAGCCCGCGGTCGTCGGGGGGCGCGCCGGGGTATGCCCGGCGCCGGGAGTCCCGGGAGTCGAGGAGGGCCGTGACCTACCTGCTGCGCGTGGTACTGCCGGATCGTCCGGGCACGCTCGGGGCGCTCGCGTCCGCGCTCGGCGCCGAGGGAGCGGACATCCTGTCCGTCGACGTGGTGGAGCGCGGGGGCGGTTCGGCGGTGGACGACCTGGTCGTCGACATGCCGAGCTCGCGGCTCCCCGACGTGCTCATCACCGCGGCGGAGGCGGTGAACGGCGTGGTGGTCGAGTCGGTGCGGCCGTTCGCCGGTGCGCTCGACACCACCCGCGAGCTGGAGCTCGTCGAGGCGATCACCGCGCGGCCCGAGGAGGGGCTGACGCTGCTCGCGGAGGGCGTGCCGCGCCTCTTCCGCTCCGCCTGGGCGCTGATCACCGAGGCCACCGGCGAGGGCCTGCGCGTGCGCCGCGTCGCCTCGAGCGCCGCCGCGCCGGAGACGGAGGCCGTCGAGCTCGGGTGGCTGCCGCTGGAGAAGGCGACCGTGCTCGACCCCGCCGGCGGGCACACCGTGCCGGAGGCGTGGACCGACCTGGACACCGAGCTCGCCGCGTCACCGCTGGGACGGCCCGAGCGCGCGGTCGTCGTCGGCCGCCCCGGCGGGCCCGCCTTCCGCCCTTCCGAGCTGGCGCGCCTCTCGCACCTGGCCGGAATCGTCGCGACGATCACCGGCTGAGCCGGCTCCTACCGCCGGTGCTCGGCGCGCGACCCGGGCCACAGCCCCGAGGACCGCAGGCCGCCGCGCACCCCGCCCCGACGCCGCTCGTAGCGGCCGCCGACGTCGTGGCCCAGCGCGTAGCGCACGAGCTCCTCGTTGCCGGTCGCGAGCCAGGTGCCGTCGGGACCCTTGAGGGTGTCCTCGAAGCCGATGCGGGTGTCGAGGTTGTTGCGCTTGGCGTACTCGAGCACGGGCCAGGCGCCCGCCTCCTCGCCGTGCAGCAGGATCGGCGCCGGCACGGGGCCGAGGGCCTTCAGGATGCGCACGGCCTCGGCCACCGCCGTGTCCGGGTCGGTGACGGTGACCTCGGCCAGCACCCGCACGGTGCCCCGGGGCAGGCCCGCCTGCTTGAGCTGGACGGCGTCGCCGGTGGTCCAGACGCCGAGCTCGACGCCGATGTCGACGGCGTCGAGCGCCGCGCACACGCGCTGCCAGCCACGCTCGTGCACGTTCACCGACGCGACGTCGGGCCGCGCGTGACGGGGCAGGCGGCCCCAGTGGCCGATGATCTCGGTGCGCTTCAGGGGGTCCGGCTCGACCCAGCGGGCCGTCGTCACCCCGATCTCGAGCTCGGGGGCCTCGCGGCGGATCGCGTCGACGACCGTGCCGATGACCCGCGGGTCGAGACTCTCCTGACCGTCCCGGTCGCGGGGGTGGACGTGCAGGCTCTGGACACCGAGGGCGGCCACCGCGCGGGCGTCGCGGGCGAGGTGGCGCGGGCTCATCGGCACCGCCGGGTACACGTCGGCGGGGCGGGCACCGTTGGGGCAGCATTGCAGCACCGCGGTGTCCCTCCCCTCTCGCGATCCGGACAGGTGTCCAGCTTCGACGCTGCCGGCGGCGAGGGCAACGCCCAGCCGTCGACGTAGGAAATCCCACATCGATGCCACCCGGACGGTCGTACGCGGTCTCACCCGTCGGTGTGAGTCTGCCCGATGTCACGGGATGGTTGCGCCCGACCCGGGGACGGGGAGCGGAGTGGGCAGGCCGGGACCGCTGAGACGGTCTCAGCAGGTCCTCAGGAGTCCTCGCCGCCCTCGCCCGCGGAGGGGTCGACGGCGGCCGCGGCCGCCGCCTCGGGCCCGTCGGCGAGCAGCACCCGGAAGCCGTCCTCGTCGAGGATCGGCACCCCGGCGGACACCGCCTTGTCGTACTTCGATCCCGGCTCGTCGCCGACGACGAGGAACGCCGTCTTCTTCGACACCGAGCTCGCCGCCCGGCCGCCGCGGGCGAGGATCTCCTCCTTCGCCTCGTCGCGGGAGAACGTCGGCAGGGAGCCGGTGACGACGATCGAGAGGCCCTCGAGCGTGCGGGGCACCGACTCGTCGGCCTCCTCGGCGAGCTCCACCCCGGCGGCACGCCACTTCTCGACGACCTCGCGGTGCCAGTCGACCGAGAACCACTCCCGCACGGCACGGGCGATGGTGGGCCCGACGCCGTCGACGGCCGCCAGCTCCTCCTCGGTGGCGCCGTCGATCGCGTCGACCGACCGGAAGTGGCGTGCGAGCGCCTGCGCGGCCGTGGGCCCGACGTGGCGGATCGAGAGCCCGACGAGCACCTTCCACAGGGGGCGGTGCTTCGCGGTGTCGAGGTTGGTGAGCAGCTTGCGCCCGTTGGCCGAGACGTTGCCCGCCTTCGTGCGGAAGAGCTCGACCTGGATGAGGTCGTCCTCGGTGAGCCCGAAGACGTCGCCCTCGTCGTGCACCACCCCGGCGTCGAGCAGCGCGCTGGCCGCCTCGTAGCCGAGCACCTCGATGTCGAAGGCGCCCCGGCCCGCCACGTGGAACAGGCGCTCCCGCAGCTGCGCGGGGCACGAGCGGGCGTTGGGGCAGCGCAGGTCCTTGTCGCCCTCGCGCATCTGGCGCAGCTCGGTGCCGCACTCCGGGCAGTGGGTGGGCATGACGAACGCGTGCTCGCTGCCGTCGCGCGCGTCGACGACCGGACCGAGCACCTCGGGGATGACGTCACCGGCCTTGCGGATGATCACCCGGTCGCCGATGAGGACGCCCTTGCGCTCGACCTCGCCCGCGTTGTGCAGCGTCGCGAGCGAGACCGTCGAGCCCGCGACGAGCACCGGGTCCATCTCGGCGAACGGGGTGACGCGCCCGGTGCGACCGACGTTGACGCTGATGTTGCGCAGCGTCGTGGTGGCCTGCTCGGGCGGGTACTTGTAGGCGATCGCCCAGCGCGGCGCCCGCGACGTGGAGCCCAGCCGGCGCTGCAGGGCGACGTCGTCGACCTTGACCACGACCCCGTCGATCTCGTGCTCGGCGTCGTGGCGGTGCTCGCCCCAGTAGGCGACGTGGTCGATCACCGCGTCGACACCGTGGAGCACGCGCGTGTGCGTCGAGACCGGCAGCCCCCAGGCGGCGAGCGCGTCGTAGGCCTGGGACTGGCGCTCGGGGGTGAACCCCTTGCGCTTGCCGAGCCCGTGGCAGATCAGCCGCAGCGGGCGGGTCGCGGTGACCCGCGGGTCCTTCTGGCGCAGCGAGCCGGCCGCGGAGTTGCGGGGGTTGGCGAAGGGCTGCTTGCCGGCGGCGACGAGCCCGGCGTTGAGCTCCTCGAAGTCGGCGAGGCGGAAGAACACCTCGCCGCGCACCTCCATGAACTCCGGCACCGGGAACTCGTCGGTGCCGGTGAGCTCGGTCGGCACGTCGGCCAGCGTGCGCATGTTGAGCGTGATGTCCTCGCCCGTGCGGCCGTCGCCCCGGGTGAGGGCGCGCGTGAGGTGGCCGTTCTCGTAGAGCAGGTTGACCGCGAGCCCGTCGATCTTGAGCTCGCAGAGGTAGAGCAGCTCCTCGGTGGGGAAGTCGAGCTCGCGCTGCACCCGCAGGACCCACTCGCGCAATTCGTCGCCCGCGAAGGCGTTGTCGAGCGAGAGCATGCGCTCGAGATGGTCGACCGCGACGAAGTCGGTGGAGAACCCGCCGCCCACCCGCTGCGTCGGCGACTCGGGCGTGACCAGCGACGGATGGGACTCCTCGAGCCGTTGCAGCTCGCCGAACAGCTCGTCGAACTCGCCGTCGGTGACGATCGGGGCGTCGAGCACGTAGTAGCGGAACTGGTGGTCCGACACGACCTCGGACAGCTCGCGGTGACGCTGCGCGGCGTCGCTCGGCACGTCGCTCTGTTCCGGGGCCTGGTCCGTGCTGGTCACAGGGGCGAGATTAGCCGTGCACCCCGACAGTGAACCGTGACTCGACCGTGTCGGGGCCCGGCCCCGGGGCGGCGCGGAACGGGATCGAGCTCGCGAGCGTCAGGACGCCGAGGCAGGAGAACAGCAGGACGGTCGCGCGAGCCCCGCGGGCGTGAGGACGTTCCCGCCGGCGTCGAGCAGCGCCACGATGACCACGAACGCCGCCACCGGGACGGCCGTCGCCGCCCAGGCCAGCCGGCGCCCGCGTGGCGTGCCGCGCCCGGCCAGGGCCCACCCGCCCGCCATGGCCGGCAGCACGAGGAGCAGCGCGGTCGGGTCGACGGCGAAGATCAGCGGCACGAGCGTCAGGCGGCGGCCCGGACGCCCGCGGCGCCGGCGGTGCTCGGCGTACCCGAGCAGCCCGCCGACGACGGCGCTGGTGAGCAGGATGAAGCCGAACGTGCCGAGCCACGTCACCTCCGACGCGGAACCGGCGACCGTGGCCATGAACCCGCGCAGCGCGGCGCCCCAGGCGATGCCGCCCACGACGCCCGCGGCCACCAGCGCCGGCCCGGTCCGTGGTGGTGCGCCGGCGAGCCCGAGCACCGCCAGCCCCGCCACCGCGACCAGGGCCACGAGCAGCACGGCGTGCCAGGCGCCGCGCGGGGTGTCGAGGGCGAAGCCGCCGCGCGTGCGGTCGGCGGCGAGGACGACGGGCAGGGCGGACACCCAGGCCAGCGCGCCGACGCCGGCACCGAGGACCAGTGATCGGGACATGACGCCTCCCCGGGGATGGGCACGGAGAGTACTCGCGATCGGCCGTCCGGGCGGCAACGATCGCGTGACGACGCGCGCTCGGTGACTACGCGTGTCGTCCGAGGTGCCGTTCCACCGACGCCACGAACCCGGCCGCGATGCCGGCGTAGGAGGTCTCGGTGACGCCGCCGACGTGCGGGGTCACGGCGACGTTCTCGGCCAGCAGCGGGTCGTCGGGGTCGATCGGCTCGGTCCAGGTGACGTCGAGCCCCGCTCCGGCGAGACGGTGGTCGCGCAGGGTCGCGTGCAGCGCCTCCTTGTCGACCACCCCGCCGCGGGCGACGTTGACGACGTGTCCGCCGGGGCGCAGGGCGTCGAGGGCCGCGGCGCCGACGATGCCGCGCGTCGCGGGCGTGAGCGGGCAGGCGACCACGAGGTCGTCGCAGCGGGCCAGCGCGGCGAGCAGGTCGTCGACGTGGTGGTAGTGGTCGTCGTCGAGCAGGTCCGCGGCGCGGGGCGTCTCGGCGCGCGGGCGGCGCCCGATGCCGACGGGGACGGCGCCGAAGGCCCGCAGCCGCACGATCACCTCGGCGCCGATGTCCCCGACGCCGAGCACGCCGACGGTGCGCCCGGCCAGGGTGCGTCCGGACGGCTCGCCGACGAGGCTCTTCGCGACGTTGGCCCGGGCCTCCTCGAAGCGGCGCAGCAGCGCGAGCAGGTGCAGCAGGGCCACCTCGGCGACGGCGACGGCGTTGCCGGACTCCGCGCCCGACACGTTGTCGACCGGCAGGCCGCGGGCGGCGGCCGCGTCGAGGTCGACCCCGGACAGGCCGACGCCGAACTGCTGGATCATGCGCGGCGTCGTGGCGTCCATGAGCGCGCCCGAGATCGTGCTGCCCATCGGGCACAGGACGTCGACGTGCCCGAGGCCGCCGCCGGGCACCTCGACGGGGATGTCGACGATCTCGACACCGGCCCAGCCGACCGCGTCGAACGCCGTCTCGAGGGCCCCTTGCAGGGCGGCGAACCCGCCGCCGACCAGTCCGATCCGCACGCTCTCAGTATCCCCAGCCCTCGGGCGGGTCGACGAAGGCGCGGGCGAGCTCCGCGGCCGTGGTCGTCGCCCGCCGGGCCCATCCGGGGCTCGCGCCGGCGAGGCCGCAGGTCGGGGTGACGACGGCACGGTCGGCGAGGCGGGCACGGTCGAAGCCGAGCCGGTCGGCGAGGTCGAGGGCGGGTCGGGCGAGGGCCTCGAGCTCGGGCCGCGCCGCCGGGTCCGTCGAGGGGACGATGCCCAGCCACAGCTCGGTGCCCGCCTCCCAGATCTCGCCGAGGGCGTCGAGCACGTCCTTGGGGGCGTCGGGGCCGCCGAGCGCGGTGAGGTCGACGGCGACGGCGTCGGGCCCCGTGGCGGCGATCAGCGCGAGCGGCGGGGTGGGGTGACAGCAGTGGACAACGACCCGCTCGGCGCCGGCCTCCCGCGCCGTCTCGACCGTCGCCTGGAGGAGCGTGCGGGCCTCCGCCCCGGGGACCGCGCCGACCGTGCCGTACCCCGACGGCGTCCGCAGCGAGCCGGCGAGGACGGCCGGCAGCGTCGGCTCGTCGATCTGCACGACGACCGGGGCCCCGGTGCGTCTCGCCAGCTCGGCGACGTGCGTACGGAGACCCTCGCCGGCACTGGCGGCGAACTCCGCCAGCGCGCCGCGGTCGGTGAGCACCCGGTGCCCGGAGCGCAGCTCGACGCTCGCCGCGAGCGTCCACGGCCCCGCGACCTGGCACTTCACCGCCGGCGCGCGGACCCCGGCCTCGCCCAGCGCCTCGTCGAGGGCGTCGACGTCGCGGGCGAGCAGCTCCTCGGCGCGGCGGTGGTCGCCGCCCGGTCGGCGCGCGACACGCCAGCCCGACGGCCACACCTCGACGGCGAGGTCGACGAGCAGGGCGGCGGTGCGCCCGACCATGTCCGCGCCCACCCCGCGGGCGGGCAGCTCGGGCACGTAGGGCAGCCCGGGCACCTCGCCGACGATGGTGCGGGCCGCCTCCCGGGGGTCGGTGCCCGGCCACGACCCGAGGCCGGTGGCCCGGTCGCCGGGCCGGGGCTCGGGGGTGCCGGTGCTCTCCCCGTCGACCGGCGCGCTCGTCTCGCTCACGGGGCCAGGATCCACCTGCGGAGCGGAGGCGCGCGCTCCGGGGTTCCGAGCGAGGGGCACCTTCGGTCGGGGGTTCCGAGCGAAGGGCGCCTTCGCACGGGGGTTCCGACCAAAGGGCACCTTCGGTCGGGTAGACGGGCGAGGGGCGCCCCCGGCCGGAACGCGGTATCCGGGCGCGGCGGTGCGATACTCCGGCGCGGCGACGCGTGGGAGATCAGGGCGAGGAGGGCACGGACACCCCGGCCGCACGGCGGCGGGGTCAGCGACGAGCACCGCGGAGGTCGACCGAGGGCGGCGGCCAGCCCACCCCGAGACGATCGGCGAGGCCGGCGACGCCGTCGTCGGTGACCTTCACCGCCCGGTGGCCGGGGACCGAGCGCAGCCAGCCGTCCTCGTCGAACCGCGCGAGCAGCGCCACGCCGAGCGGGCCCGACACGTGGTGGCGCTGCTCGGTCCAGTCGACGCAGCAGCGCACGGCGTGCAGCCCGGCGGGGACCGTCACCCCCAGGTCGGCGAGACCGGCCCGGCCGGCGTCGGTGAGGTGGTAGGCGCCGTCCTCCGACACGTAGCCCGGCAGCTGGTGGCTCCGGCGCTCGGTGGGGTCCGGGGTGCCATCGGTGCCGTCGGAGCCGTCGATCCAGCCGCGCTCGCGCAGGGCGTCGGTGACGGCGACGCCGAGCCGCCCGGCGAGGTGGTCGTAGCAGCGACGGGCCAGCCGCAGCGCGTGGGCACGCGTGCCCTCCCGCAGCGAGCGCACCGGTCGGGCCGGCGCGATGCGGCCCAGCACCTCGACCAGCCGCGCGACCTCGGGTCCGGCGAGGCGGTAGTAGCGGTAGCGGCCGGTCGCGACGACCTCGGTCAGCCCCCGCTCGGTCAGGCGGCCGAGGTGCCCGCTCGCGGTGGACGGGGCGACGCCGGCCTCGGACGCCAGGACGCTCGCCGGCAGCGCGCGGCCGTCCGCGAGCGCCAGCAGCATGCGGCAGCGGGCGCGGTCGGCGAGCAGCTCGCCCACCGCGGCCATGTCGACGTCGCCGTCCTCGGTGGCCATGGCCCCGACGGTAGGAGCAGGACGCTGCGGTGTGCGCCGAACCGTGGAGCGGCCGCGATCGAGTGAGTGGCGTGACGGACACTGGATGACAGCGGCGCCACTCCGCTGACACCGGGCGCGCTGGCAGCATGGAGCGCGTGGAGGTGCTGGCGGCGCGGGTGTGGCGGGAGCGCGCCGACGCCCACGCCGAGCGGGCCGACGCGCTCACCGCCGGGCACCGGGCGCGGAGGGCGCGCGGCGAGGCCCACCCCGTCGAGGACTTCCTCTACACCTACTACCCCACCCGCCCGAGCCGGTTGCGGCGGTGGCACCCGGGCGCCGGGGTCGTGCTCGAGGGTGCCGACGAGCGCGCCGGCTGGCGGCACTACGTGGCGGACGACGGGGGAACCAGAGTCGACCACGAGACCCTGCGGACCGAGCGCGCCGCGACGGTCGCCTTCGTCGACGGCCTGCTCCGGGCCACCGCGCGGCGCCCCGCCCAGCTCGGCTGTTTCGGGCTGCACGAGTGGGCCATGGTCTACCGCGACGAGGACACCCGGCACGCCGTACCCCTGCGCCTCGGGGCGAGGGGCACCGACGAGGTTGTCGAGTCCCACCGCATCCGCTGCTCGCACTTCGACGCCTTCCGGTTCTTCACCGACGCCGCCGCGCCCCGCAACGCCGTCACGCCGACCCGGGAGCGGCAGGTCGAGCTGGAGCAACCGGGGTGCCTGCACGCCGGGATGGATCTCTACAAGTGGGCCGACAAGCTGGGTCCGCTCGTGCCGGGCGAGCTGCTGCTGGACACCTTCGCGCTCGCCCACGACATCCGCGTCCTCGACATGCGTGCCTCGCCCTACGACCTCGCCGACCTCGGTTACGCGCCGGTCCGCATCGAGACCCCCACGGGCAAGGCCGCCTACGCCGCCGCGCAGCGGGGCTTCGCCGAGCGCGGCGCCGAGCTGCGGCGACGGCTCCTGGACGCGCTGGGGTCACCCCTGCGGGCGTGACGTCCGCACCGCCCCGATGCTCGCCGCGACCACCATCGCGATCGCGAGCGCCGAGACGACGGTGAGCTCCTGGCCGAGGACGACGAACCCGGCCGTTGCCGCGATCGCCGGCGCCAGGCTCATGAGCACCGAGAAGGTCGAGGTCGGCATCCGGCGCAGCGCGAGCAGCTCGAGGCTGTAGGGCACGAGCGAGGACAGCAGGGCCACGGCGAGGCCCCAGCCGAGCACCACGGGGTCGACCATTGCCGCCCCGCCCTGCGCCACCCCGAACGGCAGGGTCAGCACGGCCCCGACGGTCATCGCGAGCGCCAGCCCGTCGAGGCGCTCGAAGCGCCCGCCCGCACGGCCCGAGGCGAGGATGTAGGCCGCCCACATCGTCGCGGCGCCGAGCGCGAACAACGCCCCGGGCCAGGTCAGCCCCGCCAGCCCGGCCCGACCGAGCAGCGCGACCCCCGCGAGCGCCAGCGCCGCCCACAGCCAGCTCGACGCCCGCCGCGAGGCCACGACCGAGAGCACGAGCGGGCCCAGCACCTCGAGCGTCACCGCGGCCCCGAGCGGGATGCGGGCGATGGCCTCGTAGATCAGCGAGTTCATGCCCGCGAGGGCCACGCCGAAGCCGGCGACCAGCGCCCAGTCGCGGCGCCCGAGATGGCGCACCCGCGGCCGGCACACGACCAGCAGCACCAGCGCGGCGAACGCGAGGCGCAGCGACACCGCGCCGACCGGGCCGACCCGTGCGAACAGCCCGGTCGCGGCCGTCGCCCCGAACTGCACCGAGAACTGGCCGACCAGGACCATGACGACCGCCCCGGCGCGGGTCCGCGTCTCCGGGTCGCGCACCTCCGTCACCCCGGAGACGCTGTCACGACCTCAGCCGGCCCGCAGGTGATCCGGGGGCGGGTGCTCCACGCCGCCGGCGAGCCAGGTGCAGAGGTCGTCGACGTCGGCGGCCTCGTGCAGCGGCCCGGCGACCACGGCCGGACCGGTGGGTGCGCGCGCGTGGTCGCAGGGCTGGACCAGCACGAGCGCGCCGGCGCCGTGCGGAGCGGTGCCCTGCCCGCACGCCGAGGTCGTCAGGCACGGGGCGCTGACCAGCACCCCGTGCGGGCACCGGCGTACGGCGCCGCGCAGCGCCTCGCCCACGTCCTCGCGACCGACGGCGGGCCGCTGGTGGTGCGGGCAGTCCGCGGTGCCGCAGTAGACGGCGGTGAAGCCGACGGTGCCGGTCACCGCTCCCCCTCGCTGCCGTCGAAGGCCTCGTCGGCGACGCCCGGCAGCTCGGCGCACGGGTCGGTGTGCGGGTGCGCGAACGGGTCCGGGAAGCGCCGCCACGCCGCCTCGCCGCGCGCGAGCTCGGCGTCGGTGAGCAGGGCCGCGTCGAGGGCGGCGACGATCGCGGCCGGGTCGGCGTCGTGGACGAGCACCACCAGTTGCTGCTCGCGGTCGCCGAACCGCTCGTCCCAGCGCAGCGCCGCGGCGGCGCGGCGTTCGTCGTCGACCGCGTCCCATGCGCCAGAGCCGGCGAGCCACGTCCCGGCGACCCCGATCTGCAGCGCCCCGCCCGCCGACTCGAGCCGGAGCACGTGCTCCGGCTGCGAGGCGACCCACACCCGCCCGCGCGCCCGGATCGTGCCGTGCAGCAGGACGTCGACCGCGGCGTGCAGGCGCTCGGGGTGGAACGGCCGGCGGTGCCCGACGTGCAGCAGCGACACGCCGGCGTCGCGCGCGAGCGGCGGCTGGCCGCGCAGCAGGGGCGCGTGGGCGTCCTCGGGGACGCCGCGGCGGGCGTCGGGGCGCAGGTCCGCGAGCCGGGTGACGATCTCCGCGCCCAGCTCGACGGCGACCTCCGGCGCACCGCCGGGCGGGTCGGCGAGGGTGAGCCGCTCGGCGCGCGGGGCGAGACGGTCGAGGACGGCGTCGAGGCGCACGCGGTCCCAGGGGCTCGGGCACCGGCCCGCGACGACGAGGACGTCGGCGTACTCGGCGTGCGCGACGACCACCTGCGCGACGGTGCGCTCGTCGTCCGCGGTGAGCGCGAGTCCCCGTTCGACCAGGCTCTCGTCCCCGCCGGCGTCGTCGAGCCAGGTCTCGGCGTCGATCACCCCCACGACCCCGCGCAGGGCGAGCACGCCCGTGAGCGGCTCCTGAGCACCCTCCGGCACCAGCGTGTGCAGCGCCTCGGCGGCGGCGTCCGGCTCCATGCCCGGGTCGAGCAGGAGGACCACGTGGCGCACGGCGGCATCGCGGGCGAGGCGCAGCAGCAGCGGCAGCAGGTCGTCGCGCAGCGTGCAGGCCACGCAGCCGTGGGCGAGCTCGAGCACCGCGTCCCGCGCACCCTCGTCGTCCACCACCCGCCGGTGGACGACGCCCTCGCCGAGCCCGCGCAGGTCGTGGGCGACGAGCACCCCGCGCGGTCCCCGCAGTGCCGCCGCCACGGCGGCCGCCGCCGCGCGGTCGGCGCCGCACACCAACGTCAGTCCCGTCTCCGGCCCCTCGGGCATAGCGCTCCCCTCTCTCGCGTTACTGTGAACGATAATCATTCTCAACAACGAAGGGAACCATGGCCCGCAACGACATCCGCCCGATCGTCAAGCTCCGCTCGACCGCCGGGACCGGCACGACGTACGTGACCCGCAAGAACCGCCGCAACGACCCCGACCGGCTCGTGCTGCGCAAGTACGACGCCCGCGTGGGACGCCACGTGGACTTCCGCGAGGAGCGCTGAGCTACGCCTGGTCCGGCGGGGTGTCGATGACCCGCAGCACCAGGGCGACCAGCGCGTCGGCGTGGAGCCGCCCGCCGCTGCGGGGCACGACACCCCGGCGCTCGTCGTCGGCCACGAACTCTTCGGCGACGCGCTCGAGCGCCCGCACCAGCGGGTCGGCGAGCTCGGGCGGCACCTCGCCGATCAGCTCGAGCGAGCCGTCCTCGTTGCGACTGGTCGAGATGTGCAAGAGCGCCTGGCGCAGCACGCGGCGTGGCTCGCCGGCCACCAGGTCGTCGTCCGGTGTCGTCATGCGGTCATCCTCACCGTCCGCGGTACCGCGGCGGGCGCTTCTCGGCGAAGGCCGCCTGGCCCTCGAGGGCGTCGTCGGTGCGCATGACGCGCACGAACGCCTCGTGCTCGCGGGCCATCGCCGCATCGTGGTCGAGGCCCAGGCCGTCGAGCACGCGCGCCCGGGCCTCGCGGACGGCGAGCGGCCCCCGATCGGCGATGGAGCGTGCGAGGGCCAGGGCCGTCGGCAGCAGCGCGTCGGGCGCCACCACCCGGTTCACCAGCCCGGTCCGGTGCGCCTCGGCGGCGTCGATCGGCTCGCCGGAGAGGATCATCTCCATCGCCAGCCCGAGCGGTACCGCCCGCGGGAGCCGTACGGTGCCGCCGGCCCCGGGGATGATCGCCCACTTCGTCTCGGCGAGCCCGAACGTCGCGTTGTCCGAGCACACGCGGATGTCGCAGGCGAGCGCCATCTCCAGCCCGCCGGCCAGGGCGTGTCCGTTGACGGCGGCGATGAGGGGCTTGGCGCGGTCGACGGCGGTGAAGCCCCCGAAGTTCCACGGCGGGTCCTCGCCCGCACGGACCCGGTCGCGGTAGGCCGGGATGAGCCGCTTGAGGTCGGCGCCCGCGGAGAACGTCGACGCCCCGGCCCCGGTGAGCACCGCGACGAGCCGCGCGTCGTCCGCCTCGAACGCGGCGACGGCCTCGCCGAGCGCCTGCTGGTGCTCGGGGTCGAGGGCGTTGCGGGCCTCGGGGCGGTCGATGGTCAGGACGACGACGCGCGCGTCGTCCGGGTCCTCCTCGACACGGATCGGCACGGCGTCGTCCTCAGCGCCGGGCGAGCCGGCGGGCGGCGCCGGGCGACGACGTGGCCAGGCCGTAGTGCTCGAAGACGGCCGGCTCGTCCTCGGCCGCGAGCTCGCCGTCGGTGTCGATCGACGGCGCGTGCTTGGCGAGGTCCTTCGCCACGGTGACCCGCACGTGATCGGGCGCGACGGTCGCGCCGGCCAGCGGCACGAACGCGAGGCGGCGGCGTCCGACGATGCCCACGACGACCGTCGCGAACGCCGGCTCGTCGGTCACGGTGTCGACGTAGATCGCCTCGAGCGTGCCGATCTTCCCGTCGGCGGGGTCGACGACGGCCTTGCCCTGCCAGTCGCGGATGTTCTCCGCCTCGAAGCCCATGGACCGGAGGTTAGCGGCGCGGGGACGACAGGATGCGGACCGCGAGGGCCTCGGTGACGGCCAGTCGCGGCGTGTTCCGCCGGGCACGCTCGACGATCTGACGCGGCGAGAGGCCCATGTCGGCGTAGAGCCGGACGATGTTCTCCTGGGCCGGGGTCCAGGAGGGCGTGGCCGGACGGGCGACACGACGCGGGGCGCGACGGGGCGCCGGCACGCGCGGGACGTCGACGCGATCGTCGCCGGCGTCCTCGCGCGTCTCGCCGGCCGCCGTCCGGTCGACGACCCGGTAGGCGTCGGCGCTCTTGTTGACGGCCACCGCGGTGACCGTCGGGCCCTGGCGGTACCGCGCCTGGCAGTCCGGGGCCGTGCAGTAGGTGTATCCCAGTGCGGCGCGCTCCGTGGGGATCCCGCGGCCGCACCCGATGCAGACGGTGCTCATGCTCACACCGATTCTACGCCTGGGGCTATACGGAGTGGGGTGCCGCGAGGGGGTTCGACGGCCCCGGGGAGTGCGCGGCCCCGGGGTCGCTCAGCGGGACGTCGACGCGATCGTCGCGCTGCCGAGGACGACGTCGCCGCCGGGCTCCGGGCGGTAGAACACCACGGCCTGCCCCGGCGCGACGCCGCGCAGCGGCTCGTCGAGGACGACGTCGACGCCGTCGTCACCGACCCGCACCGTCGCCGTGGCCAGCCCGCCGTGGGCGCGGACCTGGACGACGCAGTCGGTCGGTGCGTCCGCGAGCCATACCGGGTCGGTGGCGTGCAGCGCGGTGACGTCGAGGGCCTCGGCCGGCCCGACGCGCACGGTGCGGCCGACCGGCTCGAGCCCGAGCACGTAGCGCGGACGGCCGTCGGGCGCGGGGCGGGAGATGCCGAGACCATGGCGCTGGCCGACGGTGAACCCGTGCACGCCGCGGTGGTGGCCGACGACCTCGCCGGAGGGGTCGACCATCTCGCCCGGCGCCTCCTCGATCCGCTCGCCGAGGAACGCGCGGGTGTCGCCGGAGGGGATGAAGCAGATGTCGTGGCTGTCCGGCTTCTCCGCGACCACCAGGCCGCGCTCCGCCGCCTCCGCGCGCACCTCCGACTTCGGGCTCGCACCGAGCGGGAAGAGCGCGCCGGCGAGCTGGTCGGGCCGCAGGACGCCGAGGACGTAGGACTGGTCCTTGTCCGGGTCGGCGGCGCGGCGCAGGAGGCCGTCCCCGCCCAGGCGGGCGTAGTGCCCCGTCCCCACCGCGTCGAAGCCCAGCGCGCGGGCCCGATCCAGCACCGCCGAGAACTTGATCTTCTCATTGCACCGCAGGCAAGGGTTCGGCGTGCGGCCGGCGGCGTACTCGGCGACGAACGGCTCGACGACGTCGTCGCGGAACCGCGCGGCCATGTCCCAGACGTAGAACGGGATGTCGAGCACGTCGGCGCAGCGCCGGGCGTCACGGGAGTCCTCGACCGAGCAGCAGCCGCGCGCGCCCTCGCGCATCGTGGCGGGCTTGGCGGAGAGCGCGAGGTGCACACCGGTGACGTCGTGGCCGGCGTCGCGCAGCCGCGCGGCCGCGACCGCCGAGTCGACGCCGCCGCTCATGGCCGCGAGCACCCTCATGACCGGCTCACGACCGCGCCAGCGCGTCCCCGGCCCGGCGGGCGCGCTCGACGACCGGCCCGATCGCCTCGATCACCGCGTCGACGTCGGCGGCCGTGGAGTTGTGGCCGAGCGAGAAGCGCAGCGAGCCGCGGGCGAGGTCCTCGTCGAGGCCCATGGCCAGCAGGACGTGGCTGGGGCGGGCCACACCCGCGGTGCAGGCCGAGCCCGTGGAGCACTCGATGCCGCGGGCGTCGAGCAGCATCAGCAGGCTGTCGCCCTCGCAGCCCGGGAAGGACAGGTGCGCGTTGCCCGGGAGCCGCGCGCCGGGACGGTCCAGCGGGACCCCGTTGAGGCGGGCGTCGGGCACCTCGGCCACCACGCGGGCGACGAGGTCGTCGCGCAGGGCCGTGAGCGTGGTGCGGCGACGCTCGACGTCGGCGACGGCGGCGCGGACGGCGGTCGCCAGGCTCATCGTGCCGGGCACGTCGAGCGTCCCGGAGCGGACGTCGCGCTCCTGCCCCCCGCCGTGCAGCAGCGGGGTGCAGGCGGTGTCGCGCCGCAGCAGCAGCGCCCCGACGCCCACCGGGCCGCCGAGCTTGTGCCCGGTCAGCGAGAGGGCGTCGACGCCGCTGGCGGCGAAGTCGACGGGCACCGCGCCGACGGCCTGCACGGCGTCGGTGTGGATCGGGACCCCGTGGGCGTGGGCCACCTCGGCGAGGGCGGCGACGTCGTTGACGGTGCCGACCTCGTTGTTGGCCCACATGACGCTGACGACGGCGACCTCGTCGCCGTGGTCGTCGAGGAGGGCCTTCAGCGCCGCGGGGTCGGCGCGGCCTTCGGCGTCGACGGGCAGGACGTCGAGGACGGCGCCCTCGTGCGCGGCCAGCCACTCGCCGGCGTCGAGCACGGCGTGGTGCTCCGCTGCGGAGACGACGACGCGGGTGCGACGCGCGTCCGCGGCCCGCCGGGCCCAGTACAGGCCCTTGAGGGCGAGGTTGTCGGCCTCGGTGCCCCCGGTGGCGAGCACGACCTCGGACGGCAGCGCGCCCACGGCCTCGGCGATGGTCTCGCGGGACTCCTCGACGGCCCGGCGGGCGCGGCGGCCGGCCGAGTGCAGCGACGACGCATTGCCGACGCGCCCGAGCGCCTCGGTGAGGGTGGCCGCCGCCTCCGGCAGCATCGGCGTGGTCGCCGCGTGGTCGAGGTAGGTCATCGACCGGCCAGCGTAATCCCTTCGTGTGCGACGGGCCTCCCCCGACCTGCACCCGCGCCGTGGCGCCGGGAGGTCGTCACGGTGCGAACTGCAGCCGCACCGTCCCGTCGTCGGGCAGGACCAGCACAGTGGACGAGCCGCGCTGGTACGCCTCGGGGACGAGGAAGAGGCGGTTGCCTGCGGCGACGAGCAGACGCAGGTTGCGGTAGCGGTACTGGTGCTGCTGTCCCGGCGCGGGCGGGAGGCTCGTCTCGACGATCGCGGGGTCGGTGAGGTAGAGCCGGTCCCGGGTGTCGAGGACCACGCTCGGGCGGCGGACGAGCGTGGCGGCGAGTACCTCGGCCTGCCCCCGGCCGTAGGCGCCGGCGAAGGAGTTGGCCAGCCAGAACGAGCTGAGCACCGCGAGGCCGAGCACGAAGCTCCACAGGACACGGCGGCCGGGCAGGTGCCGCCGGACGCCGGCGAGCAGCGTCGCCGTCGCCGGCGTCGCGACGTCCACGCCGTAGGCGACGAGCACGGCCCCCAGGCCCAGGCACGCGGGAGTGACGCCGATCGGTTCGGTCTGGGCGACGGTCGGCCGCACGATCCCGACAACCGCCCGGACGAGCAGCGCGACGCCGAGCAGGACGAGGACGGCACCGGTCGCGCCGGCCCGCCGCTCGCTCCGCGGGCCGATCCAGGCGCGGACGGCGGCGTTGACGCCGATCGCGACGATGCCGACGACGAGGATCGCGCCCAGGGGGAAGAAGATGGCCGCGACGCTCTGCAGGGCCAGTTCCTGCGTGCTCATCCGCAGCGTGGGGACGTCGATGCCGAAGTAGGCGTACTTGGCGTACGTGGTGACGTAGCCGAAGTAGTAGAGCAGGGCCGCGATCACGGTGGTCGGGGCGAGGACCCCGGCGAGGTTCTTGAGGCGCTCGGACAGGGAGGACCGCTCCGCCGGCTTCGGCGCGGCCCTCCGACGCGGCCGTGGCGCACCCGCCGAAGCGCCGCGCGCGGACGTGCGGCTCATCGATCGGACACAGGCAGCCACCCCCCGCTCGACCGCGCCTCTTGACACTCCGGCGGTTCAGGAGTCCCAGGCGGAAGAGCGAAGCAGGCGAACACGCGCGTGTCGTGCGTCATCCGCACCACGACGGGTTCCGCGGGTGTCGGCTCCAGCTCGCGCACCTCCTCGGCGTCGCACGGCCGGAGCGCCGGCGACGTGCACGACATCTCGACCTCGACGAGCAACCGCGCGAACCAGTTCTCGGTCCGTGCCGCGGTCTCGTCGATCGTGAGGCCCATCCGGCACCCCGTTCCTGCACCGTCCACCGGCGGCGGGAGGACGACCGGCGGTGTGGAGTCGGTGCACACACGGACTGCTGCGTCGAACTCCAGCGGTCTCGTGGTGCAGTCGTTCTCGAGATCGTCGAAGTCGTCGAACAGTGAGAACACCGTTCCGGGCCTCTGATCCACGAGGCGCACATCGACGACTTCCATCTCCGTCTCGGGAGCACCGTCGAGACCGCGGTTCATGACGACTCCGCACTGACGCTCGCCCGGCCTGGTGAACTGTCCCCACGCGGCCGGATAGAGGTTGTTCAGCGTCGGGCCGGAGAGCTGCACCGATCGTTCGTCCGGAACCGGTGCGGGCCGCGCGCTCGGGGGCCTCTCCTCCCCCGGCGGGGCGACGTTCTCCCGCGGCGGCGCCACGGCGAGCGGTCCAGGCCCGGGGTCGGTGCCACCTCCGCGCGCGGGCGGCGTCGCGGCGGGCGCCGCGGACGGGGTCGCCGGGCCGCCCGGAGTTCCGGGAGCCGAGCCGGCCGGTACCGGCGCAGCACCGGCGACCGGGCCACCGTCCGGCGGGCGCGCGGCGGGAGACGACGGCCGCAGCGACGGGTCGCCCGGCGCCCCGGCGCCCTCACCGCCACCGCCCGGGGCCGGGTCGTCGGCTCCGCCGGCCGGGGATGCATCTCCACCAGCCGCGCCCGACCCGCCGTCGCCGGACGCGTCGGTGCGCGGTTCGGCGTTGCCACCCGTGGAGCCGGGATCGCCCGCGGACCACGGAATCGCCGACGTCGGCAGCATCGGCGCGACGGTCGGGGTCGGACCCGAGAACCCGGGAGTGGTGCGCACCGGAGGGAGTGCACTCGGGTTCGGCGCGGACCGTGCCGAGGACAGCAACCCCCACACGGCGATGAGGAGAACGACGACTCCGAGCGTGATCGCGAGGGCCAGCACACGGCGATCCCGCCGATCCGGATCGTCGTCCTCGAACTCCTCCGCGTCATCGTCCCGCCCCACGGAGAAAGAGTAGGGAAGGACACTTCGACGGGTCTGTAGTCCTTTGGACGTAGACGCCCCGAAATGAGCGAAGGGCCCCTTCGCTCGATCTACTCGAGCGAAGGGGCCCTTCGGTCAGAACGGCGTGCGCCTACGAGCTGCGCTTCCCGACCTCCTCGGTCAGCTGCGGGCTGATCGAGAACAGATCGCCCACGACACCGAAGTCGGCGATCTCGAAGATCGGCGCCTCGGGGTCCTTGTTGACCGCGACGATCGTCTTCGAGGTCTGCATGCCGGCGCGGTGCTGGATCGCGCCGGAGATGCCGAGCGCGATGTAGAGCTGCGGCGAGACCGTCTTGCCGGTCTGCCCCACCTGGAACTGGTTGGGGTAGTAGCCGGAGTCGACGGCGGCGCGCGAGGCACCGACGGCGGCGTGCAGCGAGTCGGCGAGGGTCTCGACGACGTTGAAGTTGTCGGCCGAACCGACGCCGCGGCCACCGGCGACGACGACGTTCGCCTCGGTGAGCTCGGGGCGGTCGCCGCCGACGATCGGCGCGCGGTTCGAGACCTTGGCGGACTTCGCCTCGTCGATCGCCGGGACCTCGACGGTCTCCTGCGCCCCGGCGCCGGCCTGCTCCTCGATCTCGATGGAGCCGGAGCGCCACGACACCACGGCGGTGTCCGTGGTCGCGCGGGACTGCACGGTGAAGGCGCCACCGAAGATCGAGTGGGTGCCCTCGCGCTGGCCGTCGATCTCGACGAGGTCGTTGAGCCAGCCCGAGTTGGTGCGCACGGCCAGGCGGCCGGCGACCTCGCGGCCGTCGGCACCCGCGGCGATCAGCACGGCCGGCGGGGAGACCCGCTCGACCAGCGCCGCGAGCGCGTCGACCTGCGGGGTCGACAGGTAGTTCACGGCGTCGTCGGACTCGGCGACGTAGACCTTCTCCGCGCCGTGCGCGGCCAGGCCCTCGGCGAGCTTCGCCGCGGTGCCCGGGGTGCCGACGACGACCGCCGACGGCTCGCCCAGGCGGCGGGCCGCCGTGAGCATCTCGTAGGTGTTCTTCTTGATCTCCCCGTCGACGTGGTCGACGAGGACCAGGACCTCAGCCATGGTTCTCCTTCGCGGTGTCGGTGGGGTGGATCAGATGAGCTTCTGGCCGACGAGGAACTCGGCGATCTTGGCGCCGCCGTCGCCCTCGTCCTCGACCTTCTGTCCGCCGGACTTCGGCGGGCGCGGGGCGAAGGAGTCGACCTGGACCAGCGAGCCGGCCAGACCGACCTCGTTGGCGTCGAGACCGAGGTCGGAGATGCCGATCGCGTTCACCGGCTTCTTCTTCGCGGCCATGATCCCCTTGAACGAGGGGTAGCGCGGCTCGTTGATCTTCTCGCCGACGCTCACGACGGCGGGCAGCGCCGCGGTGACGTCGCAGGTGCCCTCGTCGGTCTCGCGCTTGACGCTGGCGGAGCCGTTCTCGACGGTCAGCGCGTTGGCGTGGGTCAGCGACGGCCAGCCGAGCACCTCGCCGAGCATGCCGGCCATCGCGCCGCTGCGGCCGTCGGTGGCCTCGTTGCCGGCCAGCACGAGCTGCACGTCGTCGACGGTGCCGATGGCCTTGGCCAGGATCTTGGCCGTGGTCACGGCGTCCGACCCGTGGATCGCCTCGTCGTTGACGTGGACGGCCTTATCGGCGCCCATCGACAGGGCCTTGCGGATGGCGTCGGTGGCGCGGTCCGGGCCGACGGTGAGCACCGTGACCTCGGCGTCGCCGGCCTCCTTGATCTTGAGCGCCTCCTCGACGGCGCGCTCGTTGATCTCGTCGAGGACGGCGTCGGAGGACGCACGGTCGAGGGTCTTGTCGGCGTCGGAGAGCGTGCGCTCCGACCAGGTGTCCGGCACCTGCTTGATCAGCACGACGATGTTCATGGGCCTGCTGCGACCTCCTGTGCTCGCATCCCGGCGGGACGCAGTTACCGCTGAGTAAGGTACTGGTCAGTAACTTACCTTCTGCCCCGACTCTCCCACGCCCCGTGCCCGGAGGCAGCGTGGCGTACACCTCTCTTGTTACTCGCCAGTAGGGTGTAGGGCCTTACTGGCGGGTAACTCGGTGGCGCCCGATTCGGGCGATATCCTGGTGTGACACGGGGCGGACAGCCCACCCCGCCGCACCGCAGGAGTCGTCGTGCCCGGTCTGTTCTCGAAGATCAGTGAGTTCCTGAAGAGCCCGCAGGGACGCAAGTACACCGACCAGGCCAAGCGCTACGCGCAGGACCCGAAGAACCGCCAGAAGGCGCAGGACATGGTGAACAAGTTCCGCGGCAAGGGCGGCCCGGGCGGTGGGCAGCACTGAGCCACTGACGGACGACGGGTTACTGGCTGGTATGTCTCGGTCAGCGAGAGATACCAGCCAGTAACCGCCGGCTCAGGGCGCCGGGACCGCCTCCCCGTCCACCGCGGGACGCGGCAGCGGGTGCACCGGTGGCGTGGCCTCAGGACGTTCCAGCCGGACCGCGAGGCCCCCGGCGGTCGGCGCGTCGAAGACGTCGCGCACCTCCAGGGTGCGGCCCGTCTCCTCCGCGACCCGCGCCACCAGCTTCGTCGCCAGCAACGACTGCCCGCCGAGGGCGAAGAAGTCGTCGTCGGGGCCCACCGCCCCGAGGCCCAGCACCTCCGCGACGAGCCGGCACACCAGCTCCTCGCGCGGTCCCTCGGCGGCGCGGCGGGTGGTCGTCGCCCCCGGCGGAGGCAGCGGCAGCCGCGCCGTGTCGACCCGCCCGTCGGCGGTGCGCGGGAACTCCCCCACGATCACGACGGCGGACGGCACCATGTGCTCGGGCAGCGCCGCGGCGAGGCGCGCGAGCACGTCGGCCGGGGTCGGCGCCGCACCCGCCGGGACCACGTGGGCGACCAGCCGGTCGTCGCGCAGCGAGACCGCGGCCTCGGCGACGTCGTCGGACTCCTCGAGCACGGCCTCCACCTCGCCCGGCTCGACAGGGTGCCCGCCGACCGTGATCCGGGTGTCGGCGCGTCCGACCAGGCGCAGGGTGCCGTCGTGGTCCCGGCGCACGAGGTCCCCGGTGCGCACCATCCGCTCCCCCGGCGCCCCGCTGGGGTCGGCGACGAAGCGCGCGGCGGTCAGGGCCGGGCGGCGCAGGTAGCCGGTGGCGAGGGCGGCGCCCGCGACGTGCAGCTCGCCGACCGTGCCGTCCGGGACGTCCTGCAGGGCCCGGTCGAGCACCCGCGTGCGCGTGCCCGTGAGTGCCCGCCCGATCGGGGCCCGCGACGGGACGCCCGGTCGGCGCCGGGGCAGGTCCGGGCCGGCGGCCACCGTCGACCACACCGTCGCCTCGGTGGCGCCGTGCAGGTGGGTGACGTCCGCGCCGGCCAGGTCGAGGCCCGCGAGCAGCGCGGTGGGCATCGCCTCCCCCGCGACCAGCGCCGTCACCCCCGCGAGCGCCCCCGGCGCGGCGTCCACCATGGCGCGCCACCGCGTCGGCGCGGCGGCCAGGACGGGCCCCTCGTGGGTGGCGAGCAGGCCGGCGAGCGCGGCGGGGTCCTCGACCGCCGCCGTCGGCGCCACCAGGACGGCGGCGCCGGTGACGGCGGGCAGGAGCAGGTCGAGCGCCGTGGCGTCCCGGTCGACGGGCCCCGCCGCGACGAGCGTGCGGCGCGGCGCGAGCCCGATCCGCACGGCCAGGTCCGCCAGCCGCGTGCGCAGCGCCGCGCGCGGCACCACGACCGGCTCCGGGCGCCCCTGCGCGCCGGGCACGGGGACGACGAGGGCGGGGTGCGCGTCGTCCACGGCGGCCGGGGCCGCGGCGCCGGAGCCGCCCTCGGTCACGTCCACCGACGGCAGCCCCGGCACCGCGTCCCGCGTCTCCGCCGACACCAGCGCGAGCGTCGGTGCGGCGTCCTCGAGCACCAGCGCGCGCCGGGCCGCGGGGGCGTCCACGTCGACCGGGAGCCACGCGGCCCCGGCGTGCAGCACCGCGAGCACGGCCACCGCCGGCTCCGGCCCGCGGCGCAGCGCGACCGCCACGAGCGTCCCGGGTCCCGCGCCCGCGTCCCGGAGCCGTGCGGCGAGGCCCCGCGCCCGGCGATCGAGCTCGGCGTGGGTGAGCACGGTGCCCTCGGGGGTGACGACGGCGGGCCGGTCGGGGTGCTCGCGGGCCGCGGTCCCGAGCAGCCCGGCGAGGTCGTCGGCCGGGAGGCGCTCGACCGGGGCACCCCGTCCCGCGGCCACCGCGGCCGCCCGCGCGTCGCCGTCGATGAGGGGCACGGCGGCGAGGGTGCGGTCGGGCGGGGTCGTCGCGAGCGTGCGCAGCAGCGCGTCCAGGCGGGCGTGGTGGCCCTCCAGCGCCGCGGCGTCGTAGGTGGCCGGGTTGGCGTCGACGTCGAGGAGCAGGCCGCCGTCCGGGCCGCGCTGCACGTGGACGGCCAGGTCGTGCACGGCGCCGCCGGACAGGGGCCGGCCGGTGCCGGTGGTGCGGGCGCCGAAGCGCAGGGTGTCCACGGGCCGGACGTTGACCCACGGCCCCACGAGCGCGGCCTCCCCGCGCGGGCCGTCGGCCGCGTCCAGGCGCAGGTCGCGGCGCAGGTCCTCGAACCGGTAGTGCTGGTGGGCCCGCACCGCGGCGAGCTCCGCCACGACGGCGGCGACGAGCTCACCGACCGTCGTCGTCGGGCCCGCGTGCAGACGCAGCGGGACGATGTTGACGAGCATCCCGGGGGTGCGCGCGGCCGGGGCACCGGAACTGCCGAGGCGGCCCATCATCGGCACGCCGAGGACGACGTCGGGCGCCCCGCCGGTCGCGGGCGAGAGCCGGCGCAGGTAGAGCGCGACGGCGGCGAGCACCAGCTCCGGCCAGTGCCCCTTCGCGCGGTCGGCCGCGGCCTCCATCGCCACCACGACCTCGGGCGGCAGGCGGCTGCTGCGCCGCAGGAACGACCCCGAGACGCGGCGCGTGTGCCCGGCGAGGGTGGCGGGCTCGGGCGGGCCCGGGAACCGCTGCGCCCAGAACGCCCGGTCGTCCTCCGCGGCGCGGCGGCGGGCCTCGACGTCGGCCTCCACCAGCTCGGCGAGGCCGCCCCACCGGGCGCGTGGCGCCGCGTCGACCGCGAGGCGCGCCGCGTAGAGCGTCGCCACCCGCCGGGCCACGAGGGCCTGGCCGTAGGCGTCCATGACCACCTGGTGGTAGCGGTGGAACCACACGTGGCGGTCCTCGCCGAGGCGCAGCACCGCCTGGGCGAACAGTGGCCCGCCGTCCAGGTCGGCGGGCTCGGCGAGCGCCCGGTCCATCCAGGCCTGCGCCGCCGACTCCGGGTCGGGCTCGGCGCGCAGGTCGACGCGGGTCACCGTCCACGGGGCACGCTCGCCGGGCGGGACCGGGATCTGGCGCGGCTCGCCGTCGCGGACGACGAAGCGCACGTGCAGCGCCTCGGTCTCGGAGACGGCGTCGTGGATGGCCGCGGCGAGCACGTCGCCCGCCAGGGGGCCGGTGATGTCGATGCGCTCGCCCGTCGTGTAGCTCGGGTTGGCGGGGTCGAGGTGGTGGGCGAACCAGATGCCTTCCTGCGCCCCGGTGAGGGGCAGGTCGTTCACGCCGGAGCCCGTCGGGCGGCGTGGTCGAGCGCTCCGAGCGCCTGCTCGGTCGAGAGGACGACCCCGCAGCGCTGCGCGGTCCAGGTGAGCGCCTGCTCGTGGTGCGCCCGCGAGAAGTCGGCCACCGCGTCGGCCACGAGGAACGGCTGCACGTCGCGCATGAACGCGTCGACGGCCGTGACCATGCACCCGATGTGCGCGTAGATGCCGGTGATCACGAGCTGGTCGCGCCCGGCCTCCGCGAGCAGCTCCGCGAGGCGGCTGCGCTGGAAGGCGCTGTAGCGCCACTTCGTCAGCACCTCGTCGCCGGGCTCGGGCGCGAGCTCGTCGACGATCGACACGACGCCGGGGTCCTCGAGGTAGGCGGCGGCCGGCCCTCGGCCCCACAGGTCGTCGAGCAGGCCGCGGTCCGCGGGCGGCTGCTCACCGGGCTGCGCGGTGTAGACGACGGGGACGCCCAGGTCGCGGGCGCGCGCGGTGAGCGCCGCGATGTGCTCGACGCACACGCTGACCGGCTCCTCGGTCCGCGAGAACGGGGCGAGGAAGTAGCGCTGCATGTCGTGCACGAGCAGCACCGCGCGGGCGGGGTCGGGCGACCAGTCCGGCCGGCTCGCCGGCAGCTCGTGCGACCGCGGCATCGGGTAGGGCGCGATCGACGGGATGCTCACGATGGCTTCTCCTCTGCCTGGTTCTCGGTGGCGCGCGCGGCGAGTGCGGCCCGCAGCGCGCGGCGGCTGGTCTTGCCCACCCCGGTGACGGGGAAGGCGTCGACGACCTCGACGGTGTCGGGGACCTTGTAGGCGGCCACCCCGCGCTCGCGGACGAAGCGGCGCAGCGCGGCCGGGCGCGGCGCCTCCCGCCCGGGCACGGGGATGACGTAGGCGTGCGTGCGCTCGCCGAGGAAGTCGTCGGGGACACCGACGATCGCGGCGTCGACGACGTCGGGGTGGGCCAGGAGGTGGTTCTCGACCTCCTCGGCCGCGATCTTCTCCCCGCCCCGGTTGATCTGTTCCTTCACGCGGCCCGTGACGACGATGTCGCCGCGCTCGGTGATCCGGACGAGGTCGCCGGTGCGGTAGAAGCCGTCGGCGGTGAACGCCGTCGCGTTGTGCTCCTCGGCGCGGTAGTAGCCGCGGATCGTGTAGGGCCCGCGGGTCAGCAGGGCGCCGACCTCGCCCGGCGGCACCTCGCGCTCGTCGGGGTCGGCGGGGTCGACCACCCGGATCTCGTCGTCCGGGGAGATCGGGCGGCCCTGGGTCTCGGCGACGACGTCGTCGGGGTCGTCGTCGCGGGTGTAGTTGACGAGCCCCTCGGCCATGCCGAACACCTGCTGCAGACGCGCGCCCAGGGCCACGGGGATGCGGCGGGCCAGCTCAGCGGCGCACTTGGCCCCGCCGACCTGGAGCGTCGTCAGGCTGGTCAGATCCCGCGACGTGCTCCCGGCGGCCTGGACCCACGCCGCCGCCAACGGGGGCACCACCGCCGCCAGCGTGACCCGCTCGGCCTCGATCAGCCCGAAGCAGGTGTCGGCGTCCGGCGAGGGCGCGAGCACCGACGTCCCGCCCGCGTGGACCACGCCCAGCAGGCCCGGCGAGCTCATCGTGAAGTTGTGCGCCGCCGGCAGCGCCGCGAGGTACACGGTGCCCGGGCCCAGCCCGCAGATCTCCGCGCTGGCGCGGACGCTGTAGAGGTAGTCGTCGTGGGTCCGCGGGATGAGCTTCGGCAGGCCCGTGGTGCCGCCCGAGAGCTGCAGGAAGGCGACCGAGCCTGCGTCGACGTCGTCGCCGGGCAGCCGGTCCGGCGGGGTGCGGCGCAGCGCGGCGAGGGTGAGCGCCCGGTCGGGGAGCTCGGCGTCCCGTTCGGCGGCGACCACCACATGCCGCACGCTCGGCACCTCGGCGGCGATCCCCGCGGCCGCCGCGGCGTGGTCGAAGCGGTCGTGGCGTCCGACGGTGACGATGGCCGTGGCCTCGGCGTGCTCGACGAAGTACCGGATCTCGCTGGCGCGGTGCGCCGGCAGCGCGAACACCGGCAGGGCCCCGAGCCGGAACAGCGCGAAGATCGTCTCGAGGTACTCCGGGACGTTCGGCAGCCACACCACGACCCGGTCGCCCGGCGCGATCCCGATCTCGGCGAGCCCGGCGGCCAGGCCGCGGGCCCGGGCGTCGAGCTCGCCGTAGCTCCACCGCTCGGGACCCGACGGCCCGGTGCCGACGACCGCCGTGCGCGGGCCGTGCGCCGCGACGGCGGCGTCGAGCAGCGCGGGGAAGGTCTGCCCGGTCCAGTAGCCCGCCGCCCGGTAGCGCTCGGCGACCTCGGGCGGGTAGGGCACGACGCCGGCCGCGATGGTGTTGATCGCCGGGCTGGTCACGGCGTCGCCTCGAGACCGAGCGCGGTGAGCAGCGTGCGGAACTTCGCCCCGGTCTCGGCGAGCTCCGCCTCGGGGCGCGAGCCCTCGACGACGCCGGCCCCGGCGTAGACGCGCACGGCCCGCCCGGCGACCTCGGCACAGCGGATCGTCACCGCCCACTCGCCGTCCCCGGAGGCGTCGCACCAGCCGACGAGGCCGGAGTAGAAGCCGCGCCGGAACTCCTCGAGCTCCTCGATGGCGTCGCGGGCGATCTCGGTCGGCTCACCGCACACGGCGGGCGTCGGGTGCAGCACCTCGGCGAGCTGGAGCGCGGTCGGGGCGGGGTCGCGCAGCCGGCCCTCGATGCGCGTGCCGAGGTGCCACAGGGCGGCGGTCCGGGTGACGCTGGGCCGGGCGGGGACGTCGAGGGAGGTGCAGTACGGCGCCAGTCGCTCGGCGACCCGTTCGACGACGAGGGCGTGCTCGCGCAGGTCCTTGGTCGAGCTGGCGAGGACTTCGCCGCGGCGGGCGTCCTCGTCGGGATCGGGGCTGCGCGGCGCCGTGCCCGCGAGCGGGTGGGAGACGACGACGTCGCCGCGCCGGGCGGCGAGGAGCTCCGGGCTCGCGCCGAGCAGCGTGCGCGGCACGTCCTGCGCGTCGGGCGCGGTGACGTCCGCGGCGAACAGGTAGCCCGACGGGTTGCGGGAGGCCAGACGTTCGAGCACCACCGCGATGTCCAGCGGCTCGGGCGCCGTGAGCGTCGCCGCGCGCGCGAGCACCACCTTCTCCAGCTCGCCCTCGGCGATCATCTCGAGCGCCCGCCGGACGGCCGCCGCGTAGCGGGGCGGGGGCGGCTCGGCGCGGAAGTCCCAGCGGGTGCCCACCGACGCGGGCGCCGAGGGCGGCGCGGTCAGCGGCGGGGCCGGCGGCGCGTCCTCGGCGGTGCGGGCGACGGTCGGGGTGCGGTGGACGTGCGCGGGGACCACCAGCCGCGCCTCCGCCGCCGAGAACCCGATCGCGCCCACCACCAGCGGGTCGGGGTTGCCGGCGGCCCGCTCGGCGGCCAGCGTCGCGGCCGCCATCGCCCCGACCGAGCCCGTCGAGGCGTCCGGGACCCGGGTCCGGATGCCGGTGGTGCGCAGCGTCGTCTCGCGGGTGGAGAAGAGGAAGGCGCCGGGGCCGGAGCCCGGACCCGGCGGCACGTCGACCGACACGTCGGGGGCCGGACCGGCGCTGGTCGGGGTGCTGGTCATGGGTGTCCTCTCGTACTGCGGCCGGGTGGTGCGGGAGGCGAGAGTTCGGGGGCGGGCGGGGTCAGGGTCCGAGCGAGGCCCCGCCGTCGACGTAGACCGTCTGCAGCGTCACGTGCCGGGCGGCGGCGGAGGCGAGGAACGCGACGACCTCGGCGACGTCGTCGGGGGCGGCGATCCGCCCGAGCGGGATGCCGAGCTTGAACGTCTCCGCGGATCCGCGGACCAGCGCGTCGTGGTCGGCGGGCAGGTCGCCCATCGCGTCGAGCATCCCGGTGTCGGTCGACCCGGGGCACACGACGTTCGCGCGCACGCCGCGGCCCGCGAGCTCGAGGCCGAGGCAGCGGGTGACGGCGACGGCCGCGGCCTTCGACGCCGCGTAGGCCGCCATCCCGGTGCGGGGCACGCCCGCGGCGTTGGACGCGACGGTGACGACGGACCCGCGGCCGCGCTCGGCGAGCCGCGTGCCGACCGCCCGGCACGCGTGCATGACCCCGGTCGCGTTGACGTCGAGGCAGTGCCGCCAGTCGGCGTCGTCGATCTCGGTGACGGGCGCGACGTGCAGTACGCCGGCGACGTTGACGAGCGTCTCCAGCGCCCCGAGCGCGTCCTCGGCCGCCGCGACGGCCTTGTCGACGGCGGCACCGTCGGTGACGTCGGCCGCGACCGCCACCGCGCGCGCCCCGCGGGCCCGCAGCTCCTGCGCCGCGGCCTCGGTGGCCTCGGCGTCGCGGTCGAGCAGCGCCACCGGCGCCCCCGCGTCGGCCAGTCGGCGGCACACCGCCAGCCCGATGCCGCCCGCGGCGCCGGTCACGAGAGCGACCCCGCTCATGACGTGATCACCCCCGGGTCGCCCCGGCCGGGCCCGACGGTCGCCGGCTCACCGGCCTCGTCGTGCTCCACCTCGGGCACCGGGCGCCGGTGCCCGAGCACCGAGTCGAGGATCTCCTCGGCGCGCACCGCCGTCGTCGAGAGCAGGGTGGAGCTGATGCCGTGGGTGTGTTCGGTCGGTCCCTGCAGGTAGACGCCGGCGCGCAGCGGGTGGACGGCGTGCAGGCGGTAGTCGCGCTCGACGAGGAGCTCGCCGTCGTCGGCCCGCCGGCACCACGCGCCGACGTCGCCGAGCATCCCGCTCGGGTCGATCGGGCGGTAGCCGGTGGCGTAGACGACGACGTCGGTGGTGATCGTGTGCGTGCGCCCGGTGGGCAGGAACTCGACCTCGACCTCGATGTCGGCACCCTCCGTCGCGGGCTCGCGCACCCCGGCGATGCGGCTCGCGCCGTGGACGTGGAGGCGCTGCCGGCCGGCGACCTGCTCCTGGTAGGCGCGGGCGTAGAGGTCCTGGATCAGCTCCGGGTCGACCACGGAGTAGTTCGTGTTCGCGTGGTAGTCCATGAGCATCTGCTTGACCTCGCCGGGCGCCGCGTAGAAGTGGTCGACGGCCTCGGGATCGAAGATCCTGTTGGCGAAGGAGGTGTCGTCGGCGGGGCTGTAGCCGTAGCGGCTGAACACCGAGTGCACCTCGGCCGCGTCCTCGCGGTCGTGCAGGTGGGCGGTGGCCTCCGCGGCGCTCTGCCCCGCGCCGATGACGACGTACCGGCGGCTACGGGGCGCGGCGAGGGTGAGGTCGGCGAGGCGGAACAGGAGCTCGCTGTTGTGCCAGACGCGGTCGCCGCGCTGCACGCCCGGCGGCAGCCAGGGCACGAGACCGGTGGCGAGCACGAGGTTACGGGTGCGCACGACGCGGGTGCTCGCGGTGTCCCCCTGGGCGTCGCGCAGGACGACGTCGAGCTCCTCGACTGTCCCGTCCGGGCCCGGCACCGGGTGCACCGCCACCGCCCGCGTCCCGTACGACACCAGGTGCCGCACATCCGCCGCGCACCACTCCAGGTAGTCGTGGAACTCCACCCGCGACGGGAACATCGTCTTCGTGTTGATGAAGTCCGCCAGACGGCCCTGACCCTGCAGGTAGTTGAGGAACGACCGCGGGCTCGTGGGATCCCGCATCGTCACCAGATCCTTGAGGAACGACACCTGCATCGTCGCCCCCTCCAGCAGCATCCCGCGGTGCCACCCGAACGCCGCCTGCTGCTCCACGAACGCCGCCGCCACCCGGCCCGAGGCCGGCGAACGCTCGTTGTGCTCCTGCACCGCCAGCGCCAGCGCCAGGTTCGACGGGCCGAACCCCACGCCCAGGACGTCGAGGACGGCGACGGGGTCGGTGCCCTCTCCGGCGGCATCGGTGTCGGGACCTGCCCGCCCCGGCTCGCGATCCATCGCACTCCCCGCGCTCGATGCTGATCGTTAGGAGACCCTAACCTAACTCTCCCGGATCGGGCGACGGAACTGTCGGCCCGGCCACACCACGTGATCGGTCGGTCACGGGGCGACGCGTTCGCGCAGCGTCTCTCCGGCGTCCCCCGAGGGCACGCGGCGGCCGCGTCCATCCCAGCTCAGGAGGCCGGGAGAGCCCATCGCCCACGGGGGCGACGTGATCGTCACGCAGCGCGGAGCCCCCGGGCGGCACCGGCGGCGCCGGGAGGTGATCTCCTGTGTCCGGTTGACCGTCGACCTCCGTGAGGTGAGCCTTACCGCCGTGACCGGGCCGATCACCGGAGCGCAGGTCCTGCGTGGCTCGATCCGCAACCAGCGGGGACCCGTGGCGTCCGCCGCCGTCCTGTTCATGGGCCACCAGGGCTGCGAGGCGCTGGTCCCGGTGCTGGTCGGCGTCGTCGTGGACCGGGCGATCGCGGCGGGCGACCCGGTCGCGCTCGTCGGCTGGCTCGCCGTGCTCGGGCTCGACTTCCTCGTGCTCTCGTTCTGCTACCGCTGGGGTGCCCGGCGCGCGTGGCTCGGCGACGTCCGCGCCGACCAGCGGCTGCGCCTCCTCGTCGCCGACCGGCTCCTCGACCCGCGGGGCGGCGCCGAGACGGGCCGGCTGCCCGGCGAGCTCGCGAACATCGCGGTGGCGGACGCGAAGCGGGTCGGCGTCGTCAACTTCGCCGTGCCGCTGGGCCTGGCTGCGCTGGCCGCGATGGCGGTCGCGGCCGTCGCCCTGCTGCGGACCTCCGTTCCGCTCGGCCTGCTCATCCTGCTCGGCACGCCGCCGCTGCTGCTGCTCGTGCACTTCCTCGGCGTCCCGCTGCAGCGCCGCAGCGGCCCCGAGCAGGAGCGTGCGGCGCGCGCGTCCGGCGTCGCCGCCGACCTCGTCGACGGCGTCCGGGTGCTCAAGGGGCTCGGCGCGGTCCCGGCGGCCGTCGCCCGCTACCGCCGAGCCAGCCGGGATGCGCTCGGGGCCACGCTCGGCGCGACGCGGGTGCAGGCGGGCTACCAGGGGGCGGTGCTCGCGGCGAACGGTCTCTTCCTCGCCCTCGTGGCCCTGGTCGGGGGCCGCCTCGCGGCGGACGGGCAGATCAGCGTCGGCGGGCTGGTGGCGGCGGTGGGGCTGGCCCAGTTCCTCATCACCCCGCTGCAGATGCTGGGCTGGGTCAACGGCCGGATCGCGCAGGGCCGCGCGTCGGCGGCGCGCCTGGCCGAGGTCCTGGCCACCGGCCCGGCGGTCGCGGCCGGCGACCCGGACACCCCGGCCGCGCCGGCCCGTCCCGCGCTCGCCCTGCACGACCTGCACCACGGCTCGCTGCGCGGTGTCGACCTCGAGGTCGGCGCCGGCGAGACCGTCGGCGTCGTCGCCGCCGACCCCGCGGACGCGGCCGCCCTCGTCGCCTGCCTGTCCCGCGAGGTCGACCCGGACCGGGGCACCGTCGCCGTGGACGGGCGCCCCCTGGCCGAGCACCCGCCGCGGACGGCGCGCACGACGGTGCTCGTCGCCGCCCACTCCGCCGAGCTCTTCTCCGGGACGCTGGGCGAGAACGTCGCCGCGGCCGCACGGAACGGCACGCCGGTGGCGCCCGCGATGGCGGCCGCGCAGGCCGACCAGGTCGCCGAGGTGCTGCCCGACGGTGCCGAGACCGTGCTCACCGAGCAGGGGCGCTCGCTCTCCGGCGGTCAGCGCCAGCGGGTCGCGCTCGCCCGCGCCCTCGCCGCCGACGCCCCCGTGCTCGTGCTGCACGACCCGACCACGGCGATCGACGGGGTCACCGAGGCCCGGATCGCGGAGGGGCTCGCAGCGCTGCGCGACGGGCGCACGACGCTGCTGCTCGCGACCAGCCCGGCCCTACTCGACGTCGCGCAGCGGGTGGTGCTGCTCGTCGACGGCCGGGTCGCCGCGACCGGGACACACGCGGCGCTGCTGGACGCCGAGCCGGCCTACCGGGCGGCGGTGCTGGGGTGACGGGACCGGAGCGCTCCATCCTGCCCGTCGCCGGGGCGCGGGCGGTCCGGATCGCCGTCGGCCGCCTGCTGCGGGGCCGCCGGGGGGTGCTGGGGCTCGGGCTCGCCGCGCTCGTCGCCAGCGCGGTGGCCGGCACGCTCGTCCCGCCGCTGCTCGGGCAGATCGTCGACGTGGTCGTCGACCGCCGCGGGGCCGACGCGGTCACGGGCCCGGTGCTCGGGCTGGTCGGCGCGGCGCTCGCGCAGGGGCTGCTCGCGGTGGTGGGCATGGCGGGGATCGCCCGCGCGGGCGAGGAGGTGCTCGCCGACCTGCGCGAACGGTTCGTCGCGCGCGCCCTCGGGCTGCCCCTGGCGCGCCTCGAGCAGGCGGGCGCGGGCGACCTCACGTCGCGCGTGACGTCCGACCTCGCCCTCGTCGGCGACGCCGTCCGCCAGGCCGTGCCCGACATGGCCCGCGGCGCCCTGGTGATCGTGCTGAGCCTCGTCGGGCTCGCCGTGCTCGACTGGCGGTTCCTGCTCGCCGCGCTCGTCGCGGTGCCCGTCCAGGTGCTCACGGCCCGCTGGTACGTGCGGCGGTCGAGCCCGCTCTACCGCGAGCAGCGCGAGGTCGGCGGGGCCCAGCAGCAGCAGCTGCTCGACACCGCGGGCGGCATCGCGACCGTCCGGGCCCTCGACCTGCACGACGACCACACGGCGCGCGTGCGCTCGCGGGCGGCGGAGGTCGTCGACCTCGCGCTGCGGGTCGTGCGCCTGCAGACCGGCTTCTTCGGCCGGCTCAACCTCGCCGAGTTCCTCGGGGTGGCCGCCGTGCTCGCGACCGGCTTCGCGCTGGTGGACGCGGGGGCCGCGACGGTGGGTGTCGCCAGCGCCGCGGCGCTGTACTTCATCAACCTGTTCACCCCGATCAACGAGGTGCTGTTCCTCCTCGACACGGTGCAGTCAGCGGGCGCGAGCCTCGCCCGGGTGGTGGGGGTGGCGGAGACCCCTGAGGGGTCCGCGGACGAGCAGCAGGCGGGTGGGGCCGCCGACGGCGTCCGGATCCGGGGTGTCTCCCACGCCTACACGACCGGGCACGAGGTGCTCTCGGACGTCGACCTGGACATCGCCCCCGGCACGCGGCTGGCGCTGGTGGGGGCGAGCGGGGCCGGCAAGACCACGCTCGCCACGATCGTCGCGGGCGTGCACCACCCCACCGCGGGCGCCGTGACGGCCGGGGACGTGGCGATGGTCAGCCAGGAGGTGCACGTGTTCGCGGGCCCGCTGGCCGAGGACCTGCGCCTGGCCGCGCCGGAGGCGACCGACGACGAGCTGTGGGCCGCGCTCGACGCCGTCGACGCGCGCGAGTGGGTGGAGGCGCTGCCCGACGGCCTGCGGACGGTGGTCGGCACCGGCGGGCACACCCCCACCGCGGCCCAGGCCCAGCAGATCGCGCTCGCCCGGCTGCTGCTCACCGACCCCGCGGTCGCCGTGCTCGACGAGGCGACCGCCGAGGCCGGCAGCGCCGGGGCGCGGGTGCTCGAGGCGGCCGCGGACCGGTCACTGCGTGGGCGCACGGCCCTCGTGGTCGCCCACCGGCTCTCCCAGGCCGCGGCGTCCGACCGGATCGCGGTGCTCGACGCGGGCGTGCTGGTGGAGGTGGGCACCCACGACGAGCTCCTCGCCGCGGGTGGGCGCTACGCGGAGCTCTGGGCGGCCCGGACCGGGCGGTCCTAGCAGGGGGCGCCGCTCCCGCCGTCGCATCCGCCCCCACCGCCGGTGGGGCCGCTCGAGGCCCTGAACTTGATCTTTCCCCGCGCCGACTGCGGCAGGGACCTCGTGATCGCTGCGCCTCCGCCGACGACCAGCGCGGCCAGGGCGACGACGCAGACGATGGCGACGACGGTCATGAGATCCCCCTCCGGTCCCCTTGTCGGCCGAGTTCCCCCGAGCCTTCCGACCGAACCTCGCCTCGCGTCAGCGGAGTGGCTCCGCAGACGTTGAGTGTCCGTATCTCCACTCTCACGCGCCGTTCGAACACGCCAGTTCGGGAGACGTTGGCCGCCGACCTGCGGATCGTTACCAGTTCGTGACCTGCTGTTCGAGCTCTGCGGGTGCCGATCGGGGCGGCGTTGTCGGGGGTCGGGGCTAGCGTTCTTCCCGTGAGCATCGACCCGGGCACCCGCCGCGGCCTGGCCGCGCGGCTGGCCGGCCGCGCCCCAAACACCGAGCTGGCGGCGCTGCTCGACGAGGTCGACCCCACCACGCTGGCCGGGGAGGACCTGGCGGCGTACGTGCGGGCGCGGTTCGCGTTGCACAACCGCGCCGAGGCCCACCTGCTGGCCGGGATGCGGGAACTCGGTATGGCGCAGGACGGGCACAGCACCCGGCTCGGGAGCTCGGATGAGTTCTCCGGTGACGAGGTGGCGATGCTGCTGGGGCACTCGCGGACCATGACCACCCGCCGCCTCGACCTCGCCGACGACCTGCACGTGCGGCTGCCGCAGCTGGGGGCGGCGTTGTGGGCGGGCTGGCTCGACGAACCGAAGGTCCGCGCGATCAGCGAGACCGTGGCCGACCTGAGCGACGACCACGCCAACCACGCGGTCGCCGTCGTGCTGCCCGAGGCCGCCGAGCTGCCGATCATGGGGTTGCGGGAGCGGGTCACCGAGATCGTGCTCGACCTGGACCCCGACTGGGCCGAGCGGCGCCGCCGACGCGCGGAGGCGCGGGCGCGGGTGATCCTGACGGCGAACCCGTCGGGGACCGCGACGCTGTCGTTCGTGGACGCCCCGGCGCCGCAGGGCATCAACTCCCAGGCCCGTCTGGACGGGTTGGTGGTGGCGTTGCGTCAGCTCGGGGTGCGCACCACCCCCGAGGCGCTGCGGGCGCATCTGGGGATGCGGATCCTCGACGGCTCCACCGAGGGCATGACCGACCGCGACCTGGTGCTGCTGCTGGCCGCGGAATACCACGCCACCAACAACCCCGACGACCACGACAACACGCCCGACACCCCCGACAACGGACCCGACAACGGACCCGACGACGGACCCGACGACGGACCCGACGACGGACCCGACGATCGCCCCGACAGCGACGGCCCGAACGACCACGGTCCCGACGGCGACGGCCCCGACGACGGGCCGAACGACGACAGGCCGGACGACGGACCCGACGACGGACCCCACGACGACGACGGGCCGAACGACGACAGGCCGAACGACGACGGCCCCGGCGACGACGGCCCCGGCGACGACGGGCCCGGCGACGACGGGCCGGACGACGACGGGCCCAGCAATGGCGGTGGCCGCGCCGGCAGCGGCTCTGGCGACACCGGCCCTGGCGACAGCGGCTCTGGCGACACCGGCCCTGGCGACAGCGGCTCTGGCGACACCGGCCCTGGCGACAGCGGCTCTGGCGACAGCGGCTCTGGCGACAGCGGCTCTGGCGACACCGGCCCTGGCGACACCGGTCCTGGCGAGGGAGCGGCCGGCGCCGGAGGCGATGACTGCAGCGACAGCGGTGCCGACGATGCCGGCGATGTCGGCGATGCCGAGGACCCCGCCGCGGGATCGTCGGCGGTGGTGCCGGCGCCACGGCGGCCCGGCGAGCAGGGCGCCCTCGACCTCCCCGGACTTCCTGACCCGGTGCCTGACCGGGAGGCCGGGTCAGCGGAGGACGGCCGGCGGGTGGGGCGGTTGCGGCGCGGGGTGGTGGAGGTCCGGCTGCGGCTCTCCACCGCGTTGGGTCTGGATCGGCATCCCGGGGCGGTGCCCGGGTTCGGCACCGTCACCGCCCCCACCGCCCGCCAGCTGATGCGCGAGCGGCACCACGGGGAATGGCGCGCGGTGCTCACCGACCCCGGGGGCCACCTCGAACACGTCCTGCTCGCCCGCCACCGACCAGCGCGGCCCACCCGACCAGCCAGCCCCTGCGGCCCGGATGGGGCGCGGGGGCAGCCGAGCGGGGCGGTCGTCGAACTGCAGGTGCCGACGACACTGCTCGCCGCCCTCAACCCGGATGATCATCCCTCCTGGGCGCCGCTGCTGCGCGAACTCCAGCACCGGGTCACCGGCCTGCGCGCGGAGGGGAAGTTGGGGCGCCCACCGGATGCCGACTCCGGTCCGGACACCTGGCGGCGCCGCCGGGCGGGGGCCGAAGCCGAACGCTGGGTGCGGGCCCGCGACCGGTGCTGTGTCGCCCCGGCCTGCCGGCGCACCGCGCACGGCGCCGAGATCGACCACACCCGCGAGCACGCCGCCGGCGGGCCGACGGTGACCAGCAACCTCGGGGCGTGGTGCTCGCACCATCACCGCGCGAAGCACCACGCCCGCTGGCGGGTGCGGCAGCCCCGTCCGGGGTGGTTCACCATCCGCACCCGGGCCGGGGTCACCCACACCACCCGCCCCAAGAAGATCCTCACCGCGCTCCCCGGGCCCCGCTACGCGGCCACGCCTCGGCCGATCCCCGAACAGCACTGGCCCGACCCCGAGCCCGGCGAGGAACCCGGCACCGGGCCCGCCTGGCGCGACCACCTCGCCGCCACGTTCACCGGCCGCCAGCGAAAGAAGGACGAGACACCTCCCAAGGCCCCGCCGCCCCCCGACCCGAACGACGACCCACCCCCGTTCTAGGAAGCAGACCCCACCCCGAAGTCCAGCACACGGTCCAGGACGCGCCGGGCGGTGGCGCCGTCCACCGCGGCCGGGTCGTGGATCAGCTCCATCGCCATGGGCTGCCCCGGCGGGGTCTCCCAGAACGCCAGGGTCAGGTCCGCGAACGACGCCCCGGTCGGCACGGCGTCCAGCGCACCGAGCATCGACTGCTCGGCCCCGAGCGCGGCCTCCTCGTGGTGCACCAGCGCCGCGGGCGGGCGCGTGAGACCCGTGTGGGCCGCGACGTCGGCGAACGCCGTGTCGTGGGCGAACGCCGCGAGGTCGTCCCGCCGGACCCGGGCGAGCAGCTCCTCGACCGACGGCTCTCCCGAGGTGTCGGTGCGCACCACGATGAGGTCCGACACCGACCCCACGAGGTCGTCGAGCGCCGCGTCGACACGCCCCGCGTTCATCGTCACCAGTGGGAGGTCCTCCCCCGCCCCCTCGGCCGTCAGCGCCGACGCCAGCCCGGCCTGCAGCACCATGAGCAGGCTCGTGCGGGTGCGCCGCGCCAGCGCGTCGAGCGCGCGGCGGTGACCGGCATCCAGATCGGCCGCCAGGACCACGGCCTCCTCCGGCTCCCGGTCCGCCGACCCGACCGACCCGACCGACCCGACCGACCCGACCGGGAGATCCACCAGGTCCTCCCGCGACGCCGCGTCGCGGGCGGACAGGGCCCGGGCCCACCGGGCGTAGTCGGTGTAGGTGACCGGCAACGGCGCCCAGTCCGGCGCCCGTCCCTCACGGCGGGCCGCGTAGGCGGTGGCCAGGTCCCGCAGCAACGGGACCACGGACCACTCGTCCACTGCCGTGTAGCCGAGGACCAGCAGCAGGCGACCGCCGACGAGGTGCGCCCGGAACGCCGGCTCCGCGGCCAGGTCGAACGGCTCGCGCGCCAGGTCCCCGAGCGCGCCGCTCCGCTCGGTCAGCCCGGGTCCGGCGGCGAGGACGCGCCGCGACGAGCCCACCGTCGTGCGCAGCGGCTCGTGCCGGGCGACCACGTCGTCGACCGCCGACGACAGCGCCGCCCGCTCGAACGGCCCGTGCAGGAGCAACGCGTGGTCCGGGCGCCGCCGCGTGCCGTCGGCCACCAGCCGGCGCTGCGCCGGCGCGAGCGGCTCCTCCTCCCCGGGCGGGCCACTCGGCACCGGCCGGGGGCGGGCGCGCGGGGCGTCGGCCACGCGGGTCGCGAGGGCGGACACCGTCGGCGCCTCGAACACGTCCCGCACGGCGAGCTCGACGCCCAGCGCCTCGCGGACCCCGGAGACGAGCCGCATCGCCGCCATCGAGTGCCCGCCGAGCGCGAAGAAGTCGTCGTCGACACCCACCCGCTCGAGCCGCAGCACCTCGGCGACGATCGCGGCCAGCCGCTCCTCCTCCGGCGTGCCCGGCGACGCCGACGACACCAGCGCCGCCCAGTCCGGCGCCGGCAGGGCACGGCGGTCGACCTTGCCGTTCGGCGTCAGCGGCACCGGCCCGTCCAGCGCCACGACGAGCGACGGCACCATGTGCTCGGGCAGCCGCGCCGACGCCCGCGCCCGCACGTCGTCCACGTCCACGGAACCCGACGCCAGGCTCACGTAGCCCACGAGCCGGACGAGGTCCCCGTCGCGGTCGGCGACGGCGACGGCCTGCTGCACGTCGGGGTGGTCGGACAGCGCGGCGGCCACGTCACCGGGCTCGATGCGCACCCCCCGGATCTTGATCTGGTCGTCGTCGCGGCCGAGGAAGTCGAGCACCCAGCCCGACGACGCCTCGGGGTCCGGGCGCCAGCGGGCTCGGTCGCCGGTGCGGTAGATCCGGGCGCCGGGCGCGCCGGAGGGATCGGCGACGAAGCGGGACGCCGTCAGCCCGAGCTGCCCGACGTACCCATGGGCGAGCCCCCGACCGCCGATGTAGAGATCGCCCACCACCCCGGGCGGCACGGGCTCGAGGCGCGGCCCGAGCACCCGCGCGACGGTGTTCGGGTCGGGCTCGCCGATCGGCAGCGGCCCCTCCCAGTCGGTGCGGGTCGGCCACAGCGTCGAGTTCACCGTCGCCTCGGTGAGGCCGTACGCGACGAGCATGTGCAGCCGGTCGGCCCAGCGCGCGACGAGGTCCGGCGGCACCGTCTCGGTACCGACCAGCACCGTCGTCCCGTCGGGGATGACGCAGTCCGCCGGCAGCGCGGCCACCAGCGACGGCGGCAGGATGGCGTGGCTGATCCGGCGCTCGTGGAGGAAGTCGGTGAGCGGCGGGCCGGCGACCCGGGCCTCCTCGGGCAGGATCTCGAGCCGCCCGCCGAGCGTCAGGGCCATGGCCAGCTCGAACGCGGCGACGTCGAACCCGACCGACGCGAACTGCAGGATCCGCGACGACGCCGTGACGCCCATGCGGTCCACCGCCGTCGCCGCGAGGCTCGCGATCCCCTCGTGCGGCACGACGACGCCCTTGGGCAGGCCCGTCGATCCCGACGTGTAGAGCACGTAGGCGGCGGCGTCGAGGCTCGCCGGACGCCGGCGGTCCCGCCGCGGTGACGGCGAGACCCCGTCGAGGACCAGGTGGGGCCCGGACGGCACCCGCTCGGCCGTCGCCGGGGTGACGATCACCCGCGCCGCGCCGGAGTCGGCCAGCATGTGCGCCAGCCGCTCGGACGGGTGGGCGAGGTCGAGGGGCAGCCACGCGGCGCCCCGCTTGAGCACGGCCAGCACCGCGGCGACCATCGTCGTCGACCGCGGCACGGCCACGCCGACGACGTCGTCGGGCCCGACCCCGTCGAGCAGGTCGGCGACGCCCTCGGCCAGCCCGTCCAGCTCGGCGTACGACACCTCGCCGTCGGCGTCGGCGACGGCCACCGCGTCCGGTGTCGTGTCGGCGTGCCGCTCGAACGACGCGACCAGGCTCTCCTCCGGCACGGCGCGGGCGTCCGGGCGGCCCGAGAGCGCCGCGAGGCGGGCACGCTCGTCGTCCTCGAGCACGTCGATCCCGGCCACCGGGGCGTCCGGCGCCTCGACCACCGCACCGGCCACCCGCGCGAAGCGCCGTGCGATCCGCTCCGCCGAGACGGCCTCGAAGAGGTCGGCCGCGTACTCGAGGTGCAGGGTGACGGCCCCGTCGGCGTCCTCGACGAACGAGAACACCAGGTCGAACTTGGCGGTCGTGCCGGCGACGTCCTCCTCGGCGACCGCGAGCCCGGGCAGCGAGAGCGGCGACCCGGACCGGACGTGGTGGCCCACCATGACCTGGAAGAGCGGCGTGCGCGCGAGCACGCGCGGCGGCTCGAGGTGCTCCACCACCGCCTCGAACGGCACGTCGGCGTGGGCGAACGCGGCCAGGTCGGTCGCGCGCACCCGGTCGACGAGCTCCCCGAACGACGGCGACCCGGCCAGGTCGGTGCGCAGCACCACGGTGTTGACGAAGAAGCCGACGAGGTCGTCGAGGCGCGGGTCGGTCCGTCCCGCGACGGGCGCGCCGAGGGGGACGTCGTCCCCGACGCCGAGCCGCGAGAGCAGCACGGCCACCGCCGCCTGCAGCACCATGAACGTGCTGGCCCCGCGGTCGCGGCCGAGGGTCCGCAGGCCCTCGGCGACGGCGGCGTCCAGGGGCAGCGCGACCGTGCCCCCGGTGAAGCTCGGCGCCGCCGGGCGCGGCCGGTCGGTCGGCAGCTCCAGCTCCTCGGGCGCACCCGCGAGCGCGTCCGCCCAGAACGCCAGCTGGCGCCCGGCCTCCGCGGACCCCTCACCGAGCAGCTCGGCCTGCCAGAGCGCGTAGTCGGCGTAGGTCACCGGCAGCGGCGCGAAGGCGGGCGCGTGCCCGTCGCGGCGCGCCGCGTACGCCGTGGCGAGGTCGGCGAACAGGGGCCCGTCGGACCACTCGTCGGTGGCGATGTGGTGCAGCACGAGCACCAGCAGGTGCTCCCCGTCCCGCTCGACCAGGGTCGCCCGCAGCGGCGGACGGCGGGTGAGGTCGAACGGACGGGCCACCTCGGCGGCGACGATCTCGGCGGCCTCGTCCTCGGACCCGGCCGACGCCCGCCGCAGCGGCACCCGCACGTCGTCGAGCACCCGCTGCGTCGCGCCGTCGACGAGCGTGCGCAGCGGCTCGTGGCGGGCGACGACGTCGTCGAGCGCGGCGTCGAGGGCGTCCGGGTCGAGCGGCGCACCGTCGGGACGCAGCCGCAGCACGATCGGGTAGTGGTACGCCCCGCCGCCCACCTCGTCGAGCTGGGCCAGCATCCACAGCCGCTGCTGGGCCGCGGACAGCGGCAGCGCGTCGGGTCGCTCGCGAGGCGCCAGCTCGGGGCGCGCGTCGGCCGGCTCGCGGGAGCCCACCCGCCCGGCCAGCGCCGCCGGGGTGGGCGCGTCGAAGAGGTCGCGCAGGGCCACGTCGGCGCCCAGTGCGGTGCGCACCCGCGAGAGCAGCCGGGTGGCGATGAGCGAGTGGCCGCCGAGGTCGAAGAAGTCGTCCTCGGGCCCGACGCGCGGGACGTCGAGCACCGCCGCGAAGATCCCGCACAGGGTCTCCTCGGCCTCCGTCGCGGGCGGGCGGCCACCGCCGGCCGGCGACAGGTCGGGCGTCGGCAGGGCGCCGGTGTCGAGCTTGCCGTTGACGGTCAGCGGCAGCGTGTCGACCTCGACGAGCGCGGCCGGCACGAGGTGGTCGGGCAGCCGGGTGCGCAGGTCGTCGCGGACGGCGGCCACGTCCAGCTCGCCGGACGGCACCACGTACCCGATCAAGCGCGCCGACCCGCCCGGCCCGGACCTGTCGGCGACGACGGCGGCGCGCGCCACGGCGTCGTGCGCGGTCAGCGCCGCCGCCACCTCGCCGGGCTCCACGCGGTGGCCCCGGATCTTGACCTGGTCGTCGGTGCGGCCGAGGAAGTCCAGCACTCCGCCGCTGCCCGGACGGCGGCGCACGAGGTCGCCGGTGCGGTACATCCGCCCGCCGGCCGGGTCGGTGGGGTCGGCGACGAAGCGCTCCGCGGTGAGGCCCGCCCGGCGCCAGTAGCCGCGCGCGAGCCCGGTCCCGGCGATGTAGAGCTCGCCCGGCACGCCGTCGGGGACCGGGCGCAGCCACTCGTCGAGCACGTGCGCGCGGGTGTTGGTGATCGGGCGCCCGACGGTCGGGGTGGCGCTGTCCCCGGTGCCGCCGCCGAGCGTGTTGATCGTGTACTCGGTCGGCCCGTAGAGGTTGTAGCCGAGCGTCCCCTCGGCGTCGCGCAGGGTGGTCCAGACGGAGTCCGAGACCGCCTCGCCGCCGAGCAGCACCAAGGGCATGCCGCGGTCGGCGAGCAGCCCCTCCTCGATCAGCGCCTCGGCGTAGGTCGGGGTCACGTTGACGACGTCGACCGCGTGCTCGTCGGCGTGCGCGACGAGCCGGGCGGCGTCGCGGCGCAGCTCCTCGTCGAGGACGTGCACCTCGTGGCCCTCGACGAGCCAGAGCAGCTCCTCCCACGACATGTCGAAGGCGAACGAGACGGTGTGCGCGATCCGCAGCCGGCGCCCGCCCGCGGCCGCGACCACCGGGTCGAAGATCTCCGTCCGGTGGTTGATCTGCATATTCGTCAGCCCGCGGTAGGGGGTGACGACGCCCTTGGGCCTGCCGGTCGAGCCCGAGGTGTAGATCAGGTAGGCGGGCCGGTCGAGGCGGTCGGCGCGGTCGCGGGCGAAGTCGCCGAGCTCGGCGTCCGACAGCGGGCCCGCCGGCAGCGCCGATCGCTCGGCGGCGACGGCCGGGTCGTCGAGCACGATCGTCGGCACCCCGTCGAACCGGTCCGCGACCCGCGCGACCGTCACGAGCACGACCGGCTCGGCGTCAGCGATGGTCCCGAGGAGCCGCTCGGTCGGGTGGTCGAGCTCGAGCGGCAGGTACGCCGCCCCCGCGCGCAGCACCGCGAAGAGCGCGACGACGGTCTCGGCGGAGCGCGGGACGGCCAGCGCGACCACGGTCTCCGGGCCGGCGCCGCGGGCACGCAGCAGGCGTGCCGTGCGGTCGATGGCCGCGTCGAGCTCGCGGTAGGTGTACTCGACGTCCCCGGACACCAGGGCGAGGTCGTCGGGCACGAGCGCGGCCCGCTCGGCGAGCAGGTCGGCGACGGTGACGTTCCCCAGGTCGACCGGGGCCCCGTCGCGGCCCACGACGACGGCGTCCCGCTCGGCGGGCAGCAGCGGGTCCAGCGCGGGCACCGCCGTGTCGGGGTCGGCGAGGACCTGGTCGAGCAGCGTGGTGAAACGGTCGAGCCACGCTCGCGCGTCGTCGTCGGAGAGCGTGTGGGCCAGCGTGATCCGCACCCGCTCGCCCGGGGTGACGATGACGGTCAGCGGGTAGTGCGTGGCGTCGTCGTTGCGCAGCGCCGTGACGCCATGGCGGGCGGAGAGGTCGGCGATGCGCTCCTCGCCGCCCTCGGGCCGGTAGACGAACAGCGTGTCGAACAGGGTCCGCTGGCCGGCCGCGCGCTGGATCGCGCCCAGCCCGACCCACTCGTGCGCGAGCAGGCCCAGCCGCTCGTCCTGCACCCGCGCGAGCAGCGCGCCCGCGGACTCCCCGGCGTCGAGCACGAGGCGGGTCGGCACGGTGGTGAGGAACAGGCCGACCGTCGTCTCCACGTGCGGCACGGCGTCGGGACGCCCGGCGACCGTGGTGCCGAGGACGACGTCGGTGCGCCCGGTCGCCGCCGCGAGCACGAGGCCCCAGACCGTCGAGAGCACCGTGTGCGCGGTGATCCCCCGCTCGCGGGTCAGCGCGCGCAGGCGGGCGGTGACGTCGGCTCCGAGCTCGAGGTCCTGCTCGCGCAGCGGCTCGGGGGTGTCGGGGCCCACGAGCGTCGGCCCCTCGAGCCCGGCCAGCGCGGTCCGCCAGGCCTCCATCGCCGCGTCGGTGTCCTGGGCGGCGAGCCAGGCGAGGTGGTCGCGGTACGACCCGGCGGGCTCGAGCTCGTCCCCGGAGTAGGCCCCGAGCAGCTGCGCGAGCACCGTCCACGCCGACCAGCCGTCCCACAGCAGCAGGTGCCGCGAGATCAGCACGCGGTCGGTCTCCGGGCCGCGCACGAGCACGACGCGGAAGAGCGGCGGCGCGGCCAGGTCGAAGCCGGCGGCCCGGTCCTCGGCGGTCGCCGCCGCAACGGCGTCGTCGTCGTGCGCGTCGACGACGGTCACCGGCGGCTCGAGGGAAATGGCCACGAACTGCACCGGCTCGTCGAGCCCCTCGCTGGTGAAGCCGGCGCGCAGGGCGTCGTGGCGGGCGAGCAGCGTCGCCACCGCGCCGCGCAGGCGGTCGGCGTCGAGCCGGTGGTCGAGGTCGACGGTCTCCTGGATCCGGTAGACGTCGGCCTCACCGTCGAGCCCGGCGTGGAAGAACAGGCCCTCCTGCAGCGGAGAGAGGGGCCAGACCTCGGCAACGTCGACGTCCACCGGCACCTGGTGCGGGTCAACGGGTTGCCGCAGGTCCTCGACCCGGGCGGCGTCCACGGCGGTGTCCGGCACCCGCGCCGCGACACCCGCCGGGCTGCGGCCGGCGAACACCTCGGCGGGCCCCACGGCCAGGCCCGCGCGGCGCGCCCGGCTCGCGACCCCGATGGCGGAGATCGAGTCGCCGCCCAGGGCGAACCAGTCGTCGTCGGGGCCGCACGACTCGCGGCCCAGGACCTCGGCGAAGATCGCGCACAGCGTCCGCTCGGCCTCGGTGGCGGGCTCGCGGGCCGGGCCGCCGCCCAGCTCGGGGGCCGGCAGCGCCGAGCGGTCGAGCTTGCCGCTCGCGGTCAGGGGCAGCGCGTCGAGCACCACGACGGCGACCGGGACCATCGCCTCGGGGAGCTCCCGCGCCAGGGCGTCCCGCACGGCGTCGGGATCGGCCCCACCGACCGCTCCACCGACGACGTAGCCGACCAGCGCGGGCGACGGGCCGTCGCGGCGCACCGTCACCGCGGCCCGTTCGACGCCGGGCTGTGCCGCGAGCGCGGCCTCGACCTCGCCCGGCTCGATGCGCTGGCCACGGATCTTCACCTGGTCGTCGGTGCGGCCCAGGTACTCGATCGCGCCGCCGGGCAGGCGCCGGACCAGGTCGCCGGTGCGGTAGAGCCGCTCGCCGGGCGCCCCGTGCGGGTCGGCGACGAAGCGCTCGGCCGTCAGGCCCGGCCGGCCGGTGTAGCCGCGGGCGAGCTGGACGCCGGCGAGGTGGAGCTCGCCGGGCACGCCGTCGGGGACCTCCGCGAGGCAGCCGTCCAGCACGCGCAGCGCGGTGTTCCAGACCGGCGTGCCGATGGGCACGCGGACCGTGTCGGCGTCGCTCACCGGGTGGTGGGTGACGTCGACGGCGGCCTCGGTGGGTCCGTAGAGGTTGTGCAGCGGGACGCCCGTGAGCTCCCGCCAGCGTGCGGCGGCGCTCGCCGGCAGCGCCTCCCCGCTGGCGAGCACGCGGCGCAGCGGAGCCGCCCACGACGGGTCCCCGGTGACGTCGTCGGAGGCGAGGAACGCCTCGAGCATCGACGGGACGAAGTGCATCGTCGTAACGCCCGCGTCGGCGACCAGCCCGGCCAGGTAGGAGGGGTCGCGGTGCCCGCCGGGCCGGGCGACGACGATCGCCGCCCCGGTGACGAGCGGCCAGAAGAACTCCCAGACGCTGACGTCGAACCCGACCGGCGTCTTCTGCAGCACACGGTCGTCGGCGCCGAGCCCGAAGGTGTCCTGGGTCCACGCGAGCCGGTTGACGATCGCGCGGTGGCTGACGACGACGCCCTTGGGCCGCCCCGTCGAGCCCGACGTGAAGATCACGTAGGCCGCGTCGTCGGGGTCGACGGCCGCGGGAGCGGTGTCGGCCGTGCCGGTGTCCTCGACCAGCACGCGGCGGGGCCCGTCGGGGAGGACGTCGATCGAGGCGGTGGTGACGACGACCTCCACCCCGGCGTCGGCGATCACCGCGGCGAGGCGCTCGCGGGGCAGGTCGACGTCGAGCGGGACGTAGGCCTTCCCGGCGTGCAGGACCCCGGCGAGCGCGACGACGAGGTCGGCCGAGCGCGGCACGGCGACCCCGACCACGGGGCCGGCGTCGGCCAGGTGCCCCGCAAGTCCGGCGGCGCGCCGGGCCAGGTCGGCGTGGGTGAGCCGGGCGTCCTCGGCGATCACCGCCGGCGCGTCGGGGGTGGCCGCGGCCTGCGCGGCGATCCACCCGGTGAGGGTCGTGGACGGGACGGGGTGCGCGGTGTCGGGGAGGCGCGGCGGGGCGTCCCGCACCGGGATGGACGCGACCGGGGCGTCGAGGTCGGCGGCGAGGCGCTCGAGGGTGCGCCGCAGCTGGGCGACGACCAGCTCGGCGGCCGTGGCGTCGACGCGGGTCGGGTCGTGCTTGATCGTCAGGTCCAGGCGCGGACCGACGGCGGCGATGAGCGCGACCGGGTAGTGCACGGCGTCGACGACGTCGACGGCCTCGACACCCTCCGGCTGCGGGTAGTTCTCCACCACCACGAGCGAGTCGAACAGCTCCCCGTGCCCCAGCTCGCGCTGCAGCGCCGCGAGCGCGACGCCGTCGTGGTCGAGCAGCTCGGTGCGGTGGCTCTGCAGCGCGTCGAGGACGTCGGCGACCGGCTGCCCGGGCGCCCAGCGCATCCGGACCGGGACCGTGTTGATGAACAGCCCGACCGCGTCCTCGATGCCGGGCAGCACGCCGTCACGTCCGGACACGGTGCTGCCGACGACGACGTCGCGGGCGCCGGTCAGGCGCCCGACCATCAGCGCCCACGCGCCGTGCAGCACGGTGCCGAGGGTCAGGCCGCGGCGCCGTGCCGCGGCGACCAGCCGGCTCGTGGTCTCCTCGTCGATCCCGAGGTGACGCTGGTGGTGACGGGGTGCTCGGGACGGCCCGGAGATGCCGGCGGAGGCATCGGGAGCGAGCGCCTCGAGCAGCCGCGTCGGGCCCTCGAGGTCGGCCAGGGCGTCACGCCAGGCCGCCACGTCGGCGGCCTGGTCGGGGAGGCGGGCGTACCGGGCCCGGTGGGTGGCGAGGTCGACGTCGCGGGCCTCGTCCCCCGAGTCCGCCAGCAGCTCGCGGACCACCGTCGCCACCGACCAGCCGTCGAGCACGATGTGCTCGAAGGTCAGCACGAGGGCGGCCGCCTCGTCGCCGGTGTGCACGAGCGCCGCACGGATCAGCGGCGGGCGGGCCAGGTCGAAGCGCTCGTCGCGCTCGGCCACGACGACGTCGTCGAGCGCGCGCCCGGTCGCCGGGGTGTCCAGGGCGCGCAGGTCGACCTCGCGCCACGGCAGCTCGACGGCCTCCGCGATCGCCTGGACGACCCGGCCGTCGGCGCGCTGGGCGAACCCGGCCCGCAGCTGCGGGTGGCGGGCGAGCAACCGCCGGCCGGCCGCGCGCCAGGCGGCGGCGTCGACGGGTCCGCGCAGCCGCACGACCTCCTGGACGGTGTAGACGTCCGAGAGCGCGGCGTGGACGAAGAAGCCCTCCTGCAGCGCGGAGACGGGCCAGACCTCGGCCGCGTCGCCGAGCGCGGCCCGGGCGGCGTCGTCCAGCTCGACGGCGACGGTCTCCCGGGCCGTGTCGTCGTGGGCCGACGCCACCTCCGCGAGGCCGGCGACGGTCCGGTGCGTGAAGATCTGCCGCGGGGTGATCCCGAGCCCCGCCGCGCGGGCGCGCGCGACCAGCGAGACCGACAGGATGCTGTCGCCGCCGACCGCGAAGAAGTCGTCGTGCACACCGATGCCGGGCACCCCGAGCAGCTCGGCGTAGAGCGCGGCCAGGACCTCCTCGCGCGGGGTGCGCGGGGCGGCGCCGCCGACCTCGGCGGCGAGGTCGGGCGCCGGCAGGGCGGCGCGGTCCAGCTTGCCGCTGGGCAGGGTCGGCAGCTCCGGCACGGCGACGACGGCCGCCGGCACGAGGTGCTCGGGCAGCCGGTCGCGCAGGCCCTCGCGCACCGCCGAGGTCAGGGCGGTGACGTCGCGGAACGGCGCGGGGGTCGTCGTGCCGTCCGGTCCCCCGCCGCGGAAGGCGGGGCCGGCGTCGCCGTAGACGACCTCGAACCGGGTCGGGTCCTCGGGGTCCCAGGTCGCCCGGGCGGGACGGTCGGTGACGAGCGCGATCAGGTCCTCGGGGTCGGCGGCGGGCCCGCCGGGCGGCGCGGTGCCGTCGACCCGGGCCAGCGCCTCAAGGTCCGGGGTCAGGCGGGCGTTGGGGATCCCGACGACGCGCACCACCGACCCCGCGCCCGACGCCGCCAGCGCCTCCCGCACCTCGTCGACCGACCCGGTCCAGGTCAGCTCATGTGAGCGAACTTGGGTGCTATAGCCCCGAAGTTCGCTCACATGGGCCGAACGGAGGACCGCGTGGTAGCGGTAGCGGGAGAGCTCGTCGTGGAACGGGGAGCGCTCGAGCTCGACGTCGGCCGCCAGGCCCAGCTCGTCGGCGACGGCGCCGAAGAAGCCGGGGTGCACCAGCAGCTCGGGCTCCCAGGCGACCGACGCGTCGACGGCGCGGCGCAGGGCGTCCGGGTCGGGCCCGGCCGCCCGCGCCGTCTCCACGCCCGCGCGCAGCGTACGCAGCAGGCCGGCGTGGCGGACGTCGCCGACGAGGATCGACCCGCCGGGCGCGAGCAGGCCCGCGGCGTCGTGCAGCACCCGCCGCAGGTGCTCGCCGTCGGGGAAGTACTGCACCACCGAGTTGATCATGATGGTGTCGAAGGGACCGCCCGCGACCCCGCCGACCTCGTGCGCCGGGCGCGTCTCGAGCACGACGCGCTCGCGCAGCACGTCGGAGGCCTCCACCCGGCGCCCCAGCGCGGCGATGCCCTCGGCGGAGAGGTCGATGCCGACGTAGCGCTCGACGTGCGGGGCGACCTCGGTGAGCAGCAGGCCGCTCCCGACGCCGATCTCGAGCACGCGCCGACCCGCCGGCAGGTCGCGGATGCGGGAGACCACGGCGTCGCGCCACACCCGCATGTGCTCGCGGGGGATGTCGGTGCCGTCGTAGGTGGAGTTCCAGCCGGCGAAGCCGTCGTCGAAGAGCGAGGCGTCCTCGTCGGCGGCCGAGTAGAGGACCTCGTGCAGGTCCTTCCACTCGTCGACGCGGGCGTCCCCGTCGGGGGTCAGTGCCGGCACCACGTACCCGACCAGCCCGCGCCCGGCCGGCAGGTCGTCGCGGACCACCACCGTGGCCTGGGCGACCGAGGGGTGGCCCTGGAGCTCGGAGGACACCTCGCCGGGCTCGACGCGGAATCCGCGGATCTGGACCTGGTCGTCGGTGCGCCCGAGGAAGTCGAGGACCTCCCCGTGGCGCACGACGAGGTCCCCGGTGCGGTAGAGACGCTCGCCGGGCTCGCCCCAGGGGTCGGCGACGAAGCGCTCGGCGCTCAGACCGGCGCGGCCGAGGTACCCGCGGGCGAGGCCGGGCCCGCCGAGGTAGAGCTCGCCGGGTACGCCGTCGACGGCCGGCTGCAACCGGTCGTCGAGCACCCGGGCGGTGGTCATCGGGTCGGGGACGCCGATCGGGACCGAGGTGCCCTCGAGGGTGTCGGGGCGGGCCTCGCCGAGGGTGGAGTTCACGGTGGCCTCGGTGGGGCCGTAGGCGTTGAACATCCGGTGGTCGCGGCCGTAGCGCTCGACCAGCTCCGGCGCGACCCGCTCGGTGCCCGCGAGCAGCACCCCGGCCGGCAGCACCACGTCGTCGGGCAGCGCGGCGAGCAGCACCGGCGGCAGGATCATGACCGAGACGTCGTGGGCGTGCAGGTAGTCGGCGAGCTCCGGCACCGGCGCGCGCAGCTCGCTCGGCACGATCACCAGCCGGCCCCCGGAGAGCAGCGACTGGCACAGCTCCCAGAACGCGACGTCGAAGCTCGGCGAGGCGAACGCGAGCACCCGGTCGTCGGGCCCGACCCCGAGCCGCTCGGTCTGGGTGGCGACGAGCTTGTCGACACCCGCGTGGGTCACCAGCACGCCCTTCGGACGTCCGGTCGACCCCGACGTGTAGATGACGTAGGCGAGCGCGTCGACGGGCACGCCCGGGTCGAGCGCGACCGGCGCGACCGCGGCGAGGTCGAGCTCCTCGAGCAGCAGGGCGTGCTCGCCCCACTCCGGCGGCAGCTCGTCGCGCAGGGTGCGCGTCGTCAGCAGCACGGCCGGTGCGGCGTCGTCGAGGACGAGCCGGATGCGTTCCTCGGGCTGCTCCGGGTCGACCGGCAGGTGGGCCGCGCCCGCGCACAGCACCGCGACCTGCGCGACGACCTGGTCGACCGAGCGCGGCAGCGCCAGGCCGACCAGGCGCTCGGGGCCGGCGCCGTGGGCCGCCAGCACGGCGGCGAGCCGGGCGGCGCGGTCGGCGAGGCCGGCGTAGGTCAGCGACTCCTCGCCGAGCTCCACCGCGACCGCGTCACCCCGCGCGGCGACCTGCTCGGCGAACCGGTCGGGCCAGGTCCGTCCGACACCGACGGGCGCCGGGCGATCGGCGTCGAGCGTGCTCACCCGGCGTCCCTCACAGTCCCACCGGCACGTCCGCCGGGCGCGCCGGGGGCGTGACCGGCTCCCCGCGGGGGATCTCCGTCGGCCGGTGCTCGCACAGCGAGTCGACGATCTCCCCCGCGCGCACCGCCGTCGTCGAGAGCAGCGTCGAGCTGATGCCGTGGGTGTGCTCGGTCGGTCCCTGCAGGTAGACGCCGGCCCGCAACGGGTGCGCGGTCGTGATCCGGTAGTCGCGCTCGACGAGCAGCTCCCCGTTGTCGGCGCGGCAGCACCACGAGCCGACATCGCCGAGCAGCATCGTCGGGTCGATCGGGCGGTAGCCGGTGGCGTAGACGACGACGTCGGTGCCGATCGTCTCGTGCTCGCCCGTGGGCAGGAACTCGATGTCGATCTCGATGTCACCGCCCCCGGCGCCGGGCTCCCGGACCTGCGCGACCCGGCTCGCGCCGTGGACGTGCAGGCGCTGCCGGCCCGCGACCTTCTCCTGGTAGGCCCGGGTGTAGAGCTCCTGGATCAGCTCCGGGTCGACCACCGAGTAGTTCGTGTTCGCGTGGTAGTCCATGAGCATCTGCTTGACGTCGCTCGGCGCCTCGTAGAAATGGTCGACGGCGTCCGGGTCGAAGATGCGGTTCGCGAAGGACGTGTCGTCCGCGGGGCTGTAGCCGTAGCGGGAGAACACCGAGCGCACCTCGGCGTCGGGGTACCGGCGGTGCAGGTGCTCGGTGGTCTCGGCCGCGCTCTGCCCGGCGCCGAGGACGACGAACCGCCGCGGCGGGACGGGGCTGTCGTCACGGTCGACCGTCGCGAGCCGGTGCAGGAGCTCGCTGTTGTGCCAGACGCGCTCCCCGCGCTCGACGCCCGGCGGCAGCCACGGCACCAGGCCGGTCGCGAGGACGAGGTTGCGCGTGCGCACCGTCCGCTCGCCGTCGGGGCCGCGCAGGACGACGTCGAGCTCCTCGACCATCCCGTCCGCCCCCGCCACCGGGTGCACCGCCACCGCCCGCGTCCCGTACGACACCAGGTGCCGCACATCCGCCGCGCACCACTCCAGGTAGTCATGGAACTCCACCCGCGACGGGAACATCGTCTTCGTGTTGATGAAGTCCGCCAACCGCCCCTGACCCTGCAGGTAGTTCAGGAACGACCGCGGGCTCGTCGGGTCGCGCATCGTGACGAGATCCTTGAGGAACGACACCTGCATCGTGGCCCCTTCGAGGAGCATCCCCCGGTGCCACCCGAACGCCGCCTGCTGCTCCACGAACGCCGCCGCCACCCGGCCCGAGGCAGGCGAGCGCTCGTTGTGCTCCTGCACCGCCAGCGCCAGCGCCAGGTTCGACGGGCCGAACCCCACCCCGAGAACGTCCAGGGTCTCCGGTTCCGCGGCCGTCGTCCCGTCGATGTCGACATCGTTCGTCCGCACGTTCATCACGCTCCCGGGGTGGGTGATGTCGATCAAGGGGTGTTGTAGACCCGCGCGAGCTCCGGGGTGATCTGGTCGACCAGGTAGGGCAGGCTCAGCGGGCTCGAGAAGCCCAGGGCCCCGGCGACCGGCGAGGACTCCTCGCCGAGGAACGCCACGCGGTTGGCCCGCGTCGCGCCCAGGTTCGCGAACACCGGGTTGGCCAGCGCGGTCTGGGGCGCGACGCCGACGACGGCGATCCCCTGCGCGTCGAGCCGGCCGATGTTCTCGCTGGAGAGCGTCTCGGTGGTCTGCGGGACGCCCAGCCCGAGGCCGGTGAAGACCTGGGTGCGCAGGTCGTCGCGGCCCAGCGAGATGAACTCGTTCGCCGCCACGAGCGTCACCGAGACGTTCTTGCCCGCGAACTGCGGGTTGGCGTTGCGGGCGTCGGTGAGGCGGCGCTCGACGTCGCCGACGGCCTGCTCGGCGCGCTCCGGGACGCCCAGCGCCCGGCCGGTGATCCGCGTCTGCTCCTGCCACGGGGCGGCGACGTCCTTGACCGGGTCGGCCAGGGTCGGCGCGATCTGGGAGAGCCGGTCGTAGGTCGCCTGGTCCATGTAGGAGTACAGCCCGATGATGACGTCGGGCTGCAGCGCCGCGATCTTCTCGATGTCGAGCTCGTCGCTGCCGACGACCTCGGGCCGCTGACCGTTCAGGGCCTGCTGCGCCCAGGGGCGGGTCGAGCTGTCGAAGGCGCCGATGGACTGCCGCACGCCGACCGGGACCACGCCGAGGGCGAGGACGAAGTCGGCGTCGTTGTAGCCGACGGTGACGACGCGCGCGGGGCGGTCGGGGATGGTGGTCTGCCCGTAGGCGTGGTTGATCGTCACCGGGAAGCCGGGCGCGGCGGCGCCCGGCGCGGGCTCGTCCCCGCCGGATCCGCACCCGGCCAGCAGCAGGGCGAGGACCGCGGCCAGCGCGGCGGCGAAACGGACGCGGAGGGTCATGTCGGGGGTGCTCCGGGGGTCGGTGTGGACAGGGACGTCGCTCAGGTCGTGCCGTAGACCCGCGCCAGCTCCGGGGTGATCTGGTCGAGGGCGTACGGGAGGCTCAGCGGGCTGACGAACCCGAGCGCGCCGGCCACCGGCGAGGCCTCGTCGCCGACGTAGGCGACGCGGGACTCGCGCACCGCGGGGAGGTTCGCGAACACCGGGTTCGCGAGCGCGGTCTGCGGCGGGACGCCGAGCACCGCGACGCCTTGCGCGTCGAGCTGACCGAGCTGCTCGCTGGAGAGCGTCTGCGTGGTCGGGTCGACCCCGAGCCCGAGCCCGCTGAACAGCTGCGTGCGGGCGTCGTCCTGGCCGAGGACGTAGAACTCCCCGGACGTGACGAGCGCGAGGTCGACGTTCTTGCCGGCGAACTGCGGGTTGGCGGCGCGGGCGTCGGCGAAGCGGCGCTCGACGTCGCCGACGACCTGCTCTCCGCGGTCGGGCACGCCGAGCGCCCGGGCGGTGATGCGGGTCTGCTCCTGCCACGGGGTGGCGGCCGTCTCGGACGGGTCGGCCACCGTGGGCGCGATCTGCGAGAGCCGGTCGTAGGTGGCGCGGTCCATGTCGGAGTACACGCCGAGGACGAGGTCGGGCTGCAGCGAGGCGACCTTCTCGATGTCGATCTCGTTGCCGCCGACCTGCTCGGGCCGCGCGCCGTTCAGGGCCTGCATCGCCCAGGGGCGGGTGGTCTCGTCGAAGGCGCCGATGAAGTCGCGCACCCCGACCGGCACGGTCCCGAGCGCGAGGACGTGGTCGGCGTCGTTGTAGCCGACGGTCACGACGCGGGCGGGGCGGTCCGGGACGGTGGTCCGCCCGAAGGCGTGGTCCACCGTCACCGGGAACCCGGGCGCGGCGGCGCCCGGCGCCGGCTCGTCCCCGCCCGATCCACAGCCCGCGAGCAGCAGGGCGAGGACCGCGGCCAGGGCAGCTGCGAAACGGACTCGGAGTGTCATCCAGGGCGCTCCGGGGGGATCGTCGGTGATCGGGTCGTCGGTACGCAGCGCAGTCGTGCCGGCACCGACGGTGTGTGTGCAGGGGAGGCTTGCCTAAGTCGGACGAACGGTCAACTCGGGGGCGTCATGCGTCACGTCGGTGGGCCCGGTCGCGGCCGATCGGGACGACCATCGGCGTCCCGGCGACCGGGTCGTCGATGACGCGGGCCTCGAGGCCGAAGACGTCGCGCACGGTGTCCTCGGTGAGCACCTCGTGCGGGGTGCCGGCCACCGCGATCTCGCCGTGGTGCATGGCCACCAGCCGCCCGGCGTAGCGGGCGGCCAGGTTGAGGTCGTGCAGCACCATGACCACCGTGCGGCCGCGCTCCTGGTTGAGGCGCTCGACGAGGTCGAGGACGTCGACCTGGTGGGCGAGGTCGAGGAACGTGGTCGGCTCGTCGAGCAGGAGCACGTCGGTGCCCTGGGCCAGCGCCATGGAGATCCAGACGCGCTGGCGCTGACCGCCGGAGAGCGTGTCCAGGGTGCGGTCGGCGAAGTCGCGCATCCCGGTCCACTCGAGCGCCTCGGAGACGGCCTCCTCGTCGTCGGTCGACCACTGGCGGAACCAGCGCTGGTGGGGGTGGCGGCCGCGGGCGACGAGGTCGGCGACCGTGATGCCCTCCGGCGCGGTCGGGTCCTGGGGCAGCACGCCCAGCACCGTCGCGACCTCACGGGACGGCACCGCGTCGAGGCGCCGGCCGTCGAGGAGCACGTGGCCGTGCTTGGGCGCGAGCAGGCGGGCCATCGTGCGCAGCAGCGTCGACTTGCCGCAGCCGTTCGGGCCGATGACGGCGGTGACCGTGCCGTCGACGACGTCGAGATCGAGCCCCCCGGAGCCGTCCGGACCCGCAGCCCCGCCGACGACGATCGACTCGCCGTACCCGACGCGCACGCCCTCGACGCGCAGGCGGACGGCCGCATCCCGATCGGAGGTGGTCGCGGCGTGTTCGGTCGCGGCGTGTTCGGTCGCGGCGTGTTCGGTCTCGGCGCTCACGCGGAGTCCTTCCTCGTGCGACGGACGAGCAGGTAGAGCAGGTAGGGCGCGCCCAGGACGACGGTGACGACGCCGACCGGCACCTCGCCGCCGAGCAGCGTGCGGGCCACGAGGTCGCCGGCGACCACGAGCAGGGCGCCGGCGACGGCCGACGCGAGCAGGGGTGGGCGCGAGCCCCCGGTCAGGCGCAGGGAGACCTGCGGGACGACGAGGGCGACGAACCGGATCGGGCCCGCGGCCGCGGTGGCCGAGGCCGCGAGGACGACGGCGAGGACCAGCAGCGACAGGCGCGAGCGGTCGACCCGCTCCCCCAGCCCGCGCGCGGTGTCGTCGCCGAGGTCGAGCGCGTCGAGGCGGAACGCCAGCGCGACTGCGATCGGCAGCACGACGGCCAGCACGATCGCGATCGGGACGACGTGCTCCCAGCCGCGGGCGTTGAGCGAGCCGCGCAGCCAGATCAGGGCGAGGCTCGCCTGCTGGACGTTCGCGATGACCAGCAGCCACGACGTCACCGACACCAGGGCGACGCTGATGCCCAGGCCGACCAGGATGAAGCGGAACGCGTCGAGGCCCTGGCGGTAGGCCAGCGCGACGACGAGGGCGGCCGCGGCCAGACCGCCGACCAGCGCCGCGACGGGCAGGCCGACCGACGCGAGGAGCCCCACCGCGGCGCCGCCGCTGCCGGCGAGCACGATGACGAGCAGGGCCGCGACGCCCGCGCCGTCGGTGACGCCGAGGACGTCGGGGCTGGCCAGCGGGTTGCGGGCGATGCTCTGGGTGAGCGCGCCCGCCACGCCGAGCGCGGCCCCGACCAGCGCGCCGCAGAGCACGCGGGGCAGCCGGAGCTGCGTGATCACGAACGTCTCGCCACGGCTGCCACCGCCGGCGAGCACGCGCAGGACGTCGGGCACCGCGATCGGGTACTCCCCGCGCCCGATGCTGACCGCTCCGAGCAGGACGAGCAGGGCGGCCATGACGAGCACGACCGTCGCAGTGCGGGGACGCCAGACCGCCGACACGGGGCCGACGCGCATCGGGCGGCGGCCGCCGACGTGCCGCTCCTCCTCCGTGGTGGTCACAGGCGCACCATCCGGCGCCGGCGGACCATGGCGATGAAGAACGGCGCCCCGACGATGCCGAGCACGATCCCGACGGCGAGCTCGGCCGGGCGCACCACGACCCGCCCGATCACGTCGGCGCCGAGCACGAGCACGGCGCCCACCAGCCCGGCGAGCGGGAGCAGGCGCCCGTGCGAGGGCCCGGCGAGCGCGCGGACGATGTGCGGGGCCATGAGGCCGACGAACCCGACCGGCCCGCTGACCGAGACCGCCGCGCCCGTCAGGAGCGTGACGCCGATCAGCCCGACGGCGCGGGCCCGCGTGATGTTCTGCCCGAGGCCGCGGGCGCTGTCCTCGCCGAGCGCGAGGACGTCGAGGGCGCGGGCGTTCGCGGCGGCCAGCACCAGGCCGACGAGGACGAACGGGAGCACCTGCAGCGTGAGGTCGGCGCCCCGGTCGTCGAGCGCGCCGGCCGCCCAGAAGCGGTAGGCGTCGAGCGACGGGCCGTCGCCGAGCACCATCCCGGAGGTGATCGCGAGCAGCAGCTCGGAGACGGCGAGGCCGGCGAGCGCGAGGGTCACCGGCGTCGGGCCGCCGGTGCCGGCCGCGCCGAGGGTGAACACGAGCAGGGCGGCGAGCGCGGCGCCCGCGAAGGCGAACCAGATGTAGCCGTGGACGTCGGTGACGCCGAGGACGGTCGTCGACAGCACGACGCAGAAGGCCGCGCCGCCGCTGATGCCGAGGAGCCCGGGGTCGGCGAGCGGGTTGCGGGTGTGGCCCTGCATGAGGACGCCGGCGACGCCCAGCGCCGCACCGACCATGATGCCGAGCAACGTGCGCGGCAGCCGCAGCTCCCGCACGACGATGTCGGCCGGCGCGCCCGTCGGCGCGGTCAGCGCCTGCCAGACCTCCGCGGGCGTCGTCGGGGCCGCCCCGACGGCGATGCTCGCGACGACCACGACTGCCAGCGCGCCCAGCCCCAGCGTCAGCGCGAGCACCGGGCGGCTGCGCCGTCGTACCGGGGGCCGGGACAGGGGTGGCCGGGCCACGGCTGTCGTTGCCACCGCGCGCCTTTCGCTCGACTCCGGGTGATGTGGGTAGGCGAACCTAACCAGCCGCAGGAGTTGCTTCCCCGCCCCCGCCCCGGGCACACATCCGTGTCAGCGGTGGGCCACCGCAGACACTGGGGCGTCGTCAAGGGGAGCACGCCGATAGGGCCACACGCTCGCCGGCGCGACACGCCGGGTGCAGGTCAGCGCGCCCGCCCGAGCCCGTGGTCGCGGGCGAGCAGTGCCGCCTCGGTCCGGCTCGCGACGCCCAGCTTGGCGAAGATCGCGGACAGGTTGTTCGTCACCGTCTTGGTGGCGACGCCGAGCCGCGCGGCGATCGCCGCCGTCGCCACGCCCATGGCGAGCATGTCGAGGATCTGGCGCTCCCGGGCGGTGAGCACCGCCAGCGGGTCGGGCGTCGCCCGCGCGTCCGCGACGGCCCGCACGCCCACACCCGAGCCGAGGAACGTCGCGCCGGTCGCGACCGCGTGGATGGCCCGGACGATCTGCTGGCGCGAGTCGCCCTTGAGCACGTACCCCGAGGCGCCGGCGTCCAGGGCCGCGCGGACGGACTCGTCGTCGTCGAGCATCGTCAGGACCAGGACCCCGACCCCCTGCGGACGGACGCGGCGGGTCACCTCGACGCCGTCGATGCCCCCCGGCATGTGCAGGTCGACCACGAGGACGTCCGGACCCTGCGCCGTCACCGACCGGACCGCCCCGTCGCCGTCCGCGGCCGTGGCGACCACCTCGATGCCGTCGACGGCCGTCAGCAGCGCGGCGAGCCCGTCGCGGATCACCGGGTGGTCGTCGGCGAGGACGACGCGGACGGGCGGCTCGGTGTGCTCGGTCATCGCGCGCCCAGCGGCAGCCACGCCTCGACCCGCCCGCCGTCGAGCGACGGCGCCGCCCGCACCCGGCCGCCGAGCTCCTCGGCCCGCTCGAGCATCGACCGCAGCCCGACGCCCGGGTCCCAGGCCGTCGCGTCACCCGCGCCGTCGTCCCGCACGTCGACGAGGAGCTCGCCGTCGCCGCACCGGATCGCGACCTCGACGTGGGTGGCCCCGGCGTGCCGGGCCACGTTGGTGAGCGCCTCGACGACGATGCGGTAGGCCGCCACCTCCACGGCCGCCGGCAGGTCGCCGACCGTGCCGCCCACCGCGAAGGTCAGGTCCTCGCGTGCCAGGCGCTGGGCGTGGCGCCGGACGGCCTCGACGAGCCCGAGCTCGTGGAGCGCGGTCGGGTGCAGCCCGTTGATCAGACGCCGGACGTCGGCGAGCGCGCCGGTGACCCCGGTGCGGATGCTCTCGCCGAGCTCCGCGACCCGGCCGTCGGAGAGCGTGACCACCGTGTCGGCCTGGAACGCGACGCCGGTGAGCACGGACGCCAGCCCGTCGTGCAGGTCGCGGCGGAGCCGGCGGCGTTCCTCCTCCCGCGCGCCCACGATCTCCTGCCGCGAGCGCCGCACGGCGGTCGCGAGCGCCTCGGCGTGCAGGGCCACCCCGATCGGCAGCGCCATCAGCTCGAGCACCGCGCGGTCGGACGGGTCGAGACGTTCCTGCCCGGACCGGACCCCGACCCGCAGCTCCCCCACCATCCGCCCGGCGTGCCGCAGCGGGAGGGTCTCGACGCCCGGGGGCCGGACCCCCGACTCCGCGACGAGCTCGCCGTCCTCGACCAGCGCCGCCCACGGCAGCTTCAACGCCTGGCACACCGCGGGCAGCACGTCGGCGGGACGCTCGGCGCCGTCCGCGAGCTGGGCGGTCACCGACGACACCGCGCGGACCGGGTCGGCGCGGTCGCCGTAGAGCAGCGCGTCGACGAGCCGCTGCAGCCGGACGCGGACGGGGTCGAACGCGGCCGCGACGACGACCGTCGCGGCCACGGACGAGGCGAGTCCGTCGGCGGGGCCGAGCAGCCGGGTCACGAGCTCGACGACGGCCACGTACGTCGCGACCAGCGACGCCGTGAGGACGACGTAGGTGACGGCGCGCGACCACAGCAGGCGGATGTCGAGCAGCCGGTGACGCAGCACGGCGATGGTGATCGCGACCGGGATGAGGGCGACGAACATCGTCGAGATCACCGGGAAACCCGTGCCCGGCGCGGCGATCGACCAGATGGTCCGGGTCGCGCCGATGACGACGACGGTGCCCGCCGCGGCGAGCAGGGGCCACAGCACCTGCCGGCGGGTGCGCTCGTCGCCGTGGCGGTAGCGCAGGACGAGCACCACGACGCCGGCGAGGTAGGTCGCCGCGAGCAGGACGTTCGTGGCCACCCCGAGCAGGCTCGTGTCGAGTCCGGGGATCGCGATCAGCGACCACGCCGGCGGCACCTGTCCCGGCGCGAAGCCCGGGATGGTGGCGAGCGGGTAGGGGTCGGCGCTGAAGGTCAGGACCTGCAGGACACCGTTGGCCAACAGCAGCGCGAGTACCGGGCGCGCCGGCAGGTGGGCGTCCGGGAAGACCAGCAGGGCCAGCGGCAGGAACAGCCCGACCGCCCAGGGCCAGGCCGCCGAGTAGACCGTCGCCGTGGCGGTGATCGCCGTCGGGTCGCCGGCGAGGGTCGCCCGGACCAGCCACGGGGTGACCGCCGCCGTCGCCGTCTGCGCGACGGCCACGCCGAGCAGCAGCCACCCGAGTGGGCGCCGGGGACGCCGGCTCGCGATCAGCCCGCCGCAGAGGGCGCAGACCGTCCCGACCGTCGCGTTGGTGAGCAGGAAGCTCTCGCGGGCGGCGACGAACGGCATGCCGGTGACGAGGACGCCGACGACGGTCGCCAGCGCCTCGAGGAGCCCGACCGCGGCGAGGCCGGCGGCGAGCCCCGTGGTGACGCCGGTGGACACCCGGCCCGTCCGCACCCCCATCCGCACATCCTGGGCCGCTTCCCGGCGCTTGTCTGCGGGCGTTCTCCCCGGTCAGGGCGGGAGTTTCGTCCCGGTAGGCCGCCGCGGGGCCGGGACGTCCGGCTCTGACGTCCGGGACGTGCGGCCCCCGACGCTCGGTCCGTCCGTCGCCACCCACCTCGTCCGCCATCTCGTCCGGGAGCCGTCATGACCGACACCCTCACCCGCACCGACACCGTCGCCCGTCCCGCCGGGATCGCGACCGTCGTCGGCGGGGCCGTCACCACCGTCCTCGGGCTCGTCGCCGCCGTCGCGCCCTCCCTCGTGGGCCCGGCCTGGTTCGCGACCGTCGTGCCCGCGGCCCTCCTGTTCGCCGTGGGCGTCCTCGGCGTCCGGCACCGCGCCCGAGGCCTCGGGGCGTCCCGGCTCGTCACCGGGGCCCTCGCCGTCGCGGCCGGCGCCACGATCGCCTTCGCCCTGGCCCACCTCTACGCACTGGCCGACGAGGACACGGCGATCCTGCTGTTCAGCGTGTTCATGGTGCTCATGGCCGTCGGACTGGTCGTCGCGGCGATCGGGATGTTCCGCGGCCCGGCCGGGTTGCCGCGCTGGACGACGCTGGTCACGGGCGTGTGGCCGGTCGCCACCATCCCGGTCGGCGCCGCGGTCGGGGACCTGCCGCACTTCGGCGCCATCGCCGTCTGGGGCCTCACCTGGATCGCGCTCGGCGTCGCGCTGTTCCGTGCGTGACGGTCGGCAACGCACGACGGGCCGGCCCCCACCGCCTGGGGGGCCGGCCCGTCGTGTCGGCGTGGAGCGTCAGAGCACCTCGACGTGCACGTCGTTGAGGAAGTGGTTGCCGCTGAGGTTGTTGCTGAGGATCTCGCTGCAGGTGACGTTGCCGAGGTTCCCCGTGATCGGGACCTGGGTGACGATGTTGCCCAGCTTCGAGTCGCCGATCTCCGACGCGGCCGAGGACTCGCCGGACGTGACGTTGCAGTCGTCGTCCGAGCTGACCGACGTCGTCTCGTGGTCCGACTCCTCGTGGCACTCGCTCGCCGAGGCGAACGGGGCGGCGACCATGAGTCCGGCCGCGACGCCGACCGTCACGACACCCATCTTCTTGAACACGTGAACTCCTCGCGTAGCGCAGTCAGGGGAGCCGGTCGTCGCCGGTGCCCAACTCCCGGTGACGGCCGCGCCGCCGTCGTGCACGCCGAGTCGACCCACACGGTGACGGCAATCACCCAACGAGAGGAGTCCGATGGAGTTACGCAACGTTCTCGACTACTACTCCGTGCAACATTCTGCCCCTGTCGGCGCTGAGCAGTGGCACCTTCGATGCACTGACACTGATCTCTTCGGTGGAGCCTCGACCTGCCCCTAAACGTCGTCGCGCGCGTCACTCATGCCGAGTCGCGAACTGGAGGCGGTGACGCAGCGCGACGACGTCCAGCTCGGGCGGCGGGTCGCCCAGGGCCGCCAGGAGACGCTCGGCCGCCGGGGCGTCGACCCGCCCGAAGTAGTCGGCGGTCGCGGAGTGCACCACCCACCAGAGCGCCGGGTGCCAGCGGGCGTCGGCGGCCAGCTCGACCAGCGTCGGCGCCTTCGCCGGCCACGGCACCGGACCGGAGATGTCGATCAGGCGCTGCAGGCGCCGGCCGGCGGCGTCCGCCCGCAGCGCGTGCCACGCCGACGCCGACTCCCCCTCGTCGGACTCGAAGGGGCCGCACCACACCCAGTACGAGGCCGGGTCGGCGAGGGCGGGGTCCGGGTCGTCGAGGAGGATCCCGATGCGGGCCAGGAACTCGTCGCGGGGCGCCCAGTGCCCGACGTACATGAGGTTCCCGTAGCAGGGCATGACGCGGTACAGCGCGAGCGCGAGGTCGAGATCGCCCTCGACGAGGTCGGAGAGCTCGTGGGGAACGTCGGCGGTGTCGTCCTCGTGCTCGGAGCCGCCGTCGGGTCCGCGGCCGTAGCCCGGCGCGCGGGCGACGGTCCACGCGCACGCCCGCTGGAAGCGCTCCTCGCCGACGTGGCGGGCGAGGTCGTCGAGGTCCACGGCGACATCCTCGCCCTCCGGCACCTTCGACTGCTGGGCTCGCCGCCCCTGAGACTCGGTATCCTTCGCACGGGTCCGCAGTTCGTCCCGCGAACGACCGCGACCCATCTGTCGAGAGCCACTGGGGGCACGGTTGTCGAAGGCGCTGCCCGCGTGACCGGTCCGCGTACCTCCCGGCTGCCGAACCCCGAACCGCCGGCCGAATCAATCGAGCCGGGCGCGCTGGAGCGTCAGCAGATCCTGCTCATGACAGTCCCGCCTCCGCGATCCGGGAACGTCGTCACCTCGCTGAAACGTGTCGACGGTGTCGTCTCGGCGTCGGCGGTCTATTCGGGGATCGACGTCGTCGCGCGTCTGCGGGGATCCGAGGAGACCCTCGCGAGTACTCGCCGAACCATCGACAACCTCGGCGCGCCGATCGACCACATCGACACCTTCGACGTGCATCGAATCTTGACGGGACCCCGCTTCCACGATTCCACGGTCCTTCTTCGTGGTTGTTGCCGCGCCTACATCCACTGCACGATCAACGTGCCGGAGAACACCGTGGAATTTGCGGCGACAGTCCTGCGCGAACTCAGCTGCACGGTGGCCGTCTACGTCAGCCGCGACGAACCCACGTCGCTCATCCTCGAGGTCCTCGCCACGGACAAGGGTGAGTTCGACGACGTCGTGATGTCGAAGGTCCAGGGCGAGTGGGCGATCGTGAAGAGCACCCGCACCTACCTAGTGATCAACAACATGTCGTGGACCGACTGGGTCGAAGCCCTCGAGCCGGCGATCTTCATGAGCGTGTCCGATCGCGACAATCCGTTTGCGGGCGATCTCAAGCGACGGATCGAGGAGGACACGGGGCTTCGATGCTGGAAGTACGATGACAATATCCCCAAGGGCGCGGCGGACTGGCCCCGTTCGGTCGATGAAGCCATGGCCGCCGCTCCGCTGCACATCTACGTCCTGAGCGAGAGCTTCCTGACGAGCGGAGAATGCCAACGGGAATTCGGACAGAGCGTGCAGATGGTTCGGGATCCCCAGGACATCTGCGCTCTACTCGCGCCCGGATTCGAGATGTCGTCGCTGCCCGAGCGGTATTGCGTGCGCAACTGCATCCTGGGCGACCGGTTCCTGGCGTACGCCCGCCTGCTCGACTGGCTTCACGAGCGGCTGGTCGCCACGGCGAGTGCCTACACCGACTGGCCCGCGCCCTCCCCGGGACCGCGGTCCGGCGAGCAGTGACCCGGACCCCCCTCCCCCTCACCGGCGAGCGCACGGTGCCCGGGCTGGCCGTCGAGAACTACTGGTTCCGGCGCCACGAGGCCGTCTACCTGGCCCTCGCGCCCGCCTGCGCCGGCGCGGTCGTGCTCGACGCCGGGGTGGGCGAGGGCTACGGGGCGGCGCTGCTGGCGCGCTCGGCCAGGCGGGTCGTGGCCTTGGAACTCGACCCGGCCGTGGCCGCCCACGTCGCCGCGCGCTACCCCGAGGTCGCCACCGTCCGGGCCGACCTGCAGGCCTTCCCGCTCGCCGACGCGAGCGTCGACGCCGTCGTGAACCTGCAGGTGATCGAGCACCTGTGGGACCAGCCCGGCTTCCTCGCCGAGTGCGCGCGGGTGCTGCGCCCCGGCGGGCGGCTGCACTGCGCCACCCCCAACCGGCTGACGTTCTCGCCCGGCGCGGGGCCGGAGGACCGCCCGCTCAACCCGTTCCACACCCGCGAGCTGACCGGGCCGGAGCTGGTCGGGCTCGTCACCGACGCCGGCCTGGAGGTCGAGGAGCTGCGCGGGCTCCACCACGGGCCGGGGCTGCGGGACATCGACGCCCGCCACGGCGGGTCGGTGATCGACGCCCAGATCGCGCTCGCCCTGAACGGCGGGCCGTGGCCGGACCGGCTCGCCGCGGACGTGGCGTCGGTAACCGCCGGCGACTTCGTGCTGCGCGCCGAGGACGTCGACGCGTCGCTGGACCTGCTGGTCAGCGCCGTCCGGCCAGCGTGAGCACCGGGTCGGCGACGGTTTCGGGCAGCGCCTGGCGCATGACGCCGGCGGCTGCGTCGGCGACCACGACGTCGCCCGTGTCGCCACCGCCGGTGCAGTGCGTGCCGCCCGCGGTGACCTCGCCGCCGTTGGCCGTGCACAGGTCGGCTGTCGTCACCGGGACCCCGGGGACGGGCGAGGCGCTGGCCGTGCCGGCGAGCCCGAGGAGGGCCCCGCCCGCGGAGACGGTGGCGAGTGCGCCGGCGACGAGGCGTGCGGTGCTCCGGTTCGTCATGGAGGGCCCAACGAGGCGGCGCCGACCCCGGTGATGCGACGTCACCGTTCGAGGGACAGACTCCGCCCGAGGGGTGCCGACGAGAGGGGCGTGCTTGAGCAGGGAACCGGTGGGCACCTTCTGCCTCGTCCTGCACTCGCACCTGCCGTGGCTGCTGCGCCACGGCGCATGGCCTGTGGGCGAGGACTGGCTCTACCAGGCCTGGGCGCACTCCTACCTCCCCGTCGTCGAGACCCTCGACCGCCTCGCCGCGCGCGGTCACCGCGACCTGCTGACCCTCGGCGTCACCCCCGTCCTCGCCGCGCAGCTCGACCACCCCGCCGCCCTGCGCGCGATGCACACGTGGCTGGCCGACTGGCAGCTGCGCGCCCACGAGGCCCACGTCACCGACCCCGCGCTCGCCACCCGCGAGCACCGCGCCGCCGCCCACGCCCTCGAGGTCTTCGAGCGCGACTGGCGCCACGGCGGCTCGCCGGTGCTGCGCCGGCTGGCCGATTCCCGGACGGTCGAGCTGCTGGGCGGGCCGGCGACCCACCCGTTCGCCCCGCTGCTGCCCGGGCGGGTGCGGCGCTTCCTCCTCGACGCCGGCCTGCGCGACGGCGCGCTGCGCCTGGGTCGGCGACCGGCCGGCATCTGGGCGCCCGAGTGCGGCTACGCGCCCGGACTGGAGCAGGACTACGCGGCCGCGGGCGTCAAGCGGTTCCTCGTCGACGGCCCGGCACTGCGCGGCGACACCGCGGCCGCCCACCCCGTCGACGGCACCGACGTCGTGGCGTTCGGACGCGACCTCGAGGTGACCTACCGCGTCTGGTCGCCCCGCGCCGGCTACCCGGGCGCCGCCGAGTACCGCGACTTCCACACCTACGACCACACCACCGGCCTCAAGCCCGCCCGGGTCACCGGCCGCCGCGTGGCCACGGCGGACAAGAAGCCCTACGACCCGGACCGCGCGGCCGCCGCCGTCGCCCGGGACGCCGCGGACTTCGTCGACACGGTCCGCACGAGGCTGGCCGACCTGCGCGCCCCTCGGGGCCGGCCGGGGCTCGTCGTCAGCGCCTTCGACACCGAGCTGTTCGGGCACTGGTGGCACGAGGGCCCGGCGTGGCTCGAGGCGGTGCTCACCGCGCTGCCCGAGGCCGGGGTACGGGTGACGACGTTGCGCGGTGCCGTCGAGGCCGGCCACGTCGAGGAGCCGGTGGTGCTGCCGGCGTCGTCGTGGGGGTCGGGGAAGGACTGGCGGGTGTGGGACGGGCTCGCGGTGCGCGAGCTCGTGGCCGACAACGAGGACGTGGCGCGGCGCTTGCTCGCCGCCGTCGACGGAGCCGGGGAGTCCGCGGGCCGCGACGCCACCCTCGACGCGCTGGCGACCCAGGCGGCGCTGGCGCTCTCGAGCGACTGGGCGTTCATGGTCACCAAGGACTCCGCCGCCCACTACGCCCGGCGCCGCGCGGCCGAGCACCGCGACCGCGTGCGCGAGCTGACCGACCTCCTGCCCGCCGGCCGGCACGCCGAGGCCGCCGCCCGCGCCGCGACCTTCGCGGCCCAGGACGACGTGTTCGGGCGCCTCGACGCCCGCGCGCTGCGCCGTCAGCCGAGTCGCCAGGCCGCTCCTACCTACTCGGGAGTAGGGTCGCTCGCCTGATGTCTGCGGAGTGGCTCCGCAGACGTTCAGTGTCCGTAGCTCCACTCCGATCACGGACCGGGAGGGGTCGAGGGGTGCGCGTCCTGATGCTCTCCTGGGAGTACCCGCCGGTGGTCGTCGGCGGGCTCGGGCGCCACGTGCACGCGCTCGCGACGGCACTCGCGGACGCCGGCCACGACGTGGTCGTCGTCGCCCGCCAGCCGACCGGCACCGACGCCGCGACCCACCCGACGACGCTCGAGCGCCACGACGGGGTCCGCGTCCTGCGGGTCGCCGAGGACCCCCCGCACCTGGAGTTCGTCCGCGACCTCGTCGCCTGGACCCTCGGCCTCGGGCACGCGATGCTCCGCGCCGCCGGGACGCTGCTGCGCGATTGGAGCCCCGACGTCGTGCACGCCCACGACTGGCTCGTCGCGCACGCCGCCATCACCGTCGCGGACCTGACCGGGGCGCCGCTCGTCGCCACCGTCCACGCCACCGAGGCCGGACGTCACGGCGGCTGGCTCTCGCAGACGCTCAACCAGCAGGTGCATTCCGTGGAGTGGTGGCTGGCGCGCCGCGCCGACGCCGTCATCACGTGCTCGCAGGCGATGCGCACGGAGGTCTCCGGGCTCTTCGACCTCGACCCCGACGACGTCGCCGTCGTCCACAACGGCATCGACCCGGCGAGCTGGCTCCGGTCCGTCGAGCGACGGCCGGGCCCGCCGACCCTGCTCTCCCTCGGGCGCCTCGAGTGGGAGAAGGGCGTCCAGGACCTCGTCGCCGCCCTGCCGGCGATCCGCCGCGCCCACCCGGGCACGACGCTCGACGTCGCGGGCACCGGCTCCTGCTCCGACTGGCTCGCCGAACGGGCCCGGGCGGCCCGGGTCCGGCGGTCGGTGCGGCTGCTCGGCCACGTCGACGACGCCACCCTGCGCGACCTGCTCGCCGGCACCGACGCCGCGGTCCTCCCGAGCCGCTACGAGCCGTTCGGCATCACCGCGCTCGAGGCCGCGGCCGCCGGCGCCCCGCTCGTCGCGTCCCGGGCGGGCGGGCTGGGCGAGGTGGTCGTCGACGGCGTCACCGGCCTGTCCTTCGACCCCGGCGACGTCCCCGGGCTGGCGCGGGCCGTGATCCGCTGCCTCGACGACCCCGCTGCCGCCCGCACCCGCGCCGACGCGGCGCACGCGCGCCTCGCCACCGACTTCGCCTGGCCCGCCATCGCCGACCGGACCGCCGAGGTCTACGCGAGCGCCCGCCCCGCACCCCCGCGCGTCCTGGGCCGCCCCAAGATCCCGACGGGGAACGTCTTCGGGCTCACCTGAACGGCCTACGTGAGTGAAATTCGGGGCTATAGCCCCGAACTTCACTCACATGGGCTGGGCCGGCGACCCCGCCGAGGTGCCCGGCGCGCCGTCCGGCTCCGCCACCGCCTGCCCCGCCGCCAGCGCCGTCTTCCGCGCGATGTCGGCGAGCGCCTCGCGGTCGGCGGCGGCGGCCTCGTAGTCGGCCATCCGGTCGCGGACGACCCGGGCGGGGGCGCCGACGGCCACGGCGTGGTCGGGGATGTCGCCCCGCACCACGGCGTGCGCGCCCAGCACGCACCCGCGCCCCACCCGCGCCCCGCGCAGCACCGTCACCTTCGTCCCGATCCACGTCTCCGGACCCACACGCACCGGCGACTTCACGATGCCCTGGTCCTTGATCGGCACGTGCACATCGGCGTAGCGGTGGTCGAAGTCGCACACGTAGATCCAGTCCGAGAGCAGCGTCGCCTCGCCGAACTCGATGTCGAGGTAGCAGTTGACCGTGTTCTCGTTGCCGAACACCGAGCGGTCGCCGATGCGCAGCGAGCCCTCGTGGCAGCGCAGCCGGGTGTGGTCGCCGATGTGCACGAACCGGCCGATCTCGAGGCGCCCGAAACCCTCCCGCGCCTCCAGCTGCACGCCCTTGCCCAGGAACACCAGCCCGTGCAGGACGATGTGCGGCTGGCGCACCCGGACCTTGAGCATCCGCCAGTAACGCACCAGGTAGAACGGCGTCCAGGCGCGGTGGCGCACGATCCAGCGCAGCGACGCCCAGGTGAGCAGTCGCGGCTGGCGCGGATCCGACCCCACGGTGACGACCCTACGATCGCCCGATGTCCCGCCCCGTGTCCCCCCGCAGCCCGAGGGTGGCCGTCGTCGGCAGCGTCAACCTCGACCTGGTCGCCCGGGTCGAGCGGCTCCCCGCCGCCGGGGAGACGCTGACCGCCCACGGCGTCACGCGCGTGCCCGGCGGCAAGGGCGCCAACCAGGCGCTCGCGGCGGCGCGGCTCGGCGCACGGGTGCGGCTGCACGCCGCGGTCGGCGACGACCCGCTCGCCGGCGAGGCCCTGGCGCTGCTGCGCTCCGGCGGCGTCGACCTGCGCGGCATCACGATCGCCCCGGACGCGCCCACCGGCACCGCCATGATCCAGGTCGACGACGACGGCGAGACCACCATCGTCATCGACGCCGGCGCCAACGCCACCCTGGCCGTCGACACAGCGGACCTCGACGCCGACGTCGTCCTCACCGTGCTCGAGGTCCCCGACGAGGCCGTCGCGACGGCCATGGCCGCGCCCGGCTTCACCGTGCTCAACGCCGCGCCCGCGCGCCCCGTCGCCGGCGACGTCCTCGTCGACGTCGACCTGGTGTGCGTCAACGCGCGCGAGTACGGCGAGCTCGCCGCGCACGCCGACCTCGACGCCGTCGCCGCCGTCGCGATCACCCACGGCGCGGCGGGCGCCGAGCTGCGCCGCCGGGGACGCGTCGTCGCGCACGTGGAACCACCGCCCGTCGACGCCGTCGACGGCACCGCCGCCGGCGACGCCTTCACCGCCGCCCTCGCGCTCGCGCTCGCCACCGAGATCGACGACGAGACCGCCCTGCGCCGCGCCTGCCGGGCCGGCGCGCTCGCCGCGACCCGTCCCGGCGCCCAGCCCTCGCTCCCCACCCTCGAGGAGGTCGACGTCCCGTGACGCCGCTGATCGTCGACACCGACCCCGGCGTCGACGACGCCTACGCGCTCGCCCTCGCCGCCCGCGCCCCCGAGGTCGACCTGCGCGCCGTCACCGCCGTCTTCGGCAACGTCGACCTCCCCACGACGACGACGAACGCGCGGCGGCTGCTCGGGATGCTCGGCCGCGGCGACGTCCCGCTCGGCGTCGGCGCCGAACGTCCGCTGATCCACCCGACGACGCAGCGTGCCGCCGACGTCCACGGCGACGACGGGCTGGGCGGGGTCGCCGAGCGCTTCGGCCCGCTCGGGCCGGAGCCGGTGGGACGGGCCCTGGACGTGATCACCTCGGTCCTCGAGACCGCGGGCGAGCCCGTCGTCATGGCCGCGATCGGCCCGCTCACCGACGTCGCGCTGCTGCTCGCGACCCGCCCGGACCTCGCCGAGCGGATCGGGCGGCTCGTCGTCATGGGCGGGTCGATCGGCATCGGCGGCAACGTCAGCGCCGGGGCGGAGTTCAACGTCTGGTCCGACCCCGAGGCCGCGCGCCGGGTGCTCGTCGAGGAGCGGGTGCCGACGACGATGGTCCCGCTCGACCTCACGCACGTGGTGACGGTCGACCGGGCCTGGCTCGCCCAGCTGGCCGCGTCCGGGCCCGTCGGGGAAGCCCTGGCCGCCACGCGCGACGTCTACGGCCGCGGCGAGCGCCTGGGCGTCGACCGCGTCCCGATCCACGACGCCGTCGCACTGCTCGAGGCGGTCGCGCCCGGGACGCTGGCGACGGTGCCGCTGGAGCTCGAGGTCGACACCTCGCTCGGGCCGGCCCGGGGCACGGTGCTCGCCGACCGCCGCGGGCGTGTGCCGGGAGGCCGGACGGTCGACGTCGCGGTACCCGACGGCACCGACGTCGACGGCGTGCGGGACGCGCTGCTCGCGCGGCTGGGCGATCACATGTGATCGCGGCAGGTCGCCGCCTGCGGCAGCGCCTCGAGGCGCTCGTCGTCGATGGCCTTCCCGCAGACCGTGCAGGTGCCCCAGCTGCCGTCGTCGACGCGGGCGAGGGCGGCGTCGATCTCGCCGATCTGCCGCGCGACGTCGTCGGCCATCCCCCGGTCCTCCATGCGGGTCTCGACCTCGGTGGCGACGTCGGCCTCGCGGCGGCCGCGCAGGCCGATGTCCTCGTCCGACGGGTCCGGGTCCTCGGCCGCCACCGACCGTCCGAGCTCCTCCAGCCGCTCGCGCTCCTCGGTCAGCCGGGTCCGCGCCTGCTCTGCGTTCATGGGCGCGGGCTGCCCTCCCCCGCCACCGCCTCACACACGTACGCCTCCGGCCCGGTCGCGAGGCGGGCCAGGACGACGGTGGCCTCGGCGTCGCCGCGCAGCTTGAGACGCGGCCGCAGGGCGTTCGGGTCGACGTCGAGGCCGCGGACGAGGATCTCGACGCGCCCGACGCCCCGGGCCGCCAACGTGCGGCGCAGCGTCTTCTCGGTGTACCGGCCGTGCTCGAGCACGCGGAACGCCCGGACGCCGGGCGGCGGCGCGTCGCCGGAGAGGTAGGCGAGGTGCTCGTCGAGGCGCCACAGGCCGTGGCGCGCGCCGTACTGGCGCACCAGGCCGGCCCGGACCACCGCGCCGTCGGGGTCGACGATCCACTCCCCGGCCGGCGCCACGGGGCAGGTGTCGTCCCCGGCGTCGGTGACCTCGAAGCCCGCCCCGCGGCTCGAGAGCACCGTGGCCCGGCGACGCGTCGTCGCGAGGCCTGCCGACCACAGCGCCGCCTCGCGGACCCGGCCGTCGAGGGAGACGAGCTCGACCTCCGCCGCCCAGGGCGCGAGCGCGGGATCGAGGCCCGGGGCCGTCGAGACGACGAGGTCGTGTGCGTGGCGATACGGACACTCAACGTCTGCGGCGCCACTCCGCTGACACACACCGGCGGCAGCCGCTAGCCCGTCCAGCGGAGGGGCGAAGTGCTCCGGGCGCCAGGTGCGGCGGCCGGCGGCGGTGCGCCGTGCCGGGTCGGCGACGAGCACCGTGTCCCGCGACGGCGGCGCGAGGGCGTCGGCGCGCACCAGCGGCACGCCGGGCACGTTCACCCGCGCCATGGCCAGGCGCACCGGGTCGAGGTCGGACCCGACGAGCCGGCGGGCGACCGGGGACAGCGCGACCAGCTCCGCACCCACCGAGCAGGTCACGTCGTGCACGTCCCGGCCCGCCAGCCGGGCCGCGCGGTGCGCCGCGACCGGCGCGGCGGTGGCCTGCTCGGCGGCGTCGGCGGTCAGCAGCCAGCCGTCCGGGACGCGCCCGCGGGCGCGGTCCTGCAGCAGCGCGGTCTCGAGCACCGGGCCGGCGCGGTCACCGAGCCGCTCCCGCAGCGTCTGCACCGCCCGCAACCGGTCCCCGCCGACCAGGGACGCCGCACCCTCGACGGCGTCACGCCCGGCCTCCGAGGCCAGGTACGCGACGTCGTCGAGGGTGAAGGCGTAGGGCACTACACCCGGACGGGATCCGCCGGCCGCACCCCGGTGACCAGCGCGTTGTAGAACAGCGAGCGCGGCACGACCCGCGAGAGCACCCGCGCGTCCAGCCACGACAGCCGCTGCCAGCTGCGGTACGCGAACATCGCCCAGCCCATGCCGAGGCGCTCCGGGGGCACCGCGGCCTCGAAGGTGCGCACGGGCCAGCCGAACACCGCGGCCGTCAGCTCCTCGGTGACGACGCGGACGTCGACGGCGCCCGCGGCGTGGGCGAAGCGCTCGAGGCGGTCGGGGTCGAAGACGTGCTGGTCGACCACCGACTCCAGCGCCGCGGCGCGCGACGACTCGTCGAGCTCGACCTGCGGGCGCAGCCACGACGCCGGCGCGAACCGGGTGGTCGCCCACCACGTGGCCTGCCCCAGCTTGCGGGCGTAGAGGTCGCCGAGCCGAGTGGGCTCGCCGGCGAACACGAACCGCCCGCCGGGCCTGAGCACGCGCAGGATCTCGCGGAAGGCGGTGTCGAGGTCCGGGATGTGGTGCAGCACCGCGTGCCCGACCACCAGGTCCACCGACGCGTCGGGCACCGGGATCGTCTCCGCGTCCGCCACCCGACCCTCGACGTCGAGGCCCAGGTTCGCCGCGTTGCGCGTCGCCACCGCGACCATGCCCGGCGAGAGGTCGGTGACCGTGCCGCGCTTCGCGACCCCGCCCTGCATGAGGTTGAGCAGGAAGAACCCGGTGCCGCAGCCCAGCTCGAGGGCGTGGTCGAACGGCCCGGGGTCCGGGGACACCGCCCGGAAGCGGTCGACGGCGAACGTCGTGCAGCGCTCGTCGAACGAGATCGACCACTTCTCGTCGTAGGAGTCGGACTCCCAGTCGTGGTATAGGACGTTCGCGAGCTTCGGGTCGTCGCGGGCGGCGTCGACCTCGGCCTGGGTGGGCGCCATCAGCGACCCAGGAACGTGGCCTTGCCCGGCCCGTTCTCGACGAAGGAGCGCATCCCGATCGTCTGGTCCTCGGTGCCGAAGAGCGCCGCGAACAGCTCCGACTCGACGGCGAGGCCGTCGCGCAGGTCGATCTCGAGGCCGCGGTCGATCGCGTTCTTGGCGGCGGCGAGCGCGCGGGTCGGGCCGTTGGCGAACTGCGCGGCCCAGGCGTGGGCGCGGGTGTAGACCTCGTCCGGCGGCACGACCTCGTCCACCAGGCCCATCTCCAGGGCCTCGGGGGCCTTGACGAAGCGGCCGGTGAAGATCACGTCCTTGGCCTTCGCGGGCCCGACGAGCCGGGCGAGGCGCTGCGTCCCGCCGCCGCCGGGGATGATCCCGAGCAGGATCTCCGGCTGGCCGACGGTCGCGTTGTCGCCGGCGATGCGCCGGTCGCAGGACAGGGCGACCTCGAAGCCGCCGCCGAGCGCGTACCCGGTGATCGCGGCCACCGTCGGCTTGGGGATCTCCGAGACCGCCCCGAAGCCGCGCGAGAGCTGGTGGGTCACCTCGGCCATCTCGGAGTAGGTCATGTCGGCCATCTCCTTGACGTCCGCGCCGGCCGCGAGCGTCTTCTCGCCGCCGTAGACGACGACCGCGCGCACGTCGTTGCGGCTGGTGGCCTCCGCGGAGACCTCCTCGAGCTCCCGCTGGACCTGGCGGTTGATGGCGTTCATCGGGGGCCGGTCCAGGCGGATCGTGCCCACCCCTCCGTCCACCTCGAGCCGCACGAACTCCGTCACCGAGCCTCCTGAAGTACCGGGGAAATCCGCGGGCGACCCTATCGCCGGAACGCGGTGAAGCGCCGCCGGCGGCTCGTGAGCTCCAGCGGCTGGTCGAAGGTCGCCGACAGGTTCTCCGAGGTCATGACGTCGTCGAGCAGGCCCTGCGCGACCACCCGCCCCTCGCGCAGCAGCATCGCGTGGCTGCAATTCGGCGGGATCTCCTCGACGTGGTGGGTGACCATGACCGTCGCCGGGCCCTCCGGGTCGGCCGCGAGCTCGGAGAGCAGCTCGACGAGGTCCTCGCGGGCGCCGAGGTCGAGCCCGGCGGCCGGCTCGTCGAGCAGCAGCATCTCGGGGTCGGTCATCAGCGCCCGGGACAGCAGCACCCGCTGGCGCTCGCCCGTCGAGAGCGTCCCGTAGCGCCGGGACGACAGGCCCGCGACGCCCATCATCTCCATGAGCCCCGCCGCGCGGCGGTCGTCGGTCTCCTCGTAGCGCTCGCGCCACGTCCCGAGGACGCCCCACCCGGCGCTGCGCACCACGTCGAACGCCGTCTCGTCGGGCGGCACCCGGCCGGCCAGGCTCGCGGAGGCGAGGCCGATGCGGGGGCGCAGCTCGAAGACGTCGACGCGCCCGAGCCGCTCACCCAGCAGCTCGACGGTGCCGGTGGTCGGGTGCATCTCCGCGGCCGCCAGCTTGAGCAGCGTGGTCTTCCCGGCGCCGTTGGGGCCGAGGATCGCCCAGCGCTCGTCGAGCTCGACGGTCCAGTCGAGGTCGGCGAGCAGGTCGGAGCCGCCGCGCCGCACCCCCACGCCGCCCATGCGGACGACGGTGTCCGGATCGGTCGGGCGGGTCTCCGGCTGCATCACGGCCGCCATCCTGACGGATCACATCTCCGCACGGGCGACGGCCCACCCGGTCATCGGGCACGATCTCGCTCCGATGCCCACCACCGCTCCCCCTCCCGGCGCCCCGCTCGGAGCCCACCTCGACGGCGACGTGCTGCGCGTCACCGTCCCGGCCGCGCCGAGCGCCGAGGCCGTGGAGCTCTGCCTGCGCGAACCCGACGGCGAACGCCGGATCGAGCTGCGCCGCACGGACGACCGGTGGTCCGGCGAGGCCCACGGCGTGGCGGCCGGGACGCCCTACGGGCTGCGCGTGCACGGGCCCTGGGACCCGGCCCGGGGCGTGCGCACCAACCCCGCGAAGCTGCTGGTCGACCCGTGGGCCCGCCGCGTCGAGGGCCGGGTCACCTCGCTCGAGGCCGCCCGCCCGTTCGCCGGCACCGATCCGTTCTCGGCCCGCCGCAGCGACCGCGACTCCGCCGGCGCCGTGCCCCACGGCATCGTCACGGCGCCCCTCGACCCCGCGCCGACCGCCCGGCCGGAGGTGCCGTGGGCGGACACCGTGATCTACGAGACGCACGTCCGCGACCTCACGAAGCTCCACCCCGCGGTGCCCGAGGAGCTGCGCGGGACCTACGCGGGCGTCGCCCACCCCGCCGTCGTCGAGCACCTCGTCGCCCTCGGCGTCACCACCCTCGAGCTGCTGCCGGTGTTCGCCCACACGGCCGAGCCGTCGCTGCTCGCGCGCGGCCGGGACAACCACTGGGGCTACTCGACGCTCGCCTACCTCGCCCCGCACCCGCGCTACGCCTCACGGCCGGGCCGTGAAACCGAGGAGTTCCGGGCGATGGTCGCGACGCTGCACGCGGCGGGGCTCGAGGTCGTCCTCGACGTCGTGTTCAACCACACCTGCGAGGGCGGCGCCGACGGGCCGTCGCTGTCCTGGCGCGGCCTCGACGCCGCCGGCTGGTACGCCCTCGACGCGCGCGGCCACGACGTCGACGTCACCGGCTGCGGCAACACCCTCGACGCCGCGTCCCCGCTCGTGCGCACGCTCGTCGTGGACTCGCTGCGGCACTGGGTGACGACGATGGGCGTCGACGGCTTCCGCTTCGACCTCGCCTCCACCCTCGGACGCCCCCACGGCGGCGCCTTCGACCCGGCGACGCCGCTGCTCGCCGACATCGCCGACGACCCGGTGCTCGGGCAGGTCAAGCTCATCGCCGAGCCGTGGGACGCGACCGGCGAGGGCTACCAGGTCGGCGGCTTCCCGGCGCCCTGGGCGGAGTGGAACGGGCGCTTCCGCGACGGCGTGCGCGACTTCTGGCGCGGCCACGGCCCGCTCTCGGAGATCGTCACGCGGATCGCCGGCTCGTCGGACCTCTACTGGCCGGCGCGCACCCCCGCCGCGTCGGTCAACTTCGTCACCGCCCACGACGGCTTCACGCTCGCCGACCTCGTCGCGTACGACCGCAAGCACAACGAGGCCAACGGCGAGGAGGGCCGCGACGGCACCGACGACAACCGCTCGTGGAACCACGGTGCCGAGGGCCCCACCGACGACCCGGCCGTGGTGGCCCTCCGGGCGCGGCAGGCCCGCAACCTGCTCACCACGCTGCTGCTCTCGGCCGGCACCCCGATGCTGCTCGGCGGCGACGAGCTCGGCCACACGCAGCACGGCAACAACAACGTCTACTCCCTCGACGACGAGACCTCGTGGCGCGCCTGGGACGACCCGGTGCTCGTGGACTTCGTCGCCCGCGCCCTCGCGCTGCGCCGCGCCACCCCCGCGCTGCGGCGCACCGACTTCTTCTACGGGCGGGAGGACACCGACCCCGACGGCGCCGCCCCCGACATCGCCTGGCTGCACACCGACGGCCGCGAGTTCACCGAGCCGGACTTCCACGACCACGGGCGCACGCTCGTCGTGCGCGTCGACGGTGACCCGGCGCTGCTGCTCGTCCTGCACGCCGGCGGGGCGCCCGTCGACGTGCTGCTCCCCGACGCGTTCGGCGACACGGCCTGGGCGCCGGTGCTCGACCCCGGCACGGCCACCGGCGCGCCGGCCTCGGAGGAGCCCCTGCCCGCGGGCGACGTGCTGTCGGTCCCGGCGCACACGGCCCTCGTGCTCCGGGCGGCCGCAAGATCCTGACGAGGGGAGCGTGCGCTCCGCTGCGCGGAACGCGCGCTCCCCTCGTGCAGATCTTCCGGCGCACGGGATGGATCCGAGGGCTCCCGTGCTGCGTCGAACCACGCGTGAGCACCAAGCACCAGCAGCACATCGAGCTCCGGAAGCTGATCCGGCGCCAGCACGGCGTCGTCAGCCTCGAGCAGGCCGTCAAGGCCGGGTACTCGCGCCAGGCGGTGGCGCGCAAGGTCGCGACGAAGGCGTGGTTCCCGGCGGGCCCGCGCGTCTACCAGGTGGGCGAGCACAACAAGACGGCACGATCCCGGACCGTCACGGCCCTGCTCTCGCTGGGCCCGGACGCGACGCTGGTCGGCACCTCGGCGGCGTGGTGGTGGGGCTTCTGCGACACCCCGCCGCCCCGGACACAGGTCGCCGTCCCCCCGGGTCGCCGCCCCCGCCCACGCGACGACGTCGACATCGTGCGCAGAGCCATCGCGTCCGTGGACCGCACGAAGCTCTCCGGGGTCGCCGTGACCTCCCGCGCCCTCACCGTCCTCGACGCGGCCGCGGAACTCGGGCTCGACGACGGCGCGACGGTGGCCGACACCGCCCTGCAGAAGGGCTCGGTGACCGTCGAGAGCCTGCGCGAGGCGCACACGCGCACCGCCGGACGGCGCGGGGCCACCATCGGTGCCCAGATCGTCGCGCTGGCCGCGGGCGGGGCGCGGTCGTGGGCCGAGCGGGCGCTGCACCGCGAGATGCGCGCCGTCGGCATCACCGGATGGTCGGCCAACACCGGCATCGACCTCCCCGGGTACGGCCGCGCCCTGGGCGACGTGGTGTTCGACGAGGAGAAGGTGATCGTCGAGGTCGACGGGTGGGCCTACCACCGTGACCTGCGCGCGTTCCTCGTCGACGGGCCCCGTCAGTCGGCACTCGCCGCGGCCGGCTGGGTCGTCCTGCGCACGCACTGGTACGAGCTGCGCCAGGCGCCCGACGTATTCGTCGCCCGCCTGCGCGCGACGCTCCGCGCAAGATCCTGATGAGTGGAGCGTGCGCTCCGCTCAGCGGAACGCGCGCTCCACGAATCCGGATCTCAGGCCGGCAGGACCACGCGGCCCAGCTCGACCGGCGCCGCCAGCAGGTCGTGGCGCGGCAGGACGCGCACGGTGTAGCCGAGCACGCCCGCGTGGGGCAGGGCGACGACGGCCTCGAAGCGGTGCGAGCCGTCGTGCCCGCGCCCGATGGAGGTCATCGGCGTCACGACCGACTCCGAGAGCTCGTCGGCGTCGTCGGCCCGCCCGACCACGGCCTGCACGAGCACCTCGTCCGGGTCGAGGCCGCCGAGCTCGACCTCGGCCCGCACGGTCATCGGCGCGCCCAGCACCGGGGTGTCCGCGCCGCCCGAGGCGTCGACCTCGGCCACGGCCACCGACGCCCAGGCGGCGTCCAGGCGGGCCCGGTAGTTCGCGAGCTCCTTCGCGCCGGCGTACCCGTCGGCGAGCACCCGCGCGGCGGACCGGGCGGCCGGGACGTACCACTGCTCGACGTAGTCGGTGACCATCCGCGTCGCCTGCACCTTCGGCGAGAGCGAGGCGAGGGTGTGCCGCACCAGCGAGGTCCAGCGGTCGGGCACACCGTCGGCGCCGCGGTCGTAGAACAGCGGCGCGACGGTCGTGCCCAGCAGCTCGTAGAGCGCGTTCGCCTCGATGTCGTCGCGGCGGTCCGGGTCGTCGACGCCGTCGGCGGTCGGGATCGCCCAGCCGTTGCGACCGTCGTAGAGCTCGTCCCACCAGCCGTCGCGCACCGACAGGTTCAGCCCGCCGTTGAGCGCCGACTTCATCCCCGACGTCCCGCACGCCTCGAGCGGGCGCAGCGGGTTGTTCAGCCAGACGTCGCAGCCCCAGTAGAGGTAGCGCGCCATCGACATGTCGTAGTCGGGCAGGAACGTGATGCGGTGGCGGATCGCGGGGTCGTCGGCGAACCGCACCATCTGCTGGATGAGGCCCTTGCCGGCCTCGTCCGCGGGGTGCGACTTGCCGGCGATCACCAGCTGCACCGGGCGCTCCGGGTCGAGCAGGATCGACCGCAGCCGCTCCTGGTCGCGCAGCATCAGCGTGAGCCGCTTGTAGGTCGGCACGCGGCGGGCGAAGCCGATGGTGAGCACGTCGGGGTCGAACACGCGCTCGGTCCACGCCAGCTCGGGCTCCGAGGCGCCGCGCTGCAGCCACGACGCCCTGACCCGGCGGCGGACCTCCTCGACGAGACGCCGGCGCAGCGTGCCGCGCATCTCCCAGAGCATCGCGTCGGACACCCCGAACAGCTCCGGGCTGCCGGCGGCCTCGGCGCCGGCGGTGAGGCCGCCGATCTCGCGGGCGGTCCAGGTGGGGCCGTGGACGCCGTTGGTCACCGAGCCGATCGGCACCTCCGGGGCGTCGAACCCACCCCACAGGCTCTGGAACATCCCCCGCGAGACCTCGCCGTGCAGCTGGGAGACGCCGTTGGAGCGCTGCGCGAGCCGCAGGCCCATGTGGGCCATGTTGAACATGTCGCCCGCCGGCTCGCGCCCGAGCGACAGCACCCGGGCCGGCTCGATGCCGGGCAGCATGTCGGCGGTGAAGTAGTGCTCGACGAGCCCGACCGGGAAGCGGTCGATGCCGGCGGGCACCGGGGTGTGCGTCGTGAAGACGGTGCCGGCGCGGACGGAGGCGAGCGCCTGGTCGAACTCGAGCCCGGCGTCGGCGACGAGCTCGCGGATGCGCTCGAGGCCCAGGAAGCCGGCGTGGCCCTCGTTGGTGTGGAACACCTCGGGCGACGGGTGGCCGGTGAGCGCGCAGAACGCCCGGACGGCGCGCACCCCGCCGATCCCGACGAGGATCTCCTGGCGGATGCGGTGCTCGGCGTCGCCGCCGTAGAGGCGGTCGGTGACCTGGCGCAGGTCGGGGTCGTTCTCCTCGATGTCGGCGTCGAGCAGCAGCAGCGGCACCCGCCCCACCGACGCCTGCCACACCCGCGCCCGCAGCGTGCGGCCCTCGGGCATCGCGACGCCGACCAGCACCGGGGTGCCCGACGCGTCGGCGAGCAGGTGCAGCGGCAGGCCCTGCGGGTCGAGCGCGGGGTAGTGCTCCTGCTGCCACCCGTCGAGGGAGAGCGACTGCCGGAAGTATCCAGATCGATACAGAAGGCCGACGGCGACCAGGGGGACCCCGAGATCGCTCGCCGCCTTGAGGTGGTCGCCCGCGAGGATGCCGAGGCCGCCCGAGTAGTTCGGCAGCACCTCGCTGACCCCGAACTCCATGGAGAAGTACCCGACGACCGACGGGAGGTCGGCCGAGCTCCGGGCCTGCGCCTGGTACCAGCGCGGCTCCCCGAGGTAGGTGCGCAGGTCCTCCGCGCGCTCCTGCACCCGGCCCACGAACGCGGCGTCCTCGGCGAGCTCGGCCAGACGCTGGGGGCGCACCTCGCCGAGCAGCCGGACCGGGTCGCCACCGGTCGAGCGCCACGCCGCCTCGTCGACGGTCGCGAACAGATCCTGGGTGGGCCCGTGCCACGTCCAGCGCAGGTTGGTGGCGAGCTCCTGCAGGGGCGCGAGGGCCGCCGGGAGCTGGGCGCGGACGGAGAAGCGACGCAGAGCCTTCACGCGCGGGGAGCCTACGGCTCGACCCCCGACGCGCCGTGCGGGCCCACCTCCCCTGGATCGATCCGATGACTACGCTGCGTCGCGTGAGCGCGCTGGGGAGATGGTGGCGGTCCGGACGACGGTCGAAGGGGGCCGAGGAGCCCCGGGAGGACCTCCGGGAGCAGCCGCAGGAACGGCCGACCGAGCCGCGGTACCCCGTGACCGGCGGGCAGCCGGCGGTCGGTTCCGACGGCGCCAGCACGCCGCCGTTCGAGGAGAGCTACGGGGGCTACGACGGCCGCCGCGACCCCCACCGCGAGGTCCCCCGCGGCGAGGTCGTCACCGGGCCGTCCTCCGGCTCGTGGCGCCGTCGCCGGGAGAACTGGGGACCCGCCGAGGACGTCGAGGTCGGTCCCCCGCCACCTCCGGACGCCCGCCCGACCACCGGGCCCTTCCCCGTGCCCGGTCCGGCCTCGGGACCGTTCCCCGCGCCCGGGACGGTCGCCCCGTCCGGCCCGTTCGCCTCCCCGGACCCGGCCGACCACCCCTCCTCCGGCCCGTTCCCCGCCTCCGGCCCGTTCCCCGCCTCCGGCCCCTTCCCCGCGGCCGGCGGGCCCCCGTCGGGCGGCTTCCGGGCCGTCGGCGGCGACGCACCCGACCTCGACGCCCGTCGCCCACCGGCGCCGAGCCTGCCGCCGTGGCGGCGCCCCGCGACGCCGCCCTGGGGGATCGCCACCGGCCGCCCCTCCCGCTCCCCCTCACCGACCTCCCGTCCCCCGTCCGCATCGACTCCGCCCGTTGCGGGTAGCGGACCGGACATGAGTTCGTCGTCGGACCGCGAGCCCGACCCCACGGCGCGCGACGGGATCGCGCGTCCCGAGGGCCGTCCTGCCACCGAGCACTCCGTGGACTCTGGGGACGCCGTGGACGCCGCGGTGCCCCCGGCGTCGGACCCGTCGTGGTTCACCCCCCGCACGCCCTACGCCCCCTTCCCCGAGGAGGCGGCCAAGGACACCGGCACCCCTGCTCAGGCGGACGAGGACGACCCGGTCACGACCCGGATCAGCCCCAGCACCCCGACGGTCGGCGCCACCGGCGACACCGCCGCCGACGAGGGACCCGATCGCGCCCGCGGTTGGCGCCCCACCGCGGCCGGCGCGGCCGGGCTCGGCGTCGCCGGGGTCGCCGCGGGTGTCGCCGGAGGCGCCGGCCTCGGTCGCTCGGACGACGAGACCCGCGTCGACGAGGAGGCCCGCCCGGCCAACGAGGCCGGCGGCGAGCGTCCCGGCTCCGCGGCGGCCGCCAGCACGCCGTCGGCCAGCACGCCGTCGACCAGCACGCCCTGGGCTCCGCCGCCCGCGCGGCCGTCGGCGTTCTCGACCCCGCCGACGCCCCCCGCGCCGTCGTCGTCGCCCTCGTTCTCCTCGCCCCTCGCGCCCCCGGCCGACGAGGTCCCCACCGACGAGCCCACCGACGAGCCCTTCCGACCCGTGTCCCCAGGACACGGGTCGACCGACCCGGCCCCGTCGGGGAGCAGCCCCGACAGCACCGACAACACCGACAGCACCGACGACGACCCCCTCGGCGTCGGCCCGGTGAGCGTCGACCCCGACGCGCACGTCCACAGCCTCGCGCCGGACGCCCCGCGCGACGAGGTCCCGGCCTCGGACGGCCCGGACGCCACGACGGCCTTCACCGGTGTCGCGGCGGCCGGCGCGCTCGGCGCCGCCGGTATTGCAGCCACCCGTCAGGGCGGTGACGCACCGTCCCCCGGTGACGTCACCGAGCCCGACCCGACGGGCGCGGACGTCCCCGCGGAGGAGCCGGCGGGCGCCCCGTCGACCGACCCGGGCACGGAGCCGCCGACCACCGTCGCGGAGCCGGACCCCGCGCCGGAGCCCGAGCCCGAGCCGCTCGCCACCCGCGGGACGCCCGGACCCCAGCCGACCACCCCCGGCATCCCCGCCGAGGCGGTCGACCGCCACCACCTCCCCCAGGGCCGGATCGGGATCGACGAGGTCACCCCCGAGGTCTCGGGCGGTCGCTTCCCGTCGAAGGCCGTGGTGGGCGAGGTCGTGCCCGTCGCGGCATCGGTCTGGCGCGAGGGCCACGACGCCGTCGCGGCGACGGTCGTCTGGCAACGCTGCTCGGCGGCGAGCCACGGCCAGGACCCCGACGCCGGGATCCCGTGCGGCGACGAGGCCCCGCGCAGCACGCGCATGACGCCGACCGGCCCGCTGACCGACCGGTTCGCGGGCCAGGTCGTCCCGGACGCCGAGGGTCTGTGGAGCTTCCGGATCGACGCCTGGAGCGACCCGTGGGCGACGTGGCGGCACGCCGTCGACGTCAAGACCCGCGCGGGTCAAGGCGCGTCGGAGCTCGCCAACGACCTCGAGACCGGCGCCCGGCTGCTCGAGCGCGGCGCCGAGGGCATCCAGCAGCGCCTGCGCGACACCCCGCGCCTCGCCGACGACGAGCCCGTGGGCGAGCGGACCGGCGGGATCGCCATGCCGCCCGCGCTCGAGCTCGCCCACTCCCTCACCCGGGCCGCCGAGCAGCTCCGCGACACCGACAAGGACCTCCCCGAGCGCCTCCGGCTCGCCCTCTCGGCGCCGGTGCACCGCACGATGACCGAGAACCCCGTCCGCGAACTGGTGACCCGCGGCGAGACCCACCACGTGCAGGTCGAGCGCTCGCTCGCCCTCGACGGGGCCTGGTACGAGTTCTTCCCGCGCTCCACCGGCGGCTGGGACGACGAGGGCCGCCCGGTGCACGGCACGTTCGCCACGGCCACGCGCGAGCTCGACCGCGCCGCGGCCATGGGCTTCGACATCGCCTACCTGCCGCCGATCCACCCGGTGGGCACGGTCAACCGCAAGGGCCCGAACAACACCCTCACCCCGGGGCCGGACGACGTCGGGTCGCCGTGGGCGATCGGCTCGGCGGCGGGCGGGCACGACGCGATCGACCCGAACCTCGGCACGATCGAGGACTTCGACGCGTTCGTCGCGCACGCCCACGACCTGGGTCTCGAGGTCGCGCTGGACCTCGCGCTGCAGTGCGCCCCGGACCACCCGTGGGCCGCCGAGCACCCGGAGTGGTTCACGATCCGGCCCGACGGGACGATCGCGTACGCCGAGAACCCGCCGAAGAAGTACCAGGACATCTACCCGGTCAACTTCGACACCGACCCCGAGGGGATCTACGCCGAGGTCCTGCGCGTCGTCCTGTACTGGATGGACCACGGTGTGCGCGTGTTCCGGGTCGACAACCCGCACACCAAGCCGCCGAACTTCTGGAACTGGCTGATCGCCGAGGTGCACCGCCGCGACCCGGGCGTGGTGTTCCTGGCCGAGGCGTTCACCCGTCCCGCGCGGCTGTTCGGGCTGGCCAAGGCCGGGTTCAGCCAGTCGTACACCTACTTCACGTGGCGCACGGGGCGCGACGAGCTCCGCGAGTTCTTCGAGATGCACCGCGACCGGCTCGACGAGTGCCGGCCGAACTGCTTCGTCAACACCCCGGACATCCTCCACGAGTCGCTGCAGGTCGGCGGCCCGGGCATGTTCGCGCTGCGGGCGGCGCTGGCGGCCACGCTCTCGCCGGCCTGGGGGGTCTACGCGGGCTTCGAGCTCTTCGAGCACCAGCCGGTGCGTCCGGGCAGCGAGGAGTACCTCGACTCGGAGAAGTACCAGCTGCGTCCCCGCGACTTCGCGGGCGCGCTGGCCGAGGGCCGCAGCCTCGAGCCGTGGATCACGCGGCTCAACCAGCTGCGCCGGGACCACCCCGCCCTGCGCCAGCTCCGCACGCTGCGGTTCCACGAGACCGACAACGAGGCGCTGCTCGCCTACTCGAAGACCGACCCGCACACCGGCGACACGGTGCTCTGCGTCGTCACGCTCAACCCCTACGGCGTCGAGGAGGGCAACGTGCACCTCGACATGCCGGCGCTGGGCCTGGAGTGGCAGGACCGGTTCGGCGCGTTCGACGAGGTCAGCGGGCAGACCTTCGAGTGGGGCGAGACCAACTTCGTCCGCATCGAGCCGTGGCGCGACGTCTGCCACATCATCTCGGTGCTGCGGCGGTAGGCGACCGCATCCCGTGACCCTGTGCGCCCGCTGAGAACCGGGCGCATCGGGCACGATCCAGGGTCTCCGCGCGTTGTGGAGGACGAGAGCCCTGGGAGGTCACCGTGCGCATGCTCGTCGCCCTCGCGGTCTATCTGGCCGTCGAGATCACCGTGCTGGTCCTGGTCGGCCAGGCCGTCGGGTTCTGGGGACTGCTCGGGGTGCTCGTGCTCTCCGCGGTCCTCGGGGCCTGGGCGATCCGGCGGGAGGGCCGCCGGTCGATGACGGCGCTGATGGACGCGGCACGCCGCGGCCGCCCCGCCGAGGCCGAGGTCGCCGACGGGATGTACGTCGCGCTCGCCGGCGTCCTGCTGGTCGTGCCCGGCCTGCTGTCGACGCTCGCGGCGCTCGTGCTGCTGGTCCCGCCGGTGCGCCGGGCCCTGGCGCGTCGCGCCGCGGACCGCGCCGTCCGTGCCGGCAGCGCCCGGGTCGGTCCGTCGGTGACGGTCGTGGGTGCCGGCGGTCCAGCGTGGGGTCCCGCGAGCCCCGCGGGCCCCGGTCGGCTGGACACCGGGTCGTTCCGCGGCACGGTCATCGAGGGCGAGGTCGTCGACCGCGGGGACGACGGCCGTCCCTCGACCTGAGCGGATGCCCGCCCGGGGCACCGGTCCCGCGCCCCCGACCACTAGCGTGACGCCTGATGAACGAGGGAGTCAGCGCGAGCGCCATCGCCTCCGCGCCGAGCGATGAGGACCATGTCCGCGACGTCACCGAGGACCACGGCGTCTCGGCCGTCGAGGAACCCAGCGCGGACGACTTCCGACATGCGCGGACGCTGCCCGTCGACGACGAGTGGTACAAGCGTGCGGTCTTCTACGAGGTGCTGGTCCGGGCGTTCGCGGACTCCAACCGCGACGGGTTCGGCGACCTCTCCGGGCTCACCGACAAGCTCGACTACCTCGCGTGGCTCGGCGTCGACTGCGTCTGGCTGCCGCCGTTCTACGACTCCCCGCTGCGCGACGGCGGCTACGACATCCGCGACTACCGCAAGGTGCTGCCGGAGTTCGGCAGCACGGAGGACTTCGTCGAGCTGCTCGACCAGGCGCACGCCCGCGGGATCCGCGTCATCACCGACCTGGTCATGAACCACACGTCGGACCAGCACCACTGGTTCCAGGAGTCGCGCCGCGACCCGGAGGGGCCGTACGGCGACTTCTACGTGTGGTCCGACGACGACACCCGCTACGCCGACGCGCGGATCATCTTCGTCGACACCGAGTCGTCGAACTGGACGTACGACTCGGTGCGCGGCCAGTTCTACTGGCACCGCTTCTTCTCCCACCAGCCGGACCTCAACTTCGACAACCCGGCCGTGTGCGAGGCGATGATCGACGCGCTGCGGTTCTGGCTGGACCTGGGCATCGACGGGTTCCGTCTCGACGCCGTGCCGTACCTCTACGAGCGCGACGGCACCAACGGCGAGAACCTCCCCGAGACCCACGCGTTCCTCAAGCGCTGCCGCAAGGTGGTCGACGACGAGTACCCCGGCCGGGTGCTGCTCGCCGAGGCCAACCAGTGGCCCGCCGACGTCGTGGAGTACTTCGGCGACGCCGAGGTCGGCGGCGACGAGTGCCACATGGCGTTCCACTTCCCGCTGATGCCGCGCATCTTCATGGCGGTCCGGCGCGAGTCCCGGTTCCCGATCTCGGAGATCCTGGCGCAGACGCCGGCGATCCCGGAGAAGGCCCAGTGGGGCATCTTCCTGCGCAACCACGACGAGCTCACGCTCGAGATGGTCACCGACGACGAGCGCGACTACATGTACGCGGAGTACGCCAAGGACCCGCGCATGAAGGCCAACATCGGCATCCGCCGGCGGCTGGCCCCGCTGCTCGAGAACGACCGCAACCAGCTCGAGCTGTTCACCGCGCTGCTGCTCTCGCTGCCCGGCAGCCCCGTCCTCTACTACGGCGACGAGATCGGGATGGGCGACAACATCTGGCTCGGCGACCGCGACGGCGTCCGCAGCCCGATGCAGTGGACGCCCGACCGCAACGCCGGCTTCTCCACGTGCGACCCGGGCCGGCTCAACCTGCCGATCATCATGGACCCGGTCTACGGCTACCAGGCGGTGAACGTCGAGGCGCAGTCGAACTCGACGGCGAGCCTGCTGCACTGGAACCGCCGGATGATCGACATCCGCAAGCAGCACCCGGCGTTCGGGCTCGGGTCCTTCCACGAGCTCGGCGGCTCCAACCCGAGCGTGCTGGCCTACGTGCGCGAGCACGTCGACGCCGAGGGCCACCGCGACGTCGTGCTCTGCGTGAACAACATGTCGAGGTTCCCCCAGCCGGTGGAGCTCGACCTCATCGCATGGAAGGACCGGGTGCCCACGGAGCTCACGGGGGGTGTGCCGTTCCCGGCGATCGGGGAACTGCCGTACCTGTTGACCCTTCCCGGACACGGCTTCTACTGGTTCGCCATCCACGAGGCCGAGGAGCGCTGATGCCCGCCACGAGCTCGCCCGACGGAACCGACCCGCTCGGCGGTCTGCACGACGCCCTGCTCGCCTGGCTACCAACCCAGCGGTGGTTCCCGGCCAAGGGCCGCGAGGTCGCGGGCCTGCGCACGGTCAGCCACAGCGTGGTGTCCGCGCCCGACGAGACGCCCGGGGTCGAGCACGCGGTGATCGCGGTGTCGTTCGCCGACGCGGCCGACACGGCGGGCAGCTCCGAGGAGCGCTATCAGCTCGTGCTGGGCGTCCAGCAGAGCCCGCCGGCCGACGTGGAGTACGCGGTCATCGGGCGACGGCGCAACGAGCAGGGCGGGGAGGACGTCGTCTACGACGGCCTGGCCGACGGGCGGATCAGCCGCCTGTTCCTGTCGCTGATCACCGAGAACGCCACGCGAGGCCCCCTGCGGTTCATCGCCGAGCCCGACACCGAGGCGCCGATCGTCGGGCCGGGTCGACCCCTGATCGGCGAGCAGTCCAACAGCTCGGTGATCTACGGCGAGCGCGCGATCATGAAGCTGTTCCGGCGTGCGACGGCCGGACTGAACCCGGACCTGGAGCTGCACCGCGCCCTGGGCCGGCAGGGCAGCCACGAGGTCGCCCCGCTGCTCGGGGCGATCGAGGGCGAGCTGCCGGGCGAGTCCGGTGCGGCCGAGCCCATGACCGTCGCGATGCTGCAGACGTACGCGTCGAACTCCGCCGACGGCTGGTCGATGGCGCTGGCGAGCGTCCGCGACCTGCTCGCCGAGGCCGACCTGCGTGCCGACGAGGTCGGCGGCGACTTCGCCGGCGAGGCCCACCGCATCGGCAAGACCGTCGCCGCCGTGCACCTCGAGCTGGCGGCGGCGCTGGGCACCCAGCCGCTCGACGCCCGCGGCGCCGAGGAGATCGAGGCGTGGATGCTCGAGCGCCTCGAGCGCGCCGCCACCGCCGTCGAGGGCGTCGCCGAGCAGCGCGAGGCGATCGCCGCCGTCCTGCGCGGCGTCACGGCGGCCGGGCCGTCGACGGTGCAGCGCATCCACGGCGACCTGCACCTGGGCCAGGAGCTGCGCACGCCGACGGGCTGGCTCGTCATCGACTTCGAGGGCGAGCCGTCGAAGTCCCTGGCCGACCGGATCCGTCCCGACTCCCCGCTGCGCGACGTCGCCGCGATGCTGCGCTCGTTCGACTACGCGGCGTTCCACCAGCTCGGCGAGTGGGAGCAGTCCGCGGACGACCCCGACCCGCAGCTCGAGCGGCGTGCGCAGGAGTGGGCCGACCGGAACCGGTCGGCGTTCTGCGACGGCTACGCGGAGGTCGCCGGGACCGACCCCCGGGAGTCCCCCGAGCTGCTGCGGGCCTACGAGCTCGACAAGGCCGTGTACGAGGTGCTCTACGAGACCCGCAACCGGCCGGGGTGGGTGTCGATCCCGCTGCGCTCGATGCGCCGCCTGCTCGCGCCGGCGGGGCGCGGCGAGCGCTGAGCGTCCACCCGCGATCACCGCGGCGATCGCGGGTACCTGTCGCAGAACGGTCCGTCTCGAAGCAGGAGTGGTGAGCAATGTCCGTCCCCGGTAGCCGAGTCCGCGGGCCCGCGTCGCCGACCCCCTCGGACCTCGACGTCCACCTGCTGATGGAGGGCTCACACCGCGACCCCCACGGGGTGCTGGGGCCGCACCGCGACCCCGAGTCGCCGGGCACGGTGATCGTGCGCGCGCTGCGCCCGGGCGCGGACGCCGTCGACGTCGTCATCGACGAGGGGCCGACGGCCGGGCGCTACCCGCTCGCCGAGGTCCACGCGGCGGGCGTCTTCGCCGCCGGCGTCCCGGGACCGTTGCCGCGCTACCGGCTCGCGACGCGGCGCACCGACGAGGCCACCGGCGAGACCGTCGAGACCATCGCCGACGACCCGTACCGCTTCTCCCCGGTGCTCGGCCCCGTCGACCTGCACCTGATCGGCGAGGGCCGCCACGAGCGGCTCTGGGACGCCCTCGGCGCCCACTTCCGCCGCTGGCCCACCCCGTCCGGCCCCGTCGAGGGCACCTCGTTCACCGTCTGGGCGCCCCACGCGCGCGGCGTGCGGGTGTGCGGCGACTTCGACGGCTGGGACGGCACCACGACGCCGATGCGCGCGCTGGGGTCCGGGGTCTGGGAGCTGTTCGTCCCGGGGATCGGCGACGGCGCCCGCTACGGGTTCCGCATCCTGTCCCCGGACGGGCACTGGCTGGACAAGGCCGACCCGATGGCCTTCGCCGCGGACCTGCCGCCCACGCCGGCCTCGGTGGTGACGACGTCGACCCACGAGTGGACCGACCAGGACTGGATGACGCAGCGGGCCGCGTCGGCGCCGCACAGCGAGCCGATGAGCGTCTACGAGATCCATCTGGGCTCGTGGCGCCAGGGGCTGGGGTACCGCGAGCTCGCCGACCAGCTCGCCGAGTACCTCACCGACACCGGGTTCACCCACGTCGAGCTGCTGCCGGTCGCCGAGCACCCCTTCGGCGGGTCGTGGGGCTACCAGGTCAGCTCGTACTATGCGCCGACCTCGCGCTTCGGCTCCCCCGACGACTTCCGCTACTTCGTCGACCGCCTGCACCGCGCGGGCATCGGCGTCATCGTCGACTGGGTGCCGGCGCACTTCCCCAAGGACGAGTGGGCGCTGGCCCGCTTCGACGGCACGCCCTGCTACGAGCACGGCGACCCGCGCCGCGGCGAGCAGCTCGACTGGGGCACGCTCGTGTTCGACTTCGGGCGCTCGCAGGTCCGCAACTTCCTCGTCGCCAACGCGCTGTACTGGCTCGACGAGTTCCACATCGACGGCCTGCGCGTCGACGCCGTCGCCTCCATGCTCTACCTCGACTACTCGCGCCCCGACGGCGGCTGGACGCCCAACCGCTACGGCGGCCGCGAGAACCTCGAGGCGGTGTCGTTCCTCCAGGAGGTCAACGCCACCGTCTACAAGAACCACCCGAGCGTCGTCACGATCGCCGAGGAGTCGACGGCGTGGCCCGGCGTCACCCGGCCGACCCACCTCGGCGGCCTGGGCTTCGGGTTCAAGTGGAACATGGGCTGGATGCACGACACGCTCGACTACATCGGGCGCGACCCCGTGCACCGCAGCTTCCACCACAACCAGATGACGTTCTCGATGACCTACGCGTACAGCGAGAACTACGTGCTGCCGCTCTCCCACGACGAGGTGGTGCACGGCAAGGGCTCGCTCTGGACGCGCCAGCCCGGTGACGACGAGCGCAAGGCCGCCGGGGTGCGCGCCCTGTTCGGCTTCATGTGGGCGCATCCCGGCAAGCAGCTGGTGTTCATGGGCGGCGAGTTCGGCCAGGTCCGCGAGTGGTCCGAGGAGCGCTCGCTCGACTGGGAGCTGCTCGACGACCCTCAGCACGGCGGGCTGCGGCGCCTCGTCGGCGACCTCAACGCCGCGTACCGGTCGCTCCCCCCGCTGTGGGAGCTCGACACCGACCCGGCTGGCTTCTCGTGGATCGACGCCAACGACGCGACGGGCAACGTGCTGTCGTTCGTGCGCCAGGACCGCGCGGGCAACCCGGTGGCCTGCATCGTCAACTTCTCCGGCGCGGACCACCCGAACTACCGGGTGGGGCTCCCGTCGACCGGGCGCTGGCGCGAGGTGCTCAACACCGACGCCGACGTCTACGGCGGGCGCGGGGTCGGCAACTACGGGGCGGTCATCGCCTCGTCGACGAGCTGGCACGGACGCCCGGCCTCGGCCGAGGTCACCCTGCCGGCGAACGGTGTCCTCTGGCTCGCACCGGCGTGATCGATCCGGGGGGCGAGGGCGGCGAGGTCGACGGTCGGGTTGTGCGGAACCGCACCTCCCCCGGGCGCGCGCCCGGCATGATGGCGCGCGTGCGGGGATCGGTGCGGGCGCTGGTGGTGGCGTGTGCGGTGCTGGCCGTGCTGGTCAGCTCGGCGTGCGCGTTCCCGGTGGACGGGCGGGCGGTCGCGGGCCCGGAGGTCACGGCGGGCATCGACCCGTCCTTCATCCGGGGCACCGACGGCGGCGAGGAGGACCGCCTCGCGGCGGCGACCCTGCGCGACCTCGAGGGCTTCTGGGGTCAGGCGCTCCCGGCCCTGCCCGGCGGCACGCCGTTCCGCCCCCTCGCGGGCTACTACTCGGTCGACCCGGGCGCGGGGCGTCCCTCCGCCGCGACGGGCGTGCCCTGCCTGCGCAACCCGCAGGAGGTGCAGGGCACCGCGTTCTACTGCCCCAGCGCGGACATCATCGCCTGGGACCGCGGCGAGCTCCTGCCCCAGCTGCGGCGCGACTTCGGCGACGCCGCCGTGGTCGTCGTGCTCTCGCACGAGTTCGGCCACGCCGTGCAGGGCCGCCTCGACCGCACCGGCGCGCTCCAGAACGCGCCGACGATCCTGCTCGAGGCCCAGGCCGACTGCTACGCCGGCGTGTTCCTGCGCAAGGTGCGCGACGGCGCCCTGCCCGACCTGCGCACCGGCGCGGCCGGCATCGACGGGGCGATGGGCGCTCTGATCGGGTTCCGCGACCCGGTGGGCACCTCGCCGCGCAACGCCGACGCCCACGGCAACGCGTTCGACCGCGTCTCCTCGTTCCAGGACGGCTTCGACGGCGAGCCCGCGGTGTGCGCGGCGATGGGGCGCGAGCGCGAGTTCACCCAGCAGTCGTTCCGCTCCCAGGCCGACGAGAGCGCCGGCGGCAACCTCGGGCTCCAGCCGCTGATCGACGCCATGGTCCCCGACCTCGACCGCTGGTTCGGCGAGGAGGTCCGCCGCCGCGGCGGGCAGTGGACCCCACCGGGCACCGAGCGCGACCAGGCGACGTGCCCGGGCACCGACGGCGCGGTCCAGGGACCCGTCGCGTGGTGCGCACCGGACGGGGGCGGCCCGTCGGCGGTGCACATCGACGCCGCCGGCCGGCTGCCAACCGACCACGCCCAGATCGGCGACTACGCCACGGGCACCCTGCTCGCGTCCCGGTACGGCACGGCCGCCCTCGCCGCGCTGAACCGCCCGACCACGGGCGCCGAGGGCGGGCGCGCCGCGCTCTGCCTCGCCGGGGCCTACAGCGCGGCGGTGGGCACGGGCGGCAGCTCCTTCGCCCTGTCCCCCGGCGACCTCGACGAGGGCGTGACGCTGCTGCTGCGCGAGGACACCCCCTCGCGCGGCACCGACGGCGTCGCCGCCGCGGGCACGGGCTACGAGCGCATCCGCGTCTTCCGCGCCGGCGTCACCGGGGGCCCCGACGCCTGTCTGCGCGGCGTCTGAGGCGTGTCAGCGGAGTGGCTCCGCGTACGATGAGTGTCCGCGGAGCCACTCCGTCGGGCACTAGTACAGCGCGCGGGCCAGGGCGCGGCGGGCCGTGGTGACGCGCTCGTCCTCGGTGCCGAAGAGCTCGAACAGCTCGACGAGGTGGGTCCGGGCGCGGTCGCGCTCGTCGCCGGCGGTGCGCGCCACCGTCGCCACGAGACGGTCGAACGCCCCGGTGACGTCCTGGGCCGCGACCTGGGCGTCGGCGGCGGCGATCTGCGCGTCGACGTCGTCGGGTGCGGCGTCGGCGCGCGCGATCGCCGACGGGTCGGCCGACTCGGCGCGCTCGAGGAACTTCACCTGCGCCAGGGCCGCCTGGGCCTCGGCGTGGTTCGGCTCGCTCGCGAGGATCGCCTCGTAGGCACCGGCGGCCGTGGCGTAGTCGCCCTGCTCGAGGGCCTCCTCGGCGGCGACGATGCGCGGGTCCTCGGGCTCCTCGACGGGCTCGGCGGCCGCGTCACCGTCGGCGCGGGCCTCGGCCTCGGCGATCCCGGGCATCTGCTCGCGCAGGGCGTCGAGCAGCTGGGTGATCCACTCCCGCAGCTGGGGCTCGGGCTGCGCACCCTGGAACGACGTCACGGGCTGGCCGCCGGCGACGACGACCACCATCGGGATCGACTGCACCTGGAAGGCCTGCGAGATGCGCGGGTTCGCGTCGACGTCGATCTTCGCGAGGACCCACGCGCCGCGGCCCTCGGCGGCGAGCTTCTCGAGCACCGGGGAGAGCTGCTTGCACGGCTGGCACCACTCGGCCCAGAGGTCGACGACCACCGGCACGGTCATCGAGCGGTCGATGACCTCGGACTGGAACGTCGCCTCGGTGACGTCGATGACGGTCGGGGGCGCCGCGCCGTCGGCGGGCGGGCCCGCGGGACGCTGGGCGCCGCCGTCACCGGCGGCTCCCGGCGACGAGGGTCGGGCCTCGGCGCGGGCCTTCAGCCCGGACAGGTCGACGGCCCCGGCCATCGCGGAGGAGAGTGCCGCGGCCTGCGCCGCCTGGCGGGAATCGGGACGTGCCACGACGCCAAGTCTGCCACTCGGGCGCCGCACGTCACCTACGGGCGCAGGCGCTCCTCGACGCGCGCCACCTTCGCCTGCATCTGGCCGGTGTGGCCCGGGCGGATGTCGGCCTTGAGGACGAGCGACACCCGCGACCCGTAGCGTCCGGCGGCCTCGGTGGCCCGCCGGACGACGTCCATGACCTCGTCCCACTCCCCCTCGAGCGAGGTGAACATCGACGAGGTCTCGTGCGGCAGGCCGGACTCGCGCACCACGCGCACGGCCGCCGCCACGGCCTCGGACACGGACCCGTCCTCGGCCGGGGAGCCGTCGACGCCCACACCCGACGGGGACACGCTGAACGCCACGATCACGAGGCCCAGCGTGCCACGCGCCCACGGTAAGGTTCCGCGTCGTCATGACCGCCTCCACGCCGCTGCCGTTCGACCCGATCGCGCGCGCCGCGTCGATCTGGACCGAGCGCATCGGCGAGCCGCGGGCGATGGCCGCCGTCACCAGCGTCATGCGCGTCCAGCAGATCCTCCAGCAGGCCGTCGACGGCGCCCTGCGCCCGCACGGGCTGACGTTCGCGCGCTATGAGGCGCTCGTGCTGCTGCAGTTCGCGCGCACCGGGTCGCTGCCGATGCGGATCATGGGCGAGCGCCTGCAGCTGCACCCGACGTCGATCACCAACATCGTCGACCGTCTCCAGGCCTCCGACCTCGTGGTGCGCCGCCCGCACCCCACCGACGGCCGCACGACGCTCGTGGAGATCACCGGCGCCGGACGGGATCTGTGCGCAGCGGCCACCGCGTCGGTGACGGCGATCGACTTCGGGCTCGTGGGTCTCGACGACGACGAGACGCAGATGCTCACCCGGCTGCTCGCCCGCGTCCGTCACGCCGCCGGCGACTTCGCCTGAGCGTCCAGCGTCCCGCCGGCCAGGTGCCGGACCTCGTCGACGAGGTCGAGCCCCTCGCCCCGGTGGGCGAGCAGCACCACGGTGCGTCCGGCGGAGGCGTCGAGCAGGTCCGCGACGAGTACGGCGGCCGTGGCGGGGTCGAGGCCCTCGGTGGGCTCGTCGAGCACGAGCACCGCGGGGTCGACGAGCAGCGCCCGCGCGGTGGCGAGCCGGCGGCGCTCGCCCCCGGACACGGTGCCGGCGGCCAGCCAGGTGTCGAGCCCGTCGGGCAGGCCGGCGAACCAGTCGCCGAGGCGGACCCGGTGCAGGACCGCGACGAGGTCGGCGTCGCTGGCGTCCGGGGCGGCGAAGTGCAGGTTCTCGCGGAGGGTCGTGGCGAAGACGTGGTCGTGCTCGCCGACCAGGGCCACGAGACGGCGCCAGTCCTCGCCGCGGACGGCCGCCGCGTCGACGCCGCCGAGGGTCACCGTGCCGCGGCGGGGGTCGAGCAGCCGCAGCAGCACCGCGGCCAGCGTGGACTTGCCGGCTCCCGACGCCCCGGTGATCCCGACGCGGTGCCCGGCGGGCAGGTCGAGGTCGAGACCCCGCAGTGCCGGCTCGGCGCCCCACCCGGCGGTGACGTCGTGGAGGTGCAGGTCGCGCCCCGCGGGTGTGGCCGGGTGCCCGGGCTCGCGCGCGGGCGGCACCGGGACGGCGAGCGCGGCGAGACGGGCGCGGGCCCGCCTCCCCCGCACCACCGCGGCGGCGGCCGCGGGGAGCGCGACGACGGTCTCGCCGAGGGCCAGCGGGGCGAGGACGGCGACGGCGGCGAGCTCCGGCGAGACGCTCGCCGGCGCAGCGAGCGCCGCGGCCACCGAGGCGGCGCCGAGCCCCAGCTGCGCGAGGGCGCCCGCCACGGCTCCGCCCGCGGCCTCGCGGCGCCGCGCCCGGGCCAGCGCCGCGGCCGTCGCCCGGGGCCGGGCGCGCAGGGCGTCGGCGCCCCGGGCGGCGAGCTCGTCGCGGGCGGCGTGGGTCTCGACGACGGCCGCGCGCAGGTCGTCGGTCGCCGCCTCCGCGGCGGGCGCGGCGCGGCGGGCGGCGAGCGCGGCGGCGAGCGGCGCGCCCACTGTGGCGACGGCGAGCCCGGGCAGCAGGGCCGCGGCGACGACGGGGCTCGCGAGCGCCGCGACACCCAGCAGCACCGGGAGCGCCAGCCCCGCGACGGCCAGCGGCAGCACCCCGCGGACGAGGCCGTCGAGGCGCAGGTCGACGTCGTCGGTGACCCGCGCGAGGAGGTGGCCCCGGCGCCCGGCCACCGCCCCCGGCACGCGCTCGGCCAGCGCGGCCACCACGCGCCGGCGCCACCGGACCATGCGCGCCAGCACGTCGGCGTGCGCCGTGACCCGCTCCAGGTAGCGCAGCACCGGCCGCGCGATTGCGAAGCCGCGCACCGCGACCACGGCGATCGACAGCGTGAGGATCGGCGGCTGGGCCGCGGCGCGGGCGATGAGCCACGCCGCCGCCGCCGTGAGCGCCACGCCCGCCACCGCCGCGCCGGTCCCGAGCGCCACGGCCGTCGGGAGCCCGCGTCTCGCGGGTGTCGCAGCGAACGCGCTGCTCGCTGCTTCTAGGCGCGCAAAGTCCCCGTTCGCGCCGGCAGTCGCCGGCTCGGGCTCCGACGGCGCCGGAGCGAACGCGGCGTTCCGACGCATAGAAGCTGCGAACAGCGCGTTCGCTCCATCAACCCCGGGCGCGCCCAGCTCCACGACCCGGTCGGCGGCCTTGCGCAGGGCGGGGCGGTGGGCGACGGCGAGGACGAGCGCGCCGCGGCCCGCCAGGGAACGGAGCTCCTCGACCACCGCGCGCTCGGTGTCGGCGTCGAGGTGCGCCGTGGGCTCGTCGAGCAGCACGACCGTGCCGGCGGGGTCGTCCGACGCCTCACCCAGCACGCGCGCGAGGGCGAGGCGGCGGCGCTGCCCCGACGACAGCGAGCGCCCGCCCTCCGCCAGCGGCTGCGCCGGGTCGAGCGGGAGGCCCAGCCGCCGCAGCACGTCCGGCGACCCGGCACCCAGCGCCTCCCCGACGGTCGCCGCGTGCGGGAGCTGCGGGTGCTGGCCGAGCACGAGGAGGCGCCCCTGGACCGACACCGACCCCGAGGACCGCGCGGCGTCGTCCAGCGTCCCGGCCAGGGCCCGCAGCAGCGTCGTCTTGCCCACCCCCGACGGCCCGGCGACGACGACCAGCTCGCCCCCGCGGGCCTCGAGCACCGGCAGCGACGGGGTCGCGTCGAGACGCCCGGGGTGGGTCACCGACAGCCCGCCGACACGCACCCGCGCGTCCCCGGCGGAAACCGTCCGCGCGAGCGACGGCGCCGGGGCGGACGAGGACAGCGCGTCCCGCTCGTCCAGCACCGCCGTGGCCCGGGCCGTGTCGTGGAAGCGGGCGCCGGCCTCGCGCAGCGGGCGGTGGGCCTCGCCGGCGAGCAAGATCGCCACGAGCGCCGGGTAGAGCGTCATCGCACCCTCGACGAGCCGCACCCCGGCCCCCACCGCGACCAGCCCCACCGACAGCGTCCCGAGCAGCTCCAGGGCCGCCGACGACAGGAACGCCACGCGCAGCACGCGCGTCGACGCCGCGCGGTGCCGCTCGCCGAGGTCCGTGACGGACTCGACCGCGCGCCGCTCCCGGCCGAACAGCCGCAACGTCGCGAGACCGGTGACCGTGTCGAGGAAGTGCCCCGCCAGCCGCTCCCCGGCCGCCCACTCGCGGCGCGCCGCGGCCCGTGCGGCCCAGCCGAGCAGCACCGCGAACACCGGCACCAGCGGCAGCGTCACGGCCACGACCAGCGCCGACGTCGGGTCGGCGAGCGCGAGCACCGCGATCACCGCCGGCGGCAGCACCACCGCCACCACGAGCGCCGGCAGCGTTGCGGTGAACCACCCGCGCAGGGCGTCCACCCCGTGCGAGGCCAGGGGCACGATCGCGGGCGCGTCGTCGTGGCCGAGCCGCTCGAGCAGGCGCTCGCGCTCCTGCTCGACGACCCGCTCCCCCGTCCGGGCCGCCAGCACGGGCTCGAGCCACGCCAGCACCGCCCGGGCGGCCACCACCAGGACCAGCACGAGGACGGCGGCACGTGGCACGACCCCCGGGCCCACCACGAGCGACGTCACGACGCTCGCGGCCGCGAGGGCCGCCGCGACCGTCGACGCGGCCTGGAGGACACCGACGAGCACCAGCCCGGCCACCCCCGCCCGAGGAGCCAGTCCCAGCAGCCGACGGTCGACGGGCCCCGTCACGAGGACGCCACCCGCTCGCTGGCCACGCGCCGCCGGAACACCCAGTACGAGAACGCCTGGTAGGCGACGACCCCGGGCAGGACGACCACCGCCGCGATCGTGATGAGCTCCAGCGCGCCGGGGCTCGCCGCGGCACCGGCGACGGTCAGCGAGAACGCCGGGTCGAGGGTGCTCGGCAGCACGACGGGCAGGTGCGCGGCGAGCACCCCGACCACCCCGAGCGCGACCGCCAGGGACGCCGCCGCAAAGGCCAGCACCTCGCGGCGGAGCAGCACGCACAGCAGGACCACGCCCACCGCCCCCAGCCCGAGCGGCGCCACCACTGCGACGAGCACCGCGACCGGCCCGAGCACCACCAGCGCCGCCGTCCGTGCGCGCACCCGCAGCGGCCCGGTCGTGCGCAGCCCGAGGAATGTCGCACCCTGCAGCAGCGCCACCCCGACGCCGAGCCCGGCCCCGAGCAGCGCGGGCGCCGACACCAGCGGCGCCAGGGACCGGTCCAGGCCCGCCCCGGCGACCTCCCCGTCGGCCCCCAGCGCGAGCCCCGTCGCGAGCACGCCGAGCACCGCGCCCCACAGCGCCGCGACCAGCAGCGACGACGCCGCCAGCACCCCGTCGCACCACCGCCGCCAGCGCTCGGTCCCGCCCTTGCCCCGGAACTCGAGCGCGACCCCGCGCGCCGCGAGCAGCAGCAGGAGCAGCACGAACGGCAGGTAGAGCCCGCTCATCAGCGCCGCGTACCAGTCGGGGAACGCCGCGAACGTCACCCCGACGGCGGCGACGAGCCACACCTCGTTGCCGTCCCACACGGCGCCGATGGTCGTGACGCCGGCGCCGCGCTCGTGGTCGTCGCGGCCGAGCGCGGGGGCGAGCACGCCGACGCCGAAGTCGAACCCCTCCAGCACGAAGAACAGCACCCAGCACGTGACCGCGAGGGCGAACCACAGGGTCGGGAGGTCCATGACCGGTCTCCGTCAGTACGAGGGAACGAGGGGGCGGTCGGGCTCGCTGTCGTCGGCGGGAACGGGCGCCGGGTCGTCGCCCGCCGTGCGGGCGACGCGCAGCACCAGCCGCACCCACACCACCGCCAGCACCCCGTAGACCAGCGCAAAGCCGGCCAGCGACGCCGCGAGCTCGACGGGGGTCAGGCCGGGCGAGACGCCGTCTTCGGTGCGGAAGAGCCCGAAGACCAGCCAGGGCTGGCGCGCGGTCTCGGTGAACAGCCAGCCCGCCGTCGCCGCGAGGGCGGGCAGCACCGGCACGGTCCAGAGCAGGCGCAGCAGCCACCGGTCGACGGGGTGGCCCGCGCCGAGCTCCCGCCCACGGCGGGTCCGCCACAGCACCCAGGCGGCCACGACGGTCGCGAGCACCCCGAACCCGATCATGAAGCGGAAGCTCCAGTACGCCATCGGGACGACCGGCACGTAGTCGCCCGGGCCGAACTGCGCGGTGTACTGCGCCTGCAGGTCGTCGATGCCCTGCACGGTGGCCGTCGGGTCGCCCGTGGCCAGGAACGACAGCAGCCACGGGACGTCGAGGGAGAAGAACGGCTCCTTCTCCCCCGGCGCCCCGACGGCGAACAGCGAGAACGGCGCGCCCGCCTGCGTCGCGTAGAGCGCCTCCGCTGCGGCCATCTTCATCGGCTGCACGGCGGTCATGACCTTGCCGAGCAGGTCGCCGGTCAGCGCCACGAGCGCGCCGGCGACGAGCGTCGTCCACGCCCCGACCCGTGTGAACGACCGCCACTGCCCGTCCGGGTCGCCCCGGCGCACGCGGTACGCCCCGATCGCCAGCAGGAGCGCGCCGCCGCCGGCGAACGCGCCCGCGATCGTGTGCGGGAAGGCGGCGAGCACGACCTCGTTGGTCAGCAGGTCGGTGAAGCTGCCGAGGCGGGCGCGGCCGGTGTCCGGGTCGAGCGTGTAGGCCACGGGGTTCTGCATGAACGCGTTGGCCGCGAGGATCACGTAGGCGGAGATCAGCGTGCCGATCGCCACGATCCAGATCGTCGCGAGGTGCAGCGCGGGGTGCAGCCGGTCGGCGCCGAACCACCACAGGCCCAGGAAGGTCGCCTCGAGGAAGAAGGCGAGCATGCCCTCGATCGCGAGCGTCGGACCGAACACGTCGCCGTAGAAGCGCGCGAACGACGACCAGGACAGGCCGAACTGGAACTCCTGGACCAGCCCGGTGACGATGCCGACCGCGAAAGTGATCATGAGCAGCTTGCCCGCGACCAGCGTCGACCGCTGCCAGCGCGGGTCCCCGGTCCGGTACGCGGCCGTCTGCAGCAGCGCCGTCAGGGACGCGAGCGAGATCGAGAGGGGGACGAACAGGTAGTGGTAGATCGTCACGACCGCGAACTGCAGTCGGGACAGCTCCAGCGCGGTCACGACGACCTCCTCGCCTACGACGCATCGTCGTATCTACGACTCAGCGTAGTACGACGGTTTGCGTTGGCAAGGGGATCCACGGCTAGGATGAGTGACGTGGCCCTGGGAGAGCTCGAGCGCGCGGTGATGGCGCAGCTGTGGGCCGCTCCGGCGCCCCTGACCGTCCGCGAGGTGCACGACCGGCTCGACCGCGAGCTCGCGTACACCACGGTGATGACCGTCCTCGGCCGTCTGGCCAAGAAGGGCATGGTCCGCCAGGAGCGCGACGGCAAGGCCTACCGCTACACCGCGGCGGCCACCCGCGAGCAGCTCGCGGCGTCGCTCATGCTCGACGCGCTCGGCGACGTCGGCGAGGACCGGACGGCCGCGCTCGTGGCGTTCGTCGACCGGGTCGGCCCCGAGGGCGCGGCCGCCCTGCGCGCGGCACTGCAGACCACGCCCGCGCCCGTCCTCCCCGAGGTCCCCCAGCCGCGCACCGACGGCGAGGAGCGGGGCCCCGACTCGTGATCTCGGGCCCGTCCTGATGGTCCAGCTCCGCTGCGCTTCGTGTCCGCCCGCGCCAGACTGACCCCATGGCGTCGGTGTGGCTCGCCGCGCTGGCCCTCGTGCTGGCCGGCCCGGTCCCCTCGGTGCTGGCCCGCGCCCGCTGGCCCCAGCGCGTCCCGCGCGCCGCCATCGTGCTCTGGCAGGCGATCGCGCTGGCCGCCGTGCTGGCCGCGGTCGGCAGTGCGCTGGCCGCGCCCGAGGAACTGCTGCGGGCCCTGGCCCCCGAACGGCGGCAGGGCACGCCGACGGTCGTCGCCGTGGTGATCGCCGCCGTCCTGGCCGGGCTCATCGTCCTGCGACTGGTCGGCGTGCTGGTGCTGCTAGCGGTGCGCACCCGGCGCCGCCGGGCCCACCACCGGGACATGGTCGACCTGCTCGACCGCGCCGAGCGCAGCGCCCTGATCGGCGGCGGCGCGGGCGCGACGTCCGTGCTGCGGGTCCTCGACGGCGCCGTCCCCTTCGCCTACTGCGTCCCCGGCCGGGCACCGCGTGTCGTCGTGACCGAGGCGGCCCTCGACACCCTCGACCCCGACGAGCTGCGCGCCGTCCTCGCCCACGAGCAGGCCCACCTCGACGCGCGCCACGACCTCGTCCGCGAGGGCTTCGTCGCCCTGCACCAGGCGTTCCCCGTGCTCGCGCGCAGCCGCCAGGCCCGCGACGCCGTCGGGCTGCTGCTGGAGATGCTCGCCGACGACGCCGGCCGCGCCCGCTGCTCGGACCGCGCGATGGCCGGGGCGCTCGAGGCGTTCGGCGTCACCGGGGACCGCGAGATCTCCGCACGCCTCGAGCGCGTGCGGGCCCGGGCCTGCGGCGGCCCCGTGCTCGCGACCGGCACCTACCTCGCCGCGGCCGCGGTGGTCGTCGTGCCGACGATCGCGGTGGTCATCCCCTGGCTCGCCGTGGCCCTGCCGGCCGCCGGCGTGCTGCGCTGAGAAGCGGTCGCCGGCGCGGGTCGGGAGCGAGAGTCACCTCGAGTGCCTGGGACGCAGCGAGGGAGTCCCTCGCTCCGGCGCCCCGGCACCCCGGCACCCCGGCAACCCAGCACCCCGGGGCACCGGTCAGCTCCGCACCGAGCTCACGACCTCGTCGGCGGCCGCGTAGGGGTCCAGCTCGCCGGCGACGACGCGCTCGGCCAGCTCCCCGAGCGCCGCGGCCCCGGCCAGCTCGCGGATGCGCGCCCGCAGGTCGGCCAGCGCGATCGCCTCGATCTCGGCGCGCGCCCGGCGTCGCGGCCCCTCGGTGAGGCGGTCGTGGTCGGCCATCCAGGCGCGGTGGTCGTCGAGGGCGCCGACGAGGTCGTCGATCCCCTGGCCCGACGCGGCCACCGTCCGCACGACCGGCGGGCGCCACGACGGGCCCGAGACCTCCCGCCGGTTCAGCGACACCATGTGCTGCAGCTCCCGCACCGTCGCGTCGGCGCCGTCGCGATCGGCCTTGTTGACGACGAACACGTCCCCGACCTCGAGGATGCCGGCCTTGGCCGCCTGGACACCGTCACCCATCCCGGGCGCCAGGAGCACGACCGTCGTGTCGGCCAGGGCGACGACCTCGACCTCCGACTGGCCCACCCCCACCGTCTCGACCAGGATCACGTCGCAGCCCGCGGCGTCCAGGACCCGCAGCGCCTGCGGCGTCGCCGCGGCGAGCCCGCCGAGATGACCGCGCGTGGCCATCGATCGGATGAAGACGCCCGGGTCGGTCGCGTGCTCGCCCATCCGCACCCGGTCGCCCAGCAACGCGCCGCCGGAGAACGGCGAGCTGGGATCCACGGCGAGGACACCGACGCGCCGGTCGTCGGCACGCAGGGCCGTGACCAGCGCCGACGTCGTCGTCGACTTCCCGACCCCGGGTGAGCCGGTGAGGCCCACGACCCGCGCGCGCCCGGCGTGGGGAGCCAGGGCGGCGGCCAGCTCGCGCAGCTGCGGGCTCCCGTCCTCCACGAGGGAGATCAGCCGTGCCACCGCGCGAGGGGTCCCGTCGCGCGCCCCGGCGACCAGTTGATCCAGGTCCACGGCGCGGCACGGTACCGATCGCCACGCATGCTTGATAAATCGAGCGTGCGCTGCGTCACGGAGCGGGCACTTCGATTCAGATGGTTACCCTGCCCGCCATGGCTTCCGACGGGACACCGGGCGACCTGGCCGCGAGCGGGATCACCACGATCGACCACGTGGGGATCGCCGTCCCCGACCTCGACGCCGCGATCGCCTGGTACGCCGAGAACCTCGGCCTGGTGGCGACCCACCAGGAGACCAACGAGGAGCAGGGCGTGCGCGAGGCGATGCTGCACGCGCCCGGGGACGACGCCGGGCCGGCCGTGCAGCTGCTCGCCCCGGTGGACGAGTCGTCGACGATCGCCAAGTTCATCGACCGCAACGGACCCGGGCTCCAGCAGGTCGCCTACCGGGTCACCGACGTCGAGCAGAGCGCCGAGACGCTGCGCGCCAAGGGCCTGCGCCTGCTCTACGACGCCCCGCGGCGCGGCACCGCCGGCTCGCGGGTCAACTTCGTGCACCCCAAGGACGCCGGTGGCGTGCTGGTGGAGCTCGTCGAACCGGCCGAGAAGCACTAGAGGACACCGACCCGCTCACACCCCGGTCCCCAGGACTGTTACCGGTCGGTAGCCTCGCGCCACCGCACCACACCCGGAGGCAACACCAGTGCAGGACATCCGCGACGCCATCCTCGCCGACGACACCGCCGCCCTGGCCGGGCTCTCGGTCCCCGAGTCGTACCGGGGCATCACCGTGCACGCCGACGAGGCCGACATGTTCGAGGGGATGGCCTCGCGGGAGAAGGACCCCCGCAAGTCGCTGCACCTCGACGACGTCCCCACCCCCGAGGTGGCCCCCGGTGAGGCGCTCGTGGCCGTCATGGCCAGCGCCATCAACTACAACACCGTGTGGACCTCGATCTTCGAGCCGGTGTCGACGTTCAGCTTCCTCAAGCGCTACGGCAAGATCTCGCCCCTGGCCAAGCGCCACGACCTGCCCTACCACGTGGTCGGCTCGGACCTCGCCGGCGTCGTGCTCAAGACCGGCGAGGGCGTGCACACCTGGAAGCCCGGCGACAAGGTCGTGGCGCACTGCCTCTCGGTCGAGCTCGAGGCCCCCGACGGCCACGACGACACGATGATGGACCCCGAGCAGCGCATCTGGGGCTTTGAGACCAACTTCGGCGGCCTGGCCGAGCTGGCGCTGGTCAAGACCAACCAGCTCATGCCCAAGCCGGACCACCTGACCTGGGAGGAGGCCGCCTCCCCCGGGCTGGTCAACTCCACCGCCTACCGCCAGCTGGTCAGCGCGAACGGCGCCAACATGACCCAGGGCGACGTCGTGCTCATCTGGGGCGCCTCGGGCGGCCTGGGCTCCTACGCCACCCAGTTCGCGCTCAACGGCGGCGCGACGCCGGTGTGCGTGGTCTCCTCGCCGGAGAAGGCCGAGATCGCCCGCAAGATGGGCGCCGAGCTGATCATCGACCGCTCTGCCGAGGGCTACAAGTTCTGGTCCGACCCCGAGACCCAGGACCCGCGCGAGTGGAAGCGGTTCGGCCAGAAGATCCGCGAGCTGACCGGCGGCGACGACCCCGACATCGTCTTCGAGCACCCCGGCCGCGAGACCTTCGGCGCGAGCGTCTACGTCGCCAAGCGCGGCGGCACGATCGTCACCTGCGCGTCGACCTCGGGCTTCATGCACCAGTACGACAACCGGTACCTGTGGATGAACCTCAAGCGGATCATCGGGTCGCACTTCGCGAACTACAAGGAGGCCTATCTGGCGAACCGCCTGGTGGCCCAGGGCGCGATCCACCCGACGGTCTCGCGGGTCTACCCGCTGCACGAGACCGGCGAGGCCGCCAACGACGTGCACCACAACAGCCACCAGGGCAAGGTCGGCGTCCTCGCCCTCGCCCCCGAGGAGGGCCTCGGCGTCACGAACACCGAGAAGCGCGCCCAGCACCTCGAGGGCATCAACCGGTTCCGGGGCGTCTGATCGTCGCCGGTACGGTGCGCGGACGGGTGGGGACGACACCCTCACCCGTCCGTGGAGCACCCCGCGTCCCGCCGGTACCGTGAGCCGCATGCCGTCCGACGAGCACGAACTGTTGCCGCTGGGGACCGGCTTCGACGTCGTGCGCCGCGGGTACGACCGCGGACAGGTCGAGGAGCACCTCGACCGCGTCGAGGCAGACCTGCGGATCCTCACCGCCGACCGCGACGCCGCCGTGGCGCAGGCGACCGAGCTCGCGCGGGCGCTCGACCACCACCGTGCGCACGTCGAGGACCTGCGGGCGCAGGTCGACCGTCTCTCGGCGCCGCCGGACACCATGGAGGGCCTCTCCGAGCGCCTCCAGCGCATGCTGCGCCTGGCCCAGGACGAGACCCGCGCGATGCGTGACGAGGCCGCCGACGCCTCCCGCCGTATCCGCGAGGACGCCGACGAGTACGCGCGCCGCACGATGAACGGCGCCGACGAGCACGCCCGCGGCACCACGGCCGAGGCCGACGAGCACGCCCGCCGGATCACCGGCGAGGCGAACGAGCGGGCACGCCGGACCGTCGAGCAGGCCGAGGAGCAGGCGCGCGCCACGCTCGAGGAGGCCCGCCGCCAGGCCCGCGAGATCCACGAGCGCGCCGAGGCCGAGGCCGAGGAGGCCCGTCACCGCTACGACGACGGGCTCGCCGACAACGAGCGCCGCCGGCACGCGATGGAGGACGAGCACCGCGGGGTCATGGAGGGCGCCCGCACCGAGGCCGCCCGCCTGCGCCAGGAGTCCGAGCAGGAGCGCGAGCGCCTCGACACCGAGGGCCAGGCCACGCGCGACCAGGTCGAGAACGACTTCGCGGTCGCCATGGCGGCCCGTCGCCGCGAGGCGATGCGCCAGATCGAGGCCGACGAGCGCACCTCGCGCGAGCGGGCCGACAAGTACGTGCAGGACGCCTCCGAGGAGGCCCGGCGCCGTCTGCGCGAGGCCGACGCCGAGGTCGCCGAGATGCGGCGCCTGCGCGACCGGGTCGGCCAGCAGCTCAACACGCTGCGCACCGCGCTCGGGGCGCTGCCGACGGTCGACTCGTTCCCCGAGGAGGGGCACGAGGGCGACGGTCGCCCGGTGCTGCCCGACCCGCCGGGCCCGCACGCCAACGGTTCCGGATCCGACCTCGGCGGCGCCTCCGCGCCCGAGCAGCGCAGCGCGGCCCCGACCCGCTGACGCATCAGCGCGCGTGTCCGGCATCCGCCGCAGCTCACCCCTATGTGAGCGATTTCCGGTGCTATAGCACCGGAAATCGCTCACATGGGGCGCCGATCAGGAGCGCCGTTTCCGCCGCCAGCAGCCCGTGTGCCAGTGCCGGCGCTCGACCGTCCCCTCGGGCTCGTCGGCGGGCCAGGCGACCACGTGCGGCGTGCCCGGCGGGATGTCCTGGTGGCAGCCGGGGCAGACGTAGGTCTTCGTCGCCGCCGTCCCGCTGATCGAGCGCACCGTCCAGCCGTCCTCGTCGCGCACCCAGCCGCCCCGCAGCGGCGGGGGTGCCGCGGCGGGGGGCGGGGGGCGACGGGAGCGGCGGGCCACTACTTCTTCTGGTAGTCCCGGAACCCCTGGCCGGTCTTGCGGCCGAGACGCCCGGCGGTGACCAGGTGCTCCAGCAGCGGCGCGGGCGCGAAACCGGGGACGCGGAACTCCATATACAGCGAGCGCTCGATCGCCAGCGACACGTCGAGGCCGACGACGTCGAGCAGCGCGAACGGCCCCATGGGCAGCCCGCAGCCGTTCTTCATGGCCGAGTCGATGTCGTCGGCGGTCGCGTAGTTCGCCTCGAGCATCGCGGTGGCGTCGTTGAGGTACGGGAAGAGCAGCGCGTTGACGATGAAGCCGGCGCGGTCGCCGCAGAGCACCGGGTGCTTGCCGATCTTCGCGGTGACCGCGCGCACGGTCGACGTCACGTCGGGCGCCGTGGTGATCGGGCTGACGATCTCGACCAGCTTCATCACCGATGCGGGGTTGAAGAAGTGCATCCCGATGACGTCGTCGGGGCGCTGGGTGGCCGCGGCGCACTCGACCACCGGCAGCGACGAGGTCGTGGTCGCGAGGATGGCGCCCTTCTTGACGACGTCGTCGAGCGCGCCGAACACGGCCTGCTTGACCTCGAGGTCCTCGGCGACGGCCTCGACGACGAGGTCGCAGCCGGCGAGGTCGTCGAACGTCGTCGTCGGGCGGACGCGCGCCAGCGTCTCGTCGCGGGCGTCCTCGGAGAGCTTGCCCTTGACGACGGCCTTCTCCAGCGACTTGCGGATGCCCGCGACCACGCCCTCGCCCTTGGCCTCGGTGCGGGCGCGCACGATGACCTCGTAGCCGGACTTGGCGAAGACCTCGGCGATGCCGGTGGCCATCGTGCCGGTGCCGACGACGCCGACGGTGGCGACCGTGCGCTGGTCGCCGCCCTCCTCGCCGGGCGGCGGCGGGGTCAGGGAGTCGGCGACGACCTCGGGCGAGCCGGGGGCGGCGTAGGTGTAGAAGCCGCGCCCGGACTTCCGGCCCAGCAGCCCGGCCGTGATCATCTGCTTGAGGATCGGGGCGGGCGCATGGCGCTGGTTGCGCGACTGCCGGTACATCGTGTCGAGGATCTCGTAGGCGGTGTCGAGGCCGATGAGATCCATCAGCGCGAGCGGGCCCATCGGGTAGCCGCAGCCGTAGCGCATCGCGGCGTCGAGGTCCTCGCGCCCGGCGTAGTGGGACTCGAACATCCCCACGGCCTGGTTGAGGTAGGTGAAGAGCAGGTTGTTGGCGATGAAGCCGGCGCGGTCGCCGCACACCACCGGGCTCTTGCCGAGCTGGACCGCGAGGTCCGTGACGTCGGCGAGCACCTCGGGGTCGGTGACGACCGTGCGCACCACCTCGACCAGCGCCTGCACGGGCGCCGGGTTGAAGAAGTGCATGCCGACGACCTGGCTCGGGCGCTCGGTGCGCACCGACAGCTCGGTGATCGAGAGCGACGAGGTGTTCGAGGCGAAGATCGTCTCCGGGCCGCAGACCTTGCTCAGGGCGGCGAAGACCTCGGCCTTGAGCTCGAGGCGCTCCGGCACGGCCTCGACCACGAGGGCGACGTCGGCGAGGTCGCCGAGGTCGGTGCTGATCTGCACCCGTCCCAGCAGGGCCTCGCGGTCGTCGGCGGCGAGCTTCGAGCGGTCGACCGCCCGCTGCGTCGACGCCTCGAGGGTCTCGCGGCCCTTGGTGGCGGCCGCCTCGTCCACCTCCACGGCGACGACCTCGATGCCGCCCCGGGCGAACACCTCGACGATGCCGGCCCCCATCGTGCCGAGACCGACCACTCCGACCCGGGCGAATTCGCGCGCCACGCCGTTGCCTTCCTGCCGACGACCGTTGACGGGCGCGATCCTGCCATGTGCGCCGCCGTCTCACCCGGGCCCGACGGAGGGGTTCGTACTTGTCGGTAACTTGACCGTTCCGGTAGGTCGGGGCGCCCGACGGGCCAGGAGCAGGGCCCCGACCAGCGCGGCGAGGACGAACGCGCCCGCCGCGACCCAGAACCCGGCGGCGATCCCGGCCGGCGCGGCCGTCCCGCCCGGTTGCTCGCCGTCGGCGGCGATCACGACCGCCCCGATCACCGCGATGCCCAGCGTGCCGCCGAGCTGGCGGACGGTCTGGACGACGCCGGAGGCCTGGGTGCGCTCGGAGACCCCCACGCGGGCGAGCGCGTCGGTGTTGGTCGGGGACAGCGTCAGCCCGAGCCCCACCCCGACCAGGGCCATCCCGGGCGTCTGGAGGACGTAGTCCAGCCCCGGCAGCGCGAGCAGCCACAGGACCGTGCCGACCGCGCAGAGCACCAGACCCGTGAGCACCGGCCCCCGGACACCGGCCCGGTCGAACCACCGGCCCCCGACCTGGGCGGCGAGGGTCAGCGGCAGGATCAGGGGCAGCACCGCGAGCCCGGCGCTCATGGGCCCGAAGTCGAGCAGCTCCTGCAGGTAGATCGAGCTGTAGAGCACGAGCCCGAGCAGTCCGAACTGCACGAACCCCATGACCACGGCGGCACCGGTGAAGCCGCGGTCGGCGAACAGGCGGACGTGGATCAGCGGGTCGGACGCGCGCACCTGGCGCACGACGAACCAGCCCGTGGCCGCCAGCCCGCCGACGACCAGGGCCAGCACCGGCGGCGACGACAGGCCGTCGGTGCCCGCGAGCTGGATCCCGAACGTCGTCGCGGCCAGCCCCGCCACCACGAGCACGACGTCCAGGGGCCGGATGCGGGTGCCGGGGACGCGGGCGGCGGGCACGGGGGCGATCGCCACGAGCACGAGCGTCGCGATCCCGACCGGCACGTTGAGGAAGAACACCGCGCGCCACGAGACGTACTCGGTGAGCAGGCCGCCGATGAGCGGGCCGAGCGCGACGAAGATCTGGCTGATGCCGGCGAAGACGGCCATGGCGCGACCGCGCTCCCCCGGGCCGAACGACGCGATGACGATCGCGCCCGACACCGGCACCATGAGCGCCGCGCCCGCCCCCTGCAGCGTGCGGCAGGCGATGATCGTGGCCTCGCCGAGGGCGCCCGCCGGGGCCAGCCCGCAGCCGACGGACGCCAGGAAGAACAGGCTGACCCCGGACCGGAACGCCCGCCGGGGCCCGAGGAGGTCCGCGGCCTTGCCCCCGAGGGCGACCAGGGCCGCGAGGGCGAGCACGTAGGCGTTGACCACCCACTGCTGCCCGGCGGGGTCCAGCGACAGGTCGCGCCCCATCGTCGGCAGCGCGACGGACACGACCGTCTGGTCGAGCATGATCATCGACAGCGAGCCGGTCATGGCGACCAGCACGAGCCACCGCTTCGGGTCGGGCGCGGGTGAGCTCACTTGTCGCGCCCGCGCAGCTTCCAGCCGACCATGGCGGCCGCGGCCGGCAGGAGCGCGATGCCGTGCGGCATCCCGGCGACCGGCGCCGGGTCGGTCCGCCCGGGACGCGACCACGGCCGGCCCTCGTGGCCCGCGTGGGCGGGACGCAGCCCGATCTCGTCGAGCATGTTGACCGACATCATGCCGCCGAACACCGGGTTCGGGTTGGGCCCGCCGCCGCCGAGCTCGGCGACGCGCCGGCCGAGATCGGTCGCGAACCCGGCGGGGTCCACCGTGTCGTGCCCGTCGGTGATCTCGAGCGCGGCCTCCTGCAGGGCCACCGCCTGGTCGAGGATCTCGTCGAGGTGCGCGACGACCTCGTCGCCGCGCCGGACGGTGCCGTCGTGTCCCTCGGTGACGGCCGACACCGCGCCCTCGGCCGCGGCCGTGGCGACCGCGCCGAACACGGTCGTCAGCTTGAGCTGGTCGGCGTCGCGCATCGCCCCGCACGGCCCGTTGACCTCGTCGCCGAGGTGGACGAGCCCGGCGTCGCGCAGGTGGACGATCACGTGCCCGGCGCAGTGCCCCTGGCTGCGCAGCACCCGGACCGCGCCGTCGGCGAACGACCAGCCGGTCATCCGCACCGAGCCGAGCGACAGTCGCTCCAGCGGGCGCTCCTCGTAGGTCCGCGTCGTCGTCCCGAACGGGTGCAACGGCTGGAACAGGGAGACGACCTTCTTCGCGGACAGCGCCGGCGGCGCGGGGAGCGGGGCCACCCCGGTGAGGCGGTCGAACGCCCGCTCCCAGTAGGTCACCGGGTCCCGCATCTGCTCGACGTCGCGGGCCGACACCCAGTGCTCGGCGGGCACGCCGAGCTCGGCGGCGAGCTCGTCGACCAGGTCGTTGTTGCCGACGTGGTCGGTGTGGCCGTGGGTGGTGATCAGCAGGAGCCGCGACCACGGCCCGACCCGGTCGACGGCCGTGCGCAGTGCGGCCCGGAACGCCTCGGTGACGCCCGTGTCGACGAGGACGAGGTGCTCGCCCGCCCGGTGCACGAGCGCGTTGCCGACGTCGGGCTGCTCGTGGGCGATGTCGAGCTCCTGGCCGAGGACGAGGACCGTGCGGTCGTCGATCTCGACGAGGCTGCCGAGAGGGGTGGGCTCGGTCATCGTGGGGTGCTCCCGGAGTGGTCGGTCGGCGGGACGTTGTGGTTGATCCGGAAGACGTTGCCGGGGTCCCACGCGTTCTTGATCGCGACGAGCCGGTCCCACGTGTCGCGGTCGTAGGCCGCGCGCACGTCGGCCACCGAGACGTGCGCTCCGGCGAGGAAGTTGACCAGGGCGCCGCCGTCGCTCCACGCCGCCAGGTCGTCGAGGAGGGCCTGCTCGGCGGCGGTGTCGGACACGCTCGGGCCCGTCGGGTGCGGGTGGGCGGTGGTGTAGACGGTGGCGGCCGCGTCACGGTGACCCACGGCGTCCGGCACGGCCGGCGGGCGCGCGAGGGCCCCGCCCATCAGGCGCAGCTCGACGAGGAACGGGGCGCGCGGCCCGGCGTGGCGCAGGATCGTCGCGAGGACGTCGCCGTCCACCCGCCGCAGCGCCAGCGAGCGGCTGTTCGTGGCCAGCGGGGTGACGGGGTCGTTGTGGATCGTCCCGATCGCGGTGACGGGCAGGGTCGCGACGCTGTCGAGCAGCGGGGTCGCCGCGGCGCGCACTGGGGCGATCACCTCCTCGCACCGCGCGGGCTCCCCCGACGAGCAGACCCGCACGTGCGCGCACCAGCGCCCCCGCACCGCGGCCGGGACGGCCGGCACGTCGGGGAAGGTCATCAGCGCGGCGGACAGGCTCACCTCGTCGGGCGCGCCGTCCCCGGTCGCGACGAGCGCCGCGAGCACCGCCGGCGCGTCCTCGCCCGCGAAGAAGAGCCCGCCGCCGTACACCTCGCGCAGCGGGACGAGGCCGATCTCCATGCCGGTGACGACGCCGACGTTGCCCCCGCCCCCGCGCAGCGCCCGGAACAGGTCGGGGTGCTCGTCGGCGGTGACGCGGCGCGCGACGCCGTCGGCGGTCACCACGTCGAGGCGGCGCACGTGGTCGGCGGCGAAGCCCCAGCGCCGCCCGAGCTCACCGAGCCCGCCGCCCAGGGTGTACGAGACGGCGCCGACGGCGGGCGCGGACCCGACGAGCGGCGCGAGGCCGTGCGGGGCCGTCTGCCGCAGCACGTGGTCCCAGGTCGCCCCGGCCTCGACCCACGCGGTGCGCGCGGCAGGGTCGACCCGCACGCCGTCGAGGCGCCGGGTGGTGATCAGCAGGGTCCCGTCGCCGGCGGCGACCGTGATGCCGTGCCCGGTCGCCTGCACCCCGACGGCGAGGCCCGCCCTCACCGCGTCCCGGACCGCCGCGAGGACGTCGGCCGCGCTCGTGGCGCCGACGACGACCGCCGGGTGGTGCCGCACCGACAGGTCGAAGCCAGCGAGCTCGGCCTCGTAGCCGTCGTCACCCGGGTGGAGCACCGGACCCGCGACACGCTGTCCGAGATCCTGGGTCACACGGGTGAGCCTGGCCTACCGCCGTGCGATCACCAAGACGCCGGAAGCGTGATCGAGTGACGGAGCGCGGTCAGCCGCGGCGACCGTAGAGCACGCTGACCAGCCGGGTGAGGAACCGGACGACCCAGCGCGGCCGCTCGAACGTCATGATGTTGACGCTGCGGAAGCGGCGCTCGGAGATCGCGAGCGGGCGGGTGAACTCGCGCAGCCCGTCGACGCCGTGGATGCGTCCGAAGCCGGAGTCGCCGACGCCGCCGAAGGGCAGCGAGGGGATGCCCGCGAACGCGATGACCCCGTTGACCGACACCATGCCGGCGCGCAGGCGGCGGGCCACCTCGTGGCCGCGCTTCGTCGCGAACACCGAGGCCCCGAGGCCGTAGCGCGAGGCGTTCGCCCGCTCGACGGCCTCGTCGATGTCGCGGACGCGGTTGACGACGACGGTCGGGCCGAACGTCTCGTCGGTGACCGCCGTCGAGTCCTCCGGCACGTCGGCGAGCACCACGGGCTCGACGTAGGGCGCCCGCACCGACTCGCGGCCGCCGACGACCGCGCGGCCCCCGCGGGTCAGCGCGTCGTCGATCTGGCCGGAGATGATCCCGAGCTGGCTCGGCATCGTGATCGGCCCGTACTGGGAGTCCGGCGCCCCGCCGGGGGTGACGTTCGCGGCGCGGCGGGCGACCCGGTCGAGGAGGTCCTCGGCCACCGCGTCCACGACGTACACGCGCTCGACGCCGACGCAGGTCTGGCCGGCGTTCGACATGGCGCCCCAGACGACGGCCGCGGCCGCGTCGTCGAGGTCGGCGTCGGCGTCCACGAGCAGGGCGTCCTTGCCGCCGCACTCGACGAGCACCGGCGTCAGCGACTCCGCGCAGGTCGTCATGACCTTCTTCGCGGTGGCCGTCGAGCCGGTGAACGCGACCTTGTCCACCCCCGCGCGGCACAGCGCGGCGCCCGTCTCGCCCTCGCCGGTGACGAGCTGGAAGACGGCGTCGGCGTTGTCATCGGCACCGACCGCCTCGGCGAAGCTGTCGACGAGCCACTTCCCGACGCCCGGGGTGAGCTCGCTGGGCTTGAAGACCACCGTGTTGCCCGCGGCCAGCGCGTAGACGATCGAGCCCATCGGCGTGAACACCGGGTAGTTCCAGGGGCCCAGCACGCCGATCACGCCCATCGGCGGGTACTCGACGGTGGCCTTGTGGTTGATCATCAGCAGGCCGGCGGCGGCGTTGCGCGGTCCGAGCACCTTCGCGGCGTGCTTGGCGGCCCAGTGCAGGTGGTCGAGCGCGAGGATGCCCTCGATCCGGGCGTCGTCGAGCGGCTTGCCGGTCTCGCGGCTGACCACGGCAGCGAGCTCCTCGCGCCGCCGGTCGATGAGCTGGCGCCAGGCCGCGAGCTTGTGGGCCCGGCCGTCGAAGCCGAGGTCGGTCCACCACCGCGACGCCCGCCGCGCCCGCGCGACCGTCGCCTCGACCTGCTCGGGCGTGTGCCGCGGGTAGGAGGCGATCACGGCCCCGGTGCGGGGGTCGAGGGAGTCGAACGTGGTCTGCTGGGTGGCCGCGGGCACCGTCCCCGCGTCGCGGGTGCTCGTCATGGCCATGAAGGTACTTGCGAGTAGCGGTCAGGCGCGACTGTTCGTCCGTGTCAGCGGCGTGGCGTCGCAGACACTGGGTGTCCGTATTCTTCCGTGGATCAAGGAACGGCGATCACGACAGGGCGGCGCGGATGCGGTCCGCGGTCGCGTCCAGGCTCGCGCGGTCGGGGCGGGTCCAGTCCGCGAGCAGGCGCAGCCCGTCGCCGCGTCGGCGCGGGATGACGTGCAGGTGCACGTGCCACACCGTCTGCCACGCGACCGCCCCGTCGGCGAGCAGCAGGTTCACCCCGTCCGCCAGCCCGGCCGCCCGCAGCCCCGCCGCGACCCGCCGCGCCAGCGCCCACATCGCCGCGCCGTCGGCGTCGGTGGTGTCCGCGAGGTGCGCCGCGTGCGCCCGGGGCACGACGAGCACGTGCCCCGGCGTGACGGGCTGGAGGTCGAGGAACGCCACGGCACCCTCGGACTCGGCGACGACGCTCGCCTCGCCGCGCCCGTCGACGATCCGGCAGAACACGCACTCGCCGTCGACCTCGGCGGGCAGGCGCTCGCGCACCCGTCCGCGGCCGAGGCGGCGCGCGAGGGCGCGCGTCAGGCGCCCACCCATCAGAACAGGCGGAACTCGTCGACCTCGGCGCCGCGCAGGGCGTCGTAGTCGAGCGTCACGCAGCGGATCCCGCGGTCGACGGCAAGCGTCCGGGCCTGCGGCTTGATCTGCTGCGCCGCGAACACCCCAGCCACCGGCGTCAGCAGCGGGTCGCGGTTGAGCAGCTCGAGGTAGCGGGTCAGCTGCTCGACGCCGTCGATCTCCCCCCGCCGCTTGATCTCCACCGCCACCGACGCGCCCCCGGCGTCGCGGCAGAGCAGGTCGACCGGGCCGATCGCCGTCGGGTACTCGCGCCGCACCAGCGTCCAGCCGTCCCCCAGCGTCGTCACGTGCTGGGCGAGCAGCTCCTGCAGGTGGGCCTCGACGCCGTCCTTCACCAGGCCCGGGTCGACGCCGAGCTCGTGGCTGGAGTCGTGCTGGATCTCCTCGAGGGTGATCGTCAGCGTCTCGTCCGCCTTGTTCCGGACCGTCCACACCCCCGGTTCCTCCGTCAGCCAGCACGGGGGGCTCATCCAGTTCAGCGGCTTGTAGGCCCGGTCGTCGGCGTGGACGCTGACCGACCCGTCCGCCTTGACCAGCAGCAGCCGCAGCGCGCTCGGCAGGTGTGCGGTGAGGCGGCCGGCGTAGTCGACCGTGCATCGGGCGATGACGAGGCGCACACCCCGCAGAGTAGGAGACGGGCGACCGGGATCATCCCGGGGTGTGGACCACCCGGTGACGACCAGCAGCCGCGAGATCTACGCCAACCCGTGGCTGACGCTGCGGGAGGACACCTTCCGCCGGCCCGACGGGTCCGACGGTCTCTACGGCGTGATCGACAAGCCCGACTACGCGCTGGTCATCGCCCTCGACGGCGACCGCCTGGCCATGGTCGAGCAGTACCGCTACCCGCTCGGGATGCGCCGGTGGGAGTTCGTCCAGGGCACCGCCCCCGACCGCGCCGAGATGCCCGCCGAGGAGCTCGCCGCGCGCGAGCTGCGCGAGGAGACCGGCCTCACCGCGGCCACCTGGACCTACCTCGGCCTGCTCGACGTCGCGCCCGGCGTCTCCTCCCAGCGCGGCCGCGCCTTCCTGGCCACCGACCTCACCCCCGGCCCTCCGGAGCGCGAGGCCACCGAGGCCGACATGCGCTCCGCGTGGGTGACGCGCGCCGAGTTCGAGGAACGGGCCCGGACCGGCGAGATCACCGACGCCCAGACGCTCGCCGCCTACACCCTGCTCGTGCTCCGGTCGTCGTAGCGGTGCGTGCCCGCCGCCGTGGACGGGCAGAGTGGGGACATGGCGTTGGTGCGGCTCGGTCCGCTGTCGGTGCCCACCCCGGGCGAGGTGGTCGGCTGGGTCGGCGAGGTCGTCGACGTCGGTGCCCGCCTGCCCGGTCGCGTGGACGCCCTGCTCGACGAGGTGACGCGCCTGGTCGGCGTGCTCGGGCAGCTCGCCGAGCGCGTCGACGGCCTCGTCGACCGCGCGGACACGATCGTCGTCCGCGTCGACGGGGTGATGAGCCGCGTCGACGGCGTCATCACCGAGGCCGGGCGCATCACCGACGGCGCGAACGAGGTCGTCGGCTCGGCCCGCGCGATCACCGGTGGCGCCGAGGAGGTCGTCGGCTCCGCCCGCGCGATCACCAGTGGGGCCGAGGAGGTCGTCGGCTCCGCACGCAAGATCACCGAAGGTGCCGACGAGGTCGTGTCGTCGGCGCGGGGCATCACGGGCGGCGCGAGCGAGGTCGTCGAGTCCGCGCGCCGCATCACCGCCGGCGCGGACGAGGTCGTCGGCTCGGCCCGCACGATCACCAGCGGCGCCGAGGAGGTCGTGGGCAGCGCGCGCAGCATCACGAGCGGCGCCTCCGAGGTCGTCGACTCCGCACGCTCCATCACCAGCGGCGCCGAGGGCGTCGTCGGCTCCGCCCGCGAGATCACCGACGGCGCGCGGGAGATCGTCGAGGGCGCCGGCGCGACGAGCCGTTCGGCCCAGGAGCTGCTGGACCTCTACCGCCCGATGCTCGAGCGCGGCGCGCCCCTGGCCGGCAAGTTCGTCGACGAGCTCAGCCCGGAGGAGGTCGACGCGGCGATCAAGCTCGTGGACCAGATGCCGCAGTTCACCGAGCACATGGTCACCGACATCATGCCGATCCTCGCGACCCTCGACCGCGTCGGACCGGACCTCCACGAGCTCCTCGACGTCACCAAGGACCTGCGCCAGGCGATCGACGGCATCCCGGGGTTCTCGTTCCTCAAGCGGCGCGGCGCCCGGGACGACGACGAGGAGTGATCACGTCGGGATCACGGCCTGCGTCTGCATCGTCCGCGCGACGAGGCGGCCCCGGTCGTCGGTGAGGTCGGTCTGCACGACGATCTGGGTGCGCCCGGAGTGCACGGGCCGTGCCGTGGCCAGGACCTCGGAGCCCGACACCGCGCGCAGCAGGTGCGTCCCCGACTGCGTGGTCGCGGTCCGGGCGCCCTCCGGGAGGCCGAGGTGGGCGCAGACGGCGCCGGTGGTGTCGGCGAGCGTCATCAGCGCACCGCCGTGCAGCAGCCCCCCGAGAGTGGTGTTCGCGTCGGACCAGGGCAGGACGGCGACGGTCTCGGCGGCGGACGCGGTCTCGAGGCGCATGCCGAGGGCGGCGGCGTAGGGCATGGCGGCGATGAGGTCGTCCGGGGTCACGGACGACAGCCTGGGGCCCCGCCGCGGAGATCGTCCATGACCTGCGAGGTCATCGACCGGGCTACCGCGGCCGGGTCAGGGTTCTCCCGACACCCACCGACGAAGGAGGACCCATGGAGTCCGTCGACCGCTACCTCGCCGCCTGGAACGCCACGGATCCCGCCGCCCGCCGCGACGCGGTCGCCGCGGCGTTCACCCCCGACGCCCGCTACGTCGACCCGCTCGCCGACGTCTCCGGCCACGACGGCGTCGACGCGCTGATCGCCGGGGCGCAGGAGCAGTTCGCGGGCCTGACCTTCACCCGCGGCGACGTGCTGGACGCCCACCACGACGTCGTGCGCTTCACCTGGCACCTCGGTCCCGACGGCGGTGCGGGTGGAGAGCCCGTCGTCGTCGGCTTCGACGTCGCCGAGATCGCCGAGGACGGGCGCCTGCGCACCGTCCACGGCTTCCTCGACAAGGTCCCCGGCTGACTACCCGCCCGCGACGGGTGTCGGGGACGGGGCGGCGTCGAGACCGTTCGCCTCGCGGACGACGTCCACGAACTCGCCCATGATCCCGGTGAGCGAGTAGGTCTTCGGCGTGACGATCCGCTGCACGCCGAGACGCTCGAGCTGCTCGGCGTCGGCGGGCGGGATGATCCCGCCGACGACCACCGGGATGTCGTCGGCACCCGCGCGGGCCAGGCCGTCGAGCACGGCCGGGACGACCTCGAGGTGCGAGCCCGACAGCACCGACAGGCCGACGACGTGCACGCCCTCCTGCACGGCGGCCGCGACGATCTCGGCGGGCGTGAGGCGGATGCCCTGGTAGATGACCTCGAAGCCGGCGTCGCGGGCGCGCACGGCGATCTGCTCGGCCCCGTTGGAGTGCCCGTCGAGCCCCGGCTTGCCGACGAGCATGCGCAGCGACCCCGCGCCCATCTCCTCGGCCGTCCGCCGCACGCGGTCCCGCACCTCGGCGAGCTCCTCGGGGGCCTCGCCGGCCCCGGAGCTCGCGGCCGACACGCCCGTCGGGGCGCGGTAGGAGCCGAAGACGTCGCGCAGGGCGCCGGACCACTCCCCCGTCGTCACCCCGGCGCGGGCGCACTCGAGCGTCGCCTCCATGAGGTTCTCGTCGGTGCCCGCGGCCGTCCGAAGGTGCTCGAGGGCGGCGTCGGCGGCCTCCTGGTCGCGCGAGGAACGCCATTCCTGCACCGCGCGGGCGGCCTCCTCCTCGACCGACTTCTCGACCGTGAAGATCGCCTCGGCGCCCTCGGCCTGCAGCGGGCTGGGCTCGGTGGAGGTGAACTTGTTGACGCCGACGACGACGTCCTCGCCGGACTCCATCCGCTGGCGGCGCCGGGCGAGCGACGACACGAGCTGGGACTTCATGTAGCCGGAGTCGACGGCCGGCACCGCGCCGCCCATCTCGGCGACCTTGGCCATCTCCGCGCGGGCGCCCTCGACGATCGCCGCGGTCTTGGCCTCCATGACGTGCGACCCGGCGAAGATGTCGTCGTGGTCGAGCAGGTCGGTCTCGTAGGCCAGCACCTGCTGCATCCGCAGCGCCCACTGCTGGTCCCACGGCCGCGGCAGGCCCAGCGCCTCGTTCCACGCCGGCAGCTGCACCGCGCGCGCCCGGGCGTCGCGCGACAGCGTGACCGCGAGCATCTCCAGCACGATCCGCTGGACGTTGTTCTCCGGCTGCGCCTCGGTGAGCCCGAGGGAGTTGACCTGCACGCCGTAGCGGAAGCGGCGCATCTTCTCGTCGGAGACGCCGTAGCGCTCGCGGCAGAGCTCGTCCCAGAGCTGCGAGAACGCCCGGAGCTTCGCGATCTCCTCGATGAAGTGCAGCCCCGCGTTGACGAAGAACGAGATGCGCCCGACGACCTGGCCGAACTTCTCCTCGGGCACCTGGCCCGAGTCGCGCACCGCGTCGAGCACGGCGATCGCCGTCGAGAGCGTGTAGGCGACCTCCTGCGTCGGCGTCGCCCCGGCCTCCTGCAGGTGGTAGCTGCAGATGTTGATCGGGTTCCACTTGGGCACGTTGAGGTAGGTCCACGCGATCATGTCGGTGATCAGGCGGACGCTCGGCGCCGGCGGGAACGCGTACGTCCCGCGCGAGAGGTACTCCTTGACGATGTCGTTCTGCGTGGTGCCCGCGAGCTTCTCGCGGTCGGCGCCGTGCTCGTCGGCGACGGTGACGTAGAGCGCCAGCATGTACATCGCCGTCGCGTTGATCGTCATCGACGTGTTGGCGTCGTTCAGCGGGATGCCGTCGAAGAGCGCCCGCATGTCGCCGATGTGCGACACCGGCACGCCGACCTTGCCGACCTCGCCCTTCGCGAGCTCGTGGTCGGGGTCGTAGCCGGTCTGCGTGGGCAGGTCGAAGGCCACCGAGAGGCCGGTCTGGCCCTTCTCCAGGTTGCGTCGGTAGAGCTCGTTCGACGCGCGCGCCGACGAGTGGCCGGCGTACGTCCGCATGACCCAGGGGCGGTCGCGGGCGTCGTCGCTGGGGTAGGGCACGTCGGGTACCTCCGCTGCGCTTCGTCACCTGGCGATGACCCGCTGATGTTACCGACGGGTCTCGGCGACGGAATCGCACGCGGGATGCCGTGGGACACAGGATCGGTCAGGTCGGGACACGCAGCGCAGCGGAGCTGGACCGGTCACACTGGCGGGATGGGGTCCATCACCGAGATCGCGCTGGTGGTGTCGCTCGTCATCCTGCTCGCCGGCGTCCTGCGGTACACCTTCGGACGCGGCCCCCAGGGCGCGGTGCCCGACGCGACCGGCGACCTGGGCCTGCTCGAGACCGTCGCCGTCGTCCCCACGCGCGAGGCCGCCGACGTGCTGGTGGCGAAGCTCGCGCGGGAGAAGGTGCGGGTCACTCTCAGCCACGGCGTCGAGGGATGGCGGCTGCTGGCCTTCCCCGGCGACGCCGACGACGCCCGGGTGGTCCTCCGCGCCATGTGAGCACTTTCCGGGCCGATAGGCCCGGAAAGTGCTCACATGGGAGTCAGCGCTGCGGCGGCGCGACGATCCGGTGGATGTCGCCGCCGAGGGCGGCGAGGTTCTCGACGAACAGCGGGTAGCCGCGGTCGATGTGGGCCACGTCCCACACCTCGGTCTCGCCGTCCGCGCACAGCCCGGCGAGCACCAGCCCCGCCCCGGCGCGGATGTCCGACGCCCACACCGGCGCCGACGACAGCCGCCGCACGCCCCGGACCACCGCGTGGTGCCCGTCGGTGCGCGCGTCGGCCCCGAGCCGCACCATCTCCTCGACGAACCGGAACCGGCCCTCGAAGACGTTCTCGGTGATCATCGACGTGCCCTCGGAGATGGCCGAGAGCGCGATCGCCATGGGCTGCAGGTCGGTGGCGAAGCCCGGGTAGGGCAGCGTGACCCAGTCGACCGAGCGCGGCCGGCCGTCCATGACGACGCGGAAGCCCCCGTCGAGGGTGACGACCTGCGCCCCGGCCTGCCCCAGCCGGTCGAGCACGAGGTCGAGGTGGTGGGGGTCGACGCCGTTCACGGTGACGTCGCCGCCGGCCATGGCGGTGGCGAAGCCCCAGGTGGCGCCCACGATGCGGTCGCCGATGACGCGGTGGGTGGTCGGCGTCAGCGGCCCGCCGCCGTGCACGGTGAGCGTCGACGTGCCGCCGCCCTCGATCTTGGCGCCCATCTGCTGGAGCATCGTGACGACGTCGACGATCTCCGGCTCGCGGGCGGCGTTGTCGATCACGGTCGTGCCCTCGGCGAACACCGCCGCCATGAGGATGTTCTCGGTGGCGCCGACGCTGGGGAAGTCGAGCCAGATCTGGGCGCCCCGCAGCGTCTCGGCCCCGGCCACGACGCAGCCGTGCGAGATCTCGCTCGACGCGCCGAGCAGCCGCAGTCCCGCCTGGTGCATGTCCAGCGGGCGCGAGCCGATGGCGTCGCCACCCGGCAGCGGCACCACCGCGCGGCGGCACCGGGCCACGAGCGGCCCCAGCACGCACACCGAGGCCCGGAGCCGCGACACCGAGCGGTAGTCCGCCTCCGGGGTCAGCTCGGCGGGGACGTCGATGGTCACCGTGTCGCCCTCGACGGTCACCGCGCACCCGAGGCTGCGCAGCACGTCGGCCATCAGCGGGACGTCGAGGATCTCCGGACAGTTGGTGATGACCGTCCGACCCTCGGCGAGCAGGGCGGCCGCCATCAGCTTGAGCACGCTGTTCTTGGCGCCGACCACGTCGACCGCCCCGGACAGCGGGCCGGAACCGCGCACCACGAAGTGCTCGTTCATCGGCGGGTGACGCTACCCGCCCGCCACCGGCCGGCCGTCGCCAGCACCCTCGACGGCGGGCCCGGCCCCCGGCGCCACCCCCGAGGCCGCCCCCGCCGCGGCCCCCATCCGCTCCGGACGGCGCGGCACCACCATCGGCGTCCCGGTCTCCGGGTCGGGCAGCACCCGGCAGGCCAGGCCGTAGACGTCGGTCACCAGCTCCTCGGTGAGCACGTCCCGCGGCGCCCCGGTCGCGGCGACCACGCCGCCCTTGCGCAGGGCGATGAGGTGCGTGGCGTACCGGGCCGCCTGGTTGAGGTCGTGCAGCACCGCGACGAGCGTGCGCCCGAGCTCGGCGTGCAGGCGCGCGCAGAGCTCGAGCACGTCGATCTGGTGGGAGATGTCGAGATAGGTCGTCGGCTCGTCCAGGAGCAGGATCGGCGTCTCCTGCGCCAGCGCCATCGCGAGCCACACGCGCTGGCGCTGGCCGCCGGAGAGCTCATCGACCAGGCGCGAGGCCAGGTCGGCGACGTTCGTCAGCGCCATCGCCTCCGCGACGGCCACCTCGTCGTCGTCCGACCACTGCCTGAGCAGCTGCTGGTGCGGGTAGCGGCCGCGGGCGACGAGGTCGCCGACGGTGATGCCGCCGGGGGCGGTCGCGGTCTGGGGCAGCAGCCCGAGACGGCGCGCGACCTCCTTCGACCGGTAGCTCGCGATCGCCTGCCCGTCGAGCACCACCGAGCCCGCCTGCGGGGCGAGCACCCGGGCCAGCGCCGCGAGCAGCGTCGACTTCCCGCACGCGTTGGGCCCGACGATCACGGTGAACGAGTCGTCGGGGATCTCCACGGAGAGGTCGCGGGCCACCGTGCGGCCCTCGTAGCCCAGGGTCACGTCCTGGGCGTGCAGGCGGGTCATGGGGCTCCTGGGAGATCCGGTCGGGCGGGGGTCACGTCGTGCTCCCCCGCCACAGGCGCACGAGCAGCACGACGAGGTAGAGCCCGCCGATGAGGCCGGTGGCGATCCCGACCGGCAGCGGGACGGGCGAGAACAGGCGGGTGACGGCGAGGTCGCTGACGACGAGCAGCGCCGCCCCGCACAGCGCGCTCGGCACGAGCACGGGCGTCGCCGCGCGGGTGAGGCTGCGGGCGATCTGCGGCGCCGCGAGCGCGAGGAACGGGATCGGCCCGGCCGCGGCCGTCGACGCGGCGGCCAGCGCGACCGCGCACAGCAGCAGGATCGTGCGGGTGCGCCCGACGTCGACGCCGAGCGCGCCGGCCGGGCGGTCGCCGAGCTCGAGCAGCGAGAGCCGCCGCGCCATCCCGAACAGCACCGGCAGCAGCACGACCACCCCGACGCCGAGGGCGAGGATCTGGGGCCAGCCGCGATTGCTGAGGTCGCCGAGCAGCCAGGCCTGCGCGTCGACGGCGGTCTGCAGCACGGCGGTGGTGATCAGCCAGCTGTTCACCGCGAGCAGCGCCGCGCCGATGCCGATCCCGATGAGCACCATGCGCAGGCCCTGGGTGCCGCGCCCCGCCGAGAGCGTCACCACGACCAGCGCCGTGACGATGCCGCCGAGCAGCGCCCCGAGCGAGGTCCCGAGGGTGCCGGCCCCGAACGTCACGATGGCGACGAGCGCGCCGGTCGACGCGCCGGTGGTGAAGCCGATGACGTCGGGGCTGCCCAGCGCGTTGCGCGACAGGCTCTGCAGCACCGCGCCGCTGACGGCCAGCGCCGCGCCCACCAGGACCGCGAGGACCAGGCGCGGCAGCCGCTGGTCGAGCACGACGAACTCGGTGGCCCGGCTGCCCTGCCCGACGAGCGTCTCGCCGACCTCCGCGAGCGTCAGCGGGAACGCCCCGGTGGTCAGCGAGACCAGCGCCCCGACCACCACGATCAGCGCCGCGACGGCCCCGACGGCCACCGAGCGCGGCCCGACGCGCAGCGAGATGCGGCCGCCGCCGAGGCGGAGCAGGCGACCGGTGACCAGCGGGGTGCTCACACGCCCACCAGCCGGCGGCGGCGGCACAGGGCCACGAAGACGGGCGCGCCCAGCACGGCGGTGGTGACGCCCACCGCGATCTCGCCGGGCGGGGCGACGACGCGGCCGACGACGTCGGCGACGAGCAGCACGATCGCTCCCAGCACGGCGGTGTAGGGCAGGAGCCAGCGGTGGTCGGGCCCGACGATGCCGCGCACCACGTGCGGGACGGCGAGGCCGAGGAACGCGATCGGCCCGACGGCGGCGGTCGCGGCGCCCGCGAGGACGGTGACGACGGCGCCGGCCGCGATCCGGGTGCGCTCGACGTTGAGTCCCAGCGCCTGGCCGGCGCGGTCGCCGAGCGCGAGCGTGTCGAGCGCGCGGGCCATCCCGATCGCGGCCACGACCCCGACGGCGATGAAGGGGCCGATCGTCACGAGCACGTCCAGACCCCGCCCCGAGAGCGAGCCGAGGTTCCAGAAACGGAAGGAGTCGAAGGTGCGCGGCGTGAGCACGAGCGCCGCGTTGACCAGGGCGATGAGCACGGCCGTCACCGCGGCCCCGGCGAGCACCAGCCGGTCCGGCGTGCCCGACGCGCGGCCGGTGGCGCCCAGCGCGTGCACGACGAACATCGCCACCGCCGCGCCGACCAGCCCGAACCACACGTAGCCGGTGACCGTCCCGATCCCGAAGACGCCGATCGCCACGACGACCGCCGCCGACGCGCCGGCGTTGACGCCGAGCAGGCCCGGGTCGGCCAGCGGGTTGCGCGAGAGTCCCTGCATCACCGCGCCCGCGAGCCCGAGCGCGGCGCCGACCGCCAGCGCGAGCAGGCCGCGGGGCACCCGCAGGTCGCGGACGATGGCCGCCTCGGTGTCCAGCCCGCCGGGGTCCCCGCCCCACAGCAGCGCCCAGGACTGCGCGAGCCCGATGTCGCGCGAGCCGATCCCGATGCTGACCAGGAGCACGAGCACCGCGATCACGATCAGGGCGAGCAGCCCGAGCGCGCGGGTCGCGGACCCGGCCACCCCACCGGACGTCCCCGGCCGCCGCGCGGGCGGCGCCTGCCCGGGCGCGTCGATCACCACCGCGCGGTCACCCACCCTCTCGCGTCACGACCCCTGCCGCCCTGCACCCTAGCCGTTAGGGTTGCCTAGCCTCAGGCTTCCTGTTTGTCCGATTCCGACCCCCCAGGAGTACGTGTGTCCCCCGGCCCGCTCAGGCGACTCGTCCTCGCCGCCACCGCCGCCGCCCTCCTGGTCCTCGCCGCCTGCGGCGGGGGCGGTGACGGCGGCAGCGGCGGCGCCCCCGCCGGCTCGGCCGTCGGCGACCGGTACCCCGCGACGATCGACACCCAGTTCGGCCCCGTGACCATCCCGGAGCCGCCGCAACGGATCGTCGCGCTGGGCTGGTCGGACGCCGAGACCGCGCTCGTGCTCGGCGTGCAGCCCGTGGGCGCGTCGGACTGGCTCGGCTTCGGCGGCACCGGCGTGGGCCCCTGGTCGCCGCCGTACGGGACGCCGCCCACGATCCTCGGGACCACGCAGCTCGACTACGAGGCCGTCGCGGCGCTGCGCCCCGACCTCATCCTCGACACGCGCTCGTCGGGCGACCGGCAGCGGTACGACACGCTCTCGCGCATCGCGCCGACCGTCGGCCCGCCGCCGGGACTCGCCGCCGCCTACGGCACGACGTGGCGCCAGCAGATGGACATGGTGTCCCGCGCGCTGGGCAAGCCGGACGTCGGCGCGCAGCAGATCGCCGGCCTCGAGGAGAAGTTCCGCGCCACCACGGCCGCCAACCCGTCGTTCGCGGGCAAGGCGGCGGGCGTCGGCGCCTTCTACGGCGGCCAGTGGGGCGCCTACGTCCCCGGCGACGCGCGCGTCGACGTCATGGACGAGCTCGGGTTCCGCACGCCGCCGCAGATCGAGGCGCTCGCACCCCAGGCCGCGGGCTCGTTCTACGTGTCGCTCTCGGGCGAGCAGGTCGGGCTCCTGTCGTCCGACCTCACGGTCGTGTTCCCGATCAACGCGAGCGCCGACGCGATCCGCACCGACCCGGTGCTCTCCCGCACCCCGGCCGCCGCGGCGGGTCACCTCGTCGTCCTCGACGACACGACCACGAGCAACGCGTTCTCGTCCGGCTCGGTCCCCGGCACCGCCGCCGCGCTGGACCGTGCCGCACCGCTGTTCGCGCAGGCGCTGCAGCGCTGAACGACTCGGGTGGACGGCCACGGCGTCCCTAGACTGACGCCGTGGCCGTTCACCTGACCCGGATCTACACGCGCACCGGCGACGACGGGACCACCGGTCTCTCGGACTTCTCGCGCGTGCCCAAGACCGACCCGCGGCTCGCGGCGTACGCCGACTCCGAGGAGGCCAACGCCGCGATCGGCGTCGCGCTCTCGGTGGGCGCGCCGCCGGCGGAGATCGTCGCCCCGCTGCGGCAGATCCAGAACGACCTCTTCGACGTCGGGGCGGACCTCGCGACGCCGGTCGTGGAGACCCCGGAGTACCCGCCGCTGCGGGTCACCGAGCGCCAGATCGAGCGGCTCGAGGGCTGGTGCGACGCGTTCAACGAGGGCCTGCCGAAGCTGAACTCGTTCATCCTGCCCGGCGGCACCCCCGCCGCCGCGTACCTCAACGTCGCGCGCACCGTCACCCGCCGCGCCGAGCGCAGCACCTGGGCGGTGGTCGCGGCCGACCCGGACCGCACCAGCAAGCTGCCCGCGCACTACCTCAACCGCCTGTCGGACCTGCTGTTCATCCTCGGCCGGGTCGCCAACCCTGGCGGCGACGTCCTCTGGGTCCCCGGCGGGCCGGAGGAGCAGCGCTGACGATGTTCGACGAGCGCTTCGCGCGGCTGGACACCGAGGTCTGGACGCCCGCCTACCTCCCGGCCTGGAGCTCACGCGCCGACGCCGCGGCCACGTGGGCGGTCGACGACGAGGGCCTGCACCTGACGATCCCCCCGGAGCAGGGGCTGTGGTGCGCCGGCGACCACGAGCCGCCGCTGCGCGTCTCGGGCGTCCAGTCCGGCAACCGCTCCGGGCCGGTCGGCAGCACCGACGGCCAGCAGCGGTTCCGCGAGGGACAGACCGTCCGCGAGGAGCAGCCGACCGTCCTCGGGTTCACGCCCCGCGCCGGGATGGTCGAGGTCGAGTGCCGCGCCCATCTCGGGCCGTCGGCGATGTTCTCGGCGTGGCTCATCGGCCTCGAGGACGCCCCCGAGCGCTGCGGCGAGGTGTGCCTCGTGGAGGTCTTCGGGGACACGGTCGCGGAGGGCCGCGCGGCGGTCGGCTCCGGGATCAAGGCGTTCCGCGACCCGGCGCTCACCGAGGACTTCGTCGCCGAGCCCCGCGACCTCGACGTCACCACCTGGCACCGCTTCGCCGCGCACCGCCAACCCGGCCGCGTCGACTTCATGATCGACGGCGTCGCGACCCGGACCTGCCGCCAGGCGCCGGACTACCCGATGCAGCTGATGATCGCGGTGTTCGACTTCCCCGACCACCCGGCCCACGACCCGGCCGGCACCCCGGAGCTGGTGGTGCGCAGGGTGACCGGCCTCTAGCCGAAGGCCTGCCCCTCACCCCGGTAGGTCGGCGCGGTCAGCACGATCTCCCCGCCCCGGATGCCGTGGTACGCGGTGACGTGCTCGGCGAGCTCGCCGGCCTTCGCGTGACGCATCCACACGCGCTCGCCGAGCGCGGGCAGCTGCGGTCCCCTGACCGGCGTCTGCACCTCGCCGGCCCCCTCGGTGCCGGTCAGCACCAGGTCGCCCGGACCGAACGGGGTCGGCAGCCGGGACGCGGCGGCAGGCCCCGAGGCCACCCAGCCGCCGCCCGCCAGCGTCGCGTGACGGTCGTCGGGGCGGCGCACCACGGGCAGCGCGTAGGCGACCGCGGGCCGGGGGTGCATGCGGGTGTAGCCGTCGAAGAGCGTCGAGCCGATCAGGGCCGAGCCCGCGGCGATCTCGGTGACCGACGCGTCGGCGCGCGTGGTCTCGACGCTGCCGCTGCCGCCGCCGTTGACGAACGCGAGGTCGGCGACCTCCCGCACCGCGTGCACCACGGCACCCCGGCGCTCGGCCAGCTCGCCGGCCGACCGGCGCTGCATCCACCGCACCGCCGCGTCGCGCAGCCGCGCGCCGGTGGCGTCCGGCACCCCCGCGATCTGTCCCTCGTAGGCCATCACCCCGACGAGCCGGAACCCCGGCCGGGCCACGATCGCCCGGGCGAGCCGGCGTGCCGCGTCCGCGGTCCGGACCGGTGAGCGGCGCGCGCCGACGTGCAGGCCCGGCAGGGGGCGCCAGGCCGCGTCGAGGTCGAGGCACACGCGGACCTCGGGATGCCCGGCGCCCAGGGCGGCGTCGACGAGGTCCAGGTGCTCGACGGCGTCGACCATGAGCGTCACCGTCGTCCGGGCGTGCGCGTCGGCCGCGAGACGGCGCAGCGCGGCGCGGTCGACGGTCGGGTAGCCGACGAGGACGTCGTCGCTCGTGCCCAGCCCGGCGTGCCAGAGCGCCTCGGGCAGCGTGTAGCACATCAGGCGCCCGACGCCCTCGCGATCGACGGTGCGCTCGATCAGGGCCCGGCACCGCAGCGACTTCGTGGCCAGGCGGACCGGGAGCCCCCGGACGCGGGCGAGCAGGTCGTCGAGGTTGGCGTCGAAGGCGTCGAGGTCGACGATCGCGAAGGGCGGGTCGAGGTCCGCGGTGGCGCGATCCCAGCGGCTGATCACGGGCCCAATCTCCCACCGCCGGAGCCGCTACGGTGCCGGCATGGGTCGCGGTGACACGTGGCGGAACTGGGCCGGCACCGTCCGCGCGACCCCCGCCCAGGTCCACCTCCCCCGCTCCGTCGACGAGGTCGTCGCCGCGGTGCGTGCCGCCCGGGGCTCGCGGCTGCGCCCGCGCGGCAGCGGCCACTCGTTCACCGCCCTCGCGGCCACCGACGCCCACGTCGTCGACCTGCGGCGATGGAGCGGGATCGAGTCGCTCGACACCACCACCGGCCGCGTGCGGGTCCGCGCCGGGACGACGCTGCGTGCGCTGAACGCCGCGCTCGACGCGCACGGGCTCGCCCTCGAGAACCTCGGCGACATCGACGTCCAGACGATCTCGGGCGCCGTCGCCACCGGCACGCACGGCACGGGCGCGCGGTTCGGCGGCCTCGCCACCCGGGTCGTCGCGCTCGACCTCGTGCTCGCCGACGGCTCGGCGGTGCACTGCGCGGCGGGCGAGGAGCTGTTCGAGGCGGCCCGGATCGGGCTCGGCGCGTTCGGCGTCGTCACCCACGTGACGCTGCAGGCCGTCCCGGCGTTCGCGCTGCGGGCGAGCGAGCGCCCGGAGCCGCTCCCCGAGGTGCTGGCCGGGCTGGACACGCTCTTCGAGGACGCGGACCACGTCGAGTTCTACTGGTTCCCCTACGGCGCGCGGGCGCTGGTGAAGCGCAACGCCCGCGTGCCGCTCGCCGAGGCCCCCGCGCCCCTGCACCCGGTGCGACGGTTCGTGGAGTACGACGTCGTCGAGAACGCCGCGTTCGGGGCGCTGTGCCGGGTCGGGCGCGCGTTCCCCGCGACCGCCGTCCCGCTGGGCCGCGCCGCGTCGGGGGTGCTGTCGGCGCGCGAGTACGGCGACCGCTCGCACCGGGTCTTCACGACGCGGCGCCGTGTGCGGTTCGCCGAGTCGGAGTGGGCGGTGCCGCGGGCACGGCTCGCCGAGGTGCTCGACGCGCTGCGCGCGCTGGTCCCCCGTCTCGAGCACCCCGTGCTCTTCCCCGTCGAGGTGCGCGTCGCCGCCGCCGACGACGTGTGGCTCTCCACCGCCCACGGCCGCGACACCGCCTACGTCGCGATCCACCAGTACGCCGGCGCGCCCCGCGCGGAGTACTTCGCGGCGTTCGGCGAGATCGCCGCCGCGGCCGGCGGTCGCCCGCACTGGGGCAAGGAGCACCACCTCGACGCGGCCGCCCTGGGCGAGCGCTACCCGCGGTTCGACGACGTCCGCCGCGTGCGCCGCGAGGTCGACCCCCAGGGGCTGTTCGCCAACGAGCACCTCGACCGCGTCCTCGGTCCGGCCTGACGGGGCGCGAGCGGCACGGTCCGGCGGGCCGTTGATCGTGCTCGGTTCGCTGACACTCAGCGTCGCCTTCATTGCCCCGAATGGGGCGGAAAGACCCCATCGATCCCGAATTCGGCTACGCTCCGCGTCCATGGCCGAGCGATCGACGACGTCCCGGGCCATCGCCGTCGGCCAGCTGCCGGCGGCGACGGCTGCGTTCATCAGCGAGCAGGGGGCGGTGCGCGGACTGTTCCGCGACCCGCTCGCCGAGGTGACCCACGCGCTGCGCACCGACGAGACCACGACCCGGCGGCGGCTGTTCGGCGGCGCGAAGACCTCGGTCCGCACGGTCGAGATGCTGCTGACGCCCGACCTGCTCGTCGTCTCGTACCGCGACGGCACGGTCGACGAGGACCTGGCCGCCCAGGTCAGCTTCCACCGGCTGAACCAGATCGAGTTCGCGCCGCTGCCCTCCGAGCTGCTCGACCGCGCGGCGGGCGCGAAGCTCGCCGTGCCGGCGGGCCTGATGCCGTTGACGAGCACCCCGGTCGGCAGCACCCAGCGCGGGAGCCGCATGGTGCCGCTGGGCGACGGCCCGGACGCCGCGCGCTTCCGCGAGGCCCTGCTCGCCGCCACCGAGCGCACCCGGCGCGGCGCCGGAGCCTAGGGACGGACCCCGCGGAGCACGGGGTCCGTCACCGGCGACTCAGCCGAGCAGCGGCTTCACCTTCGTGCCGAAGTCGTGCACGCCCTTCTCGAAGTCGTCGAACGTGAACATCATCCCCTGGACGCCGGGCATCTTGGCGACCTCGTCGATCTGCCGCGCGACCGTCTCGTACGAGCCGACCAGGGTGGCCATGTTGAAGTTGACCGCCCCCTCGGGGAGGTTGATCGTGCGCGCGGTGCCCCCACCGTCGGCGGTCTTGTCGGCGCTGCCCTCGTCGCTCATGTAGCCGAGCGCGCCGGCGTCGGCGCCCTCGTTGTAGGAGCGCCACTTCGCCTGGGCCTCTTCGTCCGTGTCCGCCATGATCGCCATGAACAGCGGCAGCGACTTCACGTCACGGCCGGTCTCCTTGGCGAACGAGGCGAGCTTCTCGGTGGGCTGCCGGTAGACCTCGGGGTCGTTGACGCCCGGCGAGAGGATGAAGTTGTAGTCGCCGTACTCGGCGCAGAACCGCATCCCGCGCTCCGACTGGCCCGCGCAGACGATGTCGACCTTGCCCGACGGCCGCGGCGAGAGCACGCAGTCGTCCATCTGGAAGTACTTCCCGTCGAGGTCGCAGCGACCGGTCTCCCACAGGTCGCGCAGGACCTTCACGTACTCGGTGGAGTAGTCGTAGCGGTAGCCGAAGTACTCGTCGCCGGGCCACAGGCCCATCTGCTCGTACTCGCCCTTGGCCCACCCGGAGACGATGTTGACGCCGAAGCGCCCGGGCGCGATCTGGTCGATCGTCGACGCCATGCGCGCGACGAGCGCCGGCGGCAGCGTGAGCACCGCCGTCGAGGCGTAGAGCTTGATCCGGTCGGTGACGGCCGCGAGGCCCGCCATCAGCGTGAACGACTCCAGGTTGTGGTCCCAGAACTCCGTCTTCCCCCCGAAGCCGCGGAGCTTGATCATCGAGAGGGCGAAGGCGAAGCCCTGGCGCTCGGCCTCCTGAACGACGTTGCGGTTGAGGTCCCACGTCGGCATGTACTGCGGAGAGTTCTCCGAGATGAGCCAGCCGTTGTTGCCGATGGGGATGAAGACGCCGAAGTCCACTTCGGGACCACCTTCCTGCGGGGTCAGGAGACGGGGAGAGGGAGCGCACGCAGCGCCGGGACCACCTCGCGGGCGAGGAGGTCGAGCGAGGTCCGCGCCGCCTCGACCGGCATGCCGGCCCAGTCGGTGCGGAACACGAAGTGGTCGACGCCGAGCTCGTCGCGCCACGGGAGGAGCGCGGCGGTGCAGTCCTCCGGAGACCCCACCACGAACCGGTCGTGGGCGAGGTCGTCGTAACCGACCCGGAACGACTCGGTTCCGGGCATGACACGGTCCTGGCCCCAGTCGGCGTAGACCTCGTACTTGCGGGCCAGGTGCGGCATGGCCAGCTCGAGGGCCTGCTCCCGGGTGGGGGCGCAGAACACCTCGCGGATCAGCGGGAGCTCGCCCACGCGGTCGCGGCCGGCGGCCGCCCGCTCGGCGTGGAACAGCTCGAGCTGCCGGGCGACGGTGGCCCGGGTGGCGTGCGGATTGATCATCCACGTGTCGGCGAGGCGGGCCGTCCGCCGGACCGCGCCGTCGGAGTTGGCCGCCATCCAGATCGGCGGCCGTGGTTCGGCGGCGGGACGGAAGGTCGCGCGGGCGCCGTCGAGCCGGCACCACGGGAGGTCGGCGGAGACCGCCTCGCCGCGCCACAGCGCCTCGACGATGCGCAGGTTCTCGGTGAACCGCCGGACCTTGTCACCGGGCGGGACGCCGAACGCGTCGTACTCGACCTGCCGGTAGCCCAGGCCGATGCCGAAGATCGAGCGGCCGCCGGCGACGACGTCGAGACCCGCGTAGGCCTCGGCGGTGTCGACCGGGTTGTGCAGGGCGAGCAGGTGGATGCCGGTCCCGACGGCCATGTCGCCGGCCTCGGCCGCGAGGCGCGCGAGCCACGGCAGCGGCTGGATGTGCGCCATCGACTCGGCGAGGTGGTGCTGGCCGGCGAAGACGGAGTCGAGACCCGCGTCGCGCGCCGTGCGGACGAGCGAGAGCTGCTCCTCGAGGGCGACGAGCGGGTCCCGCCCGGGCGGCTGCTGGTGGGTGAGGAACACCCCGGCGCGGATCCGGTCAGAGACCACGACAGGCCTCGGCGAACTCGGCGGCCGGGCGGTCGTCGCCGAGGGAGAGCACGGCGTCGCGCACGCGGTCGGCGACGCCGGCGTCGGCCACGCGCCCGATGGTGCCGTCGAACTTCTCGGCGATCTCGGCGTTGGTCAGTGGGCGGCGGTCGTGGCCGCGGTTGACCTGCTCGCGGTGGGCGACGACGCGGCCGTCGGCGAGCTCGATCTCGACGCGCCCGGAGTAGGCGTCGGGGAACAGACCCTCGTCGTCGTCGGTGACCTCGACGCGCCGCGCCAGGGCGAGGATCTCCGGGTCACCGAGGGCGTCGTCCTCCAGCTCGGCGAGGGTGAACCGCCCGCGGGACAGGGCCGCGGACACCACGAACGGCAGGCTGAACTTGGCGTCGTACTCGTCGCGCGGCGCCCACTTGTTCTCCGCGGGCTGGCACACGACCTTGCCCGGCACCGGGTGGATGGCGCAGCGGATCGCGCGGACGTCGGCCGGAGCGATGCCGTGCTCGTCACGCAGGAGCAGCGCGGCGTCGGCGAACGCGTGGTTGAAGTGGCAGATCGGGTAGGGCTTGACCGCCGTGCGCATCAGCTCCCACTGCGTGCCGAGCCCCTCGGACACCGCCTCCGGGCGGGTCGCGCGGCCGGCGAGGTGGGTGGCGTAGAGCCCGAAGCGGCCCTCGTAGACCGCAGCCGGCCCGGTCCAGCCCGCCTTCGCGAACGCCGCAGCGGTGAGGCCGGACATCGCCGCCCAGCCCGGGTGCAGGCGCTTGGTCCACGACCCGTCCTCGAGGAACTCCAGCAGGCCCGCCGCCATCGACCCGACGACGCCCTGCGCCGCGGCGAGCCCCGCGGCGTCCAGCCCGGTGAGCCGGCCGGCGGCCACCGCGGCCCCGAACGCCCCGGCCACGGCGGTGGGGTGGAACCCGACGTCGTGGAACCCGCCGGCCCCGCCGAGCCCGACGCGGGCGGACACCTCGACGCCGAGGACGTAGGCGGCGAGCAGGTCACGCGTGCTCGCCCCGGCGACGGTGGCGGCGGAGATCGCCGCGGGCAGGGCGGCCGCGGACACGTGGGTGACCGCGGGGATGTGGGTGTCGTCGAAGTCCATGCCGTGCACGAGCACCCCGTTGAGCACGGCGGCGTCGCGCGGCGAGAGCCGGTCCGGCATGCCGAGGACCGGGTGGGCGCCGCCGCCGAACGTCGTCAGCGCGTCACGGGCCACCCCGGAGAACCGGTAGGCGGTGGACGCGAAGGCCAGCCCGACCGCGTCGAGGACGAGGTACCGCGCCCGCTCGAGGACCTCGCCGGGGATGTCCGCGGCGTCGAGCGCGGCGGCGAACCCGGCGACCCGGCCGGCCTGGCCGGCGGTCGTGCGGGTGGGGCTGTCCAAGGACAACGGGCGCTCCCTTGCGGCACGCAGCGCAGCGGAGCTGCCGCGCCGGAGGCGGATAACAGTCGGGTGACTGGCCTCACAGGACCATACGTCAGACGTTTAGGACGCGGAAGGGGGCGCCTGCCGGTGGTGCGCGGTCCGCGCCTGGAACACGCGCGCCGCCCACAGCGCCGTCGCCTCTCCGTGGGGTGCGGCGACCAGCTGGGCGGAGACGGGACAGCCGTCGGGTGCGAGCCCCGTCGGCACCGCGAGACCGGGCGCCCCGGTGAGGTTGCCGAGCATCGTCGAGCGCGACTGCGCCGCGTAGAGGGGGTACTCCTGCCCGCCCACGACGACGGTGCCGTCGGGCAGCCGGGGCGCGGTCGACGGGCAGGTCGGCACGACGAGGAGGTCGGCGTCGGCGAACACCACGTCGAGCTCGCGCTGCAGCTCGACCCGGAACTGCAGGGCCCGCAGGTAGTCGACGGCCGGCGTGACGATGCCCTGGCTGATCCGCTTCACGACGACCGGGTCGTAGGTGTCCCAGCGGGCGGCGTCGACGCGGTGGAGCGTGGCCGCCTCGGTGAACACCACCTGGTAGCCGATCGGCAGCGCGTCCCCCGCCGACGGCACCTCGCCCGGCACGACCTCGGCACCGGCGGCCACGAGCTCGTCCACGAGGTGCTCGACGCCGGCGCGCACCGCGGTGTCGCAGAGCTCGGTGAACGCACCACCGGGCACGGCGATGCGCAGGCCCGTCAGGTCGTCCCTGTCGACCGGGTCGTGCGGCGGCAGCGGGCCGCTGCGCGGGTCGGCGCCGTCCGGGCCGCGCAGGACCGCGAACAGCCGCTCGACGTCGCGCGCGCTGCGCGCCAGCGGGCCGACCGTCTCGGTGGTCCAGGACAGCGGGAACACCCCGGTGCGCGGGATCGCGCCGGCCGTGGGCTTGAGGCCGGTGAGCCCGCACCACGCCGAGGGCAGGCGCACCGAGCCACCGACGTCGGTGCCCAGCGCGAACGGCACCGCGCGCGCCGCGACCGCGGCCGCGGAGCCGGTCGACGACCCGCCCGCCCAGCGCTCGGGGTCCCAGGGGTTGCGCACCGCGCCGAACCGCGGCGGGTGCGGCCCGCCGACGGCGAACTCGGTGGTCCCGTCCTTGCTGACCGGGATCGCGCCGGCCTCCTCGAGGCGGCGCACGACGGTCGCGGAGGTCGTCGCGGGCTCGTCGCCGTGGTTCCAGGATCCGTGGGTCGTCGGCACCCCGGCCACGTCGATGACGTCCTTGACGCCGAACGGGACGCCCTCCAGCGGGCGCGCGGTGCCGTCGGCCCAGCGGCGCTCCGACGCGCGCGCGGCGGTGCGGGCACGGTCGCCGAGGAAGCGGATCGTGCAGTTCAGCGCCTCGTGGGCGGCCGCCAGCCTCGTCAGGGCCTCGTCGACGGCCGCGAGGGGCGACGTGGTGCCGGCGGCGTAGGCCTCGAGGAGGCCGGTGGTGTCGGGGGCGTCGTTCACGGGCGCAACCAGGCGTCGCCGTGCGCCGGGTCGGCGGCGCCGTCGGCGGGCAGGGGGCGGGCGCGCAGGCGAGCGACCGCGGTCTCGGCGCCCTCGACCGCCGCGCGCAGGGCCGCCACGACCTCGTCGTCCAGCGTGTAGCCGAGGCGGGCGGCGAGGGCAGCCAGTTCCTCGGGGGACGGGACGCTCACCCGATGCCCGGTCATCCGATGGAGGCCTTCCCCGCCAGCAGCGACCGGGCGACGACCGTGCCGAGCATGTCGTTGGTGCCCTCGCCGATCGACATGAGCGGGGCGTCGCGGTAGAGGCGCTCGACCTCGAACTCCGTCGAGTAGCCGTAGCCGCCGTGGATGCGCATCGCATCGGTGGCGCACTCCAGGGCCGCGTCCGACGCGAAGATCTTCGCCATGCCCGACTCGGTGTCCATGCGCACGCCCTCGTCCATCCGCGAGGCCGCCCAGTAGGTCATCAGGCGTGCGGCCTGCAGCTTCACGGCGATGGCGGACAGGCGCAGCTGGACGGCCTGGAAGTCGCCGATCGGCTGGCCGAAGGCGCTGCGCTCGCGGGCGTAGGACAGGGACTCCTCGTAGGCGCGCTGCGCGATCCCCACCGAGCGCGCCGCAATGTTGATCCGCCCGGTCTCCAGCGACGAGAGCGCCTGCTGCAGCCCGCGCCCCTCGACCCCGCCCAGCAGCCGGGACGCCGGCACCCGCACGTCGTCGAGGACGACCTCGCACGACTCGGTGCCCTTGTAGCCGAGCTTGCCCATGTCCTTGGTGATCTCGAGGCCGGGCGACCCGGCGTCGACGAGCAGCATGCTCATGCCACGGTGCGCGGGCTCGGCCGAGGGATCGGTCTTCACGAGCACCGGCAGCGGGTCGGCGTGGCGGGCGTTCGTGATCCACATCTTGGTGCCGCGGACGACGTAGTCGTCGCCGTCCCTCCTGGCGGTGGTGGTGATGCTCTGCAGGTCCGTGCCGGCGCCGGGCTCGGTGAGGGCGATCGCGGTGCGACGCTCCCCCGTCGCGAGCTCGGGCAGGTAGCGCTGCTTCTGCTCGTCGGTGCCGTGGCGCGCGATCATCCAGCAGGACACCGAGTGGCTGCCGAGGATGCCCGCGATGCCCATCCACCCGCGCGAGATCTCCTCGAACGTCAGCGCGAACGAGACGGTGTCCGCGGCCAGCCCGCCGTGCTCCTCGGGCACCGCCAGACCGAAGAGCCCCAGGTCCGCCATGCCCTTGACGATCTCCGTCGGGTAGCGGCCCTCGTGCTCCCAGTCGCGCGCGACCGGCACGATCTCGCGGTCGACGAACGACCGCAGCGTCTCGCGGAAGAGCCGCTGCTCGTCGTTGAGCCGGAAGTCCATCAGTGCTCCTCGGGGGGTCCGAACGCGCCCGCGGCACGCAGGGCGGCCAGGCGCTCGTCGTCGTAGCCGATGCCGCGCAGCACCGACTCGGTGTGCTCGCCCATCGCGGGGCCGCCACGGGCGGGCGGGGTGTCGTCGCCGGGCGGGCCGACACGCACCGGCGAGCGCAGCGACCGCACCGTCCCCCACCGCGGGTGGTCGGTCTCCGCGACCAGCCGCCGGGCGACGGTGTGGGAGTCGGTGAGGGCCTCGCCGACGTCGTGGATCGGCGCACACGGGATGCCCGCGGCCGCCATCGCGGCGATCCAGGTGGCGACGTCCCGGCCCCGGAACAGCTCCTCGAGCAGCGGGACGAGGACGTCGCGGTGCCGGTCGCGCTCGCGGAACGTGACGAACCGGGGGTCGGTGGCGAGGTCGGGCTGGTCGAGCACGACCGTGAGCCGCTGCCAGAACTTCTCCTTCGCGCAGCCCACGACCAGCCACCCGTCGGCCGCCTCGAAGGCCTGGAAAGGCACGAGCGACGGGTGCGCGGAGTGGTGGGTGCGCGCCGGTTCGTAGCCCTCGGTGAGGTGCCACGTCGCCGGGTAGGTCAGGAGGCTGACCGCGGTGTCGTAGAGGCTGACGTCGCAGTCGGTCCCGACGCCGTCGCGCCGCGCGGCGTGGATCGCGGCGAGCAGCGAGATCGCCGCGACGAACCCGCCGCTGTAGTCGACCAGCGAGAGGCCGGCCTTCTGCGGCGCCCCGCCGGGCTCGCCCGTCAGCGACATCCAGCCACCGAGGGCCTGGAGCACGTAGTCGTAGCCGGGCTCCTTCGCGCGCGGGCCGGTCATCCCGAACCCGGTCAGCGAGCAGCAGACGATCCGCGGGTTGACGTCCTCCAGGTCCTCGTAGCGGATCCCGAGCTTCGCGGGGACGTCGCCGCGCAGGTTCGAGTAGACGGCGTCGGCGGAGCGCACCAGGTCGTGGAACGCCTCGCGCCCGGCCGGGGTGCGGATGTCGAGCAGCACCGAGGACTTGTTCTTGTTGAACGACTCGAAGAACAGCGAGTCGCCGTCCTCGGCGTACGGGGGGACGTGGCGCCCCACGTCGCCGCCCGACGTCGGGTCCTCGATCTTGACGATCTCGGCGCCCAGCTCGGCGAGGTGCATCGAGCCGAACGGGCCGGCGCCGTACTGCTCGAGCGAGAGGATCCGGATGTCCTCGAGGGGCCTCACTGCGCGTTCTCCCCGGCTTCGTTCTCCAGGGACAGGGGTGTGGCGGCCTGCGGGAAGTGCGACGCGGCCCGCGGGGCGTCGCGGCGGTGGACGTAGAAGGCGCGCTTGAACGTCAGCACCTCGACGCCGTCCTGGTTGAGCCCGCGGCTGCGCACCCGCACGATGCCCGCGTCCGGGCGGCTGCTCGACCCCCGCGTCTCCAGCACCAGCGACTCCGACCACAGCGTGTCGCCGGCGAACACCGGGTTGCTCAGGCGCAGTTCGTCGATGCCGAGGTTCGCGAACGCGTTCTGGCTGGTGTCCGACACCGACTGCCCGAGCACGATCGAGATCGTCAGCGGCGAGGCGACGATCATGCGGCCGAACTCGGAGTCGGCGCCGACCTGGGCGTTGAAGTGCGCCTGGTTCGTGTTCATCGTCAGCAACGTGAACCAGGTGTTGTCGGTCTCGGTGATCGTGCGCCCCAGCGGGTGCTGGTAGACGTCACCGACCACGAAGTCCTCGAAGAAGCGTCCCTGCCACCCCGCCACCACCGCCATGGACCGGGACGCTAAACGTCTGACGTTTTCCCCACAAGGATCGTCGACCGTCTACGCTCGGCGACGTGCCTGCGCAGCCGCCCCCGTCCGGCACGTCGGCACCCGTCGCCCACCTGCGGGTCCAGCGTGTCCGCCCGGCCTACCGGCAGGTGGCCGACGAGCTGCGCACCCAGATCCTCGCTGGCGCCCTGCCCGCGGGCACCCGGCTGCCGAACGAGGCCGAACTGGGCCGGGCGTTCGGGGTCAGCCGCAGCACCGCGCGCGAGGCCCTGCGGGTGCTCTCCAGCCAGCACCTCGTCGAGACCCTGCGCGGCGTGCAGGGCGGCACGTTCGTCAGCGAGCCCGATCCCGCGCGGGTCGTCGAGGACGTCGGCAGCGCCCTCGGCGTGCTCGTCATGACGCCCCGGCTGCACGTCAGCGACCTCCTCGAGGCACGCCTGCTCCTCGAGCCCGCCGCCGCCCGCCTGGCCGCCCAGCGCGCCGACGCCGAGACCGTCGAGGCCGTCCGGGCCGCCGCGGCCGCCCCGCGCGACGACCGCGACCCCAGCGGCTTCGTCGGCCACCTCGACTTCCACACCACGCTGCTCATGGCCACCGGCAACCTGATGCTCACGCTCATGGGGCAGCCGGTGAACGACGTGCTGCGCACGCGTCTGCGGCGCGCCGGCGTCGAGGCGCGCGAGTGGGACAAGGTCGACGCCTGCCACCGCGAGATCGCCGAGCACATCGCCGAGGGTCGCGCCGGCGACGCCGAGGAGGCCATGCGCGACCACATCGTGGAGCTGCGCCGGCTCTACGAACGCGACGGGTTCTGGGCCTGACCCTCGGCGGAGACGACGGGCGACGCCGTGCCCGTGAGGGCCGGCGCGCCACGGGGGTGGCGGATCGTCGCGACCGGCGCACTGCGCACGATCGACACGCTCCCAGCACTGCGCGGGGTGCCTCTCGCGAGCGGCGTAGCGGCCCGGCCGGAGATCAGCAGGCCGAAACGCACCGTTCTCGGGCACTCAGAGGTCACTTTCGACCCGCTGATCATGGGCCCGAACGTTGGCGGCGCGAAAGCGGGCTGCGACGGGGAGATCACAAGCGCACTATCCACCTGCCGGGGTCGCTGGAGGTGCATGGCGCGCTCCCGATCACGGGACGGCGCGAGACCGGGTCGCGACCGGCGCGGTGCGCATGATCCACACGCTCCCCAGGCCTGCGCGTGGTGCCTCTCGCGAGCTACCGGCGCCGACGGGCGCTGACCCGGGGCCATGATCGCTCCGACTGCCGTGCACCAGATGACATCGGGTCGATGGAGCACCTGGAGCGATCACCGCCGCCCCGCCACCGTCACGCCTCTCCCGCGCAGTGATCGTGGCGCCTTTCCTGACGTCCAACGTCAGGGTGGCCGCCAGGCTGGAACACCCCGGGCCCACGCCAACCCCGGCGTGTCGTGCAGCGAGCGTGTGGCGATCCTGGCGTCACACGCCAGGAAAGCCGCATCTCTCGCACTTGACCAGCGCGGAGCCACGCCACCACGGTGACGAGCGTGGGTGCGCGCAACCTCATGTCTCACGCCATCGTCGTCGACGACCTCCCGCCGTCGGTCGCGGAGTTCGTGCGCGGCGAGGGGCGGGCGCGCGGGCTGATGGACCCGCTGCCCGCCGTCACCCACGGGCTGCGCACCGAGGAGGAGACGATGAACCGGGAGTCGCGCGGCGGCCCGACGTCGGACCGGTTCGTCGTCGAGATGCTCCTGACCCCGGAGCTGCTGATCGTGGCCCACCGTCAGTCCGACGACGCCGAGACCGACCCCGGCGCACGCGTGCGGTTCCACCGGCTCGACCAGGTCGGGCTCGTCGACGCCGGTTCCGAGAAGGCCGCCACGGCCCGGCTCGCGATGCCCGCGAAGTCGATCCCGGTCACGAGCACGCCGCTCGGCGGCGCCAAGCGCGCGACCTACCAGCTCCCGATCGCCATCGACCCCGACGTGCAGCGCTTCCGCGATGCCCTCACCGCAGCGGTGGAGCAGGCCCGCGTCTGACGCGTCAGCTCGCCTGCCGGTAGCCCGTCGACCGGCCCGGTGGCGTGGACTCGAGCCAGGAGGAGAAGCCGGTCAGGGCGTCGGCGCTGATCGCGAGCTCCCACTCCCGGCCGTCCTCGCGGCACGAGAGCACCGTGGCGTCGGCGGGGTGCATCTCGCCGGCCACGGGGGCCCGGCGGTCGACGATCTCGAGGCGGGTGCGGTCGAGCACCACGTTGGCCCCCGAGCTCAGGCCGGTCACGCGGTACCAGCGGAACTCGTCGCCCCGGTACCGGGCGAGGCCGGAGTGCCAGCCCCGCAGGTCGTCCGCGCTGCGCTTCTCGCGCAGCGCGACGTCGACGCCTCCGCGGCGCAGCAGCCGGATGCGACGCAGGAGCAGAAACAGGACGACGAGCAGCACCGCGAGCACCACGATGGCCGCCAGCTCGGCGATCATCATGGCTCCCACCGGTGCTGCTCGCCCTCCCTCAGTGGCCGGGGTTCTCGCCGGCCGCCCGCAGGCGGGCCCGCGCCCGTGCGGCGGCGGCCGCCGTGTCGTCCACGTCGTCGCCGCCGCCCTCGGCGCGCTGCAGCTCGTCGCGCGCCGCGGCGACGTCGATCTCGGAGGCCAGCTCGGCGAGCTCGGCCAGCACCGTCACCGACTCCGCGGTGACCGAGAGGAACCCGCCGAAGACGGCGGCGTGGAACGACTCGCCGTCGGTCGGGTCGATGCGCACCACGCCGGCCTCGTCGAGCGCGGCGATCATCGGCTGGTGCCCGGGCAGCAGACCGATGTCGCCCTCGACCGTGCGGGCCGAGACGAAGCTCGCCTGGCCCGACCACAGCCGCTTCTCGACGCCGACGATGGCGACCTCCATCTCGGCCATCAGGACTGGTACTTCTTGATGTTCGCCTCGACGTCGTCGAGACCGCCGCTCATGGCGAACGCCTGCTCGGGCGCGTTGTCGTACTCGCCCTTGGTGATCTTGTCGAACGCCTCGACGGTGTCCTTGACGTCGACGAACGAGCCCGGCTCGCCGGTGAACTGCTCGGCGGCGTACATGTTCTGCCCGAGGAAGCGCTCGATCCGGCGCGCGCGGGCGACGGTGAGGCGGTCCTCCTCGGAGAGCTCGTCGATGCCGAGGATGGCGATGATGTCCTGCAGGTCGTTGTAGCGCTGCAGGATGCGGATGACCTCGCGGGCGACCCGGTAGTGGTCCTCGCCGACGTACTGCGCGTCGAGGATCGTCGAGGTCGAGGTCAGCGGGTCCACGGCCGGGAAGATGCCCTTGGCGAACACCGACCGTGAGAGCTCGGTGGTCGCGTCCAGGTGGGCGAACGTGGTGGCCGGCGCCGGGTCAGTGTAGTCGTCGGCGGGCACGTAGATCGCCTGCATCGAGGTGATCGAACGGCCGCGGGTCGAGGTGATCCGCTCCTGCAGCTCGCCCATCTCGTCGGCCAGGGTCGGCTGGTAGCCCACCGCCGAGGGCATGCGGCCCAGCAGCGTCGAGACCTCCTGGCCGGCCTGCGTGAACCGGAAGATGTTGTCGATGAACAAGAGCACGTCCTGCTCCTGCACGTCGCGGAAGTACTCGGCCATCGTCAGGGCCGACAGCGCGACGCGCATGCGGGTGCCCGGCGGCTCGTCCATCTGACCGAAGACCAGCGCGGTGTCCTTGAGGACGTCCGCCTCGCCGAGCTCGACCCAGAGGTCGTTGCCCTCACGGGTCCGCTCCCCCACGCCGGCGAACACCGAGGTGCCGCCGAAGTTGCGGGCGATGCGCTGGATCATCTCCTGGATGAGGACCGTCTTGCCGACGCCGGCGCCGCCGAACAGGCCGATCTTGCCGCCCTCGACGTACGGGGTGAGCAGGTCGACGACCTTGAGGCCGGTCCAGAGCACCGAGGTCTTGCCCTCGAGCTGCTCGAACGGCGGCGGGTCGCGGTGGATGCCCCAGCGCTCGGCGTCCGAGGCGTAGCCCGGCTCGTCGAGGCAGTCGCCGAGGGTGTTGAACAGGTGGCCCTTGACGACGTCGCCGACCGGCACCGAGATCGGCGCGCCGGTGCTGCGCACGTCCTGGCCGCGCACGGCACCGTCGGTGGGCTGCATGGAGATCGTGCGCACCTGGCCGTCGCCGAGGTGCTGGGCGACCTCGAGCGTCAGCTTCTTCGTGACGCCGGAGAGCGTCACGTCGATGTTCAGGGCGGTGAACAGGTCGGGCACCTCGCCACGCGGGAACTCCACGTCGACGACGGGCCCGAGGATGCGGGTGATGCGGCCTTCGGCAGCCGGCGAGCCCTGCTCGCTGTCCGCGGCTGAAGGACTGGCGGCGGTGGACTGGGTCATCGTCAGCTCCCCTACTCGGCGAGGGCGTTGGCGCCGCCAACGATCTCGCTGATCTCCTGCGTGATCTGGGCCTGGCGCGCCTGGTTCGCCTCACGGGTCAGGTTGTCGACCAGGTCGTTGGCGTTGTCGGTCGCGGCCTTCATGGCGCGCTGCCGGGCCGCTGACTCGGACGCCGCGGCGTCGAGCAGCGCCGCGAACACGCGCGCGCGGAGGTACTTGGGCATGAGCCGGTCGAACAGGACCTCGGGCTCCGGCTCGAACTCGTACTCGGCCCCGCGCTCCTCGGAGTCCGACGAGGAGGACTCCTCGTCCGAGGACTCGTCGTCCTCGAGCTCCAGCGGGGCGATCTGGCGGGACACGACGGTCTGGCTGGCGACCGAGTTGAACGCGGTGAACACCACGTGCAGCTCGTCGACGCCGTCCAGGCCCTCGGCGTCCTCCGGCGGGACGAACGACGTCGAGCGAGAGGACCCGCCCTCGCCCTCGCCCTGGTCCTCGTCGGACGGGCGCTGCACCGTCTCGTCCCCGCCGGCGAGGAAGGTCGCGGTGAGCGTGTCCGCGGCCCGGGTCGCGTTCGGGTAGTCGGGCACCTCGGAGAAGCCGGTCCACCGGCCCGCGGTCTCACGGTTGCGGAAGCGGAAGTACGCGACGCCCTTGCCGCCGATGACGAACAGCGACGTCTGCTTGCCGGCGTCCGAGAGCTCGCGCATGACCCGCTCGGCCTCGCGCAGCACGTTCGCGTTGTACCCGCCGCACAGACCGCGGTCGCTGGTGACGACGAGGACGCCGGCACGGCTCGGCTCCTCGCGCGCCACGAGCAGCGGGTGGTCGCTGGCCCCGGCCTTGGCGGCCGTGGTCAGGACGTGCGTGAACTCGTCGGAGTACGGCCGCGCCGCGTGGACGCGGGCCTGCGCCTTCGCGATGCGCGAGGCCGCGACCATCTCCATCGCCTTGGTGATCTGGGCGATGTTCTTGGTCGACCGGATGCGCCGTCGCAGGACGCGGAGGGATGCAGCCATAGGGCCCTAGCTCCCCGAACCCTGCGTCTGCGACGACGCGGACGACGCGTCGGTCTCCGCGTCGCCCGACGACTCCTGCGGGCCCTCGTCGGAGTCCGTGCCGGACTCGTTCTCGCCGAAGAGCTCGCCGCTGCCGCCGTCGTCGGCCACGCCCTCGCCGGAGCCGGTGGCGAACTGCTCCTTGAACTCGGAGACCGTCTTGGTCAGACGCTCCTCGTCCTCGTCGGAGAGCTGGCCGGACTCGCGGATCGAGGAGAGGACCCCGCCGTCACGCCGGACGTGCTCGAGGAACTCGGTCTCGAAGCGGGCGACGTCCTCGACGGGCACCGAGTCGAGGTGACCGCGGGTGCCGAGGAAGATGCTCACGACCTCCTCCTCGACCGGGTACGGCTCGCCCTGGCCCTGCTTGAGCAGCTCCATGAGGCGGGCACCGCGGTCGAGCTGCGCCTGGCTGGTGGCGTCGAGGTCGGAGCCGAAGGCCGCGAACGACTCGAGCTCGCGGTACTGCGCCAGGTCGACGCGCAGGCGGCCGGCGACCGAGCGCATGGCCTTGACCTGCGCCGAACCACCGACGCGCGACACCGAGTTCCCGACGTTCAGCGCGGGCCGCTGGCCCTGGTTGAACAGGTCGGCCTCGAGGAAGCACTGGCCGTCGGTGATCGAGATGACGTTCGTCGGGATGTAGGCCGCGATGTCGCCGCCCTTGGTCTCGACGATCGGCAGGCCGGTCAGCGAGCCCGCGCCGAGCTCGTCGTTGAGCTTCGCGCAGCGCTCCAGCAGCCGCGAGTGCAGGTAGAAGACGTCGCCGGGGTAGGCCTCGCGGCCCGGCGGGCGGCGCAGCAGCAGCGAGATCGCCCGGTAGGCCTCGGCCTGCTTCGACAGGTCGTCGAAGACGATCAGGGTGTGCTTGCCCTGGTACATCCAGTGCTGCGCGATCGCGGAGCCGGCGTACGGGGCGATGTACTTGAAGCCCGCGGGGTCGGAGGCGGGCGCGGCGACGATGGTCGTGTACTCCATCGCGCCGGCGTCCTCGAGCGCCTGGCGGACACCGGCGATCGTGGTGCCCTTCTGGCCGACGGCGACGTAGACGCAGCGGACCTGCTGCTCCGGGTCGCCGGTCTCCCAGGCCTCGCGCTGGTTGATGATCGTGTCCGTGCAGACCGCGGTCTTGCCGGTCTTGCGGTCACCGATGATCAGCTGGCGCTGGCCGCGGCCGATCGGGGTCATGGCGTCGATCGCCTTGATCCCGGTCTGCAGCGGCTGCTTGACCTCCTTGCGCTGCACGACCGACGCGGCCTGCAGCTCCATCTCGCGCTCGCCCTCGGACTCGATCTCGCCGAGGCCGTCGAGCGGCTGGCCGAGCGGGTCGACGACCCGGCCCATGAAGCCGTCGCCGACCGGGACCGAGAGCACGCGACCGGTGCGCGTGACCTGCTGGCCCTCCTCGATGGTCTCGTACTCACCGAGGATGACGACGCCGATCTCGCGCTCCTCGAGGTTCTGGGCCAGGCCCAGGACCCCGCCGGGGAACTCGAGGAGCTCGTTCGTCATCGTCGAGGGCAGCCCCTCGACGTACGCGATGCCGTCACCCGTCGAGGTGACGATGCCGACCTCCTGACGGGTCGAGTCCGCGGAGTACGAGGACACGTAATCCTCGATCGCGCTACGGACCTCGTCGGAGGTGATGGTCAACTCGGCCATGGCTTCCGCTCTCGCTAGTCGTTAGGGGTCACGTGCTGGGGCTCAGCCGAGCCGCCGGCTCAGTTCGTCGAGCCGGCCGGCCACGCTGCCGTCGATGACCTCGTCCCCCACCTGGATCACGAGACCACCGACCAGGGCGGGGTCGACCTCGAGGTGCAGGGTGATGTCCCGACGGTAGATGCGCGTCAGGGCGTCGGCCAGTCGTCGTTGCTGCTGGTCGGACAGGGTGATCGGCGAGCGCACGGTCGCGACGGACCGCTCCCGGCGCTCGGCGGCGAGCTCGGCCAGGCGCTCCAGGCCCTGGGCGATGCCGCGGCCGGTGGGGTGGGCCACGAGCTGTGCGGTCAGCTTGCGGGTGATGGGCTCGGCCTTGTCGGCGAGGAGCCGGTCGAGCACCTGCTGCTTGCCGTCGGCGTCCGCCGCCGGGTCACCGAGCAGGCGCTCGAGGTCGGGCTGCCCCGCGACGATGCGTCCGAGGCGGAACAGCTCGTCCTCGACGGCGTCGAGCCGGCCGTCCTTCTCGGCGGAGAGGAGCAGGGCCTCCCGGGCGACGATGCGCAGGGCGTCGACGAGGTCGTCGGGCCGTGACCACGACGACGAGACCGCGGTGCGCACGACGTCGGCCGTCGCCGAGGTCACCTGCTGGTCGACCAGACGGGACGCGAGGCCCTCCCGGTCGTCCGCGGAGCGCGACGAGTCGGCCAGCGTGCGCCGCAGCACCGCCTCGCGGCGGAGCAGGTCGGCGACGGCGTCGAGCTGCTCGGCCACGGTGCCGAGGTCGCCCGCGGACGCCTGCGCCGTCGACTCACCGAGACGTCGGCGCGTGGCCTCGAGCGCGTCCCGGCTCGCGGCGTGGAAGTCGGCCGTCAGGCCGCTCGTGGCCGTCATGCCTGCCCTCCGTTCCCGCTGATGACGCTCGCGTCGGGGTCGGCGGACGCGCCGCCCGCCGATCCACCCATGGCTTCGAGCTCGTCGAGGAAGCGGTCGACGCTCTGGCCCTTGCTCGCGTCGTCGGACAGCGCCGACGACACGATGCGACGCGAGAGCTCGACGGACTCGCGCCCGGTCTGGGCGCGCAGCTCGGCGATCGCGCGGGACCGCGAGGCCTCCAGGGACTGACGCCCCTGGGCGCGGACCCGCTCGGCCTCCTCCTGCGCCCGGGTGTCCATGTCCTGGCCGATGCGCTCGGCGTCGGCACGGGCGTCGTCCCGGATGCGCGCGGTCTCGTCGTCGACCCGCGCCAACCTGTCCCGGCTGCGCGCGAGCTCGGCCTTGGCGTCGGCCTCCATGGCCTCGGCCTTGGCGATCCCGCCCTCGATCTGCTTCTTCGTGTCCTCGTGCGAGGTCACGACGTTCGGCCACGCGAACTTGCCGATCACGTAGACGAGCAGCGAGAAGGCGATCAGGCCGACGATGATCTCCGCGACGTGCGGGAACGCGGCGTACGGCTCGCCCGCCGGCTGCTCGGCCAGCACCTCGATGGCACTCATGTGTTCACCTCCCGCCCCTCCGGCGACCGGTCAGGGGGAATCAGATGGCGAACGCGAGCACCAGACCGATGATGGCGAGCGCCTCGGAGAGCGCGAAGCCGATGAACGCGATGGTCTGCAGCTGGCCACGGGCCTCGGGCTGGCGGGCCACACCGTTGATGAACGCCGCGAAGACGATGCCGACGCCGATACCGGGGCCGACGGCGGAGAGGCCGTAGCCGACCATGTTGAGGCTGCCCTGAACCATGAGGGGTTCCTTTCCGGGTGGTCGTTCGTGGAGGTCGGGGGGAGGTGGAGATCGGGTGGGACGACGCCGGTGGTTCCGGCGACCCCGTGACCTAGTGCTCGTCGGCCAGCGACGCACCGATGTACGACGCCGTGAGGACCGTGAAGATGTAGGCCTGCACCACCTGGATGAAGGCCTCGAAGAACGTCATGACGATCGCGAAGGCGAACGCGAACGGCGACAGGACGTTCAGGACGAGGTCGTCCGCGACGGTGAGCATGTACTCGCCACCGAAGATGAAGACCAGCAGCAGCAGGTGGCCGGCGAGCATGTTGCCGAACAACCGCAGGGAGAGCGTGACCGGACGCAGGATGAAGTTCGAGAGGAACTCGATCGGGGTCAGGATGACGCGGACCCACCCCGGCACACCGGGCGGCCACGTCATGAGCCGCACGTACCCGCCGAAACCCTGCTTCCTGATGCCGACGTAGTTGTAGATCAGCCAGGTGATGGCGGCGAGCGCGTAGGCCATGCCCGGGTGCGAGAACGACGGGAACTGCACGAACGGCAGGATCCCGAACACGTTGTTCACCAGGATGAACGCGAAGAGCGCGACCAGGTAGGGCACGTACTTGCGGAACTCAGGGCCGATGTTGTCGCGCGCGATCTGGTCGCGGACGATGCCCTGGAACTTCTCCGCGAGGAACTGCAGCCGTCCCGGCACCACCTTCGGGTCCTTCGTCGCCAGCGCGAAGAAGAGCCACACGAAGCCGGCCGCGACGATGAACTGGATCGAGACCTTGTCGACCCATTCGAGGACAGGGACGCCCTCGAAGATCGGGGGGAGGTTGAAGTCCTCGACACCGGGCGCCTTGAAGCCCTCGGCCGGGGTGCCGGGCGGGACCGGCGGCGCCGGCACCTGCGTCAACAACGACGAGATCACCCGTGCTGCTCCTTCCGGTCCTCCGGGCCGGCGGGTTCACCGGGTCGAGGGGGGTCGGGGGGGACGTAAAGGTATCGGATGTAGATCAACGCGAAGGACGCCGCCCCACCGGCCAGCAGACCGATGAGGAGGAACCACCGCGTCGAGAGCAGGGCGTCGAGCCCCCACCCCAGACCGCCGAACACGAGGATCCCGGTGATCAGGTGGGAGAGGACCGTCCAGGCCTCCGACGGGGAGTGGTCGGACCCCTGCCGAGGGGTGCGACCCGCATCTCCGCGGAGGCTGTCCTGCGCCATCGAGGCGCACCATATCAGCACGTTCGTCGCAGTCCACTACGGGACGTCGGAGGCCACATCCCTGGTCGGGGGATCGCCGGGACCCTTCAGACCGCGATCGTGGGCCCGGGCTTGCGGGCGTAGGCGATGACCTCGCCGACGATGAACGCGAGGGCCGTCGGACCGAGCGCCAGCGCCGCGATCCGGGTGTCGACGACGCCGAGGGCCTGGAGCACCAGGAAGATCACGAGCAGCAGGCCGAGCTTGCCCATCATGCTCACGAGCGCCGCCGCCATCACCACCATCGGGTCGGCGGCCGCGGTCCAGCGCATCACCAGGGGGCCGAGCGAGCACACGCCGATGACGACCACCGCGCCGACGACCGCGGCGACCACCCCGGTGACCCCGGCGAGCAGGCCGGCGACGACCGCGGCGAGCACGGCCACGACGACCGCGGGCCAGAGGCCGCCGCGCAGCATCGCGCTACTGGCCTCGAGGACCTGCGCGGTGGTGGCGGGGGTGGCGTGGGGGGTCTGCTGGGGACGCGTGTGCTGCTGGGGGGTCGGCTCGGGGGCCTCGGGGCTGGTCATCGGGTCTCTCTCGTGGAGGGGTGCGCCGGTCAGGCGCGGGAGCGCAGGCGCGGGACGGCGGAGGCCAGTACGGCGACGAGCACGCCCCCGGTGACCATCCAGACCACCAGGAACGCGTTGTCGACCAGCGCGAGGGCGACGGCCCCGAACGACAGCACGCCCGCCCACAGGTAGATGAGCAGGACGGCGCGGCGCTGGGAGTGGCCGATCTCGAGCAGCCGGTGGTGCAGGTGCATCTTGTCCGGCGCGAAGGGGCTGGTGCCCGCGCGGGTCCGGCGGATCACGGCGAGCAGCAGGTCGAGCAGCGGGACGAAGACGACCGCGGCGACGACGATCAGCGGCGTGACCAGGGCCAGCGCCCCGGTGGCGCCGGTGGTCGAGTAGTTGGTGCGCCCGGAGGCCGTGGTGGTGGCCGCGGCGAGGGTCAGACCGATGAACATCGAGCCGGAGTCGCCCATGAACAGGCGGGCGGGCTGGAAGTTGTGGGGCAGGAACCCCGCCAGCGCGCCGGCGAGGACGGCGGCGATGAGCGCGGGCGGGTAGGCGTTGACGTCACCGTTCTGCTGGCCGAGCAGGCCGAGGGCGAACGCGCAGGTGGCGGTGGCGGCGATCGTGCCGATGCCCGCGGCGAGACCGTCGAGCCCGTCGACGAAGTTCATCGCGTTGATCAGCAGGACGCACAGGAACACGGTGATGAGCACGCCCTGGTCCTGGCCGAGCAGCAGCACCGAGCCGGTGCTCCCGCCCGTGCCGCCCCACGGGAGGTACACCGCGGTCCACTGCACGCCCATGAGCACGAGCACGCCCGCGGCGGTGGCCTGGCCGGCGAGCTTGGTCAGCGCGTCGAGGCCGAACCGGTCGTCGAGCACCCCGACGACGACGATGACGCCGCCGGCGACGAGCACGGCGATCGTCTCGTTGGAGTAGTCGAAGGCGCGGCGCAGCACCGGCAGCTGCGAGGCCACGAACACGCCCCCGACGACACCGAGGTAGATGCCGACGCCGCCGAGGCGCGGGATCGGGATGGTGTGCACGTCACGGCCGCGGGGCACCGCGATCGCCCCGATCCGCAGCGCGAAGCGGCGGACCAGGCCGGTCAGCAGGTAGGTGACGACCGCGGCGGACAGCCCGACGAGCAGGTACTCCCTGATCGGGAGCCCCATCGGGGCGAAGTCCGGTGACGGGCCCACGGCACCCGAGGGTAGACCCGGGCTCCGACGCCGAGCGTGAGCCGCCCTCGTGTCGAGGTCGCTAGCGCGGGTAGGCCGGGAAGCGCGACACCAGGGTGCCGACCTCCTCGCGCACGTCGGCGAGGGTCTTCTGGCCCACGTCGGTGCTCTCGTCGGCGGTGACCGCGGTGGCGATGAGGCGGGCGACGTCGCCCATCTCGCCCTCGGTCATGCCCTGCGTGGTGATCGACGGCGAGCCGACGCGGATGCCCGACGCGGTCATCGGCGGCTGCGGGTCGTACGGGATCGCGTTCTTGTTGAGCGTGATGCCGGCGAGCCCGCTGCGGGCCTCCGCCTCCTTGCCGGTGACGCCGAGGGGCTGGAGGTCGAGCAGCGCGAGGTGGGTGTCGGTGCCGCCCGAGATCGCGCGCATGCCCTGGGTCTCGAGCCCGGAGGTGAGCGCCTGCGCGTTGGCGATGACCTGGCGGGCGTAGCGCTGGTAGTCCTCGGTCGCGGCCTCGGCGAGCGCCGTCGCCTTGGCGGCCACCGCGTGCATGAGCGGGCCGCCCTGCAGGAACGGGAAGACGGCCTTGTCCAGCGCCTTCGCGTGCTCGGCCTTGGAGACGAGCATGCCGCCGCGGGGGCCGCGCAGCACCTTGTGCGTCGTGAACGTGACGACGTCGGCGTAGGGCACCGGGCTGGGGATGGCCTTGCCGGCGACGAGGCCGATGAAGTGGGCGGCGTCGACCCAGAGGATCGCGCCGACCTCGTCGGCGATCGCGCGGAACTTCTCGAAGTCGATGAGGCGCGGGTAGGCGGTGGCGCCCGCGACGATCATCTTCGGGCGGTGCTCGAGCGCCAGGTCGCGGACCTGGTCGTAGTCGATGAGACCGTCGTCCTCGCGCACGGTGTAGGGCACCGGCTCGAACCACTTGCCCGAGAAGCTGACCTTCGCGCCGTGGGTGAGGTGCCCGCCGTGGGGCAGGCTCATGGCCAGCACCTTGTCGCCGGGCTGGCAGAACGCCGCGTAGACCGCGAGGTTCGCGTTGGCGCCCGAGTGCGGCTGGAGGTTGGCGTGCTCGGCGCCGAAGAGGGCCTTGGCACGGTCGATGCCGATGAGCTCGGCGCGGTCGACGACCTCGCAGCCGCCGTAGTAGCGCCGGCCCGGGTAGCCCTCGGCGTACTTGTTCGACAGCGTCGAGCCCAGCGCGGCGAGCACCGCGGGGCTGGTGAGGTTCTCGCTCGCGATGAGCTGGAGTCCGCCGCGCAGCCGGGTGAGCTCGTCGTCGACGACCTGGGCGATCTCGGGGTCGACGGCCTTGAGCGCGTCGTAGTCCGGGCCCCAGAAGTGCTGCGAGTCGGCTGCCATGTCGGCCCACGTTACCGGCGCATCACGGGGGCGCGCGGCCCCCGTGGTACGAGGGTCACAGTCCTACGTGAGCGAACTTGGGGCCTATAGGCCCCAAGTTCGCTCACATGGTGACGGGGACGCCGACGACGCGGGAGACGTCGTCGGCGCTGACCGCGCCCTCGCGGCGCAGGCGCGGGGTCTCGCCGGTGAGGTCGACGATCGTCGAGCCCACGCCGGACGCGCAGACCCCGCCGTCGAGGTAGACCTCCACCGACTCGCCGAGCTGGTCACGCGCCTCCTGCGCCGTGGTGGCCGGCGGCTGCCCGGAGACGTTCGCGCTGCTCTGGGCCATCGGGCCGACCTCGCGCAGCAGCTCGAGGGCCACCGGGTGCAGCGGCATCCGCAGCATCACGGTCCCGCGGGTGGTCCCGAGGTCCCAGGCGAGGCTCGGCGCGTGCGGCAGCACGATCGACAGCCCGCCGGGCCAGAACGCCTCGACGAGGTCGCGCGCCACCGGCGGCACCGCGCCGACCAGCCCGTCGATCGTCGACCAGCTGCCGACGAGCACGCCCAGCGGCATGTCCGGCCCGCGGTGCTTCGCGGCGAGCAGGTCGGCGACGGCCGTCGCGTTGAACGCGTCCGCGACGATGCCGTACAGGGTGTCGGTGGGGGTGACGACGAGGCGTCCCGCCCGCACCGCCGCCGCCGCGGCGGCCAGCCCCGTGGGTCGCGTCGCCGGGTCCTCGCAGTCGTACACCGTGGCCACGACGCCCCAGCCTAGGCGCGCGTCCCGGTGGCCACGCGGGGGCGTCCGGTGAGATCGGGCAGGGTCCTGACCTCGGTGAACCCCGCGCCGTCCAGCACCTCCCGGACCGCGGCCGGGTGCGAGTCGTCGTGCTCGATCCCCACCGCTCCCCCGGGCCGCAGCAGCCTCCGGGCCAGGGTCGCGACGGGCCGGATGACCGCGAGCCCGTCGGCGCCGGCGAACACCGCGCCGTGGGGGTCGGCGTCGACCTCGGGCGGCACCGCGAGCCCCTCGGGGACGTAGGGCGGGTTGCAGACCACGAGGTCGGCGGCGCCGTCGAGGTCGGCGAGGACGCCGGGGACGGTCACGTCGGCCTCATGGAGGGTGACGCGGGAGCCGGCGAGGTTCCGGCGCGTCCAGCTCAGGGCGTCGGGGTCGACCTCGACGGCGTGGACGGTGGCGTCCGGGCGTGCGTGGGCGATCGCCAGCGCGAGCGCGCCGGTGCCGGTGCAGAGGTCGACGACGACGTCGGCCCGCTGCGCCAGCGCCCACTCCAGGAGCACCTCGGTCTCCGGGCGGGGCACGAACGCCCCGGGGCCGACGGCCACCTCGACGGGCCCGAGCACCGCGGTGCCGAGCAGGTGCTGGAGGGGTTCGCGGGCCGCCCGGCGGGCGACCAGGGCGTCGAGCGCGGATTCGTCGGCCGGAGGCTCGGCGAGCAGCAGACGCCCCCGCGGGATCCCCAGGACGTGGGCGACGAGCTGCTCGGCGTCCGCCCGCGGCGACGCGACCCCGGCGTCGGCGAGCCGGGTGGTGGTGCGGGCGAGCAGAGCTGTGATCAGGACTGAGTCGCCTCGTCTGCGGCCTTCGCCATCCGCTCGGAGCGGTCGGCCGCGCGCAGCGCGTCGAGCACCCCGTCGAGGTCGCCGTCGAGCACCCGGTCGAGGTCGTGGGACTTGTAGCCGATGCGGTGGTCGGAGATCCGGTTCTCGGGGAAGTTGTAGGTGCGCACCCGCTCGGAGCGGTCGACCGTGCGGACCTGGCTGCGCCGGTCGGCCGACGCCTGCGCCTGCTCGGCCTCGTCGGCGATGGCCTGCAGGCGGCTGCGCAGCACCTCGAGGGCGCGCGCCTTGTTCTGCAGCTGCGAGCGCTCGTTCTGGCAGGAGACGACCACGCCGGTCGGCAGGTGGGTGATGCGGACCGCCGAGTCGGTGGTGTTGACGCCCTGCCCGCCCTTGCCGGACGACCGGAAGACGTCGACCCGCAGGTCCTTCTCGTCGATCTCGACGTCCGCGGCCCCCTCGACCTCGGGGTAGACGAGCACCCCGGCCGCGGAGGTGTGGATCCGGCCCTGCGACTCGGTGACGGGCACGCGCTGGACGCGGTGCACCCCGCCCTCGTACTTGAACCAGGACCAGACGCCCTCGGGCTCACTGCCGGGCGCGGTCACCGTCACGGTGACGTCCTTGTAGCCGCCGAGGTCGGACTCCGTCGCCGAGAGCACCTCGACCTTCCAGCCGCGGCGCTCGGCGTAGCGGGAGTACATGCGCAGCAGGTCGCCGGCGAACAGCGCCGACTCCTCGCCGCCCTCCCCCGACTTGACCTCGACGACCACGTCGTTCGCGTCCGCGGGGTCGCGCGGCACGAGCTGCTCGGCCAGCCGCGCCCGCAGGGTCTCGACGCGGGGCTCCAGCTCGGTGACCTCGGCGGCGAACGCCGGATCCTCGCGGGCGAGCTCGCGGGCGTCGGCGAGGTCTGCCTCGGCCGAACCCAGCTCGCCGACCGTCGCCACGACCGGCGAGATCGCGGCGTAGCGCCGGCCCAGCGAGCGGGCGAGCGCGGCGTCGGCGTGTACGTCCGGGTCGGCGAGGCGCGCCTCCAGGCCCGCGTGCTCCTCGAGCAGCGCGGTGACGCCGGGCGACGACGTCATGCTGTCCTGGGCCACCTCGGACCTCCTCTCCACGGACCTGCCCCGACACCCTTCCCCGACACGCAGAACGCCCGCCGCCCCGCGCGTGGCGCTGGGGCGACGGGCGTCGCGGGAGCTACTTCTTGTTCGGGGTGCGCTTCCCGTAGCGGGCCTCGAAGCGGGCCACACGGCCGCCGGTGTCCATGATCCGCTGCTTGCCCGTGTAGAACGGGTGGCACGCGGAGCAGATCTCGACGGTGATGTTGCCGCCCGGCTTGGTGCTCCGGGTGGTGAACGAGTTGCCGCAGCCGCACAGCACCTGGGTCTCGTGGTAATCGGGGTGGATGCCGCTCTTCACGGATCGGGGTCCTCTCGTGTGATGGTCGCCGGGTCCCCGTCGTGCGTGGGGTGAACCGGAACCTGCCTCGCGGGCCATTCTCGCAGGACCGCCCGCTGGTCCGTGTAACCACCTCGGGGCCGGCGGTGTTCCCGGCTCGGGGTAGCTCAGTCGTCGTCCTTGCCGGGCGTCGTCTTCGCGACCTGCATGAGGAACTCGATGTTCGTCCGGCTCTTGCGCAGCCGGTCGAGGACGAGCTCGATCGCCTGCTGGGAGTCCAGCGCGGCCAGCACGCGGCGCAGCCGGTGGGTCACCGCCATCTCGTCCGGCGAGAGCAGCAGCTCCTCCTTGCGCGTCCCCGACGGATCGGGGTCGATCGCGGGGAAGATGCGCTTGTCGGCGAGCTTGCGGTCGAGCTTGAGCTCGGCGTTGCCGGTGCCCTTGAACTCCTCGAAGATCACCGTGTCCATCGTCGACCCGGTCTCGACCAGGGCCGTCGCGAAGATGGTGAGCGAGCCGCCGTCCTCGATGTTCCGCGCCGCGCCGAGGAAGCGCTTCGGCGGGTAGAGGGCGGTGGAGTCGACACCACCGGACAGGATGCGCCCGGACGCCGGGGCCGCGAGGTTGTACGCGCGGCCGAGGCGGGTGATCGAGTCGAGCAGGACCACGACGTCGTGACCCATCTCGACCAGGCGCTTCGCCCGCTCGATGGCCAGCTCCGAGAGCGAGGTGTGGTCCGACGGCGGCCGGTCGAAGGTGGAGGCGATGACCTCGCCCTTCACCGAGCGCTGCATGTCGGTGACCTCCTCCGGCCGCTCGTCGACGAGCACGACCATGAGGTGGACCTCGGGGTTGTTCGTGGTGATCGCGTTGGCGATCGCCTGCAGCACCATCGTCTTGCCGGCCTTGGGCGGCGAGACGATCAGCGCGCGCTGGCCCTTGCCGACGGGCATGACCAGGTCGATGACGCGCGTCGTCAGCAGGTGCGAGTCGGTCTCGAGCCGCAGCCGCTCGTTGGGGTAGAGCGGGGTGAGCTTGGTGAACTCCGGACGCTTGCGCGCCGCCTCGGGGTCGAGCCCGTTGATCGAGTCGATGCGGACGAGCGGGTTGAACTTCTGGCGGTTCTGCTCGCCCTCGCGCTGCTGGCGCACCTGCCCGGTGACGGCGTCGCCGCGGCGCAGGCCGTGCTTGCGCACCAGCGACATCGACACGTAGACGTCGTTCGGCCCGGACGCGTAGCCCGAGGTGCGGACGAACGCGTAGTTGTCGAGCACGTCGAGGATGCCGGCGACGGGGATGAGGACGTCGTCGTCGCGGACCTCGGGCTCGCCGCCGCCCTGGCCGCCGCCGCGCTCGGTGCGCTCGCCGCGGTCGTTGCGGTTGCGGCGACGGTCGCGGAAACGCCGGCCGCGGCGGCGTCCGCCGCCGTCCTCGTCGTCCTCGTCGTCCTCCCGCTGGTTGGTCTGCTGCTGGCCGCCCTGCTGGTTGCCCTGGTTCTGGCCACCCTGGTTCTGGTTGCCCTGCTGGTTGCGGCCGCCGCCCTGGCCGCCCTGCTGGCCGCCCTGGTTCTGGCCGCCCTGCTGGCCCTGCCCGTTCTGGTCGGGCCGGCCGCCCTGCTGGCGGTCACGGTCGCGGTCACGATCGCGGTCGCGCTGGCGCCGGGACTGACCCCGGCCACCGTCACCGTCGCCGTCGGGTGTGGTGTCGGTGCGCTCGGTGCCGGGCGCGCTGTCGGTGGTGTCGGTCGTGTCGGTCGCCGTGTCGGCAGCGGGGACCTCGGTGTCCGCGGCTGCGGCGGCGTCCGGCGCCTCCGCGCCCGGGCCGGCGTCACGGCGGGCGCCGCGACGGCCCCGGCGCGACGAGGTCGGCGCCTCGGTGGGGGTGTCGGTGGGGGTGTCGGTGGGCGCCTCGGTCGCGGCGGCGGCCACCGCCTCCGCGGCGGGCACGGCGTCGGACGCCGCGGTCACGGCGGCCGGCTCGACCGGTGCCTCGACGGGCGCCTCGGTGGGAGCAGCCCCGTTCGTCGAGGTGGTGTCGTCGGAAGCCTCGGTGACCTCGGCCGGGGTCTGCTCGGGCGGCGGGCCCGAGGCCGAGGTGGCCCGCCGACGACCGCCGCGACGCCGGGGCGGGGCGGTCTCCTCGGCGGAGCCGTCGGTCGCGGCCTCCGCGGGCGCCGACGCCGGGGCCTCGGCCGGCGCGCCGTTGGCGGCGGCGTCCTCACCGAGCGGCAGCTGGTCACCACCGCCGGACTGCCGCTTCTTGATCTCGGCGATGAGGTCGTTGCGCCGCATCCCCGTCGTGTCGGAGACGCCGAGCGAGGTCGCGAGGTCGCGCAGCTCGGCGAGCACCATTCCGGAAACACCTCCCCGCCGGCGCCGCTCGGGCGCGGGAGTCGCGGCGCCGTCGGCGCCGTCGGTGGAGATGACGTCGGTTTCGGTCACGCAGGTCCTTCCTGACCGACCCGGGGACCAACCCGGGCCGCGGACGTGTCCGCCCCGCACAGCGGGGCTGGTCGCGGGTCCGTCACCGACCCGGCGGACCGGCGACTGTCGGTCTCGGGTGGGAAGGCCCGCGGAACTCTCGTACAGCGATCATGAGTGTCCGTCCGCCGGGAGGCCCGGCGGCTGGGGAAGAGGGTGGCCCCGAACGGAGGCGGGACCTAGGCACCGACGCGCCACACGCGTGGTCGCTGTGGGCCTCAATGTAGACCCCGGCCCTGCGACCGGCAACAACCACCCCCCGCGTGCCGCAGGGGCCGGAACGCCTCAGACGATCTCGACCCGGGCGCCCTCGGTGTCGACCGCGAGGGAGCGCACGGTGAACCCGGCGGTGTCGAGGTCGTCGGGCAGGCGGCCGTCGAGGGTCAGGGCGAGCACCGTGGGCCCCGCCCCCGACACGACCGCCGGGACGCCGGCCCCGCGCAGGGCGTCGACGACGGCGGCGGTCTCCGGGTAGGCGGGCCGCCGGTAGGGCTGGTGCAGGCGGTCCTCGGTGGCCGCGAGCAGCAGGGCGGGGTCGCTGGTCAGCGCGTGCACGAGCAGCGCCGAGCGGGCCGCGGTGAACGCCGCGTCGGCGTGCGGGACGCGGTCGGGCAGCAGGCCGCGGGTGGCCTCGGTGGAGCTGGAGCGCTCGGCGACCAGCGCGACCGGCCGCAGCGTCGGGTGCGGGGTGAGGTGCGCGGCGTGCCACGCGCCCTCGTGTCCCCAGCTCACGACGAGCCCGCCGTAGAGGCAGGCCGCGACGTTGTCGGCGTGCCCGTCGAAGCCCGCCGCGAGGTCGAGCACGGCGTCCTCGCCGAGGGGGTGCGTCGGCTCCAGCAGCGCCCGGGCGGCCACGATCCCGGCCACGGCGGCGGCCGCCGACGACCCGAGCCCGCGGCTGTGCGGGATGACGTTGCGACACCGCAGGCGCAGCGACACCCGCGGCGCCCCGGCCCGGTCGAACGTCGCGTGCGCGGCCCGCAGCACGAGGTGGCGCTCGTCGCGGGGGACGCGCGCCGCGCCCTCCCCCTCGACCTCCACCGAGCAGCGGTCACCGTCGCCGACCGACAGCTCGACCTCGTCCCACATCCCCAGCGCCAGGCCGAGGGTGTCGAAGCCGGGCCCGAGGTTCGCCGACGTCGCCGGCACCCGGACGCGTGCGACGGTGCCCGCGGGCAGGTCCGCCAGGTGGCCGGCCTCCCGGCCCGCCACCTCCGCCCCGGCGCTCAGCGCAGGCCCAGGGCGTCGGCGACGGCGTCCACCTGCGGCGGGAGCACGACGGGGTCGGACGCGTCGGCGAGCGCGGTCGCGGGGTCCTTGAGCCCGTGCCCGGTCACCGTGCACACGACGAGCTGGCCGCTGTCGAGGCGCCCGGACCGGGCCTTGGCGAGCAGCCCGCCCACCGACGCCGCCGAGGCCGGCTCCACGAACACGCCCTCGCGGGCGGCGAGCAGCCGGTAGGCCTCGAGGATGGCGTCGTCGTCGACCATGGTGATCTCACCGGCGGACTCGTCGCGCGCGGCGATCGCGCCGTCCCAGGACGCGGGCGAGCCGATACGGATGGCCGTCGCCAGGGTCTCCGGGTCGCTCACCGGCGCGCCGCGCACGAGCGGGGCCGCCCCGGCCGCCTGCACCCCGAGCATGCGGGGCGTGCCGGCCACGACGCCGTCGCCGGCGTACTCGGTGTAGCCGCGCCAGTAGGCCGTGATGTTGCCGGCGTTGCCCACCGGCAGGGCGTGGACGTCGGGTGCGCGGCCGAGCTGGTCGCAGATCTCGAACGACGCGGTCTTCTGGCCCTCGATGCGCGCCGGGTTCACCGAGTTGACCAGGGCGATCGGGTACTGCTCGGCGGCGCGGCGGGCCAGTTCGAGGCAGGCGTCGAAGTTGCCCTCGAGCTGCAGGATGCGCGCGCCGTGCACGGTGGCCTGCGCGAGCTTGCCGAGCGCGATCTTGCCCTGCGGCACCAGCACCGCGCAGGTCATGCCGGCCCGCGTCGCGTAGGCGGCGGCCGAGGCCGAGGTGTTGCCGGTGGACGCGCAGATCACCGCCTGGGCGCCCCCGGCGAGGGCCTCGGTCATCGCCACGGTCATGCCGCGGTCCTTGAACGAGCCCGTCGGGTTGGCGCCCTCGATCTTGAGGTGGACCTCGCAGCCGGTGAGCTCGGAGAGGTGCGGCGCCGGCAGCAGCGGCGTGCCGCCCTCGCGCAGCGTCACGACGCCCCAGCCGGGCTGCACCCGGGGCATGCGGTCGCGGTAGGCTTCGATGATGCCGGGCCACTCGACGCGGGCCCCCAGCGCGTGAGCAGGCATGACGGTCACGATCCACCCCCCAGCTCGGTCACCGGACGTCCCAGTCCCTCGACCCGCAGCACGCCGGCGACGCCGCGGACGGCGTCGAGACCGGTCAGGGCCTCGACGGTGGCGGCGAGCGCGGCGTCGGAGGCCGAGTGGGTCACGATCACCAGTGTGGCGTCCTTGGGTCCGGGCGCGCCATCGTCCGCGTCACTGCCGGACGTCCCGCCCCGGCCTTCCTGCCGGACCGTCGCGATCGAGACCCCGTGCTCGGCGAACACGCCCGCGACCTGCGCGAGCACGCCCGCGCGGTCGGTGACGTCGAGCGCGACGTGGTAGCGGGTGTGGGTGTCGCCCATCGCGAGCACCGGCAGCGCCGCGTGGGCGGTGTCGCGGGGGCCGCGCCCGCCGATGACGCGGTTGCGCGCGGCCGCGACGAGGTCGCCGAGCACGGCGCTCGCCGTCTGCGGGCCTCCCGCGCCCTGGCCGTAGAACATCAGCTGCCCGGCGGCCGCGGCCTCGATGAACACCGCGTTGTAGGCGCCCGAGACCGAGGCCAGCGGGTGCGAGCGCGGGATCATCGCCGGGTGCACGCGGGCGCTCACGCTGCCGTCGGTCTGCTCGCAGATCGCCAGCAGCTTCACCGTGCAGCCCAGCGCCTTGGCCGCGGCGATGTCGGCGGCGGTGACGTCGCGGATGCCCTCGCGGTACACGTCGTCGGCGGTGACGCGGGTGTGGAAGGCGAGGCTCGCGAGGATCGCGGCCTTGGAGGCGGCGTCGTAGCCGTCGACGTCGGCGGTCGGGTCGGCCTCGGCGTACCCGAGCCTGCCGGCCTCCTCGAGCGCCTCGGTGTAGTTGGCCCCGGAGGACGCCATCGCCGAGAGGATGAAGTTGGTGGTGCCGTTGACGATGCCGGCCACGCGCACGATGCGGTCGCCGGCCAGCGACTGCTGGATCGGGCGCAGCAGCGGGATCGCGCCGGCCACCGAGGCCTCGTAGTAGAGGTCGGCGCCGGACTCGTCGGCGGCGGCCGCGAGCGCCGCGCCGTCCTCGGCGAGCAGCGCCTTGTTGGCCGACACCACCGACTTGCCGTTCTTCAGCGCGGTGAGCAGCAGCCCGCGCACGGGCTCGATGCCCCCGACCAGCTCGACGACGACGTCGACCTCGTCGCGGGACACCAGCTCGGCGGCGTCGGTGGTGAGCAGGTCGGCCGGCACGTCGGGATGGCGCTGCGGGCGGCGGACCGCGACCCCGACGAGGTGCAGCGGCGCCCCGATCCGGGCCGCGAGCTCGTCGGCCTGCTCGGTGAGCAGGCGGACCACCTGCGAGCCGACGACCCCGGCGCCCAGGAGGGCGACGTTCACGGCGCGTCGATGGTCCAGCTCCGCTGCGCTCCGTGTCTGAGTCATGACACCTCCAGTCGCGCCAGGTCGTCGAGCGTCTCGCGCCGCAGCAGCGGGCGCGACGTGCCGTCGGCCACGGCGACGACCGCGGGCCGCGGGACCTTGTTGTACGCGCTGGCCATCGCGTAGCAGTAGGCCCCGGTCGCGGCGACGGCGACGAGGTCGCCGGGCGCGAGGTCGGCGGGCAGCCAGCAGTCGCGCACCACGACGTCGCCGGACTCGCAGTGCTTCCCGACGACGCGGGAGCGCACCGGCGGGGCGCTCGCGGCCGAGCGTGACACCAGGCGGCAGTCGTAGTGCGCGTCGTAGAGGGCGGTGCGGATGTTGTCGCTCATCCCGCCGTCGACGCTGACGTAGCGGCGCCGCGCGCCCCCGCCGAGCTCGACGTCCTTGACGGTGCCGACCTCGTAGAGCGTCACCGTGCCCGGGCCGACGATCGCCCGGCCCGGCTCGACGGCGATCCGCGGCGGCGCGAGGCCCACCCGCGCCGACTCCCGCTCGACGATGGCGCGCAGCTCGCCCGCCATCCACGCGGGCGAGCGGGGGTGGTCGGCGACGGTGTAGGCGATGCCCATGCCGCCGCCGAGGTCGACGGTGCCCAGGGCGTCGGCGATGGCCTCGCCGTGCTCGTCGCGCAGCTCGGCGAGCAGCCCGATCACGCGGCGCGCGGCCAGCTCGAAGCCGTCGGCATCGAAGATCTGCGAGCCGATGTGGCTGTGCAGCCCGACGAGGTGCAGCCCCGGCGACTTGATCACCCGGCGCACCGCCTCGGCGGCGTCGCCCGCGGCCAGCGAGAAGCCGAACTTCTGGTCCTCGTGGGCGGTGGCGATGAACTCGTGGGTGTGGGCCTCGACGCCGACGGTCACGCGGACCATGACGTCGGCCCGGACGTCGCGCCCGCGGGCGATCTCGTCGAGCCGGGCGATCTCGACGTAGGAGTCGACGACGATCGCCCCGACGCCGGCGTCGAGCGCCGCGGCGAGCTCGTGGCGGCTCTTGTTGTTGCCGTGGACCGTGATGCGCTCGGGCGGGAAGCCCCCGCGCAGCGCCGTGAGCAGCTCCCCCTCGGTGCAGACGTCGAGGCCGAGGCCCTCGTCGGCGACCCAGCGGGCGGTCTCGGCGGTGAGGAACGCCTTCGCGGCGTAGTGCACGAGGCCCGGGTCGCCGTACGCGGCGGCGTGCTCGGCGCACCGCGAGCGGAAGTCGGCCTCGTCGACGACGAACAGCGCCGTGCCGTGGTCCCGGGCGAGGGTGCGGACGTCGACGCCGGCGACGCGCACGACGCCGTCGTCGCCACGCACGGCGTGGCGGGGCCACACGGCGGCGGGCAGCGCGTCGAGGGTCGCGGCGTCCGGGGGGCCGGCGCCGTCCTCGGGCTGCGGGATGACGTCGGCGTGGCGGGGCCCGGCGGGATGGGCGCGGGTCATCGTGGGTGCTACCAGCTCTGCTCGTGGTTTCCAGTGGTCACATGCGCTCGGGCGCGCTGACGCCGAGCAGGCCCAGGCCGTTCTCGAGCACCTGGCGCGCCGCGGAGCACAGCGCGAGGCGCGCGGTGTGGATGGCCGCGGGCTCCTCGTCGCCCTGGGGCAGGACGCGGCAGGAGTCGTAGAAGCGGTGGTAGGTGCCGGCCAGCTCCTCGAGGTAGCGCGCGACCCGGTGGGGCTCGCGCAGGCTCGCGGCCGAGGACAGCACGCGCGGGAACTCCCCGAGCGTGCGGATCAGGTCGCCCTCGCGGGGGTGGGTCAGCAGCGCGAGGTCCGGGTCGTCGGCCGAGACGCCCAGGTCGGCGGCGTTGCGGGCCAGCGACGCGAGCCGCGCGTGGGCGTACTGCACGTAGAACACGGGGTTCTCGTTGGTGCGGCTCGAGATGAGGTCGAGGTCGATCTCGAGCACCTGGTCGACCGAGCTGCGCGCCAGCGTGTAGCGCGCGGCATCCACGCCGACGGCGTCGACGAGGTCCTCCAAGGTGATGATCGTGCCGGCGCGCTTGGACATCTTCACCGGCGCGCCGTCGCGCACCAGGTTCACGAGCTGCCCGATGAGCACCTCGACGCGCGCCGGGTCGTCGCCGAACGCCGCCGCGACGGCCTTGAGGCGGTGGATGTAGCCGTGGTGGTCGGCGCCCAGCATGTAGATCGCGAGGTCGGCGCCGCGGGCGCGCTTGTCGCGGTAGTAGGCGATGTCGCCCGCGATGTAGGCCGGGGTGCCGTCGGACTTGATGACGACGCGGTCCTTGTCGTCGCCCTGCGCGGTGGAGCGCATCCACCACGCGCCCTCGGCGAAGTACAGCGCGTCGTCGTCCTTGAGGTCCTGCACGGCCTTCTCGACGGCGCCGGAGCTGTGCAGCGCGAGCTCGGAGGACCACACGTCGAAGTGGGTGCCGAACCCGTCGAGGCTCGCCCGCATCTCGTCGAGCATGATCTGCACGCCGAGGCGCTTGAACGCGGCGTGCTTCTCGCCCTCGGGCTGGTCGAGCACTCCCTGCTCGGTGTCGACCACCTTCTGCGCGACCTCGGCGACGTACGCCCCGCCGTAGCCGTTCTCCGGCACCGGGCGCCCCTCGGCGGCCGCGATCAGCGACTCGGCGAACCGGTCGATCTGCGCGCCCGCGTCGTTGACGTAGTACTCGCGGGTGACCGCGGCGCCCTGGCTCGCGAGGACGCGACCGAGCGCGTCACCGACCGCCGCCCACCGCGTGCCCCCGAGGTGGATGGGGCCCGTGGGGTTCGCGGAGACGAACTCGAGGTTGATCGCCTGCCCGGTCAGCGCGTCGGTGTGCCCGTACGCCTCCCCGGCCGCGAGGACACCGGCGACGATGCCGCCCTGCGCGTCCGCGGCCAGGCGCAGGTTGAGGAACCCGGGGCCCGCGACCTCGGCGGCGGCGATGCCGTCCTCCTGCTCGAGGCGCTTGGCCAGCCAGCCCGCCAGGTCGGCCGGCGGCACCCCGGCCTTCTTCGCCGAGCGCATGGCGAGGTTGGTGCTGTAGTCGCCGTGCTCGGGGTTGCGCGGACGCTCCACCGTGACCGTCTCGGGCAGCACCGTCGTGTCGAGGCCGCGCTCGGAGAGCACGTCCACGGCGACGGCGTGCAGGAGGTCGGCCAGGGCTGCGGGGGTCACCTCGAGGATTCTAGGGACCGGGGCCTGCGCGTTCTCGGCCCGGAGTCACCCGTGGGGTGGCCCCGTCCGGTGATCACGGGGGGTCACGGAGGCGTGACGGCGTCCTCCGTAAACTCCTGGCCATGGCGAGTGGTGGGTCCGGCCGCAGGTCCGGATCGAGCTCCGGGTCGAGCTCCGGGTCGAGGTCGTCCTCCGGCCCGGCACGGGGTGGACGCAGCGGCAACGGCCAGGCGCGCGGAGGTAGCGGGCAGCGGTCCCAGCAGCGGCCGAACGCCAAGCGCGGCCCGAACCCCGTCACCCGCGGCAAGCGCCCCGCCGCCGGCACGCGGCGCCAGGTCCCGTGGCTGCTCATCGGCGCCATCGCGGTGATCGTGGTGCTGGCGGTCGGCGTCATCGGCTTCGCGCTCTCCCGCGAGAGCGAGGTCAGCGCCTGGCGCCCCAGCGACGACAACCGCGACCCGTCGCTCGCGATCCCCGGCATCGTCACCGGGCAGTACGCGGGTCAGCAGCACGTCAACGCCCAGCAGCGCGTCGCGTACGACCGCTCGCCCCCGTTCGGCGGCCCGCACGACGCCTACTGGGCGGCGTGCACCGGCATCGTCTACCCGACCCCGGTGCGCACCGAGAACATGGTCCACTCCCTCGAGCACGGCGCGGTGTGGATCGCCTACAACCCGGACCAGATCTCGGGGCCGGCGCAGCAGGCGCTCGCGGCGCGGGTGCAGGGCCAGGACTACACGATGATGTCGCCGTACCCGGGCCTCGACCAGCCGATCTCGCTGCAGTCGTGGGGCCACGAGCTCAAGCTCAGCGACCCGAACGACCCGCGCATCGACCAGTTCATCTCCTCGCTGCGCCAGAACCAGTACGCCTACCCCGAGGTCGGGGCCAGCTGCGACGCCCTCGGGCCGGGCTACTTCGACCCGGACAACCCGCCGCCCTTCGACGCCTCGCCCCCGCCGCCGGACGCGGTGACGATGGACGGGCGCGGCGCGCAGGCCGGGAACGGGGGCTGAGCGTGGCCGCCGACACCGAGGTCGACCGCGTCGACACGCCCCCTCCCCCGCCCGTCGACGACGACGGGGACGACGGCGGCGGCTCCGGCGGCTCCGGCGGGTGGTGGTCGGCGAGCCCGGGGTGGGCCAAGGCGGTCGTCGCCGGAGGGCTCGCGCTGGTGCTCGTGCTCGTCGGGGTCATCGGCGGCATCGCGCTCGGCCGGTCCACCGCCACGACGTACGGCCCCGCCGAGGGCTCGATCGACGTCGGGTTCCTCCAGGACATGGTCGTGCACCACGGCCAGGCGGTCGAGATGGCCGTGTGGGCGCGGAACAACACCGCCGACCCGCAGGTGCGCCAGATCGCCTTCGACATCGAGTCGACCCAGACCTCGCAGGTCGGGCGCATGGAGGGCTGGCTGACCCTGTGGGGCGAGCCGCTGAGGCCACCCGGCGGGCAGTACATGGGCTGGATGGGCATGCCGACGGCCGCGATGCCGGGCATGGCGTCGCCCGACGACCTGGCCCGGATGCGCGCCTCCACCGGCCGCGAGCTCGACGTGGCGTTCCTGCAGCTCATGCTGCGCCACCACCAGGGCGGCCTGCCGATGATGCAGGCCGCGGCGTCCGAGGCGTCGGTGCCCGCGGTGCGCGCGTTGGCCCAGAGCATGGTGGCGTCGCAGTCCGCCGAGTCGGCGACGATGACGCAGATGCTCGCCGAGCGCGGCGGGGCACCCCTCCCGGCCCCCGCCGACCCCCACGCCGGCATGGCCCACGACATGCCCGGCATGAACTAACGGCTCCGACACACGGGGTGGTGTCAGCGTGGCGGCCACGCTGACGTTGGACGTCAGGAAATCCACCCGCTCGATCCCCGGGGCCCTCGATCGCGATCCTGGTGACGGGACCCCGCGGATGCGCGGGAATCGTCACCGCCGTCCCGATCTCGACGCCAGGGTGCGACGCAGACGCGACAGGAACCCGTCCGGGTCGGTCATCAGCTCGTGCCAGTGGGTTCGCACGACGACCCAGCCCTCGGCGGCGAGCGCCGACTGCCGCGGCCCGTCGGTGAGGAAGGCACGCAGGTCGCGGTGGTATGCCCACCCGTCGATCTCGAGCACCACCTTGTCCCCGGGGAACACGACGTCGCCGACGGCGCGCCCGTAGCCGGGCAGGACGACCTCGGTGTTCGCGATCCACCCGCGGATCCCGGCATCCCTGATCAGCCGGTGTGCCCGACGCTCGGCCTCCGACCGCGCTCCGCCCGCCGCGAGGACGATCAGCTCACCGGCCAGCGGCGCGCCCCGCCGCCCGGCCGCACGGTGGTGCGCCGACACGAGGGCCGGGAGACCCACGCGACGCCGGAGCAGCGCGCGATCCATCAGGCGCGCCCCCTCGGTCAGCCCCATCCGCACCCCGGCGTCGAGCACCGTCGGGGCCCGGCACGTCACGGCCAGGCCCCGATGGCGGGTGCGGTCGGCGGCGTCGACCGTGCGACGCGACATGAGGACGCCGTCGCGGGGCCGGACCTGGCGGTCACGATCGACCGCGATCTCGACCCGGCCGGGAGCGGCGTCGAGGAGGTCCCACCACCACGCCGCGGACCGGCCGACGAGCACGGCCCCGTCGCCGACCGACAACATCGCCGCGAACGTCCTCGACGCGGGCGTCTCGTCGTGCTCGAGGACGTGGAACACCCGCGGGCCTGCGCGTCGCCACGCCTTCGCCGCGAGACGGCGGGCGATGGTGTCCTCGCTCAGCCCGGCGACCCGGGCCTGGGCGAGGCTCAGGACCCCGTGCTGGAGGCGGACGAGACGACGGAGCTCGGACATCTGCTGGTGGGTGCTCATGCAGGGTTCGACGCAGCGGCGCTCGCCACGGATCCATCCGGTTCCGCGCAAGGTCGGGAACCCGGTGACGGATTCCCCGTGAATCTGCGGGTATCGGTCACCGAGCTCACGATCAAGGGCCCAGGCGTGCCCGCACCTCGGCCTCGGCCGCCGCGATCGGGCTCTCGCCCGCCTCTCGCCGCAGCGCGTCGAGCCGCTCGCCGGCCTCGGGACGGCTCCACTCCCGCGCGAAGTCCCCGGACAGGATGTCGTCGTGCATCACGCGCGCGAAGCGCGACGCCTGCTCGTCGTGGGACTCGAGCGCGCGCAGCGCCCGCAGCTGCCCGTACTGCGACGTCCGCGAGTGCAGCCCGAGCTGCCCGAACAGCCCGTCGCGGGCCACGTGCGCGAACACCTCGGCGGGCTCGGCGGACAGGTAGAGCTCGTTGAGCACGGCCTCCTCGCTGAAGCCCGCCTCGATCGCGACCCGGTGCGCCGTGCGCACGACGTCGAGGATCGCCGGCCACACCGCCTGCTCGCTGAACAGGTCGAGCGCCGCCTCCTCCCGCGCGCTGGAGACGATCGCGCCGCCGAGCGTGCCCCCGATCGCCCGGGCGACGGCGAGCGTCGTCTCCCACGCCCGCCCGGTGGCGTCGCGCTCGACCGAGACGAAGCACGGGAAGCCGTGCCGGTCCACGTAGCGGTCGCGCACCGCCGCGCCGATCATCCGCGGCGCCACCATGACGACGTCGACGCCGTCGGGCACCTCCAGCAGCCCGAAGTGAAAGTTGTAGCCCGACGCCACGACCAGCGTGTCCCCCGCCCGCAGACCGGGCGCGATCTCGGACCGCACGAGCTCCGGCTGCACCTCGTCGGGCACCAGCAGGAGCACGACGTCGGCGGCGTCGGTCGCGTCGGCGATCGAGCGCAGGTCGAAGCCCTCCTCGGCCGCCGACGCGGCGTACGCGTCGTCCCGGTTCCCGACGACCGGCGCGTGCCCCGAGTCTCGCAGGTTCGCCGCCTGGGCCGCGCCCTGGTTGCCGAACCCGATCACGCCGATCGTCCGCCCGGACAGCGCCGTGAGGTCCGCGGCGTCGATGCTGCGGTCACGATGGATCTCTGCGTGTGCCATCACCCGAGCGTCGGTGCTCCCCTGCTCGTGCGCTAGTGTTGCCACCGGTCCGCCCCCGTAGCTCAGGGGATAGAGCACCGCCCTCCGGAGGCGGGAGCGCAGGTTCGAATCCTGCCGGGGGCACCACGGTCGACCTGCGTCGACGCTCCGTCGAATGATCGACCGGACGCGTCGTGACACGGGCGTGACGTGATCCGGCGGTCCAGTCGCCGCTTCCGCCCGACCAACGACAGCCAGGTCCTACCTCCGCTTGCGACCGGCCGGCGGTGTCGCCGGGTGCACCGTCCAGGTCATGCGCTCCCGCGGGTCGTACCGGCAGTGCGTGCCGGTCTGTACGGATCGGTCGAGGTGCGCGCCGAGCTCGGGGAGGACGGCCCCGACGCGCTGGGTCGCCTCCCGCAGCCGGGCGCTGACGGCCTTCCGTGCCCGTTCCGTCGTCCCGGCGCCGAGCGGCCGGTCGCGGCCGGCCAGCCCGGCGGACTCCCGAAGCTGTTCGAGCAGCGCCGTGCGCTCGGCGTCGGCGCGCTCCTTCCGTCCGATGTCGTGATCACGGTGGGCCGACGCGAGGTCGTCGTCGAGCTCGGCCAGGCGGCGCCGGTAGGCGGCCCGGGCGGTGGCGTCGAGCAGCGGACCGCCCTCGGGGTCGTGCTCGACCGCGCCGGCGAGCTCCAGGACGTGGATCTCGCAGCCTGGCCGCGCGAGCAGCGCGGCGAGATCGGCCAGCCCCTTCAGAGCGGGCAGGTGCACGGTCGTGGCGCCGTGGCGGACGCGCCACAGCTCGCCGTCGCGGCGCAGCTCGGCGTCGGTCGGCGGGTCGCCGGGACCGTCCCGCACGCCGGACGCCGCCGTGCCGCCCAGCCGCGCGGTCACGGCGTGCAGGCCCAGCTCTGCGGCCGTCCGCGCGGCCCGCTCGCGATGGCCGTCCCCGGCCCCGAGCGTCGCCAGCTCCGCACCCGTCTCGGCCTCCCACGCGCGGGCCCCGAGCCGCCGGTGCACCTCGAGCGCCTGGCACATCCATCGCTCGGCGTCGGCCCGGCGGCCCAGCGCAGCCGCCAGTACGCCGGCCCAGTGGGCGTTGCTGCCCATGAAGCAGACCAGGGCTCCGTTCACCCCGCACGCGTCAGTGACCGGTTCCAGCTCGGCCAGAAGCTGGGCGCACACCGCGCGGTCGTCGAGTCGCACCGCGGCCGTCGTCATACCGCCGACGAACACCGGCCACAGGTATGAGCGGTCGTCGCGCCACGTGTCCAGCGCCAGCACGATGTCCAGGTGGCGGCGCGCGCCGTCGAGGTCGTCCGGCTCCCCGCTCAGCGCCAGGAACCCGGCGGCCACAGCGTGCGCGTGGGAGGGGACGCCGACCCACCACCGCACGGCCTCCGCCGCGGTGGCCCGCAGCAGGTCGGGGTCGCCGCGCGCGCGGACCAGCCCCAGCAGCTGGGACATCCGCACGTTGCCGGTGTCCGGCTCGCCGAGCCGCTCGCCGAGTGCGCTCGCCTCGTCGATCAGCCGCTCGCCGACATCCAGCCGTCCGTCGACGACGGCCAGCGCGGCGCGCCGGGTCAGCGCCAGGTAGTCGTGCCGGGGCTGGCGGAACCGCTCCGCAGCGTGCAGGTAGTCGCCGAGCACGGCGCGGAACGCCGCCGACCCCAGCTCGAGCAGCGCGTTCGCGGTCAGCAGGAGACCCTCGGCGTGCCGCTCGGCGTCACCGGTGCGCTCGGCCAGCGTCGTGATCTCCCGGGCGAGCTCGTGGCGGGTCGCGGCCCGCCCGGGTGTCCACAGCACGTCGTGCCGGGCGAGCAGGCAGGCGGCCAGCGTGGCCGGATCGTCCAGCGTGCGAGCCACGTCCAGCGCCCGCTCGGACAGCGGCGCCGCCCGCGGCCGGTGGGCGGGCACCGAGTGGTGCAGCTCGCGGGCGAGGCCGGCGGTGAGCTCGGCCTCCAGCGCGGTGCCGGTACCGCGCACCCCGGCCAGCGCCGTCTCGAGTTCCTCGACGATCGCGGCGCGGGCCATCGCGAACCGCGCGCCCAGGCGCTGGACACCGAGCGCGACCCGGCCGAGGCGATCGGCGTCGCCGAGCGCCCCGGCCCGGCGGCGGGCGTCGTCGAGCAGGATCCGGGCTGCGGACGCATCGCCGGAGCGGGCCCGCGCGTCGGCCTCGTCGACGAGCAGGTCGATCAGCTGCGGTCCGGTGTCCGGTGCTCCCGCGTCCTCGATGGCCCGGCGGGCGCGGGCGAGGTGGGTGGCGGCCTCGGCGAACGCGAGCCGGGACCGTTCGGCGGCGGCCGCCGTGCGTGCCCAGTGCACGGCAGGTGCGCTGCCCCGCAGAGGGACGGTTGCGGCGGCGTGCCGGGCCACGTCCGCCGCCTCGACCGGGAGTCCGCGGGCGTGCCTGCGTTCGAGCGTCTCGACGAGCTGCTGGTGGAGCTCCAGCCGCCGCGCTACCGGGAGCTCCGCCGTGACGGTCTCCCGGACCAGATCGTGCGCCAGCCTCGTCCGCGACCCGGCCGCGCCGGCGACGAGCACCCCTACGCGCACGCCGTCGGCCACTCGCTCGGCCAACTCGGTCGCGCCGACGCCGCAGACCTCGCCGAGGACGTCGGGCAGCAGCTCCGTGCCGGCCACCGCGGCGGCCTCGACGAGCCGGCGGCTGCCCTCGCCGAGCCGGTCCACCCGGCGCAGCACGAGGTCGCGCGCGGCGCTGGGCACGGCGTCCGCGGGCTGCGCCGGGTCGGCGAGCATCTCCGCGAGCTGGTGCACCAGGAACGGGCGGCCGTCCGTGCGCCGGTGCACCTCGGCCGCCCACCGCTCGGCGATGGCGGAGCCGGCCACGGCGCCGACCAGCTCGTGCACCTCGCCGCCGGAGAGGCCGTGCAGCAGCAGCGATCCCCCGCGCGCGGCCAGCTCGGCGACCGTCGCGGCCCGTCCGGCGTCGAGCTCGTCGGGCCGGTACGCCGCGACGATCACCAGCGGCACAGGCCGGTACGGCCGCGTGACGAAGCTCAGCAGCGCCAGCGTGGACTCGTCGGCCCACTGCAGGTCGTCCAGTACGACGATCACCGGTGCGCGCCGGGCGAGCCGCTCCAGGAACCGGGCGACGGCGTCGAACAGGCGCAGCCGGGCCGCGTCCGGGTCGGCCGAGGGCTCGACGGCCGGGGTGCCCGCCTCGGTCAGCTCCGGGAGGAGCCGGGCCAGCTCGGCGGCGTCGGCGGCCGGTGGCGCGTCATCCGGGACGGTCGCGCGCAGGCCGCGCAAAGCCGTGGTCCACGGCCAGAACGCGGGGGCCCGGTCCGCATCCGCGCAGGTCCCCCATCCGACCGACCATCCGCTGCGGGTGGCCGCCTCGCCGACGAGCGTCGTCTTGCCGATGCCGGCCTCGCCGCCGACCAGCACGAGGCGGGCCCGCCCGTCGGCCGCCTCCTCGACGGCGTCGAGGAGGCGGGACAACGCACGGGCGCGGCCCACGAACGCCATGCGTCGGGATTATGCCGCGACGCCCGATCCGATCGCGCGGGTCGCGCGCCGGGTCCTGACGGGTGCCAGCCGGTTCCTGGCGCCGTCTGGGTGGGACCAGTCCGCACCGATCGACGAGGAGCTCTCCATGTCCGTCACGTTCGACCCCGTCCGGTACAAGGAGACGACCCGAGCCCAGTGGCAGGACGCGGCCCCGGCCTGGCACGCCTGGGGACCGACACTGGAGACCTGGCTCGGCGAGGCGACCACACTGATGCTGGACGCCGCAAACGTGACCGCGGGCAGCGCCGTGCTCGACGTCGCGGCCGGCGCCGGTGGCCAGACGCTCGCCGCGGCCCGGCGGGTCGCGCCCTCCGGGCACGTCCTGGCCACCGACATCAGCCCGGCGATCCTGGAGCGCGCGGCCGCGGACGCCGCCGCCGAGGGCCTGGACGATGTCGTGCGGGTCCGGGAGCTGGACGGCGAGCGGCTCGACGTCGAGGCCGGCACGTTCGACGCCGTCGTCTCCCGGCTCGGCCTGATCTACTTCCCGGACCGTGCCGCCGCGCTGGCCGGCCAGTACCGGGCGCTGCGAGCGGGCGGGCGGGTGGCCGCGGTCGTCTACTCGACGGCCGAGCGCAACGCGTTCTTCTCCGTCCCGGTGTCGATCATCCGGCGGCGTGCGCAGCTGCCCGCACCGGCGCCCGGCCAGCCGGGGCCGTTCAGCCTCGGCGGGCCCGGCGTGCTGGAGGACGCGCTGCGCCGGGCCGGCTTCCGCGACGTCGGGGGAAGGACCGTGCCGGCCCCGCTGCGCCTGCCGTCGGCGGCCGAGTGCGTGCGCTTCGAACGGGAGTCGTTCGGCGCGCTGCACCAGATGCTGGCCGGGCTGTCGCCCGAAGAGCGCGACGCGGCGTGGCAGGAGATCACCGAGGAGCTGGCCGCCCACGAAACCGGCGACGGCTTCGAGGGCCCCTGCGAGCTCGTCGTCGCGTGGGGCGTGAAGTGAGGCCCGTCGTCGCGGCCGCGGTGCAGGCCACCCCGGTGTTCCTGGACCGTGACGCGACCGTCGAGAAGGTCACCGACCTCACGGCGAAGGCCGCGGCCGAGGACGCCGGCCTCATCGTGTTCCCCGAGGCGTTCGTCCCGACCTACCCGGACTGGGTGTGGCGGATCCCGGCCTGGCGCGACGCCGGCTACTACCGCGAGCTCGCCGACCAGGCGGTCGAGGTCCCCTCGGCCGCGACCCGCCGGATGGGCGACGCCGCGCGGTCGGCCGGGGCGTGGCTGGCCGTCGGCGTGAACGAGCGGGACCCGTCGGGCGGGACGCTCTACAACACGCTGCTGTACTTCGCTCCCGACGGATCGCTCGCCGGACGGCACCGCAAGCTCATGCCGACCGGGGGCGAACGCACGGTGTGGGGCCAGGGCGACGGCTCGTCGCTGACCGTGCTGGACACCCCGTTCGGCCGGCTCGGCGGGCTGATCTGCTGGGAGAACTACATGCCGCTGGCCCGGGCGGCGCTCTACGCCCGCGGGATGGACATCCACCTGGCGCCGACGTGGGACACCAGCGACTGCTGGCTCTCCACGCTCCGGCACGTCGCTCGGGAGGGGCGGACGTTCGTCGTCGGCACGAACTCCTACCTGCGGGGTTGCGACGTGCCGTCCTCCCTGCCCGACCGGGACGCGCTCTACGGCGGTGAGGAGGACACCATGTCGCACGGCGGGGCGGCGATCGTCGGGCCGGACGGGTCGGTCCTGGCCGGCCCGCTGCTCCACGCGGAGGGCATCCTGTACGCCGAGATCGACGTGGCCACCGCGCGGCTGGCCCGCCGGGAGTTCGACCCGGCCGGCCACTACGCCCGGCCGGACGTGTTCGCGCTCGACGTCGACACGACGGCGCGCACGTCCGCCCGGTTCGTCGCGCAACGCTCGGGAGCCGGCTGGTGACGGCAAGGTTCCCGGTGACCGACGGACGGCATCCTGACCCCGCGATCGCGGGCTCGGCAGGCAGCGCGCCCACCACGGAGACCCATCACCTGGGCCGATGGCCCTGCCCGCGCGCGTCGCCGATCTCGCGTCCTACGACGTGCTGCTGTCGGTGGCCGAGCTCGGCAGCATGGGCCGCGCGGCCGCGGCACACGCTCGCCCCGGGGGACACGGCTCACCGAGGCCGGCGCCCTGGTGACGGACTGGGCCCGCAGCGCGATCGACGCCGCGTGGGCGATGGAGGAGGGTGTCGCCGCGCTGCGCGCCGAGCACGCCGGCCGGCTGCGCATCGCGGCGAGCCTCACGGTGGCCGAGTACCTGCTGCCGCCCTGCAGTGCGCCGGCAACCGCCGCGCCGGGCTGCTCGCCGTGCGCGACATCCCCGGGCAGCACCCGTGGGGGGATGGAGCGACCTCCACCGCTCGCTGGACCGGCATCCGGCTCGCCGACGTGCTCGCCGCCGCGGGGGTCCGTCGCGACGCCACCGACATCGCGTTCGTCGCCCCGGACGTCGCCCCCGAGGCCAGCCCGCCGGCGCCCTACGGCGGGTCGATCACCGTCGACAAGGCCACGAGCCCCGAGGTGCTGCTGGCCTGGGAGATGAACGGCGAACCCCTCACCGTCGCCCACGGCGCGCCGGTGCGCGTCGTCGTCCCGGGCTGGATCGGCGCCCGCAGCGTCAAGTGGGTCGAGCGGGTCACCGCCCAGGACCGTCCCTCGGACAACTTCTTCCAGCAGAGCGCCTACCGGCTCCTGCCGCCCGAGCACGACGACCCCGCCCCGGGCGACGGGGTCGAGCTGACCGCCGTCGCGCTGAACTCCGCGATCCTGCGCCCCGACGACGGCGCCGGCGTGACGACCGGGCCCACCGAGGTCGCCGGCTACGCCTTCGCCGGCGAGGACCGGGAGATCGTGCGCGTCGACGTCTCCGCCGACGGCGGCCGCACCTGGCACCAGGCCGAGCTCGACGAACAGCTCGGCCCGTGGGCCTGGCGGTTCTGGCACACGAACCTGCACCTGCCCCCCGGTGAGCACCACGTCGTCGCCCGCGCCTGGGACAGCACCGCGGCCCTGCAGCCCGAGCACTCCGCCAGCCTCTGGAACCCCAAGGGCTACATCAACAACGCCTGGCCCGCCGTGGACCTCACCGTCCAGCCGTGAGGACCGATGAGCACACCGTGGGAGGACCCCGCATCTCAGATGTGCGAGCGCGTCCGCGGGGGACGTGTCGGCTGCGGGACGTCGCGGAACGCCTCCCGCACCGCACGGCGCGGGTCCGCCGAGCGGATCTCGGCCAGCGGCTCGCGGAGCTCGTCGAGCTGCCGGCGGACCTCGGCGAGATCGGCGGCGGAGTCGACCTGCTCGCGCATCGAGGCCGCGTACTGCTTGGCCTGCGTCACGGCGCCGGCCAGCGAGCGAATCGCGCCCGGGAGCCGTTCCGGCCCGATGACGAAGAACCCGATGAGGGCGAGCAGCACGAGCTCACCCATGCCCAGACCGAACACGGGTCAGACTCCCTTCGAGAGCGGGTCGGGGTCGGCGTCGGGCAGGGGCGACGCGCTGTCGTCGTCGAGGTCCTCCCAGCCCGGGTCGCGACGAGCCCGGCGGCGGTCGTGCAGGCGGCAGACCTGGATGGCCAGCTCGAGCAGCACGCAGAGGGCCACGCCGAGCACCGCCATGGAGATCGGGTCACCACCCGGCGTCGCGATCCCGGCGAACAGGAAGGCGCTGAAGATGATGACGCGCCGCCAGCTCGCGAGCTTCGCGTAGGAGACGACGCCGACGCGGTTGAGCATGACGACGACCAGCGGCGTCAGGAACCCGACGCCGAAGACGACCATGAGCGACAGGACCAGCGAGTAGTACTCGTCGCCGCGCAGCGCCGTCGTCTGCACCGAGTTGCCGATCATGAGCAGGAAGCTCAGCGCCTGGGCCACGACGAGGTAGGCCAGCACCGCACCGCCCGCGAACAGCAGCGACGCCGTGCCGATGAACGCGACGGCGCCGCGCTTCTCGCTGCGTCGCAGGCCCGGCGTGACGAACGCCCACAGCTGGCCGAGCCACCCCGGGGCGGACAGCACCACCCCGGCGGTCGCCGCCACCTTGACGCGCAGCAGGAACTGGTCGAACGGACCGGTGGCGAGCAGGCGGCAGTCGGTGCCGTTCAGCCCCGCCCGGGCCGTCGGGGGCAGCGAGCAGTAGGGCTGGATGAGCAGCGAGCCGAGGCTCGGCACGCCGAGGATCGAGTTCTCGTACCAGACGAACCCGAGCAGGGTGCCGACGGCGATCGCGACCAGGGCCCAGGCCAGGCGGCGGCGCAGCTCGTGGAGGTGGTCGAGGAGCGTCATCGCCTCCTCGGTCTCCCGGCGCCGCCGCCCGGGCCACCACCGCGGCATGCGGCGGGTCGGTGTGGACACGGGTCAGACCCGCGAGCCGTTCGAGGTGTGGGCCGGGGCGGGTGCGGGGGTGGGCGCCGGAGTGGGCGCGAGGGCGGCCGGCTCGGCGTCCTTCGTGCCCTTCGCGGCGGCGTCCTCCTCCGAGAGCGCCGACGTCTCGGCCTTGAAGATGCGCAGCGAGCGGCCGATGCCGCGGGCGGCGTCCGGCAGGCGCTTCGCGCCGAACAGCAGCAGCAGGACGACGAGGATGATCACCCAGTGGGACGGGCTCAGTGCTCCGGTCATGACGTTCCCTTCGACGAGCGACGTGGTGGCGGCGTGGGACGCCGGACTCAGCTGAACGGGCCGCCGAGGAGGAGGCCGCCGACCGGGCCCTCGACGTAGCGGGGGTCGGCCTCGGGGAACTCGGTCTCGAGGCCGTCCACGCCGGGCGCGCGGTCCTCGCCGTTGACGGCGTCGGCGGACGACTCGGTGGTGGTGCGGCCGGTGCCGAGCACGGCGTCGAGGGCCTGGGTCGGGCTCTGCGTGCTGGGGTAGCCGGTCTCCTCGGCCTGCGCGGTCCCGGCCGCCATCACGGGCAGGACGGTGGCGGCGAGGCCCAGGGCGGCGGCGGTGCCGCGGCGGCGCTTCGGGTTCGACATGGGGAGCTTCCTTCGGGGTCGGGGAGCGGGTGTCGGGGCGGCGATCACATGTTCTCGGCGCCGGCCTGGATGGCCTCGCGGATGCGGTAGTAGGTGCCGCACCGGCAGATGTTGCGGATCTCGTCGAGCACGGCGTCGTCGATGTCGCGACCCTCGGCGCGGGCCTGCTTCACCTTGGCGACGGCGGCCATGATCTGGCCGGGCTGGCAGTAGCCGCACTGCGCGACGTCGTTGTCGATCCAGGCCTGCTGCATGGGGTGCAGCCCGCCGCCCGGAGCGGTGTCGGCGAGACCCTCGATGGTGGTGACCTCGTCGGTCGGCTTGATGGCGCCGACCGGCACCGAGCAGGGGTTGAAGCCCCGGCCGTTGATGTGGCTGGTGCAGGCCTTGCAGACGTTGATGCCGCAGCCGTACTTCGGGCCCGTGACCCCGAGCAGGTCGCGGATCACCCAGAGCAGCCGGACGTCGTCCTCGACGTCGACCGACACCTGCTCGCCGTTGAGCTTGAACGTGTGTGTGGGCATGGGGATGTCCTCAGGTCGTCTTCTCGAGGCCGTCGGTGGGCGACGGCGGGATCGGCGGGACGGTCGGGTACGGCTCGAACGGCAGCGGTTCCTTGTGCAGGATCGGGAAGTACTCCGGCGTCGTGCCGGTCGCCCGCGCGTAGGCGCAGGCGATCGCCCCACTGGTCGCCGCGACACCGAACTCGCCGACGCCGCCGGGCTCGGGGGCCTCGGAGTCCTCGATGACGATGACGTCGATCTCGTCCGGGGTGTTCCACTGCCGGGTGTAGAAGTAGTTGTCCCAGCTGGCCTCGACGAAGTGCCCGTCGCGCAGGTGCAGGCCCGCGGTCAGGGTGTTGCCGATGGCGTCCATGATCCCGCCCTGCATCTGCGCCTTGACGCCGCGTGGGTTGACCACGATGCCGATGTCGACGACGTAGGTCACCTTGGTCACGCGGGGCCCGGTCCGCGCGGAGCGGATCTGGCGGTTGACCGTCTCCGGCCGGCAGTCGATCTCGACGACGGCGGCCGCGGCGCCCTTGTACTCGGTGTGGAAGGCGATCCCCTGGGCCGTGCCCTCGGGCATCGACTTGCCCCAGTCGGCCTCCTCGGCCACCCGGTCCAGGACGTTCTTCCAGCGGTCCAGCTTGATGAACTCGGACCGGAACTCGTACGGGTCCTTGCCCATCGCCTCCGCGATCTTGTCCACCATCAGCTCGCGCGCGGTGGCGACGTCCGGGGAGTAGATGTTGCGCGTCGAGCTGGTGTTGAAGCCCATCTCGACCTCGTTGAGCAGCCGGGTGTTCGCCCCGAAGTTGTAGGGCGTGACCTGGGTCAGCTCGAAGACGCTCTCCGAGAGCGTCAGGTTGCCCAGCGGCGCCTTCACCGCGGCCGCGGTGATCGGCTCGCCGAGCCCCGGGTTGACCTCGGTGGCGACGCTGGTGTGGCGCAGCTCGAAGCTGGCCACCGCGTCGCCGGCCACCACCGCACGCACCCGCGAGGTGCACAGCGGGTGGGTGCGGCCCTGGCGGGAGTCGTCGGCCCGGGTCCACATCAGCTTGACGGGCTTGCCCATCTCCTGCGAGACCTCGGCGGCCTCGAGCGCGGCGTCGAAGAAGAGCTTGCGCCCGAACGACCCGCCGCCCTCCGGGACGCGGAACGTCACCGCGCTCTGCGGCATGTCCAGCTTCCGGGCGATCTCGGCCTGCGCGGCGATCGGGTTCTTGCAGGGGCTCCAGATCTCCGCGGAGTCCTCGCGGACGTCGGCGATCGCCGCGTTCGTCTCCAGCGGGGAGCCGCTGCGGAAGTAGAAGGTGAACTCGCCCTCGACGGTGTTGCCGCCGACGTCCGGGACCGCCAGCGGCAGCTCACCCCCGCGCACCTGGGCGAGGACGGAGTCGTCGTCCTCCCCGGCGACCGTGCCGCCCTCCCACGAGACCCGCAGGGCGTTCACCGCGTCGACGGCCTGCCCGAAGGTCCGCGCCCGCACCGCCACCCCGGTGCTGACCTGGACGACGTCGGTGACCCCGGGCATGGTCCGGACCTCGTCGAGGTTCTCGACGTCGTCCGGGGACCCGTTGAGGTCGGGCGCGCGGCAGATCACCGTCGGCAGGGCGTCGGGCACCTGCAGGTCGGTGACGAACTTCTTCTTGCCGGTGACCATGGCGCGCGCGTCGGACTTCGTCCGCGACGTGCCGATGACCGTGAACTCCTCGCGCGGCTTCAGCGCGACCTCGACCGCCTCGGTCACCGGGCTCGCCGCGGCCTCGGTGAGCTCGCCGAACGGCAGCGACTCGCCGTTCTGGCCGATGATCGCGCCACCCCGGCTGGTGAGGACGCTGCTCTCCTGGCCGAGCTCGGCGGCCGCCGCGTCGAGCAGCCGCCCGGCCGCGAGGGCCGCGGCCACCCGGATCGGGGTGAAGGTGGTGAACGTCGTGTTGGAGCCGCCGGTGAGCTGGTTGAACACGAGCTCCGGACGGGCGTCGGCCAGGGTGACGTTTACCTGGTCCGGGTCGATGCCCATCTCCTCTGCGATGATCATCTGCGTCGAGGTGATGATCCCCTGCCCGTTGTCGGAGCGGGGGAGCTCGAACGAGACGGAGCCGTCCCGGTCGACCTTGACCTGGATGAGGTTCGCCGTGGGGCGTGCCGCGTCGCGCAGCGCGTCCAGCAGGTCGTAGAGCTCCGGCGTCTGCGGCTCGGACGGCAGCGCCGCGGCCGACGCGTTCGGCACGGAGTCGAAGATCGTCTGCCGCCCGATCTCGGCCGCGGCGACGAGCACGGGCGCCGCGACGACCAGACCCAGGAACCGACGGCGACCCTGGTCGGCGGGACCGACGTCGGCCCTCGTCGGGCGGTGTCGACGCCGTGGTGGCGCCGGCGCGATGCGGTGGTTCGGCAACGTTGCCTCGTCTCAAGATCCCGTAAAGCCGCCCCGTGTCAAGGCGACGTCCCGGTGGTGATGGTCTCGATGAAGTAACGAGGCAGACGCCGAATGGACTATTAGCTCGTTCGGTGTGTAAACATGGGATTCCGATGACGCTCCGTCATAACCCTGTCGAACGTCGCGTGAACGGCTGCCGTCGTGGGGGGCAGACTGCCGCCATGAGCGCGGTCTACGCCCTGAACCTCTTCGATCTCGCCCCGAACGACGACTACAAGGCCTACTCGAGACGCTCGGTGGCGGCGGCCGGCAAGTACGGCGGTCGTGTCGTCGCGCTCGGCAGGCGGAGCGAGCGGTCCCCCAGCCTGGGCGGTTCCCCGCGTCAGGTCCTCGTGCTCGTCGAGTGGCCCTCGGCCGAGGCGTTCGAGGCGTTCAAGGACGACCCCGACCACGTCGACCTCCACCCGCTGCGCGAGGGCGGCACCGAGAACTACCTCTGGTGGGCCTACGACAAGCTCGAGGATCTGCGGCCCGTGCTGAACGACCGGGACGTGTGACGACCGGGCTGCCCCCGGGTCGGGCTCAGAGCCGGGACGACGCCAGCCGCGCCCCGGCGACGAGCGCCTCGAGCTTGGCCCACTGCACCGTGGGGTGGACCCGGCGCACCAGCGGCCCCTGGGCGAAGCCGCAGTCGCTGCTCGCGACGACCCGCTCGGGGCCGACGAGCTCCGCCAGCCGCACGATCCGTTCGGCCACGAGCTCCGGGTGCTCGACGACGTTCGTGGCGTGGCTGACCAGTCCGGGCATGAGGACCTTGCCGGCCGGGAGCTCGACGTCGGCCCACACGCGCCACTCGTGCTCGTGGCGGGGGTTGGCCTGCTCGAGGGAGTAGGTGCCCACCGGCACGCGCAGGACGAGGTCGACGATGTCGCGCAGGGCGACGTCGCCGACGTGCGGGGCGTTCCAGCTGCCCCAGCACACGTGGTAGCGGGCGCGCTCCGGCGGGATGCCGTCCAGGGCGCGGATCAACGCCTCGGTCCGCACCTCCGCCCACGCCCGGTAGGCGGCCAGGTCGCCGTTCATGACGTCGTAGGTGATCGCGAAGTGGGCGTCGTCGACCTGCACCTCCAGCCCGGCGTCGACGACGGCCCGGTACTCCTCGTTGAGCGCGTCCGCCACGGCGAACAGCAGCTCCTCCTCGGAGGAGTAGTGGTCCAGGGTGGGACGGGGGACGGCACTGGCGGGCGCCACCACCGGCAGGAACGCGGCGGCGGCGCCCGCCTTCTCCGCGGCGCGGGTGAGGTTCGCGGCGTCCCGCGCGATCGCGTCGTGCCCGGTGTAGTGCACCGGCGACGTCGCCCGCCACTCCCCTCCGCCGCCGACGAAGCCCTGCGACGCCTCGTACTCGGCGTAGAACTCGCCGAAGAGCCGCTTGTCGGTGCCCGGCGGCACGTTGGAGCGCGCCGTCACCGCCCCCGCGGGCTCCGCGACGGTGAAGCCGCCCAGCCGCTCGCGGATGTAGCGCGACCAGCTGTCGGACTTGCCGTACTCGCCGTCGCTGACGACGTCGATGCCGATGTCGACCTGCCGCGCGACGACGTCCTCGACCGACCGGGCGAGCACCTCCGCGTGGTGGTCGGCGTCGACCGCCTCCCCGTGCTCGCGGGCGCGCAGGATCTCGACGAGCTCGGGAGGCCGCACGAGGCTCCCGACGTGCGTGGTGCGGATGCGGGTCACCGGCTCCACCTCCCTCGCCGCGGAGCTTGGCGAGCGCGTGATCGGACCGTCAACGTCCGTTCGCGGCAGCGGAACCGGCGTGCAGCGTGGGCCGGTAGACGAGCTCCTGGATGTTCCCGTCGAGCGTCCGGTGCTCGAGCAGCTCGAGGTCGAAGTCGTCCGCGCCGCGCAGCACCGGCTCGGTGCCGGACCGTCCCGTGATCACCGGGAAGATCGTGATCTGGATCCGGTCGACCAGGCCCGCGGCCAGGAGCGCCCAGTTCAGCGTCAGGCTGCCGTGCGAGCGCAGCGGCACGTCGGAGGACTGCTTGAGCCGGGCGACGATGTCGACGGCGTCGCCGGGCACGACGGTGGCGTCCGGCCAGTCGAGCGGTCCCTGCAGCGTGGACGACACCACGGTCATCGGCATGTTCCGCATGGCGGTCACCCACGGGTCGCGCACGTCGGAGTCCTCGGTGCTCTCGGCCAGCATGTCGACGAACTGACGAAATGTTCCCGGCCCGAAGACCATCCGCTGGGGCTCGGAGAACGAGGCGAGGCGGCGGTCGAGCAGCTCGGGGCCCTGCTTGCCCCAGTAGCCGCCCCAGTCGCCGTCGCCGCCGTAGGAGCCGTAGCCGTCGAGGCTGGAGAAGACGTCGAAGGTGTAGGTGGCGGTCATGGTGTCCTCCGTGACGCGGTGGCCGGCCCGGTGCCGGTCCCTCACCTCGTCGACGAATCCGCACGGCCTCGTTCGACATCGGTCATAAGCCGGAACTTCTCCGAGCAGTGGCGGAACCGATCGCGCCGAGGCGGTCAACGGCCGCGCGGCACGTGATCCTGGTGATGTCCGTCACGAGAGCGAGGCCCACATGACCACTCCGCAGCAGCCCTCCCGCGACCGTCTCGGCGAGCGGCTCGCGGCCGGACCCGTCGTCTGCGGCGAGGGTTACCTCTTCGAGCTCGAGCGTCGCGGCTACCTGCAGGCCGGGGCCTTCGTCCCGGAGGTGGTGCTCGAGCATCCCGAGGAGGTCGCCGCGCTGCACCGGCAGTTCGTGCACGCCGGTTCCGACGTCGTCGAGGCGTTCACGTACTACGCGCACCGCGAGAAGCTCCGCGTGATCGGCAAGGACGGGATCCTCGAGCCCCTCAACAAGCAGGCGCTCGAGATCGCCCGCGAGGTCGCCGACAGCACCGGCACGCTGCTGGCCGGCAACATCTGCAACACCGGCGTCTACGACCCGGCCGATCCGGCGTCGCACGACGCGGTGCGCGAGATGTTCACCGAGCAGGTCGGCTGGGCCGCGCAGGCCGGCGCCGACTACGTCATCGGCGAGACGTTCCGCTACCTCGGCGAGGCGCGCATCGCGCTCGAGGTGATCCGCGAGACCGGGCTGCCGTCGGTGATCCTGCTGGTGGCGGGGCAGGAGCCGGTGACCCGCGACGGCGTGTCGATCACCGAGGCCTGCCGCGAGCTGGCCGCTCGGGGCGCCGACGTCGTCGGCCTCAACTGTGTGCGCGGCCCGGCGACGATGCTGCCGCTGCTGGGGCCGATCGCGGCGGCGGTGGACGTCCCGGTCGCCGCCCTGCCGGTGCCCTACCGCACCACCGACGACCAGCCGACGTTCCACGCCCTGCGCGACCCGGTGCCGGCGCCGCTCCCCCAGGAGCTCCCCTTCCCGACCGCGCTCGACCCGTTCACGTGCCACCGTTACGAGATCGCCGACTTCACGCGCCGGGCCCGGGCTGCCGGGGTGCAGTACTTCGGCCTGTGCTGCGGCGCGGCGCCGCACCACCTCCGTGCGATGGCCGAGACGCTGGGCCGCACGCCGCCGGCCAGCCGCTACTCGCCGGACATGTCCAAGCACGTCTACCTCGGCGCGGACGAGAAGCTCCGGGCGGCGAACCAGGAGTTCCGCAAGGTGCTGTAGCCCCTCACCTCCCGCAGGTGATGTGGGAGCACCGGGGTGGGACGCACGGTGGGCGGCATCGACCACCCACGGAGGTCCGCCATGGCGTCCCATCCCCTGGACCGCAGGGTCAACTCCCGGCTCTTCCTCGGCGGCGCGGTGCTCGCCGCCGAGGGCAGCCTGTTCGTGAGCGTCCGGCAGCGGAGGGCGACCCGATGAGCGAGCCCGCAGCGACCGGTCCGATCGACTACCTCGTCGTCGAGTTCCCGCCCGGCACCCCGACCGGCGCCGGGATGCCCCCGCTGCTCGACCTCGTCGACCGCGGCCTGATCCGCATCCTCGACCTGGTGTTCCTGAGCAAGGGCGCCGACGGGGTCATCACCGGCCTCGAGCTCACCGACCTCGACGGGGACGGCGAGCTCGACCTCACCGTGTTCGCCGGGGCGTCGTCGGGCCTGCTGGGCCGGGACGACGTCGACGAGGCCGGCGCGGTCCTCGACCCGGGCGCGACGGCCGCGGTGCTCGTCTACGAGAACGTCTGGGCCGCGCCTCTCGTCGCCGCGCTCGGACGCCAGGGAGCCCAGCTGGTCGCGGGCGGGCGCATCCCCGTCGACGAGGTCGAGGCCGCGCTCGAGCCCTCGGTCACCGCCTGAGAACGGAGTCGCTGACATGCCAGGACTGTTGCGAGGACTCGCCCGCACCGCACTCGTGGCCGGCACGGCCACCGCGGTCTCCAACCGCGTCTCGCGCCGGCAGGCGGGGCGCTGGGCCGCCGAGGCGGCACCGCCACCACCGCCGTACCCGGAGTACGCGCCGCCCCCGCAGCCCGCGCCCGCCGCGGGCGGGGCCGACATGATCGACCAGCTCCGGCAGCTCGGCGAGCTCAGGAGCCAGGGGATCCTGACCGACGCCGAGTTCGAGGAGCAGAAGCGGCGGATCTTAGGAGGTTGACCACGAGCAGCGCAGCGGTCCGAACGGTGGACTGACACGGCGATCTCCGTGAGACACGCTGGTCGCAATGGTCCGCCCCGCTCCGGCCGCGACGCAGCTCGTCTGGGACGCCGTCGTCGAACGCTCCGATCTGGAGCCCACGGTCCTCGCCCTCCGTGACGCCCTGTCCGACGCCGTCGAGCAGGGGCACTGGGCCCACGTCGCGACGCTGCTGGACCGCACCGACGACGACCTCCCCGCGGCGCTGAGCCCGAACGCGCTGCGTGCCGGCGACGTCGGTGGCTTGGCCCCGCTGCACCACGCGGCCCTGCAGGGGGCGCACCCCGACGTCGTCGGCGACCTCGTCACGCGCGGGGCGTGGCGCACGCTGCGCAGCGTCGAGGGCGAGACCCCCGAGGCCGTCGCCCGACGCCTGGGCCACGTCACGCTGGCCGACCGGCTGCGCCCGGAGCCCGCGCTGGCGCTCGACGAGGAGGCCCGGGCCGACCTCGAGACGTTCCTGCACGCGCTCGTCGAGGTCCGGACGCGGCGACTCGGCCGCCCCTTCCGGCAGCCGCAGATCGGGCCTCTGCTGGAGTACCCCGCCGCGACGATGTGGGTCCGCGTCCCCGGGATGTACGGGGGCTTCTCGTGCCGCTGGGCTGAGGACACCGACGTCCCGACCGTGGAGGTCCGCAGCGCGAGCCGGGTCGTCGGCGGCTCGGGACGCACGCACCACGTCACGGCCGACGGGGTCGAGCTCGTCACGCGGGTGCTGTGAGGAGCCCGCGCCTCATCCCAAGGCCCGCCCGACCGCGGCGTTGATCCAGGTCCGCTTGGCCCGGCTGTAGACGTTGACGTCGCCGTCGGCCTCGCGGGCGAGCCGGTGCTTGAGGTCGACGTACTCGTCGCGGTGCGCCGGGTCGGCCCGCAGCCAGTCGCGGAACGCCAGCAGCTCCCGCCACACCGGCGAGCTCTTCGGGTGCAGGTGCACGTTGAGCGGCCGGCCCGGGTCGGCGTCCACGGCCACGCGCTGCGGGTGCTCGCGGTCGTGGCGATCGATCCCGTAGAGGTTCCCGGAGACGGGGACGACGCCGGCACGGTGCCAGTCGTCGCGGGCGAGGGCGTCGACGGTGTCGAGGTCCGGGACCACGACGAGGAGGTCGACGAGGTCCTTGCCCGCCATTCCCGGTACCGACGTCGACCCGACGTGCTCGACGCGCAGGGCCCGCTCGCCCAGGGCGACCTCCAGCCGGCGGACCAGCCGCCGGGCGGCCGCGGGCCAGGCGTCGTCGTAGGGCTCGACCGACACGATCTGGGTGCGCGGCGCCCGCTGTCGACGCGCGAGCAGGTACGCGAACGGCGCCACCCTCCGGTCCCAGAGACGCGCGACCGCCCCGGGGTCGCCGGCGGCGATGCGGGCGTCGACCGCGCCGTCGTCCGGTCGGGCGTCGCCGCCGACGATCAGGTGGGCCCGGGCGGGGTCGACGGGCTCGGGCACCGCGACGACGCGGATCTCCGGGGAGGCCCGCGCCGTGAACGCGGCGACGGCGTCGGACTCGAGCCACGGACCCGTCCCGAGGATCAAGGGCGGTGTCCCGCTCATCCCGCCCATGCCACCCGAGCCCCGAGGTGCGGGTCAACTCCGGGTCCCGCTGCGGAGACGCCCGCCAGCCCGCCCCATGGCAGGCGGTAACCCGAATCGGAGCGGGCGACTCCTCGACGGACATGCTTCGAATTTCGAAGCGTCTCCGCGATCCGCCCGGAGGGTCGGCCGGGGGTGACGTGGTTGTCGTTCGTTGTTAACGCTTGTCGCGGGTGTCGCCGATGTGCGGTAGACTCGAACGCATGAGCGAACAGGTCGGCGCGGTGGAGCGGGCACTGCTCGACCGCACCCGCGCCCGCTTCGCGGCTCGGGGGGTGGAGCACTACCGGCTGCTCGAGGATGTGGCCGAGCTCGACCGTGCCGGGGTGGCCGAGCGGACCGGGGACCGGCTGGTCGAGAGGCTGGTGGAGAACCTCGCCCGCTGTGACCGCCGCGAGGCGACCCGGCTGGTCGAGGAGGCCCGCGACCTCACCCCCCGGATCGCGGTCAGCGGCGAAGCGCTGCCGCCGCGGCTGCCGCACACCGCGGCCGCGCTGGCCGAGGGCGCGGTCGGTGAGGCGCACATCGTCATCGTCCGGCGGACCATGGCCCGCATCGACAAGCTCGAGCACCTGACCCCGGAGGTGGTGGCCGAGGCCGAGCAGTCATTGGCGGCCAAGGCGCGGGCGCTGTCCCCGGCCGGGTTGACCCGGGCCGCGCAGCGGCTGCTGGCCCACCTCGACCCCGACGGCGCCGCCCCGAAACCGGGCGAGGACGGCCCGGACACCGTGCAGCTGCTGCGCCACCGCAACGGCACCATGGACCTGCGCGCCCGCATCAGCGACGTCATCGCCGCCACGATGATCGACGACGGATTCGAGGTCATGTCGCGCCCCGCCGGGCCCGACGACCACCGCGACGTGGCCGTGCGCCGCGCCGAAGCGCTCAAAGAGCTCTTCGCCGCCGCCTTCGGCCCCGGCGGGCTGATCACCGACACCCGCCACGAACCCCGACCCGACCAGCCCGCCACCCCCGAACCGGCCGGCTGGACCCACGACGAGCCGACCGACGAGCCGACCGAGCCGACCGACGAGCCGACCGACGAGCCGACCGACGAGCCGACCGAGCCGACCGAGCCGACCGAGGGTCAGCAGGCGCTGATCCCCGCGCCCCGCCGCTCCGGCGACGCACGCCCCGACGGCGCCAACACCAGCCGGCCCGCCAGCCCGCAGGCCACGGCCGTCGGGAGCGCGGGGCGGGCGCTGATCACGGTCACCATCGACCACGACTGGCTGCGCCGCGCGGTCGGCCACGGGGTCCTCGACGACCAGCACCTCGTCGACGCCGCCACCCTGCGGCGGCTGGCCTGCGACGCCGACATCATCCCCCTGATCCTCGGCAGTCGCTCCGAACCCCTCGACATCGGACGGCGCTCCCGCACCGTCCCCGACGCCCTGCGCCGCGCGCTGGCCGTCCGCGACCAAGGCTGCGCGTTCCCCGGCTGCACCCGACGACCGCGGCGCTGCCAGGCCCACCACATCAGGTTCTGGGGCCACGGCGGACCCACCGAGATCGACAACCTCGTGCTGCTCTGCACGCATCACCACCAGCAGGTCCACCACGCCGGCTGGCACGTCGAGATGATCGACCGGCGGCCCTGGTTCACGCCACCACCCTGGGTGGACCCGACCCAGCAGCCACGACCCGGCGGCCCCGCACCGCCCCTGCCGACCGCGGCCTAAGCCCTCAGCGGACGGCCGCCGCCGGGTCCTTCACCACCGAGTACGCGACGTCGCGATGGGCGTCGTGCTCGGCGAGCCGCGCGACGAGCGAGGCGCGGACGTCGTCGTAGGTGTCCGATCCCAGCGGGAGGCGCAGCGGTGTCTCCCCGCTGTCGACGAGGTCGACGACGGCGCCCGCGATCTTCTCCGCGTCGTTGGGCAGCGTGAACGAGCCGTCGTGGAGGGCCCGACGCACCTGGCCGGCCGGGGTGTCCTCGTACTCCGGCATGACCGGTGCGGTCACGAGGGCGCTGCCGAACCCGGTCGGCGTCGCGCCGGGCTCGACGATCGTCAGGCCGATCCCGAACGGCGCGATCTCCTTCGCCACCGTCTCGGCGAAGCCCTCGATGCCCCACTTGGAGGCGTGGTAGTAGCTGAAGTTCGGGTAGGTCGTCTGCCCGCCCGCCGTCGTGACCTGCAGGATGCGGCCGCGCCCCTGCGCCCGCAGGTGCGGCAGTGCGGCCCGGATGACGTGGATCGAGCCCAGCAGGTTGGTGTCGACCACCTGGCGGATCTGCTCGTCGGAGGCCTCCTCGACCGACGCGAAGACCCCGTAGCCGGCGTTGTTGACGACGACGTCGATCGTGCCGAGCGCGGCGAACGCCTCGTCGACGACCCGGTGCACAGCCTCGGCGTCGGTGACGTCGAGCCGGCCGGTCCAGAGGCGGTCGCCGTGCTCGGCGCGCAGGTCGTCGAGGGCCTCGGGCCGACGCAGGGTCGCGGCGACCCGGTCGCCGCGGGCCAGGAGGCGCTCGGTCAGCAGCCGCCCGAAGCCGGACGACGTTCCGGTGATGAACCACGTGAGAGCCATGAGCCGAAGCTAGGAGTTCAAGCCGACTTGAAGTCAACGCCGTACGCTGAGGGATGTGACCACCGAGACAGAGACGCTCCTGAGCATCGGCGAGGTCAGCGAGCGCACCGGGCTACCGACCCACACGCTGCGCTTCTACGAGCAGGAGGGCCTGTTCGCGGGCCCCATCCGGCGCAACGCCGCCGGCCGGCGCCTCTACACCGAGGAGCAGGCCCACTGGGCGCGGGTCTGCACGAAGCTCCGCTCGTCGGGCATGCCGCTGCCGGAGATCCACCGCTACGTCGACCTCGTGCGCGCCGGGTCCGGCAACGAGGAGGAGCGGTTCGCGATCCTGCGGGAGCACGAGCGCAAGGTCGCGCAGCAGGTCGCCGACCTCGAGGAGGCGCTGGCGGTCATCCACACGAAGGTCGAGATCTACGAGGAGGCCCTCGCCGCGGGCACCGCCGACCAGCTCTGGCGCGACGGCCCGACCTGCGAGTGACCGACGGTCAGGACGGCTGGTACGGCGGCGCGACGCCCCAGCCCCACCGCGGGACGGGCGCCTGCTCGACGACCTCGGCACCGGACTGGGAGTTGTGCAGGGCCAGCCGCGTTCCCCACTCCACGTAGCCGACGAACGCCGCGCGGAACTCCGGATCGTCGGGGAGGCCGGCGTCGTCGGCCGCCCGGCTCATGGTCTCGGCGAAGCGGCGGCGCTGGTCGGCGGTGATCCCGAGATCGAGGTGGTGGGCCAGCATCCGCTCGTAGCCCCCGAGCGTCGCGGTGTAGTCCGCGGGCCCGCCGAACACCTCGATCCACCAGAGCGTCACGTGCGCGCGGTGCGCCTCGGAGACCCCGCCCGGGAACAGCCCGGCGAGGAGGTCGTCGGACTCGACCCGGTCGTAGAACGCGTCGATGAGACGGCGGAACGCCTCCGACCCGCCTGCCCACTCGTACAACGTCGGCGTCACGTGCAACACGGTAATCAGCACCTGACCACCGGCGACAGGGCTCGGGATCAGCCCAGGGTGAACGGGTCGCGCGTCCCGCCGGTGAGCTCCACCCAGACCGCCTTGGTCTCGAGGTAGGCGTCGACGCCGTGCACGCCGTTCTCGCGCCCGAGGCCCGACTGCTTGAACCCACCGAACGGCACGCTCGGCGACAGCACCCGGTAGGCGTTGACCCACACCGAGCCGGCCTTGATGCGCGCGGCGACGCGGTGGGCGCGGTGCACGTCCTTGGTCCACACCGCCCCCGCGAGGCCGTAGGGGGTGTCGTTGGCGAGCTTGATCGCCTCGTCCTCGTCGGTGAACGTCACCGCCGAGAGCACCGGGCCGAAGACCTCCTCGCGGTAGACGGTGTCGGTGGGCCGCACCGAGAGCACCGTCGGCTGGACGAAGTAGCTCCCCAGGCTCTCCTCGGACACCCCGCCGTAGGCGACGGTCGCGCCCTCCTCGCGGGCCTTCTCGAGGTAGCCCAGCACCTTCTCGTACTGCGGCCTGTTCGCGACCGGACCCATCTCGGTCTCCGCGTCCATCGGGTTGCCGAGCTTGATCGACGACGCGCGCTCGGCGACCAGGCGGACGAGCTCCTCGTGGACGTCGGCGTGCACGACGAGCCGCGACCCGGCCATGCACGTCTGGCCGGTGGCGGCGAAGACGCCGGCGACGAGCCCGTTCGCGGCGGCCTGCAGATCGGCGTCGGGGAACACGACCTGCGGCGACTTCCCGCCGAGCTCGAGGGTCACGGCGTTGAGGTTCTCCATGGCCGCCTTGCCGACCGCCCGCCCAGTGGCGGTCGAGCCCGTGAAGGCGACCTTGTCGACGCCCGGATGCGACGCGAGGTGGGCGCCGGTCTCGCGGTCCAGCCCGGTGACGACGTTGACGACGCCGGCGGGGATGCCCGCCTGAGAGATCAGCTCGGCGAACCCGAGGGTGGACGCCGGCGCGTGCTCCGAGGGCTTGATCACCAGCGTGCAGCCGGCTGCGAGGGCGGGCGCGAGCTTGAACGTCATCAGCAGCAGCGGCGAGTTCCACGGCGTGATCGCCGCGACCACGCCGACGGGCTCGCGGCGGGTGTAGACGAGGTAGTTCGGGTTCGGCGAGGGGATCTGCGCGCCCTCGATCTTGTCGGCCAGACCGGCGAAGTAGTGGTACCAGCCGCCCAGGCCCTGCAGCTGCCCGAGCATCTCGCGGTAGAGCTTGCCGGAGTCGTTGACCTCGAGCGTCGCGAGCCGTTCCGCGTTCTGCCCGACGAGGTCGCCGAGGCGGCGCAGGCACGCCGCACGGGCGAACCCCGTCATCCGCCCCCACTCGCCGTCCAGCGCGGCGCGCGCGGCGCCGACGGCGCCATCGACGTCCTCGGTCCCGCCGTCGGGGATCTCCGCCCATGCCTGCCCGGTGTAGGGGTTCTCGGAGGAGAACGTCCTCCCGGAGATCGCGTCGACGGACTCGCCGCCGATCAGCATGCGGAACTGCTCGAGGTCGGCCACGGAGCTCACTCCTCAACGGTCGGGACGGGGGTCAGAGCAGGGGGCGCAGGGCCCGGACTGCCGGGGCGGCACGCACCGCGGCGGTGAACTCGGCGAACGCCCGGCCGTGGGCCTCGGCGAGCTCGCGGGCGCGGTCGGTCAGGGTCGGGATGCCGTCGGCGTCGACGTAGTCGGCGCCCTCGAAGTACAGCCCCGGCGAGAGCACCTGCGCGGCGAAGAAGCCGCCCAGCACGTCGCGCAGGTCGTCGACGGCCAGGAAGTGGTGGGCCGTCGCGCCGGTGTGCACGATCGCGGTGGCCTTCCCCAAGAGCGGGGCCCGGGTGTCGCCGGCGACGCCGCGCCCGGTGTTCTCCAGGACGCCCTTGACGAGGCTGCTCGAGCGCGCGCGGTAGGTGGGGGTGGCGAAGACGATGCCGTCGGCGTCCTCGATGGCCCGCTGGATGGCCTCGGGGTCGGGACGGTCGGCGAGCTCGAGCACATCGGCCGTCGCCCCGGCCGCCGCGGCGCCGTCGAGCAGGGCACGCGCCGCCGCGAAGCTCCGACCTCCGGGCGACGGTGACCCGACGACGCCGAGGAGCGTGATGGTCATCGTCGGAGGTTAGGAAGCACCCGGGGCCCGGCCCCATCCGTCACGCGCACCGCGACAGCCGATATGCGCAGGGCATCCGCGCACGTCACGGACGGTCCACGATCGACTTGCCACTCCGTTCGATTGCCTGCAACTGTGTCCCGCGACACGGTCGCACCGGGGCGAGGGGTCACGAGTGGGCGCACCCAGCAGGGACCCGGGCGAACCCCTCGCCGGGCACGCGGTGATGAACACCGCCGACGTCGACGAGGCCCAGCACGTGGTCACCGAGGTCTACGTGCGCCACGAGCTCGACTCCCTCGGCGGGCGCCCCCTCGACGCCCGGCTCAACTGCGTGGCCTCGGAGCGGATGACGCTCGGCTACCTCGTCTACGGGGCGAACGCCTCGCTCGACCTGCCCCCGCTGGAGAGCTGCTACCACGTCAACCTCACCCTCTCCGGGAACACGCGGGTCACCCGCCGCGGCGGCCGGGACCACGCGATCACCGCGGGCGGGCGCAGCGGGGCCGTCCTGCTCCCGACCGAGCACTCGACGGTGACGTGGACGCCGGAGGCGACGCAGTTCGCGATGAAGTTCAACCGCGGGCCGCTCGAGGAGCACCTCGGGAGCCTGCTCGGGCGGCCGATCCACGACCCCCTCGACTTCGACGTCACGATGGACCTCACGACCGGTCCGGGGGCCGCCCTCCTGGCCGCGGTGCGGTTCCTGCAGACCGAGATGGACCGGCCCGGCGGCATCGCCGAGGCCCCGCTGGCCCGCGCGCAGCTCGAGACGTACGTGATGACGGCGCTGCTGCACGGCGTGCCGCACCAGTACACCGAGGCGCTGCACGCCCCCGTCGGCGAGGACCGCCCCGCCCTCGTGCGCCGCGCCGTCGACTACATCGAGGCCCACGCCGCCGACGCGTTCACCGTCCCGCAACTCGCGAGGCACCTCGGGGTGTCGACGCGCACGCTGCAGGTCAGCTTCGCCCGCAACGTCGGCGTCTCGCCCAGCGAGTACGTCCGCGACGTGCGCCTCGCCCGCGTCCACGCCGACCTCGTGGCGGCCAGTCCGAGCGACACGTCGGTCACCGAGCGCGCCGCCGCCTGGGGGTTCCTGCACCAGGGGCGGTTCTCCGAGCAGTACCGGCGCAAGTACGGGCAGCTCCCCTCGCAGACCCTCCGGCAGGGCTGACCTCCCGGGCGCTGCGCGATTCGGACGCATCGCTGCGTCTGACGGATGTCCGGCGCCGGTGACCGCTGTCTAGCGTGGTCGCGATCACACCCTGCGCTCCCCCGACCCGACGCCGGAGGTCCCCATGGTCCAGACGATCACGTACGGCCGCGAGCAGGAAATTCCGCTCAAGCACCCGCGCGAGACCGGCAAGCCGTCCATCTTCAACGACCAGAAGATGAAGCTCGGGCTGTTCGGGTCGAACTGCTCCGGCGGCCTGTGCATGACCGACGCGCCGACCACCTACGAGATCACCTGGGACCACACGAAGTCGATCGCGCAGAAGGCCGACAGACTGGGCATGGAGGCGATGGTCCCGGTCGCCCGCTGGAAGGGCTTCGGCGGCAACGTCAACTTCAACGGCACCAACTTCGAGACGTTCACCTGGGCCGCCGGCCTGGCCGAGGCCACCGACCAGATCACCATCTTCACGACCACCCACATCCCGACCGTGCACCCGATCGTCGCCGCCAACATGGCCACGACCATCGACCACATCTCGGGCGGGCGGTACGGGATGAACCTGGTGATGGGCTGGTTCACCCCCGAGATGCACATGTTCAACCCCAGCCAGCTCGAGCACGACGAGCGCTACCAGTACGGCGGGGAGTGGCTCGAGTTCGTCGAGCGGCTCTGGACCGCCGAGGGCGAGTTCGCGTTCGACGGGAAGTACTTCCAGGCCAAGGAGCTCGAGTCCGAGCCCAAGCCGGTGCAGAACCCGCGCCCGGTGCTCATCAACGCCGGCAACTCCTCGGCGGGCACGGACTTCTCGGCGAAGTACGTCGACATCAACTTCGCGTCGCTGGACCTGGAGAAGATGCCGGACTACACGCAGGCGATCAAGAAGAAGGCGCAGGAGGAGTACCGGCGCCAGATCAGCACGATGACCTACGGCCTCGTGGTGTGCCGCGACACCGAGGAGGAGGCCAAGCGCGACCACCAGCGGATCATCGACGAGGGCGACTGGCCCGGTGCCCGCCACCTCATGAGCATCATCGGCGTCGAGAGCCAGTCGTTCGGCGAGCAGATCGAGAAGTTCCAGGAGCGCTTCATCGCCGGCTGGGCGGGCCAGCCGCTGGTGGGGACGCCGGAGCAGGTGGTCGACGGCTTCCAGCGGCTCTCCGACGCCGGCATGGAGGGCATGATCATGGGCTTCCTCGACTACAACGAGGAGATCGACCACTTCGGCGCGGAGGTCATGCCGCTGATGCGCGAGGCGGGGCTGCGGTACTGACAGGCTCCCCCGGCCGACGTCAGGCGCCCGGCCTCTCCGCGTCCCGCAGCAGCCCCGTCCCGGGGTGGCAGTTGACGTACTCGTAGTACTGCGAGTCCGCGTCGACCACCGAGACCTCGTGGTAGAGCCGCAACGACGGGACGTGCCGGGCCCGGCTGACGAAGGCGACGAAGACGTTGAGGTGGCTCGGGTGCGACTCGGCCCAGCGCTCGAGCAGGTCGAGCGAGCGCCAGTACGAGATCGCGTAGGTCGTGTCGAGCGGGGTGCCGTCGAGGTCGACGCCCCGCACGTAGCGGTTGCTGTAGCAGCCGAGGCGCTGCCCCTTGTCGCGCAGGAAGTCCATGGCGTCGTGCAGGGCCGGCTCGATGGCGCCGAGGTAGAGCTCGCGCTCCTCGGCGGGGCAGTCGGTCCAGTCCTGGCCGGAGCGGATGAGCGCCACGTTCTCGTGCCCCCGCACGACGACCCGCCCGCCCCGTGCCGGGTCGCCGGCGGCGTGCAGCCGGCCCGCCGGGCTCATCCGGTCGGTCTGGGAGCGCGGGATGCGGTCGCGCATCGCCCCCCAGTAGGCGTGCTCGGTGACCTGGTCGCTGACGCCGTCGAGGACCCCGCCGACACCCGGCAGGCCCTCGGTGAAGGGGTAGAGCGTCTCGAACCGGTCGACGCCCGGGGAGAGGATCTCGCGGAAGACACCGACGTTCGCCGTCAGGCGGTCGGGCGCGTCCCACCAGCCGGCGACCTCCGGGCGCGCGAACCACTGCTGCGAGGTCGCGGCGTCGCGCCAGTACCCCACCACGACGAGGGTGTCCCAGCCCTGGGCGTCGACGTGGTGCGTGACGTCCCACCCGCCGGGACCGTCCTCGAGCGCGAACCCGTCGACGATCGCGCGCAGGGTCGCCCATCCCTCGTCCCGGTGCTCCTCGCCCCGGTACTGCACGCCGAACCAGCCCATCGCGACCCGCGTGACGTCCTGCTCGGCACGCGCGACCCAGATCGGGAAGGGCGGCACGTACTCGTCGGGGACGCGCCGCGACAGCGTGCGGGGGCGCTGCAGATGGGTGTCGATCGCGGATTCCACGCGTGCCTCCCGAGATGGGTACCGCCGGGCGAACGATCGGGATTCTCTCCCGACGCGGGGCCGTGCCGCCCGCTCCTAGCGTCGTCGCAGGCCACGAGGCCGAGACACGAGAACGAGGAGCAGGAACATGGCCACCTTCATGATCGAGCGCAACATCCCCGGCGCGGCAGGCCTGTCGGCCGAGGAGCTCAGGGAGATCGCGACGACGTCCAACGACGCCGTCGACTCGCTCGGCGTCGCGTACACGTGGAGCCACAGCTACGTCGCCGGGGACAAGTTCTACTGCGTGCACCGCACCGACGACATCGACACCGTGCGCGAGCACGCCCGGCGCGGTGGCTTCCCCGCCGACGTCGTCGTCGAGGTCGCCGCGACCATCGGGCCGGGGACGGCGAACGACTGACGCTGTGGCCGATGTCATCCCGTCGGACGTCGGCGCCGTGGGCGCGACGTGGACGGGCCCTCCCGCCCGCGTCCACGTCGCCGCCGCGACGCGGCGGCCCGTAGCTGCGGTCCGACGCGCGGTGGACACCCTCCACCCACGGCACCTCCGCACCCCTAGCCTGGCCGTGACCAGGGCCGATGCGCTGCACCCGGCGCGTTCGGCCCTGGTCGCCCCCAGTTTCCCGACGAGGAGGTCCTCCTGGTGTCCGTGTCCGCGAGCGGGTCGGCGGGTCTCGCCGATCTCGCCGCCCTGCTGAGCGACCGCTCGCTCGACGATGCCGCCCTGGCGGCGCGCAGCGACGAGGCGCCCGAGACCCCGGTCCTGCCGGGCGTCTCGGTACTCAAGATCGGCGGCCAGAGCCTGATGGACCGGGGGCGCGCCGCCGTGCTCCCCCTGATCGACGAGATCGTCGCCGCCACGCAGCACCACAAGCTCCTCATCGGCACCGGCGGCGGCACCCGCGCCCGCCACGCCTACGCGCTCGCCGCGGAGCTGGGCCTCCCGACCGGCGTGCTCTCCGACGTGGGGTCGGCGGTCGCCGGCCAGAACGCCACGATGCTCGGCTTCCTGCTCGCGAAGCACGGCATCCCCGTCGTCGAGGCCAACGCCTTCGGGACGCTGCCGCTGCGCCTCGCCGAGGTCGGCGCGGCGATCTTCCCCGGCATGCCCCCCTATGGGCTCTGGCAGCGCGTCCCGCACGAGGGCGTCATCCCGCCCTACCGCACCGACGCCGGCTGCTACCTCGTCGCCGAGACCTACGCGTGCCAGCAGATGATCTTCGTCAAGGACGAGGACGGGCTGTACACCGCGAACCCGAAGAACGACCCCGCGGCGACGTTCATCCCCGAGATCACCGTCGACGAGCTGCTCGCCCGCGACCTGCCCGACCTCGTCCTCGAGCGCGGCATGCTCGAGCTGCTGCGCGACGCACGCCACGTCCGGTCGGTGCAGGTCGTCAACGGCCTCGTGCCCGGCACCGTCACCCGCGCCCTCGCCGGCGAGCACGTCGGCACGATCATCTCCGGAGGCTCGCAGTGACCCCCGACGACCGCCAGGGCCGCGACGTCGAGTCGGCCTTCGTCCGCCAGACCCTGCTCGACCGCGACCTCGTGCGCTCCGCCGAGCCCGGCGACGTCCCCCGGGTCCGGCTGCTGCCGTGGCTCGAGGTCGTCGTCCTCGGCGGGTCGACGATCGTCGACCGCGGGCGCGACGTGCTGGTGCCGCTGACCGAGGAGATCCGGTCCCTGCTGCCCGAGCACAAGATGCTGCTGCTCACCGGCGCCGGCATCCGTGCCCGCCACGTGCTGGGCATCGGGCTCGACCTCGGGCTGCCCACCGGCGCCCTCGCCGGGCTCGCCGCCACCGAGGCCGAGCAGAACGGCCGGCTCGTGGCCTCGCTGCTCGCGTCCGAGGGCGTGTCGTACCTGCCGCACCAGACCGTCGCGGGCCAGCTGCCGGTCCACCTGGCGGCCGCGAACGCCGCCGTCTCCAACGGCTACCCGCCCTACGGGGTCCACGAGTTCCCGACCACCACCGGACGCCTGCCGGTCCACCGCACCGACACCGGCGCGCTGCTGCTCGCCGACGCGTTCGGGGCGTCCCGGCTGGTCTACGTGCGCGACACCGCGTCGCTCGCCGGCCTGCCCGACGAGGTCTCGGCGAAGGAGCTGCTCGCCCGCGACGGCGACCTCCCGGTCGACCGGCTCGCGCTCGAGCGCCTGGGCCTCGCCCGCCACGTGCGGTCGATGACGCTCGTCGACGGGACCACCCGCGGCGCGCTCACCGACGCGCTCGCCGGGAAGGGCGGCGTCACGGTCACCGCGGTCTGACCACGGCTCAGGGGAACGGCGGCCTGTCCGGCTGACAGACCGTGCCCGGCGGCGGCGTCACGAGGTCGACGAGGTAGCGCTCGCGCGCCGCGTCGACGCACGCGCCGGGGTCCTGGTAGGTCGGGTGGCCGTAGCCTTCCTGCACGAGCAGGACGGCGTTCCCGAGCCGCTGCTGCGTGGCCTCGGCGTTGCGGATCCCGGTCGCCGGGTCCCAGCGGTTGTTGATCAGCAGGACGGGGTTCGGGGTCCGAGCGTTCCACGGCCCGGCGTAGCGGTCGTCGCTGCGCCCGGGCCATCCCGACGCGCACGGGGCCCAGAGCCACCATCCGTTGACCGCGCCCCACAGCGTGCTGCTGCGGTCGAACTCCGGGACCACGGTGGGCCACGCCGTCACCGGCTGCCGTGCCGGCCCGTCGAGGCAGGAGATCGCCGACGAGGTGACGCTCGACCGGTACCCCTCGGGGGACTGGTACTGCTGGGCCGACGTCGCGAGGTTCGAGGCGTCCCCGTTGGCGGCCGCGTCGAGGTCGGCCGCGAACTGCGGCCACATCTCCGGCACGCGCAGCGGGGTGAAGGTGGACGTCTGCAGGTCGCCGTAGGTGAGCTCGCCCGGCGGGGTGGCGGTGGGCGCGGGGATCGGCCCCCGCCGGGCCCGGTCGAAGAGGGCGGCGACGCGCTGGTCGACGGTCTCGGGGCCGCGGGCGAGCGCACAGCCCGCGGGCCCGGCCTGCTGGCACAGCTCCCGGAACCGGGCGAAGACCTCGTCGGTGTGCGCGACGTCGCCGACGGTCCGCGCCTCGGCGCCCTCGGAGTACTCGACCGCGTCGATGAGGCCGTCGAGCTGCATCGCCCGCACCCGGTCGGGGAAGAGGTTGGCGTACGTCTGGCCGATGAAGGTCCCGTAGGACAGGCCCACGTACGTGAGCTGCGGATCCCCGACGGCGACGCGCAGCGCCTCGAGGTCGCGGGCGGTGTCGGCGGTGGAGACGTGGTTCAGCAGCTCGCCGCTGACCTCGCCGCAGCGCCGCGCCAGGTCGGTGGTGCGCTGGGCGTAGGCCTGCGACTCGGCCGCGGTCGCCGGGATGCTCACGCCCGCCCAGAACCGCGCCTCCTCCTCGGGCGAGGTGAAGCATTCGACCGGCGAACTGTCGTTGGTGCCCCGTGGGTCCCAGCCAACGACGTCGAACCGGCCGCCACCCCAGCGATCGAAGTCCTCGCCGCCGCCCGCCACCAGGTCGACCCCGCTCTGCCCGGGTCCGCCCGGGTTCACGAGCATCGAGCCGATCCGTTCCTGCGGCCTGCTCGCGAGACGGCGCATGACGGCCAGCTCGATCTGCCGGCCCTCGGGTGCGGTCCAGTCGAGGGGCACCGGGACCCGCGCGCACTGGAGGGCCGGATTCTGGTCGTTCGGCGCGGCGCACGGACCCCAGGCGATCGCCGGGGCCGCCGGAGCGGTCTCCGCCGCCGCGCTGACCTGCGGCGACGTGGAGGAGCAGGCGACCGCGAGGGCCGCGCACGCGGCGACGACGGCCCAGCGAACAGCGCGGGCCCTGCGACTCAGCGTCATGACCCACCACCCGTTCGAGGGACAAGTGAGGTCAAGCTACAAGGATCTGGTGACGCCATGACACCAGATCTGTCGCCTATCGGACAGTGGCCCGGTGCTGCTGCCACGCGGGCGGGGCGGGCGGTGTTCTCCGCAGCATGGCGCCCACGACGACCGACCACCCTGCCCTGCCCGCGCTGGACGGCCTCGACTGGACGGGCATCGGCGAGTCCCTCGACCGCGAGGGCTACGCGGCGACCGGGCGGCTGCTCGACCCGGCCCAGTGCGCGGAGATGATCGACGTGTTCGACCGGGACGAGGCGTTCCGCTCGACGGTCGAGATGGCCCGGCTGTCGTTCGGCGAGGGCCGCTACCGCTACTTCGCCGACCCGCTCCCCCCGCTCGTGCAGACCCTCCGCGAGCGCCTCTACCCGGGGCTCGCGGGCGTCGCCAACCGCTGGGCCGAGGTGCTCGGCGAGGAGGGCTGGCCGGCCGAGCACGAGGGGCTCGTCGAGCGCTGCGCGGCCGCCGGCCAGCACAAGCCCACGCCGCTGGTGCTGCGCTACGGGCCGACCGGCTACAACTGCCTGCACCAGGACGTCTACGGCGACCTGACCTTCCCGCTCCAGCTGCTGATCATGCTGAACACGCCGGACGTCGACTTCACCGGCGGCGAGAGCGTGTTCGTCGAGCAGCGCCCCCGCCAGCAGTCGCGACCGATGGTCGTGCGCCCCGGGCTCGGGGAGGGCGTGGTCTTCCCGGTGCGCTACCGCCCGAAGCAGGGCTCGCGGGGCTACCACCGCGTCCAGATGCGCCACGGCGTCTCGGCCGTGCACTCCGGGCAGCGCCATGTCCTGGGGATCATCTTCCACAACGCCCGCTGAGCACGTCTCGGCGTGTCGTCGCCAGCGTGTCGTGTCAGCGGCGTGGCGCCGCAGACGTTGAGTGTCCGTAACGCCACGCACTCGATCGTCGGGGCGCGGGCGGGATGCTCGGCGCTCGCCGGGGCGCGGCCACCTTCCCGACGAGCTTGCGAGTGCGGCGTGCACCCTCGTCGGGGCGCGGGCGGGATGCTCGGCTTCCTGATCGTCGCCGCGGGTCGGTCCCGCAAGATCACCAGGCCCTCACGGGCTCCACCAAGATCGACATCCCCCCGCACGAGCCTGCTGATCACCCGACGGCGCCGCCCCCTCACGGGTCGAGCGCGTCGAGCCCCGTCTCCGTCACGTGCCGCAGCGCGTCCAGTCCCGCCGCGATGGTCGGCAGCTCCTGCGAGCCGGCGCGCACGGCCGCGATGACGCGCCGGGTCGGCACCGGCGGGGTGGTGATGCGCAGGCGCCGGGTGTCGTGGTGCGCCGGGAGGTCGGCCAGGCGCGGGACCAGCGCCACCCCGAAGCCCCGGGCCACCAGCGCGGCGCCGGTGTCCCACTCGTCGGCGTGGTGTGCGATGTCGGGCGCGAAGCCCGCCTGGCTGCAGGCGAGCGTCACGAGCTGGTGGTAGGCGCGGCCGGTGTTGCCGCACACCCAGGGGTCGGCGGCAAGGTCGGAGAGCGCCACGCCGTCGCGCTCGAGCAGCGGGTGCCCGGGCCCGACGAGGACGTCGAGCGGCTCGTCGAACAGCGCGTGCTGGTCGAAGGCCGGGTCGGACGCCGGGGGGATGCTCGGCGTCGCGACGACGACGGCGAGGTCGACGTCCTCGGCGGCGAGCAGGTCGAACGAGCGCGCCGGCTCGGTCTCGCGCAGCCGCGCGCGCAGCTGCGGGTGCTCCTGACGCAGGTGCTCGAGGACCCGCGGCACGACCACGGCCGCCGCGCTCGAGAACGCCGCGAACCGCAGGGTTCCCCCGACCGCCCCCGCCCGGTGCGCCGCGAGGTCGGCCCGCGCCTGCTCCCACTGGGCGGTCAGCGTCTCGCCGTGCTCGAGCAGCGTGCGGGCCGCCGGCGTCAGCCGCACACCCCGCCCGACGGGCTCGAGGAGCGGCACCGCGAGCTCCCGTGCGAGCGCCTGCATCTGGTGCGAGACCGCCGACGGGGTGAGCCGGCAGACCTCCGCGGCGGCGGTGACGGTGCCGTGCCGGGCGATGGCCGCGAGCACCCGGAGCCGCCGGTCGATCATGTACCGATCGTACAAGATCATAGGTTCGACGTTTCGATGGACTCGGAAGGAATTCGGCTCCCACACTGCGGTCACGCACCACGGCACCGCCGCCGGCCGGTGCGTCGACCACGACCTGGAGCAGGAGATTCCCTTGTCCTACCGCGCGATCGTCGTCGGCCTCGGCGGGCTGGGTTCGGCGACCCTCTTCCGCCTCGCCTCGGCCCTGGGCGACGGTGTCCTCGGGCTCGAGCAGTTCGAGCTCGGCCACGCCCGCGGCGCCTCGCAGGACCACTCCCGGATCATCCGGCTCGCCCAGCACCAGGAGGAGTACGCCGCGCTCGCCGAGCCCGCGTACAAGGCGTGGCACGAGGTCGAGGCCGAGGCGTGCCAGCAGATCGTCACCCGCACCGGTGGGCTGGTGATCGAGGACCGCGTCGCCCGCGCCGGCATGGCCTCCGGCAGCCGCAACATCGAGGGCTACACCGCGATGTTCGACCGCTTCGGCGTCGCCTACGAGCGTCTCGACGCCGACGAGCTGATGGCGCGCTGGCCGCAGTTCACGCTCTCCGGCAGCGAGCAGGCCCTCTACCAGCCCGACTCCGGCATCGTCGACGCCGCGCGCGCCAACGCCGTACACCGCGCCCTCGCCCGGGCACACGGTGCGGAGATCCGCGCCAACACCCCCGTCCGGGCCATCCGTCCCGACGGCGAGGGCGTCTCCGTGGTCACCGACGACGGCGTGCTGCACGCCGACCGGGTCGTCGTCACCAGCGACGCCTGGACCAACCAGGTGCTCGCCGAGACCGGCACGACGCTGCCCCTGACCGTGCTGCAGGAGCAGGTCACCTACTACGCCACCCCGCACCTGGCGGAGTTCTCGCCGTCCCGCTTCCCGATCTTCATGTGGCACGGCGCCCACAACTTCTACGGCTTCCCCGTGTACGGCGAGGTCGCCACGAAGCTCGGCCAGCACATGGGCGGCCACGAGACCACCGCCGACGAGCGCACGTTCGAGCCCGACCCGGTCCGCCGGCAGCGCTACCTGGCGTTCCTCGACGAGCACGTGCCGCGCTTCGCCGGCCCGGAGCTCTACTCCAAGACCTGCCTCTACACGGTCCCCCCGGACCAGGACTTCGTGCTCGACACCCTGCCCGAGCACCCGCAGATCGTCGTCGCCAACGGCGCGGGCCACGCGTTCAAGTTCGCCGCCCTGATCGGCCAGCTGCTCGCGGAGCTCGCGCTCGACCACGTCCCGTCGCAGCCGATCGGGAGCTTCTCGATCACCCGCCCCGCCCTGACCGACCCGAGCTACCCGCGGAGCTTCCATGTCTGAGACGACCCTGCCGAAGGTCTCGCCGGCGACCCCGGCCACCCTCCCGGCTCGTCCCGTCGACCCGGCCACCTACACCGAGGAGGCCACCTACGCCGCGACCCGGCTGCCCGTCGAACTGGCCTCGACCCTGCTGCCCGACGCCTACTCCGCGGCCGAGTTCTTCGCGCTCGAGCAGCAGAAGGTCTTCGCTGCGAGCTGGGTCGCGGTCGGGCTCGCCGCCGACGTCGACCGCCACGGGGCCTGCATCGTCGTCGACGTCGCCGGCCGCTCGGTGATCGTCACGCGCAACCGTCACGGTCAGCTGCGCGCGTTCCACAACGTCTGCCGCCACCGCGCCACCAAGCTGCTCGCGAACGACGCCCGCGAGGTCGGGCACCGCGGGCGCATCCGCTGCCCGTACCACTCGTGGACCTACGACACGGACGGCGCGTGCCTCGGCACCCCGCTGTTCGAGGGGTCCGACGTCCCGGCCGGCGAGGAGTCGATCTTCGACACGTCCGTCGCCAAGGGCTTCGACAAGGCCGACTACGGGCTCATCGACGTCGCCGTCGACACCTGGGGCCTGTTCCTGTTCGTCAACCTCGACCCGGACGCCGCCCCGCTGTCGGTCCACCTCGGCGACCTGCCCACGCGCTTCCGGGACTACCGCCTCGACGAATGGGTCCCGCAGCGCCGGCTGACCTACGACATCAACGCGAACTACAAGCTCGTCGGCGAGAACTTCATGGAGTACTACCACCTGCCCTGGGTGCACCCGGAGCTCAACCAGGTCTCCAAGTTCTCCGACCACTACCGCTGGCAGGGGCCCGGGATGTACACGGGCATGTGCACGACGCCGGTGTCGCGCAACACCGACGCCGGCGGCTGGGACGGGCTCCAGGCGCTGAGCACCCTCGGTCCCCAGGACGCCGACGCCGGCCGGTTCGTCTGGCTGTTCCCGTCCACCGCGCTCGTCGTGCTCCCGAACCACGCGTTCGTGCTGTTCAACCGCCCGGTCGCCGCGAACCGCACCGTCGAGACCGCGGTCCTGCTCGCGCACCCCGAGTCGCTCGAGCACGCGGAGGCCGAGGACGGCATCGAGCAGCTCGCGAAGTTCTGGGATCTCGTGAACCGCCAGGACATCGAGATCGTCGAGCGGGTCCAGGAGGGCATCGAGAACCCGGCCTACCGGGGCGGGCGAATGTGCTTCCGCTTCGAGGAGCCGCTGCACCGGTTCCAGAACATGGTGATCGACAAGGTCGTCGGCGTCGATCGTGTGCCGGGCGGTGACGAGGACACGATGACGCGGATGTTCCCGGACCCGTGACCGCGCTCGCGTCGGGGCACGTCGTCGACGGCACGACGGTGCCCGCCCGCGACGGCCGCACGATCGCCGTCGAGGACCCGTCGACGGGCGAGGTCATCGCCGAGATCGCGCGCGGCGACGCCCACGACGTCGACGCCGCGGTGACGGCCGCACGGGCGGCGGCGCGGCACACGCGCCGGACGACACCCGCCGACCGGGCGCGGGCGCTGCGCCGGCTCGCCGCGGCCCTCGACGCGGCGAGCGAGGAGTTCGCCCGCCTCGAGACCCTCGACACCGGCAAGCCCCTGTCGCTCGCGCGCGGCGAGATCGCGGGGTGCGTCGGCTACCTCGACTACTACGCCGGCGCGGCCGACAAGCTGCACGGCGAGACCATCCCGCTCGGCCCCGGCTCGCTGGCCTGGACCGTGCGGGAGCCGGTCGGGGTCACCGCGCACATCGTCCCGTGGAACGCGCCACTGTCGATGCTGTGCCGCAGCGTCGCGCCGGCGCTCGCCGCCGGGAACACCGCCGTCGTCAAGCCCGCCGAGCAGACCCCGCTGACCGCGCTGCGGTTCGCGGGCCTCGTCGAGGCGGCCGGGTTCCCGACGGGCGCGGTCAACGTCGTCACCGGCCTCGGCGCGGAGGCCGGGGCCGCCCTGGCGTCGCACGCCGGCGTCGGGTCGCTGACGTTCACCGGCTCGGTCGCGACCGGGCGGGCCGTGCTGCGGGCCGCCGCCGAGCACATCACGCCGGTGGTCACCGAGCTCGGCGGCAAGTCGCCGCAGATCGTGTTCGCCGACGCCGACCTCGACCACGTCGCCGCGCAGGTCGTCATGGGCTTCACCACCAACACCGGCCAGTACTGCGACGCCGGCACCCGCCTGCTCGTCGAGCGGGCGGTGCAGGACGAGCTGGTCGCGCGCATCGTCGCGCGCACGGCGGACCTGACGATCGGGCCCGGCGTCGACGACCCGGATCTCGGCCCGCTCGTCTCCGCCGAGCACCACCGCCGCGTCACCGGCTACGTCGAGATCGGGCGGCAGGAGGGGGCGCGGGTCGCGGACGCCCCCCGCGAGCTCCCCGACGCCGGGTACTTCCTCGCGCCGGCCACCTTCGTCGACGTCACGCCGGACATGCGCATCGCCCGCGAGGAGATCTTCGGGCCGGTGCTCGCCGTGCTGCCGTTCGACGGCGAGGACCAGGCGATCGCCCTCGCCGACGACACCGACTACGGCCTCGGCACGGGCATCCACACCCGCGACATCGACCGCGCGCTGCGCGTGGCCGACCGTGTCGACGCCGGCTACATCATGATCAACGAGTACTGGGGCGGCGGACCCGGCGTCCCGTTCGGCGGCACCAAGCGCAGCGGCACCGGCCGCGAGCGCGGGCTGGTCGCGCTCGAGAGCTACGTGAAGCTCAAGACCGTCGTCGCCCGCGTCTCCCAGCACCCCTCGTCGGACCAGGAAGGATCCCCGTGAGCACGAGTTCTGCCGACGTCGTCGTCATCGGCGGCGGCCTCGAGGGCTGCGCCGCCGCCTGGGCCCTCACCGGCCGCGGCGTCACCGACGTCCTGATCGTCGAGCGGGCCACCGTCGGCTCGGGCGGCACCGGCAAGTCGTCGGGCGTCGTCCGCAGCCACTACGGCGTCTCCTCCCTCGCGGCGATGGCCGCGAGCAGCCTGCAGACCTTCGAGGACGCCCCGCTCGTGCTCGGCGCCGACGTCGGCTTCCACCAGACCGGCTACGTCGTCGGCGTCGGCCCGGAGAACGTCGACGCCTTCGCCGCCTCGCTCGAGGCCCAGCGCGCCGTCGGCGTGAAGACCGAGGACATCGACCACCGCGAGGTGCAGAAGCTCTGGCCGGTGGCCGACCTCGAGCCGTTCGGGGCCTTCGCCCACGAGCCGCGCGGCGGGTACGGCGACGCCTACCAGACCGCGCAGGCCTTCGCGGGCGCCGCGCGGCGGGCCGGCGCGCGGCTGCGTCAGGGCACCGCCGTCACCGCGATCCGCACGGCCGGCGACCCCGTCACCGGCGTCGAGCTCGCCGACGGCACGACCGTCGCGACCGGCACGGTCGTGCTCGCCGCCGGGCCGTGGTCGGTCGCGCTGCTCGCCGCGCACGGCATCGAGCTGCCGCTGACGCCGCACCGCGAGCAGATCGTGCTCGTCGACCCGCGTCAGCCGCTCGGCCCGGTGCCGGTCTTCTCCGACCTGGTGTCGCTGCAGTACATCCGCCCCGAAGGCGCGGGGCAGCTGCTGTTCGGCAACTCGGACCTCTCGGTGCTCGAGCCGGCCGACCCGGACCGCTACTCGAACCAGGCCACCCCGGAGGCCGTGGACGTCGCCGTCGAGAAGGTCGGCACCCGCCTGCCCGGCCTCGCGGATCCGGCGATCGCGTCGACCTACGCCGGCTGCTACGACGTCACGCCCGACTTCAACCCGGTGATCTCGGCGACCGGGCTCGACGGTCTCGTCGTCGCCGCCGGGTTCTCCGGCCACGGCTACAAGATCTCCCCCGCCGTCGGGCGGCTCGTCGCCGACCTCGTCGTCGACGGGCGGAGCTCCGACCCCGACATCCCCGCCGAGGACTTCCGCCTCACCCGCTTCGCCGAGGGTGCGCTGCTCACCAGCCCGCACCCCTACGTCGGCGCCGGCCAGATGCGCTGAGGGAGACCGACATGGACATGATCATCCACGAGCGCCGCGACGAGGCCGACGGCGTCGTCTCCCTGACGCTCGGGCGTCCCGACGGCGGTCCCCTGCCCCACTGGGCGCCCGGCGCGCACGTCGATGTGGCGCTCGCGGACGGCCTCGTCCGGCAGTACTCGCTGTGCTCCGACCCGGCCGACCGGCAGCGGTGGCGCCTGGGTGTCCTGCGCGAGCCGGTCAGCCGCGGGGGCTCGGAGTACGTGTTCGACAAGCTGCACGGCGGCGACATCGTGGCCGTCGGCGAGCCCCGCAACCACTTCGCGCTCGAGCCGGCCCGGCGCTACGTCTTCGTCGCCGGCGGCATCGGGATCACGCCGATCCTGCCGATGATCGCCGCGGCCGAGGCGGCGGGCGCGGAGTGGACGCTGCTCTACGGGGGCCGCTCGCGGGCGTCGATGGCGTTCCTGCCCGAGCTCGCGGCGTACGGCGAGCGCGTCACGGTGGCGCCGCAGGACGAGGTCGGACTGCTCGACCTCGCGGGGCTGGTGGCGATCCCGCGCCTCGGGACCCTCGTCTACGCGTGCGGGCCGGCCCCGATGCTCGACGCCGTCGGCGCGCTCATGAGCATCTGGCCCGCGGGGAGCCTGCGGGTGGAGCGCTTCGCGCCGAAGGTGCTCGAGGACGCCGGCGGCGAGTCGTTCGAGGTCGAGTTCGCGAGCACCGGCGTCACCGCGACCGTCGACCCCGGCCGCAGCATCCTCACCGTCGCCGAGGAGGCCGGGATCCCGGCGCTCTGGTCGTGCCGGGAGGGCACGTGCGGGACGTGCGAGACGCCGCTGCTCGCCGGCCGGGCCGAGCACCGCGACTCGCTGCTGACCGACGTGGAGAAGGCCGACCAGAACACGATCTTCATCTGCGTCTCGCGCGCGGAGCGGGGTTGCGGGCGGCTGACGCTGGACCTGTGACGATCGCTGTCCGCGCTCAGGCGCTGCCGCCGTAGGCCGGGTGCGTCACGGTGTCGCGCTGCTCGACGAGCCGCTGCGCGTCCTCGGCCGCCCGGCCCCGCGCGGCCTCGACGACGGCGCGGCCGGTCGCCCCGCGCGCCGACCGGCACACCGCGTCCTCGTCGCCGGCCTGCGTGTCGATCCACAGCGACACGAAGACGAGCGTGTCCTGGTCGGCGGACACCGCGCCGTCGGCCACGGCGTCGAGGACCCCGCGCGCGATCCCGACCTGGCAGGCGCCGAACACCAGCGTCTCGACCATGCCACCGTCGGCCGGGATCTTGTTCAGCATGATCGTCGGGGGGTAGAGGGTCTCGTAGGACGGCTGGTCGGGGCCGAGGCTGACGAGGATCGGCGCGAAGCCCGCGCTCGGCGCCGTGAACGACGTCATCAGGGCGGCCGCGGTCGGCGATCCCCGCTCGGCGAGCACGACGTTGACGTGAACGCCGTCCGGCGGTGTCCCGCCCCAGCCCTGCGCCACCCGTCCGTCGAGCCCGCTCATGTGCCCTCCCCAGGACTGCGCCGCGGCAGCCTCGTCGCCCCGATGACGGCGATCAGGCAGAACGCCAGCGTCCACCAGAACGTATCGGCGAACGCCAGCGCCACCCCCGGCTCGCCGAGCGGCGCCCGCGCCTCGAGCCGGGTCTGCAGGACGACGGCGAGGACGGCGGTGCCCACCGAGCCGCCGAGGGTGTTGAGCAGGTTCAGCGCGCTCGAGGCCCGCGGCAGCTGGGCGTGCGGCATCGACGAGTAGACGACGTTCATCACCGGGGCCCCGATCATGCCGAGCCCCAGCCCGCGCACGAGCATCGACGCGACGATCAGCCCCTCCGGCGGCACGCTCCCGAGCTGGGTGAACAGCACCGTGCCGAGCGCGATCAGCCCGATCCCGGTGAGCACCAGGGTGCGCGGGGCGACGCGGTCGACGGTCCGGTTGGTGACGATCGAGCCGAGCGCGGCGCCGATGCCCTGCGGGGCGAGCAGCAGGCCCGCCGCGAACGGGGTCAGGCCGCGCCCGATCTGGAAGTACAGCGGCAGCAGGAACATCGCGCCGTACACGGACGCGCCCAGCACGATCAGCGCCGCGGCGGCCGCACCGAACGGCGGCTTCGTGAACAGCCGCAGGTCGATGAGCGGGACGCCGGGGGTGCGCAGCGCGTGCACGACGTACAGCGCGAGCATCACCACGCCCACGAGGCCGACGAGCACGGGCGCCGAGGTCAGCGGACGGCCGTTGCCCAGCTCGGTGAGGCCGAACACGAGCACCGCGAGCCCGGGCGGCAGCAGGGCCGCGCCCAGCACGTCGAACTTCGCGCCCTGGGCCGCGGGCGGGTTCGGCGCCACGAACCGCCACGCCAGCGCCACGGCGACCAGACCCACGGGGACGTTGACCCAGAACAGCCACGTCCAGTCGGCCACCGCGAGGATCGAGCCGCCGATCACCGGCCCGAGCACCGGCGAGAGCAGCGGGATGACACCGACGATGCTGATGATCCGCCCGATGCGCTTCGGGCCGGCCTCCCGCGCGACGAGCGCCTGACCGACCGGCGGGAGCAGCCCGCCCCCGAGGCCCTGGATCACGCGGAAGACGATCAGGCTCGCCGTCGACCACGCCAGCGCGCAGAGCAGCGACCCGGCCAGGAAGAGGATCACCGCACCGATCCAGGTCCGGCGCCCGCCGAACCGGTCGACGATCCAGCCCGACGACGGCACCGCGAGAGTGACGGCGAGCAGGTACGCCGTCGTCACCCACTGGATCTCGGTGACCGACGCCCCGAACTCGGTCGCCAGGGTGTCGATCCCGACGTTGACGATCGTCGCGTCCAGCGTCGCCATGAACGTGCCGAGCACCAGCACGAAGGCGGTGCGCAGCAGGCGGCCGTCGATCTCCGTGGGCGGCTCGGGAGCGGCAGGCGCGGTCACGGGAGCGGATCCTCCTTCAGGCAAGGGTGACCTAACAAATCCGGCGCAGCGTGTGGCATCGTCGGCCGCGATCCACGCCGAGTGAGGAGCTGCCCATGGACCGGGACCGACCCCGGGAGCGCGTCGCCGAGGCCCTGCGGGGCGAGGGGGGCACCAAGGTGCCGTACCCCATCCGCATCCGCCGTCTCGAGATCCTCGGTACGCGCACGGTCGGCCCCGCGATGCTGCGCATGACCCTCTGCGGCCCGGAGCTCGCGGGCTTCGAGAGCCACAGCGTCGTCGACGAGCACGTCAAACTGGTCTTCCCCGACGACGACGGCGGGCTGCGCCTGCCCGAGGCGGACGGGCTGATGCTCTTCTGGCCGAAGCCGATGCCGCCGACGCGCGACTACACCGTGCGTCGCCACGACGTCGACGCCGGCGAGCTCGACCTCGACTTCGTGCTGCACCCCGGCGGGCTCGCCTCGGCGTGGGCGGCCGCGGCACGGCCCGGCGACACGGCGTGGGTCGCCGGGCCGCCCGCGGGTCTCGCCGTGCCCGGGCGCTACGACCACTACCTGCTCGCCGGCGACACGACCGCGTTGCCGGCGATCCAGCGGTGGGTCGAGCACATGGCGGCGGACACGACGGGCTGGGTGTTCGTCGAGGTCGCCGACGCCTCCGAGGAGGTCGACCTCGGCGCGCCCGCGGGCGTCACCGTCACCTGGCTGCACCGCGACGGCGTCGCCGCCGGTCGCAGCACGGTCCTGGCCGACGCGGTGCGGGCGGTGAAGGTGCCGTCGGGCGAGTCGGTGTACGTGTGGGTCGCCGGCGAGGCCGGGTCGATCAAGCCGCTGCGCCGCTGGGTGCGCGACGACCTCGGCCTCGACCCCGCCGACGTCTCCATCACCGGCTACTGGAAGGTGGGCCTGTCGATGTTCGACGAGGACCACAACCCCGGCGACGGCGAGGATCACGGGCACGGCCACGGGCACGGCGACTGACCGGTCACGGCAGCGCCCGCGCGACGATCGGCCCGATCACGGCCCAGCCCTGGGCGGACACCATCGCGGCGTGGTCGCCCTCGACCCGGTGGTCCACGAGCCGGTCCGCGCCGACCAGCTCGCGCCAGGCCTCGGCCAGCCGCTCGCCGTCGCCACCGTCGGTGGCCCGGGAGGCGGCGAAGAGGGTCAGCCGGCCGTCGTAGCGGGGCGCGTGCGAGGCGGTCCGGATCGCCACGGTCTGCTCGACCGCCGCGCGCACCGCCGCGAACAGGTCCGGCGCGCCCTCCGCCGCCCCCGGGGGCAGGGCGGCCCTCAGCTCGCGCTCGACGGTGTCGGCGTCCGGCCCGCGACCGTCGGCCCGCTCGGCCGACAGCGGACCGGAGTCGATCATCCCGGTGAAGGCGACCTCCTCGCCCTGCGCGGTGAGCAGCGCGGCGAGCGCGTGCACGACGTTGCCGCCGAACGAGTACCCGAGCAGGTGGTACGGCCCCTCGGGCTGAATCGACCGGATCGTCGCGAGGTAGGTCCCGGCGAGCTCGTCGATCGTCGTCGCGGCGACGGGCGTGCCGTCCAGTGACGGCAGCTGCAGGCCGATCACCGGACGATCGGCCGGGAGCTCCCGCACGAGCCCGGTGAACACCGTCGCGAACCCGCCCGCGGGGTGGACGCAGAACAGCGGCGGCGCCGACCCCGACCGCAGGGTCAGGACGTGGCTCCGCGGCAGGTCCGCCGTGTCGCCACCCGGGGACTCCCCCACGGTCGCCCGCGCCGCGATCCCGGCGACGGTGCCGCCCTCGAGCACGTCCCGCACCGACAGGGCGACCCCCTGGCGCCGGCTGCGCGACACGAGCGCCAGGGACACGATGCTGTCCCCGCCGACGTCGACGAACTCGTCGTCGAGCTGCACGGCGTCGTTGCCCAGCACCTCGCGCAGCACGCCGAGCAGCACGGACTCCGCGGGCGTGCTCGGCGCCCGGGCGACGGTCGCGCCCTGCTCGGGCGCCGGCAGCGCCGCGCGGTCGAGCTTGCCGCTCGGCCCGAGCGGCAGGTGGTCCAGGACGACCAGCGCCGTCGGGACCATCGCCGCGGGCAGCTCGCCGGCGAGGTGGGCGCGCACCGCCGCGGTGTCGAGGCCAACCCCATCCAGGCCGGCCCCGTCGAGGCCGGCCCTGTCGACCGGGACGACGTAGCCGACGAGGCGGCGCTCCCCGGGCCGGTCCTCGCGGACGTGAGCGACGGCGGCGCGGACGTCCGGGTGCCGCGCCAGCGCCGACTCGATGTCGCCGGGCTCGATCCGCACGCCGCGGACCTTGACCTGGTCGTCGGTGCGGCCGAGGTAGACGAGCTGGTCGTCGGCCCGCCACCGGACCCGGTCGCCGGTGCGGTACATGCGCTCGCCCGCCGGGCCGAAGGGGTCGGCGACGAAGGTGCGCGCGGTCTGCGCCGGCAGGTTCAGGTAGCCGCGGGCCAGCCCGGGGCCGGCGAGGTACAGCTCGCCGACCATCCCGACGTCGACGGGCAGCAGCCCGCTGTCGAGGACGTAGGCGCGGACGTCGGGGTCGGGCCGCCCGATCGGCAGCGGGCCCTCGTCGGCGTCGACGATCTGTGCGGGGTCGTAGTGCCACGTCACCGCGTTGATCGTGACCTCGGTGGGCCCGTAGGCGTTGAAGAGCGCCCGCCGCCCGTCGCCCCACCGGCGGGCCACGGCGGGGTCGAGCCGCTCGGCGCCGACGACCATGAAGACGTCAGGGTCGATGCGCGCGTCGTCGGGCATCGCGGCCAGGAACGACGGGAGCAGGTTGATCCCGGTGACGCGGTGGTCGGTGATGTAGGTGAGCAGCTCGGGGCCGGGCAGCCGGACCTCCTCCGGCGCAATCACCGACGTCCCGCCGGAGAGCAGCGGCAGCATCATCTGCCAGATCGCGACGTCGAAGCTGGTCGTCGCGAAGTGCAGGTAGCGCTCCCGCCCGACGCCGACGACGTCCTCCTGGAGCGCGATCAGGCCGGCGAACCCGCTGTGGCTCACCGCGACGCCCTTGGGACGCCCGGTGGTGCCCGAGGTGTAGATGACGTAGGCCAGCGACTGCTCGGTCGTGCCGCGGCGCGCGTCGGTCGGGTCGGTGTCCCAGGACGGGGACGGGGCCACCAGCGCGGGGTCGTCCAACCGCACGACGGGCACCCCGGTCAGCGGCAGGTCGACGGTGACGTCCGAGGTCGTCACCGCCGCCACCGCGGCGGCGTCCCCGACCATGTACTCGAGCCGGTCGCGCGGGTAGGTCGGGTCCATCGGCACGTACACCGCGCCGGCCTTGAAGATCCCGAGGACCGCGACGATCATCTCGACGTCCCGGCCCAGCAGCACGGCGACCGGCTGCTCGGGCCGCACGCCGTGCGCGAGCAGCGCGTGCGCGAGCCGATTGGCGCGCCGGTCGAGCTCCGCGTAGGTCAGGACCCGGTCGCGGCACTCGACCGCGTCGGCGTCGGGGTGCTCCCGCACCCGGGCGCCGAACTCCTCGAGGCAGCCCCCGCGGACGCGGTGGCCGGCGACGTGCTCGGTGCCGGCCGCGAGCACCCGGGCCTCCCGCGCCGGCTCGAGCAGCCGCAGCCGGGCGACGGGCCGTTCCGGGTGGTCGACCATGTCGCGGAGCAGCGTGCGCAGCCGGTCACCGATGCGCCGCACGGTCTCCTCGTCGAACGCCCGCGGCTGGTAGCCGAAGCGGACGAGGATCCTCTCTTCGGGCAGGACGACGACGTTCATGGGGTAGTGCGTGCCGTCGTCGGTCGCCACCCCGTCCAGCACGACACCGGGCGCCAGCGTGACGCCGGTACGCGCGGACATCGGCAGGTTCTCGGTGACGAACAGCGTGTCGAACAGGTCCCCGACACCGGCCGCGCGCTGGACGTCCGCGAGCCCGACGTGGTGGTGGTCGGTCATCGCGACCGACTGCTCGTGCACGGCCCGCAGGACGTGCTCGACGGTGTCGGCGTCGCGGTACCGGAAGCGCACCACGACCGTGTTGCCGAGCTGGCCGATCATCGTCTCGATGCCGTCGACCTGGCCCGACCGCCCCGACACCGGCACGCCGAACACCACGTCGTGCCGGTCGGTGAGCCGGGCCAGCAGCAGGCCCCACGCGGTCTGCACGACGGTCGCGAGCGTGATCCCGCGGCGCCGGGCGAAGGCCCGGATCGCGGCGCTGAGGTCGGCGTCGAGCTCGGTGTGCACGCGCTCGGGCCGGTCGAGGCCGGCCCCCTTGACGAAGCCCGGCGCCAGCCGCGTGCCGTCGTCGACGCCCGCGAGCAGCCCGCGCCACGCCTCCAGCGACGCCGCGCGGTCCTGGCGGGCGAGCCAGCGCAGGAAGTCCGTCACCGGAGCCGTCGGTGCGGCCCGTCCCCCGCCGCCGAACTCGTCGTAGACGGCGAACAGCCCCCGGCACACCAGCGGCATCGACCAGCCGTCGAGCAGCGCGTGGTGGTTGGAGACGACGAGCCGGTGGTCGTCCTCGCCGAGCGTGGCGAGGACGAAGCGGATCAGCGGCGGGCGGGCCGGGTGCCAGTCGCCGTCCAGCTCCGCGCGCGCCTCCGCGTCGACGGCCTCCTGCTGCTCCCCGCGCGGGCGACCGGTCAGGTCGACGTCGCGCCAGCCCAGCACGACGTCCTCGGGCACGACCTGCACGACCTCGCCGGTGGTCGCGGTGGTCAGCACGCTGCGCAGCGCCGGGCTGCGCCGCAGCAGCTCGGCGGCCGCGTCGCGCAGCCGCGCCGCGTCGATCCGCCCGACGAGGCGGTGCACGCCCTGCACGAGGTAGACCTCGGCGTCCTCGTCGCCGCGCGCGAGGCTGTGCACCACGAGGCCGGCCTGCAGGTCGGTCGCCGGCAGGGCCTCGCGGATGCGCCCCTCGTACCCCTCCACCGACGCGGGGTCGACCAGCACCTCGGGCGCGGCGTCCTGCGCGTCGTCGGTGGTGCGCGCGAGGGCCGCGAGCGACGCGAGGTCGGGCGCGGCGAGCAGCTCGCGCGGGCGCAGCTCGAGGCCGTGGGCGCGCAGCCGCGAGCAGGCGCTGATCGCGGTGATGCTGTCGCCACCGAGCCCCACGAAGTCGTCGTCGACCCCGACCCGGTCGAGCCCGAGGAGCCCGGCGAGCACCTCGCACACGGCCCGCTCGCGGTCGGTCTCCGGCGCCCGGCCCGTCCGCGTCGTCGGCGGCGCCGGGAGCGCCCGGCGGTCGAGCTTGCCGCTGGTCGTGGTGGGCAGCGCGTCGAGCACCAGGACCGTCGAGGGGACCATGTGCTCGGGGACGTGCGCGGCGAGGTCACGGCGCACGGCGTCGGACGTGACGGGTTCCCCGGCCGGCACCACGTAGCCGACGAGCTGGGGCCGCCCGGTGTCGGTGCGCACCACCGCGGCCGCCGCCCGCACGCCGGGCAGCTCCGCGAGCCGGCCCTCCACCTCGCCGATCTCGACCCGGTAGCCCCGGATCTTGACCTGGCCGTCGCCACGGCCCAGGTAGTCGAGGCCGCGCCCGGGGACCCAGCGGGCGAGGTCGCCCGTGCGGTACATCCGCGCGCCGGGCGGGCCGGAGGGGTCGGCGACGAAGCGCTCGGCGGTGGTCGCGGGGTTGCCCAGGTAGCCGCGGGCCAGGTGGGGCCCGGCGAGGTGGAGCTCGCCGACGGTGCCGTGCGGCACGGGCTGCAGCGCGACGTCGAGGACGGCCACGCGCGTGCCGGGCAGCGGGCCGCCGATCGTCGGCGACCCGCGGTCGATCGCGGCGATCGTGGCGTCGACCGACGCCTCGGTCGGCCCGTAGACGTTGCGCGCCGCGACGCCGGAGTCCGCGACCCGCTGCCACAGGCCCGGCGGCGTCGCCTCCCCGCCGAGGACCAGCAGCGCCGGCGGGTGCTCCCCGGTGAGCAGGCCCTGCTCGACGAGCTGCGCGGCCATCGACGGGGTGGTGTCGACGACGTCGATCCGGTCGGCGCGGAAGGCCGCGAGCAGCTCCTCGGCGTCGCGGGTGAGCTCGGCGTCGTAGACGTGCAGCTCGTGCCCGCAGAGCAGCCAGAGCAGCTGGTCGATCGAGGCGTCGAACGCGAACGAGTAGGTGTGGGCCACGCGCAGCACGCGCCCGGCCGCGACCTCGTCGACCGTCGTGCGGTGGTGCGCGAGCAGCCCCGCGAGCCCCCCGGCCCGGCCGAGCACGCCCTTGGGCCGCCCGGTGGACCCGGAGGTGTAGATGACGTACGCGAGCCGGTCCGGCGACCCGGGAGCGGCCGCCGGCGGGCCGTCGGGGAGCGCGTCGGCCTCGGCGGCGAGGGTCGCGGCCTCCTCCTCCGTCACCACCAGCACCGGGCGGGCGTCGTCGATCAGCTCCTGCCGGCGCCCGGGCGGGTGCGCGAGGTCCAGCGGCAGGTAGGCCGCGCCCGCGTCGAGCACCGCGAGCAGGGTCACGACGAGGTCGACCGAGCGCGGCAGGGCGATCGCCACGACGTCGTCGGTCCCGACGCCCCGGGCCCGCAGCGCCCGCGCGGTGCGGTGCACGCGGCCGACGAGCTCGGTGGCCGTGAGCCGCTCCGGGCCGCACACCAGCGCCGTGCCGTCGCCGACCTCGGCGGCGAGGCGGTCCAGCGCGGCGGGGACGTCCTCGGGCTCACCGGTGACGGGCGGCCCGGCCCAGTCCCCCCGCAGCGCGGCCTCCTCGTCGGGCGTCGTCAGTTCGACCCGCCCGATCGGCGGAGCGTCCTCCCCGGTGAGCGCGTCGATCACCCGCAGCAGGGCGTCCGCCCGCCACTGCACACCGCGGCGGTCGGCGAGCCGCTCGTCGACCTCGAAGCCGAGCCGCAGCCCCCCGTCCGCGGTCGGGGTCGCGGTCAGCTCGAAGTCCTGCGGCGGCCCGCCTGCGACGTTGCGCATCACGCCGGTCGAGCCGGCGAAGTCGATCGTGTAGTCGAAGGCCTTGAGGTTGATGCCGCCGACCAGCATCGCGCCCAGCCCCGGCACGCCGAGCTCGCGCGGCAGGTCCGCGCCACGGAAGCGCTGGTGGGTGCGCATCGCCTTCATCTGCCCGGCCACCCGCGCACTGAGGTCGTCGAGCCGGTCGTCGCCGCGGACGGTCATCCGCAGCGGCAGCAGGTTGACGGCCATGGACGGGGTGCGCAGGGCGGCCTTGCCGACACGGCACATCAGCGGCATGCCGATGACCACGTCGGACTCGCCGTGGGCGCGGTGCAGGAAGGCGGCGAAGCAGGCGATGAGGACGTCCGCCCAGGTGGTCGAGCTGCGCTTCCCGATCTCGCCGAGGCGCGCGAGCGTCGCCGGGGAGACGACGGCCGCGGCCGCGACGGTGCGCTCCGGGGCCCCCGACGCCGTGCGGGAGGCGCCGGACGGCTCGGGCAGCGGGGTGAGCTGGTCGCGCCAGTAGGTGCGGTCGCGCTCGTACCGCTCGCTCGCGCGGTACTCCCGGTCGGCGGCGACGAGGTCGGCGATCGCCCCGAACTCCGGCGCCGGCCGCTCCTCGCCCCGGACCAGCGCCGTGTAGTGCGCGGCGGCCTTCCGGGCCAGCATCGCCGCGGAGTACCCGTCGATGATCACGTGGTGGTAGAGCTGCACCCACCATGCCGTGCGGTCGGTGAGCACCAGCAGGGTCTGGCTGTGCAGGGGGCGGTCGACGAGGCCGCGGCACGCCTCGGCCGCGCGCGCCCGGATCGACGCGACCGCCGTGTGCGCCGCGGCGACGGGGTCGGGCTCGGCGCGCAGGTCGACGGTCTCCGGGGGCGCCGCGGGCTCGTCGGCGAGGCGCTGGGCCGGCCCGTCCGGGGTGTCGTGCAGGCGCAGGCGCACGGTCTCCGCCTCGTCGAGCGCGCGCCGGACCGCCTCGGCGAGGGCGGCGAGGTCGAGCGTCTCCGGGCCGTCGATCTCGACCACGTCGCCGACGAGGTAGTGGGGCGAGTCGGGCTCGAGCCACTGCGCGTTCCAGATGCCGAGCTGGGCACCGGTGAGCTCCAGGAGCCCGTCCTCGCGGGGACCGTCCTGCGGGGTCACCGTCTCGACGCCAGCGGTCGTCACGCCGTCCTCCCGTCCCGCGGAGGACGGACAGCCGTCGTCCTCGCCACCGACTTGTGGTTAGGCATACCTAACACACGAGTGGGTCACGCGTCCCGTCCGCGAGACGAGTGACGCGTGGTGTCGGTCTCGCCACGTCCTGCGACCGCCCCGCTGGTGCGGTGCGGCAAGCCTGCCCTAACCTCCCCCCGACTCGACGACGCCGACTCGACGACGCGCGGAGCCCGCCGGACGGGCGCGGAAGGGAGCACCTGTGAGCCCAGTGGGCGAGCACGCCACGACCGTTCGGAGGACACCCCTCCGCCTGCTCCTCGCGGGCCTGGCCGCGCTGCTCGTCCTCGCGGGCTGTGGTGGCGGGGGCGAGTCGTCCGGCGGGGGCGCCTCCGGCGAGACCCGGACCGTCGAGTCCGAGCGCGGCCCGGTGCAGGTGCCCGCGGCCCCGCAGCGCATCGCCGTGCTGTCCGGCGGTCTCGCGGGTGACCTGTTCACCCTCGAGGCGCCGGTGGTCGCGGCCGACCCGCGCGTGCTGGGCGTGCAGAACGACGCCTCCGGCTTCCCGCCCAGCTGGTCGGCGCAGGCCCAGCAGCAGGGCACCGCGCGGCTCGCGAGCGAGGGCGCCGGGCTCTCGATCGAGCAGGTCGCCGCGGCCCGGCCGGACCTGATCATCGGCGGCGGCCAGGGCTTCACCGCCGCGCAGGCCGCCAACGCCTACCCGCAGCTCCAGCAGATCGCGCCGACGGTGCTGCTGCCCGCCTTCACGCAGTGGCAGGACCAGCTGACCCGGATCGCCGACGTCGTCGGGCGCGCGGACCGCGTGCCGGGCCTCCTGCAGGCCTACCAGGACCGGGCCGCCCAGGTCCGCGGGGCGCTGCGCGTGCCCCCGCAGCCGACCGTGTTCCTCTACCAGGCCCGCGACGGCAAGTCCTACGTCATCACGCCGACGGCGGCGCTGCCCCGCATCGCGACCGACCTCGGGTTCACCGCGGACGACGTCATCACCAAGGCCGACAACCCGCCGCTGTTCGGGACCGGCGACTCGTTCGAGGTCAGCCAGGAGCTGCTCCCCCGGGTCGCCGACGCCCCGACCGCGATCTTCGTGCCGATCGGGCAGACGCCGCTGGACCAGCTGCGGACCAACCCCGTGTACGCGCGCCTGCCCGCCGTCGCGGCGAACAACGCCTACGAGGTGCCGTCGTCGAGCTTCCGCCCGGACTACCAGGGCGCGATGACCACGCTCGACACCTTCGCCACCCTGTTCCGCTGAGCCCGCCGCACCTCCGTCCCACCCGAGGAGCCCGATGCGCGTCGTCCTGTTCGGTTACCAGAAGTGGGGAGCGCGGCTGCTGGCCGCGCTGCTCGAGTCCCGCCACGAGGTGGTGCTGACCGTCAGCCACCCCGAGGAGGGCGAGTGGGCGCCCGCGATCTTCGAGGAGTCCATGGGTGACCTGGCCCGCGTGCACGGCATCCCCGTCGTCTACCGCGAGAAGGCCGTCGACGACGAGCTCGTCACCACCATCAAGGAGTCCGGCGCCGAGATCGGCCTGGCGTGCAACTGGCGGACCTGGATCAGCCCGGAGGTGTTCTCGGCCCCCGAGCGCGGGACGGTGAACACCCACGACTCGCTGCTGCCGAAGTACGCCGGCTTCTCCCCGCTGAACTGGGCCCTGATCAACGGTGAGAGCCAGGTCGGCATCACCGCGCACTGGATGGACGCCGACCTCGACCGCGGCGACATCATCACCCAGCGCACGGTGGCGGTGACGCCGACCGACACCACCGAGGACCTGTTCCACCGCACCGTCGGCCTGTTCGGGGAGCTCTCGCTCGACGCGTTCGACCGGATCGAGCACGGGCCGCACGACTGGCTGCGCCAGGACCCGGCGCACGCGTCGTTCTTCCACAAGCGCGCCGACCCGGACAACAGGATCCACTGGGACCGGTCGGCCCGCGACCTCGTCAACCTCGTCCGCGCCCAGACCGGGCCGTACCCGAACGCCTGGTGCCTGCACGAGGGGCGGCGGCTGCGGGTGCTCGAGGCGTCCGTCTCGCGGGAGAAGGCCGGCGGCACGCACGGGCGCGTGTTCGCCCGCGAGGGCCGCGGCGTGATCGTCGTCGCGGGCCCGGAGTCGTGGCGCGGCGGGCAGCACGGGCTCGTGCTGCAGCGCGTGCTCGACGAGGACGGGACCGAGCACGTGGCCGGGGACTGGTTCCGGCGCATGGGGGACTACCTCGAGTGACCGCGACGACGGCCACCTCCGCCGAGGAGCGCACCGCGCCACCCCTGGCCACCGGCACCGCCCGCGCGGCGGGCCTGGTGGGCGGGCTGGTGCTGCTCGTCGTGGCCGTCCTCCTGTCGCTCGCGGTCGGGGCGCTCCCGGTCTCGCCGGCCCAGGTGATCACCGCGTTCACCGACTACGCCGGCACCGACGCCCACGTCGCGGTGCGGGAGCTGCGGCTGCCGCGGACGCTGATCGGGCTCGCGGTCGGCGCGGCGCTGGGCGCGGCGGGCACCGTCATCCAGGGCGTGACGCGCAACCCGCTCGCCGACCCCGGGATCCTCGGCATCGAGGCCGGGGCGGCGTTCGCCGTGGTCACCGCGATCTACATCTTGGGCATCACCACCACGGCCGGCTACACCCCGTTCGCCCTGCTCGGCGCCGGGGTGGCCGCGGTCGTCGTCTACGCCCTCGGGGCGTCGGGCCGGGCGGCGGCGAGTCCCGTCACGCTGGCCCTCGCGGGCGCGGCCGTGGCGGCGCTGCTGATCTCGCTGACGTCCGCGCTGGCGCTCCTCGACTCCGGCACCCTCGACGCGTTCCGCTTCTGGGTGGTCGGGGCGCTCTCGGGGCGCGACCTCGGGACGCTCGCCGGCGCGGTCCCGTTCCTGGGCGCCGGGCTGCTGCTCGCGCTGTACTCCACCCGGGCGCTCAACGCGCTGGCGCTCGGCGAGGACGTCGCGCGGTCGCTGGGCCAGCGAGTGGCGCTGACCAGGGTGCTCGCGGCGCTCGCCGTCGTCGGGTGCGCCGGCGGCGCGGTCGCGGTCGCCGGACCGATCGGCTTCGTCGGGCTGGTCGTCCCGCACGCCGCACGGGCGCTCGTCGGCCCGGACTACCGGTGGCTCATGCCCTACGCGATGGTGCTCGGCCCGGTCCTGCTGCTGGTCGCCGACGTCCTGGGCCGGGTGCTCGTGTCGCCGGGCGAGCTGCAGGTCGGCATCGTCATGGCCGTGATCGGCGCGCCGGTGTTCATCTGGCTGGTGCGCCGGGGACGGCTGGCGCAGCTGTGACCGCCACCGACAGCACCAGCACCAGCACCGACAGGCGTCCCCGCCGCGTCCCCGTGCGCACCGCGCGGTTCTCGCGCCTGCTCGACCTGCGGCTGCTCGCGGTGTGCGCCGGCGCGGTCGTCGTCGGGCTCGTGGCCGCGGCGCTGTCCGTGAGCGTCGGGGAGTTCCCCATCCCGCTCGGCGACGTCGTCGCGACCCTCGTCGGCACGGGGACCCGGAGCGACGAGTTCATCATCATCGGGCTCCGGCTGCCCCGGGCGCTGGTGGGCCTCGGTTGCGGGATGGCGCTCGGGCTCTCCGGGCTGATCCTCCAGACGCTCGTGCGCAACCCGCTGGCGGCGCCGGACATCATCGGCGTGACCGGGGGCGCGAGCCTCACCGGTGTCGCCATCCTCGTCCTGGGCGCCCCGGCCGCGCTGCTGCCCGTCGGGGCGTTCGCCGGTGCCGTCGCGTCGGCGACGCTGATCTACGCCCTGGCCTGGCGCGGCGGCCTGTCCCCGTTCCGGCTGGTCCTGATCGGGATCGCCCTCGCCGCCGCGGCGACGGCCGGGACGCAGTACCTGCTGGTGGTCGGCGAGCTCATCGACGTGCAGCGCGCGGCGGTGTGGCTGATCGGCAGCCTCAACGGCGTCACCTGGGAGGAGTTCTGGCCGCTCGCGGTCGGGCTCGTGATCCTGCTGCCGGCCGCGGCGGGCCTCGCCCGCAGCCTGGACGCGCTCTCCCTCGGAGAGGACTCGGCGCTCGCGCTCGGGGTCACCGTGCAGCGCGCCCGCCTCGGGCTGGTGGTCGTGGCGGCCGGGCTCGCGGCGTTCGCGGTGGCGGCGGCCGGGCCGATCGGGTTCGTCGCGTTCATCGCGCCGCACATCGCCCGGCGCCTTACGGGACTCACCGGGGCGGCCGTGCTGCCCGCGGTGGCGCTCGTCGGCGGGGTGCTGGTGATGGTGTGCGACCTGGTCGCCCGCCTGGTGCTCGCGCCGATCGAGCTGCCCGTCGGCACCGTGACCTCGGTCGTCGGCGCCCCCTTCTTCCTCTACCTGCTCCACCGCGCCAACCGACCCGCCCGAGGAGGCTGAGCCCGTCATGAGCCTGAGCGCCCGTGACCTGACCCTGGGCTACGGCGGGGACCCGGTCGTCGCCGACCTGACGCTCGAGCTGCCCGCCGGGGCCGTCACCGCGATCGTCGGGGCCAACGCGTGCGGCAAGTCGACCCTGCTGCGCGGGCTGGCCCGGCTGCTCGCGCCGCGGTCGGGGGCGGTGCTGCTCGACGGCACCGAGCTCGCGAAGCTCGGGACCCGCGAGGTCGCCCGCCGGCTGGGGCTGCTGCCGCAGTCGCCGGCCGCGCCGGAGGGCCTGACCGTCGAGGACCTCGTCGCCCGGGGCCGCTACCCGCACCAGTCGTGGCTGCAGCAGTTCTCCGCCGACGACCAGGCGCACATCGAGTGGGCGCTGGAGGTCACCGACACCGCCGTGCTGCGCCGCCGCGCGCTCGACCAGCTCTCCGGCGGCCAGCGCCAGCGGGCCTGGATCGCGATGGCGCTGGCGCAGGACACCGGCACGCTGCTGCTCGACGAGCCCACGACGTTCCTCGACATGGCCCACCAGGTCGAGGTGCTCGACCTGCTCGCCGACCTCAACCGCGAGCAGGGCCGCACCGTGGTGATGGTGCTGCACGACCTCAACCAGGCGTGCCGCTACGCCGACCACCTCGTCGCGATGCACCGCGGCCGCATACACGCGCAGGGCCCGCCGGCAGACGTCGTCGACGCCGGGATGGTGCGGACGGTGTTCGGGCTGGACGTGCGCATCGTCGCCGACCCCGAGGAGCACACCCCGATGTGCATCCCCGCCCGGCGCCGCCGGCGGCGCTCCCAGCAAGCCGACACCGAGGAGCCCGGCACCGTGTCGGAGACCCCTCTCCCTTGACAGCGCTCACCGCGCGATCGTTAGGTAAGCCTGCCCTGAGAACGAGGAGGACCCGACCATGGCGGAACCGGCGGTGTTGGACCGCGACCGGATCCGGGGCGACGTCGCCGCGGCCCTCGGCGAGGAGCCCGCGGACGTCGGTGACGACGACGACCTGTTCGACCTCGGGCTCGACTCGATCCGGCTCATGAGCCTGGTCGAGCAGTGGCGCGGCGACACCGGGGCCGACGTCGGCTTCGTCGACCTCGCCGAAGAACCGACCGTCGCGGCCTGGAGCCGCCTGTTCACCGGAGGCTGACCCGTGCCGAACCCCTTCGACGATCCCGACGGCCGCTTCCTCGTCCTCGTCAACGACGAGGGCCAGCACAGCCTCTGGCCGGTGTTCGCCGACGTCCCCGCCGGCTGGACGGTGGTGTTCGGTCAGGACGGCGGCTCCGACGAGGCCGGCGGGGCGCCGGGCGCCGACCGTGACGCCGCGCTCGAGTACGTCGAGACGCACTGGACCGACATGCGCCCCCGCAGCCTCGTGGCCCGGATGGAGGCCGCCGAGCAGGGCCGCTGACCTGCGGCGTCACCCACGCCAACACCTACACCGACGCCGCGGCCAGCAGCGGCACGACGTGCTCCTCGCCGGTCAGCGAGCCGTGCTGGCCGGGCAGGCGGGCGAGCAGCCGCTCGCCCTCGGAACGCACGACGGCGGCGCCGCCGCGCAGGACGGCGACGACGTCGGGGATCCGGGGGCGCACGGCCTCGTCGAGCGGCCCGAACCAGCCGCGCTCGACGACCTCGGCGCCCGGCAGCACCCAGGCGTCCTCGCCCAGCACGCCGCGCCAGGTCGCGAGGACGTCGTCGGCGGCGCCGTCCTGCGCGTACACGAGGCGGGCGCGGGGGTCCCCGCCGACCAGCGCGACGCCCGCACGCAGGTCGTCGTCGGTGTCGGCGTCGTAGCGGCGCTCCACGGTGACCATCCCGTGGTCACCGGTGACCGCGAGCAGCGTGCCGGCCGGCAGCTCGGCGACCAGCTGCTCGACGAGCCGGTCGATCTGGCGCAGCTGCCAGCGCCAGGCCGTCGACCCCGGTCCGTGCAGGTGGCCGAGCTGGTCGAGGTCGGCGTGGTAGCCGTAGACGAGCTGCGGGCCCGGGCGCCCCAGCGCGTCGAGGAGCTCGGCCGCGAGGTCACCGAACGCCCCCACCCCGCGGTACTGCGCGCCCCGCAGCGCCGAACGCGTCAGCCCGGACTCGCGGAACGCGCGGTCGGACACCACGGTGGCGCCGACGTCGCGGGCCACGGCGCGCTCGAACACCGTCGGGTGGGGCTGGACGTCCTCGGGAACGAGGAGCTCGACGGTGTGGCGGGCGTCGCCGGCGTCGCTGGTCCAGGTCAGGGAGTCGAGCAGGGTGCCGTCCACCCGGAACCGGATGCCGAGTGTGCCGTGGGTGCCGGGCGGCAGGCCGGTGCCGAGCGAGGTGACGCTGATCGAGGTGCTGCTCGGGAACCCGGCGAGCAGCGGTCCGTGCTCGGCCATGGCGGCGAGGAACGGGGCGTCCCGGGCGTGCGCGTGGAGCAGCCGGTGGCCGAGCCCGTCGACGAGCAGCAGCGCCGCGGCGCGCACGGGCGGCAGGCCGAGACGCCCGGTGCCGTCGGTAACGGCGTCGAGCAGCGCCGGCATGACGTCGTGCAGGCCGGGGCGGGTGGCGTCGGGCAGGACGAGATCCTCCACGGCGCGCATCCTCGCCGACTCGCCGCCGCCGCCGCGAGGGGCACGTTCCGCAGGTTCACGGCTCACCTGATCATGGGCGCCGTACTGGTCGCCTGTCACAAAATGTGACTAGTTGTTGAGCTGTACGAGTGAACGATGCTGGCGTTCACTGGTACGGACTGTCACCGTCGAGACGTTCCGTGACCGAGGGAGGCCCATCATGTCCGTCGACGCCCCGCCGCGCCCCGTCGCCCTCGTGGCGCCCGGACACGTCCACGACCGCACGTGCTTCTGGGACGTCCTCGCGTGCCGCTGGGCCGGCCCGGCGCACGCGGCGCCCACCGACACGCGACTGCCGGCGCCGCGCCGCTCACCGGAGGCGTGATCGTCAGGCGGCGCGGCGCATGCTCAGGGCGAGGCCGACGTCGGCGGCGCCGCGGAGCAGGAAGCCCAGCGCCACCATGATCGCGATCGTGCCGACGGCGGTGGCCGGCGAGAACAGCAGGACGAGCGCGACGAGCAGGCTCACCACACCGAGGACGATGTTCCAGGTGCGGTGCTCGCGCTCCGAGCCCGCGACGAGCAGGTCGTGCACGCCCGCGATGATGAACCAGAGGATGAGGCCCCAGGCCAGCACGAGGATGCCGCCGCCGGGCTGGAAGAGCACCAGGATCCCGGCCACCAGGGCCAGGACGCCGAAGGCGGCGAGCCACCCGCGGCCGGTCGAGCCGGTCTCGGCACGCCAGGCGACCCCGATCTCCAGCGCGCCCTGGATGATCAGGCCGAGGCCCAGGGCGAACGCCACCCCCAGCAGCGCCAGCCCGGGATAGAACAGCGCGATCACCCCGACCAGGATCCCCAGGACCCCGGAGGCCATGATCCAGCCCCACCCGCTCGAGGCCCGGCGTACGCCCGCCCCACTCGTCGCGCTGGTCATCGCACGTCCCCTCCTGTCACACCGGTGATCAGGGCACATCGAATCGCCGTCGGCGCCCCGTGTCGAGAGGGCATCCGGCCGCTTCGGGGGAGATCACCCTCCGGGGGCGCTCGCACGGTCCGGCAGGCGCAGCGGAAAGGCCTCGACACAGCGCGGTTCCTGCGGCGTGCCGTTGACGATCTTCACCGTCAGGAGGAGCTGGAAGCCGCCGCCCTCGTCGACGCCGTCCTGACGCAGCCGGCCGAGGAGGCGCCCGACGTCGGTCGTGACGAGCCGCGCCGCCGCGTGCGTCCCGACACCGGACACGCCGGCGAGGACGTACACGGTGCCGGCGGAGTAGTACGGGTTCTCGACGCGGAGGACCAGGGCCGCGTCGGTCCCGTTGTCCTCGTCGTCCATCTCGTGGCCGGACCGCCGGCGCCCCGGCCCGATGATCGAGCCGTCGTCGGGGGCGAAGGAGTAGAGGACCTGCCCGCCCAGCTCCTCGAGGATGGACGCCGACCACGTGTTGGCACGTGGGCCGCCGATCAGCACCAGCGCCGGCGCCGAGCTGGCGTCCCGCAGTGTCGGCGCCTCCTTGACCTCGAAACCGCGGCGCAGCGCCCCCATCGTCCTCTGCAGTGCGAGCAGCGCCCGGACATCACCCGTACCGAGGATCCCCGCTGACCGCCAGCCGTCCGGCGTGCGGTCCCAGATCGGCAGCAGGAAGGTGAGCGGGTGCCGCGGCGCGCCCCAGAAGCGGCGCACGTCCGAGGTGCGCCGGCGCCGTCGCCAGACACCGACGAGCACCGCCGCGCCCGCGCCGATGAGCGCGGCGAGCAGATTGATCCCGAGGTCGACGAAACGGTCGAGCAGGTCTGCGAGCACGGCATCCCCCCTCGGCGCCCGGCCCGGTCGCGCACATGATCGCGGCTGAGCGGCGGGAGCACCAGCGTCCGGCCCTTGCCGCCCGTGTGTGGGCGTGGTGAGGTCCGCGGTCGTGGCCACCGCTCTGCTCGACCCCGCCGTCCCGGGCGACGCCCACGCCGCGGAGCGCCTGGCGACCGAGCCGGTGATCTGGCTGGGCACGGTCGCGCTGGACGGGCGCCCGCACACCGTGCCCGTGTGGTTCGCGTGGAGCGACCCCAAGGTGACGATCTTCAGCCGCCCCGACACCGCGAAGGTGGCCCACCTGCGCGCGGGCCACGACCTCGTCACCGTCGCCCTCGACACCGCCGGGCAGGGCACGGACGTCGTCACCGGCAGCGGGAGGGCCACGCTCTCCACGTTCACGAAGGTCGAGAAGGCGCTCGACGCGTTCGGGCGCAAGTACGCGCCGATGCTCGGCGGACAGCCGCTCGACGCCTGGTTGATGACGTTCTCGCTGCCGATCGTGGTCACCCTCGACCGGTTCGTGGCCTGGCGCAGCACCTCCGAGGGACTCGAGTACCGGTCGCTACCCTCCGCCGGGTGATCACCCGACGCACCGCGCTGGTCGGCGCCGGCCTCGCCGTCCTCGCGGGGTGCACGCCGTCGACCACCCCGCCGTCGGCACCTGCACCGGAGCCTCCGCGGACGATGTCGGAACCCCCGATGGCGCTCGCCGGCCTCGAGCAGCGCTCCGGCCGCCGGATCCGGCTGCTCGCCCTCGACACCGGCAGCGGGCGGGCCGTCGCCCACCGCGCCGACGAGCGGGCCCTGATGTGCTCGACGGTGAAGGTGCTCGTCGTCGCGGCCGTCCTGCAGCGGGCGCGCGCCGAGCCGGGCCTGCTCGAGCGGACGATCCGCTACACGCGCGCCGACCTCCTGGAGTACGCGCCGACGACGGAGCGCTTCGTCGACCAGGGGATGACGGTCGCGGCGCTGTGCGAGGCCGCGGTCGTCGTCAGCGACAACACCGCGGCCAACCTGCTCACCGGGCTCCTCGGCGGGCCGGCGGCGACCACGGCGTTCGTGCGGACGCTCGGCGACGCCGTCACGCGCGCGGACCGTCCCGAGCCGGACCTGAACGAGACCGCGCCGGGCGACGAGCGCGACACGACCACGCCCACCGCGATGGTGGCCGACCTGCGGGCCCTGGTCCTCGGTGACGCCCTGGACCCCGCGGGGCGCGACCTGCTCACCGGCTGGATGGTCGGCGCCGTCACCGGCACCGAGCAGATCCGCGCCGGCGTCCCGCGCGACTGGCGCGTCGGGGACAAGACCGGCTCGGGCGCGCAGGGCGAGAACAACGACGTCGCCGTCGTCTGGCCGCCGGGGCGCGCGCCGTGGGTGATCGCGGTGTTCACGAGCCCCGCCGACCCGAACAGCACCAACGGCCGCGCGACGATCGCCGACGCCACGAGGATCGCGACCGCGGCGCTGTAGAGAGCCACTACGGTCACCGGTCATGGGGGACGAGGAACCGCCGCAGCGTCCCGCCGTGCGCTGGCTCTCCCCCACAGAACTGGTCCGCACGGGCGTGACCGTCCTGCTCGGCAGCACGGTCGCCGCGTACGCCGACAAGCGCGACGTCATGGCCGGGACGACGTTCGCCCAGCGCGTGCCGGAGTACCGCGGCGAGGGCGACTTCTGGTTCGACTTCCTCTGCGACACCGGCGACGGCTTCAACGCCATGGCCACCGTCGCGACCCTGCTCGGCGCGCGCACGGTCACCGTCGACGGGCACGCGCTGCCGCGCGGGAGCGTGCTGCTGATGGGCGGCGACGAGGTCTACCCGGTGGCGGGCACCGTCGCCTACGAGGAGCGCCTGGAGGGGCCGCTCGAGGCGCAGTTCGTCGCCGATCCCGAGCACGGGCCGCCGACCGTCTACGCGATCCCCGGCAACCACGACTGGTACGACGGGCTCACCGCGTTCCTGCGGGTGTTCTGCCAGGGCCGCCACTTCGCCGGCTGGGACACCGACCAGCGCCGCTCGTACTTCGCGCTCGCGCTGCCGCGCGGGTGGTGGGTGCTGGCGATCGACATCCAGCTCGACACCTACGTCGACGCCACGCAGCTGGAGTGGTTCCGCGACGTCGTCGCGTCCATCCCGGACGGCGACCGCATCGTGCTGCTCACCGCCACGCCCGCCTGGTACGGCGCGCAGGACGGCGACGACCGCTCGATGGACCGGCTCGCGTTCTTCCTGCGCGACGTCCTCGGCGACCGCGACCTGCCGGTGCGTCTCGTCCTCACCGGCGACACGCACCACTACGCGGTCTACACGCTCGAGCACCCCGACCGGGAGCAGGTGCTCGTCACCGCGGGACACGGCGGCGCGTACACGTCGCCGACCCACTTCCTCCCCGAGACCCTCGACGTCACCACCGATCTCGCGGCGCCCGGGCCGCGACGCGCCACCGGCACCCACCGCTACGTCCGCAGGCCGCGCACGTTCCCGACGATCGGCCGCTCGCGTGCCGAGGCGTTCCGCGTGCTCTGGCGGCTGCCCCTGCGCAACGGGCTGCTGCTGCCGTTGATCCTGCTGCTGCAGGCCCTCGTGATCGTGCCCTGGGTGATCGGCATCCCGGCCGTCTCGGTGATCGCCGCGGTGGCCGTGGCCGGCGGGTCCTACGGGTTCGTCGTCCCCCAGCGCGCCGGACGCCTGCGCCGCCTCGGGCTCGGCCTCGGCCTCGCGGTCCCCGAGGTGGCCGTCGCCCTCGCCGCGACGCACGTCGCGACCAGGATCGACACCCCCCTCGCGACGGTGCTGACCGTCGTCGTCGCGGGGGTGGTCGCGAGCCTCGTGCTCTCGACGTTCCTGCTGATCGCCGCCCGCGGGGCCAACCGCAACGAGCTCTTCGCCGCCCAGAGCATCGAGGACCACAAGGGCTTCCTGCGGCTGCGCATCGCGCCCGACGGGACGTTGACGGTCTTCGCGCTCGGTGTCGAGCGCGTGCCGCGGCGGTGGGCGTGGACCCCGGGCGCCGCGCCGCGGTGGACGCCCCGCTCCCCCGTCGACGTGCACCTCGTCGACGACCCGCTGGTGCTGCGTCCCTGAGGTCTACAGGGCCAGCGTCAGGTGCACGCTGTGCCGGTCCTCGCGGTAGTCGCCGAACGGCGCGCAGGGCACGAACCCGTGGCGCGCGTAGAGCCGGCGGGCCGGGGCGAAGTACTCCGACGACCCCGTCTCGAGGCTCAGGCGCCGGTAGCCCCGCCGCCGGGCCTCGGCGACGACGTGCCGGACGAGCGCCCCGCCCACCCCGAGCCCCTGGTACGCCGACGCCGTGCGCATCGACTTGATCTCGCCGTGGGTCGGGTCGAGCTCGCGCAGCGCCCCGAAGCCCAGCAGCACCCTGCCGTCGTTGCTGTCGTCCCAGACCGTCCAGAACGTGACGTCCGGGGCGCGCAGCGCGTCGAGGTCCAGCGCGTGCTTGCTCTCGAGCGGCGTGACGGCGCGCATCTCGTCGAGGTGCTCGGCGAGCAGGGCCGCCACCTCGGGACCGGCGAGGTCGTCGACGGTGATCGCGACGCCGCTCACGGGACGGGGGCGAGCGTCGGCCGCTTCGCCGCGCGCTCGTCGCCGCTGCTGCGGCCCTGCGCGCGGCGCTGCACCCACGGCCAGAGGTGCTCGCGGGCCCAGCGGACGTCCTCGACGCGCCGGTGGCCCCACGTCGTCGGCGTCACGGGCGGCCACGGCGCGTGCCAGTCGACCTCCGGCGGCAGGCCGAGGACCTCGCACACGCGCGCGGCGACCCGGGCGTGGCCGTCGGGGTTGAGGTGGAGCCGGTCGTCGGTGCGGGCCCGCATGTCCGCCAGCGGCGGCATCACCCACAGGTCGACGAGGTAGGCGCCCTGGCGGTGGGCGATCTCGCGGATGTGGTCGTTCATCGCGGCGAGGCGCCGGCCGATGAGGTTGAGCAGCGGGCTCTCGCGGGTGTCGAAGCCGGTGAACACCAGGACGTCGGCACCCGTGGCCCGCAGGGTCGCGACCGCCCCCTCGAGGCGCTCGGCGAGCACCGCCGGGTCGGCGCCGGGGCGCAGCAGGTCGTTGCCCGCCGCGCAGACGCTCACGAGATCCGGGGCCATCCGCACGGCCTCGGGCACCTGGGTGGCGATGATCGGGTCGAGCAGCAGCCCGCGCACCGCGAGGTTGGCGTAGGTGAAGCCCGGGTCGCGGCGGGCCATGCCGGCCGCGAACCGGTCGGCCCATCCGCGTTCGAGCCCGGTGGTCGGGTCGGGATCGCCGACGCCCTCGGTGAAGCTGTCGCCGAGGGCGACGTAGCTGCGCCACGTGCCGCTCACGCCGGCCGATTCTGCCCCTGGCCCCGGGCCAGCCGGGAGGGGGCTCCCGGTTACCGGCCGCCGGCGACGTCGAGCACGCTGCCCGTGCAGTAGGACGCCTCGTCGGAGAGCAGCCAGGCGATCGCGGCGGCGACCTCGTCGGCCGTGCCGGCGCGGCCCACCGGCACCAGCGGGCCGATCCGTGCCACCCGGTCGGGCTGCCCGCCGACGGCGTGCAGCTCGGTGTCGATGATCCCGGGGCGCACCACGTTGACCCGCACGCCCTCGTCGGCGACCTCCTTGGCCAGCCCGAGACCGAGGGTGTCGGTCGCCGCCTTGGAGGCCGCGTAGTCGACGTACTCCCCCGGCGACCCGAGCCGCGCGGCCGCCGACGACACGATGACGATCGAGCCGCCCGGCCCGCCGTGCGCGGTCGAGAGGCGGCGCACCGCCTCGCGGCACGAGACGACGGCGCCGACGACGTTGACCGTCAGCATCGCGGTCACGCGCTCGGCCGACATCGCGTCGACCCGCGACTTCGGCACCACGACCCCGGCGTTGACGACGACCCCGCCGAGCGGCCCCAGCGCGTCGGCCGCCGCGAAGGCCGCCTCGACGTCGGCCTCGACCGCGACGTCGGCGCGGACGGCGACCGCCTGGACGCCCTGCTCACGGGCTCGTCCGGCGACCGTCTCGGCGGCGCCGGCGTCGCTGCGGTAGGTCAGGCAGACGTCCCAGCCGGCGGCCGCGGCCCGGTCGACGACGGCCGCGCCGATGCCCCGGCTGCCGCCGGTGACGAGGAGGACCCTGCTCGTCTCCGGCGCCATCAGACGAGGAACCGCAGCGCCGAGTCCCGGCCGTCGGCGCGGGCGGCGCGGTGCTCGGCGAGGTTGGTGTGGTCCGCGAGACCGCGCCCGTCGGGCCCCTTGCCCATGCCGGCGAGCACGGCCGCCTCGGCACGCTCGACCTCCTCGGCACCGGCCAGGGCGGCGCGCACCTGGTCGGCGGTGGCGACGGCGAGGCCGTCGTCGTCACCCAGCACCAGATCCCCCGGCCGCACCGGCACCCCGCCCAGCGCGACCGGTCCCTCGTCGAGGCCGCGCGGGTCGCGGGCGCTGCCCGAGGCGGGCGTCGAGCCGCGCGCGAACACCGGCAGGCCGATCCGGCGCAGGCCCGCGACGTCGCGGCAGTAGCCGTCGATGACGACCCCGGCCAGACCGTTCCGCCGGGCCTCGGCGGTCACCAGCTCGCCGGCGACGGCCCGGGCACCCCGGGGATTCACCACGACCAGCACCGAACCGGGCGCGGCCTGCCCCGCGGCGAGGAGCACCGGGAGGTGGTCGTCGGGGGCGACGACGGTGACCGCGGGCCCGGCCATCCGCACGTCGGGCACCATCGCGCGGATCGCCGGGTCGGGCAGCAGGAAGGTCTTGTCGGCGTCGCACAGCGAGGAGGTCGCGAGCGCGCGCACCCGGCCGAGCTCCTCGGCGGTCAGGGGATCCACGGCACGGATGATCCTCGACGCGGCGGCGTGTGGCGACGATCCTTCGTCCTCGTGCCTTCCCCTGTCATCGTCGAGGTCGCCGTCAACGGGGCCACGCCGCGGTCGGTCAACCCGCACGTGCCGCTGACCCCGGCCGAGGTGGCCGACGAGATGCTCGCCTGTGTCGCGCGCGGGGCGAGCATCGCGCACGACCACCACGAGGCGATGTTCGTGCCGTCCGGGGTGCACCCCGTCGAGCCGTACGTCGAGGCGTGGACGCCGGTGCTTGCGCAGTACCCGGACCTGCTGCTCTACGCGACGATGGCCGCCGGGGCCCGCGGGATCCCGATCGAGACGCGCTGGGCGCACCACGAGGAGCTCGCCCGCCGCGGCATGGGCGGGCTCTCGCTCGTCGACCCGGGGTCGGTGAACCTGGGTCTGACCAGCGACGGCGTCGTCGCCGAGGCCGCCGCGCCCGGGCCGTACCAGAACAGCCTGGCCGACACCGAGCACATGTTCGCCCGCTGCGCGGCGCACGGCACCGGCCCGTCGATCTCGATCTTCGACCCGAGCTTCCTGCGGGTGGCGCTGACGCTGCACCGGCACGGCCGCGTGCCGCCGGGAGCGATCGTCAAGCTCTACTTCGGCGGCGCGCTGGAGTTCGGGCTGCCGCCGACCACCACCGCGCTCGAGGCCTATCTCGAGATGCTCGAGCCGTCCGGGCTGCCGTGGTCGGTGGCGGTGCTGGGGGGTGACGTCGTCGCGACCGGGCTGGCGGAGACCGCCGTGCGCCGGGGCGGGCACGTGCGGGTGGGGCTGGAGGACCACGCGGGGACCTCGACGCCGACCAACACCGCGCTCGTCGACGAGGTCGTGGCGCTGCTCGCGGACCTGGGGCGGCGGCCGGCCACGATCGCCGAGACGCGGGGGCTCCTCGGGCTGTGAGCTCGCTGGTGGCCCGCCTGCGAGCGGCGGGGTGCGTGTTCGCGGAGGAGGAGGCGGCGCTGCTGGCGGACGCGCCGGAGTCGGCCGTCGCCCGGCGAGTGGCCGGCGAGCCGTTGGAGCAGGTGCTGGGGTGGGCGGAGTTCGCGGGGCTGCGGGTGGCCGTCGCGCCGGGGGTGTTCGTGCCGCGGCGGCGCAGCGAGTTCCTCGTGGGTGCTGTGCTGTCCCTGCTCGGCGGCGGCGAGACCGTCGTCGACGTCTGCTGCGGGACCGGGGCGATCGGGGCCGCGCTGCTGGCCGCCCGCCCCGGGCTCGTCCTGCACGCCGCCGACGTCGACCCGGCCGCCGTGGCGTGCGCGGCCCGGAATCTCCCCGGGGCCGCCGGGGTGCACGTCGGCGACCTGCTGGCGGCGCTGCCGCCCTCGCTCGCCGGGCACGTCGACGTCGTCGTGGCGAGCACGCCGTACGTGCCGAGCGAGGCGGTCGCCGCGATGCCGCCGGAGGCGCGGGAGCACGAGCCGCGCGTGGCGCTCGACGGCGGCGGGGACGGCGTGGACGTCGTGCGGCGGCTGGCGGGTCAGGCGGCGGCGTGGCTGCGGCCCGGCGGGCACCTGCTCGTGGAGTGCGCGGAGCACCAGGGCGACCGGGCGCGGGCCGCCCTCGTCGCGGCGGGGTTCACGGCGTCGGTGGCGCGCGACGAGGAGCACGACGCGACCGTGGTCGCGGGCACGCTCGGTGACGCCTCGCGCCCATGATCGTTCCGAGTGCGTGGCGTGACGGACACTGGGCGTCTGCGGCGCCACGCCGCTGACACGGGCGCGCCCCATCGTCGGTCACTCGGCGCTGTCGGTGCTCCCGGCCTTCGCCGTCTTCTCCGCCGCGCGCTTGCGGCGCTTGCCCTCGTGCATCGCCTGCACGCGGGCGACGGGGATCGTGCGGCCCTCGGCGATCAGCTCCTCGGGCAGTGCCTGCGGGGCCGGGCGGGCGGCGGCATCCTCCCACGGGTCCGGGCGGTCGGGCGCCGTGGCCACCGTGATCTCCGCCGGCACCACGGAGTCCAGCTCGTCCCACGTCACCGGGAACGACACGGGCAGGCCGGGGCGCACACGGGGGCTGTAGACCGACACGATCGTCGAGCCGCCGGCGCGGGTGGGGTCGACGAACACCTTGCCGCCGCGGTCGGCCTTGATGAACGCCGTCGTCGCGACGTCCGGGTCGAGGCGCTCGGTGTGGAGGGCGAGCGCGCGGGTGGCGCCGGCGACGTCCTCGTGGGTCGGGCCGGGAGCGAGGGGGACGAGGATGTGGACGCCCTTCGCGCCCGTGGTCTTGACCACGCCCTCCAGACCGGCGTCGTCGAGCGCGCGGCGCACGAGGTGCGCGGCCGCGACGACGGCGTCGAACCCCGCGTCCTCCGGCGGGTCGAGGTCGAGCACGAGGTGCTCGGGGGTGTCCATCGCGTCCGCGCGCGTCAGCGTCGGGTGGAACTCGATCGAGCGCTGGTTGGCGAACCACAGCAGCGTCGGCAGGTCGTCGCAGAGCGCGTAGGCGACCTCGCGCTGCGACGTCTCGGCCCAGAACGACACCGTCCGCACGAAGTCGGGCGCGTACTTCGGGACGTTCTTCTGCATGAACGGCTTCTGCCCGCGCAGCGCGCGCACCACCGAGAGCGGGCGCTCGGCGAGCGCGGGGAGCATCCGCGGCGCCATCCGTTCGAGGTAGTCGACGAGCTGCCGCTTGGTCACCCCCGCCCCCGCGAACAGCTCCTGGTCGACGTTGGTCAGCGCGACGCCGGCGCGTTCCTCGTCCTGTTTCGAACCCTTGTCCGAACCCTTGTCCTGTGCGGCGGATCCCTTTGCGGCCACGGCGTCACCTTCCTGCTCGGGAGCCGGTCCGGCAAGGAGACAGGGGGTCCCGACGCCTTCTCAGCAAGATGAGAGAGTCCCCGCTCGGTAGTCGCGTTGTCACGGTCCGCATCCGGGTCGTCACCCGGAGGACCACCCGGACAGACCACTCGTCCGTGGCACCCGCGCTGCCGTTGAGAGGGAGGCGCCGTGGGTACGGCGCGAACCGTCGAGAGGAGCACGGTGGGTCGGCACACGTGGATGGACATCGGGACCGGGGCGCGGGACGGCGCTCGTCGCGCCCGGCGCCGGATGGGCGGCCGCGTCGCGGCGCTCCTCCTCGGGCTCGTCGCGCTGGCCGGGCTCGGCAGCGTCGGCGCGGTCGCGATGGCCGTGCCGAAGGCCGCCATGCCCTGTGAGGACAACGTCAAGGCCTGCGCCCGCCTCTCGACGAACGAGGCCTGGCTCTCCGACGGCAAGGGCAACGTCCTGCGCGGCCCGGTGCGGATGAACCACGGCTCGCCGGGTCACGAGACGCCGGTGGGCTTCTTCGCCGTGCAGCGCAAGGAGGAGGTCCACCTCTCGAAGGAGTACAACAACGCGCGGATGCCGTGGTCGGTGTTCTTCGACGACAACGGCCGCGCGTTCCACGGCGGCGACCCCGCCCGCCAGTCGGCCGGCTGCGTGCGCATGGCCGACGCCGACGCCCAGGCCTTCTTCAACGGCCTCAACGTCTACGACCGGGTGCAGATCGTCGAGTGACCTCCACGTGAGCAGTTCCCGGGCCCCCGGCACCGGAAAGTGCTCACGTGGTCAGGCGCAGCGACCGCAGGCGGTTGAGGGCGGCGGCGACCTCGTGGCGGCGGGGGCGTGCCAGGTCCTCGGACCGGCCGTCGAGCAGGGCCGCCACCCCGCGGCGGTCGAGCTCGGCGTCGAGGAGGTCGAGTCCCTCGGCGAGGGTGATCGTCCCGTCGAGCACGTGGTCGCCGAGCAGCGCCAGCGCCCGCCCGATGCCCGCCACCTGGGAGCGGTCGGCGATCTGCTCCACGGCGGACAGGTCGATGTCGTCCTCGCCGAACGTCAACGTGTCGCGGCCCCGGGCGGTCACCCGCCGCTTGCCCCTGGCCGTCGGGTCCAGGGAGGCGGGGTCGACGACGCGCGGTGCGACGGAAGGGAAACCGCTGTGCTCCACGGTCCGGGACGGCCCGGCGGCCGCGATCTCGTGGGCCCGCGCGGTGACGTCCGACGCCCGGTAGGCGTCCATCATGATCACGGTGTCGGCGACGCCGAGGTAGTCGCCCGACCCGCCCATCACCAGCACGGTGGACACCCCGTGCTCGGCGTGCAGCGGACGGACCCGCTCGACGAACGGCACCAGCGGCTCGGTCGCGATCAGCTGCTGCATCCGGGCGTCGCGGATCATCATGTTGGTCGCCGAGGTGTCCTCGTCGATCAGCAGCACGTCGGCGCCGGCCTCGACCGCCTCGACCGTCGACGCCGCCTGGCTGGTCGAGCCGGAGGCGTTGGTGGTCGAGAAGTCGTCGGTCGGCTCGCCGGAGGGCAGGTGCGCGACGAACGCCGAGACGTCGTCGCGGATCACCGCCCGCCCGTCCTCGGCGCGCAGCTTGACCGCGTCGAGCCGCGTCACCACCTGCTCGCGCCCGTCGCCGGGCACGTGGTCGTAGACCCCGTCCTCCAGCGCGCGCAGCAGCGTCGACTTGCCGTGGTACCCGCCGCCGACGATCAGCGTGACACCGTCGGGAACGCCCATCCCGCGGACCGGCCCGGCGTTCGGCGCCTCGAGCGTGACCTGCAGCGACTCCGGCCCGCCGAACGGCGTGGCCCCGGCGAGCGGGCGGTCGTCGACGCCGCTGCGCCGCGGCAGCACCGCCCCGTCGGCGACGAACCCGACCAGCCCGCGCCCGGCGAGCGCCGAGCGCAGCGCGACGGCGTCCTCGACGGTCTCGACGAACGTCCGCGCGGCGTCCGGGTCGGCCGAGCAGATCGCCTCGCGCGCCGCGGACGGCAGCGTCTCGGCCAGCAGCGTCGCGGCCTCCCGCCCGAGGACGCGCCGCTTCGGGCCCGGGAACGGGACGCCGACCTCCACGACCACCACGCCGTCGGCGTCGACCGTGCCGGCGCGGCGCTCGAGCACCTCGGGCCCGCCCGCGTCGACCTGCACCGGCGTCCCGCGCAGCGCGCGGCGCAGCTCGCGGAGCAGGAACCCGGCGAGCGCGCGGCGGCGGTCGGCGGTGCCGTACAGGTCGGCGGGCAGGCCGGCGTCGGACACCGTGAGCCGCACCCGGCTCGGCGGCGCGAAGGGGTCGGCCTGGACGCGCAGCACCTCGAGAGCCACGCCGGAGACGGTCCACGACCCCGACAACGACTTGTAGCGCCCGTAGCTCGCGCCGTCGAGCGAGCGCAGGGACGCGGCCAGGTCGGAGCGGGCAGCCATGGTCGGGATGGTGCCCGCCAGGGAGCACGTCCACGCCCCCGACCACGCCCCCGGGAACTCTCGCGCGCCCCCGGGCGTCGTCCCTCGGAGAGCCCCGCGGAGATCTGTCCGGTCTGTGTCGACCCGCCCCCGGAAAAGAACTCACAACCGTTTCACGGAAGGACCCCCGCGCCTAGGGGGAGCACTGCTCACGCAATAGTGGAACGGCTCACACCGTCGTGTCCTGACCCCAGAGGAGCGCCGTGATCGTCCTCGGCCTGTCCGGTCTGCCGCACTCGCAGGAGCACCTGCACCGCACGCACCCCGACATCGCCCCGCTCGACGAGCGGATCTGCCAGGGGCTCGACAGTGCCGCCGCGCTCGTCGTCGACGGCCGCCTGGTCGCGGCCGCCTCGGAGGAGCGCTTCACCGGGGCGAAGGGCACCGGCGCGTTCCCCGCGCAGGCCGTCGCGTCCTGCCTCGCCGAGGCCGGGGTCTCCCCCGACGACGTCGACCTCATCGCGCACGGCTTCGACTACGACCGTCACCGCCGGGCCTTCACGCTCGCCGGCGCGCCGTTCGACGAGGTCTACGCGAGCGCCACGGTGATCGACGCGCTGACCGGCCTCGGGTGGACCCGGGTCGCCGAGCGCTTCCGCCCGGTGCGCCACCACGTCGCCCACGCCGAGTCCGCGCTCGCGCCGAGCGGGTTCGACCGCGCGCTCGTCGTCGTCAGCGACGGGATGGGCGAGACCGAGTCGCTGTCGGTGTTCCGCGCGCACGGCGACGATCTCGAACTGCTGCACACCGTCCCGATCGCGGCGTCGCTCGGCATCCTCTACTCGATCGCCACCCGCTTCCTCGGGTTCCAGTTCAACAACGACGAGTACAAGGTCATGGGCCTCGCGCCCTACGGCGAGCCGGACCGGTTCCGGCCGGTGTTCGAGAAGCTCGCCCGCGTCGACACCGAGCGCGGCACGGTCGTCGTCGACTGGCCGGCCGGCAGCCTCACCGAGCCCGAGGCGGGCTACCCGCACGCCCGCGCGTTCCTCGCCGAGGCGGCCTTCACCCCGCGGGTCCCCGACGGCGACATCCACCGCGACGAGGCCGACTTCGCCGCCGCGCTGCAGGACCGCCTGACCACCCTGCTCACCGAGCTCGTCGGGCACTGGCTCGAGCGCACCGGCGAGCGGAACCTCTGCCTGGCCGGCGGGACGTTCCTCAACTGCAAGTCCAACCAGTCGATCGCCGACCTGCCCGGCGTCGACGCGATGTTCGTCCAGCCCGCCTCCGGCGACGACGGCACCGCCCCGGGCGCGGCCTGGCACGTCGCGCGCACCGAGGGCGGCGGGCTCGCCCCGGTCACCGGCCCGTTCGACCCGTACCTGGGCCCGGCCTACACCGCCGACGACGTCCGGGCCGCACTCGACGCCCGGCCCGACCTGACGTGGACGTGGCTCGGGGAGACCGACGAGTACTACGCCCGCGCCGCGGACGACATCGCCGCCGACCGGATCGTCGCCTGGTTCTCCGGGCGCATGGAGTTCGGCCCGCGGGCGCTGGGCCACCGCTCGATCCTCGCCCGCCCCGACGGCGACCGGATCAAGGAGCGGATCAACGGCGCGGTGAAGTTCCGCGAGGCGTTCCGGCCGTTCGCCCCGGCGGTGCTCGACGAGGACGTCGACCGCCTCTTCGTCACCCGCGGCTTCGAGCCCGACCGCTACATGCTGTGCACCGCGCAGGTCCGCCCGGAGGCCCGGGGCGTCGTCGACGGGATCGTCCACGCCGACGACTCCGCGCGGATCCAGACGGTGCGCGACGACCTCGCCCCCGGCTTCGCGCGCCTGCTGCGCGGGGTGAAGGCGCGGACCGGCTCCGGCGTCGTCGTCAACACCTCGTTCAACGTCAAGGGCCAACCGTTGATCATGGCGCCGGGCACGGCGCTGGACACGTTCGCCGGGATCGCGCTCGACCGTCTCTACATCGAGGGCTACGTCGTCGAGCCGCTCGCCGGGCCGCTCGCCGGGGACGCATGAGCGGCATCCGCCCGCTGACGCGGGAGGACCTGCCCGCCGTCGCCGCGCTCTACGAGCGGCTCGCCCGCTCCGGCACGGACACGCCCCCGGCGGAGCTCGCCGGCTACCTCGCGCGCACGACCCTGGACGCCGCGTGGGCCGACCCGGACATCCCGCCGCTGGTCGCGGAGGGCTCCGACGGCGGGATCGTCGGGTACCTCGGCTCGTACCCGCGGCGGTTCCGCGTCGACGGCCGCGCCGTGCGGGTGGGCTGCTCCGGGCACCTCGTGGCCGACCCCGCGACCCCCGGGATCGGCGCCCTGCTCACCCGGGCCTACCTGCGGGGCCCGCAGGACGTCACGATCACCGACGGCGCCACCGACCTCATGCGCCGGATGTGGCGCCAGCTGCGCGGGCGGGTGCGCACCGCGCCGTCGTTCTCCTGGTACCGCGTACTGCGTCCGACCTCGGCGGTCACCGCGCACCTGGGCGACCGCGGACGCCCGGTGCCGGCGCCGCTGCGCACGGTCGGCGGCGGCGTCGACACGCTCGTCCGGCGCCTCCCGCGCCTGGGCGCGCGCCCCGCCCCGGCGCCCGACCCGGACCTCGTGTCCGAGCCGCTGACCGTCGACGCCCTCGTCGAGCAGATGTCCGAGGCCCCGCGGCACTGGCGCCTGCACCCGGACTACGACGCCCGCCACCTCACCGCCCTGTTCGCCGAGCTCGACGCGGTCGCCCCGCACCGCGGCGAGGTCGTGCGCCGCCTCGTGCGCGGGCGCGGCGGCAAGGTCGTCGGCTGGTACGTCGCCTTCGCGCCGCCGGGCGGGATCGTGCAGGTCCAGCAGCTCGCGAGCACCACGGGAGACCCGGGCCCGGTGCTCGACCACCTGATCGCCGACGCGGACGCCCGCGGCGCGGCCGCCGTGGCCGGGCGGCTCGAGCCGTCGCTCGCCGAGGCCGTCCGCGACCGGCGCTGCCTGGTGCGCCCCGCGGCCTGGGCGCTCGTGGACAGCGAGGACCCCGGCGTGCTTGCGGCGATGGACGCCGACGACACGCTCCTGACCCGGCTCGACGGCGAGTGGTGGATGGGCCACCACGTGCTCTGGCGTGAGGGAGAGTCCGCATGAGCGGTCCGACGGTCTACTCGACCTGCCCGCAGTCCAAGGACGTCGCGGCGTCCGAGTACCTCGACGCGGTCGCCGCGACGGCGCGGTGGAGCGAGGAGGCCGGCTGCGCGGGGATGCTCGTCTACACCGACAACGGCATCGCCGACCCGTGGCTGGTGGCGCAGACGGCGATCGCCGCGACGACGCGCCTCGCGCCGCTCGTGGCCGTGCAGCCGGTGTACATGCACCCGTACACGGCGGCCTCGATGGTGTCCTCGCTCGCGTACCTGCACGGCCGCGCGGTGCACCTGAACATGCTGGCCGGCGGGTTCCGGAACGACCTCGTCGCGCTGGGCGACCGCACCGGGCACGACGACCGCTACGCGCGCACCGTCGAGTACACGCAGATCGTCACCGCCCTGCTGCGGGGCGAGACGGTGACGCGGGACGGCCGCTGGCACCAGGTGGAGAACCTGCGCCTCGCGCCGGCCCTGCCCCCCGAGCTGATGCCGGAGGTGCTCATCTCGGGCTCCTCCCCCGCCGGCCGCGCGGCCGCCGAGGAGATCGGGGCGACGCCGGTCCGGTACCCGGAGCCGCTGGGTTCCGGCGCCGACAGCGACTCCCCCACCGGCGGTGGCGTGCGCATCGGGATCATCGCCCGCGACGACGCCGACGAGGCGTGGCGCGTCGCCCACGAGCGCTTCCCCGCCGATCGCACCGGCCAGGTCGCGCACGCGATGGCCATGCGCGTGTCGGACTCGCACTGGCACCACCAGCTCGCGGGGGTCGCGAAGAACCCCGCACCGCCGGCCGAGCTGGGCACCGAGCCCGAGCCCTACTGGCTCGGCCCGTTCGAGAACTACCAGTCGTTCTGCCCGTACCTCGTCGGGTCGCACGACCGCGTCGCCGCCGAGGTCGCGCGCTACCTGGAGCGCGGCACCGAGGTGTTCGTGCTCGACATCCCGCCCGCGGCCGAGGACCTCGGCCACGCCGGCGAGGTGTTCGCCCGCGCCGGAGCGGCGGCCCGGGCATGACCACGCCGGCCCGGCACCTCCAGGACCTGCTCGCGGAGTCCGCGCAGCGCCATGCCGACCGGCCCGCGCTGGTCGGCACCGACGTGGTGATGACCTACGCCGAGCTCGACGGGGCGGTCAACCGCGTCGCGCACGTGCTGCTCGAGCACGGCCTCTCGCCCGGGGCGCGGGTGTGCGTGCTCGCCGAGAAGGCGCCGTGGACGATCGCCGCGCTGATCGGGACGCTGCGTGCGGGCGGCGCCTACGTCCCCGTCGACCCGGCCGGGCCGACGTCGCGGGTGGCGCGGATCGTCGGCGCCGCCGAGCCCGAGGTCGTGCTGGTGGACGCGGCGTCACGGGCGCTGCTCGACGAGGTGCTCGCCGAACTGCCGGGTCCGACCCCGCTCGTCGGGGCCATCGACGTGCAGGACGGGCTCGCCTTCACGCGCGACGACCTGCTCACCGCCCCGACCACGGACCCCGGCGTCGCACCGATCGACCTCGCCCACCTGCTGTTCACGTCCGGCTCCACCGGCGTGCCCAAGGGCGTGATGATCACCCACGACACCGTCCTCGCGTTCGTCGCGTGGGGGCTGCGCCACTTCGGGACCCGCCCCGGCGACCGCGTCTCCGGCCACCCGCCGCTGCACTTCGACCTGTCGACCTTCGACATCTACGCCACGCTCGCCGCGGGCGCCGAGCTGCACCTCGTCCCGGCCTCCCTGGGCGTCGACCCGCGGGCGACGGCGGCGTTCCTGCGCGACCGGGCGCTGACCCAGTGGTTCTCGGTGCCGAGCGTGCTGACCTACCTGGCACGGTTCGACGTCGTCGCCCAGGACGACTTCCCGGCGCTCGAGCGGCTGCTGTGGTGCGGGGAGGTCCTGCCGACCCCGGTGCTCGCGCACTGGATGCGCCGGCTGCCGCACGTGCGGTTCACCAACCTCTACGGCCCGACCGAGGCGACGATCGCCTCGTCGTTCCACGACGTGCCCGAGGTCCCGGCCGACGAGACCGTGCCGGTGCCGATCGGGACGGCGTGCGACGGCGAGGAGCTGCGGGTCCTCGACGAGGCGATGGCCCCGGTGCCCCCCGGCGAGGTCGGCGACCTCTGGATCGGCGGCGCCGGGCTCTCGCCGGGCTACTGGCGCGACCCGGAGAAGACGGTCGCGGCCTTCGTGCCGGACGCCGCGGGCGAGCGCCTCTACCGCACCGGCGACCTCGCCCGCGTCGACGGCGCCGGCGTCGTGCACTTCCTCGGCCGCGCCGACTCGCAGGTCAAGAGCCGCGGCTACCGCATCGAGCTCGGCGAGATCGAGGCCGCGCTCGCGACCGTGCCCGGCATCCGCGAGTGCGCGGTGGTCGGCATCGACACCGGCGGCTTCGAGGGCACCACGATCTGCGGCGCGTACTCCGTGACCGAGGGCCACGTGCTGCCCGCCACCGACGTCCGGCGGCGGCTCGCCGAGCTGGTGCCGAAGTACATGGTGCCCGCGCGGTGGGCCGAGCTCGACGACCTGCCCCACAACGTCAACGGCAAGATCGATCGTCCGGCGCTGCGGGAGCGCTTCGCGCCCACTCCCGCCGCGGCCGCCCCGACAGGAGGACGCTGACCATGCCCGACGCCACCCCCACCGCCGGCACCGGCCCGATGACCGAGCAGCTGACCGACCTGGTCCGCGACCGCCTCGGCGTCGAGGTCCCCGCCCCCGCCACCGACCTCGTCGCCGAGGGGCTGCTCGACTCGCTCGCGCTGGTGACGCTGATCGTCGGGCTGGAGGACACCTTCGGCTGCCGGCTCCCGCTCGACGACTTCGACATCGACCGGTTCCGCAGCGTCGACGCGATGGCCGCGTTCCTCGCCGAGGTCGGGGTGACCGGGTGAGCGCACCCGCCGCGTCGCCGGAGACGGTCGCCCTGGACACCGCCGCCCTGGAGACCGTCGCCCTGGACACCGTCGACGGGCACCTCGCCGCGGTCGTCGAGCACCTCGGGGCGCCGCCCGCCGACCGCGACCCGCTGCTCTGGGCCGCGCACGAGGCCGCCCTGTGCGCCCGGGCGCTGCTGGCGATGCGCGCGGGCTCGGCGTCGGGCCCGGACGTCGACTGGTCGTCGGTGCTCGCGTCGGCACGGGCGTCGATGGCCGCGGTCTCCTACGCGCGGCGCGAGGCCGGCTAGAGGGTGCTGACGGGGAGGCCGTGGGCCTCGCCGACGGCGGCGCCGTAGAGCTCCCCGCCGTGGGTCGCGAGACCGGCGGCCAGCCCGGCGTCGGCGGCCAGCGCGTCGCGCCAGCCGCGATCGGCCAGCGCCAGCGCGAACGGCAGCGTCGCGTGGGTGAGCGCGTGGGTGGAGGTGTTCGGCACCGCGCCGGGCATGTTGGCCACGCAGTAGAAGAGCGTGTCGTGCACCGGGAACGTCGGGTCGGAGTGCGTCGTCGGGTGCGAGGACGCGAAGCAGCCACCCTGGTCGATGGCGATGTCGACGAGCACCGCGCCCGGCTTCATGCGGGCGACGAGGGCGTCGGAGACGAGCGTCGGGGCCTTCGCGCCCGGGACGAGGACGGCGCCGACGACGAGGTCGGCGTCCAGGACGGCGCGCTCCAGGTTGTCGACGCTCGAGTACATCGTCTGCACCCGGCCCGCGTAGCGGGCGTCGAGGGCGCGCAGGGTGTCGAGGTTGGTGTCGAGCACGGTGACGCGGGCGTGCATGCCGACCGCCATCTGCACCGCCGAGGCGCCGGAGACGCCGCCGCCGATGACGACGACGTGGCCGGCGGGCGCGCCGGGGACGCCGCCGAGCAGCAGGCCGCGGCCCGCCTGGGAGCGCATGAGGTGGTAGGCGCCGACCTGGGGCGCGAGCCGGCCCGCGACCTCGCTCATCGGGGCGAGCAGGGGCAGCGCGCCGTTGCGGGTGACGGTCTCGTAGGCGATGGCGGTGGTGCCGGCGTCGAGCAGGGCCTGTGTGCACTCGCGGGACGCGGCGAGGTGGAGGTAGGTGAAGAGCGTGAGGTCGGCGCGCAGGCGGTGGTACTCCGCGGCCACCGGCTCCTTGACCTTGACGACCATGTCGGCGTCGCCCCACACGTCGTCGGCGTCGGCGAGGATGCGGGCGCCGGCCTCCTTGTACTCGTCGTCGCCGAACGCGGAGCCGAGGCCCGCGCCCTGCTCGACGGTCACCTGGTGGCCGTGGGCGACGAGCTCGCGCACGCCCCCGGGCGTGAGGGCCACCCGGAACTCGTTGTCCTTGACCTCGGCGGGCACCGCGACCTTCATCGTCCTTCTCCGTCCGTTGGCGTCCTGCCTCCAGGGTGAAGTTCCTGCGTCGTGATCGGTAGTTCAATGCAGATGATTCTGTAGAGTCGCACCGTGCGCGAAGGATCGGACGACGCGACGCGTCTGGCGGCCGCTCCGCCGAACGATGTGCGGCCCCTCGACGAGGTCGATCGCGCCCTCCTGGCCCACCTTGTCGCCGACGCCCGCGTCACCAACGCCGCGCTCGCCGAGGCCGTCGGCATCGCCCCGTCCACGTGCCTCGCGCGGGTGCGGTCGCTGCGCGAGCGGGGCGTGATCCGCGGGTACCACGCGGACGTCGATCCGGCCGCCGTCGGGCTGCCGCTGCAGGCGATGATCTCGGTGCGCCTCCAGAGCGACGCGCGTGACCGGCTGGGCGAGTTCACGGGGCTCGTCCGGCGCCTGCCGGAGGTGCGCGACGTGTACTTCGTGGCCGGCGAGGACGACTACCTGCTGCACGTCGCGACCGCGGGGACGGGCGCGCTGCGCGACCTCGTCGCCCGCCTCAACGCCCACCGTGACGTGGCGGGCACCGTCACGAGCCTGATCTTCGACCACCTCCGGCCCGTCCCCGCCCCCGGCTCGTAGGCTTCCGCCCGTGATCGTCGGCCTGACCTTCGCGGTCCTCGCGCTCGCCCTCGCGTGGGCGCTGTGGTGCGCGGTGTCGGCGGTGGTCGGCCAGGCCCCCACGGTCCGGCACCGGATCGGGCTGCTGGTGCTCGAGGCGGTGGCGCTGGTCGTCGCGCTGGTCATCGTCGTCGGGCTCGTGGTCGAGGGCGGGCGCACCACCGGCGCCGTCGTCGAGATCGTCGGCTACCTCGTCGCGGTGCTGGCGGTGCTGCCGATCGGGGCCGCGCTGGCCCACGGCGAGCGCACGCGGTACGGCTCGGTGGTGCTCGCGGTCGCCGGGGTCACGCTCGCGGTGCTGGCGCTGCGCACCGGCCAGGTGTGGGCGGTGACCGGTGCCCGCTGAATCGTCAGGGCGGTCCCTCTCCGGCGGCCCCGGCCGCGTGCTCCTGATCGTCTACGTGATCTTCGCGATCTCCGCGGGCGCCCGGGCGGTCTACCAGATCGCCGTCCAGTTCGAGCGCGCTCCGGAGGCCTACCTGCTCTCGGCGTTCGCGGCGGCGGTGTACCTCGTCGCCGCGGTCGCCCTGGGTCGCGGGGCCCGGCGCGTGGCGCTGGTGGCGGTGGTGATCGAGCTGGTCGGGGTGCTGGCCATCGGCACGCTGTCGCTGCTGCGCCCGCAGGACTTCCCCGACCCCACGGTGTGGTCGGACTTCGGCGTCGGCTACGGCTTCGTCCCCGTCGTCCTGCCCGTTCTGGGCCTGCTGTGGCTCCGCCGCGTACGTGAGTGAAATTCCCGGCTATCGCCGGGAATTTCACTCACGAAGGAAGGTGAGCAGGGCGACGGTGAACTCGTCGGGGGCCTCGAGGTTGGGGTAGTGCGCCGCGTCCTCGATCTCGACGACGTCGCGGGCGACCTCGCGCGCCATGCGCCGGTGGTCCGGGCTGTCGAGCAGGCCGACGATCGCGAGCACCGGGAGGGTCAGCTCGCGCGAGCGCGCCGCCGCGTCGGCCACCGGCGTGGGCAGGACGGGCATGCCGTCGGGCACGTGGTGGTCGAGGGTGTCGTCGGTCATCCGTCGCACGTGGGCGACCATGTCCGGGGCGACGTCGTCGAGCGGGCGCCCGACGCCGAAGCTGATCTCGAGGAAGATCTCGGTCCAGAGCGCGCGGTCGCGGGCCTGTTCGGACGCCGCCCAGCGGGCGAGGAGCTCCAGCGTCGCCGGGTCGCGGAACTCGGCCCCGCCGGCCCCGGCGCCGCTGACGACGAGCCCCGACACCAGCTCCGGGGCCTCGAGCGCGAGGTCCACGGCGACGGTGGCGCCCAGCGAGATGCCCGCGACGGTCGTCGGCCCCAGGTCGAGGTCGCGCAGGAGCGCGGCGACGTCGTCGACGTGACGGAACGGCGCCGTCGGGGTGGGGGACGCGCCGTGGCCGCGCAGGTCGGGCGCGATGACGCGGTGGGTGCGGGTGAGCGCGGCGATCTGCGGCGCCCAGAGACGGTGGTCGAGCGCGCCGCCGTGGAGGAGCACGACGGGCCGGCCGGCCCCCTGGTCGATGTGGTGCAACATGACAACCAAGGTGTCATGTCTCGAGCCATATGACAACATGGGTGTCATGACGGCTCCGGGTGCCCGCCTCGCCGCGGTGTTCGACGTCCTCGGCCCTCTCTACCGGCGCGGGGTCCGGGCCGTGGAGCAGGAGGGCGGGATGCCCGTGGGCGTCCGGGCGGTGCTGGACGCGCTCGCGGGGTGCGGGGCAGCGACGGTGCCGACGGTGCCGACGTTGGCGCGGACGCTGTCGCTGAGCCGGCAGTTCGTCCAGCGCTCGGTCGACGACGCCGCCGAGCGAGGGTGGGTACGCACGCGCGAGAACCCGGCGCACCGCCGGTCGGTGCTGGTGGAGCTGACCGACGCCGGGGTGGAGGTGCTCAGCGACGTGCGCGACGGCGAGCGCCGGGAGCTCGGGGCGCTGGAGGAGGGACTGGACCCCGACGACCTCGACGCCTGCCTGCGCGTCCTGCGCGCCCTGTCCACCCGCCTGGCCGACCACCCCATGTGAGCGAACTTCGGGCCTATGGGCCCGAAGTTCGCTCACATACGCCGGTCAGCCCAGCCCGGTCCCCTCGACGCCGCGGCGCCAGTAGCCGTCGAGGTCGACCGCCGCGGTGGGCAGCAGCGCGCGCAGGCGGCGGCGCACCGGGCGCAGCGCCCCGGCCTCGGCGCCCATCCACGCGAACCCCTGGCCCCCGGGCGGCGTGAACGCGGCGACGCCCTCGTCCAGCAGGGTCGTCGTGCCCGGCGCCGCGCCGTCGCGGTGGCGCCAGTCGACGGTGACGTGCGGCGGGACGTCGCCGAGGTACGCCTCCTCGGCCGCGTCGGCGACCTCGACGACGAGGTGCACCGGCACCGCGGGCAGCTGGTCGACCCACCGCGCCAGCGCCGGCAGCGCGGTCTCGTCGCCGCCGAGCAGGTACCAGTCGCGGTGCTCGACGGCCAGGCTCGAGCGCGGGCCGTGCAGCGACAGCGCCCCGCGCGGGTCCTCCGCCCACGCCCCGGCGAGCCCGTCGCCGTGGCGCACGAGATCGATCTCGACGACGCCCGCGGCCGGGTCGTGGCGGCGCAGCGTGTACTCGCGGTACGGCCGCGGGATGCCCGCCGACGGCACGACGAGCCCCCTCGCGTTCAGCTCCGGCTCCGGCGGCTCCTCCCCCGGTGCCGACGGGAAGAACACCTTGGCGTGGTCGGTGGGCCCGGCGACGGGCAGGTCGGCCAGGTCGCCCGCCAGCCGCACGCGACGCATCCGCGGGGTCAGGTCCAGCGCCTCGACGACCTCGACCCGGCGGGGACGCGTCGCCTCCGGGCCGTGCTCGACGTGCGAGACGACCGGAGCGTCGCGGACCACCATGTGCCCTACGTTAACGAGCCCACCGCCGCAGGTACTGCTCGGTCGGCGACGAGAGCGGTTTACGGGAGGACGCGGTACCGCAGGTGCATCGCCCCGCTCGCGAACCGGCGCTCGCCGACCAGCTCGAGGCCGAGGCGCACGCCGTCGGGCAGGAACCGCGTGCCGCCGCCGACCACCACGGGCATGACCACCGGCGCGATCTCGTCGACCAGGCCCGCCGCGAGCGCCGCGGACGCGAGCTCCGGCCCGTCGACGGTCAGGTCGCCCGCGTCCTTCAGCGCCCGCACGGCGTCGGCGTCGAGCTCCCGCTCGATGCGGGTGCGTGCGCTGGCGACCTCCTCGAGGGTCCGCGAGTAGACGACCTTGTCGGCGGCCTGCCAGGTCTTCGCGAACGCGGCGACCTCCGCCGGCTCGCCGGGCAGGGCGTCCGCGGTCTCCCAGAAGACCATCGTCTCGTACATCCGACGCCCGTAGAGGTAGGTCCCGACGCCGCGGGTGTACTCCTCCATCGCCGTGTGCAGCTCCGCGTCCTCGGTGATGCCCCAGCCGAAGTCGCCGTCGGCGTCCGCCGTGTAGCCGTCGAGCGACGTCAGCATCGAGTAGATCAGTCGGCCCATGGCGTCCTCCGGTTGCATTCTGCAAGTGGTTCGGGAGCATAGCGGTCCGTGCTAGGACTCGGGAGGGCTCGAGCAGCTCGCCGCCGTCGTCGGGTCCGGCCACGTCCTCCCGGGTGACGACCCGTCGGTCGCCGACCTCTGCGCCGACGAGGCCCTCGGCGTCCCGGCGGGCAAGCCCGCGTGCGTCGTGTGGCCGGGCGACCGCGACGAGGTGACCGCCGTCGTGCGCGCGGCCCGCGCCGCCGGGGCGACGGTGACCGCGCGCGGCGCGGGCACCGGGCTGTCCGGCGCCGCGACCCCCGACGACGGCGCGGTGCTCGTGTCGTTCGCGCGGATGGACCGGGTCCTCGAGATCGACCCCGTCGACGCCGTCGCGGTGGTCCAGCCCGGGGTGTCGCTCGCCGATCTCGACGCGGCCGCCCTCGCGCACGGCCTGACCTACCCCGTGCACCCCGGCGAGACGTCGGCGTCGCTGGGCGGCACCGTCGCCACCAACGCCGGGGGCATGCGCGCCGTGCGCTACGGCGTCACCCGCTCGCACGTGCTCGGTCTCGAGGCGGTGCTCGCCGACGGCTCGGTGGTGCGCACCGGCGGCCGGCTCGCGAAGATCTCGTCGGGCTACGACCTCACCCAGCTGCTCGTCGGCTCGGAGGGCACGCTCGCCCTGGTCACCGAGGTGATCGTCCGGCTGCACCCGGCGCTGCCGTCGCGGCGCACGGTGCTCGCGCCGTTCCCGGACGCGGACGCCCTGATCGCCGCCGTCGGGCGGGTCATCGCGTCGGGGTTGGGCCCGACCATCTGCGAGTACCTCGACGGCCCGACGATGCGCGCGGTGTGCACCGCCGCGGACCTGTCGCTGGGGCTGCCCGAGGACCTCGTCGACGCCGACCACCTGCTCGTCGAGCTCGCCGGGCGGCGCCAGGAGCGGGTGGACGAGGACGCCGAGGAGCTCGCCGACGTGCTGGGCGCCGCCGGGGCGTCCGACGTGTTCGACCTCCCCGCGGGCTCGGCGCGACGGCTCGTCGAGGCGCGCGAGAAGGCGTTCTGGGCGGTCAAGGCGGCGGGTGCCGACGAGATCGTCGACCTCGTGGTACCGCGCTCGGCGATGGCGGCGTTCCTCGGGCGGGCCCGGGCGGCGGGCGACGCGCACGGCTCGCGGGTGCTGGGCTGCGGGCACGCGGGCGACGGCAACGTGCACCTCGCGGTCTTCCAGCCCGATCCCGCGCTCCTCGAGAAGACCCTGCACGACGTGTTCGCGGCCGGGACGGCGCTCGGCGGGGCGGTCTCGGGCGAGCACGGCGTCGGGCGCGCCAAGGCCCACGCGCTCGCGTCGTTCGGCGACCCCGTGGCGCTCGACGTCGTCCGCCGCCTGCGGGCCGCGCTGGATCCGGACGGCGTGCTGAACCCCGGGTGTGCGCTGCGCTGACGACGCTAGGGTCCCGGACGTGGCGGAGATGGTCATCGCCCGGAATCCCGACGAGGGGTCGTCGCTCGGCTTCCTGCTCTGGCTGCCCCTCGGTGACGGCCTGCTGTTCCGGACCTCGGACACGTGGCCGCGGACCAAGGCGCTCTACTGCCACCCGGCCGACCTCGAGGAGTGGCCGGCCGAGCCCGACGTGGTCGAGCGCGTCGCGCTGCGCTCGTGCGCGCGTCGCGGGGCGGCGATCGACGTCGTGCTCGACCGCGCCCGCGAGAACCGGTCCCAAGTCGTCTACACCCGTGGCCGCGGCCGCGACATGGTGTTCTGGCAGTCGCCGCGCACCCGCAAGCAGGCACGACCGCAGGTCCGGACGCCGACGGCGCGCCCCGGCGGGCTGGACGACGACGGGATCGAGATCGTCGTCGACGCCCACGAGCGCTACCCGTACACGTTCGGGAAACAGCAGGCCCGGACCGTGCGCCGCGCCCTCGTGGCCGGCGACTACGGCGTCCTGCTCGGGGACACGCTCGTGGCCTCGGTCGAGCGCAAGTCACTGCCCGACCTCGTCTCCAGCGTGACGAACAGCCGGCTGCGCTTCGCCCTCGGCGACCTCGCCGCACTCCCCCGGGCGGCCGTGGTCGTCGAGGACCGGTGGTCGCAGGTGTTCGCGCAGCGACACGTCCGGCCCGCGCAGGTCGCCGACTCCCTCGCGGAGCTGCAGGTCCGGTGGCCCGCGATCCCCATCGTCTTCGCCGAGACCCGGCCGCTGGCCGAGGAGTGGACCTATCGCTACCTGGCCGCGGCGCTGGCCTGGGCGCGCGACGAGCAGGCCGTCGGCACCCGGCTGCCGGGCGCGGTGACCGAGCTGTCGGGCGGCGGCACGTCCGAACCGTCCACCGCGGAGGTCCGGGCGTGGGCACGCGGGCACGGCATCGAGGTGCCCGACCGCGGACGGCTCCGGCCCGCGGTGTGGGAGCGGTTCCGGGCGGCGCGGTTGTCCGAGGAGCGCTGACCGCCGACACTCGTGAGCGTGCGCAACGATCCCGACGTCGTCGTCATCGGGGCCGGTTTCGCCGGGCTCTACATGGTCCACCGCCTGCGCGGGCTCGGGATCTCCGTGCACGGGCTCGAGGCCGCCGACGGCGTGGGCGGTACCTGGTTCTGGAACCGCTACCCCGGCGCGCGGTGCGACTCGGAGAGCTACTACTACTGCTACGCGTTCTCCCGCGAGCTCGAGCAGGAGTGGGACTGGACGGAGCGCTACCCCGGCCAGGCGGAGATCCTCTCCTACCTCGAGCACGTCGCCGACCGGTTCGACCTGCGGCGGTCGTTCTCGTTGTCGACGACGGTGTCCTCGGCGAGCTGGGGCGGCGACCGGTGGGTGATCGACACCGAGGGCGGCGAGCGGTGGACCTGCCGGTGGCTCGTGACGGCCGTCGGCTGCCTGTCGTCGGCGAACGTCCCCGACATCCCCGGTCTGGCGTCGTTCGCGGGCGAGTGGCACCACACCGGGCAGTGGCCGCACGAGGGCGTCGACGTCACCGGACGGCGGGTCGGCGTCGTCGGCACCGGCTCTACCGGCATTCAGGCGATCCCCGTGCTCGCCGCGTCGGCCGCGCACCTGACCGTCTTCCAGCGGACGGCGAACTTCAGCATCCCGGCGCGGAACGCCCCGTTGTCGACGTCCGAGGCCGCGGGCTACAAGGCCGACTACGCCGCGATCCGCGAGGTCCAGCAGGCGTCCACCAACGGTCACCCGTTCGTCGTCAGCGACGTCGACACCCTGGCCCTGCCCGACGACGAGCGGCGCGCCCTCTTCCAACGGGCCTGGGAGCGCGGCGGGCTGCGCTTCCGCGCGGCGGTGCGCGACGTGCTCACCGACCCGGCGGTCAACGACGAGACCTCCGAGTTCCTCCGCTCCAAGATTCGTTCGACGGTCGACGACCCCGAGGTCGCCGAGACCCTGACCCCCCGCGACCACCCCTTCGCCACCAAGCGCCCGCCGATCGACACCGACTACTTCGAGACCTACAACCGGCCGAACGTGTCGCTGGTGGACGTGCGGGCGGACCCGATCGAGGCCGTCACGCGGGACGGGGTTCGGCTGGCCTCCGGCGCCGAGCACCCCCTCGACGTCCTCGTGTTCGCCACCGGCTTCGACGCCCTGTCCGGGCCGCTGCTGCGCCTCGGCCTGCGCGGCCGCGACGGTGTGGCGCTCGCCGACGCGTGGGCCGAGGGCGCCGCGACCTATCTGGGGCTCGGCGTGGCGGGCTTCCCGAACCTCTTCACGATCACCGGGCCCGGCAGCCCGTCGGTGCTGACGAACATGCCGACGTCGATCGAGCAGCACGTCGAGTGGATCGCCGACCTCGTCGCCCACCTGCGGGCCCACGACCTCGACGCCGAGCCGACGCCGGAGGCCCAGGCGCGGTGGGCCGACCACGTGCGCGAGGCGGCCGACGCGACGCTGCTGCCGCAGGCGGCGAGCTCCTGGTACCTCGGCGCGAACGTTCCGGGCAAGCCGCGGGTGTTCCTGCCCTACGCCGGCGGGTTCGCGCGCTACCGCGGGATGTGCGACGCGGAAGCGGCGGCGGGCTACCCGGGGTTCGCGCTGCGCTCGCGGCGCCGGGCGGCGTGAGCCGGGTGATCGTGGTGGATTTCCTGACGTCTGACGTCAGCGTGGCCGCCACGCTGAGACACCCCGTGCCTCAGGCGGTCTGGAGGGCCGGGCGGTCGGGGTGGTCGGCGCGCACGACGAGGTCGGCGACGGTGACCGGGTCGACCTCGTCGGTGTAGCGGGCGTAGGCCGGCAGCGTCCAGGCCTCGTCGGGCGGGGTGCGGCGCTGCAGCACCGTGTCCGACAGCGCGAGGTGCACCGCGACCTCCGCCGGAAGGCCCCGCCCCAGCAGCAACGGGCCGTCGACGACCACCACCCCCGATGGCGGCAGGGTGACCCGCTCGGCGCGGGCGGCCCGCTCGACCTCCACGTCCCAGAGCCGGGGCAGCACCTGCCCGCTCCCGCCCGGGCCGAGTGGCGCCAGCACCTCGCGCACGAGCGCGCCCGCGTCGAGCCAGTCGTCGTAGAACGCGTCCGGGTCGGTGCGCCCGCGCTCGAGGCGCACCGACGCCGGGCGCAGGAAGTCCCACGCCGACACCCGCACCACGGGCCGCGAGCGCACCCGCAGGGGGTCGACGAGCGCGTCGGCGAGCACCTCCGGGCGGGCCGGCGGTGCGCCGTCGACCAGGACCCGGACGTGGCCCGGACCGGCGCGCTCGACGGCGGCGACGAGCTCGGCGGCGAGGGCCTCGGGGGTGAGCGGGCGGATCGGCATCCCGCCCAGCATCGCTGATCAGGTCGGCGTGCGCTCCGACCGCGCCGCGTCGTCGATGGCCCCCTGCCCGGCCTGGTCCTCGGACGCCGCGTCGGCCTCGTCGGCCTCCGGCGGGCGCGGGTGCATCATCAGGAGGGCGACCAGCGAGATCACCGCGCAGATCAGGATGTAGATCGAGATCCAGAAGCTCGACCCGGTGGCGGCCAGGAGCCCCGCGGCGATCAGCGGCGCCGGGCCGCCCGCGGTGATCGACGCGAGCTGGTAGCCGAGGCCGGCGCCCGTGTAGCGGATGCCGGTGCCGAAGCTCTCGGAGATCAGCGCCGCCTGCGGGCCGTACATCAGGTCGTGGAACACCAGGCCGAGCACCATCCCGAGCAGCACCAGCCCGCCGACCTGCGTGTCCAGGAGGGCGAAGTACGGGAAGGCGTACAGGCCGGTGAGCACGACGCCGATGCCGTAGACGAGGCGCCGGCCGATCTTGTCGGAGAGCCACCCGAAGAACGGCACGCTGACGATGCCGAAGCAGGCCGCGACGATGAGGTAGAGCAGCAGGTCGCTGCGCTCCAGGTCGAGCTGCTGGGTGCCGTACACCAGCACGAACGAGGTGAACAGGTAGAACGGGGCCTGCTCGGCGGTGCGCACGAACATCGCCTTGAGCACGTCGCGCCACTGGGTGCGCAGGGTCTCGGCCAGCGGCAGCTTCGCGACCTTGCCCGAGGTCTTGATCTGCGCGAACGCCGGCGACTCGAGGACCGTCAGGCGCACCCAGAGGCCGATCCCGATGAGCACGACGCTGGCGATGAAGGGCACGCGCCAGCCCCACTCGAGGAACTCCGGCCCCGAGAACCGCCAGACGACGAACGTGCCGAGGGCCAGCCCGATCGGGACGCCCGCCTGCGGCCAGGCCGCCATGAGCCCGCGCTGGCGCCGGTGGCCCCACTCCATGGCCATGAGCACCGAGCCGCCCCACTCACCGCCGACGCCGATCCCCTGCAGCACCCGCAGCAGCGTCAGCAGGATCGGGGCGGCCACGCCGATCGTCTCGTAGGTGGGCAGCAGGCCGATGACGACCGTCGCCCCGCCCATCAGCAGCAACGTCGCGACGAGGCTGTACTTGCGGCCGATCCGGTCGCCGTAGTGGCCGAAGATCGCGGCGCCGATCGGCCGGGCGGCGAAGCCCACGAACTGCGTGGAGAACGCCAGCAGCACGCCACCGGTGCTCGAGTTCGCGAAGAACAGCGGACCGAACACGAGCGCGGCGGCGGTGTTGTAGAGGAAGAAGTCGTACCACTCGATGGTGGTGCCGACGGTGCTCGCGACGACGGCCCGGCGCTTGAGCGCCCGACGGTCAGTTCCGGCGGGGAGGGTGCTCATGCCGGACAATCGTCGTTACCTCACTCACACAGGGCAATACTTCGTGTGCCCCGCGTGACTGGGCCGTTCAGAGCAGTGGCTCAGATCACCGAGAAGCGGTCGGTGAGCGGTTCGCCGTCGTCCCGGCTGATGACGCAGCTGACCTCGCGGCCACCGCGCGTGGCCCCCGCGGAACCCGGGTCGGCGAACGCCGCCCGGCCGGGGACCACGGCCGTCATGCGCAGGTCGTCGCGGTCGACGCCGCCCGCGGTCGGCACCAGCAGGTCGGAATCGACGTACATCGCGCAGTAGGCGCGGCCGAAGTCGGCCAGGGCGCGCTCGCCGGGGTACGACACCGCGCGCCCTTCGCCGATCGGCGCCGTCGAGGCGACCACCTCGACGTCGTGAGGGGTGCCGCACTGGGCGTCGGCGTCCGGGCCGAACCCGCCGCCACCGGCCAGCTCACCGCGGGCGCACTGGCCCTCGAACAACGTGTACTGCTCCAGGTCGCCGCCGGGGCCGAAGGTCAGCACGTCCGGCGCCGCGGTGAACGGCCGCCAGCCGCCCATGAGGGCGCCGGCGAGCAGCACCACGAGGACGACGCCCACGGCCACGGCGGCGACCACGACACGGCGCGGCACGGCCGGGCGCGCCGTCCCCGCGGCGCTCAGTTCTCCTGCTCCACGTGCATGGCCTGCTCCTCCACGGTGCCCGGCTCGTTGTCGATGGCCGCGACCTCGCCGATCGCGTCGTCGGCGGGCAGGCCGGTCGCCTCGGCGCTGCCGGCCGCCGACGAGACGCCGAGCTCGACCTCCCGGTCCACGAGCTGCTCGGCCTCGGTGGCACCGTCGGCGCCGTCGGCGTCCAGCACGGCTCCGCCACCGACGCCGTCGACGGCGTTGGCCGGGTCGTCGACGGACTCGTCGAGCTCGTCGATCGGGGTCGCGGCCAGCGGCCGGTCCGGCGGCTGCTCCGCGCCGGCCTCGGGCTCCTCCTGCGGCAGGCGGTAGTCGATGCTGGGGGACTCGGTCTCCCACTCCTGGGTGCCGCCGAGACGCACGTCCCGGCTGTAGCCCTCGGGGGAGTCCATGCCGTCCTCGAGGGGGTCGGCGTCCAGGCGGTCCTCGTCCAGGATCACGGACGGCTCGGTGTCCAGGCTGGTCATGTCGTTGTCCAGGACGGCTTCGCCCCGTTCGACGGACTCCTCGCTCACGCGTCCTCGCTCCTCGTCGCTGGTCGGCGGACAGTCTCCGCCGTCCCGCAGCGTTTCCCGCCACCGCCCCCCGGCATGCGTGGCGTGCGCCGGGAGGCTCAGCCGCGGATGCGGGTGGTGCCCTCGCCCCATTCCTTGGCGCGGAGCTCGAACTTCTGGATCTTCCCGGTCGAGGTCTTGGGCAGCTCGTCGACGATCTCGACGTCACGTGGGGCCTTGTACCGCGCGATCGTGGCCTTGACGTGCTCGATGATCGTCTCGGGCTCCGCCGACTGCCCCTGCCGCAGGATGACGAACGCCTTCGGTCGTTCGCCCCAGCGCTCGTCGGGCACGCCGACGACCGCGGCCTCGAGCACCGCGGGGTGGGACAGCACGGCCTGCTCGACCTCGACGGTCGAGATGTTCTCGCCGCCGGAGATGACGACGTCCTTCGCGCGGTCGCGCAGCTCCACGTAGCCGTCGGGGTGCATGACGCCGAGGTCGCCGGAGTGGTACCAACCGCCGGCGAAGGCCTTCGCCGTCGCGTCCGGGTCGCGGAAGTAGCCGGACATGACGTTGTTGCCCCGCATGACGATCTCGCCCATCGTCTCGCCGTCGTGCGGCACGTCGACGAGCTGCACCGACGCCCAGTCGGTGACCTCCTCGCCGAGCACCTCGACCACCCGCAGCGGCTCGGTCTGGAGCATCCCGACGCCCTGGCGCGCCTGCAGCTTCGCCCGCGCGTGCTCCTCGAGCCCGCGCCACTCCTCCTGCCACTGGCACACCGAGTACGGCCCGTAGGTCTCGGTGAGCCCGTAGACGTGCACGATCCGGAAGCCCATCTTCTCCATCTCGAGGATGGTGGTCGGGCTCGGCGGGGCGCCGGCGGTGGTGACGACGAGCGCGTAGTCCAGTGTCCGCGCCCCGGCGGCGTTCATGATCGTGGTGACGACGGTCGGGGCGCCGTTGAGGTGCGTCACCCGGTGCTCGCCGATGAGGCTCCAGATCGCGTCGCCGCGGACCTCGCGCAGGCACACGTGCGTCCCGCCGATCGCCGTGATCGCCCACGGCGTGCACCACCCGTTGCAATGGAACATGGGCAACGTCCACAGGTAGACCGACGACGGGTCGTGGTACGAGTGGACGATCTCGCCGAAGGAGTTCAGGTAGGCGCCGCGGTGGTGGTACTGGACGCCCTTGGGACGCCCGGTCGTGCCGCTCGTGTAGTTGATGCTGATCGTCGAGCGCTCGTCCGCGACCTCCCAGGGGAGGTCCTCGCCCTGGTCGCCGCGGGTCAGCAGGTCGTCCCACGTGGCGCCCCCGACCGTCGCGCCGGCGTCCGGGCCCTGCGGGTCGACCAGGGTGACGATCTCGCGCACGGTCTCCAGCGAATCCGCGATCGGGTCGACCGTGGGACGCAGCACCGAGTCGACCACCAGCACGCTCGCCTGCGAGTGGTCGAGGATGTAGCGGACCTCCTCGCCCGACAGGCGGGTGTTGACCGCGACGAGCACCGCCCCGGCCAGCGGCACCCCGAAGTGGGCGACGAGCATCTCCGGCACGTTGGGCAGCAGGCACGCCACGCGGTCGCCGGGCGCGACGCCGCTCGCCCGCAGCGCGCGGGCCAGGCGCTGGGCCTGCTCGGCGAACTGGGCGTACGTCGTGCGCTGCTCGCCGTGCACGATCGCCGTCTTGTCCGGGTAGACGTCCGCCGAGCGGCGCAGGAACGACAGCGGCGTCAGCTCGGTGATCCAGGTCTCGGGCGCGGTCACGCCCGCGATCATCGTCCTTCGCCGTGTGACGGGCCAGGGTGCTGCGCCGAATCCTGCTGGGCGTAGTCGGGGCGCTCGTCGGACCCGGGGGCGGTCTCCAGGCCCTCCGCCGCCCAGGCGCGGAACCCGCCGACGACGTCGGTGGCCCGGTGCAGGCCCAGGTCCTGCAGCGCCGCCGCGGCCAGCGAGGACGTGTAGCCCTCGGAGCACAGCACGATCCACTGCCGGTCGTGGTCGCCCGCCTCGGCGACGCGGGCGTCGGAGGTGGGGTCGAGACGCCACTCGAGGTGGTTGCGCTCGATCACGAGCGCGCCCGGCACGGTGCCCTCGTCGAGGCGCTGCCACCCGGGCCGGATGTCCACCAGCCGCGCCCCGGCCGCGACGGCCGCGGCGGCGTCCGCCGGTCCGAGGCGCCGCAGGCGGGCCCGGGCCGCGGCGAGGAGGTCGTCGATCGCGCTCACTCGGGCGATCGTCCCGGCTCGACGAGCTCCGAGCGCGTGCGCCGCAGCACGCCGCCCTCGACGCCGTAGTAGGACATCGCCGACAGCGGCGGGGAGTACGCGTGGACGCTGACCGCGGTCTCGGCGGCGCGGTTGGACACGTCGTGCACGTGGCCGAGGCCGAAGGCGACGCTGCGGCCCGGGTCGAGCGCGCGGCGGCGCAGGCCGGGGCCACGCGCGAGCAGCTCCTCGGCCGCGCAGGTGTCGTCGTCCTCGCGGCCGGCGGTCCAGCGCCACTCGGTCAGCGAGCCCCGGACGACGGTCAGCGCGCCGAGCGAGCCGCCGTGGTCGTGCAGCTCGGCGGCCTGGTCGGTGGCCCAGGAGATCAGCCAGACGTCGAGGTGGTCGTCGGCGTGCAGGCGCCGCGACCAGCGGTGCCGGGGGTCGACCTCCACGGGGTGGTGACCGGCGGCGACCTCCGCCGCCACCTCGCGGGTGAGCGCGGCGAGGTCGGCGAGGCTGGCGGGGGTCGGGCCGTCCTGCCAGCGCCGCAGGTCGGCGCGGCGGGAGCGGGGGCGGGTGAAGGTGGGGCTCGTGACAGGGGTGAGAGGGGTGTGCGCGGCGTGCTCGACCAGGGTGGTCACTCGTCCTCCGGTGCTGCGGGCGTCCGCGCGCGCACGTCACCGGTCGTCGGCGACCGGGCCGGGGAGGTGGCGGTGCGCTGCGCGGGCGAGGGGGATGTCGCGGCCTGGACGGCACGCGACCCGACTCGTCAGGCCCGGCAACACCGCTGGTCGAACATGTGCGCACGACGGCTCTCCCACAGGGGGCCGAGGAGGAAGTGCTGCACGCCGTCATTTGACCACGGCGGCGGGGGTTCGTCACGTCCGGGTCCGCGCGCGCGGCGGGCTGTCGGGGGGCGGTCCTACGCTGGGAGGGCAGTCACCACCACCACACTCCGCCACCACGATCCGGAGGACACCACGGAGCGCACGTCTGCGTCGGGAGGCCGCGAGCGCGGCTGGGTCCGGCGTCTCGCCCGCGACTGCTGGCGCCACCGCGCGCTGACGGTCGCCGCCCTCACCGCCTCCGTGTTCGGGGTCAGCCTCGAGGCCGTCGGTCCCCTGCTCATCGGCACGGCGGTCGACCGCGCCGTCGCCGGGTCCACCGCGGGGCTGGGATGGCTCGTCGCCGCGATGGCGGGCATCGCCGTCGTCCGCTTCGGCGCGGCCTTCCTGCGCCGCTACCTCGGGGGGCGCCTCTCGCTCGGGGTGCAGCACGACTTGCGGCGGCGGGTGTTCGGCTCGGTCTCGCGCCTCGACGGCCCCAAGCAGGACGCGCTGCGCACCGGCCAGGTGGTCTCGCGCGCCAACTCCGACCTCCAGCAGGTCCAGGGGCTGCTCGGCATGGTCCCGCTGGTGGCCGGCACGGTCGGGCAGCTCGTGGTGTCGGTCGCGATCATGCTGTGGCTCTCGCCGCTGCTCACGGCGGTCTCGCTCGTGGTGCTGCCGATCGGCATGGTGTTCACCGCCCGGATGCGCCGCAGGCTCTTCCCCGCCACGTGGTCGGCCAGTCAGCGCGCCGCCGAGGTCGCCCAGCACGTCGAGGAGACGGTCACCGGCGTCCGCGTGGTCAAGGGCTTCGGACAGGAGAGCCGCGAGGTCGGGCGGCTGCGGGCCGCGGCGCGGCGTCTCTACGCCGAGCGGCTGCGCGCCGCGTGGCTGAACTCCCGCCTCACGCCGACCCTGACGGCCCTGCCCACGGTCGGCCAGCTCGTCGTGTTCGCCCTCGGCGGCGCGATGGCGGTGAACGGCAGCATCTCGCTCGGCGTGTTCATCGCCTTCACCTCCTACATCGCGGCGCTGGTCGGCCCGGCGCGCCTGGTCGCCGGCCTCGTCGTCATGGGCCAGCTCGCCCGGGCGGGTGTCGAGCGCGTCTACGAGCTCATCGACTCCCAGCCCGAGATCGTCGACGCGCCCGGTGCGCACCCGGTGCCCGACGGCCCGCTCGGCGTGCGGCTCGACGACGTGCGCTTCGGCTACGCCCGCAGCGAGCCCGTGCTCGACGGGCTCTCGCTCGCCGTCGCGCCGGGCGAGACGGTCGCGCTCGTCGGCACGGCCGGCTCGGGCAAGTCGACGGTGGCCCTGCTCGCACCGCGGTTCTACGACGTCCAGGGCGGCACCCTGCGCATCGGCCCGGACGACGACCTCGTCGACGTGCGCGACGTGCACCTCCAGTCCCTGCGCCACGCGGTCGGGGTGGTGTTCGAGGAGGCGTTCCTCTTCTCCGACACGGTGCGCGCCAACATCGCCTACGGCAGCCCGGACGCCACCGACGAGCGGGTCCGCGCCGCCGCGGTCGCCGCGCAGGCCGACGCGTTCATCACCGAGCTGCCCGAGGGCTACGACACCCGTGTCGGCGAACGCGGGCTGACGCTCTCGGGCGGCCAGCGCCAGCGCGTGGCCCTCGCCCGCGCCCTGCTCTACGACCCGCGGGTGCTGGTGCTCGACGACGCCACCTCGGCGGTCGACGCCACCACCGAGGCCGCGATCGGCGAGACGCTGCGGGCGGTCACCGCGCAGCGCACCACGATCGTCATCGCCCACCGTCGCTCCACCCTGTCGCTCGCCGACCGGATCGCGGTGCTCGACGACGGGAAGGTGGTGGACGTCGGCACGCGCACCGAGCTCGAGGGGCGGTGCCGGCTGTTCCGCGAGCTGCTCGCGGGCCCGGCCGACCGCATCGACGAGACCGGCCGCACACCCGAGGACGACGCGGTGGAGGCCGAGGAGCAGGTCGGCGGGGAGCGGGTCGGCGGGGAGCAGGCCGTCCCCACGCTCACCCGCTCGCTGTGGCCCGACGACCCCGCCCCGGACCGCCCCGTCCCGCCGCCGTCGGCGACGCCCGTCGCGGCCGGGGCCGAGGCCCTGGCCGGCGGCTTCGACGGCGCGGGCTCGCCGGAGATGCGCCGCGAGCTCGACCGGCTGCCGCCCGCCTCCGAGGAGCCGCACCTCTACGGTGAGGACCCGACGGCGCCCGACCCGGCGTTCCGTCTCGGCCGCCTGCTGCGCCCGGTGCGCTGGGCACTGGTCCTCGCGGTCGTGCTCATCGGCCTCGACGCGGCCGCGACCGTCGCGTTCCCGTCGCTGGCGCGGCTCGCCGTCGACGGCGGCATCCAGGCCCGGTCGCTCGACGTGCTGTGGCTCGCCGTGGGTCTCGGCGTCGTCGTGGTCGCGGTCGACTGGTTCGTCGTCGCCGTGCAGACCGTGCTCACCGCCCGCATCGGCGAGGGGCGGCTGTACCTGCTGCGCACGCGCAGCTTCGCCCACCTGCAGCGCCTCGGTCTGGACTTCTACGAGCGCGAGCTCGGCGGCCGGATCATGACGCGGATGACCACGGATGTCGACGCCTTGTCGTCGTTCCTGCAGACCGGGCTCGCGCAGGCGGTCGTCGCCCTCCTGACGATCGTCGGGGTGGCGGTGGCGCTGCTCGTCACCGACCTCGAGCTCGCGCTCGTCGCGCTCGCGGTGATGCCGGTGCTCGTCGTCGCCACCGTGATCTTCCGACGGCTGTCGTCGGCGGCCTACGCCGAGGCGCGCGAGCGGGTCAGCGTCGTCAACGCCGATCTGCAGGAGAACGTCGCGGGGCTGCGGGTCGCCCAGGCCCACACCCACGAGGAGCTCTCGGCGGCCACGTTCGCCGACAACAGCGACGCCTACCGCCGTGCGCGGTTGCGGGCGCAGCGGCTGATCGCGACCTACTTCCCGTTCGCGGCGATGCTGTCCGACCTCGCGCAGGCCGTGGTGCTCGGCGTCGGGGCCGCGCGGGTGGCCACCGGCGGCCTGTCCCCCGGCGTGCTCGCCGCGTTCCTGCTCTACCTGGCGATGTTCTTCGGTCCGGTGCAGCAGCTCTCCCAGGTCTTCGACGGCTACCAGCAGGCGCGCGTCGGCCTCACGCGCATCGGCGAGCTGCTGCGCACGCCCACCTCGGTGCCCGCCCCGGAGCACCCGGTGGTGCTCGACGACCTGCGCGGCGAGGTCGAGCTGCGCGACGTGGGCTTCTCCTACGCGGGTGCCGAGACCCCGGCGCTCGCCGACTTCTCGCTGCACGTCCCGGCCGGCCGCACGGTCGCGCTCGTCGGGGCAACCGGAGCGGGCAAGTCGACGGTGGTCAAGCTCGTCGCGCGCTTCTACGACGCGTCACAGGGCACGGTGCTGATCGACGGCGTCGACATCCGCGAGCACGACCTCCCGACGCTGCACCGCCGGCTCGGCGTGGTGCCGCAGGAGGCGCACCTGTTCGTCGGGGACGTCGCCTCGAACATCGCCTACGGCGACCCGGAGGCCACGCCGGCGCGGATCGAGCAGGCGGCCCGCGACGTCGGGGCGCTCGAGATGATCGCCTCGCTGCCCGAGGGCTTCCGCCAGCCCGTGGGCGAGCGCGGCGGCGGTCTCTCGGCCGGGCAGCGCCAGCTCGTGGCCCTCGCCCGCGCCGAGCTCGTCGACCCGCGCCTGCTGCTGCTCGACGAGGCCACGGCGGCGCTCGACGCGGCCACGGAGTCGGCGGTGCTGGCGGCCGGGGAGAAGTTGGCGGCGCCGCGCACGACGTTCGTCGTGGCCCACCGGCTGGCGACGGCCGCGCGCGCCGACCACATCGTCGTCATCGACGGCGGGCGGATCCTCGAGGAGGGCACGCACGCGGAGCTCCTGGCGCGCGGCGGCGCCTACGCCCGGCTCTGGCGGGCCGGGGCCGGGACGGTCGACGACGCCGTCGGCGAGGGCGGGCTGGCCGACCCCGACGACGACCTCGCCCGGGCCGGGTAGCGCCTCAGGGCGTCAGCCGCAGCTCGACGGTGCGCGAGCGCGCGGCGTCGTCCCCCGACGTCCGGGTCTGCTCGGCGGCGGCGAGGTCGAACGTCGTCAGCGGCGGACCGTCCTCGGCGAGCGCCGCGGCCACCGACTGGGCCCGGGCGAGCGCGACCGTCGAGCCCCCGCTGCTCGGCCCGCCCGCCACGGCCACCGAGCGCCCGACGACCTCCACCTCGCGCACCTGCCCCACGAGCCGCGGCCCGAGATCGGCGAGCAGGCGCCGGCCGCCGGTGGTCAGCGTCGTGCCCCCGGCGAAGAGGCCCTCGTCGAAGGTCACCTCGACGACGCCGTCGCGGGCCCGTGCCGTGAGTCCGGGCCGCGCGAGGGCGTCCGCGAGGGCAGGCGCAGGATCCGGGACCGCGGCGGGAACGGGGGCGGGCGTCACCGGGGTGCCGGGTGCCGCCGCGACCGGGGCCTCCGGGGCCGACGGCCCGCCGGCCGCGAGCGTGCCCCCGACGGCCACCGCACCGAGCAGCACCACCACGCCGGCCACGACCACCACCCGGCGGCGGCGGCGGCGCCCGCTGCGGAGGTCCGCCACGGCGGCGAGCCCCGCCGCGGCCGCCGGGTCGCCGGGACGGGCCGCGTCGAGCGCCCGCCAGGCCTGTTCCGCCCCGTCGAGGTCCCCGTCCTGGGCGAGGACCCGCGCGCGTAGGTCGAGGACCTCCGGGTCGGCGCTGTCCAGCCCGTCGAGGTGCTCCCGCGCGCCGGCGAGGTCACCGGCCCGCGCGGCGTCCCGGGCCTCGGCGAGCGCCATCTCGGTGGTCAGAGTGCTCACCGCGGGCCGCCCGTGAGGCCGCCGCCCGCGGTCGGGTCCGGGGTGTCCGGCGGGATGAGGCGGCGCAGGCGGGCGTTCACCGAGGCCAGGCCCTGCTGGTCGCCGGCGGCGATCGCCCGCTCGCCCTCGGCGATGAGCCGGTCGGCCTGACCCCGGGGCTCGAGGTCGTCGCGCATGTCGCGGAGCAGCGAGAACAGCGTGACCTCCCACTCGGGCCCGGCCTGCAGCAGCCGGACGGTCAGCCGGCGGACGCGCTCCAGCAACGCCTCGGCCGCGGCGAGGTCGTTCTCCGCCCGCGCACGGTCGGCCCGGCGGCGGATGTCGTCGAGGTCCCGCCGGTCGTCCTCGCCACCGCGCTGCGCGACGAGGTCGGCGACGTTCTCGATGCCCTCGTCGAGGTCACGCAGGATCGCCGGCGCCCGCACGGCGTCCTCGACCTCGTCGAGCTCGGCCTGGACCTCACGCACCCGGAGATCCCCGGCGAGCGCGGAGCCCGGGTCGGCCCTGGCGTCGCGGATCTGGTCCCGCGCGTCCCGGAGCTCGCCGTCGAGCGCGTCGAGGCGCCGGGCGGCGCCCGGGACGTTCTCGGCGTCGGCCGACACCCGCAGGTTCTCGGCGCGGCGCTCCGCCTCGCGGTGCGCACGCTCGAGGTCGGCGACGTCGGGGGCGCGGGTCTCGTCGAGGTTGAGCACGGCCTCGAACTGCACGTCGCCGAGCGGCACGTCGGCGGTCACGCTCACCAGTCGCGAGGCGTCCACGTCGACGGTCACCTCGACCTCGGTCCCGAGCGGCAGCTCGATGCGGAAGTCCCGCGGTCGGATCTCGATGAGGCCGACCTCGCGGTTCCGGTCGGCGCGCGGCCGCTCGCCCTCGACGACGGGGATCCGGATGACGGCGTCGGTGTCGCCGCGGCGCAGGGCGATCGTGGTCCGGAAGGTTCCCTCGCCGTGGGCCGGGAGCGCCGCGCCCTTCTCGACGAGCGGGGCGAAGGAGCGGTCGGCGCGGGCGATGCCCAGGGACTGGGTGAGCACGGCGCCGCCGAACTCCACCTCGACGTGCGTGATCGTCAGCGTGTCGGGCGCGAGGGGCACCGGGCGACCGGCCGGATCGGTGAGCTCGACGACGAACCGGGAGGTGGTGCCGGGCGTCATGCGCACCTCGGTGAGGAACCCGCCGTTGGGAGACACCTCGACCCGCGGTCCGCGGAACCCCAACGGCCCGGTCTGGTCGGCCAGCACCACCCCGAAGCCCGTCCAGTCGACGGGCGAGCCGCTGTGCAGCCGCCCCGCCACGGTCGGGGTCTCCGAGGTGGTGGTGGGGTCGTAGTGCAGCTCGACGGTGTAGCCGCCCGGCGCCGGCGCGGCGACGACCCGGGGAGCGCGGACGGTGCCGGCGAACACCGCCGCACCCCGGGCCACGACGGTGGTGGGGTCCTGGCTGTGGTCGACGGGGATGCCCAGACCGTGCTGCGGGTCGGCGAGGCGCTCGCGCAGTCCGGGTGCGAGCGTCGTGCCGCCGACGAGCAGGAGCAGGTCGATGTCACCGGGCTTCAGGCCACCCTCGACGAGGGCGTCGCGGCAGCGGGCGATGGCGCGGTCGTAGAACGGCTCGGCGACGCGGTCGAGCTCGTCACGCGTCAGGGTGTACTCGAAGCTCACCGGCCCGTCGTCGCCGACCGCGAGGTCGACCAGCATGTCCACCCGGTCGGCACGCGAGAGCTGGATCTTCGCGTCCTCCGCGGCGACCTTGAGCCTGGCGAAGTTGCCCCGCCACGCGGGGTTGCCGCGCTCGAAGTCGCGCAGGCCCAGCTCGCGGGCCGCGGCCGGCGCGAGGACGTTGCCGACGAGCGCCCAGTCGATGTCCTTGCCGCCGAGGTTGGGGTTGCCGGCGTGGTCGAGCACGAGCAGCTCGCCGTCGCGCTTGGTCACGATGGCGGCGTCGAACGTGCCGCCGCCGAAGTCGAACACCATCCAGTAGGCACGCTCGGCGGCCTCGTCGCCAAACCCGTAGGCGAAGGCCGCCGCGGTGGGCTCCTGCAGCAGCGGGCAGTCCTCCCCCAGGCCGGCGAGCGCCGCGGCCTGCTGGGTGGCCTTGTTCTGGTTGATGGCGAACGCCGCGGGCACGGTGATGACCGCCGACGCCGGCGGTTCCCCGAGCTGGTGGGCCGCGTCCGCGCACAGCGAGCGCAGCACTGCGGCCGAGAGCTCCGGCGCGGTCAGGGAAATGCCGGCCCGCGCGAACGGGGTGGACGCCTCGGCCAGACCCATCCGCTGCTTGAACTCGGCGACCGCGTTGTCGGGGTCGGTCTCGGTGCGCTCCCGGGCCCGGCGTCCGACGTGCACCACCCCGGGCTTCGGCATCCACACCGCCGAGGGCGTGTAGTCCCACCCGTCGTTGTTCTTGATGATCTGCACGGCTCCGTGCTCGAACAGCGCCACGGCGCTGTTCGTCGTGCCCAGGTCGATGCCGAAGTCGACGGTCTCGCGCGCGCTCATGATCCGGTCGCCCCCCTGTCGGTCTCCGCGCCGACCGGCTGGCCGACGATCACCTGTCCCATCTGGATGCGGCGCCCGGCCAGGTAGACGGACGGGCGCACCGTCTCCGTCACCGTCTCCCGGGCGACCGAGTGGTCGTCCTCGAAGGCGAGGGCCTCCAGGGCGAAGCCCGAGTCGAACGCCAGGCCGTCGTGGTCCTGGACGTCGATGCCCGCCTCGGCCAGGGCGTCACCGGTCGAGCGCAGCAGCTTGCGCAGCTGGCGCCCCGACGCCGAGCCGTCGTCGTCGCGGTCGAGGCGCCGACGGGCGCGCCAGAGGTTGGTCGCGGCGATCGCGAGCGCCTTCTCGTCGAGGCTGCCGGGCTCCTCGTCGCCGGGTTGCGGGACCGGCGCGGTCTCCTGCTCCGGGGGCGCCCACTGCGCGACCAGCGCCTGCAGGCGCCGCCGCTGCTCGGCGTCCCAGGCGGGCGGGCCGATCCGGAACGCCCGTGGCTGACGCCACTGGCGCCACCGGGCCCGCCACCCGGTCGATGCTGCGCTCACCACTGCCTCCCCTTCACGGGAACGGTGCGCGACGGAGCCGAGGCCATGCGCGTCACCACCGGGGTCCGATGTCGATCCGGCGACGGGTCCTGCGGTCGACGAGGTAGCAGCCACCGAGGATCAGGGGCAGGGCGGCCAGGATCATGACCGCGTGCTGCACGAACACGGCCAGCGCGATCCCGCCCGCGATCATCAGCACCCCCGGCAGGACGTCCCGGAGCAGCCGCAGCACGCCGTGCCCGATCCGTGCGGGACCCACGCGGTCCGAGGGGTGCGGATGGTGTCGCGCCTCCTCCAGCGCGCGCCGCCGGACGTCGCGCAGCATCCTCTGGTCGGCCGGGTCCTCGACGATCGTGAGCAGGTGTCCGGCCATGCGCGCGGCCTCACCGAAGCGGCCGACCTGCAGCGCCGCCGTCATGCGGTCGACCAGCGTCGCCACCCCGCCACCGGCGCTCGTCAGCCCGTAGCGGCGCAGGACCTTGTCCGCCGCCGCCCGCCGGGAGAGGCCCCGACGGTTCTCGTCGACGGCGCGACGAGTGGTCGCGGAGGTCGCGAGCGCCTCGGCGGCCCCGAAGACCGCGGCGATCTGCCCGGCGTCCGGATCGTCCTCGAGCATCTCCAGCGCGGCGTTGTTGAGCACGATCGCGGTGCGGTCGCGCAGGTCGCTCAGGAGCCGGGAGCGGTCGTGAGGGGCGAGGCCGTCGATCCAGGCCAGGTCGTCGAGGACCTGCGGTCGGAGCAGCGCGACCGCGCCGTGAGCGTCCCCGCCGAGTCGGTCCTGCGACTCGACGAGCCTCCCCTCCACCCGCTCGACCCGCTCGGCCACGGCGCCGAGGAGGAGGTCGTCGAGGTCCACCGCGGCCAGGCCCCACCGCTCGGCCTCCTCGCGCAGCCGTCGCGGGTCCCCCGATCGCGCGGCACACGACACGACCGACGCCACCAGGGCGGACGGCGCTCCGGCCCGCAGCTCCTCCACGGCGCGCGCGTCGAGGCGCCGAGCATCGCCGATCGCCGCGACCCGCGCCTCGAGGTGCGTCCACGTCGCGGCGTCGGCGAGGACGGCCGACCACTGCTCGCGCGCGGTCCGCCACGTCCGGCCGCGGTCGCCGGCGCGCTCGGCGTCGAGCGCCAGGGCGTGGGCCTCGACCGCCTCGTCGTGCCGCTGGTGGGACCGGCACCCACAGGACGTGACGTCGTCCCCCCAGAACCACAACAGCTCGTGCACCAGACGTCGGCGGGGGTCCGCGAGCACGTCGTACGCGGCCCGCACCTCCTCGTCGGTGGTCGGGGTCAGCAACGGCAGCCGCGGGTCCGACCCGACCGCCACCCCCACGGCCGCCGCGGCCGCGTCCTTCTTCTGACGCTCCCGGACCGCGCGCGCTCCCGCGTCCGTCGCCACCCCGGTCACCCGGAACGCGTTGCGGCGGTACAGCTCGTCATCGGCGACCTCGCGCAGGACGGCCGCGACCGGACCCGCGCTCACGAGGTCACCAACAGCGCGACGGTGACCCCGACGAGCAGGGCGGCGACGAGCATGATGACCACCAGGACGGGCGAGCCGGTGAAGACCCCGACCGCGACCGCACCGGCGAGCAGGGGCACCACGGCGGCGGCCGACCAGCCCACCGCCCGCTGTCGCGCGGTGTCCCGCGCGGTGTCCCGGCCCGGACGGCGCCTGCTCCACCAGCCCACGCACCGGCGTGCCCCGGCCGCGACCGCCGCCGAGACGCCCGCCGCGGTGCCGATCACGGTCCCGACCGCGAGCACCGCGACGAGGGCGATCCCGAGGAGCGTGCCGATCACGATGCCCACGGCGAGCACGCCCTGGGCGTCGCGGGGGTTCGTGACCACCGCGACGGCGAGGCCGATGACTCCCCCGGCGATGGCCAGCCCGAGGACGACGGCCGGTCCGTTGCGCAGCCCGCGCCGTCGGCGGGAGGCGGGACGGTCCGGGGCGGTCGCGGGACGGGACCCGGCCGGGCTGGGTCCCGGCGCGGGAACGGACGTCGCGCGCCGGACCTCGCGCGCCTCGACCTGGTTCCGCGCGATCGTGTCGCGGGTCGCCGTGGAGGTCGCGAGCGCTTCCGCGTCGGCGAGCACGTCCAGCGCCTCGGCGAGCTCGCCGGGACGCCTCCGGCCGACGACGCGCAGCGCGGCGTTGTTGAGCACGACCGCCGCGTCCTCGCGCAGCGCGGCAAGACTCCGGAACCGGTGGTGCGGGGCCAGGGCCTCGAGGTGACCCAGCTCGGCCACCGTGCCCGGTCGCAGCCGTTGCGCCGCGGTCAGCGGGGTGGTGTCGAGCAGCTCCCGCGCCTCGGCCAGCCGGGCCTCGATCGCCGCGACCCGGTCGCCGACGGCCTCGACAACCAGGTCGTCGAGCACGTCGGCGTCGAGCAGCCAGCATTCCGCCTCCTCCCGCAGGCGTCCGGGGGCGTGGCCGGCCACGGCCCGGGCGAGGATCGTCGCCACCAGGGCACGCGGTATCTCCTCGGTCAGCGCCTCGGGCGCGGCCGCGTCGAGTCGGACGTCGTCCAGGACCTCGAGCCGCGCGAGCAGGTGCCCTCGAGGGTCGTCGTCCTCCAGGAAGACGTCCCAGTCGTCGCGTACGACCGACCAGTCGACCGTCTGCCCGGCGAGCTCGAGGTCGAGCACCTCGGCGTGGGAGCCGACGGCGGTGTCGTGACGCTCGTGGGTCTCCGGTGCACACCCGCACGCCGTGACGTCCTCGCCCCAGAACCAGAACAGCTCGTGCACCAGGCGGCGCCGCGGGTCGGCGAGCACGTCGTAGGCGGCGCGCACCTCCTCGTCGGTCGGCGGGGCCGGCAGCGGTAGCCGGGGGTCCGAGGCGAACGGCACGCCGACCGACGCCCGGGCCGCGTCCTTCTTCTGCCGCTCCCGCACCGCGCGGGGTCCGGCGTCCGTCGGGAGCCCGGTCACGCGGAACGCGTTGCGCCGGTACAGCTCGTCGTCGGCGATCCGGCGCAGGTAGGCGACGACGTCCGCGGTCTCAGGCACGGCGCCACCCGACACCCATGAGGAAGACGCCGAGCCCGAACGCGAGCGGACCCCATCCGCCGATCCCCACGACCAGGACGACGGCTCCCAGCAGGGTGAGGAGCAGCCCGACCCAGAACACGGGAGTGGCCGCACCGCCGTGTCGCCGGCCCACCGGGCTCTGCGTCCTCGCGGCCTGGATCCTGCGCTGGACGTCGCGCAGCTGGGCCCGCTCACCGGGGTCGTCGACGATCTCGAGGAGCGCGGACACCATGAGGTGGGCGTCGTGGAGCCGGCGGGACTCGAGCGCGACGACCATCCGCTCCATGAGGACGTCTTCCTGGCCGGGGCCCAGCCCGAAGCGCCCGAGCACCGCGGCGGTCCTCGGTCGGCGACGGGCGCTCTCACGGTTGCCCGTCACGGTCGCCCGGGTCGCCGGGTCCGTCGCCAGCGACAGCGCGTCCTGGTACGCGTCCACGGCGACGGTGACGTCGGCTGCGGGCTCCCGCTCGACGACGGCCAGCGCGGCGTTGTTGAGCACGATCGCCGCGTCGTTGCGCAGCTCCGCGACCGGGCGGAACCGGTCGGCGGGGGCGAGGTCGTCGATGCGGTCCAGCTCGTCGACGACGGCCGGGCGCAGGGCACGCAGCGCCGCGCGCGGGTCGGTGTCGAGGCGGGCGCGGGCCTCGACGAGGTGCGCCTCGACCGCGGCGATGTCCTCGTGGACGACGTCGAGCAGCAGGTCGTCGAGCTCCGACGGGCGCAGGCCCCACCGCTCGGCCTCGCCCCGCAGGCGGGCCGGCTCGGGGTCGCGGGCCGCCCGTGCCACGACGGTGGCGACGAGCGCCCGGGGCGCTCCGGCGCGCAGCTCGTCCACCGCGTCGACGCCGAGGCGGCGGGCGTCGGCGGTCGCGACGCGGGTGCGCAGGTGCGCCCAGGTGCCGGCGTCGTCGAGCGCCGCGACCCACGACGCCCGCGCGTCGGCCCACGGCCCCCCGTCCTCGAGCGCCGCGGCATGAGCCCGCACCGCCCGGTCGTGGCGCTCGTGGGTGTCCGGGGCGCACCCGCAGTCCACCACGTCACCCCACAGCCAGAACAGCTCGTGCACCAACCGCCGCCGCGGGTCCGCCAGCACCTCGAACGCCGCCCGCACCTCCTCCGCCGTCGGCGTCTGCGGCAACGGCAGGCGCGGGTCCGAACCCACCACGACACCCACCGCCGCGGCGGCCGCGTCCTTCTTCTGCCGCTCCCGCACCACGCGGGGACCGGCGTCGGTCGCCACCGCGGTCACGCGGAACGCGTTGCGCCGGTACAGCTCGTCGTCGGCGAACTGACGCAGGTACGCGGTCACATCGTCACCCCCCGCCGCCAGCGGGTGAGGCGGTCGACGTACTGCGCCCGCACGGCCGGCGAGAGGCTGACGGCCTCCTCGAGCAGATCCGCCGCGTGCTCCAGCGCTCCCGCCCGGCGCGAGAGCTCGCGGGCCTCGGCGACGAGCCGGCGGGCACGCTCCTCGCGGTCGGGGGACGGGGCCGGGACGTCGCGCGGTGCGGGCACGCCCGGGCGCCCCGGGCGCCGCGCGTGCAGCGCCGCCAGCACCGCGCCCGCGTCGGCGGGCCGGCCGTCGGGGTCGACGGTCAGGGCGGCCATGACGAGGGCGTCCAGGTCGGCGTCGACGGCCTCGTTCCAGCGGCTCGGCGGCAGCAGCGGCCGGCGGAAGCGGGCGAGCGAGAACGACGAGAACGCGCCGCCGTCGTGGTACGGGAGGCGGTTGGTCAGCAGCAGGTAGGCGATGGTGCCGACGGCCCACACGTCGCCGCGACAGGTGTAGCCCTCGTTGCGCATGACCTCCGGCGCCATGAACGCGTAGGTGCCCTGCGCGCTCGCGGCGAGCGTGAACGGGTCGACGCGCTTGGCCAGCCCGAAGTCGCTGATCCGCACCCGCATCCCGCGCGCGTCGTACCCGACGAGCACGTTCGCGAGGGTCAGGTCGCGGTGCAGGATCGGCGGGTCCTGCTCGTGGGCGACGGCCAGGCCGGCGGCGAGCTGGCCGACGACGTCGACGACCACGTCCACCGGGACGTCCCCGCGGTGCGCCTCGATCAGACGCTCGAGGCTCCCGCCGGCGACGTACTCCATGGTGAAGAAGCCGCGGACGCCGTCGGCGGTGGGCACCGTGCCCGCGTCGAAGAGGCGCACGATGTTGCGGTGGCCCATCACCGAGAGCAGGCGGGCCTCCTCCAGCATCTCGCGGGTCTCGGGCAGCGAAGCGACGCGCTTGAACAGCTTCATCGCCTGCCAGCCGAGGAACTCGTGGCGCACGCGGTGGACCTCGGCGAAGGCGCCCTCGCCGAGGCGTCGCTCGACGACCAGCGACTCGCCGATGCGGGTCCCGCTCTCGATCAGCGACATCACGCGGTCCCGGGGGCCACGAGCAGCACCGTGACGTCGTCGGTGCCGCCCGCCGCGCGGGCCCGGACCACGAGCGCGGCGCACGCCGTGTCGGGCGCGCGGTGCCCCGCGGCGACGTCGGCGAGCTCGGCGGCGATCGCGGCGTCGTCGAGGACGGTGAGGCCGTCGCTGGCCAGCACCAGGAGGTCGTCGGGCTCGCGCCGGTGCTCGGCGACGGCGGGGTCGGCCGGGCCGGGCATGCCGGCGAACCGGGTGAGCGCCCCGTCGTCGCGGCGGTGGTCGGCGGTGAGCGGGAGCAGCCGACCGGCGCGCAGCAGCAGCACCCGGCAGTCGCCCAGGTGCGCGGTGAGCACCGTGTCGGCCCGCACCTCGAGCACCACGACGGCGGCGCCGGCGTTGCCCGGTCCGTAGCGCGCGGTCGCCCGCACGTGGTCGCTGACACCGGCGAGCACCGTGCGCAGCGCGGACGTCGAGCCGGCCGGCACCCCCGCGGCGATCCGGTCGACGACCACCTGGGCCGTCGCGCCGGCGTCGGCCAGGCTGCCGATGCCGTCGGCGACGACGAACCACCCGGCCGTCGGGTCGGCGGCCCACCGATCGTGGTTCTCCCGCCCCGACCGCGCCTCGGTGCAGGAGGCGTAGCCGTTCATCCGGGCTCCCCGTCGCACACGATGAGCCGGTAGCCGAAGCCGGTGACGGTCTGCAGCAGCACCGGGCTCGACGGCTCGGCCTCGATGCACCGGCGGGTCGCGCGCACGACGCCCGCGAGGTCGTTGCGCGTGTAGACGCGATGGGCAGGCCACTCCTCGGGGTCCCCCCACAAGGCGCTGATCAGCTCCGCGTGGCTGCACGCCACCGCCTCACCCTCACGGCTGCGGCCCACCATGTACCGGATCAGCTGGTGGCCCTGGGGGCGCAGCCCGGTGACGGGGGTGTCAGGGGTGTCGGGGCCGGCCGCGCAGCGGTGGGCCTGCGCGCCCACCCAGTCGTAGCGCAGGCACGGCGTCCGCACCGCCACCGCGGGCGGCGGCCCGAACGGCGCGGGCTGGGTGGTGTGCGGGTCGAGGAAGGTCAGCTCCCAGTAGACCGGCTCCCCCGCCGCGTCCATGTCGCCGAGGATCAGCACCGCGTCGCCGTGCTGCACCCGGCGCCGCCCCTCGAGACGCCGGGTCGTGCCGTCGTGACGAAGCAGCGTGCCGTTGACGCTGCCGTTGTCGGCGACCGACCAGAGGCCGTCGTCGAGGTCGAGCGTGCAGTGCACGCGGCCGACCCACCGCTGCGGATCCGGCGAGAGCGCGACGTCCGGGGCGTGGCCGGGCGACGGGCGGCCGACCGTCAGCGGCCCCGACGCCAGCTCGTGCGTGCCGACCTCGCCCTCCGGCGACGTCACCCGCAGCACCGCCACCCGCACGCCGACCCCCTGTCCTCGCCCCGACCGCGCTGCGCCGTCCGGCGGCGTCCCGCGGGCAGTCTGCGCGTTCCACGTCCCACCGGACGATGGCCGGGACATGGAAACCCGATGGACGCGCGCGGGTCAGGCGATCCGGAGATCCCACACGGAATCCTCACGATCGAGCAAGGTCGACTCCCGCGGAGCCCCAGCTTTCGGCCCGGCGGCCGCGTCGGTTCGATTTTGCGCAATTCAGACGAAAACGTGAACCGATCGCGGTCGGCGGCGCGGAGGGCAGGCACAGGTCGGCGACGACGCCGGCCACCTGCAGAGAGGCCCCACACCGTGAGCATTCGTCGCAGGCTCGCCGCCACGCTCGTCTCGGGCGTCGCGGCGCTGGCCCTCGCCGGCGTGGGCGCCGGCACCGCGGCCGCCGCCGACCCGATCGCCACCATCCCCGACCTGTCCGGGCAGTCGTCGTCCGTGCGGCTCGACTCCGGCTTCACCGACGCCCTGGGCCAGCTCCAGGTCGAGCCCGGCACCATCGGTGACGCCACGCTCTCCGGCGGCAGCGTCTCCTTCCCGATCACCGGCGGCAACGTCACCGTCTACCGCCCCGGCGACGCCAACCCGTACGTCCAGGGCCGCATCGAGCACGACGGCAGCGGGCTGAGCCTGACCAAGGGCGACACCCGCGTCGAGCTGACCGACTTCGTCATCGACCCGGGCAACCCCGCCACCCTCAGCGGCAAGGTCAGCGCCGGCGGGCAGACGCTCGCCGAGTCGGCGGTGCTGTTCGACCTCGACGGCTCGACGCTGCAGCCCATCGCCACCGACGCCGCGGCGGGCACCGCCACGCTCACCGGTACGACCGTGCGGCTGTCGGCGGGTGCCGCCGACGCCCTCAACCAGGCGTTCGGCACCGAGGCCATCCAGGGCGGCCTGACCATCGGCGTCGCCACGATCGTCGTCAACCTGCCCGGCCAGATGCCGGCGATGCCGCAGGGCGGCGTCGAGACCGGCGGCGGGTCCACCAGCGGCCCGGACGCCGGCCTGATCGCCACCGGTGTCGCCGCCCTCGTGGCCGCGGGCGGGCTCGGTGTCGCCGCCCGCCGGCGCGCCGCGCATCGCCGCTGACGTCCCCTGACCCGGGTTACTGGCTGGTATCGCTCGCCCAGCGAGCGATACCAGCCAGTAACCGTCGATCCGGACCCTCGGAGCACCCGATGACCACCTCCACCGCACGCCGCCGGGGGCTCGCTGCCGCCGTGGGGCTGCTCGTGGTGCTCGGTCTCCTGCTGGTGGGCCTCGGCGCGCTGGCCACGACGCCACCCGCCCCCGCCGCGACCGCGAGCCCACCGGTCCCGTCCACCCCGTCCACCCCGTCCCCCGCCGCCGGCCCGCGCCAGGACCCGGCGTCCGGCCCCCGACCGGTGGGCCTGGCGATCCCCGCGCTCGGCGTCGACGGTCCGGTCAACGAGGTCGGCCTGCAGCCCGACGGCACGCTCGAGGTGCCGGCGCCGGGCCCCCGCTACGACGAGGCCGCCTGGTACCGGGGCTCGCCGACACCGGGGCGCGTCGGTCCCGCGGTGATCCTCGGGCACGTGGACTCCGCGGCGAACGGCCCGTCGGTGTTCTACGCCCTGGGCCGGCTGCGGCCCGGGGACCGCCTCACCGTCACCCTCGCCGACCGCTCGACGCGCACGTTCGCCGTCGACGCGGTGCGGTCGTACCCGAAGGACGCCTTCCCGCGCCTCGACGTCTACGGCGACACCGCCGGGCCGGAGCTACGCCTGATCACCTGCGGCGGCGACTTCGACGACGCCGCGCGCTCGTACCGCGACAACACGGTGGTCTTCGCGCGGCTCGTCACCTGACGCGGACGGCGTGCACCACGAGGTTGTCGGTGTAGCTGCGGGCGCCGCGGTCGAAGTCGCCCGCGCAGGTCACCAGCCGCAGGACGTCGGTCGCCGTCGCCCCGAAGACCGCGAACGTCGGGAACGTGTCCTTGGCGACCTGCTCGGTGCGCTCGATCGCGTAGCCCGCCACCGAGCCGTCGGACCGGCCGACCTCGACGACGTCGCCGGGCCGCAGGTCGCGGAGCCGGAAGAAGACGGCGGGACCCCTGCGCGAGTCGACGTGTCCGAGCAGCACCGTGGGCCCGCGGCCGGCGGGGAGGGGGACGTCCGCGGGCGTCGCCCCGGCGCGCTGCGCCGAGAGCGTCCGGTCGAACCACCCGACACGCGCGTAGTCCTGCGGGACCTCGGCGGTGCCGTCCGGCGCCACGCCGAGCGACAGGACCTCCGGCTCGTCGACCCCGATGGCCGGCACCCGGACCGACACCGGGACGACCGCGTCGGCCGCGACCCGCTCGGTGGTCGCGGCCTGGGGTGCGGCCGCGCGGCCGGGACCGTCCGGCGCCGCGCCGGCACAACCGGCGAGCAGCAGGACGAGCCCGGCCAGCGCGAGCGCGAGACGCATCGTCAGGAACGGCCGGCGCGCCGGCGCAGGGCGAACGCTCCCGCGGCGGCCGCCGCCACGAGGGCCCCGGCGCCGAGGGCGGCGGGCGCGGCGTCGGTCGACCCGGCCTCGGTCGCCCCGGCGCCGGTCTCGACGCCGCCCATCGGCACGGCCATCAGCTGACCGCGCACGGCGCCGGCCGAGTACTCGGCGGTGTGGGTGTCACCGAAGAACGCCGACGGGTTCTCCTCGATCTGGCGCACCGTGAAGCCGGTGCCGGTGTCCTGGCCGTTCGCCATCACCCCGGTGGTGAACGGCCCCTGCAGACAGCCGGAGCTCGTGCGGGTGTCGCCCTCGCCCTCCGGGTTCGGGAACGCGATGCGCGGCGGGCCCGCGGCACCCTCGGCGGCCTCGTGGATGTGCGTCGCCGTGCGCGCCGGGCTCTGGTACTCGCCGGTGATGCCGTTCAGCGTGAGGTCGTAGCAGATGACGTCCTCGTCGCTGTTGATGCGGTAGTTGAAGGTGCCGGTGGCGCCGGGCTGGCCGGGCGCGGGCTGACCGTTGGTCCCGATCACGGTGTCGGGGGTCGCCATGACCGTGAACATGCTGGTGAAGCTGTCCGGCTCGTCCACCGGGGTGTCGGCCAGCGCGGTGCCGCCGCTGAACAGGACCGCGCCGGCGGTCAGGACGGAGAGGGCGGCGAGCTTCGGGAGTGCACGGCGCACGAGGGCCTCCTGGTGGGCGGGATGTCCGGATCGCCCGTCTCTACGGAGCCCTCCGCCGCCGCGTTCACCGGATTCGCCGGAAATGTCCGTGAACGGATCCGGCGTGCCCGCCGTACCCACGACCGTGACCCGCGCCGCCCCCGTGTCCGTCGTGCCGACACCGCGGCACGTCACGGAACGGTCACACGCCGACGTCCAGAATGCTCCGAACGCCAGGCCGCGTAGGGGGGAACGGGTGAGCGACGCTGCGGGCACGGCGCGCGCGCCCGTGAACCTGCGCCGCGTCGAGGACCTCGAGGCGGCCTACCGCGACCACGCCGGCGAGCTCGAACGGTTCGCGCTGCGCCAGCTGCGCGACCCCGGGGCGGCGGCCGACGTGGTCCAGGAGGTGTTCGTACGCGCCTGGCGCCACGCCGAGCGCTACGACGCCGCCGTCGCGAGCCTGCGCGTCTGGCTGTTCACCATCGCGAAGCACGTGGTCGTGGACCACGTCCGCCACCACCGCAGCCGGCCGGGGACGCCGACCGCGCCCGGCGACCTGACCCTGGTGACCGAGGGCGCGCCGGACTTCAGCCACGACCTCGTGACGTCGTGGTTCGTCGAGGAGGCGCTCACCCGCCTCGGCGACGACCAGCGCAGCGCCATCGTCGAGACCTACGTCCGCGGACGGCCCTACGCCGAGGTCGCCGCGGAGCAGGACGTGCCCGTCGGCACGCTGCGCAGCAGGGTGTTCTACGGCCTGAAGAACCTGCGGCACATCATGGACGACATGGGAGTCCCGCTGTGACCACCACTCCCAGCGACCACGATCGCCTCCGCGAGCTGCTGGGCGCGCACGCGCTCGGCGGCCTCGACGACGCCGAGCGGGCCGAGATCGAGGCGCACCTCGAGGGGTGCGCCGCGTGCCGTGCCGAGCTCGCCGAGATCGCCCCGCTGGCCGGGCCGCTGGCCAGTGTCGACCCGGACGCCGCTCCCACCCCGACGGCCGCGCCGGACGACTTCGCCGCCGTCCTGGGGCGCGTCCGCGCGGAGGAGGCCGTCGTGACCCCGCTCGACGCCCGTCGGCGCCGGCGTGTCCCGCTGCTCGGCGCCGTGGCCGCGGCGGCGGTGATCGGGCTCGCCGGCGCCGGGATCGGCGTCGCCGCGAGCGCGGCGGGCGAGCCCCCGGTCGAGCCGGCCGCCGTGCAGGCGCTCGACCCGGGCGTCCGCGCGGACGCCGGCACGATCGACCACACCTGGGGCGTCGAGGTGGTGCTCACCGCCTCCGGGTTCGCCGAGGGGCAGCGGTACGAGGTCACGGTCCTCGACCGGGCCGGGCGGCCCGTGCCCGCGGGCGCCTTCCGGGGCACGGGCGCGGCGGAGATGGTCTGCCGGCTGAACTCCTCGGTGCTGCGCGAGCAGGCCGGCGGGTTCGTCGTCACCGACGCCGACGGCGACGAGGTCCTGCGCTCGCGTTTCGCGTGAGGTGACGCACCCTGCGTGGCCGTGAGGTGGCCCTGCGACACCGTTCGTGTGTCGAGCCACCGCATGGACCGGTGCAGTAGCCGACAGGGCACCGACCCCGGGGAGTGTCAAGCGCTAATCTGGACACGCTTCCGACGGCCACCGCGACGACTGATTGAGGCGATTTCGAGTCGTGTCGAGTAGTAGCCCGACCGCCCAGTTCGGACCCAACGAGTGGCTGGTCGACGAGATGTACCAGCGCTACCTGGCCGATCCCCAGTCCGTCGACGCCGCGTGGCACGACTTCTTTGCCGACTACAGCCCCGACACCGCTCCCGACGAGGCCGGTGCGCACGCCAGCGCGGGCAACGCCGCCAACGGCACCGCGCCGCTGTCGGCCGAGTCCGCCGAGGCGCGCCGGGCCCCGGAGCCGGCGGCCGAGCCGGTCCCGGAGAAGGCTCCCGAGAAGACCCCCGAGCAGGCTCCCGAGAAGCCGCAGCCGGCCGCGCCGCAGCAGCAGGCCCCGCAGCAGCCGGCCGCACCGCAGCAGCAGGCCCCCACCGGCACCCCGTCCTCGGCGGCCTCCGGGCAGGCCGACGGGGCGAGCAAGCCGGCCGCGGGCACCACCAGCCCGGCGAAGTCCGCGCAGCCCGGCGCGTCCAACGGCGCGGTCGAGACCACCAGGCCGCTGCGCGGGGCGGCCAACGCGATCGCCAAGAACATGACGGCGTCGCTGCAGCTGCCGACGGCGACGAGCGTGCGGGCGGTGCCGGCGAAGCTGCTGGCCGACAACCGCATCGTGATCAACAACCACCTGCGGCGCACGCGCGGCGGGAAGGTGTCGTTCACCCACCTCCTGGGCTACGCGATGGTGCGCGCCCTCGCGGACTTCCCGAACATGAACCGGCACTTCGGCGAGGACGAGAAGGGCAAGCCCGCCGTCGTCGACCCGGGTCACGTCAACCTCGGCCTGGCGATGGACCTGCCGGGCAAGGACGGCTCGCGCTCGCTCGTGGTGGTGGCCCTCAAGGGCACCGAGAACATGAGCTTCGCCCAGTTCTGGGCGGCCTACGAGGACATCGTGCGCAAGGCCCGCCAGGGCGCGCTGACCGCCGAGGACTTCGCCGGTGTCACGATCTCGCTGACGAACCCGGGCACCATCGGCACCAACCACTCGGTGCCCCGCCTCACCGTCGGCCAGGGCACGATCGTCGGCGTCGGCGCCATGGAGTACCCCGCCGAGTTCCAGGGGGCGAGCGAGGAGAAGCTCGCCGACATGGGCATCAGCAAGATCATCACGCTGACGTCCACGTACGACCACCGGATCATCCAGGGCGCCGAGTCCGGCGACTTCCTGCGCCGGATCCACCACCTCGTGCTCGGCGAGGACGGCTTCTACGACGACATCTTCGCGTCGCTGCGGATCCCGTACGAGCCGATCCGCTGGCGCCAGGACCTGCCGTCGTCGCAGATCGACCGCACCGCGCGGATCATCGAGCTGATCGACGCGTACCGCACGCGCGGCCACCTCATGGCCGACACCGACCCGCTGTCGCACCCGCAGCGCAAGCACCCCGACCTCGACATCGCGTCGCACGGGCTGACGCTCTGGGACCTCGACCGCGAGTTCCCCGTCGACGGCTTCGGCGGGCGCAACTGCATGAAGCTGCGCGACGTTCTCGGCGTCCTGCGCGACTCGTACTGCCGCACCATCGGCATCGAGTACATGCACATCCTCGACCCGGAGAAGCGCGCCTGGCTGCAGGAGCGCATCGAGCGCCCGCACGAGAAGGTGCCGGTCGCCGAGCAGAAGTACATCCTGTCCAAGCTCAACGCGGCCGAGGCGTTCGAGGCGTTCCTGCAGACCAAGTACGTGGGGCAGAAGCGCTTCTCGCTCGAGGGCGCCGAGACGGTCATCCCGCTGCTCGACGCCGTGCTCGACACGGCCGCCGCGCACGAGCTGGACGAGGTCGTCATCGGCATGCCCCACCGCGGGCGCCTCAACGTGCTGGCCAACATCGTCGGGAAGCCGGTCTCGCAGATCTTCCGCGAGTTCGAGGGCAACCTCGACCCGGGCCAGGCGCACGGCTCTGGTGACGTGAAGTACCACCTCGGCGCCGAGGGCAAGTTCTTCCGGATGTTCGGCGACGGCGAGACGACGGTGTCGCTGACGTCGAACCCCTCGCACCTCGAGGCCGTGGACCCGGTGATGCAGGGCATCGTGCGGGCCAAGCAGGACGTGCTCGACAAGGGCCCCGAGGGCTTCACCGTGCTGCCGGTGGCGATGCACGGCGACGCCGCGTTCGCCGGCCAGGGCGTCGTGGCCGAGACGCTGAACCTCGCGCTGCTGCGCGGCTACCGCACCGGCGGCACCGTGCACGTGATCGTCAACAACCAGGTCGGCTTCACCACCGCGCCCGAGCACACCCGCTCGACGCACTACTGCACCGACGTGGCGAAGATGATCGACGCGCCGGTCTTCCACGTGAACGGCGACGACCCGGAGGCCTGCGTCTGGGTGGCGCGGCTGGCCGTGGAGTTCCGCGAGCGCTGGAACTCCGACGTCGTGATCGACATGATCTGCTACCGCCGCCGGGGCCACAACGAGGGCGACGACCCCTCGATGACCCAGCCGGAGATGTACGACGTCATCGACGCCAAGCGCTCGGTGCGCAAGACCTACACCGAGTCGCTGATCGGGCGCGGCGACATCTCGCTGGACGAGGCCGAGCACGCGCTGCGCGACTACGGCAGCCAGCTCGAGCACGTGTTCAACGAGGTGCGCGAGCTCGAGAAGGCCGACCCCGAGCCCAGCCCGTCGGTCGAGTACGAGCAGGCCGTGCCGAACTCGCTGCAGACCGCGGTGCCGCTCGACGTCATCCAGCGGATCGCCCGCGCGCACACCGACCTGCCCGAGGGCTTCGCGGTGCACCCGCGCGTCAAGCCCGTCCTCGACCGTCGCGCCAAAGCCGCGGCGACCGACACCGAGGAGGGCATCGACTGGGCGTACGCCGAGCTGCTGGCCTGGGGCTCGCTGCTCATCGACGGCAAGCTCGTGCGGCTGTCGGGCCAGGACTCCCGCCGCGGGACGTTCGTCCAGCGCCATTCGGTGATCATCGACCGGCACGACGCGTCCGAGTACGTGCCGCTGCGCAACCTCACCGCCGACCAGGGCAAGTTCATGCCCTACGACTCGGCGCTCTCGGAGTTCGCGGCCGTGGGCTTCGAGTACGGCTACTCGGTGGCCAACCACGAGGCGCTGGTGCTGTGGGAGGCGCAGTTCGGCGACTTCGTCAACGGTGCCCAGTCGATCATCGACGAGTTCATCTCGTCCGGTGAGGCCAAGTGGGGCCAGACCTCGGACGTGGTGCTGCTGCTGCCGCACGGCCACGAGGGCCAGGGCCCCGACCACACCTCGGGGCGCATCGAGCGCTTCCTGCAGCTGTGCGCCGAGGGGTCGATGACGGTCGCGCTGCCGTCGAGCCCGGCGAACTACTTCCACCTGCTGCGCCGCCACGCCACCGACGGCGTCCGCCGCCCGCTGGTCGTCTTCACCCCGAAGTCGATGCTGCGCAACAAGGCCGCGGTCAGCCCGGTGGAGGAGTTCACCTCGGGCGGCTACCGGCCGATCCTCGACGACCCCGCCTTCTCCGGCGGCGGGACCGACGGGGTGACGCGCCTGCTGCTCTGCGCCGGCAAGATCTACTACGAGCTGGTCGCGGCGCGCGAGAAGGCGGGCCGTACCCACGACACCGCGATCGTGCGGATGGAGCAGCTCTACCCGCTCGCGACCGAGGAGCTCACCGCCGTCCTCGACCGGTACCCGAACGCGGGCGACGTCCGCTGGGTGCAGGAGGAGCCGGCGAACCAGGGGGCCTGGCCGTTCCTCGGGCTCTGGCTCCCGGAGCGCATGAACGGGCGCCTGCCCCACCTCAAGCGCGTCTCCCGGCGCCGGATGGCCGCCCCGGCGGCCGGCGTGGCCAAGGTGCACGAGGTGGAGCAGAAGGCGCTCATCGCCGAGGCTCTCGCGGACTAGATGTACTTCACGGATCGCGGGATCGAGGAGCTCGAGGACCGGCGGGGCGAGGAGGAGGTCAGCCTGGCGTGGCTGGCCGACCGCCTCCGCGCCTTCGTCGACGCCCATCCCGAGCACGCCGGCGCCGCCGACCGGTTCGCGACCTTCCTCGCCCGCGACGACAGCGACGACGAGTAGGGACGACGAGTAGGCGCGCCCGGTTCTGACCGAAGGGCACCTTCGCTCGCCTCGACGAGCGAGGGGCGCCCTTCGCCGGAACGGCGGGCGAGCGGCACTCGAGACGGGCCAGGCCGGGCGAGCGAACGGGGAGTTCGCGCGCATAGAAGCAGCGAGATACCCGTTCGCTCCGAATGGGGCTTGAGGCAGAGGCTCAGACGGCGTCGACGCGGTCGGACTCCTCGTAGCGCAGGATCGGCAGCAGCGACGGCTCACGGCGGATGGGGTCGGGGTCGGGGTCGACCGCGCAGGCGTCGATCGCCGATTCCAGGCCGGCCGCGTCGAGCCCGGCGCCGAGGAACACCAGCCGGGCGCCGGCGACGTCGACCGAGCGGGGCGCCGGGCGCACCCGGATCGCCGTCCCGACCGTCTGCACGACGAACGGGGCGGCACCCGGGAAGCGCACCACGCCCTTCGCGCGGAACACGCCGACCGGCCCGGCCTCGAGGAACGCCGCGAAGCGGGCCGGGTCGAGCGGGGCGTCCCGCGCCACGGCGACGCTGTCCCAGGCGGCGTGGGCGTGCTCCTCGCCCAGGTCCTCGCGCAGCAGCACGTCGAACGACAGCTGGCCCGATCGCGGCGGACCGCGCCGGGCGGGCGGGTCGACGAGCAGCGCCGGGTCCACCGCGCCGCGCACCACCGGCAGCACCGGGCCGGGGGCCGCCGCCCGCAGGGACACGAGCAGCGGGGCGGGGTCGTCGACCCGGTCGACCTGGTTGAGCACCACGAGGTCGGCGAGGCGGACCACGTCGTCCGCCGCGTCTCCCTCCACCGCGTCGACCACCACCACGAGCCCGCCGTAGGCCGCGTGCTGCGCCTCCCCGGCGATCGCGTCGAGCAGCAGACGCACCAGCTCGCGGGGCTCGGCAAGGCCGCTGGCCTCCACGACGACGAGGTCGAGGCGGGCGGACGGCGCCGTCAGCTCGGCGAGCAGCCGCGCCAGGCCGTTGGCGTCGGTGGTGCAGCACAGGCACCCGTCGGCCAGGGACGTCACGCTGCTGGCCTGCCCGGCCACGAGCATCGCGTCGATCCCGATCGCCCCGAAGTCGTTGACGACGACCCCGATCCGCACGCCGTCGGCGCGGCGCAGCAGGTGGTTGACCAGGGTCGACTTGCCGGCGCCGAGGTGGCCGGCGACCAGCACCACGGGGACGCGACGGGGCACGCCGACCACCCTCGCACAGGGTGATCGACGTGCACCGGGGCGCTAGTTGATGCCCGCCGAGTTCAGCCAGTCGCGGGCGACGGTGGCGGGGTCGGGACGGTCCGGACCGGCGAGGCGCTGGTTGAGCTGCGTGAGCTGCGCGGTGTCCATCCGGGCCGAGATCTGGTTGAGGGTGTCGGTGACGCGGGGATCGCCCGACTTCGCGCGGTTGACCACCGGCACGACGTTCTGCGCGGCGAAGTTCGAGCGCGGGTCCTCGAGCACCACGAAGTCGTTCTCGGGGATCGCGGCGTCGGTGGTGAACAGGTCGGCGGCCTGGACGGTGCCGTCGCGCAGGGCGGCGACGGTCAGCGGGCCGCCGGCGTCGAGGGCGCGGAACTCGCGGAACGAGCAGTTGTAGTTCCGCTGGAGGCCGGGGACGCCGTACGAGCGCTGCTGGAACTCCGGCGGGCCGCCGAAGGAGACCGTCGGGCACAGCGGCGCGAGGTCCTGGATCGAGCGCAGGTTGTTCTGCGTCGCGTAGGCGCGCGTGACGACGACGGCGTCCTTGTCCTCCGCGGCGCTCTGCTGCAGCAGCTGGAGGTTCGGGTCGACCTTCGTCGTGAGCTGCTGGTAGACCTGGTCGGACGCCGTGGCCGTGGCCTGCGGGTCGAGGAACTGCAGCAGGTTGCCCGTGTAGTCGGGCACGAGGTCGATCTCGCCGCGCTGCAGGGCCGGGTAGTAGGTCTCTCGGCTGCCGATGCCGAAGCTGCGCTCGACGGCGACGCCGCGGGTCTCCAGGGCGGTCGCGTAGATCTCGGCGATGAGACGGTTCTCGGTGAAGTTCGCCGAGCCGATGCGCACGGTGCCCTGGGCGGACGGCGCGGCGGGCTGGGTGGCTAGCGGGTCGGAGCCGCCGCCCCCGCACCCGGCGAGGAGGACGCCGACGGTGGCGACCGCGGCCAGGAGCAGCGCGCGGGTGGATCGGATCATCGGTCGTGCCTCTCTGCGGATGACGGGGTGGACGCGGACTGCAACGACTCGGCGGCCGGACCCTCCGGGTGGCGGCGCATCCCCAGACGTTCGGGGCCGGGCGTCACGAACCGCCCGAGGAGCTGCAGGACGAGCTCGACGACGATCGAGAGCACGGCGACGACGAGCGCGCCGCCGAGCATCTGCGGGAAGTCCCGCACCGAGAAGCCGTCGATGATGAAGCGCCCGAGGCCGCCGAGGCCCACGTAGGCGGCGATGGTGGCGGTGGCGATCACCTGCAGCGTCGCGAACCGCAGCCCGGCGAGCACCAGCGGGACCGCGGCGGGCACCTCGACCTGCAGCAGGATCTGGCTCTCGCGCATGCCGATCCCCCGCGCGGCGTCGACGGCGCCCGGGTCGGCGCCCGCGACGCCGGAGTAGGCGCCGGCGAGCAGCGGCGGGATCGCGAGCAGCACGAGCGCCAGCGTCGGCGGCAGCAGGCCGAGCCCGAGCAGCAGCACGAACAGCACGAGCACGCCGAGCTCCGGCAGCGCGCGCAGGCCGTTGGCGACGCCGACGACGGCGAGCCCACCGCGGCGGGTGTGCCCGATGACCGCACCGATCGGCAGCGCGATGACCGCCGCGATGACGACCGCCAGCGCCGTGTAGCCCAGGTGCTCGAGCACGCGGGCGGGGATGCCGGCGGAACCGCTCCACCGTGAGGGGTCGGAGAACCAGGCGACGAGCCGTCCGAGCACCGTCTACACCCCCGCCCGGGCCCGCGACCAGGGCGTGAGCGCCCGCCCCAGGGCCAGCCACAGCGCGTCGAAGATGAACGCGAGCACGATCGACCCGACGATCCCGGTGACGACCATCGCCGTGTAGTCCTGCTGGAAGCCGTCGGTCATCAGCGTGCCCAGGGAATCGATGCCGACGAGGGCGCCGACGGTGACCAGCGAGAACGACGACACCGACGCCACCCGCAGCCCGGCGGTGAGCACCGGGACGGCCAGCGGGAGCTGCACGCCGAGCAGCAGCCCGGCGGGCCGGTAGCCGACCGCGAGCGCCGCGAGGGTGACGGAGGCGGGCACGGCGTCGAGAGCCTCGGCGACGCTGCGCACGAGCAGCGCGACCGTGTAGATCGTCAGCGTCAGCCCGACGTTGACCGGGCTGAGGATCGGCGTGCCGAGCACCACGGGGATGAACACGATGAGCGCCAGCGACGGGACCGTGTAGAGCGCCCCGGACAGCGGCACGAGCACCCGGCGCGCGCCCGGCGACCGGTGGGCCCACCAGCCCAGGGGCAGGGCGATCAGCAGCCCGAGCACCACCGGCACCAGGGCCAGCAGGACGTGGGCGATCACCAGCGTGTCGAGGTCGTAGCCGAAGGCCCTCACGAGGTCCCGGCCCGGTCGAGCAGCGACAGCACGTCCTCGGGGTCGACACCGCCGCGGTAGCGGCCCCCGCCGTCGACGGCCACCCCGCGTCCCGCCGGCGAGCTCAGCGCGGCGTCGAGGGCGCCGCGCAGCGTGCCCGCGCCGTCGGACGCGGCGTCCGCACCGTCGGTGACGTACAGCGACCCGAGGTCGTGGCGGGCGCCGTCGGGCCCGAGCCAGGCCGACGGCCGCTCGCTGCCGTCGAGCAGCACCGTCCACTCCCCCGGCACGCCGGACGAGCCGTTGGCGTCGGCCTGCGTCGGCAGGTCGACCAGACGCAGCGCGGTGGCCGACACGAACCCGAGACGCCGGTAGCCGCGGTCGCGTCCCACGAACCCGGACACGAACTCGTCCACCGGGGCGGCGAGCAGCTCGTCCGGCGGCGCGAACTGGGCCAGGCGCCCGCCCACCCGCAGCACGGCCACGCGGTCGCCCAGGCGGATCGCCTCGTCGATGTCGTGGGTGACGAACAGGATCGTCTTGCCGAGCTCGGACTGCAGGCGCAGCAGCTCGTCCTGCAGCTCGACGCGCACCACGGGGTCGACCGCCGAGAACGGCTCGTCCATCAGCAGCACCGGCGCGTCACCCGCGAGCGCCCGGGCGACGCCGACGCGCTGCTGCTGGCCGCCGGAGAGCTGGGCGGGCCAGCGCTGGGCGAGCGGGGAGAGACCGACGCGCTCGAGCACCTCGGCGGCCCGCTTCCTGGCGTCCTGCCGCGACAGGCCCTGGAGCACCGGGACCGTGGCCACGTTGTCGATCACCCGGCGGTGGGGGAAGAGCCCCGCCTGCTGGATGACATAGCCGATGCCGCGGCGCAGCTCGGGAGGGTCGACGGCCGCGACGTCGCGGCCGTCGAGGTGCACCGAGCCCGACGTCGGCTCCACCATGCGGTTGACGGTGCGCAACGAGGTGGTCTTGCCGCAGCCCGACGGCCCGACCAGCACGGTGATCTCGCCCTCGCGCGCCGTCAGCGACAGCTCCTCGAGGCCGACCGTGCCGTCGGCGAACCTCTTCCCCACGTCCCGGAACTCGATCACGTCCACGGCTCCCGGGGATCGGACGGCGGCACTACGGATCGGGCCACCGAGTCGAGGCGTGAATGTAATGCGGCACCCCGACAGCCGCGACCGATCAAGGGCCTGCGACACCGGGTGATGTGATCCCGGTCTCAGGCCACGACCGATCAGCCCGCGGCGCGGTCCTCCGGCGAGAGCGGTCCGCGGCGCAGGAGCTGCGTGAACGCCTCGACCGGCATCGCCCGGGCGAACAGCCAGCCCTGGTAGGCGTGCACGCCCAGGTCGCGCAGCACGGCGAACTGGTCGGTGTCCTCGACGCCCTCGGCCACGCAGATCTGGCCGATGGCGGCGGTGAGGTCCACGACGGCCCGGGCGACGGCACGGTCGGACTCCCCCGTCGCCACCCCGCGGACGAAGCCGCGGTCGAGCTTGACGATCTGCGCCGGCAGGCCGGTGAGCCGGGACAGCGACGAGTAGCCGGTGCCGAAGTCGTCGACCGCGAAGCGCACCCCGGCGGCGATGAGCTCGTTCATCTCCCGCAGCGTCGTCGACGGCAGGTCGGCCAGGCAGGTCTCGACGAGCTCGAGCACCAGGCGGTCGTAGGGCAGGCCGGCCCGGGACACGGCGTCGTGCACGGTGTCGAGGAAGTCGGGGTCGCCGGGCAGCAGGCCCGCGAGGTTGACCGCGACGGACGGCGCCACCCCGTCGGGCCCGGACGGCGGCCACACCGCCGCCTCGCGCACCGCGGTGCGCAGCACCCAGCGGTCGAGGTCGCCCATGAGGTCGGCCGCCTCGGCCACGGGCAGGAACTTGTCGGGGAAGAGCAGCCCCTGCTCGGGGTGCTGCCAGCGCACCAGCGCCTCGGCGGTCTGCACCCGCCCGTCGGGCCCCACGACGGGCTGGAAGTGCAGCACCAGCTCGTCGTTGACCATCGCCTCGCGCAGCTGGGTCTCCATGCGCAGCGCCTCGTCGGCGCCCTTCATGATCGCCTCGTCGGCCAGCGCGAACCGTCCGGTGCCGCCGCTCTTGGCCTCGAACAGCGCGGCGTCGGCGAAGCGCATGAGGTCGCCCGTGCCCGGGTGCCCCGGGGCGGGCTCGAGGCCCGCGAGCTCCGTGGCCCGCTCCTGGCGCAGCACCTGCTCGACGGGGTCGGCCGTCGGGTCGATGTCGGGCCGGGACGGGTCGGGCAGGGCATCGGCGCCGATCGTCGCGCCGACGGCGGCGCCGACGGTCGCCGAGATCCGGACGAGCTGCCCGTGCACCGGGATCGCGGTGCGCAGGATGCCCGCCACGGTCGCCGAGAGGGCGTCGAGGCCGCCGTGCAGGTCGACGTCCGCACAGACGACGACGAACTCGTCGCCGGCGCTGCGCGAGGCGGCGCAGCCGGCGGGCAGGCGCTCGCGCAGCCGGGCGGCCAGCTCGACGAGCAGCTCGTCGCCCGCGTCGTGACCCAGCGAGTCGTTGACGCGCTTGAAGTTGTCGAGGTCGCAGAACAGCACGCCGGTGCGCCGGGCCGTCGGGCCCGCGAGCAGCCGCGAGACGGTCGTGGACAGCGCGCGGCGGTTGGGCAGGCCGGTGAGCTCGTCGTGCATGGCCTGGTGGCGCAGGCTCGCCTCCACGCGCCGGGCGTCGGTGACGTCGGTGAACACGACGAGGTGGGTGACGCCGCCGTCGTCGTGCACCGACACCGAGACGTGCAGCTCGCACCACACCGCGCCGGCGTCGGCACCGTCCGCGCCGCGCTCGCGGGTCCGCAGCGCGCGCGGCGTGCACGACCAGCTCACCGAACCCGCCGAGCCCGCCGGGCGGGCCAGCAGCGGGGTCGCCGGGCCCGCCCCGGCCGCCGCCTCGGCGCCGAGGTCAAGCAGCTCGTCGGCGCGGCGTCCGCGCAACGCCTCCGGACCCTGGCCGAGCAGCCGGCACAGCGCCTGGTTGGCCTTGACCAGCCGCTCGTCGTCGTCGAACAGCGCGATCCCGACCGGGGCGACCGCGAGCAGGTCGGTGAAGCGCTGGGTCAGGGCCCGCAGCCGCTCCTCGGCCTGGCGGCGGGCGGTGACGTCGGACGCGGTGCCGAGCACCGTGCCGTCGGGACGCAGCGCGGCGTGCAGCTGCAGGATCCGCCCGGTGCCGTCGCCGAGGCGCGCGTCCGCCTCCAGCGGGGTGCCGTCGGCGACGAGGGCGGACCAGCGGCGGGCGAACCCGCGGCGGTCGGCCGGGTGCAGCGCGGCGAGGAGGCCCTCTGCGCGGCGCTGGGGCCGGTGGTCGAGCCCGAGCAGCTCGGCGAGCACCGGCGAGAGCCACGCCGACCCGGTGGCGAGGTCGACCTCCCAGTGCCCGAGGCCGGCGATGCGCTCGACGTCGGCGGCCGTCGGGCCGTACACCGGCGCCGGCTCGGGGGCCGGGGCCTGCGGCACCAGGACCAGCACCGCCCCGCCCGCGGCCTCCGGCCACGCCACGATCTGCACCGGCAGGGGCGCCCCCGTCACGCGCCGCAGCCGGGCGACGAGCAGCCCCTCGGGGCCGGCGGCGGGGTCGACGGGCGCGATGTCGGCGAGCAGCTCGCCGAGCGGGCGCCCGAGCATCCGGCACGGCTCGAGGGCGCCGGTGGGGTCGACGAGCTCGGCGACCGCCTCCCGCACGGCGACGATGCGGCCGTACGCGTCGTGGCGCAGGGCCGGGCCGGGCGGCAGGACCGGGCGACCGTCCGGGCCGCCCTCCGGCCCGCCGTCGGCGACGGGCAGGACCGCGAGCGCCCCGGCACGGTGCCGCGCCGCCGGCCCGGGGACGGCCCCGGGGACGACGGTCCCAGGCACGACGGAGAACCCCCGCGAGCCCGGCACCGGCACGGCACTGCCCACGTCTGCGCTCCCCTCGCACGCGGTACCCCCCGCCCCGTGTGGAACGGACCCTCCGCGTCTGTCTCAGGCAACGAAGGAGACCCGGTGGGGGTCCGGGTGGATCACCCTGTGGAGGGACCCCGCGCGGCGACCGTGGGCCCGGACGCGTTGTCCTGCACGACACGGACGGTCGACCTTGAGGTCACCGACCGGTCGTCGCGCCGAAGCGCAGAGCATCCACGACGAACGGCCGGCGGTTTCCTGGACACTCGTCCGATGGGCTGGGTGATCACCCACCTGCGGCTCGACGGCCTACCGACCGTACGCCGCGCGGCGGACGAGCGGTCCGGGACACGCCGCGAACGCTCCGCAACGTCCGTCGGGGTGAAAGGAGATCCGCCGGGTGGGCGACACCGTTACGAGGGGCTCCGCGGGTTACCGCCTGGTACCCGTCGCGAGGACGACCCACACCTCTGGTGGACAACTGGATTGCCCACCAGAGGTGACGTGGGATCTCTGCTCAGCTCATCCCCTCAGTTGCCCCTCAGTGCCCGTGCCCCTCGGCGGCGACCTCCGCGACGTGGCGCCGCACCACGCCCTCCTCGGCAGCCGCCCGCGCGACGGCCTCGGCCACCGCGGGCGCGACCCGCGGGTCGAGGGCGCTCGGCACGATGTGGTCGGCCCCGAACTCCTCGTCACCGGCGGCGATGTCCGCGATCGCGTCGGCGGCGGCGAGCTTCATCGCCTCCGTGATGCGCCGCGCCGCCGCGTCGAGCGCCCCGGCGAAGACGCCGGGGAAGGCGAGCACGTTGTTGATCTGGTTCGGGTAGTCGCTGCGCCCGGTCGCGACCACCGCGGCGTGCTTGCGCGCCACCTCGGGGTCGATCTCGGGGTCGGGGTTGGACAGCGCGAAGACGATGGCGCCCTCGGCCATCGAGGCGATCACCGACTCGGGGATGGTCGAGCCCGAGAGGCCGAGGAAGACGTCCGCGCCGGCCACGGCGGCGGCGAGGTCGCCGCGCACGCCGCGCGGGTTCGTCTGCTCGGCCAGCGCCATCTTCTCGACGTTCATGCCGTCGCGGCCCGCGTGGATGACGCCGCGCGAGTCCAGCACGACCACGTCGCTCGCCCCGGCCGACAGCAGGATCTTCGCGCAGGCCACGCCCGACGCCCCGGCGCCGCTGACGACGACCTTCAGCGAGGCGAGGTCGCGGTCGAGCACGCGGGCGGCGTTGCGCAGCGCGGCGAGCACGACGATCGCCGTGCCGTGCTGGTCGTCGTGCATCACCGGGCAGTCGAGCGCGTCGATCAGCCGGCGCTCGATCTCGAAGCAGCGGGGGGCGGCGATGTCCTCGAGGTTCACCGCGCCGAAGCTCGGCCGCAGGTGCACGAGGGTCTCGACGATCTCGTCGACGTCGGTGGTCTCGAGCACCAGCGGTATCGAGTCCAGGTCGGCGAACGCCTTGAACAGGGCCGACTTGCCCTCCATCACCGGCAGCGACGCCCGCGGGCCGATGTCGCCCAGCCCGAGGACGGCCGTGCCGTCGGAGACCACGGCCACCAGGCGGTGGGTCCAGGTGTAGCGCGCGGTGAGCGCCTTGTCGTCGGCGATGGCGCGGCAGACCTTGGCCACGCCCGGCGTGTAGGCGATGGCGAGGTCGCGGCGCCCGGCCAGGCCGACGGTGGGCGTCACGGAGAGCTTGCCGCCCTCGTGGGACTCGAAGACCTCCTCGTCGGTGATGTCGCGGCCGTCGAGGGCGGGCTGGTTCGTGGTGGCGTCTTCGCTCACGGTGGCTCCAAGCGGGCGGTGGGGGACGCGGCGGGGCACGGTCCGGGTACCCGGGCGGGAGGCGGTGGGGGCGCCCGCGGTCGGCGGGGCGCCGGGCGGGCCGTCGGCGCGGGTGGGCGCGCGGCCCGGGCCTGGAGTCCTCCGACGCCCGGTCGTCGGCCATCCTCGCGCGTCCGCCGGGGTCCTGTCTGCGTCCGGGGTCACCCCGGCGCGGCGCGGACCCTGGCGACGCCCGCGGTCCGCACCCCTACCGGGCCCGCAACCGCCGCGGCCGCGGCCACAGGCGCCAGCGGACGGGCCCGAGCACCTCGGCGGGACCGAGGGTGCGGGAGTCGGTGGAGGCCTCCGGGTCGTCGCCGACGGCGAACCAGCCGTCGTCGAAGGCCAGGGCCGCGCGCTTGACCGAGAGCTGCTCCGGGCGCGAGGCCCAGCGCACGAGGGCGACCTCTCCGGCCCGCACCCCTGCACCGGGCCGGTACAGGACGACGTCGCCGTCGCGCAGCGTCGGTGCCATCGAGCCGCCGCGGACGAGCACACGCCGCGGCAGGCGTCCCACCAGCGTGATCAGCAGCTCCCGCGAGGTCCTCACCGGCCGCGCTCCACGTGTCGGGGCCCCGTCACGGGGGTACGTTGACTGACGTCGGAACGATCACCATTCCTCACGAGGAAGAGGGAGGCGAGATGGGACTGCTCTCCAGCGTCCTGCGCCCGCGTCTGGAGGCCACCGCGCACTGCGACCTCCCCTGCGGCGTCTACGACCCCGCTCAGGCCCGGATCGAGGCCGAGTCGGTCAAGGCGATCCAGGAGAAGTACCAGGCCAACGAGGACCCGGCCTTCCGGGCCCGCGCCATCCAGATCAAGGAGGAGCGCGCGGACCTCGTCAAGCACCACCTGTGGGTGCTGTGGACCGACTACTTCAAGCCGCCGCACTTCGAGAAGTACCCGCAGCTCCACGAGCTGTTCAACAAGGCCACCAAGGCCGCCGGTGGCGGTGAGGGCGGCGCCAAGTCGTCCATGGACCCGAAGAGCGGCCAGCAGGTGCTCGACCACATCGCGGAGATCTCGGACATCTTCTGGGAGACCAAGAAGGGCTGAGACCCCGCACGCACGCCTCGACGCGCCCGTCCCCGACCCCCGGGGGCGGGCGCGTCGCTGTGTCCGGGCGCTGTGTCCGGCTGTGTCCAGGCGCCCGACCGGGTAGAACGCACCCGTGAGCGAGACCCCCATCGGGCGCATCTACGTCCTGCGACACGGCGAGACCGAGTGGTCCCGCGACGGGCGCCACACGAGCCGCACCGATCTCCCGCTGACCGGGAAGGGCCAGGAGGCGGCACGGACGGCCGGGCGCCTGCTGGAGACGCTGCGCGGCACCGGCAACCCACCGCCGGCGGTCTGGACCAGCCCCCGGCGGCGCGCCACCGACACCGCACACCTGGCGGGTCTCGAGCCCTCCGCGGTCCGCGAGGACCTCGTCGAGTGGGACTACGGCGCCTACGAGGGCCGCACGACCCCCGAGATCCGCGAGGACGTGCCGGGCTGGACGGTGTGGACCCACCCCAGCCCGGGCGGCGAAACGGGCGCCGAGGTGGCCGCGCGCCTCGACCGCGTCCTCGCCGACGCCGAGCAGGAGCTCGCGGCGCGCGACGTCGTGGTGGTGGGCCACGGCCACGCCGGGCGGGTGCTCATCGCCCGCTACCTGGGACTCGCCCCGACGGCCGGGGTCGGGTTCGCGTTCGACGCGGCGTCGGTGACGGTGCTGGGCCACGAGCGCGGGGTGCCGCGCATCGACCTGCTCAACGCGCCCGGCGGGCTCGTCGAGGCCCCGCCCCCGCCCGCCGACCGCCACTAGGGCCATGGCCCGCCGCCACGTCACGGTCCACCTCGACGGCGACGCCGCCCGCGCCGTCGACGCGCTCCGCGCCGACTGGGACCCGGCGATGCTGCGGATCTGCCCCGCCCACGTCAGCGTCGTCTACCCGGAGGAGACGGTCGACGAGGCGCTGCTGCTCGAGCGTCTGGAGGAGGCGGCCCGGGAGACGGCACCGTTCGCCGTCCGGCTGGGGGGCGTCGAGGCCGACGAGGACGGCGCCGGCGGGGTGTTCGCGATGGTCGAGGACGGCGTCCCCGCCCTCGAGACGCTCCGCGACCGCCTGCTACTGCCACCGCAGGGCTTCGCCGGGCACCCGTTCCACGCGACGATCGCCCACCCCCGCACGTCGCCCTCGCCGGCGACGTGCTGGTCGCGGGTGCGGGGCGGCCGCCTGGACGCGACATCGACGGTGCACGAGGTGCTGTGGACGGTCACCGACGACGTCGGGCGCGAGGTGCTGGCCCGGTTCCCCCTCACCGGACCCGCCACGGCCCCGCGGGTCGCCATGGCCGCCGGCGTCCTCGTCGACGGCGGGCGCGTGCTCCTGGGCCTGCGGCGCGCCGACCGGGCGTCCTTCCCGGGCGTCTGGGATCTGCCGGGCGGCCGGGTGGAGCCGGGCGAGTCACCGCGCGGCGCGGCCCGGCGCGAGCTGCGCGAGGAGCTCGGCGTCGACGCCGAGCTCGGGGCGCCGTGGCGGCGGCTCGTCGACGACGACCTCGGCGCCGAGCTCTCGCTCTGGCTCGTCCCCCGCTTCGACGGAGGGCTCCGCAACGCCGCGCCGCACGAGCACGAGCGGCTGGCCTGGTTCGGCGCCGACGAGCTCCCCGCCCTCGAGCTGGCGCACCCGTCCTACGTCCGGCTGCTGACCGACGCCCTCTAGCGACCGGCGCGGAACCGGAACGACCGCTCGCCGGCGTCGGCGGAGGCGTCGAGGAACCCGGCGTCGCGCAGCCGGTCGGGCAGGGTCTCCGGGTCGACGACCACCATCGTGTCGCCGATGTGCAGGAGCCGGAACCGCAGGCTGCGCACGCTGTCGGACCCCGCGAACACCCCGCCCGGGCGCAGCACCCGCGCCGCCTCGGCGAACACCCGGTCCTGCTGGGCGGGCGAGGGGACGTGGTGGAGCACGGTGAAGCACACGACGACGTCGAAGCTCGCGTCGCGGAACGGCAGCCGGGCGCCGTCCGCGGTGTGGACCTCGACGCGGCCGGCCATCTGCCGGTCCAGGTCGGTTGCGAGGCGCGGATCGACCTCGACGGCGGTCAGTGACCCGGTCCGCTCGACCAGCCACCGCGTCGTCACGCCGTAGCCCGGCCCGATCTCCAGGACGTCGCCGCCCAGATCCAGGTCCGCCAGCGCCCAGGGCATCACCTGGCCGTGCATGCGCTCGGCCCAGCGGTCGGAGCGGCACAGCCTGCGGTGCATCACATTCATCGCCACGTGGCCCTCCCCCTCACCTGTCCGCCCACGCGCGCGCGGGCGCGCAGAGGAGGCCGTAGAGCACCGCGGCCGCGGCGACGATCACCGGCACGCCCCACTCCGGGCGCTCGGAGGGCACGGCGGCGTAGAAGGCGCAGCCGGCGGTGAGCAGCTGGGCGACCAGCGCCGGCCCGCGGGCGCCCCGCTCGCCGCGCAGCAGCAGCACCGCGACCACCGCGAGGCCGAGCGCGAGGAGGAGGACGAAGCCCCACACCGCGAAGCCCACCCCGCCGGTGGCCAGGAGCACCGCGACGACGCCGCCGACGGCGGCCTCGGCGAGCACCCCGACGGCCGCCAGACGGACGGATCGGGGTGGGGCGGTCACCCCGTCAGCGTAGGTATGCCCGAGAGATGGGCGACATCCCGGGACCACACCCCCCGAACGGAGGGGGCGCGGCGTCTACGGTGAGCGCCGTGCGTGCGCTGCTCGTGGCCAACCCCTCGGCCACCACGACGACGGCGGCCGGTCAGGACGTCATCGCGCACGCGCTCGCCAGCGAGATCAAGCTGGACGTCGTCGCGACCCGCTACCGGGGCCACGCGGCGGAGCTCGCCGCCCGCGCCCGCTCGGAGGCCGTCGACCTCGTCATCGTGCTCGGCGGCGACGGCACGGTGAACGAGGCGCTGAACGGCCTGCTGGCCGACGGTCCGGGCGAGGGCGTCCCGGCGCTCGGCGTGGTGCCCGGCGGCTCGGCCAACGTGTTCGCACGCGCCCTGGGCGTGCCCCGCGAGCCGCTCGAGGCCACCCACACGCTGCTCGGCGCCATCGCCGAGGGGCGGTCCCGCACCGTCGGGCTCGGGCGCGCCGACGAGCGGTGGTTCAGCTTCAACGCGGGGCTCGGCTGGGACGCCGACGTCATCGCGTCGATGGAGCGGGCCCGCGGGCGCGGCCGGGACGCGACACCGAGCCGCTACGTCGCCACCTCGATCCGCCGGTGGACGCGCACCCGCCTCGACCCGCCGGACCTCACCGTCGAGATCGCGGGCGAGGAACCGGTCCCCGGCGTGCGGCTCGCGATCGTGTCCAACACCGACCCCTGGACCTACCTGGGGTCCCGGCCGGTGCGCACCAACCCCGGCTGCTCCTTCGACTCCGGCCTCGGTCTCTTCGCGCTGAAGTCGGTCGGGCTGCCGACGGTGCTGCGGCTGATCAACCAGATCCTCAGTCGCGACGGGGCCGCCGGGCTGAAGTCGGTCGTGCGGCGCGACGACGTGCCCGCGATCCGGATCACGAGCGCCGATCCCGTCAACCTCCAGGTCGACGGTGACCACCTCGGTCAGCGCAGCGATGTCGAGTTCGTGGCGGTTCCCGAGGCCCTGCGCGTGGTCGTGTAGCGCCCGTTGTGAAGCGGGCGTGAAGCCGACGGGCGGTCGCCGGCCTTCTGAATCGAGTCCACCTGCCGCCGCTCGTCGCGGGACCCCGGACGGGTGGACGGTTCGTCGTGCGGGAATCGTCGCTCGTCGCAGCCGAGCGGTCATGACCGTCCGCGCCATTCCACTCACCGACCGAGTTCGCCCGTCGAGCCGCTTGGCACTCGATCTCGTTGGTCACGTCCTGCAGATTGAGTCGCATCCCCCGCGAAAGCCGGGAAGGACGCACGGCCCCCACGGGTGGTGAGTCCGGACCGGTCGGGTCCGTCGTTCGGAAATGCGAGCGGCGGGCGGGAGATCGGGAGACAGCGAGTGTCGCCGGATCTCCATTGGCAGGTCACGGGCCCACCGAGGGTCCCGCGACACGGTCGAGACGACCACGACCACGACCGGTGCGCTCCCCGAGGCGCACCCACCGAGGAGCTCAGAACGATGGACTGGCGGAACGACGCTGCTTGCCGCGACGAAGACCCGGAACTGTTCTTCCCCGTCGGCACGAGTGGCCCCGCGCTCTCCCAGATCGCGCGTGCGAAAAGCGTGTGCCGTCGCTGCCCGGCGATGACCGAGTGCCTCACGTGGGCGCTCGAGTCGGGCCAGGACGCCGGCGTCTGGGGCGGTGCGAGCGAGGACGAGCGCCGCGCCCTCAAGCGCCACGGCGTGCGGCCCGAGGTGCACACCGGATTCTGATCACGACCGAGGTCGCCAGCTCCCCGGCGACCTCACCCGTCCCGGCGACACAGCACTGCTCCCCCACCGCCGCCGGGACACCTGCTCGGACGTTCGCTCCCCACGCGGCCGGACCGGCCGAGCGATTCACGAAGGCCCCGGGCCGTCCCCCGAAGACGGCACCGGGGCCTTCGTGTGTCCGGCGAGATCAGCGCCCCCGGTGCTGCAACGGCACCCGCAGGACGGCCCGGGTGCCGGCCTCGTCGCCCGGACGCATGCGCAGCGTGCCGTCGAGCTCGGAGTCGACGAGCGTGCGCACGATCTGCAGGCCCAGCCCCGTGGCCCGTTCGAGGGAGAACGTCTCCGGCAGCCCGCGGCCGTCGTCGCGGACCTCCACCTCGAGCTGGGCGGCGGTCCGCGACGCCCCGATGACGACCGTGCCGGACGCCCGCTCGGCGAACCCGTGCTCGAGGGCGTTGGCGACGAGCTCGGTGAGGACCATGACGAGCGGGGTCGCCATCACCGCCGGCAGCACGCCGACCTCGCCCTCGCGGCGCATCGCCACCCGGGCTCCGGGGCGGGCGAGGTCGTTCATCATCGGCAGGACGCGGTCGAGGACCTCGTCGATGTCGACCTTCTCGTCCACCGACGCGGCCAGCGCCTCGTGGACCAGGGCGATCGACGCCACCCGCCGCACCGACTCGGTGAGCGCCTCCTGGGCCTCCGCGTGCTGCGTGCGGCGGGCCTGCAGGCGCAGGAGGGCCGCCACGGTCTGGAGGTTGTTCTTCACGCGGTGGTGGATCTCGCGGATCGTGGCGTCCTTGCTGAGCAGGGCGCGGTCGCGGCGGCGGACGTCGGTGACGTCGCGGGCGAGCACCAGCGCACCGCTGGGCACGCCGCGCGGGTGCAGCGGCAGCGCGCGCAGCACCGCCGTCGCGCCGTGGCCCTCGAGCTCGGCCCGCTGCGACGGGGTGCCGGCCAGGGCACCGCGCACGTGCTCGGCCGCCTCGGCGCCCTCGAAGGCGTCGTCGGCGACCTCCCGGACGACCGTGGCCAGGTCCTCCCCGACGAGCTCCTCGCTCCACCCGAGGCGGTGGAACGCCGAGGCGGCGTTCGGGCTGGCGTAGAGCACGCGGCCCGTCGAGCTGATCCGCACCAGCCCGTCGCCCACCCGGGGCGACGAACGGCCCTCGTCGCGCCCCTCGGCGGTCGGGAACGTGCCGTCGGCGACCATCTGGCACAGGTCGGTCGCGACGGCCAGGTAGGAGATCTCGAGCGTGCTGGGCACCCGCGGGGCGGCGAGGTTGGTGTCGCGGCCCAGGACCGCCACCACGTCCCCGGAGGAGGGCTCGCGCACCGGCACGACCTCGCGGCGCACCGACCGCCCGCGGTGCCAGCGCGGCTGGTCCTCACGGCGCAGGGTCGCGTCGCCGAACGCGCGGTCGAGCTGCGGATGCTGGCTCGTCGACGCCCGCGCGCCGACCATGTCCTCGGGATGGGCGGTCGCCGTCGTCGTCGGGCGGCACTGCGCGACGCACAGGAAGCCGTCCCCGGACCGGACCCAGAGCAGGAAGTCGGCGAACGACAGGTCCGCGAGGAGCTGCCACTCGGCGACCACGCGCTGGAGGTGGGCGGCCGCCGCCCCGGAGAGCGCGGTGTGGGCGGCCAGGAGGTTCGAGAGCGTCGACACCGGCCGGCCGCGGTTCCCCACGGCGATCATCCAACCACCGGGCGGGAGACGGAGCGGAGCGGGAGCTCGACCCATGGATGAGGTCACGGGCCCTCGACATGCGACGATGGACGCATGTCGAAGCGCGCGCGCCAGAAGCGGGACCGCAAGAAGAAGGCCAGCAACCACGGCAAGCGCCCCCACGCCTGAGCGCCTGCCCCCCACGTACGAAGGGCCCCTCCGCCGCTGCGGAGGGGCCCTTCGTCGTGGGTGGTGCGGCTCAGGTGCGCCAGGACTCCACGCGGGTCTGGTTGACCTCGACCACCGTGCCCGCGGGGCCCCGCTCCACGGTGACCTCGGCCTGCTCCATCACCGTCGCGCGGATCTGCTCGCGCAGCCGCTGGTGCAGCCCGGCCGGGGCGTGCTCGCCGCTGCAGCTGCGGGTCAGCAGCGTCTTGACCTTCTCCTCGAGTCCGTAGCGGGCCAGGCAGGGCCCGCACTCGTCGAGGTGACGGCGCAGCTGGGCGTCGCGGGCCTCGTCGCACTCGTGGTCGAGCAGGAGCCAGACCTCGGCGAGGACCTCGGAGCAGTCGGTCTCGTGGGGTTCGCCGCAGCTCATCGTCCCGACCCCTCTCCGGTGGTCGCGTGGGCCTGCCCGTCGCGGATGAAGCCGCGGTCGCGGGCGGTGTCGGTGAGGGCCTCCCGCAGCTGGCGCCGCCCGCGGTGCAGCCGCGACATGACGGTGCCGATCGGGGTGCCCATGATCTCGGCGATCTCCTTGTAGGCGAAGCCCTCGACGTCGGCGAGGTAGACCGCCATGCGGAAGTCGTCCGGCAGGTTCGACAGCGCGTCGCGGATGTCGTTGTCGGGGAGGTTCTCGAGCGCCTCGGCCTCGGCCGACGGCAGGCCCGAGCTGGAGTGCTCACCGGCCTGGGCGAGCTGCCAGTCGGTGATCTCCTCGGTGGGCGACTGCTGGGGCTGGCGCTGCCGCTTGCGGTAGGTGTTGATGTAGGAGTTGGTGAGGATCCGGTACAGCCACGCCTTGAGGTTCGTGCCGGGCCGGAACGAGGCGAACGACGAGTACGCCTTGAGCACCGTCTCCTGCACCAGGTCCTCGGCGTCGGCCGGGTTGCGCGTCATGCGCAGGGCCGCGCCGTAGAGCTGGTCGACCATCGGCATGGCGTCGCGCTCGAAGCGCGCCGCGCGCTCCTCGGGCGTCTCGGTCGCCACGTCGACGGCGCTCTCGTCGGGCGTCTCGCTGGTGGTCACAGCCCTCGCCGCGTCGGCCACGGGGCTCCCTTCGCGCCGCGCCACGGGCGCGGTCGGGACGTCGATGAATCCCGGGGAGACTACCCGCGCCGGACGCAGGACATCCGGACCCGCGGACGACGTCACGCCGTCGAACGGCGTCGCGGTGGCGGTGCGGGCCTCCGCCATCGTCATCACTGCTGGCATGTCCGCGTCAACGCCGCGACCGGGTCCGCGATTCCCCTACCCTCGCCGTTCGTGGCGGTGCGACGAGCGGCGGCGGCGACCCCGGCCCTGGTGGCCCTCGACGACGCCGGGATCCGGTACACCACCCACCCGTACACCGCGCCGGGGAAGGCCGCCTACGGGACCGAGGCCGCCGACGCCCTGGGGCTCGACCCGCAGCGGGTCCTCAAGACGCTGGTCGCGGAGGTGGACGGGACGCCGGTGCTGGCGATGGTGCCGGTGGCGGGGACGCTCGACCTCAAGGCGCTCGCGGCCGCGCGCGGCGGCAAGCGGGCAGTCTTGGCCGACCCCGCCCGGGCGGAGAAGCTCACCGGCTCCGTCGTCGGCGGCATCTCGCCGCTCGGCACGCGGCAGGCGCTCGACGTCGTGATCGACCTCTCGGTGGCCGAGCACGGGACCGTCTTCTGCTCGGCCGGCCGCCGGGGGCTGCAGATGGAGCTGGCCCCGACGACCTCCTCGCCGCGACGGGCGGCGCGCTGGCCGAGATCAGTTCGTCGTGAAGAAGGCGCGCAGGTCGGCGACGACCGCCTCGGGCACCTCGAGCACCGCGAAGTGCCCGCCGCGCTCGTGGCGGCTCCAGTGCACGACGCCGGTGTTGTCGCGCTCGGCGAACACCTTGATCGTCTGGAAGTCGTCGGCGAACACCTGCACCCCGGTCCGCGCGGCGCTCACCCGCGGCTCGACGCCGGAGTGCGCCTCCTCGAAGTGGTAGCGCACGGCCGTCGACGCCGTGTTCGTGAGCCAGTAGAGCGAGACCTGGGTGAGGATCTGCTCCTCGGTGACGAGGCTGGTGCCGTTGCCGAAGGAGTTGAAGAGCTCGTTGTAGGCCAGCTGGCCGACCGGGGAGTCGGCGAGGCCCACGGCCACGGTCTGCGGGCGCGAGCCGTTCATCTGGTTGTAGCCGCCGACCGCCTGGAACCACTGCATGTGCTCGAGGCCGGCGTGGTCCGACGGCTCGAGGCGCTCGAACTCCGAGGGGTCGCCCGACGGGAAGCTGAACAGCTGCAGGACGTGCAGGCCGAGGAACCCGGGCGGGTCGAGCAGGCCGAGCTCGCGGGCGACGAGCGCGCCACCGTCGCTGCCGTGGGCGCCGTAGGTCTCGTAGCCGAGCCGGCGCATGAGGGTGTCGTAGGTGCGGGCGACGCGGGCCATCGTCCAGCCGCGGTCGGCCACGGGCGTCGAGAACCCGAAGCCCGGCATCGACGGGACGACGACGGAGAAGGCGTCCTCGGCCCGCCCGCCGTGGGCGACGGGGTCGGTGAGCGGGCCGATCACGTCGAGGAACTCGGCGAACGAGCCCGGGTAGGTGTGCAGCAGGAGCAGCGGCGTCGCGTCCGCCTCGGCCGACGGAACGTGGACGAAGTGGATCGTCTGCCCGTCGATCTCGGTCAGGAAGTTCGGCACGGCGTTCATCCGCTCCTCCTGGGCGCGCCAGTCGAAGGTCGTGCGCCACTGCTCGACCATCGCGGCGAGGTAGTGGTTCGGCGTGCCGTAGTCCCAGTCGTCACCCGGGGCGGGACGCGGGAGCCGGGTCCGCGCGAGCCGGTCGGCGAGGTCGTCGAGGTCGGCCTGGGGGACGTCGACGGTGAAGGGGGTGATCTCTGCGCTGCTCATGAGAGAACGATAGGAACCAACCAGGCACGTTTCCTTCCTCGTTCCCGAGCAGAATCCCGGGAATGCGCGACACCTCCGCCCGGATGCTGGCCCTGCTCTCGCTGCTGCAGTCGCGGCCCGACTGGCCGGGCCCCGAGCTCGCCGAGCGCCTCGGCGTCAGCGTCCGGACGATCCGCCACGACGTCGCCCGCCTGCGCGAGCTCGGTTATCCGGTCGACGCGGAGACCGGGCGGGCCGGCCGGTACCGGCTCGGGGTCGGCGCCGCCCTGCCGCCGTTGCTGCTCGACGACGACGAGGCGGTGGCCGTCGCCCTCGGGCTGCGCGCCGGCAGCGGGCCGGCCGGCACCCGCGAGGCCGGGGAGCGCGCGCTCGCGAAGCTCGACCGCGTGCTGCCGCATCGCCTGCGACGCACCGTCGCCGCGCTCACCGAGGCGACCGCGCGCGGCCCCGAGAACACCGGGTCCGACGCGCCCGACCCCGAGGTGGACCCCGCGCTGCTCCGGACGGTCGCCGAGGCGATCCGGGACTCGTCGTCGCTCCGGGTCGCCGGCGACGACGGTCCGAGCCGCCTGCTCGAGCCCTACCGGCTCGTCAGCTGGGAACGGCGCTGGTACGTGGTGGTGCGGGAGCCCCACCCCGGCCGCTGGACGGTCCTGCGGGCCGACGGCCTGGCGCTGCGGACGCCGGGCGGGCCGCGCTTCACGCCCGTCGACCCGCCCGAGGACCTCACCGACCTGGTGCTGCGCGAGGTGGCCGCCGCGGGGTGGTCGGTGCACGCGCGCGTCGTGGTCGCGGCTCCGGCGTCCGAGGTGCTCGCGCGCATCAACCCCGCGGTGGGTGTGGTCGAGCCCCGCGACGCGCGGAGCTGCGTGCTCGTGACGGGCGCGGACAGCGTCGCGACGATCGCCGCCTACGTCGGCATGCTCGACCTGGACTTCCGGGTCGAGGGCCCGCCGGAGCTGGTGGACCAGCTCCGGGTGACCGGGGAGCGCTACCTGCGGGCGATCAGCTAGCCATCTCCACCACGAACCGGAACCGCACGTCGCCGCGTCCGAGCCGGTCGAGGGCCTCGCCGAGCCGGTCGGGCCCGAGGACCTCGACGTCGGCGACGATGCCGTGCTCGGCGGCGACGTCGAGCATCTCCCGGGTGGCGGGCACGCCGCCGCTGCCGGTGCCCGCGATCCGCTTCTCGCCGACGACCAGGCTCATCGGGTCGATCTGCAGACCGGCCGGCGGGATGCCGGCGAGCACGTAGGTGCCGTCGACGGCGAGGGCGCGCAGGTAGGGCGCGAGGTCGAGCGGGTGGCCGGTGGTGTCCAGGAGCAGGTCGAAACGACGGGCGTGATGGGCGAGCGCCTCGGGGTCACGGGTGAGGACGACGTCGTCGGCACCCAGGGCCTTCGCGGCGTCGGCCTTGTCCTCGCTCGTGGTCAGCGCCACCGTCTCGGCGCCCAGCGCGTGGGCGAACTTGATCGCGACGTGCCCGAGCCCGCCGACGCCGACCACGCCGACCGTCGTGCCCGGCCCGGCGCCGAAGCGGCGCAGGGGCGACCAGGTGGTGATCCCCGCGCACAGCAGGGGCGCCGCGCCCGCCGGGTCCAGGCCGGCGGGCAGGGCGTACACGAAGTACCGGTCGACGACGATCCCGGTGGAGAAGCCGCCCTGGGTGATGCCGCCCGAGACGCGGTCCTCGCCGCCGTAGGTCAGGGTCGGGAACGCCTCGCAGTCGTTCTCTCGGCCCGCGCGACACGCCGCGCAGGTGCGGCACGAGTCGACGATGTTGCCGACGGCGACGCGGTCGCCGACGGCGAGGTCGTCCACGGCGCCGCCGAGGGCCTCCACCACGCCCGTCATCTCGTGGCCCGCGACCAGCGGGAACGCGGCGGGATCGCGGCCGGCGAGGGCGTGCCGGTCGCTCGCGCAGACGCCGCAGTGGGTGACGCGGACGACGACGTCGTGCGGGCGCGGGTCGCGCCGGTCGAACGTCCACGGCTGCGGGACGGCACCCGGGGTCGCGGCGGCCCATCCGGTGACCTGGTGCATGAGCAGTCCTCCCCATCGTGACCAACCGTTTGGTTACTTCCCAACGTAGCACCCAACTGACCAGTTGGTTACTCTCGTCGCCGTGCCCAAGGACGGTGCGGCGACCCGTCGCCGCCTGCTCGACGCCGCGACCGCGGAGTTCTCGCGGTACGGCATCGCGGGCGCGCGCGTCGACCGCATCGCCGAGGCCGCGGAGGCCAACAAGGCGCAGATCTACGCGTGGTTCTCGTCCAAGGACGGCCTGTTCGACGCGGTGTTCGCCGAGCACCTCGCGCTGATCGTCGACCTCGTGCCGCTCGACGCGACCGACCTCCCGGGCTACGCGGTGCGCCTCTACGACGCCTACCTCGAGCGACCGTCGGTGATCCTGCTCGCGACGTGGGCGCGCCTGGAACGGGTCCCGACCGGCGACCTGCTGACCAGCGTCGCGCCCGACGTCGACGCCAAGCTCGCCGCCATTCGCGCCGCCCAGTCCGACGGGCTCGTCGACCCCGCCCTCGAGCCGCGCGACGTGTACTCGATGGTGATCGCGCTGTCGATGTCGTGGTCGCCCGCCGCGACGGTGTTCACGGCCGCGCCCGACGACCCCGCCGCCGACCACGAGCGTCGACGGGCGGCCCTGCACGCCGTGGCGACCCGGGCGTTCGCCCCGGCCTGACGCTCACTCGACGGGGCCGGGCAGGTCGCGGCGCCCGGGGAACAGCGTGTCCAGCCAGGGGCCGACGGCCGCGCGGATCGGCCCCTTGGCCTTGAGCGAGTGGTCGCCCCGCAGCGTCACGACCTCGCGGTGCTTGCCCGGCGACGGGACACCGAAGCGGTCGCGGTCGCCCGACACGGCGAGCACCGGGATGCCGGCGTCGTCGACGGCGTCGATCTCCGGGCCGCGGTCGGGGCGCGTGCCGTCCCGGCGTGCCGGGGCCAGGAGCGGGAACGCCAGCGTCAGCACGCCGATCGGGGTCGGCTCGGCCACGAGCGCACCCCGGCACGCGACGCGCGCGCCCGATGACCGCCCGCCGTGGACCTGCGGGGTGTCCGGGAACCGCTCGGTCAGCGCCGCGAGCACGCTCGCCCAGGCCTCGTCGAGCTGCGCGGCCGGCGGCGGCGCCTTCCGGTGCGCCACGCGGTAGGGCTGCAGGACACGGGCGACCGCGAGGAGCCCGGCCGCCTCCTGGGCCGCGACCATGTCCGGCGCCTGGATGCCGCCGCCCGCGCCGTGGCCGAGGACCAGGAGCCCGAAGCACAGGCCCGGCGTCTCGAGGACGACCCGGGCGGGCCCGTGCGGCGTCGGGACCTCGAACTCCTCGGCGGTGACGATCACTGCGTGGCCGGCACGTCGGCGTCGGTGTCGGTGTGGAGGTCGAGGTCGAGCCCCGCCTGCTCGGGCTCCTCGTGGCTCTCCTCGATCAGCTCGGGCCCGTGGTTCTGCACGTTGTTGACCTTGGTGGAGACCTGGCGCAGCTCGAAGGACGTCAACAGCTCCACCGGGGGCGGCTCGAGGAGGTCGGTCGGGTCGTCGTTGTCCGGGTCGAGCCAGTCCGGCCAGCGCTCGGCGGGGAGCACGAGCGGCATCCGGTGGTGGATCTCGGTGAGCGGGCCCGCGGCGTCGATGGTGACGACGGTGGTGCTGATCAGCGGCGCGGTGCCCTTCGGCGCGTCCTTGGCCCGCCAGGTCTCCCACAGGCCGGCGAAGGCGAGCGACCTCCCGCCCGGGAGGGTGATGAAGTACGGGACCTTGCGGCCGCCGGGCCCGTCGCGCTGCCACTCGAACCAGCCGTCGGCCGGGAGCAGGCAGCGGCGACCCTTCACCGCGCGACGGAAGGCGGGCTTGCTGGTCAGCGAGTCGGACCGCGCGTTGATCATGCGGTTGCCGATCTTCGGGTCGTCGGCCCACCCCGGCACGAGACCCCACCGCATCGCGCGCAGGCTGCGCTCCAGCCGCTGGGGGTCGGCCTTGCCGGCCGCGTCCCGCGGGTGCCGGTCGACCACGCCGACCACCGTGGTGGTGGGCGCGACGTTGTACTCGGGACCGGGCCACGCGCCGTCGGTGGCGTCGACGGCGTCGAACTCCTCGGCGAGGGTGGCGGGGTCCTTGGCCTGGCTGTAGCGGCCGCACATACCTCCATCCTGGCACCGGCCACCGACAACCCGTCGGCCGCGAGAGGATGGGCCCATGAGCGATCAGCCCTGGGCGGCACCGACGGCGGACGGGCCCGTGCGCGGCACGGTGTCGGTGCCGGGATCGAAGTCGGTCACCAACCGGGCGCTGGTGCTCGCCGCGCTGGGCACCGACGGGGTCACGCGCACGGTGCGCGGCGCCGCCCGCTCGCGGGACACGACGCTCATGGCTGGCGCCCTGGACGCGCTCGGCGCCACCGTCACCACCACCGAGGGCCGCGCCGGCACCCTCGACATCGCGATCACCGCTCCGCCCGTCTTCCGGGCCGCGCACGTCGACTGCGGCCTCGCCGGCACCGTCATGCGCTTCGTCCCGCCGCTGGCGGCCCTCGCGGACGGGCCCGTCGTGCTCGACGGCGACCCCCGGGCCCGCGAGCGGCCCATGGGCGGCATCGTCGCGGGTCTGCGCGGGCTGGGCGTCGAGGTCACGGGCGAGGCGCTGCCGCTCACCGTCGCGGGCGGTCCGCACCCGGCCGGCGGCGAGGTCACCGTCGACGCCTCGGCCTCGAGCCAGTTCGTCTCCGGCCTGCTGCTCTCCGGCGCCCGCTACGCGCGCGGGGTCACCGTCACCCACGCCGGCGAGCGCGGCGTCCCGTCCCTGCCGCACGTCGCGATGACCGTGACGATGCTGCGGGCCGCCGGGGTGACGGTGACCGAGCACCCGAGCCGCTGGCACGTCGCCCCCGGCCCGGTCACCGCACCGGCCGTGCTCGACGTGGAGCCGGACCTCTCGGGCGCCGCCGTCTACCTGGCCGCCGCCGTGGCCACGGCCGGCGAGGTGACGATCGCCGGGTGGCCCGAGGGCGACCTGCAGCCCGGGGGCGTGGTGCGCCGCGTGCTGGAGGCGTTCGGTGCCCGGGTCACCCTCGGCGCCGAGGGCCTCACGGTCCGCGGGCCGGGCCGGCTCGACGGAGTGGACGTCGACCTGCACGAGGTCAGCGAGCTCACCCCCACCGTCGCCGCCCTCGCCGCCCTCGCCGCGCGCGACGGGGCGTCGTCACGGCTGCGCGGGGTGGCCCACATCCGCGGCCACGAGACCGACCGGCTGGCCGCCCTCGTCGCGGAGCTCGGCACCGTCGGCGCGCGCGTCGCCGAGACCGAGGACGGGCTGGAGATCGCCCCGGGGCCGCTGACGGCACCCACCCGGCCCTGGCGGGCCTACGCCGACCACCGCATGGCCACCGCCGGGGCGATCGTCGGGCTCGTCGTGCCCGGCGTGACGATCGACGACGTCGCCGCCACCACCAAGACCCTCCCCGACTTCGCCGCCGACTGGCCGGAGCTCGTGGGCGCCGGGGTCGGGGTCTGAGGCCGGGAGGGTGACACCCAGCGGATCTCGGGGCGGCGGGCGGGGCTCGGCCTCGCGGCTCGACGAGTCCGACGTCCGGGTGCGCCCCGGCCGGGGCACACGCCCCCGCAGCAAGCGCCGCCCCGAGCACGCCGACGCGACGGAGGCGATGGTCGTCGGCGTCGACCGCGGACGGTGGACGTGCGCGCCCGACGAGGACCCGGAGCTCCGCGTCGTCGCCATGCGCGCCCGCGAGCTGGGGCGCACGCCCGTGGTCGTGGGCGACCGGGTGGGGCTCGTCGGCGACGTCTCCGGCGGCGAGGACGCCCTCGCCCGGATCGTCCGCGTCGCCGAGCGCACGAGCGTGCTGCGCCGCACCGCCGACGACACCGACCCCTACGAGCGGGTGGTCGTCGCCAACGCCTCGCACCTGGTGATCGTCACGGCGCTGGCGGACCCGACGCCGCGCACCGGGTTCGTCGACCGTGCCCTCGTGGCGGCCTACGCGGGCGGCCTGGAGCCGGTGCTGTGCCTGACGAAGGCCGACCTCGCCGACCCGGACGGGTTCGCCGCGAACTACGCCGCCCTCGACCTGACCGTCGTCGTCACCCGCGCCGACCGGGACCCGGCCGCGCTGCGCGAGGTCGTCGCCGGCCGGGTGTCGGCGCTCATCGGGCACTCCGGGGTCGGCAAGTCGACGCTGGTCAACGCGCTCGTGCCGGACGCCGACCGGGCCGTCGGCGAGGTCTCCGGGGTCGGGAAGGGGCGGCACACGTCGACGTCGGCGGTCGCGCTGGCGCTGCCCGATCTCTCCGGGTGGGTGATCGACACCCCCGGCATCCGGTCCTTCGGCCTCGCCCACATCGCGCCGGACGACGTCGTGGCGGCGTTCGGCGACCTGGCCGCCGCGATCGAGGAGTGCCCGCGGGGGTGCGGGCACCTCGGGCCCCCGGCGGACCCGGAGTGCGCGCTCGACGCGGAGGTCGCGGCGGGCCGCCTGTCCCCCGCCCGTCTGGAGGCCCTCCGGCGGGTCCTGGAGGCGCTGCGCACGCCGGCGTGGGAGACGTGAGCGACGACGAGGGCGGGGGGTCCACCCTCACCGTCCTGCTCGCGCTGGCGTCGAACGTGCTGGTCGGCGTGCTCAAGCTGGTCGCCGGGCTGCTCACCGGCTCGTCGGCGATGCTCGCGGAGGCCGCGCACTCCGTCGCCGACACCACCACCGAGGTCTTCCTGTTCACCGCGCTGCGCCGCTCGGGCCGGCGTCCCGACCGCAGCCACCCCTTCGGCTACGGCAAGGAGCGCTTCTTCTGGGCGATGATCGCGGCGGTCTCGGTGTTCGTCACCGGCGCCGCCTACTCGATCATCGAGGGCATCCGGACGATCCTCGAGCAGCCGCGTGACCCGGCGGAGGAGCAGTACGCCTGGGTCGCCTACGGCGTGCTGGCGCTGTCGTTCCTCATCGAGGGCACGTCGTGGCAGCAGGCGGTGCGGCAGGTGTGGCGGGAGAAGCGCGAGCTGCGGCTCTCCCTCTACCGCTACCTGCGGCTGTCCGACGACCCGACGGTCAAGAGCGTGCTGTTCGAGGACTCCGCGGCGCTGGTCGGGCTGGTGTTCGCGGCGCTCGGCGTCGGCCTGCACCAGCTGACCGGGTCGTCGGTGTGGGACGGCGTCGCGTCGATCCTCATCGGGCTGCTGCTGGTGTTCGTCGCCTACGCGCTGGGCCGCACGAACAAGAACCTGCTCATCGGGCGCTCGGCCGAGCCGCGGGTGCTGCGGGCGGTGTTCGACCACCTCGCCGACGCGCCCGAGGTCGACACCGTGGTCGACCTGCAGTCGATGCTCACCGGCACCGACTCGGTGCTGCTGTGCGCCCGCGTCGACTTCGTCGACACCCTCTCCGCGGCCGACCTCGAACGGGCCTGCGTGCGGCTCGACGACGAGCTGCACGCGCGGTTCCCGGACCTCGACCAGGTCTTCATCGAGCCCGTGCCCCGTACCGACCCGGACATGCGCGCGGCGGTGCTCGAGCGCTACGGCACGCTGCTCGCGACCTGGCAGCGGGAGCACGACGCGGGTCTCACCGGATCACGACGTCCGCCCGGTGGGCCGTCGCCGCGATGAGACGCGCGTTGGCCGCGTCGCTGCCGTCGGCACGGGCGACGGCCTCGGCATGGCTGCGGCCGTGGTGCTCGTGGCGGGCGACGAGCCGTGCCCGGCGCACCTCCTCGTCGGGGGCCACGAACCACGCCTCGTCGAGCAGCGCGCGGATGCCGTCCCACGGCGGCTCGTCGAGCAGCAGGTAGTTGCCCTCGGTGACGACGACGAGCGCGTCGGGCGGGACCTCCAGCGCCCCCGCGACGGGTTCCTCGATCTCGCGGCGGAACTCGGGCGCCCACACGGTCGTCTGCCGCGACCGCACACGGTCGAGGAAGGCGACGTAGCCCGCGGCGTCGAAGGTGTCGGGGGCGCCCTTGCGGTCGCGGCGGCCCAGGCGGTCGAGGACGGAGCCGGCGAGGTGCCAGCCGTCCATGCCCACCACCGCGACCTCCGGGCCGGCGAGCGACGCCGCGAGCGTGGACTTCCCGGCGCCCGGGCCGCCGACGATCCCGAGCAGGCGACGGCGCCCGTCGTCGCGGGCGGCCCGGAGGAGGTGGGTGATGTCCACCCGCGCATGATTGCCCACAACCGGGTACCGCTGGTGGATGGAGCTCCCCGTCCCCGCGCCCGGTCCCGACGCCGCGGTGGCGTTCGTCCGCGAGCACCTCGCCGACCTGGCCTGTGACACGCCCGCCGCGTCGCCGTCGTTCCGGGGCGGGCAGACCGCCGCCGACGCCGCCCTGGCCGCGCTCGACGTCACCGGCTACGCGGGGCGTCGCAACCAGGTCCTGCCCGAGTCGCGGCGCGGGGCCTCGCGGATGTCGCCGTACATCCGCCACCAGCTCGTCGACCTCACCGCCCTGTGGGACCACGTCGCGGACGCGCCCGCGAACGACCGCCGCAAGTACCGCGACGAGCTGGCCTGGCAGGAGTTCACCCGCCACCTCTACGGGCGGTTCGGCCGCGACGGGCAGCCGGCGCTGCGCGAGGAACTACGGGCCCGGCCGCCCTCGCCGCCCGAGCCCTGGGACGAGCCGTGGCCCCGGGACATGGCGTGCATGGACGCCACGGTCGGCGAGCTGCACACCGACGGGTGGTTGGTCAACCAGACGCGGATGTGGCTGGCGAGCCAGTGGACCGTGCGGGCCGGGGCGCGGTGGCGCGACGGCGAGGAGGTGTTCTTCACCCACCTCCTCGACGGTTCGCGGGCGGCCAACCGCCTCAACTGGCAGTGGACCACCGGCGCCGGCAACGGGAAGGCCTACGCGTTCTCGCGCTGGCAGGTGCAGAAGCGGGCGCCCTCCCTGTGCCGCGGGTGCGCGCTGCGGGACGCGTGCCCGGTGGCGTCGTGGCCCTCGGACGAGCGCACGACCCGGGTCCCGGTCTCCGAGCTGCTGCGCGCGGACCCCGATCCGTCGGTGACGGCCGGGCCCGCGCTCCCGACCGGGGACGGCGACGTCGACGCGGTGTGGCTCACGGCGGAGTCGCTGGGCGACGCCGACCCCGCCCTCGCCGCCCACCCCGGCGTGCCGGCGGTGTTCTGCTTCGACGAGCCGTTGCTGCGCCGGCTGATGCTCTCCGGCAAGCGGCTGGTCTTCCTCACCGAGACCCTTGCCGACCTCGCGACCCGGCGCCCGGTCGAGATCCGGCGGGGCCGGGTGGCCGACGAGCTCGCCGGGCGGCGCCTCGCCGTGACCTTCGCGCCGGTGCCGGGGTTCCGACGTCGCGCCGCGGAGCTCGGGCCCGCCGTCGTGCACCCCTGGCCGTGGCTCTTCCGGCCCCGCGCGGGGCGGATGCAGTCGTACACGGCGTGGCGCAAGGGGATGCCGGCACAACCGGACCGGATGCCGGCGTGACGTGCCAGGCTGAGCCATGGTGCGCGAGCAGCAGCCGTGGCTGGACGTGCCGTTCGGGGAGAAGGACGAGGCCAAGGCCGCCGGCGCACAGTGGGACTGGCGGGCCAAGCGCTGGTACGCCCCGCGGCCGGGGATGGCGGAGCTGGCCCGGTGGTTGCCGACGATCTCCGCCGAACCGTCGGACGACGTCGATCTCGCCGGGCCCACGTCCGGCTCCGAGCTCGTGCGGGCGGGCGGGCGGCCCTGGCCGGCGGGCGCCGAGGGCGAGGTGCGGCTCGCGGAGGCGTTGCACGAGCTGACCGGGGCGGCCGGCGGGACCGGCGGCGCCGGGCCTCGTCGCCCGCCCTGGCGGGTGCTGCACGCGGTGCCCACCGGCCCGGGCCGGGGCGACCTCGACCACGTCCTGCTCGGCCCGCCGGGCCTGGTCGTGATCACCACCGAGCACCACCACGGGCGCTCCGTGCGCGTCGACGGCGACCGGATGACCGTCGACCGCGAGCCGGTCGACCACGTTCCCCGAATGCGGGCGGAGGCCGAGCGCTCCGGACGCCTCCTCGGGGCCGCCCGCCGCGACGATCCCGGGGCGCCCCCGCCCGCCACGGGCGCCCTGGCCGTCGTCGCCGCGTCGGTGACCACGGTGTCGCCGCCGCGCGACGTGCTCGTCGCGACCCCGGCGGGCCTGCCCCGGCTGATCACTGCCTTGCCCGCGGTGCTGGCCGATGACGAGATCGACGAGCTGTACGCGGTGGCCCGGCGTCTGGGGACGTGGACGCGCGAGCTCTGAGCCGTCGGGGTCGGGGCAGCCAGCCACACGACCAGCTCCTCGGCCTCCGCGACCCGGGCACGCCGTCGTCGCTGCGCGAGTCGACCTCGGCACGCAGCCGCGGAGCCGTCGCACCGACGATGGCGCAGCTGGGGACCACCCCGACCACCCCGGCCGCGGAGCTCGACGGTGTGGTCGTGGTCGCCGCCCCTCGGCGACTGAGTGCTAGAAGGGCGGCGGGTCCGGGTCGTCGGCCCGGGGCGGGCGGCAATGGGCCGGCCGCGTCGGCGGCGGGCCTCCTAGGTGTGGCGCTCTCGGCGGCGTGGCTCGCGGACCGATGATCGGCCGACGAGGCGGGTACGGCTCGTTCTCCCAGATCGGGCCGTCGCCCGCGAACTGGTGGGGCTCGGCGCTCGAGGAGACGGTGAACGGCCGGGGCGCGGGGAGGTCCTCGATCACCGGCCGGGGTGGTCGGTCGTACGTGTGGCCCGTGGGGCTGGTCCAGCGGAACCACCCGGGGCGGAACTGCTCGAGGAACCAGCCCTGGTCCTTCAGGTCGTGGTCGTGACCGCAGGCGGGGCCGAGGTTCGACCCGACCGTGAGTCCGTGCTCGAGGACCGAGCGGGTGTGGTCGATCTCCGACTCGAGCGCCGAGGCCCCGCACGGTGGGAAGACGCACGAGCGGTCGCGCATCGTGATCCAGCGCCGCAACGCCGCCGACGGGAAGCGGGCGAGGGCCTCCTGCGCGCGCCGTCGTCGCCGCGCGGCCACGCGCGCCCAACCGGACTCGTCGAGGGGTTCGCGGCCGCCGGCCGGCGCTCGGCGCGGTTGAGCCGCCTGCTCCTGGGCGGCCTGCTCCTGGGCGGCCTGCTCCTGGGCGGCCTCCTCCCGGGCGGCCTGCTCCTGGGCGGCCTGCTCCTGGGCGGCCCGCTCCTCGGATTCCCGCGCCGCCCGGTCCTCGGCGCGGGCGGTGCGCCAGCAGGCGAGCTGGTGCTGCAGTTCGGTGAGCAGCGGCGCCCAGCCCGGGTGATCACCGGGGTGCAACCGGTCGAGCGCCGCCTCGGTCACGTGCAGCTCGACCACCGGCCTCGGCGCGCCCGCGACGGGCGGCTCCGGCGGCGTGGTGGTGGCGTGCGTCGGGCGGTGGCGGGTGATCAGGGCAGCGGTCAGAGCCCCGGTGTCGTCGGTGACCGCCACCCTCCACTCGGCGTCGCAGTAGGCGGCGGCGAGCTCGCGGGCCGTACCGGCCGGGATCACGCCCCAGCCGGGCAGCCGGGCCGGGCGGTCGTCGATCTGCAGCAGCGTCGCGAGTCCGACCCGCAGCTCGAACCGCGACTGCCGCGTCGGCCGCCGCCCGGACCGCGAGGCGCGCTCCGGCTCGTCCGGCGGCGCCTGGGCGGGGTCGGGGGTGCGACGGGGCTGGGGATCGTCCGGCAGGGCCGCCGCCAGCACCGCGGCGACGATCTGCTCGTCGGTGGCGCCCGCGTTGGCCGGGTGGAACACCGCCAGTACGACGTCGGCACGGATCGTCTCGATGAGTCCCGTCCGACCGGCGGCTTGGGCGCGGGCGGCGAGGGCATTGACCCGGCGCGTGAACGCGACCCCGCCGGGCAGGGGGAGGTCCATCGCCGAGAGGTTGACCGTGCCGGCCCCGGTGCAGCGCGCCCGCACCCGGCGCTGGCGGCGGTGCTTGCGGTACAGGTTCTCCGCCCAGTCTGAGTCGAGGGCCTTGGCGAGCGCCTGCGCCCGGTCGATCAACCGCGACGGGGTGAGCCCGCCCGCCTCGTCGACCAGCGCGTCGATCACCTCGGCGGCGTGCTCGCCGGAGAGCCCCGAGGTCTGGCGCACCAGGATCGCCACCCGCTGCTCGTCGATCAGCCCCGCCCGCCACGCCGCCCCGAGCCGCGGGTGGCGCTCCGCGGCCTCGGCCAGGTCGAGCATCCGTGCGACCGCCGTGCGCGACGCCGACAGCACCACCCTCAGCTCGTCACCGGCCGCCTCGACGTCGATCTCGGCCCTCCCGCCGGGCTCCGAGGGGTCGGCCAGCGACGCCTCGCGGGCGGCGAGATGGAAGCACGCCTGCTGATGGGCCAGCTGGCGCCGCTGGGCCGTCACCAGGCGCACCGTGTCGTGGGGCGACACCCGCATCGGGTCGATCTGCTCGAGCACAGCGGCCAGCCCGGCACCGGCGGGCAGCTCCTCGAGCCCCGCCGGCACCACCTGGAAGCCATCATCGAACACGTGTTCGATGATACCGCCCACCCCCGACACCGCGGGTGCGTTCGCCCAGATCTGAAGTGCCGACTTGTCCGGCTACCGGGATCGAGAGGCAGTTGATCTACGGCCACGAGCCACCGTGTCATCGACGCAGCCGCCAGCGTCGCGCTGCTGTTCCGAGACGCCAACCCGGTCGCGCCGGAGGCCTGACCACAGTGCTGGCGATGGTCGACGAGTGGCGCGGCAACCTCGACGCCCAGTGCACCCGCTCGGTCGACCAGCTCCACGCCCTGCTCCGGGGCCTCGTGCCCGGCGGAGTCCGCACCGACCCTCACCGCAGCGGCCGCGGCCACGCTGGCCGGTACGGTCGAGACCGCCCGCCCGGTCGAGGTCGCCAGCGCGGTCGGACTGGAAGGGGGCACCGCGCCGGCGGGCGGCGTCCACCCCTTTGGCCGGGCCGCTGACGGCGAGCGCCACCAGGACACCGGCCGACGCCGGCACCAGCCCGAGACCGTAGGCCGCGCGACGCCCGACCAAGCCGCGGAGGCGACCGTCGCGGGGCGTCGGTCGGGTGGTCGTCGCGGCGCTGCTCATGTCCCGGAACGGTAGGAGCTACCCCCGACACCGCGGATCGCCACGAGGGACCAGATCCCGTCTCCCCCGCAGGTATGACCCCGGAGGTCGCTCAAAGCAGCTCGAGCACGAACGGCAGCTCCTGCACGCCGTACCAGGCGAGCTCGTGGTCCTCGGCCTCGCCGAGGGTGAACTCCGCGTCCGGGTCTCCCAGGTCCGCCGCGTCGACCACCGCCGCCGCGGCCCGCACGGCCTCGCCGGCCTCCTCGAGGTCGAGGTGCACGGCCGCGAGGCGCGCCATGGGGATCGGCCCCCCGACGCGCACGACGGCGTCGTCGAGGTCGGGGCGCAGTGTCACGTCGTCGACGTCCGCGCTGACCACGGCCCGGCGGGGCGACGCCGACGGGTCCTCGGCGAGCTCGGTCGCGAGCAGCCGCAACGACGCCCGCGCGGCCTCGCTCATGGCGACGTACTCGAGCTCCTCGTCGTCCCCGGACGCGTAGGCCTCCCGCAGGCGCGGGGTGAGAGCGAAGGCCGTGCCCGACAGCGGCTGCAGCTGCTCGGCCTCGAGCAGGCGCCGCAGCCCGGCGACCGTGGCCGGCACGTAGATCCTCACCGCTCCCCCGTCCTCTCGCGCACCCACCGCGCCGCGGTCGTCCGCAGGGCGACCTGCGCGACCTCGGCCTGCTTGCGGGGGTCCATCACGTTCCAGCCGGTCACGGCACGGTCCTCCTCGTCGGGGGCGTGCTCCGTCACCGCGATCCCGGCGGCCCGCAGCCGCTCGGTCTCCCCGGAGGAACGCCCGCCGATCAGCCCGCGCAGCCAGCCGTCGGTGGCCCCGACGGGATTCGACCACACCGCCGGCGCGGCCCCCGTCCGGGCCAGGGGGACGAGCACGAGCGCCTCGTCGACGCGGGGCAGGTCGGCGTCGAGCAGGAGGTCGGCGGACGTCGCCGAGCACACCCCGCCGTCGACGTAGCGGCGTCCCGCGATCCGCACCGGCGAGAACCAGCCCGGGACCGCGCACGACGCCGTCGCCGCCTCCGCCATCGACGCGGGCGGCGCCCCGGTCCGCCCGAACGGCACGCGGGCGCCGCTGTCGTAGTCCATCGCCACGATCCGCACCTGCGGCGCCTCCGGCCACTGCTCCCGCGCCCACTTCGCGGCCCACCGACGCAGTCCGGTGGTGTCGCCACGTCCCGTCGGCAGCAGCGCCGCCCCGAACGCCAGCGGCGGGAACCGGCGCGGGTTGCGCGCGATCTCGCCCAGCAGCCGCAACGACCCGGGCCCGACGCGCGGCAGCGGCGGCAGGCCGCGGCGTGCCGTCGACTGCGGTGCCCCCTTCGGCCGGGCCGGTGCGGGCGGGGGGTCGAGCAGCTGGGCGAGCATGTCCGACACCGGCACGCCGCTCGCCAGGGCCGCCGCCACCACCGAGCCCGCCGACGTCCCGACCAGCACGTCCGCCTCGCGCGCGTCGCGACCGGTCTCCTGCTCCCAGGTCGTCAGGGCGGCGACCATCCAGGCGTAGCCCAGCTGGCCGCCGGTGCCGAGGACGATGCCCAGGCTCACCGCAGGCCCCTCACCGCGGCACCGTCGCCCGCAGCTCGGCCAGCGACTCGGTGACCAGCTCGCCCAGCTCGTCGACGTCGGCCATCGAGTCGCGGTCGGCGTTGAAGCCGTAGAACACCCCGCCGTCGTACGACGTCAGCCCCACCGCCAGGGACTGCCCCTTCGCGAGCGGCACCACCGGGTACATCTCGAGCATCCGCGCCCCCGCCGCGTACAGCGCGTGCTGCGGACCCGGGACGTTGGAGACGACGAGGTTGAACAGCCGCCGCGCGACGCCGTTGGCGGCCCGCGCGCCCAGCGCGTGCAGCGTCGGCGGCGCGAACCCGCCGACGCGGACCAGCGCGTTCGCCCCGACCGACTGCCCCGACTCGCGGTGCTCCCGCATCGCGTGCGCCACGTGGTGCATCCGCAGCACCGCGTTCGGTTCCCCGACGGGCAGGTCGACGAGGAACGACGCGATCTGGTTGCCGAGCAGCCCGGCCCCGGCGATCGACCCCGTGGTCTCGGCGTCCCCGCGCACCGACAGGGGCACCATCGCGCGCATCGTCGTCGTCGGCGACACCGTCGCCCCGCGGGAGAGCAGCCAGTTGCGCAGCGCTCCCGAGATGACGGCCAGCACGACGTCGTTGATCGTGCCGCCGTGGGCGCGGCGCACCGCGCGGTAGTCCTCGAGGTCCGTGCGGGTCATCGAGAAGCGACGCTGGGTGGAGATCGGGACGTTGAGGGGGCTGACGGGTGCCGGGCGCACCGCCGTCCGCACCGCCGAGAACAAGCCCCCGGCGACGCCCGCGACCTTGGTGACGGTGTCCGCCGCGTCCCGCACCGCGTCCCGGGCCGCCTCGACGGCGTTGCCGGGGCGCGAGACGTTCTCGCTCATCGCGTCGTAGATCAGCCGCCACGGGGACGGCTCGCGCCGGGCGACCCACTCGTCCTCGGGGGTCGGGCGGCCGGTCGCGGTGTCGTCCAGCACGACCTGGCCGATGTCGATCGACGCGACCCCGTCGACCATGGCCTGGTGGGTCTTGGTCACGAGCGCCACCCGGCCCCCCGACAGCCCGTCGACGAGGTACATCTCCCACAACGGCCGGGTGTGGTCGAGCGGGCGCGACATCAGGCGGGCGACCAGGTCGCACAGCGCCCGGTCGGTGCCCGGAGGCGGCAGCGCGGAGCGCCGCACGTGGTAGGTGACGTCGAAGTCCGTGTCGTCGATCCACACCGGCCGGGCCATGCGGCCGGGGACCTCGCGGATCTTCTGCCGGTAGCGCGGCACCAGCCCGATCCGGCTCGAGATGAGCTCGACGAGGCCGTCGTAGTCGAACCCGGACCGTGGCTTGCGGAAGATGGACACGCTCCCGACGTGCATCGGCGTCGTCGGTTGATCCATGTAGAGGAAGGAGGCGTCCAGCGCCGACAGGCGGTCCGGCATGGGCGCGATCGTCGCACAGCGCCGCAGCCGCGGCCGGGGGTCGGGGCGTCTGCCAGGCTGGTCGTGATGTCGCCCTCATCGCGTTCACGCCCCGTCTCACCGAAGGACGCCTTCGTGACGGTCTACGGGCGCAAGCCCGTGCTCGAGGCGCTCGGCGACCCGGCGCTGGAGGTCGACAAGGTCGTGCTCGCCGAGGGTGCCGACCGCGACGCCGTGCGCACCTTCACCGACGCCGCCCGCGCGCGGGGCCTGGTGCTGCAGCGGGCGTCGGCGCAGCGCGTGAAGGTCCTCGCGGGCAACGGGCGCCAGGACCAGGGCGTGCTCGCCGACGTCGTCGCACCTCGCATGCGGCCCGTGGAGCACTTCCTCGAGGACCTCGCGGGCCATCCCTCCGCCACGGCCCGGGTGCTCGTGCTGGACGGGCTGACCAACCCCGCGAACGTCGGCATGATCCTGCGCTCGGCCACCGGCGCCGGCCTCGAGGGCGTCCTGCTGCCGCGGCGGGGCGTCCCGGCGATCGACCCGCTGGTGATCAAGGCCTCGGCGGGCGTCGCCTTCCACGCGCCGGTGCTGCGCGCCCGCACCGCCGCCGACGGCCTCGCTGCCCTCGCCGAGGCGGGGTTCGTGCTGCTCGGGCTGGACGGGCCGGCCCGCATGTCCCTGTTCGACGCCGAGCTGCCCGAACGCGTGGCGCTGGTCGTGGGCGGGGAGACCGACGGGCTCACCGACGACGTCCGCGCCGAGCTGCACGGCACCGTGACGATCCCCCTCGCCGACGGGGTCGAGTCGCTCAACGCCGCCGTCGCCGCCTCGGTCGCCTGCTTCGAGCTGGCCCGGCGACGCGGCTGAGCGGAGTTCGCCGAAGCGGCCCCGAGAGGCCCGGCGGCGTGCCTACGCTGACCGCCGTCCCGCGGACCGGCCTCCTCCCCCGGCCCCGCTCGTCGCGCCCTGCCGGGAGGACCCGAGTGACCGTCACCATCTTTGCCGCCCTGCCGACGGCCACGCCGGCGCGTGCCCGACGGGTGGGCGCGGCGCCCGTCCCCCGGGTGCGTCCGCTCGACGAGGTGCTGGCCGCAGGTCCCGCGCACGACGACGGGCCCGCGGACGACGGGTCGGTGCCGGTGCGGCGCGTGCAGGACGAGCTCGACCGGCTCGCCGCCGCCCTGCGCCCGGTGGCGGCGCGCCTGCTCACCGCGGTCGGCGACGTCCTGGCGGGGCGGCGCCCGGCGCGGCATCTCGGCACGCTCCTGGCCCCGGACGCCCTGGCCGCGCTCGTCCGGGCGGCGCCGGGGCCGGCCGCCGTCCGCGCCGGGACGTCACGGGCGCCCAGTGCCGGTGGTGCCGGTGGTGCCGTGCGCGGGCTCCGGGTGTGCGCCGTGGGGCTCCGGGCGGTCGAGGTGGCCGCCGTGGTCCCCGGGCACGACCGCGTCCGGGCGGTCGCCGCGCGCCTCGAGCGCGCTGACGACGGTCCCGCCGACCCCGGGCGGTGGCACCTGGTGGTGCTCCGCCTGGGGTGAGCCGCCCGGACCGATCAGCCCGGACCGATCAGCCCGGACCGATCAGCCCGGCGTGCGGGGCGGGGCCCCGTGGCACTGCTTGTACTTGCGGCCCGAGCCGCACGGGCACGGCGAGTTGCGGGACGGGGTGTCGGCGCGGCGGGCCTGCTGCGGGTTGGCGCGGCCGCCACCGGTCACGCCGCCCTCGCCCGCAGCATGCCGTGCGGCCTGGCCGTCCTCGTCCGGACCGCTGTAGTTCAGCTCCTGCGGACGCCGGCCGCCGAGGCCCGCGCCGCGGAACGCGTCGGGCACGGCGCTCTGGTCGAGCTGCGAGAGCGCCGGTCCCGCCGCCGTGGCGGGACCGCCGTCCCGGCCGTCGTCCTGCGCGGCCCGCTGCGCCCGGCGGCCGCCCTGCGGGCCCTGCTGCCCGCCGGGACGCTGCGTGGCGGGCGCCGGGCCGCGACCCGGACGGCCCCGTCCGCCGCGCCCCGTCGGGACCTGCCCGGCGGCGGGAGCCGCGGGCGCCTGGGCGGCGGGGGCCTGGGGTGCGCCCCCCGGCTGGCCCGGCAGGCCGGGCGCCACGGGGCTGCCCGGCGCACGCTGCGGCACCGGGATCGCGCTGGTCGGTGCGCCGGTGAGGCGCGGGTCGACGGGGAGCGGCGCGGCGCCCGCCGTCGTCCGGGTCTGGGAGGTGCGCGGGTCGGGCGTGTCCGGGGTGATCGCCGCCTGGACGTTGGTGTCGGTGGACGGGTTCGCCCCCGGCACCGCGTCGACGGGCGCCTGCTCCTCGACCTGGATGGTCAGGTTGAACAGGAACGCGACGGACTCCTCGCGGATGCCCTCCATCATGGAGGTGAACATCTCGAAGCCCTCGCGCTTGTACTCGATCTTCGGATCGCGCTGGGCCATCGCCCGCAGGCCGATGCCCTGCTTGAGGTAGTCCATCTCGTACAGGTGCTCGCGCCACTTGCGGTCGAGCACCGAGAGGACGACCTGGCGCTCCAGCTCGCGCATGCCGCCCTGCGGCGCGATCTGGTCGATCTCGTTCTCGCGCGCGGCGTAGGCGTCGAGCGCGTCCGTCGTGAGCACCTCGACGAGCAGGTCGCGGTCGACGTCGTCGTGCTCCTCGACGACGTCCTCCCACGCCACCCCGACGGGGTAGAGCTGCTTGAGGCCGGTCCAGAGCTTCTCGAGGTCCCAGTCCTCGCTGTAGCCCTCGGAGGTCGCGCCGTCGACGTAGGCCGTGACGACGTCGACGATCATGTTCTGGACCTGGTCGGACAGGTTCTCGCCCTCGAGGACCCGGTGGCGCTCGGCGTAGATCACCGTGCGCTGCTGGTTCATGACCTCGTCGTACTCGAGGATGTCCTTGCGGGCCTCGAAGTTCTGCTGCTCGACCTGGGTCTGGGCGCTGCGGATGGCCCGCGAGACCATCTTGGCCTCGATGGGCATGTCCTCGGGCAGGTTGAACCGGGTCATGATCGACTCGACCATGGCGCCGTTGAACCGGCGCATGAGCTCGTCGCCCAGCGACAGGTAGAACCGCGACTCGCCCGGGTCGCCCTGACGGCCGGAGCGGCCGCGCAGCTGGTTGTCGATGCGCCGCGACTCGTGGCGCTCGGTGCCGAGCACGTAGAGCCCGCCGGCCTCCTTGACCTCCGCGGACTCCCGCTCGACCTCGTCCTTGACCTCGGCCAGCGTGTCGTCCCACGCGGCCTCGTACTCCTCGCGCGTGTCCACCGGGTCGAGGCCCGTCGCGCGCAGGCGCTGGTCGGCGATGAAGTCGGGGTTGCCGCCGAGCACGATGTCGGTGCCGCGGCCGGCCATGTTGGTGGCCACCGTGACCGCCCCGCTGCGGCCGGCCTCGGCGATGATCGAGGCCTCCTGCTCGTGGAACTTGGCGTTGAGCACCGAGTGCGGCACGCCCCGCTCGGTGAGCAGCTTGGCCAGGTACTCGGAGCGCTCGACGCTCGTCGTGCCGATGAGCACCGGCTGGCCGCGCTCGTAGTGCTCGGCGACGTCGTCGGCGACGGCCTCGAACTTGGCGGGCTCGGTCTTGTAGACCAGGTCGGCCTGGTCGACGCGCTGCGGCGGGCGGTTGGTCGGGATGGTGACCACGCCGAGCTTGTAGGTCTTCGACAGCTCCGCCGCCTCGGTCTGGGCGGTACCGGTCATCCCGGAGAGCTTGTCGTAGAGGCGGAAGTAGTTCTGGAGCGTGATCGTGGCCAGCGTCTGGTTCTCGGCCTTGATCTCGACGTTCTCCTTGGCCTCGATGGCCTGGTGGAGCCCCTCGTTGTAGCGGCGGCCCACGAGCACGCGGCCGGTGAACTCGTCGACGATCAGGACCTCGCCGTCGCGGACGATGTAGTCCTTGTCGCGGAGGAAGAGCTCCTTGACCTTGATCGCGTTGTTCAGGTAGCCGACGAGCGGGGTGTTCGCCGCCTCGTAGAGGTTGTCGATGCCGAGCTGGTCCTCGATGAAGGACACGCCCTCCTCGGTGACACCGATCGTCTTCTTCCGCTCGTCCACCTCGTAGTGGACGTCCTTCGTCATCTTCGGCGCGAGGCGCGCGAACTCCGTGTACCAGCGGGCGCTCTGCTCGGCGGGGCCGGAGATGATCAGCGGCGTGCGGGCCTCGTCGATGAGGATCGAGTCGACCTCGTCGACCACCGCGAAGACGTGGCCGCGCTGCACGCACTCCGCCTTCGACCACGCCATGTTGTCGCGCAGGAAGTCGAAGCCGAACTCGTTGTTCGTGCCGTAGGTGATGTCGGCCTGGTAGGCGCGGCGGCGCTCGTCGCTCGGCATCCCCGAGTAGATGGCGCCGACCTCGAGCCCGAGGAAACGGTGCACGCGGCCCATCCACTGCGAGTCGCGCTGGGCCAGGTAGTCGTTGACCGTGACGACGTGCACGGGGTCGCCGGAGATCGCGTTGAGGTACGCGGGCAGCGTCGAGACCAGCGTCTTGCCCTCACCGGTGCGCATCTCGGCGACGTTGCCCTCGTGCAGGGCGGCACCGCCCATGAGCTGCACGGGGTAGTGGAACTGGCCGAGCGTGCGGGAGGCGGCCTCGCGCACGACGGCGAACGTCTCGGGCAGCAGGTCGTCCAGCGACTCGCCCTGGGCGTAGCGCTCGCGGAACTCGTCGGTCTTGCCCCGCAGCTCGTCGTCGGTCAGCTCGGCGATCTCGTCGGCGAACGTGTCGACGTAGTCCGCGATCTTGCCGAGGCGCTTGACCGTGCGCGCCTCGCCGGCGCGCAGCAGTCGGTTCAGGACCACGGTGGTGACCTCGCTCGTCCTCGTCGGCGCCACGGTTCCCCGGGCCCGAGAACGCACCGCGGCGCACACAGCGGCACGGGCCCGTTCCCCATCGTAGGCGCTCGGGGAACGGGCCCTGTGGCCACTGCCCGCTACACCAGCGCGATCACGCCGTACGCGTAGCCGTGACGGCGGTACACGACGCTCGGGCGCCCGCTGGCCTTGTCGGAGAAGAGGAAGAAGTCGTGGCCGACGAGCTCCATCTGCGACAGGGCGTCGTCCACCGTCATCGGTATCGCGTGGTGCTCCTTGTGCCGCACCACCTGGCCGGGCAGGTACTCGTCGATCTCCTCGCCGGCCCCCACGCTGTCGTCGACCGGGAGGCGTGCGGTCGGGACCTCGATCTCCCAGTCCGGCATCTCGGGCATCTCGTGCTCGAGCACCTCCGTCACGGTGGCGGCCTCCGGCGTCGCGAGCCCGCCGGTGGCCCGCGCGACCGAGGTCGGCACGCGGCGTCCGTGGCTCACGCGGCGGCGGTCGTGCGCGCGGCGCATGCGGGCCTCGAGGCGCGCGACGGCCTGGTCCATCGCGCAGTAGAAGTCGGCCGAGCAGCCTTCACCGCGCACGACCGGGCCGCGTCCGCGACCGGTGATCTCCACGCGCTGGCAGTTCTTGGATCGACGGGGGTTCGGCTCGTGGGAGAGCTGGACCTCCATCCGGACGATCTTGTGGTCGTAGCGCTCGAGACGGCCCAGTTTGTCTGCCGTGTGCTCGCGGAAGTGTTGAGGGACCTCGACGTTTCGTCCGCAGACAACGATCTCCAAGACGACCTCCCGGTCTGGGGATACGGTGCGCGGCCCGCTCGTCGGGGAGGGATCGGATCGGCATGCCTCGCCGGGACCGGGACCGCGTCGAAACTGCGTTCGCGCCTCCTGTCGTTCACCGACTCAGGATGTGAGGCGTCACCGTAGTGACAACTCCCGTTCCCATGGAAGGTCCGATCCGTCCGGTGCGACCTCTCGGACGACACCCGGCCGGGCGGTTCACCCCGCGTGTCGGCGTCCGCCCGGGTGACCCGGCGGTTCCCCGCCGGCGCTCACCCGGACGAGCGACCGCCGGCCGCGCGCCCCGGCGACGGTGAGCACCACGACGACGTCGACCGGCCGGCCGGCGGCCGCGAGCAGCCCCGTCGCGGCCCGGGCCGTGGCCCCGGTGGTCAGCACGTCGTCCAGGAGCGCCACCGCGACGCCCGGCGGCGGCAGCCCGCGGGGTCGCAGGCGCAGGTGGCGGGCGAGGTTGTCCGCGCGGGCCGCGGCGTCCAGCCCCACCGCGTCGGCGGCCCCGCGCCCCAGGGCCAGCGCGCGGGACACGCAGGGGACGCCGCCGGTGACCGTACTGCCGGTGCCCGTGCTGCCGGCCACCACCGCCCGGGCCAGCCGCAGCACGTGGTCACCGCCGCGGGCCCGGGCCGCCGCGGGTCGCGACGGCGCCGGGACGAGCGCCGCGGGCGGCACCTCCCCGGCCCGCAGGGCGTCGGCGACCACCGTGGCGAGCGGGCGGGCCAGCTCGCGGCGGCCGCGCTCCTTGTAGGAGAGGAGGACCTCCCGCGCGGAGCCCGCGTACGGGGCGAGCGCGAGCACCGGCGGCAGCCCCGGCACGTCGAGCAGCGCCGGGGTGCGCCACCGGTCGCGGCACGCCGCGCACCAGCGCTCGCCGTCGCGCCCGCACCCGGCGCACGGCGCGGGCAGGAGGAGGTCGGCGAGGGCGAGCAGGGCGGGACGGACGGGCACGCGTCCAGCCTCGGCCCGCCCCGGCCGCGGGGCCAGGACCGGCCCCGCGCCCTGGGGACGCATCCGGACGATGGGGACGGCGTGTGGCGCCGAGCGCGCCCGCGCTAGCCCGGGTAGGCGGGCACGGTGGACGCCCCGAAGCCCGGCACGGCCTGCCAGACGTCGCCGCCCGAGGGGCTCCCGCCGTTGAGGGGCAGGGTCCAGGTGCCGCCCTGGTCGGCGACCACGAGCGGGCGTCCCGGCCGCGCGGCCACCGCCGTCACCGGCGGGGTGAGGTTGGTGGTCGACAGCGACTCGACGTCGAGCCCGTCGACCGAGACCAGCGTGACCGGGCGGTCGGCCCGGTTGCCGACGACGACGAGCTGGTCGGTGCGCGTCCAGCCCAGGTCGAGGACCTGGTCGACCGACTCGGGACGCAGGGAGAAGACCGAGCCCAGGCGGGCCCCGCCGGCGCCGTCTCGCGCGATCGCGCCGACCAGCACCCGCCCCCCGGCCACCAGCGCGATCCGCGACCCGTCCGGGGAGATGCGCAGGGCCGAGATCGAGCCGGAGATCGAGCCGGGAGCGCCCGGCGTCGTGCCCGCCCCGGTCGCGGCCAGGGCCGAGGTGTCCACCGCGACCGGCCGCACGGCCCCGCCGGGCCCCTGCCGGACGGCCCGCACGACGGTGCCGCCGTCGAGCACCGACCACACCTCGGTGCCGTCCGGGGTCCAGGACGGCCGTGCCAGCGACCGGCCCTCGATGCCGCTGGCGGCCAGCTCGGCGCCGCCGACGCCGGTGAGCAGGCGCGCGCGGGTGGCGTTCGGGTCGACGCCGGCGGTGTCCTCGGCGACCACGGCGACGTCGCCCCCGTAGCTCGACGAGGCCGACACGGCCCGGTAGGCGCCCCGACCGGCCGGGCCGCCCGCGGGCTCGCCCGAGAGCAGGCGCAGCCGCCCGCCGTCGGCCACGAGCACCGGCACCTCCGCGTCCCCCGGGCCACCGACCACCGGGTCGACCGGCAGGTCGGGGCGACGCGCGACCTCGGGGGGCAGGCCGGCGAGCGTGTCGCCGACGGTGACCTCCGGGGTCGCGACGAGCAGCGGCTCGCCGTCGACGAGCAGGCGGACCCGCGTGACACCGATGCCGGCGAGCGTCAGCGTCACCTGCTGGGCGATCTCGCGGCGCCGGGGCTCGTCGAGCGGGCCGGTGCGCGACAGGTCGACCACCGCCGTCCCGTCCGGGGTGAGCGTGACGTCGGAGCGCAGGGTCGTGCCGACGGGCAGGGAGCTCACCGCCGCCCCCGCCAGCGCCTCCGACGGCCCGGCGAGCAGGTACTGCAGGGTGCGGGTCGGCACCGACCGGGACGGGCTGGTGGCGAGGTACCGCGGGTCCGAGACCGGGCTCGCCCGCTGCGGGTCGAGGAACCACGCGCGCACCGGACGGGTGTTGGCCCGCAGGTCGGAGCGGCGCACGATCGTGCCCGTCGGCAGCGACGAGATGCGCCACTGGCCGTTCTGCTCGGTGAGGCCCACGTCGACCTCCACCGATCGCGGCCCGGCCACGAACGCGCCCTCCGGGGTGAGCACGCCCAGCGCGGTCGCCCGCACGCGCACCGCGGCCTCGCCGACCAGGCCCGGGCGGTCGGAGAACACGGTGTCGACCTGGTCGTTGACGACGACCGGCGCCGCGCCGTCGTCCCAGGTGCCCGCGGCGGCGGGCGTCAGGAACCCCCGGGCCGCCTGGTGGCGCTCGGCCGTCGACCCCGACGCGAGCACCCAGCCCCGCACGATCTCCAGCGGCCCCGCGTCGCGGGCCGGTCCGGGCGGGGCGGTCGGCTCGGCGGCGTCACCGACCCGGCGCAACACCGTGACGTCCGACGACCCGGGCACCGACGCGCAGCCCGCGAGCACCGCCAGCAGCACGGCGAGGGTCAGGACCGTGCGCGACGACCGGTGCCTCACCGGGTCACCGAGGTGCCGGGGTCGGACGGGGGCGAGGGTGCGGGGAAGACGGGGTCGTCGAGCTCGGGGTCGTAGCCGGTCAGGCCGTCGAGGTCGAGGTCGCCGTCGAGGTCGAGGTCGCCGTCGAGGTCGCTGTCGAGGTCGCTGTCCAGATCGCGGTCGAGGTCGCCGTCGGGACGGTCGCCGTCGGCCCCGTCGCCGTCGGCCCCGTCGCCCTCCTCCGCGCCGGGGGGCGGCAGCGCGGTGCCGGTGGTGGGCGCGGCGTCGTGGATGCCGGGCTCGGCGGCGGCGGGCGCGGCGGCCACGGGCAGCAGCGGCAGGGGGCTGGTGCGCAGGCGCTCGCCGTGGCGCAACGGCAGCGTCAGCCGGAACACCGCGCCGCGGTCGACCTCGCCCCACGCCTGCAGCCACCCGCCGTGCAGGCGGGCGTCCTCGAGGCTGATGGCGAGCCCGAGCCCGGTGCCGCCGCTGCGCCGCTGGCGCGACGGGTCCGCCCGCCAGAACCGGTTGAACACGAGCCCCGCCTCGCCGGGCTTGAGGCCGATGCCGTGGTCGCGCACCACCACCGCCAGCGCGCCCTCGTCGGCGGCCAGCCGGACCTCGATGGGCCGGCTCTCGCCGTGGTCGAGGGCGTTGGCGAGCAGGTTGCGCAGGATGCGCTCGACCCGGCGGGGGTCGACCTCGGCGAGCACGGGCTCGTCGTCGTCACCCAGGTCGAGCAGCAGGGGGGTGTCGGTGGCGTCGACGAGGTGCCGCACGGTCTCGGCGGCCCGGCGCACCACGGCGGCGACGTCGACGACCTCGAGCCCCAGCTCGGCCATCCCCGCGTCGAGGCGGCTGATCTCCAGCAGGTCGGCGAGCAGCACCTCGAAGCGGTCGAGCTCGTCGACGAGCAGCTGCGCCGAGCGCGCCGCGGTGGCGTCGGCGGGGTCGACCTGGGCGTGCAGCACCTCGGCGGCCATCCGCACGGTGGTCAGGGGCGTGCGCAGCTCGTGGCTGACGTCGGAGGTGAACCGGCGCTGGAGCGCCCCGAACTCCTCGAGCTGGCGGATCTGCGACTGGATGCTCGCCGCCATCTCGTTGTACGACTCGGCGAGCCGGGCGACCTCGTCGTCGCCGTGGACGGGCATGCGTTCGTCGAGGTGGCCGTCGGCGAACCGTTCCGCGACGTCGGCGGCCTGCCGGACCGGGCGCACGACCTGCCGCGTGACCACCGACGAGATCCCCGCGAGGAGCACGAGCAGCACCCCGGCCGCGAGCGCGAGCGTGCTCTGGACGAGCGCGAGCGTGCGCTGCTCGGCCGAGAGCGGGAAGAGCAGGTAGAGCTGCAGGTTGCGCCCCGCGGTGCGCACGGGCTGGCCGACCACGAGCGTCGGCACCGGCGCCGCCTGGCCCGCGGAGGCGACCGTGAGGTACTTCGTCGCGAGGAAGCCCTGCAGGACGGGCGCGCGCAGCTGCGGCGGGATGACCTGGGCGGGGCCGGCGCTGACCTCGCCGGTGGAGCCGCCCGACACCGTCGGCAGCGCGCCCGGCACCGAGCCGAGGGTGTCCGAGCCCGCGATGAGCACCGCGTCGAACGCGCCGGCGTCGCTCGTGGGGTCGCTGCCGCGCGTCACGCCGTTCGACCCGGCGTCCTGGCCGCTGGTGGACAGCCGGTCGAGGACGTCGTCGAGCACCGCCTGGGCGCCGTCGCGGTCCGGATCGATGCGGGCGAGGTCACGCTCGAGGGCCTGGCGGGAGATGTCGGCCTGGATGAGGGCGGCCTGCTCCTTGCCCTGGACGAGCCGGTCGGCGATCTGGGTCTGCAGCACGAGCCCGAGCACGGCGACCACGACGATCGACATCGCGAGTGTCGAGAGCACCACCCGCAGCTGCATCGAGCGTCGCCACAGCACGCGGACCTGGCCGACCCGCTCGGCGGCGAACCGGTCGAGGCGGCGCCGGACGCCGGTCAGCAGGGATGTCATGGGAGGGGCACGCCGATCAGGGTGGGCCGGCCTTGTACCCCACCCCGCGCACCGTCAGCACGACCTCGGGGTGCTCGGGGTCGACCTCGACCTTCGAGCGCAGCCGCTGGACGTGCACGTTGACCAGCCGGGTGTCGGCGGCGTGGCGGTAGCCCCACACCTGCTCGAGCAGCACCTCGCGGGTGAACACCTGGCGCGGCTTGCGCGCGAGCGCCACCAGCAGGTCGAACTCCAGCGGCGTGAGTGGCACCGTGCGCCCGTCGCGGCGCACCTGGTGGGCCGGGACGTCGATGGTGACGTCGCCGATCTGCATCTGCTCGGCGGGCTCGGAGGGGAACTGCCGCAGCCGCGCCCGGATGCGCGCGACGAGCTCCTTGGGCTTGAACGGCTTGACCACGTAGTCGTCCGCGCCGGACTCCAGCCCGAGCACCACGTCCACGGTGTCGGTCTTCGCGGTCAGCATGACCACCGGCACCCCGGACTCCGCGCGGATGGCCCGGCACACGTCGATGCCGTTCATGCCCGGGAGCATCAGGTCGAGCAGCACGAGGTCGGGCGCGCTCTCGCGCAGGGCGGGCAGGGCGGCGGGCCCGTCGTTGACCACCGTGGTCTCGAAGCCCTCGCCCTCGAGGACGATCGTCAGCATCTCCGCCAGCGAGGCGTCGTCGTCCACCACGAGGATCCGCGAGCTCATGTCTCAATGGTGTCACTTCTCACCGACGATCCGGAGGCGATCCCGCGCGACGTTCCGTCTCCGAGTCGTTCTGCGACCACCGACTCAGCCGTTCGGGTGAGCGCCGCGCGCCCCTCCTCGGCCCCGACCACGGACCAGGGCGCGAGCCATGTCCGCGCGACGAGCTCGTCGTACACCTGCGCACACCGCGCTTGGAGGGCGGCGTCGGACTCGTACCCGTCAGGAGTACGCGACGGATCCGCGGCGGCGCGCTCGCGGACGCGCCGCGCGGCGAGATCCCCGGGGACGCGGACCAGCACCTGGGCGTCGGGCACCGGCACGCCGAGCCGCGCGATCTCCAGCGCCCGCACCCACGCGACGAACCCGCCGTCCGCGTCCTCCTCCTGCCGCGCGGCCCCGTAGGCGGCGTTGGACGCGACGTAGCGGTCGACGAGGACGAGGTCGTGGGCGTCCCTCGCCGCGCGCAGCTCCGGCGCGGCACCGGACCGGTCGAGCGCGAACAGCACGGCCATCGCGTGCACCGAGGACCGCAGGTCGCCGTGCGCGCCGTGCAGGGCCTCGCCCGCCAGGGCGGCGTGGACGTCGGCGTCGTAGCGCGGGAAGGCGAACGTGCCGACCGTGGCCCCACGACGGGCGGCGGCGTCGGCGAGCGCGGCGACCAGCGTCGCCTTACCCGCGCCGTCGAGTCCCTCGACGGCCACCATCACGCCCACGCCGAGACCTTATGCGGGAGCCCCGTGCGTTCTGAGCGAAGGGCACCTTCGCTCGGATCGGGTGGGGATACCTGTCGCGAGACGGTCGCCGAGATGGAGATCAGCCCCCGCCACCCCCGGCCCCCAACACCCGGAACGACCGAAGGGCCCCTTCGCTCGGAAGAATCGAGCGAAGGGGCCCTTCGGTCAGTGCGGGACGGCGCCCCGCCCGCGATCACTCGGTGATCAACGGGGAGTTCGGACGCCTAGAAGCTGCGAACAGCGCGTTCGCTGCTCACCGCCGGGCGCGCCGCCTCAGTAGCGGTAGTGATCCGGCTTGTACGGGCCCTCGACGTCGACGCCGATGTACTCGGCCTGCTCCTTGGTGAGCTTGGTCAGCTCCGCGCCGAGCGCCTCGACGTGGACCTTCGCGACCTTCTCGTCCAGGTGCTTGGGCAGGCGGTACACGCCGATCGGGTACTCACCGGGCTTGGTGAAGATCTCGATCTGCGCGATCGTCTGGTTCGCGAACGAGTTCGACATGACGAAGCTCGGGTGGCCGGTGGCGTTCCCGAGGTTCAGCAGCCGGCCCTCGCTCAGCAGGATGATCGAGTGGCCGTCCTCGAACTTCCACTCGTCGACCTGCGGCTTGATGTTGATCCGGTTGGCGCCGGACTTCTCGAGCTTCTCGACCTGGATCTCGTTGTCGAAGTGGCCGATGTTGCCCAGGATCGCCTGGTGCTTCATCCGCTTCATGTGGTCGAGGGTGACGATGTCCTTGTTGCCGGTCGTCGTGATGACGATGTCGGCCTCCTCGATGACGTTCTCGAGGACGTTGACGTCGTAGCCCTCCATGAGCGCCTGGAGCGCGCAGATCGGGTCGGTCTCGGTGACCGTCACGCGGGCGCCCTGGCCACGCAGCGACTCGGCCGAGCCCTTGCCGACGTCACCGAAGCCGCAGATCACGGCCTTCTTGCCGGAGATCAGCACGTCGACGGCACGGTTGATGCCGTCCACCAGCGAGTGCCGGCAGCCGTACTTGTTGTCGAACTTCGACTTCGTGACCGAGTCGTTGACGTTGATCGCCGGGAAGAGCAGCTTGTCCTGGTCGAAGAACTCGTACAGGCGGTGGACGCCCGTCGTGGTCTCCTCGGTGACGCCCTTGATGCCGGACGCGACCTTGGTCCAGTGCTGCGGGTCGTCGGAGAGGCTGCGGCGCAGCGTCTCGAGCACGACCTGGTACTCGGCGGGGTCCTCGGCGGTGACGCTCGGGACGACGCCGGCCTTCTCGAACTCGACACCCTTGTGGACGAGCATCGTGGCGTCGCCACCGTCGTCCAGGATCATGTTCGGGCCGCGGGTCTCGGAGTCCTTCCACGCGAGCATCTGCTCGGCGCACCACCAGTACTCCTCCAGCGTCTCGCCCTTCCAGGCGAAGCAGGAGATGCCCTTCGGCTGCTCCGGGGTGCCGTGCGGGCCGACGACGACCGCGGCGGCCGCGTGGTCCTGGGTGGAGAAGATGTTGCAGGAGGCCCAGCGGACCTCGGCGCCCAGCTCCACCAGGGTCTCGATGAGGACGGCGGTCTGCACCGTCATGTGCAGCGAGCCGGAGATGCGCGCACCGTGCAGCGGCTTGGCCTCCGCGTACTCCCGGCGCAGCGCCATCAGACCGGGCATCTCGTGCTCGGCCAGCCGGATCTCCCGGCGCCCGAAGTCGGCCTCGCTGAGGTCGGCTACGGCGAAGTCGATGCCGTTCTTCTCGGCGTACTTCTCGTTGACGGTGCCCACTGCGTTCGTCATGACTCCTCGTCTTCTCGGGTGTGTCGGCGGCGGCGGACCGTGGTCTCGCCCGACCCTGCGGTGCGTCTCGACCGGTGGACGGGACACACCGGGAGGTCACGGGCTGGAGCGCACGGTTCACCACCATCCACAGGCGCCCTTGCGATGGTGCGGACCACTGCCGAGCGTGGCGGATGCCCCGCGGGACGTCCGTTGCAGCGCCACTCGACAGCTTCCGTTCGCACGAGGTGTGCGATCGATGCCGTGGAAGGAAGTCCAGCACAGGCCCCATGGACGGTCAACCGGAACGCGCCGCGACCGGGGCCGCTCGCCCGCGTCCGGTGACCCGTCCGCGCAGGTCTGGTCCGGAACGCCACGGAGTGCGTCAGCCGGGTCACACTGCGCATCCCGATTCCGGCGAGGGGGTGATTCCGGGCGCCGGTCCGTAGGATGCGTGACCGGAACCACAGGGACCGACCCAGAAGACCAGGCATCCAGGAGGCCACGGACGTGCTCGGACAGATGCAGGACTACCCACTCGCCCTGCCGCACGTGTTCCACCGCGCCGAGCAGCTCTTCGCCCACAAGCCGATCGTCGGCGTCGGCGCGGGCGGCACGGTGCACCGGACCGACTACGCGACCTGGGCCCAGCGGGTCCGGCGTGCCGCGGCGGCGCTCGACGCGCTCGGCGTCTCCGCCGAGGGCCGCGTGGGCACGTTCAGCTGGAACAGCCCGGCGCACCTCGAGCTCTACTTCGCGGTGCCGTGCAGCGGCCGCGTGCTGCACACGCTGAACATCCGGCTGTTCACCGAGCAGCTGATCTACATCGCGAACCACGCCGAGGACGAGGTCGTCTTCGTCGACCGGTCGCTGCTGCCGCAGTTCTGGCCGCACGTCGACGAGATGACGACGGTGCGCAAGGTCATCGTGATCAACGACGGCGCCGACACCGCGATCCCCGACGACGAGCGCATCCTCGACTACGACGAGCTGCTCGAGTCGGTGGAGCCGTTCGCCGGCCGCTTCGAGATCGCGGACGAGAACCAGGCCGCCGCGATGTGCTACACGTCGGGCACCACCGGCAACCCCAAGGGCGTCGTCTACTCGCACCGCAGCTCGGTGCTGCACTCCATCGCGGTGCTCATGGCCGACGTCGCCGGGCTCGTCGAGCGCGACACCCTGCTGCCGATCGTGCCGATGTTCCACGCCAACGCCTGGGGCACGCCGTACGCGGCGGTGTTCGCCGGCTCCTCGATCGTCTTCCCGGGGCCGAACATGACCCCCAAGGCGATCGCCGGCATCCTGCGCGACCACCACATCACGGTCACCGCCGGTGTCCCGACGATCTGGATGGGCGTCCTGCCCGAGCTCTCCGAGGGCGACCTGCCCGACCTGCGCCTGCTGCTCTGCGGCGGGTCGGCGGTGCCGAAGTCGCTGTCCGAGGCGTGGCGCCAGAAGATCGGCCTGCCCATCACGCAGGCGTGGGGCATGACCGAGACCAGCCCGATCGCGACCACCGGCGTCCTCAAGAGCGTCCACGACGGCCTGTCCGACGACGAGCTCGCCGACGTGCGGGCCACCGCCGGCACCCCGTCGCCGCTGGTCGACCTGCGCATCTGCGACCCGGACTCCGGCGAGGTCCTGCCCTGGGACGGCGAGACCTCGGGCGAGCTGCAGGCGGCCGGGCCGTGGATCGCGGCCTCGTACTACGGCAACGAGGACGGCGGCAAGCAGTTCACCGAGGACGGCTGGCTCAAGACCGGGGACGTCGCGGTGATCGACCGCTACGGCTACGTCAAGCTCGTCGACCGCACCAAGGACCTCGTCAAGTCCGGTGGTGAGTGGATCTCCTCGGTGGACCTCGAGAACGAGATCATGTCGATGGAGGGCGTCGCCGAGGCCGCGGTCATCGCGATCCCCGACGAGAAGTGGTCGGAGCGCCCGCTGGCGTGCGTCGTGCCGAAGCAGGGCGTCGAGCTGACCCGCGAGGCGGTGCTCGAGCACATCGCGACCCGCGTCGCGAAGTGGCAGGTGCCCGACGACGTCGTGTTCATCGACGAGGTGCCCAAGACCTCGACGGGCAAGTTCTCGAAGAAGACGCTGCGCGAGAAGTTCGCCGGCCACCAGGCGCCCGCGAAGGCCTGAGCGACGACAGCGCCCCCGGAGCCCGAGGCTCCGGGGGCGCTGTCGTGTGCGGGACTACTGCGGCTGGGTCGGCGGGGCGCTCGGGCCGCCGCCCGGGTTGGTCACCGAGGCCTCCTCGCCGCGCTCGCGCTTGCCGAGCACGGAGTTGCGGCGCGAGTAGGCGAAGTAGATGACCACGCCCAGGACCATCCAGACGATGAACCGGATCCAGGTCTCGACGGTCAGGTTGATCATCAGCCAGAGGCAGCAGATCACCGCGAGGGTGGCCACCAGGGGCAGGGCCTTGACGGTGAAGCCGCGCGGCAGGTCCGGGCGCCGGCGGCGCAGGTAGACCGTGCCCACCGCCACCAGCACGAACGCGAACAGCGTGCCGATGTTGACCATCGACTCGAGCTCGTCGATCGGGAAGAAGCCGGCGAGCACGGCGCAGAGCGTGCCGATGATGATCGTGATCTTCACCGGGGTGCCGCGGGAGCCCGTCTGGGCGAGGTTGCGCGGGAGCAGCCCGTCGCGGCTCATCGCGTAGAAGACGCGGCTCTGGCCGAGCATGAGCACCATGACCACGGTGGTGAGGCCGGCGAGGGCACCGATCGAGATGACCGTCGAGGCCCAGTTCGCGCCGACGAGCGAGAACGCCGTCGCCAGGGTCGCGCTCTCCTCGCTGCCGGGCGGGGTGGAGAGCTGGGTGTAGTTGACCATCCCCACCAGCACGAGCGAGACGGCGACGTAGAGGATCGTGACGACGCCGAGCGAGCCGAGGATCCCGCGGGGCAGGTCCTTCTGGGGGTTCTTGGTCTCCTCGGCGGTGGTCGACACCGCGTCGAAGCCGATGAAGGCGAAGAACACGAGCGAGGCGCCGGCGAGCAGGCCGTAGATGCCGAAGTTCGACCCGTCGCTGCCCGCGATCAGCGACAGCAGCGACGCGTCGCCCCCGCCGCCGCTGGAGCGCTCGCCCCCGGGCGGCGGGATGAACGGCGAGTAGTTCTGGGCCTTGACGTAGAACAGGCCGACCACGATGACGAGCAGCACCACGAGCACCTTGACCGAGGTGATGATCGTCGAGACCCGGCTCGAGAGCTTGATGCCCATGACGAGGACCACCGTCAGGGCGGCGATCACGAGGACCGCGCCCCAGTCGAAGGTCACCGGACCGACCTCGAAGGAGGCGGCAGTGCTGCTGCCGCCGAACAGCTCACCCAGGTACTGCGCCCAGCTCTTCGAGACCACCGCGGCGCCGAGGGCGTACTCGAGGACGAGGTCCCAGCCGATGATCCAGGCGATGAACTCGCCGAACGTCGCGTAGGAGAACGTGTAGGCGCTGCCGGCCACCGGCACCGTCGAGGCGAACTCGGCGTAGCAGAGGCCGGCGAACCCGCAGGCGATCGCGGCGATCACGAACGAGATCGCGATGGCCGGTCCGGTGATGTCACCGGCGACGCGCGCCGTGATGGTGAAGACGCCGGCACCGATGAGGACCGCGACACCGAAGACGGTGAGGTCGAAGGCACCGAGCTCGCGCCGGAGCTTGCTGCCCGGCTCGTCGGTGTCGGCGATGGACTGTTCCACCGACTTGGTCCGGAAGAGCCCGCCTTGCGGCTGGGTCGACGTCATGGGCACTCCTGAAGGTCCGACCGGTCGGTCCGTGGTCGGGCGGGACCTTACGCCCGGGAACCCCGCCGATGAGTACGCAGACGACCGAATCCGTGACGGCGTGTTCACCTCGCTGGGCCGAGCGGACGTGCTCCGGCGTCCGCCCGGTGGAGATCAGCGGGAGATCAGCGGGGAGTCGGGTCGAGTGCCTCGTCGACGGGTCCGGCGTCGGAGCGGTCGAGGTCGGGCTCGAGGTAGACCAGCCGCGCCTCGGGCACGGCGGCGCGCAGCCGGGCCTCGGCGTGGTCGATCGCCTCGGCCACCGTCTCGGTGGGCAGCGACGACGAGACCGCGATCTTCGCGGCGACGAGCAGCTCCTCGGGACCGAGGTACTGGGTGCGCAGGTGGATGACGCGCTCCACGGGGCCGCCGACCAGCGAGTCGGTGATCGTGCGGACCAGCGGCGGGCTCGCACCCTCGCCGATCAGCAGGCTCTTCGTCTCCACGATGAGGATGATCGCGATGACCCCGAGCAGGATGCCGATGCAGATCGTGCCCACCGCGTCCCAGATCGGGTCGCCGGTCAGCGTCGAGAGCCCCACGCCGCCCAGGGCGAGGACGAGCCCGATCAGCGCGCCGGTGTCCTCGAGCAGCACGACCGGCAGCTCCGGGTTCACCGACTGGCGGATGAAGCCCCACCACGTCGCGTCGCCCTTGAGCTCGCGGGACTCGTGCACCGCGGTGCGGAAGCTGAACCCCTCGAGCACGATCGCGACGACGAGGATGACCACCGCGACGATCGGGGACGTCAGCTCCTCGTGCGACGAGAGCTTATGGATGCCCTCGTAGATCGCGAACACCGAGCCGAGGCTGAACAGCAGCAGCGCCACGACGAACGAGTAGAAGAACCGGTCGCGGCCGAAGCCGAACGGGTGCTCCGGCGTCGCGGCGCGCTTGGCCCGCTTGCGCCCCAGCAGCAGCAGGCCCTGGTTGCCGGTGTCGGCGACCGAGTGGACGCTCTCGGCGAGCATCGAGGACGAGCCCGTGATGACGAAGCCGACGAACTTGGCCACGGCGATGCCGGCGTTGGCGGCCAGCGCGGCGATGATCGCCTTGCCGCCTCCGGATGCGGACACGGGGCACCTCCTGGGGATGGACTCGGCCGGGACGGATTTCGGGCGGTGTGTGAGTGCGGGGTGAAATCTACTGCCCGTCGCCCAGCCCGTCCGCAGCGGCGAACGCGAGCGCCGGGCCGTCCACCGCGCCGATCGTCACCGGCCCGTCGCACGCCGGCACCCAGGCGGCGGTGCCCCGGCCGACCTCCTGGGTCTGCCCCCGCGACGTGCTCACCCGCACGGTCCCCTCGACGGTGACGACGATCCGGGGGCCCTCGATGCCGAGGTCGGCGTCCTTCTCCTCGGTGCCGTCGAAGGAGCAGCGGGCCAGGCTGAAGTACTCGGACGGCGTGAACCGCGTGACCGGGCCGGTCCCCTCCCCGGGCAGCAGGGTCGGCGCCCCGGGCGCGAAGTCCAGCACCCGCAGCAGCTCGGGGACGTCGACGTGCTTCGGGGTCAGCCCGCAGCGCAGCACGTTGTCGGAGTTCGCCATGAGCTCGACCCCGGCGCCGGCCAGGTACGAGTGCGGCGAGCCGGCCGGCTGGTAGAGGCACTCCCCCGGGGCCAGCGCGACGCGGTTCAGCAGCAGCGCGGCGAGGACGCCCGCGTCACCGGGGTAGCGCTCGCCGAGGTCGAGCAGCGTGCGCGCCTCGGTGGTGAACTCGCCGTGCCCGCGGGCGTGGGCGACGCACCCGTCGAGCAGGGCGGGCACCAGCTCGTCGACGGCGCGCTGCGGCAGCGTGATCCACGTGGTGAACAGCGCCCGCAGGCCGTCGGCGTCGGGCTGGGCGGCGAGGAGCTCGGTGTGGTGGTCGAGGGCGCGCACGTCGAGCGCCCGCAGCAGCCGGACGGTCTCGGCGGGCTCGCGGAACCCGGCCAGCGCGTGGAACTCCGTGAGCGCGCACAGGAGCTCGGGCTTCGGCAGCGGGTCCGGGTAGTTGCGCTCGGCGGCCGTGCGCGGCACCCCTGCCGCCTCCTCGCGCGCGTAGCCCGCGGCGGCCTGCTCGGCCGACGGGTGCGCCTGCAGGCTCAGCGGCTCCTCGGCCGCCAGCACCTTGAGCAGATAGGGCAGGCGGTCCGACCAGCGTTGCCGGCGCCCGGGCCCGAGCGTGCCCGTCGGGTCGTCGCGCAGGGCGTCGACCAGGGTGCGGTCGCCGCCGGTCAACCGGGACGGCTCGTCACGGTGCGCGCCGAGCCACAGCTCGGCCTGCGGGTGGGGTGACGGGACCGGATCGCCGAGCAGCTCGGCGAGGTGCGTGCGCGACCCCCACGTGTACGTGCGCACGCTGCCCCTCAGGACCTCCACCTGTTCCTGCCTCCGTGTCGTGACCGCGCCGAGCGCGGATCAGGTCCGGACCCCGGTCGCCCGCGCCCCGAGGGCCAGACCGAGGTAGACCGCGGTGAAGTCGAGCCGGGTGGCCAGCACGGCCGCGCGCAGCGCGTCCGGCGCGGGCCCCTCCCCGGCCAGGTCGACGTCGTCGATCTCGAGGACGTCCGCGCCCGGGTGGCGGGCACCGACGTCGCTGACCAGCCGGCGCGTCATGAGGTCCTCACGCACCGCCAGCAGGACCAGCCGCGGCGGCGGTGCCGCCGGGGCCGGGTCGTCGAAGGGGTCGGCGAAGATCGACGCCTCCCCGGAGCTCTCGACCAGCCGCGCCCGCAGCGCCGGCTGGGCGGCGGCCGCGGCCGCGGTGGTGGCCTGGGCGACGACGCCCGCGTGCGTGGCCAGCACCGTCGCCCCGTAGCCGGAGAGCAGGCCCGCGACCGGGTCGGCACCCCACAGCAGCGGCGTGCGCTCGGCCAGGCGCAGGGCCAGGCTCTTGGCCGGGTTGACGAACGCCTCCCCGCGCGGGCCGTCGCGCTCGGCTTCGGCGTCGAGGCGGTCGGCGAGATCGTCGAGGTCGAGGTCGAGCAGGTCGAGCGCGCGGGCCACGGCCAGGCCGGTGGCGAGCACGGTGGCGGTGTCGAGGCCGTCGGCGTCCTCGCCGGGCACCGCGAGCGTCAGGCGCGGCGTGACCGCGAGCGCGCGACCCGCGCCCGCGGCGGCCGCCGGCCCCTCGGCCGGGCCGGCGAGCACGACGTGCGCGCCGCGGCGCACCGCCCGGTGGACCGCCTCGGCGACGTCGGCCTCGACCGGGTCGCCCTCCCGCCCGCGGTGGGTGCCCACGACGACGTCGAGCGGGCCGAGCCACGGCGGCGCGACCCCGCTGACGATCACCGGGAGCGGCGCCGTCGGGGTGATCAGCGCGGCCATGAGGCGGCAGGCCGACTCGGTGGTGCCGGGCCGGGTCAGCAGCACGAGCGCGCGGGGGCGCAGGCCCGCGAGCTCGGTGAACACGCCGGCCTCACGGGCCGCCTCCGCGGTTGCCCGCACCTGGGCGCCCGCCGTCGCGACCGCGCGCAGGATGCCGTCGTGGTCGGCGGCGAGCAGGCGGGTCTCGTCGGAGAGCAGGGCGTCGTCGAGCATCACGCCTCACCCCTGCCGGTCGTTCGACTCCGGTCCCCCGGTCGCCTCGGACAGCAGGAGCACCGGGATACCGTCCGTGACCGGGTAGCGCCGGTCGCAGACGGTGCAGGTCAGCACGGGGCTGACCGCGTCGTCGGCGTCCTCGGGCGTGCCCGGGCGCAGCGCCCCGTGATCGGGCGCGGGGCACGCGAGAATCTCGAGCAGGTCGTCGTCCAGACCGAGCGGCATGTGCGGTCTCCTCCCCGGTCGGTTCAGCCTCGGACGAGGTCGAGGACCTCGTCGCGCAGCGCGGCCACGGCGTCGTCGTCGGCGGCCTCGACGTTGAGCCGCAGCAGCGGCTCGGTGTTGGACGGGCGCAGGTTGAACCACGAGCCCGGCTGGTCTCCTGTGGCCGGGAGCGTGACGGTCAGACCGTCCAGGTCGTCGGTGGTGACGCCGTCGCGGTCGCCGAAGGTCTGCTCGACCTCGGCCATCACCGCGCGCGGGTCGTCGACCGTGGAGTTGATCTCGCCGGACGCCGCGTAGCGCGAGTACTGCGCCATGAGCTCCGAGAGCGGCCGGTCCTGCTCGCCCAGGGCCGCGAGCACGTGCAGGGCCGCGAGCATCCCCGAGTCGGCGCGCCAGAAGTCGCGGAAGTAGTAGTGCGCCGAGTGCTCGCCGCCGAACACGGCGTCGGTCTCGGCCATCGTGCCCTTGATGAACGAGTGCCCGACCCGCGAGCGCACCGGCGTCCCGCCGGCCTCGGTGACGATCTCGGGCACGGCGCGCGAGGTGATCAGGTTGTGGATGATCGTCGAGCCGGGGTGCTTCGCCAGCTCGCGGCTCGCGACCAGCGCGGTGATCGCGCTGGGGCTGACGGCGTCGCCCTTCTCGTCCACGAGGAACACGCGGTCGGCGTCACCGTCGAAGGCGAGCCCGGCGTCCACCCGGCCGAGGGTGATGACCTTGCGCTGCAGGTCGCGCAGGTTGTCCGGGTCGAGCGGGTTGGCCTCGTGGTTGGGGAACGAACCGTCGAGCTCGAAGTAGAGCGGCTCGACCTCGATCGGCAGCGGGTCCAGCACCGCGGGCACCGTGTACCCGGCCATGCCGTTGCCCGCGTCGACCACCACCGAGAGCGACCGGACGCCCGCGAGGTCGACCAGCGAGCGTAGGAACGCGGCGTAGTCCTCGAGCATGTCGCGCTGCGTGACCTCGCCGCGCTCGCCCGCGTCCGCGCCGGAGGTCACCTCGCCGGGTCCGCGGTCGAGCAGCGCGGCGATCTCGTCGAGTCCGGAGTCCTGCCCCACCGGAGCCGCACCCGCGCGGCAGAGCTTGATGCCGTTGTAGGTCGCCGGGTTGTGGCTCGCGGTGAACATCGCGCCCGGCATCTCGAGGGCACCCGAGGCGTAGTAGAGCATGTCGGTGCTGGCCAGACCGATGGCGACCACGTTCACCCCCAGCGCCGTGACGCCCTCGGCGAAGGCGTCGGCGAGCTCGGGCGAGGACTCCCGCATGTCGTGGGCGACGACGATGCCCTTGCCCCCGCCGAGGCCGGACCCGGTGCCCTTCGCGTCCTCGTCCTGCAGCACGTGGGCGAACGCGGCCCCCACGTCGCGCACGAAGGCCGCGTCGAGCTGACTGCCCACCAGGCCGCGGATGTCGTAGGCCTTCACGACCTGGTCGATCACCTGGGCCCGGTCGGGCGCGGTGCCCTGCTGTGTCCCCTGCTGCGCCACGTCGCCAGCCTATCGGCGCGCCGGGGCCGCTGCGCCCGCCGGGCGGACACGTCCGCCGATGGGTGAACGGTGGTCCGCGACCGATCCGGCTGTCCCGGTCCGGGTCAGCCCGAGGCCGGGTCGGGCAGCACGCGCAGGTGCCCCCGTCGCCCGGTCGGGGCGCTCGCCACACCGCCCGCGACCCCCGTCGCCATCCCGGTCGCCATGCCCGGCGGCGGGACCGGCGGGAACCCGCCGGTGCCGTGGGAGCCGGCGCCGGACCCGGCCGTCACCCGCGGGCGTCCGTCCGAGCCGTCGAGCGGGCGGTCGGCACGACCGGCCTCGCGCACGGCCTCGGCGAGGGCGGTGAGGTCGTCGGCGGTGGGCTCCGCCGGGAAGTCACCCTCGTAGCGCACGACCTCCCACCCGCGCGGAGCGGTGAGACGGACGGCGTGGCGTTCGCACAGGTCGTAGGAGTGGGGCTCGGCACTCGTCGCCAGCGGACCGACCACGGCGGTCGAGTCCGAGTAGACATAGGTCAGGGTGGCCACGGCCGCGTGACCACACCCGGTCCGTGAGCACTTCCGCACTCCTCGCACGAAGCAGGACAGTAGTCCGCCGAACGGCCCTGACGGCGCAGGCGCGCGCGGCGCGTCGGGGGCCCGGTACCCGCCCACGGTCTTCCGGGACGTCCCACGGCGGCGGCCGCACGCGGCGGGTGCCAGCCGCGCTCCCGGGCCGCGCGTAGGCTCCGGGGCCGTGACCAGGAGCGCGAGCCGCCGCGGCGGCACGCCGGCCCCCGGGCCGCGCCGTCGTCGCCGGGACCGTCGCGGGCGGGGCCTGCGGATGCCGCTCTACCCCTCGGGGTCGCCTGCTTCGCGCACGCGCGCGGAACGCTTCGACGCCCTGGTGCTCGAGGCCCTCGAGCCGATCGAGGAACGGTGGAGCATGGAGCTCGCCGACCTCGACGTGGCCGTCGACGACGTGCCCGAGGTGCCGTCGGGCACGCGCTCACCGGTGGACGACGAGGCCGTGCTCGGCGACGGCGAGGTCCCGCTCGCGCGTCTCGTGCCGGCCGGCATGGACCGGCGCGGCGCCGTGACCCGCGCGCGCATCGTGCTCTACCGCCGCCCCCTCGAGGCCCGGGCGCTCGACGGCGAGGACCTCGCCGACCTGCTCCACGACGTGCTCGTGGAGCAGGTGGCGGGCTACCTGAACGTCGAGCCCGACACCATCGCCGGCGAGGACTAGCCCCAGGTGTGGTGCACGGCCTCGACGTTGTGGCCGTCGGGGTCGCGCAGGAACACCGCGTAGTAGCCGGGGTGGTACTCGGTGAAGATCCGGGGCGCGTGCAGCACCTCCGCCCCGTGGGCCTGCGCGGCCTCGTGCACGGCGTCGACGGCGGCGCGGTCCGGCGCGGTGAAGGCGACGTGCAGCTCCTGCTCGACGCCCTGGCCGGGCGCGAGCCAGAAGCCCGGGTGCCCGCCGGCGCCGAGGCCCACGACCTCGGGCGCTCCGGGCGGACCGGTCGGGATCCGCACCGCGGCCGCGAGGCCGAGGGGCGCGAACACCGACGTGTAGAAGGCGACGGAGGTCTCGACGTCACCGCAGGGGAATCCGACGTGGTCGAACATGCCGGGGAGCCTAGGGCGACCCCCCGACAGCGCTAGTCCAGCCGCGTCCGCGACGGCAGCGCCGAGATCGCCGTGAACAGCACGAGCGCGAGCTGCAGGAGCAGGAGCAGCAGCCGCACGGTGTCGTCGCGGTCGACGACGACGGCCCCGCCGCCGGTGGGCACCGCGACGCCGACGAGGTGGCCCCACGCGGGCACGACCTCCGCCGGCGCGCCGCCGACGCTCGCGGTCCACCCCGACTCGAGCTCCGCCGCCACGACGAGCAGGCGGCGGTCGGCGCCCGGGGACACGCGCACCGCGACAGTGGGCAGGTCCGACGGCACCGTCGTCAGGCCCGCGGGACGGCGCGGGGCGGCCCGGGCCTCGGTGGCGTCGTCGGAGACCGGCGGCTCGAGCAGGACCGCGCCGGCCACGGGCAGCGCGACCCGCGCGGTCGGGCGGCCGTCGGAGACCGGCGGGGCGTCGGTGAGCAGCGGGCCCGCGGCGAGGCGCACCGAGCGCGCGGTCTCGGCGTCGGGCAGCACCACCAGGCCGGTGCCGCCGGTGGCGAGCTCGGCGACGCCCGCCTGGGCCGTGGCCGGGTCGCCGGAGAGCAGCGCGCGCACGTCGCGCTGCAGCCGGGCGGGGGACGCGCCGACGGGCGCGAGGTCGTCGTCGCCGTAGCGCGGGAGCTCCGGGCCGGCGCGGCGGGTGGTGTCCGGGTCGCCGGTCACGACGACCACCCGGGCGCCCGACGCCGCGAGGTCCTCGGCGAGCCGGGGCGCGAGAGCGGGCGCACCCGTGTCGGCGAGCGGCCCCGCGCCGCCGCGCAGCACCGTCAGCACCGCCAGGGCCACCACCGCCGTCGCGACCACCGGCACGGCGACCCCGCGGGCCCTGGCGCTGCGGTCGGTGCCGGAGGCGCGCGGACGGAGGCGGCCGGCCAGGCCCTCGAACGCCCCGGAGAGCCGCCCGCCGAGACCCGCCCCGCCCAGGTCGAGCTCCGAGTCACCCCGTCGCGCCGGGGCCCGGTCGGCCGGGTCGCGCCGCCCCAGGAGCCGGCCGAGCGGCTCGGCGCGGGCCGCCGCGACCTGGGCGAGCAGGCTCCACAGCGCCCCGCAGGTCGCGACGGCGAGCGCGGGGCCGGTCCAGCCGGGCCGCGCATCACCGCCCGCGAGCGGGGGCAGGGCGAACGACCCGACCACGCCGGCGGCGACGATGCCGAGCAGCAGCAGGGCGAGCCCGGGCACCGCCGCCCGCCGCGGTGCGACGAGCGCCCCGCCGACCGCGAGAAGGACCAGCAGCAGGCCCACCCAGGGGATGGTCGCGGCACCGCCGGGATCGAGCGACAGGACGTCGAGGGCGCCGACGAACCGCTCGGCCACCGGCGACCCGGTGCCGTGCAGGAGCACCTCGGGTGCGGCGAGCAGCACCGTCGGCCACGGCAGGAGCAGCAGCACCGGCAGCACGACGATGACGGCCAGGGACATGGCGCGCCGTCCCGCCGCCCGGGGCGGCGCCGGGACCAGCACGAAACCGATCACCACGACGACGAGCACCAGCGCGTGCACCAGCGGCGCGAAGGCGCTGACGACGCCGAGCGCGAGCGCCGTGCCCGCGGCGGTGCTCCACCAGGACCCGCGCCGGCCCGCCACCCGCACGCCGCGCAGCACCGCGACGACGCCGGCCAGCACCAGGGGCAGCAGGATCGCGGCCACCACGCCGTCGAGGCGGCCCTGCGCGACCGCGCCCGCGGTGGTCCCGAGCAGCGCGTAGACGGCGGCCGCGAGAGCGCGCAGCACGCGCCCCACCCGCAGCTCCCGGGTCGCGAGGTACGCGGACAGCCCGGCCAGCGGCAGCGCCGCGACCAGCAGGAGCGACACGGCGGCGGGCGGACCGCCCAGCGGCACCACCGGCCCGCCGAGCACCCCCACGACGGCGAGCGCGGCCGGGGCGGGCGCACCCGTGCCGCCCGCGATCGGGTGCCAGCCCGCGAGGTAGGACGACCAGAGCTCGCGCAGGCCCGGCACCTCGGCGATGCGCCCGCCGGCGAGGCCGAGCCCGAGGCGGGCGCGCTGGGTGAGCACCGAGACCAGGGTCAGGCCGACCACCAGCAGCAGCGGCGGCGCGAGCAGCAGCTCGCGCGCCACCCGGCCCGGGGTGATGGGGACGTAGACGACGCGTTCCCCGTCGGGCGCGGGCCGGGGATCGCTCGGCCGGACCGGCGCGACGGCCTCGGTGGGCGGCTCGGTCGACGAGAGGGCGTCGGCGGGCGCCCGCGGCCCGGGCAGCGCCACCGCGAGGGACTCGCCGGGACGCCGCAGACCGGCGGTCCGCCGGCGCCGCAGGGCCGCGCCGGCGGGCAGGGCCTCGGGGCCGACGGCGCGGCGGCGGGCGGCGCCCTCGTCCCCGTCGTCCGCGGCGCTGTCCTCCCGCGAGCTGCGCTCGGCCCACTCGGGCAGGCGCCCGAGGTCGAGCTCCTCGCGCAGGCGGCCCCGCACGAGGGAGGTGAGCCCGCCGCGCACCGCGTTGCGCAGGCGGGTGGTGCGGCTGGTGAGGAGCCCGCGCAGCTCGCGGGGCAGGGCGGTCGCGCCGGTGCTGCGCCGTCGGCGGGCGTCCGCGAGATCGGCCAGCCCGGGTCCGGAGCCGAGCACCCGGCCGAGGCCGGCGACCTCGGCGCCCGCCGCGCGGGCGCGCCGGACCAGCAGCAGGCCCAGGGCCCGCAGCGCCGCGAGCACCGGCAGCCGCAGGAGCCCGAGCACGAAGGCCGGGCTGGAGCAGTTGGCGAGGAAGGTCCGGACGCCGTGGGCGCGGTCGGTGGCCCGGTAGCGCGGGTCGACGCCCGCCGTGTCGAGCGTGCGGACGCGCGTGGTCAGCGCGCGGGCGTGGCGCAGGCGCGCCGAAGGCGCGCACAGCACGAGCCCGCCGGCGCGGTTGACCCGCCAGCCGTAGTCGACGTCCTCGCGCAGCAGGCCGAGCGCGGTGTCGTAGCCGCCGAGGGTGTCCCACTCGCGCCGGCGCACCAGCGAGCCGGCGGACCCGACCGCGAGCACCTCGGAGTTCGTCGCGAACTGGCCGAGGTCGAGCTCGTCGGCCCCGATGCCGGTCTGCCGCGAGCCGGACGCGTCGATGGAGACACCGGCCTCGACGACGAGCCGCGGGTCGTCCCAGTCGAGGCAGAGCGGCCCGAGGACCGCGGCCGACGGGGAGGTCGCGGCGACCGAGAGCAGGACCCCGAGGCAGTCCGGCGCGGGCGCGGCGTCGTCGTGGAGGACCCAGATCCAGTCCCCCGACCCGTTCGCACCCACCTGGGCGTTCCGGCCCCAGCGGCGGTCGGCATCGTCCACGGCCGTGTGGACGGCCTCGGCGAACCCGGTGTCGCGGGGCATCCGCAGCACCACGTCGACCTGGTTGCTCGCGGCGAGGACGCCGGCCGTGCCGTCGGCGGACCCGGTGTCGACGGCGATCACCCAGCGCGGACGTCGGGTCAGGCGGGCCAGCGCGTCGAGCGTGGCCGGCAGCCAGGTCTCACCGTCGTGGCATACGAGCACCGCGAGCACGGGCGCCGGTCCAGCCACCGGGGAAGGTCGAGCCACGGGCGCCGTCCTTCCCCTCGGGCCACCACCCGAGGGCGCCCACGCTGCGGTCGGCGTCCGAGACTAGGACCCGTCCCGGAGCCGGGACGGTGGGGGTCGGGCGCCGCCCTGCCCAGCGCTCAGACGGCGCGGCGCTTGAGACGCCGCCGCTCGCGCTCGGAGAGCCCGCCCCAGATACCGAAGCGCTCGTCGTGCCCGAGGGCGTACTCGAGGCACTCGCTGCGGACGTCGCAGCTGTTGCAGATCTGCTTCGCCTCCCGGGTGCTGCCGCCCTTCTCGGGGAAGAACGCCTCCGGGTCGGTCTGCGCGCAGAGCGCGCGTTCCTGCCACTCCTGCTCGTCCTCGGTCACCATCGCGAGCTCGGAGAGGACGTCCCTCATCCCGACCTGGCTCCGGCCAGCCGCGAATCCTTCGCTACCCAGCACCACCGACCCGCTCTCCGCACCGTTCACGACGCCTCCCTCGCCTCGACTCCCCCCGGCCCCCACTGAGTGGACGAGGCGCCGGCCCCGCACCGACGTGTCATCGCGTAGGAATTACACCGGTGTCGTTCCATCCGGGTCAAGCCGGGGGCCCCGTGTGGCCGCATGTCGCGACGACCGGTCGTCACATGCGGTGAGCGTCATGCGCTATCCGTAGCAATGCCGCGGCTTTTCGCTCTCCGGCTGCTCCGACCGGCCCTGCCGGGTCGGGGACACTGGAGCCGTGACCCCCCGCACGTCCCGGCTGCGCTCGCCGGTCAGCCCCATCTTCCTGGCCCTCCTGGTGCTCACCGCGGCCGGGGGTGCCCTGACGCTCCTGCCCGCCGAGGGCGCCGTCGTCGGCGGCACCGTGCTGCTCGTCCTCGCCGGCTGGGCGGTGTCGCTGTGCCTGCACGAGTTCTCGCACGCGCTCACCGCCGACCGGTGCGGCGACCACTCCGTGCGCGCCGCGGGCTACCTCACCCTCGACATCCGCCGCTACGCCAACGTCGGCCTCACCCTCGTGCTGCCGCTGCTGTTCCTGCTCCTCGGCGGCATCCCGCTGCCCGGCGGCGCCGTGTGGATCCAGCGGGCCGCCCTGCGGTCGCGGGTCGCGATCAGCGCCGTGTCGCTGGCCGGGCCGCTGGCCAACCTCGTGCTCGCCGGCCTCATCGCCCTCGGCGTGGCGCTCACCGCGCCCCCGCTGCCGCTCGCCGCCGCACTGACGTTCCTCGGCCTGATCCAGGTGCTGACGTTCGTGCTGAACCTGCTGCCGGTGCCGGGCCTCGACGGCTGGGGCGTCCTCGACCCCTACCTGCCGTGGCGCACGCGCACCGCCGCCGCGCGGATCGCGCCGTACGCGCCGCTCGGCTTCATCCTGCTGCTGTTCCTGTTCGCCCCCGCGGCCTCGGTGCTGTTCACCGTCGCCGACGCCCTGTTCACGCTCGTCGGCGGCGACTCGGGCCTCGCGGCCGTGGGGCAGGACCAGTTCGTCTCCCTGCTGCGCTGAGCGGGCGCCGACCCGGGGCGGCCCGCCGTCGGTGGCGGGGAGGACGATCGGTCGGGCACGGCACGCACGAGAGGAGCACCCGGTGCAGGTCACCGTTCTGGTCGGGGGCGTCGGCGGCGCCCGCTTCCTGCAGGGCGTCAAGGCCGCCGCGGGCCCCGGCGACAGGATCCGCGCGGTCGTCAACGTCGGCGACGACATCTGGCTGCACGGGCTGCGCGTCTGCCCGGACCTCGACACCTGCATGTACACGCTCGGCGCGGGCATCGACACCGAGAAGGGCTGGGGCCGCGCCAAGGAGACGTGGTCGGTGCGCGAGGAGCTCGAGGCCTACGGCGCCGACCCGACGTGGTTCGGGCTGGGCGACCGCGACGTCGCGACCCACCTCGTGCGCACCCGCATGCTGCGCGCCGGCTACCCGCTCTCCCAGGTGACGACGGCCCTGTGCGACCGCTGGGCGCCGGGGGTCGAGCTGATCCCCGCGAGCGACGACCGCATCGAGACCCACGTCGTCGTGGACGACCCGGCCGACGGTCAGCGCAAGGCCATCCACTTCCAGGAGTGGTGGGTGCGCCACCGCGCCGCGCTGCCGGCGCTGTCCTTCGCCTCCGTGGGGCGCGAGCAGGCCACCGCCGCCCCCGACGCGCTCGCGGCGGTCGCCGAGGCCGACGTCGTGCTCGTCGCGCCGTCCAACCCCGTCGTCAGCGTGAACACCATCGTCGACGTCCCCACGATGCGCCCCGCCCTGACGGCGGCGCCCGGCAGGGTGGTCGGCGTGTCGCCGATCGTCGACGGGCACGCGGTGCGCGGCATGGCCGAGGCGTGCCTCGCCGCGGTCGACGTCCCGGTCAGCGCCGAGGGCGTCGGGCGCTGGTACGGCTCGCGCACCACCGGCGGGCTGCTCGACGGCTGGCTCGTCGCGCCGGGCGACGGCGCGCAGGTGCCGGGCGTCGAGGTCCGCGAGGTGCCTCTGATGATGACCGACCCGGACGCCACCGCGGCCATGGTCCGCGCGGCGTACGAGGTCGCCGGTGTCTGACCATGCCGATCACGCGTCGGAGGGGCTGACCCTCTGGGGCGTCACCGGGCTGCCCGAGTTCCGTCCCGGCGACGACCTCGCCGCGGCGCTGGTCGAGGCCCTCCACGGATCGCTCGCCGACGGCGACGTCCTCGTCGTCACCTCGAAGGTACTCTCGAAGGTCGAGGGCCGCCTGGTGACCGTGCCCGCCGACCCCGAGGCGCGCGACGCCGCCCGCCGCGCGCTGATCGACCGGGAGACGGTCCGGCTGCTCGCCACCAAGGGCCGCACCAAGATCGTCGCCAACCCGCTGGGGATCGTGCAGGCCGCGGCCGGGATCGACGCCTCGAACGTCGCCGGCGACGAGGTCGCGCTGCTCCCCGAGGACCCGGACGGCTCCGCCGCCGCCCTGCGCGCGGCGCTGCGCGAGCGGCTCGGGGTCGACGTCGCCGTCGTCGTCACCGACACCATGGGCCGCACCTGGCGCACCGGCCAGACCGACGCCGCGATCGGCGCCGCGGGACTCGAGGTCGTGCACGCCTACGGCGGCGCGATCGACGCGCAGGGCAACGAGCTCGTCGTCACCGAGGTCGCCGTCGCCGACGAGGTCGCGGCGGCCGCGGACCTCGTCAAGGGCAAGCTCGGTGGGGTGCCGGTCGCCGTGGTGCGGGGCCTGCCCGCGGCGCTGCGCTCGGAGACCGCGCGGGGCGCCGATCTCGTCCGCCCGGTCGAGGAGGACCTCTTCTGGCTGGGCACCGACGAGGCCCTCGCGCGGGGTCGGACACAGGGCCGGCGCGAGGCGGTGCCCGCCCGGCGGTCGGTGCGCTCGTTCGCCCCGGACCCGGTCGACGCGGAGGCGCTGCGCCGCGCCGGGGCCGCGGCGCTCACCGCGCCCGCCCCGCACCACACCCGGCCCGTGCGGTTCGTGCACCTCACCTCGCCGGGGGTCCGGACGCGCCTGCTCGACGCCATGGCCGAGGCGTGGCGCGACGACCTGCGGGGCGACGGGTTCGGCGAGGACGCGGTCGCCCGGCGCGTCGCCCGCGGCGACATCCTGCGCGCGGCGCCGGAGATCGTGCTGCCGTTCCTCGTGCCCGAGGGCGCCCACCCCTACCCGGACGCCCGGCGCGCCGCGGCCGAGCACACGATGTTCACGGTCGCCGGCGGCGCCGCGGTCCAGGGGTTCCTCGTCGCGCTGGCCGCCGAGGGGCTCGGGTCGTGCTGGGTGTCGTCGACGATCTTCGCGGCCGACGTCGTGCGCGCGGAGCTCGCGCTGCCCGCCTCCTGGGAGCCGCTCGGTGCCGTCGCGATCGGGCACCCGGAGGCCGCGCCCCCGCCGCGCGGCGCGCTGTCCGTGGACGATCGCTGGGTGGAGATGTCGTGAGTTCGGAGCCGACCCTCGCGTCGACCACCAGGGCGGCCGTCACCACGGCCGCCGCCCACGCCGACGCCCGCGCGGTGCTCGACCGCTGGCACCCTGCGGCCCGCGAGGTCGACTCGGTGCGCCTGGCGCTGGTCTCGTACCTCGACGCCCGGCCCGACGCCTGCGCGCGCTCCTGCGCGCCGGGCCACCTCACGGCCTCCACGCTCGTGCTCGACGCCACGGGCGAGCGGGCACTCCTGACGCTGCACCCCCGGGTCGGCGCGTGGATCCAGCTCGGTGGGCACATCGAGCCCGGCGACACCACCCTCGCGGGCGCCGCGCTGCGGGAGGCGACCGAGGAGTCCGGCATCGAGGGCCTCGTGATCGACCCCGAGCCGGTGCACGCCGAGGTCCACGCCCTGACCTGCTCGCTCGGCGTCCCGACCCGCCACCTCGACGTCCGCTTCGTCGCCCACGCCCCGGCGGGTGCCGTCGAGACGATCAGCGCGGAGTCGCTGGACCTGCGCTGGTGGCCGCTGCGCGAGCTGCCGGACGAGGTCGCGTTCGGGCGGGATCTCGTCGGTCAGTACGTCCGGTAGTCCTTCGGCGAGAAGCGCGGCCCGAAGCGCGGGCGGCGGAACCCCGACGCCTCGATGTAGCGCACGGCCCGCTGGCGCTGGGGCGCGTAGCAGGCGAGGACCTCGAGCATCCCGGCGTCGTCGAGCTTGTGCCCCACGAGCGCCCAGCCGACGGTCGACGGGATGTGGAAGTCGCCGACGCTCACGGCGTCCGGGTCGCCCCAGGAGCGCTGGGCGACCTCGGCGGCCGTCCAGATCCCGATGCCGGGGACCTTCTGCAGCAGCGCCCGCCCCTCCTCGCCGCGCATCTCGGCCGCCTTCTCCAGCCGGTGCGCGACGGTGGCGCAGGCGAGGATCGCGCGCCGCCTGCTCTGGTCGACGCCGGCACGGTGCCACTCCCAGTCGGGCACCTCGCGGATGCGCCGCGGGGTCGGCGGCAGCTTCATGCGCCGCGGCGTCGGTCCCGGCGCGTCCTCGCCGAAGCGCCAGCACAGCTCCCGGAACGACCGGCGCGCCTCCGTGCCGGTGACCTTCTGCTCCAGGATCGCGGGCAGCAGCTGGTCCCACACCGTGCGCGTGGCGCCGAGACGCAGGCCCGGCATGCGCCGGCGCGTCTCGGCGACCAGCGGGTGGTGGCCGACGAAGCCGGCGTCGTCGTCCTCGGCGCCCAGGAGTGCCGGCACCCCGTCGACCACCCACGCGGCGCCGGGCCCCCACGCCCGCGCGCGGACCACGCCGTCACGGCGCGAGAGCGCCAGCGTGGCCGGGCCGTCGGGGGTCGGCGTGGCGCGCCACAGCACACCACCGTCCGGCGAGTCCAGCTCGGTGTGGAAGCTCGGGTCGCCCTTGCCGCGGCGCAGCGGGGCGACGAGCGCGCGCAGGTCGAGGACGAAGTCGGGTCGCCAGGTCCGTTCCGCGGCCGGGCTCCCCCGGATGAGCGCCTCAGGCACCACCCGAGAATCGCAGACCGCCGTCGGGGATCACGAGACCGGGCCAGATGCGCACGCCGGCGAGCAGCTCGCAGGACGCCCCGATCGAGGCGCCGTCGCCGACGACGGCGTCGGTGACCACGGTGTCCTCGCCGATCGACGCGCCCGGCCCGATCACGGAGCGCTCGACGAACGCGCCGTCGCCGATCCGCGCGCCGTCGAGGAGCACCGAGCCGGAGACCCGAGCGCCCTCGCCGATCTGCACGTCCGCACCCACGGTCGTCCCGTCGGTGAGCGACGCCGAGGGCGCCACCTTCGCGCCGGGCAGCAGCAGCGCCGTGCCGACCGGCCCGGGCAGCGCCGCGGTGGGCGCGGCCCCCTGCACGAGGTCGGCGCTGCCGCGCACGAACGACGCGGGCGTGCCGAGGTCGAGCCAGTAGGACGACTCGACGTGGCCCTGCAGCCGCGCGCCGGCCGCGAGCAGGCCGGGGAAGGTCTCGCGCTCGACCGACACGGGCCGACCGGCCGGGATCGCGTCGAGGACCTGGCGCCGGAACACGTAGCACCCGGCGTTGACCTGGTCGGTCGGGGGCGTGAGCGTCTTCTCCAGGAACGCCGTGACGCGCCCGTCCGCGTCGGTGGGGACGCAGCCGAAGGCGGTGGGGTCGGGGACCCGCACGAGGTGCAGGGTCGCCTCCGCGCCCGCGGCGCGGTGCTCGGCGACGACGGCACGGACGTCGACCCCCGAGAGGATGTCGCCGTTGAAGACGACCACCTCGTCGACCTCCGGCCCCAGCGCGTCCGCGGCGTGCCGGATGCCGCCGCCGGTGCCGAGCGGCTCGGGCTCGGGGCGGCACACCAGGTCCAGGCCGAGGGAGGCGCCGTCGCCCAGGAAGCCCTCGAACACCTCGGCGCGGTAGGCGGTCCCGAGCACGACCCGGCGGATCCCCGCCGCGGCGATGCGCGAGAGCAGGTGCGCCAGGAACGGCACCCCGGCCGTCGGCAGCATCGGCTTCGGCGTGGAGAGGGTGAGCGGGCGCAGCCGGCTGCCCTGCCCGCCGACGAGGACGACCGCCGCCGTCCGGGCGGGGTCGATCACCGCCGCGTCACCTGCCTGGTTCACCCGTTGACCCCCCTCGTCGATGACGAATCGTGACCGCGGGCGATAGTGTGGACCCTCCCGGGGCTGTCGGGCGCACGACCCCGCCCAGGTCCCGCCGTCGGGGGAACGAGCAGGAGGGGTGCGGTGGCCTCGAATGCGTGGGAGCGCGCCCAGGACGCCATCGCGCACGCCCACCAGCGGGCCACGGAGCGTGACGAGGACGTCGTCACGCCCGACACGGCCGTCTCCCCGTTCGACGCGTCGAGCACGACGGTGCTGCCCCACGCGATGACCTCGCGCCACGGGCGCGGGCAGGACCCGGACCTCACCCAGCGGCTGCCGCAGGGCGAGGGACGCCGGACCAACGGGCATCACCGCGCCGGTCCCGACCAGGACGGCGAGGCGACCACCGTGCGCTTCGACACGCGCCCGAGCACCCACCCGGGCACCTCGCCGTTCCCGGCCAACCCGTTCCCCGGCGGGCCCGGGCCCGAGCGGCGCGACGAGCGGGACGCCCCCGTGGACGAGACCCCGGTGGCCGAGGCCCCCCGCCCGTGGTGGCGGCGCCTCTTCGGGCGTTAGGTCCCGGCCCGGGCGAGGAAGGCCGCGAGCCGGGCGTCGACGGCGTCGGCGTGCGAGCTGGGCAGGGCGTGGCCGGCGTCCGGCCACACCTCGACCTCGACGTCGGGGATCAGCGCCCGGGCCCGCCGTGCCGCGCGGTCGGCCCGCAGCACCGTGCTGCGCCCGCCCAGCAGCGCCAGCACCGGCATCGCCAGCGACCGGAGCGCGGCGTCGGACGGGTAGCCGGGCGGTGCGAGGGCCATCCGGTAGGTCCGCGCGCCGAGCTCCATCACCGGGGTCAGTGGGTCATCGGCCGGTGGCTCCTCGCCGCCCGCGTAGCGCAGGAAGAACCGGCGGCCGCCCACCAGCGAGGCGATCGAGGCGAGGACGAACCCCGGCCGCAGGCGGGCGAGCGTGTGCGCCGGCTCGAGCAGCGCCAGCGAGCGGACGGCGTCCGGGGACCGCGCCGCGAGCTCGAGGCCCCACCGCCCGCCGAGCGAGGCCCCGACGACGTGCACGGGACCGCCGATCGCGTCGACGACCTCGGCGAGCCAGGCCGCCTGGTCGGCGTCGGAGGTGAGCGGCGCGGTCTGCACGCTCGCCCCGGGCTCGCCGAGCAGGTCGACGGCCCACACGGTGTGCCGGGCCGCGAGCGCCGGCAGGTTCGGCGCCCACATCGCCGTCGTGCCGATGCGGCCGGGCACGAGCAGGAGCGAGGTCCCGCCGGCGTCCCCGAACCGGTGGGCGCGGACCGTGCCGAAGGCCGTGGCGACGTCGCGGGAGACGTGCGGCGGCAACCCGGCCATGGCCCGCTCCAGCGCCGCGGCGTAGCGCGCCCGGGCCTCCTCGTCGACGAACCCTCCGACGGTCGTGCGTGCTGTGGTCATGGGATCGAGGAGATCGCGGGCGACGATCGACGCGCCACGGCCGTCCGGCCATTCCCGGTCGCCGGGTGGCCATCGCGGTGTAACGGGCACGTGCGGGGCGTCGACGGGCGGGTGTGGATGGGCCAAGAGTGATCGACGGGTCGTTCTGGTCCGGGCTGGAGACGCGCGTCGCGACCGAGGGGGTCGACGCCGTGCTGGCGTCCCCCGGGTCGCTGCCCGAGGGTCTGCGCCACGTGCTGGACCTGGAGGCCCACCACCTGCGCGGCTGGGACCGGGCCGCCTCCCCGGAGCTGCTGGCGCAGCAGGTCCTCACCCGCGCCCACGCCCTCGGCCTGCCGGACCTCCCGACGGCCGCCCGTGACCGGATCGACGCGCAGCGGTGGACGGTGCTCGGGGAGCGCTGGCGCACCCAGCCGTTCTCCCCCGCGCTCGTGCGCACGCTGTCCGGGCACCGGGGCGGCATCGTGGACGCGGCCTTCGCGCCCGAGGGCCGCCTGTTCGCGGTGTCGGAGGACGGCGAGCTGCGGGTCTGGGACGTGGCGACGGGGACGTCGCGGACCGTCGACGTCGGCACCGGGACGCGCCCGACGAAGCTCGCGGTCTCGTCGGACGGCGGGCTGCTCGCGGTGGCGTGTCTCGACCGGTCGGTCGTCGTCGCGGAGATCGCGGACCTCCCCGACGGGGCCCTCCGGACCGTGGGTCGGCACGACGGCTGGATCCACCGGCTGCGCTTCCTCCCCGGGAGCCCACGGCGTCTGGTGTCGGCCTCGGAGGACCGCACGGTGGTGATCCACGACGTGGAGACCGGCGTGGCCGTCCACGTGCTGACGGGGCACCCCGGGGAGGTCGTGGCGCTGGCGGTCTCGCCCGACGGCGCGACGGTCGTGTCCGGGGCCGGCCGGACGGTGCGGGTCTGGGATGCGGCGACCGGGGTGTGCCGGCAGGTCGTCGAGGAGCCCGACGACGTCTTCGCGGCGACGTTCGTCGACGACGGCACCCTGGTCGCCACCTCCCGGCTCGGACCCGTCCACCGCTGGGACGTGCGTCATGGCGAGCTGCGCGACCGCACGCGGCTGGACGTCCCCCGACCCGACCGGTACGGACCGGGTTGGCCCAAGAGCGTGGTCGCCCTGCCCGGCGGGCGGGCGCTGGTGGCGAACGACGACGCGGTGGTCGACGTCTGGCGCGTCCGTCCCGACGACCCGGCGCGGGCGCGGGTGGCGTCGCTGACCGGCCATCGCGACCACACGTCGGTCGCCGCCGTGAGCGCCGACGGGCGCCTGGCGGTCACGGGGGACGAGGCCGGGATGCTGCTCCTCTGGGACCTCGAGGCGGTCGACGACGTGCCCGACACCCCGCTGGGCCTCTACCTCGACGTGGAGGAGATCGCGGTGTCCCGCGCCGCGGAGACGGTGGTCGTCTGCCCGCAGCAGGCGCTGCGGCTGGTCGCCCGGGACACCCGGACCGGGGAGGAGCGCTGGACGGTGGCGGACGAGGACGACGGGACCCGCGTCGACGTCCTGTGGTTCTCGCCGTCGGGGCGCACGCTGCACACCGCGGACCACCGCACCGTCGAGCACCGCTCGGTGGAGACCGGCGAGGTGGTGTCCCGCGAGGAGATGCCGGGGGTCGTCAAGGCCGGGCGCGGTGACCACGCCGTGGTCGTCACGACCTCCTACCGGCCCGTCGAGCGGCACCACCTCGCCGTCGTCGGGGCGTCCACCGGCGCCGTGCAGGCGTCGGTGGAACTCCCGCCGGAGGTCGGCTGGCCGCGCGCTGTCGCCACGGCGCCGGGCCTGCGCAGCATCGCCGTCGCCGGCGACGACCACCTCCTCGTGTGGGACCCGCTGTCGGGCCACACCGCCACCGTCGCCCTCGACGTCCCCGGGCGGTCCGTCCGCCGCGTCGCGATCGACGACGAGTGCTGCCACGTGCTCGCGACCGACGACGCGGGGCGGGTGCACCCCTGGGACGTCGCGTCGGGCGAGGTGACCGCGGTGCCCACCGGTGGGCGCCTCCTCGCCGTCGCCGGCCTCGCCGGGCACCGCGCGGTGACCGCCGGTCGCGACGGCGCCGTGACGCTGTGGGACCTGGCGCGCGCACGGGCGGTCGGCGCCGCGCCGCTCGACAGCACGCTGGAGGCGATCGCCGTCGACGGCCTCGACGTCGCCGTCGGCGACGGGGCGGGGAACACCCACCTCCTCGCGCTCGTGGTGGGCGCCCCGGCGCCGGCGGTGCCGGAGTCGTCGCGGGCGCCGGTGCCGCCTCCCCCGCCGCCGGGGCCGGCCCGCCCGTCGCTGCTGCGGCGGCTGTTCGGGCGGGGCTGACGCCGGCGAGCGAGTGAGTGGCGTGACGGACGTTGAGTGTCTGCGGAGCCACTCCGCGGACACGACACGCGCTACTCCGGGAGGGGCGACACGCCGGGGCGGGCGCCGGCGAAGCGGCGGGTGATCTCCGCGCGCGTCCAGGCGTCCCCCCGCCGCTCGAGGGCGCGGCGCCCGGCGCGGGTGCGCGCCACCACGCCGGAGAGGACGAGGTTGCGCAGGAGCGTGGGCGGGACGGTCCAGGGCAGCGCGGCCGGCCCCGTGTCGGGCAGGCCGAGGTCCGTCAGCGCCTCGCGACCGAGGAACCACCGCAGCAGGCCGAGCACGTGCTGCCGGCGCCGCGGCGACTGGCCGTCGACGAGGGCCCCGGCGAGCGCCGGGCCGGCGGGGGTCACGTCGTCCTGGACGAGCAGGACGTGGTGCAGGAACCGGTTCTGCTCGCGTTCGGTGGCGAAGAGCCAATCGTCGTCGACGCCCATGAGCCAGCCGACGTAGCGCCACAGGTGCATGACGGCGCGGGACTCGGCGGGCGTCACCACCCACCCCAGCGCCCGGGCCCCGAGCAGGCCGGTGCTGCTGAACAGGCCGAGGGTGGCCGCCTGGTCGGCCTGGTTCACCGGCAGCCCCCAGTGCCCGACGTCCCAGCGCCCGTTGGTCTCGAAACGCCGGTTGACCAGCGCGTGCATGGCCCGCACGTGGACGGTCAGGCGCCAGCCCTCGCCGTCGCGGCGCATCCCGCCCGGGGCGATCACCGCCCGCGCCCACTCGGTCGTCTCCCCGAGCCGGCGCACCGCCGTCGACCCGGTCAGCCCGCCGGTCGCGACGAGCAGGTCGGCGGGGCCGCCGAAGCGGTAGCCGCCGATCAGCGACAACGTGAGCAGGACGTCGTCGAGCGTGCGGCCCATCCGGCGCAGCGCCCGGCCCCCGCGTTCGACCTCGTCGAGGTCGACCCACGTCGGCGTGTCCTCGACCGCCGCGAAGAACCGCGCCAGCGCCGGCGTCTCCGGCTCCCCGCCGGCGAGGGCCCGGTGGAACGAGGCCATCGTGACCCGCTCGGCGTCACCACGGGCGCGGCCCATCGCCGCCGCGAGGTCGGCCCCGAGCTCGTCGCGCGCGAACATCCGCGTGCCGATGCGGTCGAGCAGCTCCTCGTCGACCCCGCGGACCCGGGCCACGACGCCCAGGGGCCGGGCGATGCGCCGTGACCGCTCGGGGGCGGCCCGGAAGCGTCCCGGATAGCGGGTCTGCTGCTCCTGCGCGCGTGCCACCATGACGTCCATGCTGAGACGAGTTCCTGCTCGCGTTCAAGTCGCGTCGTGACCGCACCCCGCCGGCGCCGCGAGCCGCGGCAGGAGCGCTCGCGGGTGATGGTCGAGCGGATCGTCACCGCGGGTCGGGCCGTCCTGCTCGAGCGCGGGGTCGACGGCCTGACCACCAACCACGTCGCCTCCGCCGCCGGCATCAGCCCCGGCTCGCTCTACCAGTACTTCCCCGACAAGGACGCGGTCGTCGACGAGGTCGTCGCCCGGTACGCCGACGACCTCGAGGAGCGCGTCACGCAGGCGTTCGTCGACACTGCCGCGGAGCGCGACCCCGCGCTCGCGGTCCACCGGGTCGTCCTCGCCCTGGTCGACGCCCTCGCCGAGCACCCCGCGCTGCTGCGGGCCGTTGCAGAGCGGCTCCCCCGGGCCGGCGACGACCGGCGCGCGGCGTTCGCGCGGCGGGTGGACGCTCTGCTGACGAGCACGTTGTTGGCCCGTCACGGCGGCGAGCTGCGCCACCCGGCGGGCACGGTGGCGTGGCTGCTGGTGCGCACCGTCGAGAGCCTCGCCGTCGGCTACGTGCTCGAGGAGCCGCCGATCCCCCGCGAGGCCTTCGCCGACGAGGTCAGCGCCCTGGTGCTGGGGTACCTCGGGCGAGCGCTCGACGGATAGCGCGCCCGGCTTCTTCCGATCCCGCCCGCGCTGTCGGGGGTGGGCGCTACGCTCGTCCCGTGTTCGAACAGGTGTTCGCTTCGTTGCCGGAGGGGCTGGCCACGGCCCCGCCCGGCGCGGCGCTGGGCGCCCTGCTCGAGCAGGTCGATCCCCGCGAGGTGTCCCCGCACGACACCGTGGTCCTCGCCGCCGCGTGGCGCCGCCAGCTCTCCCACCACGAGGCCCGCTTCGCGCTCGCGGCCCGGGAGGTCGCCCGCGCCGACCCCGCCCGGCCGGGTGGGCGCTGCCAGAGCTACGGCGAGTTCTGCACCGACGAGCTGCGCGCGGTGCTCAGCGAGTCCCGCACGCGGGTGTCGAAGCTCCTGGGCCAGGCCGAGACGGCCCTCGCCGCGATCCCCGAGCTCTGGCACGCCTGGGACGCCGGACTCATCGACACCGACCGGGTCCGCCTCTGCGCCACGTGGACCTCGTCGCTGTCCGCCGAGCACGCCCGCCAGGTCGTGGTGCGGGTGCTGCCCGAAGCGCCCCGTCTGACCTTGTCCGCGCTCATCGCACGGTTGCAGCAGCTCGCCACGGCGATCGACCCCGACTGGGCCGCCCGGCTCTACGACAACGCCCGCAAGCAGCGACGCGTCCGCGCGCGGCGCACCGACTCCGGCACCCTCAACCTCTCCGGGCTCGACCTCCCTCTCGACGCCGGCGCCCTCTCGGTCGCCCACGTCGAGACCCTCGTCCTGCGCGCCAAGGCCGCCGGGCACCCCGGTCTGCTCGACACCATCCGCGCCGACATCTACCTCGCCCTGCTCAGCCCCCGCCCGCAGGGGTGGGACGACGACGCCCTGGTCGCCCACGTCGTCGCGCACGCCGACCCCGCCGACCCACCCGGCCGCAGCACACCCCGCCACGTCGGCGCCGACGGCCCCGCCCCCGGCGGCGGCGACCCCACCCCCGAGCCGGTCGTCCCCGACCCGGACGACCCCGAGCCCGACGAACCCGAGCCCGCGGCAGGGACGGCGGCACGGGGCTCGCGGCGGGCGCGGATCGAGATGCGCATCGGGCTGCTCACGCTGCTCGGTCACGACGAGAAGCCCGGCACGATGCCCGGCTACGGCATCGTCCTCGCGCCGTTCGCGCGCCAGTTCGCCCGCCGGCTCGCCCACGCGCAGTGGCGGGTCGCGGTCACCGACGACGACGGACACCTCGTCGCCGCCCTGGTCACCCGACGCCGCCCCCGCAGCTTCGCCACGGCCCCACCCGGCGCCACCTCACCCGCCGCCCGCCCGGTGCTCGAGCTCCACATCAGCGAGACCGACCTGATGCGCCCAGGCATGGTGCCCGGAGAGTGGATCGGCGTGCTCGACGACCTACGCGCCCAGCTCCGGACCTGGACCGCGCCGCCGGACGGCGCCGACCAGGCACGCCGCCGCTTCCCCTCCGCCGCCCTCGCCCGCTGGATCCGCACGCGCGACCGCTCCTGCGTCTTCCCCCCGTGCCGGGCGTCGTCGCTGGTCGCCGACATCGACCACACCGTCGCCGTCACCGACCACGGTCCGACGCTCGAGCACAACCTCGACGCGCTCTGCCCCCACGACCACCGCCTCAAGCACGACGGCGGCTGGCGCCTCCACCAGCCGTCACCGGGCAGCTTCGTCTGGACCAGCCCCACCGGCCACCGCTACCACCGCCCACCACGACCGGTCCGGCCCGACCTGCCCGAACCCGCCCCCGGACACCACCGATCCAGCACCTCGCCGGCAGAGTTCGCCTCGGATGCACCGATGTGGACCAACGACCCCTACCCCGACGGCCGCCCGACCGGCAGGCCACCGCCGCGAGCCCCCGGATCAGCGAGGAGGACGACCCGCCGTTCTAGAAGGCGCTGCGGGCGCCCGAGCGCGCCCGCAGCCGCAGCCCCACGCGCAGCACGCCGCGCAGCGGGGCCCAGCGCACGCCGCGGTATCGGTCGGCGAGGAAGCGGTAGGCGCTGCGGTGGTGCTCGGCGAGCATGCGCGCCGAGGTGGGGGCGTCGCGCTCGGTCGCGTGCCCACCGGCGTGGACCACCTCGGCGTCGGGGACGTAGACGTTGAGCCACCCGGCGCGTCCGAGCCGGTCGCCGAGGTCGACGTCCTCGAAGTACATGAAGTAGCGCGGGTCGAAGCCGTCGACCGAGTCCCACGCCTCGCGGCGCAGCAGCACGCACGAGCCCGAGAGCCAGCCCGCGGTCCGCTCGGCGACCGAGCCCTCCTGCCGGTAGGAGCGCGTCCACGGGTTCGTCGGCCACACCGCCGAGAACAGCGCGTGCCCGATCCCGCGCCCGAGGCCCGGCTGCAGGCGCGCCGAGGGGTAGACCTCGCCGCCCGTGCGGATCAGCGGGCCGAGGGCGCCGGCGCGGGGCCAGCGGTCGACGGCCTCGACGAGCGTGTCCAGGGCACCCGGGGTGAACACGATGTCGGGGTTGGCGACGAGCACCCACCCGACCTCGGGGGGCAGCCCGGCCACGCCCCGGTTAGCCGCCGCGCCGTAGCCCACGTTCTCGCCGATGCGCAGCAGCTCGACCCGCTCGTCGGCGGCGGCCGCGGCCTCCGGGGCCCCGTCCACGGAGCCGTTGTCGGCGAGGATCACCCGGTAGGGCCGGGCGGTGGCCTTCTCCAGCGACGAGACGAACTCCGCGAGGGAGTCCCCCGGCGAGTAGGTCACGCAGACGACGGCGAGCGCGGAACCGTAGGGATCGGGCACCGCCGCATTGTCGCGGTTCAGTCGTCGTACTCGTCGACCAGCCCGCGGTACTGCGTCTCGAGCAGGGCGACCGCGTCCGGGTCGCCGCGGCGGGCGGCCTCCTCGACGTAGGGCGCGGCCTCGTCGGCGCGGCCGACGTCGAACAGGAACCGCCCCAGGTGGAACGCCGCGCCGGGCTCGCCGACCTCGTGGGCCCGGCGCAGCTGCTCCTCGGCACCGCGGTGGTCGTCGCGGCGGTCGCGCAGGAACCAGCCGTAGTAGATGTGCCCGCACGGCGCGCCCCCCTCGGCGGCGCGGCGGTAGAGATCGGCGGCCTCGTCGACGCGCCCGGCGGCGAGCCGGCAGTCCGCGAGCGCGAGCAGCGTCGCGGGCCTGGTGTCGTCGAGCAGCTCTTCGGCGAGATCGGTGGCGGTCACCGGGTCGTCGAGCTCCTCGAGGTGCAGCGCGACGAGGTTGAGCGCCGCGAGCTCGTCGCCGAGCCGCACGGCGCGGTCGAGCACGTAGAGCGCCTCCTGCGTGCGTCCGCGACCGCGCAGGAAGACGCCGTAGTCGTTGGTCGCGGCCGCGTCGCCCCCGTCGAGGCCGACGAGGAACGCGGCCTCGGCACTCTCGTGGTCGCCGATGGCGGCGAAGGTCTCGCCCAGCAGCCCGGCGTGCTCGCTCTCGCGGCGGCCCATCACGACGGGGGTCAGGAGGTCGACGGCCTCGCGGCGCTCGCCGCGGTCGAGGTGCGCGACAGCGAGCATCGCGGGCGCCGAGGGCTCACCGCTCGCCAGCGCCCGGCGCAGCAGCACGATGCGGTCCTCGATGCCCGCCGCGGTGGCGCCGCCGGGCGCGGCGGCGAGGTCGCGGGCCTGCGCGCAGAGGGGCTCGTCGTGCGGCTCGCCGCCGGATGCTGCGGTCGCCCCCGACGCGGCCTGCTCCGTCATCGGATCAGTGTGCGCGTCCGGGGACCACGGCGGAACCGTCTAGAGACGGGGCCCGCTCGGGCCGTCGTCGACCGACGGCAGCGTGAGCGGCCAGTAGCGCCAGGCGTCCGGCGCCGCGGCGCGGGCGTCGCGGGCCTCGCCGCGCATCCGGCGCCGGTGCTCGGCGCGCCAGCGCTCGTCGCGGGCGACGCGCGCCCGCAGCCGGTGGCGCTCGCGCCCGGCGTCGATCACCAACCACACGGCGACGAGACCGAGCAGCGCCAGGAGCACCGTCTCCACTGCCATGACCGCTCAACGCGCGACCCGCCCCGGAGGACACGCAAATGACATCGATGGGATTAAGCGATTAGTCCGTTCAGCCGAGCAGTAGCTCCGGATGGTGGCGCACCGCGGTGTGCAGGGCCTCCCGCCAGGGTGGTAGCGGGGCCAGCCCGGCCGCGCGCCACGACGCGTCCGAGAGCACCGACCACGCCGGGCGCGGGGCCGGGCGCGGAAAGGACGCCGTGTCGCAGGGGCGGACCCGCTCGGGGTCGGCGCCGAGCTCGTCGAACACCGCGCGCGCCAGGCCCCACCACGTCGTCCCCCCGCCGCCCGCGGCGTGGAGCGTCCCGGCCGGCGCCGACGACCGGCCCAGCGCGATCAGGCCGTCGGCGAGGTCGGCCGTCCACGTCGGCGAGCCGTGCTGGTCGTCGACGACGTCGAGCGTGTCGCGCTCGCGCGCGAGCCGGGCCATGGTGCGGACGAAGTTCGCGCCACGCGCGCCGTAGAGCCAGGCGGTGCGGACGACGTGGTGGGCGTCGGGCAGCGCCTCCCGCACCCGCTCCTCGCCGAGCCACTTGCTGCACGCGTAGACCCCGGCGGGCGCCGTCGGGTCGTCCGGCTCGAGGGGCCGTCGCGCGCCGTGGGGCAGCGGGCCCAGCACGTAGTCGGTGGAGACGTGCACCATCCTCGCGCCGACCTCCGCGCACGCGGCGGCGAGCAGGCCGGGGGCGTCGGCGTTGACGGCGTGCGCCTGCGCGGCGGCGTCCGGGTCGGTCTCGGCGCGGTCGACGGCGGTGTACGCGGTGGCGTTGAGCAGGACCGCCGGCCCGTCGCCCGCCCCGTCACCGGACGCCGACGCCCACGCGCGCACCGCGGCACGCACCGCCGCGGGGTCGGTGACGTCGAGCTCGGCGCGGGTCAGGCCGACGACCGCGTCCCCGGGCTCGCCCGGCGGAGTCCCCGGCGCGCCGAGCCGGGTCACCAGCTCCGCCCCGAGCGCTCCCCCCGCACCGGTCACCATCCACCGCACCGGAACCCACCCCCCGTCGATCACCCCGGCGCAGTCTCGCAGCCGCGCCCGGGGCCGACTCCCCCGCGGTGGGCGTGTCCGCGTGACCACGCCCCGCCCCTCCCGCGCGGACCCGCCCTGCTCGGGCCCCGTTTCCGGGGTCCCGTCGTGACCAGGAGTCGTCGCGACGCGCCGACGAGCCGTCCAACGGGTGAGAGCACCCGAACGGTCCAGACGCCGTCTAGCCTGCGAGACACCGGGACCCGGCCGTGGCGGCCGGGTTCCGGCGAGAGCACCCAACCGCGCGCCGGGGGCCGCGCGAAGGTGATCGCGAGGCGGTGCGCGTCGCCGAGCAGCGACGGACCAGGATCGACCCGGAGCGACCGACCCGGTGCTCGGGCCCGACGGCGGAGGGAGGCGTGGCGATGGACCGTGACGACCCGGGCCCGCCGCGCCGTGACCCGGCCCGCCGCTTCGGGCCCTCCGCCGCGCGACGCAGCCCCGGTCGCGCCGGCGGACCGCCGGTGGACGAGGCGCCGCGGCCCGACGACAGCATCACCGAACCGGACCGCCGCCCGAACAGCAACGGGAACGGGAACGGGCGGCGCCCCCACGGCGACGGTGCGGCGCCGGCGGGCGCCCGCCTGCGCCGCCGCGACCTGGCCGAGCTCTCGGCGTCCCCGTCCGCCGCGCCGCCCGGCGCCCGCGGGAAGACCCGGAGGGACGCCCCGCCCCGGGACAGGCCCGACCGGCCCGAGCGAGGCGACCGTCCCGAACGGCCCGACCGGCCCCGCCGCGAGCCGTCCCGGGACGCCGCTCGTGACACCGCTCGCGACCGGCCGCGGGACGGCGAGCGGCGCCCGCCACCGCCACCGGGACGGCCGCGGCCGCCGCGGGAGGTCCCGGAGCCGCCCGACGGGGGCGGCCGGCGCCGCGCGATCGCCCGCAGCGTCCGGCTCGGCCTCGTCGTGCTCTCGGTGCTGGTGTTCGCGCTCTCCGGCACGGCGTGGGCCGCGCTGTCGGGCAGCATCAGCGGCACGAGCGCGCTCGGCGACGGTCCGGTCGGCAACGCCGCGGACGGCGCCACCGACATCCTGCTCGTCGGCGTCGACAGCCGCAGCGACGCCCAGGGGCAGCCGCTGCCCGACGACGTCCTGCGCGAGCTCGGGGCCGGCGCCGCGGACGGCGTCGTCAACACCGACACGATGATCCTGGTGCGGGTCCCCAACGACGGCAGCCGCGCGGTCGCCTTCTCGATCCCCCGCGACAGCTACGTCAGCATCCCGGGGGCCTTCCGCCGCGACAAGATCAATTCGGCGTACCCCGGCGCGAAGGCCGAGGAGGCCAACCGGCTCGTGCAGTCCGGCGTCACCGATCCGCGCGAGGTCGACGTCCGCTCCTCCGAGGCGGGCCGCCAGGAGCTCGTGAGCGCGGTCGGTGACCTCACGGGGCTGACCGTCGACCACTTCGCCGAGGTCAACCTCCTCGGCTTCTACACGCTGACGAACGCGATCGGCGGCGTCGACGTGTGCCTGAAGAACCCCGTCGACGACGACCTCTCCGGCGCCCGCTTCCCGGCCGGCCCGCGCACGGTCGCCGGGCACGACGCGCTCGCCTTCGTCCGCCAGCGCCACGGCCTGCCCAACGGCGACCTCGACCGCGTCCGCCGCCAGCAGGCGTTCCTCGCCTCGATGTCGCGCAAGGTGCTCTCGAGCGGCACGCTCGGCGACCCGATCACCCTGACCCGCCTGCTGGACGCCGTGCGCCAGTCGGTGGTGCTCGACGGCAACTGGGACCTGCTGCAGTTCGCGCAGCAGATGCAGGACGTCAGCGCCGGCGCCGTCGCGTTCCTCACGATCCCGACCAACGGCACCCGCAACATCGACGGTCGCGGCGAGGTGCTCGACGTCGACCCCACCGAGGTGCGGACCTTCGTCAACGACGCCATCGGCCCCGAGGACTCCGCCGACGCCAACGACGACGGCCCGGCGCCGGCCACGATCCCCGTCGACGTCCGCAACGCCTCCGACGCCCAGGGCGTCGCCGCCCGCGTCGTCGCGGTCCTGGGGGCCCAGGGCTATGCGCGGACCGTCGCGGGCAACGCGGAGGCGGCCGCACCCCGCTCCGAGGTGCTCTTCGGCCCGGCCGGCGACGGCGGCGGCGCGCGCGTGGCCCGCAGCCTCGGCGACCTGCCGGCCCGCTTCGACCCGACGGTGCCACCGAACTCGGTGCGGGTCCTGCTGGGCGCCGACTACCGCGGGCCGGGCGCCGCCGCGGCGCCCCCGCCGCTGCGCAGCGACGACGACGCCGAGGTCGCCGCCGTCGCGGCCCCGCCGCCCGCGCCGGCGATCACCGCCGAGGGCGTGCCCTGCATCGACTAGGGACGGCGCCGACTGGGTAGCGTCGTCCACCGATGACCACCGTCACCGACGCCCTGCTCGCGCCCCTGCTCGCGGGCGACCCGGCCCGCCCGCTGATCACCTTCTACGACGACGCCACCGGCGAGCGCATCGAGCTCTCCGGGGCGACGTTCGGCAACTGGGTGGCCAAGACCGCGAACCTGCTGCGCGACGAGTGCGACGTCGAGCCGGGCTCGACGGTCGCCGTGCTGCTGCCCGCGCACTGGCAGACGGCGGCGGCACTGTGCGCGGTGTGGGCGTGCGGCGCCCGGGCCGTCACCGAGCCCGACGGCGCCGACGTCGCGCTGGCCGACGGGAGCACGCTGGAGGCCGCCGCGGCCGCGGGCCTGGTCGTCGGGTTCTCCCTCGACGCGTTCGGCCGCGCGCTCGAGGGGCTGCCCCGCGGCGCCGTCGACTACGCGACCGAGGTCCGCGTGCACGGCGACCACTTCGACCCCCTCGCCCTCGTGCCCGACGACGCGCCCGCCCTCGCGGACGCGGACGCCGCGTCCGTCGTCGCCACGGCCCGGGCCCGGGCCGCCGAGCTGGGGCTGGGCGCCGACGACCGCGTGCTCTCCACCGCGGCCTGGCCGCTCGCCCTGTCCGGTGGGCTGGTGGACGGCTTCCTCGCCGTGCTCGCCGCCGGCGCCTCGCTGGTGCACGTCCGCCACCCCGCGGGCGACCAGGAGCGCCGGGCCGGCACCGAGAAGGTCACGCGGGTCCTCGACGCCTGACACGCCCGCCCAGGAACGGACGAACGGCGCCCTCGCTGCCGGGGCAGCGAAAGCGCCGTTCGTGTCATCGAGGGCCGCAGGCCCGACCGGTCACGCCTGGGGCGCGCCCGGGTACTGCTGCTGCGGCGGGTACTGCTGCTGCGGCTGCTGCGGGTAGCCCTGCTGCTGGTAGCCGCCCTGCGGGTAGCCCTGCTGCGGGTACTGCTGCTGCGGGTAGCCGCCCTGCGGGTAGCCGCCGGCCACCTCCTGCTTCGGGTTCATGCCGTACTCGTTGGCACCCGGCTGGCCGTCGGTCGCCCACCACACGATGAGGATGATCGCGCCGACGAGCGGGATCAGGGCGAGCAGCTGCCACCAGCCCGAGCGGCCGGTGTCGTGCAGGCGGCGGGCACCGACCGCGAGCGACGGCACGAGCACGGCGAGCTGGTAGATCGTGGTCAGCAGACCGCCGCTCGTGGAGAACCCGGTGCTCGTGGTCGAGAAGCTCGCGGTGCCGATCAGCACGTCGATGATGCTGAGGACGATCACGGCGAGGATGTTGAACAGCACGAACATCCAGAACTCGGTGCGACGCGCACGCCCGCTGAAGTCGGCGTACTGCTTGAGCACCTTCAGGTACCACTGCATTTGGGGGGCCTCTCACGGAGCGTCGTGGGGACCAGTCCCGTCGACGGGTCCTTTCGCCCGGCTAGGCTAGCTCCCCATACGCTCTGTGACGAGTACCCCGAACGGGCTACTTCTTCAGCAGGGACCGCGCCATGACCATGCGCTGGATCTGGTTGGTGCCCTCGTAGATCTGGGTGATCTTGGCGTCGCGCATCATCCGCTCCGCCGGGAAGTCCACCGTGTAGCCGGCGCCGCCGAAGATCTGCACCGCGTCGGTGGTCACCGACATCGCCGTGTCCGAGGCGAAGCACTTCGACGCGGAGGCGATGAGGCCCATCTTCTCCCCGCGCTCGGCGCGGGCCGCGGCCGCGTAGACGAGGTGGCGGGCGGCCTCGGTGTTCATGGCCATGTCGGCGAGCATGAACTGGACGCCCTGGAAGTCGGCGACGGCCTTGCCGAACTGGTGACGCTCGCGGGCGTAGTCGACGGCCGCGTCGAGCGCGCCCTGCGCGATCCCGACGGCCTGCGCCCCGATGGTCGGGCGCGTGTGGTCGAGGGTCGCGAAGGCGGTCTTCAGCCCGGTGCCGGGCTCGCCGATGATCCGGTGACCGGGGACGCGGCAGTTCTCGAAGTAGATCTCCGTGGTCGGCGAGCCCTTGATCCCGAGCTTGTGCTCCTTCGGGCCGACCGAGAAGCCCGGGTCGTCCTGGTGGACGACGAACGCCGAGATGCCGTTGGCGCCCTTGTCCGGGTCGGTCTTCGCCATGACGGTGTACCAGTCGGAGATGCCGCCGTTGGTGATCCAGCACTTGGTGCCGTTGAGCACCCAGTCGTCACCGTCCCGCTCGGCGCGGGTGCGCATCGAGACCGTGTCCGAGCCCGCCTCCCGCTCCGAGAGGGCGTAGCTGATCATCGACTCGCCCGAGGCGATCGAGGGCAGCACGGCCTGCTTGAGCTCCTCGGAGCCGGACAGGATGATCGGCATCGAGCCGAGCTTGTTGACCGCCGGGATGAGCGACGCCGACGCGTCGACCCGGGCGACCTCCTCGATGACCATGCACGCCACGATCGAGTCGGCGCCCTCGCCTCCGTACTGCTCGGGGATGTGGATCGCGTGGAAGCCGTTCTGCGTCAGCGCCGTGCGGGCCTCGACCGGGAAGCGGGCCTGCTGGTCGACCTCGGCCGCGTACGGCGCGATCTCCTTCTCGGCCAGCGCGCGGATCGACTCGCGCAGCGCGTCGCGCTCCTCGCCGAGGCTGTACAGGTCGAAGTCCGGGTCCACGGCGTTCCTCCACACACGATTGCGTTCCGAGGTCACGATACTCGGACGTCCTACCGTCGGGGGACCTCGCGATCGCCCCTCGGCGTGTGGTTCCCGCTACCCCCGGTCAGCAGCGACCGGTTCGGGGGCGCGCCACGCGAAGGCCGGCGCCCGCTCGGGGCGCAGGCCCACGCCGATGAGGTAGGCGGGCACGATCGTGGCCGGCGGGAACGCGGCCATGAGGCGCCGGATCGCCCGCGGCGGGCCACCGCGCCGCCCCGCGAGGACCGGCACGACGATCCCCCGGTGCATGATCCGCTGGAGGGTCTGCACCGCGACCGTCGGCCAGAGCCGGCGGCGCCGCACGCGGTCCAGGTCGTCGTCGGTCGTCGTCCCGTTCCGCAGCGGCTCGGCGAGCAGCGTCGCGGCCGCCACCGCGTCCTGCACGGCGAGGTTGATGCCCACGCCGCCGATCGGCGACATCGCGTGGGCGGCGTCGCCGAGGCAGAGCAGGCCGGGGACGTGCCAGCGGCGCAGCCGGTCGAGCCGGACGGACAGGAAGCGGACGTCGTCCATGCTCTCGAGGGCGTCGACCCGGTCGGCGAGGTCGGGCGCGATCGCCGCCACGTCGGCGCGGAAGGCCTCGATGCCGCGCGCCCGCAGCGCGTCCTGCTCGCCCTTGGGCGTCATGTACGCGATCTGGAAGTAGCCCTCGCGCGGGATGACGACGGCCATGCGGCCCGGGCCGATGCGCGGGGTGAGCGCGGGCGCCTCCTCGTCGGCCCGCCGGGGCAGCCGGAACCACCACGCGTCCATCGGGCACGGGAAGTCGACGACCTCGAGACCCGCCTCGGCGCGCGCCGTCGAGCCGCGGCCGTCGCAGGCCACCACGAGGTCCGCGGCGAGCTCGCCGGTGCCGCCGTCCGGGGTGCGCCACGTGACACCGGTGACGGCGCCGCCGTCACCGTGCACCAGCCCGGCCACCTCCGTGCTCATCCGCAGCGTGAACGCCGGCTCGGCCGCGCCCGCGTCGGCGAGGAGGTCGAGCAGGTCCCACTGCGGGACCATCGCGATGTACGGGTGCCCGACGCGGCCCGCGAGGCGGCGCAGGTCGCCCACCACGAGCGTCTCGCCGTGCTCGCCGACCGGGAACCCGACCCGGTCGAGACGGCTCTGCGGCAGCGCCGCGAAGCGCTCGCCGAGCCCCAGCTCGTCGAGCAGGTCGAGCGTCGTGGGGTGCACGGTGTCGCCGCGGAAGTCCCGCAGGAAGTCGGCGTGCTTCTCGAGCACCGTGACCTCGACACCGGCCCGGGCCAGCAGCAGCCCGAGCACCATCCCCGCCGGGCCGCCCCCGGCCACACACACCGTCGTGCGCTCCACGGTCCCCACCTCCGACATCTCAACGTCTGTTGAATCCGAGTGTGGACCCGTGCGTCGCAGAAATCAACGGTCGTTGAAACACGGGTAGGATCGCCGCGTGCCCGCCACCGAGAGCCCCCGCCGCGGCCGCCGCCCCGGCGACTCCGGGGCACGGGACGCGATCCTCGGCGCGGCGCGGGCGCGCTTCAGCACCGCGGGCTTCCGTGACGCGACGGTCCGGGCGATCGCGGGCGACGCCGGCGTCGACCCGGCCCTGGTCATGCACTACTTCGGGTCGAAGCAGGGCCTGTTCGTCGCCGCCATGGAGTTCCCGCTCGACCCCTCGCAGGTCGTGCCCCGGCTCCTCGCGCCCGGGGTCGACGGGCTGGGCGAGCGGCTCGTCGGCTTCCTCCTGCAGGTCATCGACGAGCTCGGCGAGGCCAACCCGATGCTCGGGCTGGTGCGCTCGGCCGTCGGGCACCCCGACGCGGCGCGGATGATGCGCGAGTTCCTGGGCGAGGCGATCCTCGACCGCATTGCGGCCGCCGTGCAGGCCGACCGTCCGCGCCTGCGCGCCGAGCTGTGCGCGTCGCAGATCGTCGGCGTGATCATGGCGCGCCAGATCCTCGCGCTGCCCGAGCTCGCGGCCGCGGACCGGGCGACGCTGGTCGCCGCCTACGGCCCCACGATCCAGCGCTACCTGACGGGGTCGCTGGCCCCCTGAGTCTCGCCGTGGGCCCGCGCCGCGAGGGCCTCGTCCTTCGCGGCGACAGTCTCGGCGAGCCCGGCCTGGAACCGCTCCATCGCCCGCGCGAGCGACGGGTCGGACGCCCCGAGGATCCGCACCGCGAGCAGGCCGGCGTTGCGCGCCCCGCCGATCGACACCGTCGCGACCGGCACGCCCGCGGGCATCTGCACGATCGAGAGCAGGGAGTCCATGCCGTCGAGGTGGCGCAGCGGCACCGGGACGCCGATCACCGGCAGGACCGTCGCCGACGCGACCATGCCGGGCAGGTGCGCCGCGCCGCCGGCGCCCGCGATGACGGCACGCAGCCCGCGCCCGGCCGCCGCGGCGGCCCAGTCGAGCATCACGCGCGGGGTGCGGTGGGCCGAGAGCACCCGCGCCTCCCACGGCACGCCGAACTCGTCGAGGGCCTCGGCGGCCGCCTGCATCGTCGGCCAGTCGGAGTCGCTGCCCATGACGATGCCGACGACGGGCGCCTGCTCGCTGCTCACTGGTGGGGGTCCCATCCGTCGCTCCACACGCCGGTGGAGAGGTGGTCGGCGGCGAGGCGGGCGCGGGTGCGGACGTCGTCGACGTCGTCACCGCGCACGGTGACGTGCCCGACCTTGCGACCGGGACGCTCGGCCTTGCCGTAGAGGTGCACCCGCGCGTCGGGGAAGCGGGCGAAGGTGTGGTGCAGGCGCTCGTCGACGGCCATGGCCGGCGCCGTCCCGCCCAGGACGTTGGCCATCACGGTGACCGGGGCGGTGGTCGCCGTGGAGCCCAGGGGGTAGTCGAGCACGGCCCGCAGGTGCTGCTCGAACTGCGAGGTCACCGAGCCCTCGATCGTCCAGTGCGCCGAGTTGTGGGGGCGCATGGCGAGCTCGTTGACGACGAGGCCCCCCTGTCCGTCGACACCGTCGGTCTCGAACAGCTCGACGGCGAGCAGCCCGACGACGCCCAGGGCGGCGGCGACGCGCAGCGCGAGCTCACCGGCCTCCTCGGCGCGCTCGAAGTCGAGCCCCGGTGCGGGGGCGAGCACCTCGGTGCAGATGCCCTGCTCCTGCACCGTCTCCACCACCGGCCACACCGCCGCCTGCCCGAACGGCGAGCGGGCCAGGACCGCGGCGAGCTCGCGGCGCAGGGCCACCTTCTGCTCGACCATGAGCGGCGTGCCCGCGGCCAGGAGCTCGGTGACCGTGGTCGCCGCGGCGTCGGCGTCGTCGAGGATCCACACGCCACGCCCGTCGTAGCCGCCCCGGACGGCCTTGAGCACCACCGGCCAGCCGTGCTCGCCCGCGAACGCGGTGACGTCCTCGACGGTCGACACCGCCGCGAACGGGGGCACCGGCTCGCCGAGGTCGCGCAGGCGCGTGCGCATGACGAGCTTGTCCTGGGCGTGCAGGAGGGCGTCCGGGCCGGGATGGACGTTCACGCCCTCGGCGACCAGGGCGCGCAGGTGCTCGCCGGGGACGTGCTCGTGGTCGAAGGTCAGCGCCTCGGCACCCCGGGCGGCACGGCGCAGGGCGTCGAGGTCGGTGTGCTCGCCGAGCACGACGTCGGGTGCGACGAGCGCGGCGGGCTCGTCCGGACCGGTCGCGAGCACCCGCAGCGACTGCCCCAGGGCGATCGCCGCCTGGTGGGTCATCCGCGCGAGCTGGCCCCCGCCGATCATCGTCACCACGGGCAGGCCGGTGCGCTGGTCCACGGTCGGAGGACCATACGGGCAGCTCAGGTGTGATCGGGGTCCGGCTCCTGCCCCCGCAGCCGTTCGAGGAGCGCGCACGCGCCCTCGTGCGTGGCGGGTAGGCGCGCGATCCGCACCGACGGCGAGCCGACGATCCCCTCGGCCGCCGCGAGCCTGCGGGTCAGGAGGCGCCGCAGCACCGCGGCGCGCTCGGGGAGGCCCTCGCGGGGGGCGAGCACGACGACCGTGCCGCGCCCGACGACGGCCAGCGACTCCCCGGCGTCGAACACGACCCCGGCGGCGTCGCCGGCGATCGACAGCGGCACGACGCGGCGCCAGTCGCGGACGTCGAGCGCGAGCACCACGAGCGCGTGGTCGTCACCGGCGGCGCGGCCGTGCGCGCGGGCGGCGCGGTAGATCTCGGCGAGCCGGGTGCGCAGGTAGCGGACGCTCGCGAGGCCGGACAGCGGGTCGACGGCCGCGGTCTCGGCGATGTCACCGCAGGCCACGTCGGTCCACGCCAGCGACACCGCGCGGAGCAGGCGGACACCGTCCGGTCCCCGGTGGGAGGCGCGCGCCTCGACCACGGCGGACCCGTCGGTGTCGGTGGCGCCCGAGGCGGCGGTGCTGAGCGCGGCCAGGTCGGTGAGGGTCTCGGCCAGGCCGACGCCGGCGCTCGCGCGGGCGCCCGCCCACCGGGCGAGGGCGCGTTCGACGGCCCGCTCACGGGCGGCCTGGCTGTCGTAGCGCGCGGTCGCCGCGGCGCACACCGCCTCCACCTCGGGGTCCGGCCACTCCGCCGCGGCCGCCCAACCGAGGGCGCTGCTGCAGGCGAACCAGCGTTCCCGCAGCACGGCGGCGCGCTCGGGCCGGGGGCTCGCGCGGTCGGGCGCGGCACCCGCGACCCGGCCGTCCGCACGTGTCGCCGTGCCGATGCTGCTGACGTCCATCCACGACCTCTCGTGCGGAGTCCCCGTGCGCTTCCGGGAGAAGAGACGCGCGGGGCCGTCGCCCATGACGGTGACGCTCACCGATTCGGCCGTAGGGACCACGCGACACTCGACCGGACGGGTGAGGGGGAGGTGAGCGCGGATGTCGGTCAACGGTCTCGGGGACGGCGACGGGGACGACTCCCGCAGCGACGCCGAGCTCATCGCCCGCCTGCGGGGACGGGGCGCCGACCGCGACTCCACGGAGGCCTTCGCCACGCTCTACGCGCGTCACCAGCAGGCGGCCCGGGCCCTCGCGCGCCAGCTCGCCCGCTCCCCCGCCGACGCCGACGACCTCGTCGCCGGGGCCTTCACCCGCATGCTCGAGATCCTGCGGGCCGGGCGGGGACCCACCGAGGCGTTCCGCGCGTACCTGCTGACCTCGGTCCGGCACCTCGCCTACGACCGCACCCGCGCCGAGCGGCGCCTCGACCTCACCGACGACATCGTCGACGTGCACGGCATCGACCCCGACGGCACCGTCGTCCCGTTCACCGACCCCGCGCTCGCGGGCCTCGAGCGGACGATGGCCGCGAAGGCGTTCGCGACGCTGCCGGAGCGCTGGCAGGCCGTGCTCTGGCACCTCGAGGTCGAGGGCGACAGCCCGGCCGACATCGCCCCGCTGTTCGGGCTGACCGCCAACGCCGTCTCCGCGCTCGGCTACCGCGCGCGGGAGGGTCTGCGGCAGGCCTACCTGCAGGAACACCTCGACGCCGGCTCCCGGCGCTGGGACCGCCGGCACCGCGAGACCGGCGAGAAGCTCGGGGCCTACACGCGCGGCGGGCTCGCGAACCGCGAGGCGCAGCGCGTCGAGACCCACCTCGCCGAGTGCGCCGAGTGCCGCGCGCTGGCCGCCGAGCTGCGCGACGTCAACGCCGGCATGATCCGCTCGGTGGTCGCCCCGCTCGTGCTCGGCGCCGGGCTCGTCGGCTACCTGGCCTCGCGCGGCTCGACGGGCCCGCTGGCGTTCCAGGCCAGCACCGGCGAGCTCGCCGTCGCCGGCGGCGGCGCGCTCGGCGTGCTGGGGGCCCTGACCGGCCTCACCCCGCGTCCCGTCGCCCCGACCCGGGTGCGCACCGCCGGCGCCCTGGGGCTCGCCGGTGTCGTCGGCGTGGCGGCGTTCGTGATCGGCGACGTGGTGGAGCCACCGGCCCTGCCGCCGATGCAGGCAGCGCCGGCCCCGGCGCTGCCGCCCGTCCTGCCGCCCGTCCTGCCGCCCGTCCTGCCGCCGGCGCTGCCGTCCCCGGTCCTCCCGCCGGGTCCGGCGGTGCCCCCGCGCGTTCCCGCGGCGCCGGACGCGGTGCTCGCGCTGCCCGGGCTGCTCGACGACGAGACCGGCGACGCCGCGGGCGCCGGACCGCGCCGGGGGGATCGTCCCGCCGCGGCCGCGGAGAGCACGTCGGAGCCGTCCGTGTCCGCCACCCGGCGGTCCCCCCGGACCGCGAGGACGGCACCGGCGACCCCAGCGCCCGCCCGCGCGCGGGATGCGGACGGCGGCGGGCTCACGCTGCTGGCGTCGCGGGACGAGGTCCGGCGCGACGGCACGAGCTGCCTGATCACCGCGCGCCTGCCCGTCGTCGACGCCGGCGGCGTGATCTGCGGGACCGGCACCGGGGCGCGGAGGTCCTCACTAGACTCGCGGCGATGACGGGGGTCCGCGACGTGCCGGGGTGGGCCGGCCGGCTCGTCGGGGGACACGGCGAGCTGGTCAAGTTCGCGACGGTCGGGGCGATCACCTTCGTGGTCGACACCGCCGTGTTCGTCACGGCGAAGTCGACCGTACTCGAGCCCAAGCCCGTCACCGCGAAGATCGTGGCGGTGCTGGTCGCGACCATCGTCGGCTACGTGCTCAACCGCGAGTGGTCGTTCCGCCTGCGCGGCGGCCGCGGCCGGCCCCACGAGGCGCTGCTCTACTTCGTGGTGTCCGGCATCGCGCTCGCGATCAACGCCGCGCCGCTCGGCGTCTCGCGCTACGTGCTCGACCTCGCCCAGCCGGCGGTGTCGTCGCTGACCGAGCACGTGGCCGACCTCGTGAGCGCCCAGGTCATCGGGACCCTCCTCGCGATGGTCTTCCGCTGGTGGGCGTTCCGCCGGTGGGTGTTCCCCGACGAGGTCGGTCCGCTGCGGTAGACGCGTCGCCGACGCCGCGGGCGAGCACGACCACCGCCCCGCAGGCGGCCACCGCCGCCACGACGACGGGCGGGCCGAGCCCCGCGAGCGTCTCGGCGAGCACGGCCACACCGAGCACCGCCGCGACCACCGGCTCCCCGGCCGCCACCACGGGCAGCGACGCCGGCAGCGGACCCGCGCGGTAGGCCAGCTGCTGCGCGGCCGTCCCGGCGAGCAGCACCACGGCCGCCGTCGCCGTCTCCCACGCCCCCAGCACCGCCGCGGGACCCGCCGGGACGAGCGCGACCACCGTCGTCGTCAACGCCGCCCCCAGCCCGTAGAGCAGCGCCGCCGGGACCCCGAACAGCACCGCCCGCGCCGGTCCCGGCCGGGCGCGACGCGCCCCGGCGAGCGCCGCCACGGTCATCACGGCCAGCACGAGCAGCGCCGGCGCCCAGGTCGCGAGCGGGACCCGGTCGAGACCGCGCACCGGCCGCCCCAGCGCCACCAGCACCGCCAGCGCCGCCGCGAGCACCACGCCCGCCACGACCTCGCCGCGGCGTGGGCGGCGCCCGGCGGCCCGCGCCCCGCCCAGCAGCGCGACGAGCACGGACACCGCCATGATCGGCTGGACGAGCAGCAGCGGCCCGAACGCCCGCGCCGCGAGCAGCACGACGAACCCCGCCGTGTCCGCGGCCGCCCCGGCGAGCCAGCGCCGCCGCTGCACGAGGGCGGCGAAGAACCCGGCGCCGCGGTCGGGCGTCGTCGCGGCCGCCGTCTGCTGCAGCACGGCGGAGACGCCGACGAGCAGGGCCGCGACCAGCGCCAGCAGGGTGGCGAGGGCGGTCACGCGGTGACGATCCGCAGCTCGGCGTACGCCGGCACCAGCACCCGGCGTGCCGCACGGCGTCCCGTGACCCGCCACGGCTCGCCCGTCGCGATCAGCGCCCGCAGGAGCGCGGCGAGCACGGCCTTCGCGAGCGCCGACCCGAGGCACTGGTGGCGTCCGGCGCCGAACCACAGCTGACGGGTGGCCGGGTCGTAGGGGCGGTCGAGGTCGAAGCCGCCCGCGGCGTTGTCCACGGTGTGGGTCAGGACGAGCAGCCGGTCCCCGGCCCGCAGGCGCGCGGACCCGAGGGCGATGTCGCCGGTGACGTGCCGGCCGACGACGGGGGCGGGGGTGCTGACGCGCAGGCCCTCGCGCACCGCGTCGGGCACGAGGCCGGGCTCGGCGACCAGCCGCCCGGCGCTGCCGGTGTCGGCGACGAGCGCGACCGTGCGGGCCATCGCGCTCGCCGCCGTGCCGGTGCCCGCGACGGCCATGAGGACCGCCAGCCCCTCGGTCTCGCGCCGGCCCAGCCCGAGCGCGCGGCAGCGACCGAGCAGCCGGTCCTCCCCCGCGTGCGCCCACCCCTCGGCCACGCCCGCGGTCAGCGTGGCGACGAGCTCCCGGGCCGTCGCGACCGTCGCGGGGTCGAGGTGGGTGGAGGCGCCGGTGCCGAGCGCGAGGGAGGCGAGACGTTCGGCGGTCCCGAACCGGGTCCGGGCCTGCTCGTCGGTGGTGTCCGGCAGGCCCAGCAGGTCGGCGACGAGCCGGCCGGTGAGCACGCGGGCGAGGTCGGCGACGTCGAGCTCCGCGCCGCTGCGCAGCGTGGCGGTCGCCGCGGCGAGGGTGGGGGTCAGCACCCGGTCGACGTGGGCGCGGGCCGACGCCTCGGTGAACACGTCGCGCACCCGCGCGCGCAGGGCGGCGTGCCCCGAGCCGTCGAAGAGGTCGGTGACCCAGTCGCCGAGGACCTGGGCCCACAGGTGCCCGACCCCGCCCTCGCCGAGCACGCTGGTGTTCCGGTGGTCGCCGAGCGCCCGCCGCGCGAGCACCGGGTCGGCCACCAGCCACCCCACGCGTGGCACCCGGCGCACCGGGCCGGTCCAGCGCCCGGCGCGCAGCAGCACCCAGAGTGCCGGGCGTGAGCTGAACAGCAGCCAGGATTCGTGACGCTGTGCGGTCGTCATGTCAGTATTTCTCCCCTGCCGGGGTGGGCCCGGGGAAGGGTGAGATCACTCGGTATGACCACCCTTCTCGCCGGTGCCGCGGTGCACCTGCCCGGTGAGCTGCTGACGACCGCCGAGACCGAGGCCCGCATCGCCGCGGCGAGCGACGGGTTCGTCCCGCGCCCGGGCATGATCGAACGCGTCACCGGCATCACGCAACGTCATGTCATGCCGGACGACGCCCAGGCCTCGGACCTCGCCGTCGCCGCCGTCCGCAAGCTGCTCGCCGATCAGGGGCGGCGCATCGAGGACGTCGACCTGCTGATCTTCGCCTCGGCCAGCCAGGACATGGTGGAGCCCGCGACCGCCCACATCGTGGCCGCCGGGCTCGGCGCCCGGTGCCCCGTCATGGACGTCAAGAACGCCTGCAACAGCGTCCTGAACGCGGTCCAGGTGGCCGAGGCGCTGATCGACGCCGGCCAGTACGCCCGGGTCGTCGTCTGCTCCGGCGAGACGCCGTCGCGGGCGACGCGGTGGGCGATCCGCGACACCGCCCAGTTCGTCGAGGCCTTCGCCGGCTTCACGATGTGCGACGCGGGCGCGGCGCTGCTGCTCGAGCGGCACGACGCCGGCGACGGCCGGGGCGTCTTCCACCGGGCGTTCACCGCCGACTCGCGGCACTGGGAGGTCGGCACGCTGCCCGCCGGCGGCTCGGCGTACCCGCGCGACCCGGACGCCGGCCACTTCCGGCTCGATGGCGCCCGGCTGCGGGCGGCGTTCGAGGCGCTCGGGCCCGGCCTGCTGCACGACGCCCTCGACGCCCACGGGCTGACCTGGGCCGACTTCGCCGTGGTGTGCGTGCACCAGGTCGCGATGCCCGCGCTGCGGGTGTTCGCGCGCGGGGCGGGCGTGCCCGCCGACAAGCTCGTCGTCACCCTCCCCGAGCACGGCAACGCGGCGTCGGCGACCCTGCCGCTGCAGCTCGTGACGGCGATCGAGCAGGGCCGCGCCGGGCCCGGCGACCGGGTCGCGCTCGTCGGGCTCGCCGGCGGCATCTCGCTGGGTGTCGTGCTGGTGGTGCTGTGAGCCCGCCGGTGGATCTCTGGGTGGTGGTCCCCGCCTACGACGAGGCACGCGGGATCACCGCGACGCTCGACGCGCTGGCCGCCCAGCACGACCGCGCGTTCACCGTGCTCGTCGTCGACAACGGCAGCCGCGACGGCACCGGTGACGTGGTCCGGGCCCACGACCGGGGGCTCGACCTGCGGGTGATCGGCGAGCCGGTGAAGGGCACGGGCGCCGCGGCCGACACCGGGATGCGCCACGCCATCGACGCCGGCGCGACGCTGCTCGCGCGCACCGACGCCGACTGCCTGCCCGGCCCGGGCTGGACCGCGGCGCTGCGGGCGGGGTTCGCCGACGGGCTCGAGCTGATCGGCGGGCGCCTGGTGCCGCGCACCGACGAGGTGCGGCTGCGGCTCTGGGAGCGCCGGGGCCTGCCGGCCGTCGTCGCCGTCGCGGCGGCGTTCGGGCGGCTGCGGCCGTCGAACCGGGGTCCGGCCTACCGCGGGCCCTACGTCATGTGCGCGGGCTGCAACCTCGCGATCACCGCGGAGCTCTACCGGCGCAGCGGCGGCTTCCCGCGCACGGCGATCGAGGACGTCCACGAGGACCGCGCGCTGGTCAACGCCGTGCGCCGGGTCGGCGGGCGGATCGGGCGGCGCCGCGACGCCGTCGTCGCCGGGTCGGTGCGGCGGGTGCGCGCGTACGGGCTGGTGGGGACGCTCGGCTGGTACGCCGACCACCGGCACCGTCCCGACGTGGTGGACGTGCGGTGATCACTGATCGGCGGTTGATCGACGCCGCGCACCCCGTCGCGGCCCCCCTGGCGCGGCTGGCCGCGCGGCGCCCGGTGGTGCGGGTGCCCGGGGTGGGCGCGGTGGTCAGCGACGCCGCCCTGGCCCGCGCGGTGCTGACCGACACCGAGCGCTTCCGCAAGGACGGCCCCGGCGGGCCCGGTGCGCTGTGGACACCGGTGCTGGGCGAGGCCGTGCTGCTGGGGATGGAGGGCGAGCGGCACCGGGCGATGCGCCGGGCGCTGGCCGACCTGTTCACCGCGGGGGCGTCGCGGCAGCTGGTCGACGTGGCCGTGGGCCCCCGGCTGGCGTCGCTGGCCGCGCGGCTGCGCTCGGGGGCGGAGGTCGACCTCGTCGACGAGATGCGGGTGGTGGCCGGTGCGGTGATCGCCGCGCTCGTGGGCCTCGACGGCGGGCCCGGGGAGCACCGCGCGATGAGCCTGCGGGCGACGCGGGTGGCCGCGACCGTCCGCCCGACCACCCGCACGCTGTCCCCGCGCCGCGCCGCCCGGGCCCGTGCCGAGCTGGCGCCCGTGGTGGACGCGGCCTCGGCGTCGTGGCGCTCCCGGCGCCCCGGGACGGTGATGGCGCGGCTGCGCGACGCGGGCGTGGACCACGACGCGGCGTGCGGGGCGGCCGCGGCGCTGTTCCTCACCGGCACCGAGACCGTCGTCGCCCTGCTGCCCCGGCTCGTCGCGCTGCTGATCGACACCGGCCAGCAGGACGCCGACCTCGACGCCGCCGTCGACGAGGCGCTGCGCTTCACCGCGCCGTCGCCGGCGATGCTGCGCCGGGTCGCCGCGCCCGCGACGGTCGGCGGGTGCCCGCTGCGCGCCGGCGACCGCGTCCTCGTGCTCACCCACGCCGCCGTGGGGGCCGGCTCCGACTTCCGGGTGGGCGCGCCGGTCGACCCGGCGGCGCGGTCGCTGTGGTTCGGCGCGGGCCCGCACCACTGCCTCGGCGCGGCCCTGGCCCGAGTCGAGGTGCGGGCGACGGCCGCGGCCGCACTGTCCGCGGGCTCCCTGCGGGTGGTGCGCCGGCGTCCGTCGCGGCGGGTGCTGGTCCCGTCCTGGCGCGAGCTGGTGGTGGCCCGTGCCCGCTGACCTGGCCCGCACCGTCCTCGAGGCCTGCGCGCGGCACCCCGACCGCGTGGCCCTGCTCGACGGGCTCGGGCGCCCGGTGCGCTTCTCCGCGCTGCGCTCGCGGGTGCTCGCGGTGGCCGCCGGTCTCCGTACCCGGGGTCTGGAGCCCGGCGACCGGGTGCTGTTCGCGGTCCCGCCCTCGCCGACGTCGCTGGCCCTCGCCCTCGGGGTCGTCACCGCCGGCGGTGTCCTCGCCTTCGCCGACCCCCGCGCGGGCGAGGCGGTGCTCACCGCCCGGGCCGCGCTGCTGGCGCCGCGCTGGGCGATCGCCGCCTCGCCGGTCCACGCGCTGGCCGGTCGCCCCTGGCGCAGGCTGGGCGACGTCACCCACGTCCGCGTCGGCCCCTGGCTCCCCGGCGTCCCCCGAACCAGCGTGTCGTGGCGCGGCGTGTCGTGTCAGCGGCGTGGCGTCGCTGACACTGAGCGTCCGTATTCTTCCGTCGATCATGAGGCGTACGGCGACCACGACGCGCCGGCACTGATCATCCCGACCTCCGGCACGACCGCCGCGCCCCGACTCGTCGTGCACTCCCGCGCCGGGCTCGGGGCGGGGCTGGCGGCGTTCGCGGCGCGGGTGCCGTTCGGGCCCGGCGACGTCGTCCACACCGACCAGCTCATGATCGGCCTGCCCGCCCTCGCCGGCGGGGCGACGTGGTCGCTGCCCGCCCTCGGGGCCCGCGCGTCGCGGCTCGGGCGGGTGCTGCGCCGCCGCGGCGCGACGCACACCTTCTGCGTGCCGGCCGACGTCGAGACCGTCGTGCGCGGCGGGCTGCCGCCCGGGCTGCGAGGGGTGCTGCTCGGCGCGGCGCCCGTGCTCCCGGGGCCCCTGCGGCGGCTGCGCGCGGCGGCCCCCGACGCCGAGCTGCTCGCGATCTACGGGATGACCGAGCTCGCGCCCGCCTGCCTCGCCACCGCCGAGGAGAAGATCGCGCACACCGACGGCGGCGCGGAGGGCGACCTGCTCGGCACGCCCCTGCCGGGCGTCGACGTCCGGGTGGTCGACGACGAGCTGCGCTTCCGGGCCCCGCACCAGGCGGTGGGCTACTACGGGACCGGCGATGAGAGTGGAGTTGCGGACACTCAACGTCTGCGGCGCCGCGCCGCTGACATCGCGAGCGGGGATCTGGGGCGGGTGCTCGACGACGGGCGGGTGGTGCTGACGGGGCGGCGCAAGGACATGATCATCCGGGGCGACCGCAACATCTACCCCGGGTTGTACGAGGCCGCGGTCACCGACCTGCCGGGGGTGCGGGAGGCGCTGCTCGTGGGCGTGCCGACCCCGGCGGGCGACGAGCACGTCGTCCTCGCGGTCGCGGGCACCGCGCCGAGCGCCGCCACCGTCCGGCGTCTGTTCGGCGTCGACGCGCCCGACGAGGTGGTCGTGCTCGACGAGCTGCCCCGCGGCGGGCGGTCCCGCAAGCCCGACCGCGCCGCGCTGCGCGACCGGCTGACGCGCCGGTGAGGATCGCGGTCACCGGTGCGTCCGGGTTCGTGGGCGGGGCGGTGTGTCGCGCGGCGGTGGCGGCCGGTCTCGACGTCCTCGCCCTCGGGCGGCGCCCGCACGTCGACCCCGCGCACGTCGCCGGGGCGCCCTACCGCGCCCACGACCTCACCGACGGTCCCCCCGACCTCGCCGGCGCCGACGCCGTCGTGCACGCCGCCGGCCCGGCCTCGGACGCGCTCACGGCGCAGCAGCAGTGGGACGCCCACGTCGGCGGCACCCGGGCCGTCCTCGCCGCTCTCCCCCACGGCGCGCGGCTCGTGCACCTCTCGACGGCGAGCGTCTACGACCCGCGCCGCCCGACCGTCCGCGCCCGCGAGGACGCCGCTCCCGTCCCCTGCCACCCTGACGCGTACGGCGCCGCGAAGGCCCACGCCGAGCGGCTGGTGCGCGCCAACCGCCCGGACGCGGTGATCCTGCGCCCGCACGCGGTCTACGGGCCGGGCGAGAGCACCCTGCTCCCCCGGCTCCTCGCCGCCCTGCGGGCGGGACGGCTCGTCGTGCCGGGGCGCGGGTCCCGCGCGATCAGCCTGACGCGGATCGACACCCTCGTCGGGGCCGTGCTCGCGGTCCTCGACGGACCGGCCGGCACCTACAACGTCGCCGACGCCGAACCCGTCGACCTGCTCGCCACCCTCGAGACCGTGCTCGCCGCGCGGGGCGTCCGGGCCCGGCCGCTCGGCGTGCCGACCGCGCTCGCGTACGCGATCGCGTTCGTCGCGGAGGCGAGCGGCCGCATCCGCGGCACCACGCCCGTGCTCAGCCGCTACGCGGTCCGCCACCTCGCCGTGGAACGAACGCTGGACGTGAGCGCGCTGAGGGCCCGATCGGGGTACGCGCCTGCACCGACGGACGTCCTCGACGCGGCCATCTGGTGATCGCGACGACCGCCGGTCTCCGGTGACGGGCCGGTCGTCGCCCGATCGCGCTGAGTGTTCCAAGGTTCTTGATACCTTCGGTACCGCTCGACCGCAGGGGCCTCAGCAGGTCGGGCTCGAAGGACGCGGAGGAGGACCAGCTGTGCCGAAGCTGCCGTGCCCGCATCGACCCACCGGCCGGGGTGTCCCCGCCGATCCCCTCCTCGAACCCGACGAGTTCGAGCAGTGCGACGGCCTCATGGTCCTCGTCCTCGACCCCGTCACCGGTGCCGCCGACACCTACGGCCCCTACCCCGCCGGGCGGGCCCGCGAGGAGGCCCACGGACGCCGTCAGGAGCTCGACGCCGAGGACCTCACCGAGGTGACGGTGGCGCTGGTGCGCCACCACCGTCCCCGCTGACCCGACTCAGAGGTCCGTGCCCGCCGACACCGGCTCCCACCGCTCGAGGTCGTCGGCGATCCCGGCCAGACGGGTCCGGATCCCCGCCACCGCGTCGCCGCCCAGCGGCAAGCGCAGCGGCGCGTCGTCGGCGTCGAGGGCGTGCAGGATCGCGGCGGCCGCCTTCGCCGGGTCGCCGGGCTGGCTGCCGTCGCCGCCGGTCACGAACGCCCGGGTGGGCCCGACGGTGTCCTCGTACTCCGGCATCGGCGTCGACATCACCGCCGCGCCCGGACGGAACAGCTCGGTGCGGAACGCGCCCGGCTCGACGATGAGGAACCGCACGTGCGGGCACTCCTGCGCGACGGTCTCGGTGAGCCCCTCGAGGGCGAACTTGGTCGCGCAGTAGGCCCCGAAGCCCGGGACGCAGACCTGGCCGCCCACCGACGACATCTGCACGACCGCGCCCGCACCCTGCGCCCGGAGGTGCGGCAGCGCGGCGCGGGTGAGGAACGCCGGCCCCAGGACGTGCAGGTCGAACAGTGCCCGCAGCTCGTCGTCGGTGGTCTCCTCGAGGGCGCCGACCTGGGTGCGGCCGGCGTTGTTGACCAGCACGTCGAGACGCCCGTGCCGGGCGACGACGTCGTCGACGGCGGCGGTGAGGTCGGCGGACGGGCCGGTGACGTCGAGGGCGAGCGGCTCGACGCGGTCGGGGTGGGCCCCGGCGAGCTCGGTCAGGGCGTCGGTGCGGCGAGCGGCGGCGACGACCGTGTCGCCGGCGGCGACCGCGGCCTCGGTGATCGCGCGGCCGAACCCGCTGGAGGCACCGGTGACGAGCCAGACGCGTGGGGAGGTCATGGCGACGATCCTGGCCGCGGCGCCGCTGGACGTCCAAGAGCAGCTGTGATCACCATCGGCTATGGACGTCCACACCCGCGACCTGCGCTACTTCCTCGCGGTCGCGCAGGAGCGTCACGTGACGCGCGCGGCCGCCCGGCTCCACGTCAGCCAGCCGGCGCTGAGCAAGCAGCTGCGCGCCCTCGAGCGCCAGGTCGGGGCGGTCCTGCTGCACCGGCTCCCGCACGGCGTCGAGCTGACCCCGGCGGGCGAGGCACTGCTCCCGCACGCCCGCGCGATCACCGAGCGCACCGACGAGGCCGCCCGGGACGTCGCCGCGGCCGGTCTGCGTCTGGTGGTCGGCGTGAGCACCGGGGTCGGGCGCGGGCTGCTGCCGGCGGTGCGCTCGCGGGTCGCCGCGCAGGATCTGGACCCGCGGGTGCGGCTGGTGGCGTGGGACGACGCCACCGCGGGTCTCGCCGACGGCACCAGCGACGTGGCCGTGGCGTGGGCGCCGGTGCCGGGGCGGGTGCGCACCCTCGTGCTCGCCCGCGAGACCGTCTGCGCCGGGCTGCCGCCGGGGCACGACCTCGCCGGGCGGGGCTCGCTGTCGTTCGCGGACCTCCGCGACGAACCCTTCCTCGCCCTGCCGCTCGCCGCCGGCCCGCTGCGGGCGGCGTGGCTGGCCGAGGCGCAGCGCGACGGACGCCCGGCCCGCATCGGCGGCGAGGTCCGCTCGGTCGAGGAGACCCACGAGGCGCTGCTCGACGGGCGCGGGGTCGTGCTGCTCGCCGCGGGCAACGCCGACGCCCTGGCGCGCGGCGGTGTCGTCGTGGTCCCGGTGACCGACCTGCCGCCCTGCACGCTCGTGCTCGCCTGGCGCGCCGACGACCGCAGGCCCGCCGTGCGCGCCTACGTCGACGCGTGCCGGGAGGTGCTGGCCGCGCGCGGGTGACCTACCGCGGGCCGGTCGTGGGCAACGGCCGGGGCGCGGCGACGGCCCGGTCGGTGCGGGGCACGGGCAGGAAGATCGAGAACGTCGCCGGCCGAGTGCGGGCGAGCTCGAGGCGCCCGCCGTCGGCCTCCACCAGCGCGCGGGCCAGGGCGAGGCCCACCCCCGTCGAGGCGGCCCCGGACACCCCGCGGTCGAAGACGTGAGGGGCGAGCTCGGGCGGGACGCCGTCCCCGTGGTCGCCGACCTCGACGACGATCGTGTCGTTGTCGCCGAGGCGGGCCGTCAGCGTGACGCCGCCCTTGCCGTGGCGCAGGGCGTTGTCGACGAGCACGCCCAGCGCCTCGCGCAGCCGCCCGGAGGTCGCGCGCGCGACGAGCCCGTCCGGGGTCCGGACCCGGATCGTGCGGCCCTCGGAGCGCAGCGGGTCGCGCCACTCGTCGGCGACGGCCTCGAGCTCGCCGGCCACCTCGATGGGCGCCGCCCCGGCCGCGCGGGCCTCGCGGGCGGACGCGAGGAGCTCGTCGAGGACCTCGGCGAGGCGCTCGGCCTGCTCGAGCGCCGCCGCGCCCTCCGAGGACACGAACTCGTCGGGGTGCGCCGCGAGCTCGTCGAGGCGCAGCTGCAGGGCGGTGAGCCGGCTGCGCAGCTGGTGGGACACGTCGCCCACCAGCTCGCGCTCGCGCTGGACGAGCTCGGCGAGCGCCGTGGCCGAGGAGTCCAGGACGTCGGAGACCCGGTCGAGCTCGGGGATGCCGTGGCGGTGCGGCGCCGGCCGGAAGTCGCCGGCGCCCAGTCGGGCGGCCCGCCCCGCGACCTGTTGCAGCGGGTCGGCCAGGCGCCGGGCGGTCAGCGTCGCCACCACCGCCCCGACCGCCACCGACAGCAGCACCGCGGCCAGCACCAGCGCCGTCGCCTGCAGCTGGCGCGCCCGCATCTCGGTGATCGGCTCCGAGAGCACCGCCGAGCCGCTCAGGCCGAACGGCAGCGTCTCGCTGACGGTCGGGCCCGGCGCGAGCTCGCCGAGGCTGCTCACCCCGCGCGGTGTGCGCACCACCAGTGACCCGCCCGGCGGCACCGCGATGCCCACCGCACTGAGGTCGACGGGCCGGTCGCCCGAGACCTGCGAGTCGAGCGTCGCTACGACCTGCCGGAGCCGGGAGTTGATGTCCGCGCGCGTGAAGTCCTCGACGAGGCGCCAGGTGGTCAGCGCGAGCGGCCCGCCCAGCACCGCCACGGTGATCGTGACGACGATGAGCGTGGAGACGAGGATCCGGCGTCGCACCAGGAGGTCCTAGGTGTTGAAGCGGAACCCGACCCCGCGCACCGTGCTGATGCGCTTGCCGCCCGCGGCGCCCGCGCTGTCGTCGGCGAGCTTGCGGCGCAGCCACGACATGTGCATGTCCAGCGTCTTGGAGGTCTTCATCTCGGGGTCGTTCCAGACCTCGCGGAGTATCTCCTCGCGGGACACCACCTGCCCGGCGTGGGCCATGAGCACCCGGAGCAGCTCGAACTCCTTGTTGGCCAGGCCGACCTCGACCCCGTCCACCGTCACCCGCCGCGCCGACGGCTCGAGGCGCACCCCACCGGCGTCGAGGACCTCCGGCGCCCGCCGCCGCAGCAGCGCCCGCACCCGGGCCAGGAGCTCGGCCAGGCGGAACGGCTTGCCCACGTAGTCGTCCGCGCCGGCATCGAGCCCGACGACGAAGTCGACCTCGTCGGTGCGCGCCGTGAGCATGAGGACCGGGAGGTCCGGCTGGTCGGCCCGCACGCGGCGGCAGACCTCGAGGCCGTCCATCCCGGGCAGGCCGAGGTCCAGCACCATGAGGTCCGGCCCGCCCGCGCCCGCCTGGTGGAGCGCGGCCTGGCCGTCGCCGACGACGTCGACCTCGTAGCCCTCGCGCTGCAGCGCACGGGAGAGGGGTCCGGCGATCGCCGCGTCGTCCTCGACGAGCAGCACGGTGGTCACCGCGCCACAGTAGCCCCAGCACGGACCCCGCCTGGCACGATCGCCCGCCATGAGCTCCGGCGGTTCCACCGACCCCAGCGACGACCTGGATCTGGCCCTCTCGCTCGCCGACGCCGCCGACGCGGTGACCCTGCCCCGCTTCCGCGCGGTGGATCTGCGCATCGACCGCAAACCGGACCGCACCCCCGTCACCGACGCCGACACCGCCTGCGAGGACCGGCTGCGCGAGGTGCTGGCGAGCGAGCGCCCCGACGACGCCGTGCTGGGCGAGGAGCGCGGCGGGAGCCTCGGCGACGGCCGCGTCTGGGTGATCGACCCCATCGACGGCACCAAGAACTTCTCCCGCGGCGTGCCCGTGTGGGCGACGCTCGTCGCCCTCGTCGAGGGCGGGCGACCCGTCGTCGGCGTGGTGAGCGCCCCCGCCCTCGGGCGGCGCTGGTGGGCCGCGGCGGGCCTCGGCGCCCACACCAGCGACCCGGCCCGCGGCGTCGGGGACGGCACCCTGGGGGTGTCCGGGATCGGGGCCCTCGAGGACGCCTACGCCTCCACCACCGACCTCGACCACTGGCGCACCCTGGGCCGCCAGGACCAGTGGCTCGCGCTGACCCGGGCGTGCTGGGAGAGCCGGGCGTTCGGCGACTTCTGGCACCACTGCCTCGTGGCGGAGGGCGTGCTCGACGTCGCCGTGGAGCCCGAGGCCAACACCTGGGACCTCGCGGCCGCCCAGATCCTCGTCGAGGAGGCCGGCGGCCGGCTCACCGACCTCACCGGGGCCGCGCGCCCGGACGGCGGCGACTCCCTGACCACCAACGGACGCCTGCACGACGCCGCTCTGGAGATCGTCCGCCGTTAGCGGGACCCCGCGAGCCACGCCCACACCAGCCGCCCGAACAGCGAGAAGCAGGCGGCCGACTCGTCGTCGAACCGCGTCCACTCGAAACGCCCACCACGCTCGCACCAGAACACCTCCCAGCCCTCGTCCCCCGCGTCATCCCCCGGCACCGGACGCACGCACCACGCCCGCTCGACCTCGGCGTCGACGCTGACCGCCGCCCCGGTCACCCCGGCGGCGGCCAGCCAGCCCGCCAGCTCACCGGCTCGCACACGGGGTTCGACGCAGCCGGGCGCCGTGCGGTTCCCCCGACATCAGGGCACGATCACCGCCGTGACCGCCCCCGAGGTCTGGTTCGAGGATCTGCCCGCCGGTCGGCGCATCGCGCTGGGTCAGGTGGTCGTCGACCGCGACGAGATGCTCGCCTTCAACCGCCGTTTCGACCCGCAGCCCTTCCACGTCGACGAGGAGGCCGCGCGCGCCTCGCTCTTCGGTGGGCTCTGCGCGTCGGGCTGGTTCACCGCGTCGCTGTGGATGCGCTGCTACGTCGACGGCCTGCTGTCGCGCGCGGCGTCCATGGGCTCGCCGGGCGGCGACGAGATCGCCTGGCCCGCGCCGGTGTTCCCCGGCGACCGGCTGGAGGCGTCGATGGAGATCGTCGCCGCGCGGGTCTCGGCCAGCCGGCCCCAGCTCGGGCTGATCACCCTCACCGGCTCGCTGGCCCGCGACGGCGGCACCGAGGTGTTCCGGTCGCGCTTCACCGGGATGTTCGGGCGGCGCGAGACCGCCGGCGCCAGCGGCTGACGCGCCGGGGCGGCGCCGGCTCCTCGAGATCGTCGTCCAGCTCGTCCGGATCCTCGTCGAGCTCGTCGTCGAGGTCCTCGAGATCGTCGGGCTCCTCCGGGTCCGTCCACGCCCCCCAGCGCTCGTCCGGGACGCGGTCGAGCCCGCCGCGCTCGTCCGCCACGCCCTCGACCAGCGACGCGAGACGCTCGACGTCCCCCAGCCCGGCGAACTCCCACGGCTCCTCGGTGCCCGCGGTGGACACGACGAGCGTCCCCGCGCCGACCAACCGCTCGGCACCGCTGCTGCGCGTGCGCACCCCCGTGATCGTCGCCGCGGCGACCTCGACGCTCTCCCGCGAGAGCACGCCCTCGCGCACGAGCAGCCGCCGGTCGGTGACGACGAGGTGGGTGCAGCGCCAGCGCACGAGCGGCAGCACCGCGAGCCAGACGACCGCGAGCACGGCGAGCAGCACGAGCGCGAGCCGCACGGCCGTGCGCGTCGACCCCTCGCCGACGCCGGCGGCGAGGGCCGCGAGCAGGGCCGCGAGGAACGCCGCGACCGGCGGCACGACCGCGGGCACGACGAGCATGCGCCAGTGCGGGCGGCGGTGGGCGAGGACGTGCTCGCCCCGCCGCAGCACACCGTCGGGGTACGCCACGCCCACCCCCTCCCCGCGGGATCGACCCGAGGCTAGCGAGCCGTCGGCCGGACGTGGACGACGTCGCCCGCCGACACGACGGTGGTGTCCCCGTCCGGGGTACGGACGGCGAGGCGGCCGTCGCGGTCGACGTCCACGGCCCGCCCCTCGAGACGACGGTCGCCGGGCAGCATCACCGACACCTCGCGGCCGAGCGTGGCGCAGCGGGCGCGGTAGTCCTCGACGATCCCGGCGGCGACGACGTCCCCGTACGCCGCGCGCCACCGGTCGTCGAGGTCGGCGAGGGCCCGCAGCACGGCGACGAGCACGGTGTCGCGGTCGAGGTCGGCGCCCTCGGCGACGAGCGAGGTGGCGCCGGCCGGGAGGTCGGCGACCGGCGTCGCGACGTTGAGGCCGATGCCGACGACCAGGGCCCTGCCGCCGTCCGCGTCGCTGCCCGAGCCACCGCCGACCTCGGCGAGGATGCCCGCGCCCTTGGCGGCGGGCTCGGCGCCGAGGAGGAGGTCGTTGGGCCACTTCAGCGCGGCCGGCACGCCGCTGACCCGCCCGACGGCCTCGACGAGCGCGAGCCCCGCGAGCAGCGGCGCCCACCCCCACCGCTCGGGGGCGATCTCGCGTGGCCGCAGCAGCACCGAGAAGGTCAGGCCCTCGCCGGCGCGGTCCTCCCAGACCCGCTCGCGGCGCCCGCGTCCGGCGTCCTGGTGCTCGGCGACGAGCACCGTGCGGTCCGGCGCGGCGTCGGGGCCGGTGGCCCGCGCGAGGAGGTCGGCGTTCGTGGAGCCGGTGGCGGCGACCACGTCGAGTGACGCCCAGGGTCGCGGAACGAGGGTGCGTCGCAGCGCGTCGGCGTCCAGGGGTGCGGTCACGAGCGCGCACGGTAGTGCCGCTGGTCACCTCACCGGCAGGAAGCCGGGCCGTGTCGGTGCCGATCGCTACAGTGCCGCGTCATGCACGACACGCAGCGAAGCGGAGCTGGAGCCGGATGACCGCCGCGACGGAGCCGTTGCCGGAGCCCGAGGACTCGTCGGAGGAGCCCGACGTCCACACCTCGGCGGGCAAGCTCGCCGACTGGCACCGGCGACAGCAGGACGTGGTGCACGCCGGCAGCGAGCGCGCCGTCGAGCGCCAGCACGCCAAGGGCCGCAAGACCGCCCGCGAGCGCATCGACCTGCTGCTCGACGAGGGGTCGTTCCTCGAGTTCGACGCCATGGCGCGCCACCGCTCCACCAACTTCGGGCTCGACGCCAACCGTCCGTACGGCGACGGCGTCGTCACCGGGCAGGGCACGGTCGACGGCCGCCCGGTCTGCGTGTTCTCCCAGGACGCGACGGTGTTCGGCGGGGCGCTCGGCGAGGTCTACGGCGAGAAGATCGTCAAGGTCATGGACGTGGCCATGAAGATCGGCTGCCCCGTCGTCGGCATCAACGACGGCGGCGGCGCCCGCATCCAGGAGGGCGTCGTCGCCCTCGGGCTCTACGGCGAGATCTTCAAGCGCAACGTGCACGCCTCGGGCGTGGTCCCCCAGATCTCGCTGGTGATGGGCCCGGCCGCGGGCGGCGCGGTGTACTCCCCCGCGCTCACCGACTTCACGGTCATGGTCGACGAGACGTCGTTCATGTTCATCACGGGTCCGGACGTGATCAAGACCGTCACCGGTGAGGACGTCGGGTTCGAGGAGCTGGGCGGCGCGCGCACCCACAACGCCACCTCGGGCAACGCCCACTACCTGGCCTCCGACGAGGAGGACGCGATCTCCTACGTGCAGGAGCTCCTGGGCTACCTGCCGTCGAACAACCTCACCGACCCGCCGCGCATCCCGGGCGAGGAGGAGAGCGGCTCGGTGCCCGACGGCATCGGCGAGACCGACCTCGAGCTCGACACGCTCGTGCCGGACTCGCCGAACCAGCCCTACGACATCCGCGAGGCGATCACGCGGGTCGTCGACGACGAGGAGTTCCTGGAGATCCAGGCGCTCTACGCCGCCAACATCGTCACGGGCTACGGCCGCATCGAGGGCCGCCCGGTGGGCATCGTCGCCAACCAGCCCACCCAGCTCGCCGGCTGCCTCGACATCGGGGCCAGCGAGAAGGCCGCGCGGTTCGTGCGCACGTGCGACACGTTCAACATCCCGGTGCTGACCTTCGTCGACGTGCCGGGATTCCTGCCCGGCACCGACCAGGAGTACAACGGCATCATCCGCCGCGGCGCGAAGCTGATCTACGCCTACGCCGAGGCCACGGTCCCGCTGGTCACGGTCATCTGCCGCAAGGCCTACGGCGGCGCGTACGACGTGATGGGCTCCAAGCACCTCGGCGCCGACGTCAACATCGCCTGGCCCACCGCCCAGATCGCCGTCACCGGCGCGTCGGGTGCGGTGAGCATCCTGTACCGCAAGGAGCTCGCGAAGGTCTCCGACGACGGCGGCGACGTCGAGGCCCGCCGCGCGGAGCTGCAGCAGGAGTACGAGGACACCCTGGCCAACCCCTACGTCGCCGCCGAGCGCGGCTACGTCGACGCCGTGGTCCCGCCGTCGCACACCCGTGGCTACGTCGCCCGCGCCCTGCGGATGCTGGAGACCAAGCGGGAGACGCTGCCGCCGCGGAAGCACGGGAACGTGCCCCTGTGAGCGCAGCGAACGACGAGGTGCGGCTGTGAGCGAGGAGAACGACGGCGAGGCTCCGGCGCGTCCGATGCTGCGGGTGGTGCGGGGCGAGCCCGACGCCGCCGAGCTGGCGGCGCTGGCGGCCGTGCTCGCCAGCGCGGGCGGCGGGGAGGACGAGGCCCCCGACCCGACGCCGACGTCGGGCTGGGCGCGCCGCGTCGACCTCGTGCGGGGGCCCGTGCACCCCGGCCCCGGTGGCTGGCGCGCCTCGGCCCGACCACGATGACCCTCCTCCGACCCTGCGGGTGATGTCATGGCCCTGTTGCGCCGACGCCGTCGCAGCCTCGTCGGCGGCGAGACCTACCGCGACGCCGACCACGCGCTGATGCCGATCCCGCCCACGGGCGGGCTCGTCAGCGCGCAGCTGCGCAACGTCGAGGGGCGGCCGCTGCCGGGAGTCACGGTCGCCGTCATCGAGACCGAGGGCCTGCGTCGGGTGGTCACCGAGTCGGTCACCGACCCGTTCGGCTTCTACACCGCGGCCGTGCCCAGCGGGACCTACACGCTGCGCGCCGGCCTCGGCGGCTACACGACGCTGACCCGCGACATCATCGTCGGGCGGGGTGACCACGCCGCCCTCGGTGCCCTGACGATGTCCGCCGACCAGGGCAGCACGCGCCCCTCGCCCGGCGAGTGGGTGATCGACGACGCCCACAGCAGGCTCGGCTTCGTGGCGCGCCACATCGCGCTCTCGCGGGTGTACGGGCAGTTCACGCGGTTCCGCGGGTCGATCCAGATCGCCGAGGACATCGAGGACTCGAGCATCGACGTCGTCATCGACGCCGCCAGCATCGAGACCCACAACGCCCAGCGCGACGCCCACCTGCGCTCGCAGGACTTCCTGGCCGTCGACGAGCACCCGCAACTGCAGTTCTCGAGCACGCGCTTCGTGGTGCGCTCGGGCAACTCGTGGACGATCGACGGCGAGCTCTCGATCCGCGGGCGCACCAACGACGTCCGGCTCGACACCACCTACCTGGGCACCCAGTCGTGGAACGGCACGCGCATCGGCGCCACGGCCACGACGTCGCTGCACCGCGAGCACTTCACGCTCAACTGGCAGCAGATGGTCGCCCGCGGCATCCCCGTCGTCGGGTCGACGATCCAGATCCACCTGGACGTGCAGGCGGTCCTGCAGCTCTGAGGATCAGGGCCCGAGCAGGTCACCGAGGATCCGCGCCAGCTCGGAGCGGTCGCGCGGTGTGATCCTCTCCAGTCGGCGCCCGAACGCGTCCGCGAGCGCGGCCAGTGCGCGGTCGCGAGCCGTCTCGCCCGCAGCGGTGAGGACGAGCCGGTGGCGCCGCAGGTCCTCGTCGTCGATCTCGCGGCGTAGGAAGCCCTTGGCGACGAGGCTGCGCACGTAGGCCGTCACGCTCGCCTTCGGGATCACCAGCGTCGCCGCCAGCTCGGCCGGGTACGGCGAGGCGCCGACCTCGGCGAGCACGAAGAACTCCTTCGTCTCGAGCCCGAGCTCGGCCATCTCGGAGCTGCACGCGTCCAGCACGGCGGTCAGGAGGCGGTGGTTCAGCGTCCACAGCTGCGCGGCGTCGACCGGCACGGAGCCCCTCCACCCAGGTGGTACCGTCTCGTACTAGTTCGAGAACGAACTAGCAGTCATGTCGAACCGAACCCTACGCGAAGGGTGGCGTCGCCGTGCTCGAGCACATCGCGATCCCGCGCGGGCCGATCGAGCTCGCCGCCGACCTCCACCTCCCCGACGACCACGACCCGGCGTCGCCGCGCCCGGTCGTCGTCCTCTCCACCCCCGGCAGCAGCGTGAAGGAGCAGATCGGCGCCAACTACGCCTCCCGCCTCGCCGCCCGGGGCCTCGCCGCCCTGGTGTTCGACCCCGCCCACCAGGGCGCGAGCGGCGGCGAGCCCCGCGACCTCGAGGACCCGTACCGCCGTGGCGAGGACATCTCCTACGCCGTGGACGCGCTCGCCACGCTCCCGGGCGTCGACCCGGAGCGCGTCGGCGTCCTCGGGATCTGCGCCGGCGGCGGGTACGCGGTGCACACCGCACGCACCGACCACCGCATCAAGGCCGTCGGCACCGTCGACCCGGGCAACATGGGCACGTCGTTCCGCGGCTTCGCGCCCGACGGCCCGGCCGTGGCACTCGACGCCCTCGCCGCGGCGCGCACCGCGGAGGCCCGCACCGGGGTGCTGACCCGCGAGCGGTGGCTGCCCGACACCACCGACGGAGTCGACGACGACGACCTCGCCCAGGCGATCACGTACTACCGCTCCCCGCGCGGCGGACACGAGCACTCCACCAACCGCCGCCTCACGCGCGGTGACACGCTGCTGCTGGGCTACGACGCGTTCCACCTGGTCGACCGGTTGATGACGCAGCCGCTGCAGCTCGTGCTCGCCGAGCACCTCGACGGCACCGGTTTCGACGTGTCCGGCGCGGCGCTCTGGGAGATGGCCCCGAACCCCGTCGACCGGATGGTCGTCGAGGGCGCCCGCCACTACGAGATGTATGACGTGCCCGAGTACGTCGACGCCGCCGTCGACCGCCTGGCCGGTTTCTACGCTGACCACCTGTGAGCACGGAGCCCGCCGTCTTCCCCGGGCCGACCGACCCACGCGCCGACCGTGCCGTGGTGTTCCTCGGGCTCCCCGCGGACGAGGCGATCCGCAGCCGGCTGCCCTCGGGTGGTCGCCGCTGGAGCGCGTGCTGTTCCATCTGGTGCAGGAGTACGCCCGCCACCTCGGGCACCTCGACGTGGCCGTCGAACTCGCCGGAGGAGACTCGGGCGAGTGAGCGGCGACATGAGCACCGACCGGAGCGACGCCGTGGCCCGGTTACGGTGGCGCCGTGCGCGGGGGCCTGCGGTGAGCGAGGGGTTCGACAGCGACGTGCCGTCGCCGGCCCGGATGTACGACTACTACCTCGGCGGGCAGGACAACTTCGCCGCCGACCGCGAGGCCGCCGAGGCGGTGATCGCGAGCCACCCCGACCAGCGCCAGCTCGCGCGCAACAACCGTGCGTTCCTCGTGCGGGCCGTCGAGCACCTCGCCGCGGCCGGCATCACGCAGTTCGTCGACATCGGCACCGGGATCCCGACCGCCCCGACGGTGCACGAGGTGGCACGCCGGACCCACCCCGACGCCCGCGTCGTCTACGTCGACGACGACCCCGTCGTGCTCGCCCACGCCCGCGCGCTGCTCGCCGAGGACCGGGCGGTCGCGGTGGTCGAGGCGGACATGCACGACCCCGACGCGATCACCTCGCACCCCGACGTCGAGCGGCTGATCGACTTCGACGAGCCGGTGGGCGTCCTGCTCGTCGCCGTCCTGCACTTCTCCCCCGGCGACGAGCCGCGGCGCATCCTCGAGCACTTCCGCCGCCGGATGGTCCCGGGCTCGTTCCTGGTGCTCTCGGCGGGCAGCTCCGAGGGCCTCACCGACCCCGAGCTCACCGAGATCCACGAGGCCTACGCCCGCACCCCGCGGGGCGGTCACCTGCGCTCGCGCGAGGAGATCACCGCGCTGTTCGACGGCTTCGAGCTCGCCGATCCCGGCGTCGTCGACGTCAGCCGGTGGCGCGGGTTCGAGCGGCCGACCCGCATCTCGATCCTGGCGGGGGTCGGCCGACGGGTCGGGTCGGAGCCGCCGACGTAGGGTGCCGCCCCGTGCGTCTGGTGCTCGCGTCCGCGTCCCCCGCCCGTCTGGCCATCCTCCGCGGCGCGGGGGTGGAACCCCTCGTCGAGGTGTCCGACGTCGACGAGGACGGCCTGGTCGCCGAGCTCGGCGACCAGGCCACCCCCGCCGACACGGTGTCCGCCCTGGCGCTGGCCAAGGCGCGCACCGTCGCGGTCCGGGTGGCCGCGGCCGTCCCCGAGTGCGTGGTGGTCGGGGCCGACTCGATGCTCTTCCTCGACGGGGAGATGGTCGGCAAGCCCGGCAGCGTCGACGCCGCGCGCGGCCGGTGGGACCAGATGGCCGGCCGGACCGCCGAGCTGTTCACGGGCCACGCGCTGGTGCACGTCACCGGGGGTGTCCCGGGTCAAGAGGTCGCCGGGCACGCCACGACGGCCGTCGCCTTCGGGAGCCCGACGACCGGCGAGCTCGAGGCCTACCTCGCGAGCGGCGAGCCGCTGGCCGTGGCCGGCGCGTTCACCCTCGACGGTCGCGGTGGGTGGTTCGTCGAGGGCATCGAGGGCGACCCGTCGAACGTGGTCGGCCTCAGCCTCCCGCTGACCCGCCGCCTGCTCGCCGAGGTCGGCGTGGGCGTCGACACGCTCTGGGCCGGCTGACCCCGCCCCCGCTGACCCCGCCCCTCGTGGAGCGAGGGACTCCCTGACTGCATGGCACGCGCCGAACGAGTCCCTCGCTCCCCACCTCGCTCGCCGACCTGTCGCGGCGAGGGACTCCTCGAGTGCCTGGTGGGCAGCGAACGAGTCCCTCGCTCCCGAAGGCTCGGGATCGGCGCAGTGATCAGGCGGGATCGGGCCGCACCGAGCGCACCACCTCGTCGGCGGCGGCCCCGTCGGCGCCGACGGTCGGCGACGGGCGGGCGACCGCGAGCACCGAGAGCGTCCGGCCGGGCGCGGCGATCGTGCTGACGCGCACCAGCGCCCCGTCCAGCCCGCCGCCCTCGACGCGGCGCACCGAGGTGCGGGTCGGGAGGCCGGCGATCGCCCCGTCGTTGTCCGCCACGGCCGTGGCGTCGGCGCCCGGGGCGAGCTGGTCGACGTAGGCGTCGACGAGGCGCCGCGCCTCCGCCTCGAGGGCCGCGTCCCCGGCGGGGTCGGGCCCGTCCGTGGCCCGCGGTGGCACGCGGGCGGGGTCGGCGACACCGATCAGCACCACCGTGTTCGCGCCGCGACGCAGGATCGTGGCGCCGTCGAACCGGCCGGCGGGCACCTCGATGACGTCCTGCGTCGGCACGACCCGCCAGCCCGGCAGCAGGGCGACGGTGGTCGCCGAGGCGGCGTCGGGCACCCGCCGATCCGGGGCCGCCGCGGGCGCCGGGGCGTCATCGTCGGGCGACGGCGACGGGGCGGGTGACGACGACGGCGCGGGGGACGACGAGGGCGGTGTCGCCGCCTCGACCGACGCCGACCGCACCGCCGTGGCCCGGTCGGCCCCGACCGCTCCGGCGAACACCGCGACGAGGCCCGCGAGGACCAGCACGGACGCGCACGCGGCCACCGACCGCCACCACCAAGGCTGCATCGATCGCCGACCGTAGCCGCGTCCCCGGTGTGATCCGCAGGCGGGCGAGCACACCAGGCGTCACGATCGGTGCGTGTGGTCATGGCCACGCCCGTGGCCGCGACGCCCGCGCGTCGAGTACGAGAGAGTGACCCGACCGGGCACCCGTTCGGTCGCCCTTACACTGCCCCGACCGTCCCCGGTTCAGCGAGGATCCCCCAGGAGGTCAACCGATGGCCGCGTCCGCCCCGACGGGGTTCGACCCGCTGCACACCGTCCTGGTCGCGAACCGCGGCGAGATCGCGGTGCGCGTGGTGCGTGCGTGCGCCGACGCCGGCCTCGCGAGCGTCGCGGTCTACGCCGACCCCGACCGCGACGCCCCGCACGTGCGGCTCGCCGACCAGGCGTTCGCCCTGGGTGGGGAGACCGCCGCCGAGTCCTACCTGGACATGGAGAAGCTGATCAAGGCGGCGCGCGACTCGGGCGCGAACGCCGTGCACCCCGGCTACGGCTTCCTCTCGGAGAACGCCGACTTCGCCCAGGCCGTCATCGACGCCGGGCTGATCTGGATCGGGCCGAGCCCGCAGGCGATCCGCGACCTGGGCGACAAGGTCACGGCCCGCAAGATCGCCGAGCGGTCGGGGGCGCCGCTGGTGCCCGGCACGAAGGACCCGGTCGCCGACGCCGACGAGGTCATCGCGTTCGCCGACGAGCACGGGCTGCCGGTGGCGATCAAGGCGGCGTTCGGCGGCGGCGGGCGCGGCATGCGCGTGGCCCGCGAGCGCGACGAGATCGCCGAGATGTTCGACGCCGCGGTGCGCGAGGCGGTGTCGGCGTTCGGGCGCGGCGAGTCGTTCGTCGAGCGCTACCTCGACCGTCCCCGCCACGTCGAGGCCCAGGTCCTGGCCGACCAGCACGGCAACTGCATCGTCGTCGGCACCCGCGACTGCTCGCTGCAGCGCCGCCACCAGAAGCTCGTCGAGGAGGCGCCCGCGCCCTTCCTGTCCGACGAGCAGCGCAAGCGCATCCACACCTCGGCGCGCGACATCTGCGTGGAGGCCGGCTACTCCGGCGCCGGCACCGTGGAGTTCCTCGTCGGCGAGGACGGCACGATCTCGTTCCTCGAGGTCAACACCCGCCTGCAGGTCGAGCACCCCGTCTCCGAGGAGACCAGCGGGATCGACCTCGTGCTCGAACAGTTCCGGATCGCCGCGGGCCAGCAGCTGCGCTTCGCCGGCGACCCCGAGCCCCGCGGGCACTCGATCGAGTTCCGCATCAACGGCGAGGACGCGGGCCGCGGCTTCCTGCCCGCGCCCGGCACCGTCACCCGCTTCGTGGCCCCCGACGGCCCCGGCGTGCGCGTCGACTCCGGCGTGGAGACCGGCACGGTCATCGGCGGGCAGTTCGACTCGATGGTCGGCAAGCTCATCGTCACCGGCGAGGACCGCGAGCAGGCCATCGCCCGGTCGCGGCGCGCGCTGGAGGAACTGGTCGTCGAGGGCCTGCCGACGGTCATCCCGTTCCACCAGGCCGTCCTGCGCGACCCGGCGTTCGTCGCCGCCGACGGCGCCGAGTCGTTCGTCGTGCACACCCGGTGGATCGAGACCGAGTTCGACAACCAGATCCCGCCGTACCAGGCCGAGGGTTCGGAGGACGACGAGGACACCGCGCCGCGCCAGACCGTCGTGGTCGAGGTGGGCGGCAAGCGCCTCGAGGTCTCGCTCCCGGGCGACCTCGCGCTCGGTGGCGGGGGTGGTGCGCGCGCCGCGGCACCGAAGAAGAAGTCGCGCTCGCGCTCCGGCGGTGGCGCGAAGGTCTCCGGCGACGCGGTCACCGCGCCCATGCAGGGCACGGTCGTCAAGGTGGCCGTCTCCGAGGGCGACACCGTCGCGGCGGGCGACCTCGTCGTGGTGGTCGAGGCCATGAAGATGGAGAACCCGGTCACCGCCCACAAGGACGGCGTCGTCACCGGCCTGACCCTCGAGGCGGGGGCCAGCGTCAACCAGGGCGCCGTGATCTGCGAGATCCCCGACGCCGGGTAGGACGCGCGCGCATACTGGCGGCATGGACGTCGGGGCACACGAGCGCGAGCTCGCCATGGAGGCCCTCGACGAGCACCGGCGCGCCGGCCGGCTCGAGCGCACGGAGCACGCGACCCGCTGCGCGACGGCGTCCCGGGCCACCTCGCGGCGCCAGCTCGAGGCGCTCTTCGACGACCTCCCCGAGCCGCACCCCGACTACCCGAGGACGCCGGCGGGTCCGGCCCCGACCACGGCCCGCACCGCCGGCGACCCGCCGCCCGAGCTGCCGGAGCTCGTGGCGCCCACCGGCGCGACCATCGCCCGGCACGCCGGTCTGATCTCGCTGCTGACGCCGGCCGTGGCGGCGCTGCTGTTCGCCGTCAGCGGCGGGCGCTTCCCCTGGATCTTCATCCTCGTGCCGATCGTCATCGCGGGCGTGGCCTTCATCTCCCACCGCCACGAGCGCTGAGGCCGGTCCCGGGGAACAAGGCGTCCGGACCCGGCGTTGGGCACCTCGTCGGCCGGTCGCCCGCTGTCGCGCGCCCGGTTCCGCCCCCGGCGAAACCCGTTCGCCTGTCAGGGGGCCGTGTGATGCTCTGGAGACCGGCTCGTGACCGTCACGGCCGCCGCCCTGAGGGGGAACGATGACCGGCCAGATCGACGCCGGAGCGAGCCGTGCCGCGCCGCCCGCGCGTCCCATGGTGATCATCATGACGCTGGTCGTCTCGGCCTTCGTCATGATCCTCAACGAGACCATCCTCAGCGTGGCGCTGCCGCACCTCACCGGCGACCTCGGGGTGTCGGCGACGACGGTCCAGTGGCTGACCAGCGGGTTCCTGCTGACGATGGGCGTGGTCATCCCGACCACGGGCTACATCCTCAACCGCTTCACGCCGCGCCAGGTGTTCCTGGCCGCGATGACGCTGTTCAGCCTCGGCACGCTCATCTGTGCGCTGGCGCCGGGGTTCGCCGTGCTGTTCGTGGGCCGCATCGTGCAGGCCTCGGGCACCGCGGTCATGATCCCGCTGCTGATGACGTCGGTGATGCGGCTGATCCCGCCCGAGCGTCGCGGCGCCACGATGGGCACGATCTCGATCGTCATCGCCGTCGCCCCCGCCGTCGGCCCGACCATCGGCGGGCTGATCCTCTCCACGCTCGACTGGCGCTGGATGTTCTGGAGCGTGCTGCCGCTGTCCGTGGCCGCGCTGCTCGTCGGCGTCGTGCTCTTCCGGCTCTCGAGCGAGACGCGTCGCTCGCCGCTCGACCTGCTCTCGGTGGCCCTGTCGTTCCTGGCCTTCGGCGGGATCGTCTACGGCCTGTCCACGCTGGGCCACGGCGGCGACGCCGTCGTCCCGCCGTGGGCCGCGCTCGTCGTGGGCGCGGTAGCGCTGGCGGCCTTCGTGCTGCGCCAGCGGCAGCTCCAGCGCAGCGAGTCCGCACTGCTCGACCTGCGGCCGTTCAGCCACAAGCCCTTCGTGATCGCGATCGTGCTCTCGGCGCTGCTGTTCATGTCGCTGCTCGGCGCCGGGGCGATCCTGCTGCCGATCTACCTGCAGAACGTGCTCGGCGTCAGCGCCGCCACCACGGGGCTCGCGGTGCTGCCGGGCGGGCTGGTGCTCGGCTTCATGGGCCGCCCGGTGGGTCGCCTGTTCGACCGCGTCGGCGCCCGCCCGCTCGTCATCCCGGGCGCCATCGGGCTCGCGACGTCGATGTGGCTGCTGGCCCTGCTCGGCGCTGGTGCGGCGCTGTGGATGGTCATCGCGGTGCACATCCTGCTGATGATCTCGCTCGGCCTCATGATGACGCCGCTGCTCACCGAGGGGCTCTCGGTGCTGCCCGAGAACCTGTACTCGCACGGCAGCGCGATCCTCACGACGCTCCAGCAGGTCGCGGGCGCGGCCGGCACGGCGGGGTTCGTCACCATCGCGGCCATCGGGTCGGCCGACGCGGCCGGCACGCCGGACGCGTCCGGGCTGCGGCTCGCGTTCATGGCCGCCGGGGTCATCGGCCTGGCCGCGGTGGCGGTGTCGTTCATGGTGCAGCGCAAGCCCGCCGGCGGGCCCACGGTGCCCGACGGCGAGCCCGCACCGGTCGCCGGCGACGACACCCCGTCCACCCCGGTGGCGGGGCGCTGACGCCGCGCCTCAGAGCAGCGGCGCGGCCAGGAGGGCGACGGCCCCGAGGGTCGTGACCGCGGTGCGCACGCCGTGCGCGCGCACCCAGGGGCGCTCGAAGGCCTCGCGGGCCCGGGCGACGTCGCCGGCGTCTCCCGGGTCGGCGCGGTCGAGCGCGATGTTCAGCGGGATGTTGACCACGGCCGTGATGACGATCGACGCCACCTGCAGCGCCGCGCCCACGAGCACCGCCACCACCCCGGCGCCCGCCACCAGCGCCAGCACCGCGGCCGCCACGGCGACCAGCGGCGCGCCCAGGAAGAGCACCACGAAGCCGGGTTGCACGATCACGCGGTTGATCGTCTGCATGACCGACACCAGCACGGCGTCGGGCAGGCGGGCGAGCGAGGGCATGACCGTCAGCGAGAACGCGAGGTAGAGGCCCGCGAGCAGCGCCGACAGCACGCCCGCGACCAGGGACACCGCCGGGACCAGGATCGTCATGCGACGAGTCCAGCGCCCTCCACCCGTCGCGGCCAGTGCCGGGCGTCCGGCGTCCCTGCTCGCCCGTCCGTGGGCGCCGGGGTCGCTCAGCCGGTGCCGAGCGCCGCGAGCCGGGGGGCCCGCGGGTCCGGCGCGGCGACGCGCAGCTTGTCGGCCTCGATGTCGGTGTCCACCGACTGCGACTCGCGCTCGGCCTGCACGCGCTCGACGTACGACCGCACCTCGAGGTCGCGCTGCTCGTCGGTCCAGCCCAGCAGCGGCGCCATCTGTGCGCCCACGGCCTCGGCCGAGTCGACGCCGCGGTGGGCGTACTCGATCGAGATGCGGGTGCGCCGGGTGAGGACGTCGTCGAGGTGCAGGGCGCCCTCGTAGGCCACCGCGTAGGCGATCTCCACGCGCAGGTAGTCGGGCGAGGAGGGCACGGGCTCGAGCAGCGACGGGTCGTCGTCGGCCATGGCCAGCAGGCCGTGGAGCAGCGAGCCGTAGCGGTCGAGCAGGTGGCGCACACGGTGCGGGTGCAGCCCGTGGCGCACGCCCAGCTGCTCCGACTGGTTGACCAGCGCGAAGTAGCCGTCGGCGCCGACGAGCGGCACCCGGTCGGTGACCGACGGGGCGACGCGGGTCGGGATGTCCTCCGACGCCGCGTCGATCGCGTCGGCGGCCATGACGCGGTAGGTCGTGTACTTGCCGCCCGCGATGGCGACCAGACCCGGCATGACCCGCGAGACGGCGTGCTCGCGGGAGAGCTTCGAGGTCTCCTCGCTCTCGCCGGCCAGCAGCGGGCGCAGGCCCGCGTAGACGCCCTCGATGTCGTCGTGGGACAGCGGGGTGACGAGCACCGAGTTGACGTGCTCGAGCAGGTAGTCGAGGTCCTTGCGCGTGGCCGCGGGGTGCGCCAGGTCGAGGTTCCAGTCGGTGTCGGTGGTGCCGACGATCCAGTGGTTGCGCCACGGGATGACGAAGAGCACCGACTTCTCGGTGCGCAGGATCATGCCGGTGTCCGACGGGATCTTGTCGCGGGCGACGAGGAAGTGGACGCCCTTCGACGCCTTGACGCGGAAGCGCCCGCGGGTGCCGGCGGCGTGCTGCATCTGGTCGGTCCAGACGCCGGTGCAGTTGACGACCACCGAGGCGCGCACCTCGGCCTCGGTACCGGTCTCGACGTCGCGGACCCGGACGCCGGCGACCCGGTCGACCTCGTGGAGGAAGTCGACGACCTGGGTCGACGTGCGCACCACCGCGCCGTACTGCGCCGCCGTGCGCCCGACCATCATCGTGTGGCGGGCGTCGTCGGCCTGGGCGTCGTAGTAGCGGATCGCGCCGACCAGGGCGCTGCGCTTGAGCGCCGGCGCCATGCGCAGCGCGCCGGACCGGGACAGCTGCTTCTGGTGGGGCAGCGAGCTCTTGCCGCCCATCGTGTCGTAGAGCGTGACGCCGGCCGTGACGTACGGACGCTCCCAGTGCTTGGTCAGCGGGTAGAGGAAGCTGACCGGCTTGATCAGGTGTGGGGCGAGCCGCGTCAGGTTGAGCTCGCGCTCCCGCAGGGCCTCGCGCACCAGCCCGAAGTCGAGCTGCTCGAGGTAGCGCAGCCCGCCGTGGAAGAGCTTCGACGAGCGGCTCGATGTCCCCGAGCCCAGGTCGCGCGCCTCGACGAGGGCGACCTTCAGGCCCCGGGTGGCCGCGTCGAGCGCCGCGCCCGTGCCGACCACGCCTCCGCCGACCACGACGACGTCGAACTTCTCCGACGTGAGGCGTTCCCACGCGCGTGCCCGCGATGCCGGCCCCATCCGGGCCGGCTCGGCCGCCGCGTCGAGTGCCTCGGCCTCCACGCCTGCGCCCTCCGCACTCTGTCCAGCGCCCACGTCCGACCCCTCTCTCGTTTCGCTCTCGTGCTGCGTCGTCGTCTCCCCAGCGTGCCGGGCCGCCGCTACCGGCGCCCCGTGGGCGCTGTCCATCACGCTAACGCGGTAACCGGGAGCCCGGCACCGAGCACGCGGGGCAGCCGACTGCTCCGTCCTGGTGTCCGGATGCCCGGCGAAACACCTCGTCACCCCCGAGATCCGCCCGGAACGTGGACACACGGTGAACCGCGCCACTAGCGTTCGCGATCACGCACGCCCGGAGCCCGACGGGGATCTCCGACAGGAGCGTGCAACAGGGGCCGGGTCGCCGTCGACAGGAGTCCTTACGTGGGCGCTGGAAGCATCATTCTCTCGGAGTTCCTCGGCACCATGGTGCTGCTCCTCTTCGGCTGTGGGGTCGTGGCCAACGTGCTGCTGACCCGCACCAATGCCGACGGGGACACGGCGTCGTGGGTGCTGATCACCTTTGGGTGGGGGTTCGGCGTGTTCGCCGGAGCGAGCATCGCGGACGCCTCGGGCGGCGCGATCAACCCCGCCGTCACCCTCGCCAGCGCGATCAACGGCGGTACGCCGTGGGGGCAGGTGCCGTTCTACCTGATCGGCCAGTTCCTCGGCGCCTTCGTCGGTGCCGCCCTCGCGTGGCTGGTCTACAAGCTGCAGTTCGACGCCAACGAGGACAACTCGGGCACGCTGAACATCTTCTCGACCAACCCGCCGATCAAGAAGCCGGCGTGGAACATGGTCACGGAGATCATCGGGACGTTCGCCCTGGTGCTGTTCCTGCTGGTCAACCCCTACGGCAGCAGCCCGGCGATCTACGGTGCCGCGGCCGCGGTCGTCATGGGCATCGGCCAGGCCCTCGGTGGCCCGACCGGCTACGCCATCAACCCGGCGCGTGACCTCGGGCCGCGCATCGCCTACGCGGTCCTGCCGATCCGCGGCAAGGGCCGGCCCGACTGGGGCTACTCGTGGGTGCCGGTCGTGGGCCCGCTGATCGGCGCCGTGCTCGCGGCGCTCGTCGCCTTCGTCGCCCCCGTCTCGGCCGGCTGACCCGCCCGTCGCCGACGGGCGGCGGGCCACCCACCAGGACACCGAACCCGACATCGCCAGGAGTACAGGCATGACGCAGTACGTCGCCGCGATCGACCAGGGCACCACGTCGACCCGGTGCATGATCTTCGATCACTCGGGCCGCGTGGTCGCGGTCGACCAGCTCGAGCACGAGCAGATCTTCCCGCGGGCCGGGTGGGTCGAGCACAACGCCGCGGAGATCTGGGGCAACACACGCCAGGTCTGCGGCGGCGCGCTGGCCCGGGCCGACATCAACGCCGACCAGGTCGCGGCGGTCGGCATCACCAACCAGCGCGAGACCACGGTCATCTGGGACAAGGCGACCGGCGAGCCGATCCACAACGCGATCGTCTGGCAGGACACCCGCACCCAGGCGATCTGCGACGAGCTCGGCGCGCTCGGCGGCGGCGCCGAGCGCTACCGCGCGAAGACCGGCCTCCCGCTGGCCACGTACTTCGCCGGCCCCAAGGCCCGCTGGATCCTCGACAACGTCGAGGGCGCCCGCGAGCGGGCCGAGCGCGGCGAGCTCGCGTTCGGGACGATGGACACCTGGGTGCTCTGGAACGCCACCGGCGGCAACGAGGGCGGCCTGCACGTCACCGACCCGACCAACGCGTCGCGCACCCTGCTGATGAACATCGACACCCTCGAGTGGGACCCGCAGCTCTGCGAGGAGATCGGTGTCCCGATGGCGATGCTGCCGGAGATCCGGTCGTCGTCGGAGAACTACGGGCCGATCCGCGCCCGGGGCACGTTCTCCGACGTGCCGGTGGCCGGCATCCTCGGCGACCAGCAGGCCGCGACGTTCGGCCAGGCCTGCCTGAGCCCCGGAGAGGCCAAGAACACTTACGGCACCGGCAACTTCGTGCTGCTCAACACGGGCACGGAGAAGGTCGAGTCGAAGAACGGCCTGCTCACCACCGTCTGCTACAAGATCGGTGACGCGCCGCAGGTGTACGCGCTCGAGGGCTCGATCGCGGTCACCGGATCGCTCGTGCAGTGGCTGCGCGACAACCTCGGGCTGATCTCGTCGGCCCCGGAGGTCGAGACCCTCGCGAAGGGCGTCGAGGACAACGGCGGGGCCTACATCGTGCCCGCCTTCTCGGGCCTGTTCGCCCCGTACTGGCGCGCCGACGCCCGCGGCGTGATCGTCGGGCTGACGCGCTACGTCAACAAGGGCCACATCGCCCGCGCGGTGCTCGAGGCCACGGCGTTCCAGACCCGCGAGGTCATCGACGCCATGAACGCCGACTCGGGCGTGCCGCTGACCGCGCTCAAGGTCGACGGCGGGATGGTCGGCAACGAGGTCCTCATGCAGTTCCAGGCCGACCTGCTCGGCGTGGACGTCGTCCGCCCCGTCGTCGCGGAGACCACCGCGCTCGGTGCCGCCTACGCCGCGGGGCTCGCGGTCGGGTTCTGGGACTCCGAGCAGGACATCCGCGACAACTGGGCCCAGGACAAGGTCTGGTCGCCGAACATGGACGAGAAGCTCCGCGACGAGACCTACGCGGAGTGGAAGAAGGCCGTCACCCGCACGTTCGACTGGGCGTAGCGGGCTCGGCGGGACGCCCTCGGGAGAGCGTCGCCCGAGCGGCCGGTCCCGGCGCACGGGCGCCGACGCGGGCACACCGCGCCGGCGCCCGCGTCGGTGCCGGTCCGACCTCCGCGTTCCCGCCCCAGGGGGGTCAGGGCGGGACGAGCTGTCGTCGGCGGCCGCTCGGGCGACGTCCTCCACTATCGGCGCCTTCCCCCGGGGCTCGCCCCAGGCAGAATCCCTAGTCGTGGCGCGGGTGTGCGGGCCGATGTCCGGGGGGTGGGGCGCGTGGCGGAGGCCCTCGTGCGTCGCGGTTCCGACGGCGTCGGGCGGGCGGCCGAGCTCGCCCGGCTGCTGGAGCTCGTCGACCGGGCCCGCGTCGGGACGCCGCCGCCCGTCCTGATCATCGGACCGCCGGGGATCGGCAAGTCCGAGCTGGTCGACCGGCTGCGCGCCCGGGTCGCCGGGGAGATGGCGGTGGTCCGGGCCGTGGCTCCGGACGTCGGGGTCAGCCGCCCCGGGGCGCTGCTGGAACGCTGTCTCGCCGCCGCGCGCGCGGCCGACGGCGCGGCCGGGCCCACGCCGCAGGACGACGCGCCGCCGCCCGACGTGTCGGCGCTGCTCACCAGCCTGGACGCCCTCGACGACCACCGGCCCGTCCTGCTCGTGGTCGACGATCTGCAGCGTGCCGACCCGGAGTCGCTCGCGAGCCTGCGCCGCCTGGTGCGCCGCCTCCACCCGCTGCGGGTGCTGGCGGTGCTGGTCGGCCACGACCGCCCCGACGACTGGCTCGAGCCGCCGCCCGGGGACGACTGGCCGGAGGACACGGTGCGGATGACCCTGCCCGGGCTCACGGTCGACGACGTCGCCGACCTGGCCCGGGAGGTCGACCCGGACGTCACGCCCTGGACCGCGCGGCGCCTGCACGAGGAGACCGACGGCAACCCGATGTACCTGCGGGCGGTGCTGGCCGACACCGACCTCGCGGGGCGCTACCGGCTCGGCCGGCCGCGCCCGCCGGGCTCGCTGGCCGGCACCCTGCGCCGGCGGCTGGCCCGGCTCGCGGACGCCCCGCGGGAGGCGCTCGAGGCGCTCGCGGTGATGGGCGGACCGACCCCGGTGCGGGTCCTGCGCGCGCTCACCGGGCGCGACACCGTCGCCGAGGACTGCGCGCCGCTCGTGCGGGAGGGCCTGCTCGAGGCGCAGGTCGACGAGACCGACGAGATCCTCGCCTACCGGTCGGCGCTGGTCCGCGACGCCGTGTACGGGAGCGTGCCGGCCGCCCGCCGTCGTGCCCTGCACCGCCGCGCCGCCGACCACACCGTCGGCGCCGCGCGCTGGCGCCACCTCGTCGGGAGCACCGACGGCCCCGACGCCGCCCTCGCCGACGACCTGGCGCGGGCGGCGGCGGAGGAGTTCGCGCGCGGCGGGCTCGTCGCGGCGGCCGAGTACCTGTTGTGGGCCGCGGCCCGCAGTACCGACGAGGACGTCCGCGCCGAGCACCTCACCGAGGGCGTCCGGCTGCTCGTGCACGCGTCCCGCGAGGGTCACGCGCTGCAGCACGCGGCCGAGATCGAGGCCCTCCCCGACAGCCCCGGCCGCTCGGAACTGCTCGGGCTGCTGGCCTTCGCGCGTGACGAGGTCACCGCCGCCCGCGACCTGCTCATCACCGCGCGGGCCGGCCTCGACGGCGACGACCCGCCCGAGACGATCGCCCGCCTCGACCTCGAGCTGGCCTTCGTCCACTGCCAGCTCGGCGCCGGCGGACCCGCGCAGGCCGCCGCCCTCGACGCGCGCGGCCAGGTGCCCGCGGGGCACCGGCTGGTCGCGGTCGCCGACGCCTTCCTCGCCGCCGGGACCGCGTTCACCGACGGCCCCGCCGCCGCCCTCGAGCACCTCGCGTTCCTGCCGGCGGCCCCCGCGCAGGCCACGCCCTACGAGCTCGCCGCGGTCACCTACCGCGGCGTCCTGCGGGGCCTGCTCGGCCGGCTGGAGCCCGCGTGCGCGGACCTCACGGTCGTCGCCCGGCGCCGGCACACCCCGCTCGCCCACCTGCTCGGGGTGTCCGCGCAGGTCCACCTGATCTGGTGCGACTACCTGCTCGGCGAGTGGGACGCCGCTCGTCGCGAGCTCGAAGGCGCGGTCGAGGCCGTCACCCGCCACGGCCGCAGCGTCGACCACGCCGCGCTCTGGTCGCTGTCGGCGATCCTGCACGCCGGGCGCGGCGAGCTGGACGCCGCCGGTACCGATCTGCGCCGCGCCACCGACCTGGCTGCGCCCGCCGACTTCCTGGGGCCCCGGGTGCACCTCACGCTGGCCCGGGCGGCGATCGCGCAGGCCGAGGGGCGCGCCGGGGACGTCGTGGGCGCCCTCGGCTCCCTGACCCCCGAGGTGCTGGAGCCCGACCGGGCGCGGCTGTACGCGGGGTGGTGGCTGCCGAGCCTCGCGGAGAGCCAGCTCGACACAGGCCACCTCGAGGACGCCGCCCGCACGCTCACCGCGCTCGAGCGCGTGGCGTCCGCCGGTGCCTGCCTCCCCGTGGCGCGGGCCTGGCTGGGCGGGCGGCTGGCCGCCGAGCTCGGTGACCTCGCCGGCGCCCGGCGGGCGCTCGAGGCCGGGCTGGCGCTGCCCGCCGACGGCGGCGAGCCCGGGTGGTACCGGACCCGGCTCCGGCACACCTACGGCGCGGTGCTGCTGCGGGCCGGCGAGCGCGCCGCCGGCCGCGCGGCGCTGTACGCCGCCGCCGACGTCTACAGCAGGCTCGGGGCGCGCCCGTTCCTCGAGCGCTGCCTGGCCGACCTCGACGGCCCGCCCGACGCCGTCGACGTCGCCGTCGCGGTGCAGCAGCGCTGGGCGGACGGCCTCACCGACCGCGAGCGGGAGGTCACCACCCTCGTCGGGCGGGGGTGGACGAACCCCGAGATCGCTGCGGAGCTGTTCGTCTCGACCAAGACCGTCGAGTACCACCTGCGCAACGTCTACGGGAAGCTCGGGCTGCGGAGCCGCCGGGCGCTGCGCGATCGCGTCCAGCGGGCGTGATCAGTCCAGGTCGTCGTGCTGCATCAACCGGCGCCCCGCCTCGGTCACCGACCCGGACAGGGACGGGTAGATCGAGAACGTGTGGGCGAGGTCGCCGACGGTGAGGTTGTTCTGCACCGCCATGGCCAGCGGGAGGATCAGCTCGCTGGCCACCGGGGCCACGACGACGCCGCCGATCACGACGCCGGTGGCCGGCCGACAGAAGATCTTGACGAAGCCCTCGTGCAGCCCGGACATCTTGGCGCGGGGGTTGGTGCCCAGCGGCATGATCACCTCGCGGGCCGAGAACTCGCCGCTCTCGACCTGGGCGTGGCTGATGCCCACCGTCGCCACCTCGGGGCGGGTGAACACCGCCGACGCGACGGTCTTGAGCCGCAGCGGCGCGACGCCCTCGCCGAGCGCGTGCCACATCGCGATCCGGCCCTGCATCGCCGCGACCGAGGCCAGCGGGAGCAGCCCCGTGCAGTCACCGGCCGCGTAGACGCCGGGCACGTCGGTGCGCGAGACGCGGTCGACGGTGATGTGGCCGCTGTCCTGCAGCGTGAGGCCGATGTTGGCGGCGCCGATGTCGTCGGTGTTGGGCACCGAGCCCACCGTCATCAGGGCGTGCGAGCCCTCGACCTCGCGGCCGTCGGTGAGCGTGACCCGCACCCCGTCGGCCGTGGCGACGACCTTGTCCGCGCGGGAGCGGGGCTCGATGCGCACCCCGCGCTCGGTGAAGACCTCCTCGAGCGTGCCGGCGGCGTCGGGGTCCTCGTGCGGGAGCACCCGGTCGCGGCTGGAGATCAGCGTCACGGGGACGCCCAGCTCGGCGTAGGCGGACACGAACTCGGCGCCGGTGACACCGGACCCGACGACCACGAGGTGCTCCGGCAGCGTGTCCAGGTCGTAGATCTGGCGCCAGGTGAGGATCCGCTTGCCGTCGGGCTGGGCGTCGGGCAGCACGCGCGGGGAGGCGCCGGTGGCGATGAGGGCGACGTCCGCCGTGATCGTCTCGGTCGCACCGTCCGGGTGCGCGATGCAGACGTCGTGGGTCGCGCTGGTGCGGTCGCTCTCCTCGAACCAGGCCCGCGCCTGGATCACCCGCACGCCCGCGGCCTGCAGCGTCGAGTGGACGTCCGCGGACTGGGCGAGCGCCAGGCCCCGCACCCGGCTGTTCACGCGCGGCAGGTCGACCCGCGGGTCGTCGACGTCCACCCCCATCTCGGCGGTGCGGCGGAACCCGGCCCGCACCCCCGCCGAGGCGATGAAGGTCTTCGACGGCACGCAGTCGTAGGCCACGCAGTTGCCGCCGAGGCTGTCCTGCTCGACGACCGTGACGTCGGCCTCGTGCTGGGCGGCGACGAGCGCCGCCTCGTACCCCGCCGGTCCTCCGCCGAGGATGACGATGCGGGTCATGGTGGTGGTTCCCTCCTGTTTCGTCACCCGACATCGTCCACGACGGGGATGACGACCGCGCGCCGGTCGTGTTCCGGCCGATCGTGTCCGGACCGCCGGGCCCGGTCGGGGCCGAGGCGCGCCCGTCCTGGCTACCCTGTCCGCCGTGCCGCTCTACGCCGCGTACGGATCCAACATGGAGCCCGCGCAGATGATGCAACGGGCGCCCCACTCGCCCATGTCGGGCACGGGCTGGCTCGAGGGCTGGCGCCTGACCTTCGGGGGCGAGGACTTCGGCCTCGAGGGCGCCCTGTCGACGGTCGTCGAGGACCCGTCGTCGCGGGTGTTCGTCGTGCTCTACGACGTCAGCCCGCTCGACGTCGACCAGCTCGACCGCTGGGAGGGCGGCGAGCTGGGGATGCACAAGAAGCTCCGCCTGCGCATCCAGACGATGGACGGGCCGCAGCTCGCGTGGGTCTACGTGCTCGACGCCTACGAGGGCGGCCTGCCGTCGGCGCGCTACATCGGGGTGCTCTCCGACGCCGCCGAGGCCGCCGGGGCCCCCGACGACTACGTGCAGGCGCTGCGCGAGCGGCCCTGCCGCTCGGTGGGCCCGGGGCCGGGCTCGGAGCTCTGAGGACGCGGGAGACGACCCGTGTCCTCGGGACACGGGTCGCCATCCGGAGAGCTCAGCTCTTGTAGCCCGCGCGGCGCAGGGCCTCGGCCATGGCGTCGTTGGTGGGCGCCGGACGCCGGTCGCGGTTGCCCTGCGGGCGCCCGCCCTGACCACCCTGACCGCCTTGGCCCCGCTTGTCCTGGCTGCGCTTGTCCTGACTGCGCTTGTCCTGGCTGCGACCGCCGCCCTGGCGCTCGCCCCCGTCCTGCGGACGTCCGCCACGACCGCCGCCACGGCCCTCACCGCCGCCACGGCCCTCACCGCCACCACGGCCCTCGCCGCGCGGAGCCCCGCCGCGCTGGCCCTGGCCCTCGCCGGGACGACCGCGTCCGCCCCGGCCGCCACGGCCACCGCGCCCGCCCTGGCGCTCGCCGGTCTCCGCCGGCGCCTCCGGCGGCGTGGCGGCCGGCGCGCTCGACGTGGCCACCGCCTCGGTCGCTCCGGTCGCCGGGGTCTCCCCCGGCGTGCCCTGCCGCCCGCCGCGGCCCCGGCCGCCCCGGCTGCGGCCGCCGCGCCCGCCGGCTCGTCCACCCTCGGACCGCCCGCCCTCGGGGCGCGCACCGTCGCCGCCGCCAGGAGCGGTCTCCTCGTCGAGCCGCAGCGTCAGCGAGATCCGCTTGCGCTCGACGTCGACGTCGAGCACCCGCACCCGCACGACGTCGCCCGGCCCGACCACCGCGCGGGGGTCGGAGACGAAGTCCTTGGACATCGCCGAGATGTGCACGAGACCGTCCTGGTGCACGCCGACGTCGACGAACGCGCCGAACGCGGCGACGTTGGTGACCTGGCCCTCGAGGACCATCCCCGGCGTCAGGTCGGTGATCTGCTCGACGCCCTCGGCGAACTCGGCGGTGGTGAACTCCGGGCGCGGGTCGCGGCCGGGCTTGTCGAGCTCGGCGATGATGTCGAGCACCGTCGGGCGCCCGAAGCGCTCGTCGGTGAAGTCGTCGGCGGTGAGCCCGGCCAGCACGGTGCTGTTGCCGACCAGCGCGTCGACGTCGTCCCCCGTGGCCGCCACGATCCGGTGCACCACCGGGTAGGACTCCGGGTGCACCGCCGAGCGGTCGAGCGGGTCGTCGGCGCCGGGGATGCGCAGGAAGCCCGCGCTCTGCTCGAACGCCTTGGCCCCCAGACGCGGCACCTCGCGCAGCGCGGTGCGCGAGGCGAACGGCCCGTGCTCGTCGCGGTAGCCGACGATCGTGGTGGCGAGGCCGGCGCTGATGCCCGACACCCGTCGCAGCAGCGGCGCCGACGCGGTGTTGACGTCGACGCCGACGGCGTTCACACAGTCCTCGACCACGGCGTCGAGCGAGCGCGACAGGGCCGTGCCGGCGATGTCGTGCTGGTACTGGCCGACGCCGATCGACTTGGGGTCGATCTTGACGAGCTCGGCCAGCGGGTCCTGCAGGCGCCGGGCGATCGACACCGCGCCGCGCAGGGACACGTCGAGCTCGGGCAGCTCGGCCGAGGCCTGCTCGGACGCCGAGTACACCGACGCGCCCGCCTCGGAGACGACCGCGGCGGTCAGCCCCAGCTCGGGCTCGCGGGCGATGAGGTCGCGCACCAGGGCGTGGGTCTCGCGGGAGGCCGTGCCGTTGCCGATGGCGACGAGCTCGACGCCGTGCTCGCGGGCCAGCTCGCCGAGACGGGTGCGCGAGGCCTCCCACTGCCGGCGCGGCACGTGCGGGTGGATCGTGTCGGTGGCGACGACCTTCCCGGTGCCGTCGATCACCGCGACCTTCACGCCGGTGCGCAGGCCCGGGTCGAGCCCCATGGTCGGGCGGGCGCCCGCGGGGGCGGCGAGCAGCAGGTCGCGCAGGTTGCCCGCGAACACCAGCACCGCGCCCTCCTCGGCGACCTCGCGCAGGCGCACCCGCAGGTCGACGATCAGGCGGGACAGGATGCGCGTGCGCCAGGCCCAGCGCACGGCCTCGCCCAGCCAGCGGTCCGCGGGGCGACCGCGGTCGGCCACGCCCACCGCGCTCGCGATGCGCGCGAGGTAGACCTCGTTGATCGCGGACTCGTCGTCGTCGGCGGCCAGCGGGTCGAGCGTGAGGGCGAGGACCTCCTCGGTCTCGCCGCGCAGCACGGCGAGGATCCGGTGCGACGGCAGGCGGGTGAACTTCTCGTCGAACGCCCCGTAGTCGGAGAACTTCGCCGCCGCGGTGTCGCCCTCGCCGCCCCGTCCGTCGCGGTAGGTCGCCGTCAGACGGCCGCGGCGCCACATCTGCTCGCGCAGCTCGCCGACGAGATCGGCGTCCTCCGCCCAGCGCTCCACGAGGATCGCGCGCGCGCCCTCGAGCGCGGCGTCACGGTCGGGCACGCCCTTGTCCGGGTCGACGTACGCGCCCGCGGCGGTGCGCGGGATGTGCGTCGGGTCGGTGACGAGCGCGTCGGCCAGCGGCTCCAGCCCGGCCTCGCGGGCGATCGCCGCCTTGGTGCGCCGCTTGGGCTTGTAGGGCAGGTAGACGTCCTCGAGGCGGCTCTTGGTCTCCGCGCCGAGGATGCGCGCTCCGAGGTCGCCGTCGAGCTTGCCCTGGGAACGCACCGACTCGAGCACCGCCGCGCGGCGCTCCTCGAGCTCGCGCAGGTAGGTGAGGCGCTCCTCGAGCGTGCGCAGCTGGGCGTCGTCGAGCCCGCCCGTGGCCTCTTTGCGGTAGCGCGCGACGAACGGGACCGTCGCCCCGCCGTCGAGCAGCTCGACCGCGGCGCTCACCCGGCCCTCGCCGACGGCGAGCTCGTCGGCGATGCGACGCGTGACCGGGGGCAGGACAGGGGTGGGCAGACTGCCCTCGACCGGGGTCGGGACGTCCGTGGCGGTCACCGTCGCATCGCTCACGGCCGCCATCGTGCCCGACGGGTCCGACGGCGTGCGACGAGGATTGCTTCTGGCCGGGTTCGGGCCGGTTCGGCGCGGTTCAGCCGCCGAGCGCGGCCAGCGCCGCGTGCACCAGCGTCCGCACGCCGACGGGCAGGGCACGCTCGTCGAGGTCGAAGGTGGGCTGGTGGATGTCGGACATGGGCCCGACCCCCGACCAGACACCGAGACGGCCCATGGCGCCGGGCACGTGCTCGAGGTACCAGCCGAAGTCCTCGCCGCCGCTGGACTGCTCGGTGCCCACCGCGGCCGCCGGGCCGCCCGCACGCTCGGAGGCGCAGGCCAGGAGGTCGGCCGACACGGCGTCGTTGACCACCGGCGGGACGCCCCGGCGGTGCTCGAGCACGTAGCCGACGCCGGTGGGCGCGAGCAGCGCGGTGACCAGCGAGCGCACCAGCGGCTCGAGCTCGTTCCACGTCGCGTGCTCGGCCGTGCGCAGCGTGCCGGCGAGCATGCCCTGCTGGGGGACGGCGTTCGCGGCGTGACCGGCCTGCACCGTGCCCCAGACGAGCACGGTGCCCGAGCGCGGGTCGACCCGGCGGGACAGCAGGTCGGGCAGGCCCGTGATCACGGTGCCGAGGGCGTGCACGAGGTCGGCCGTGAGGTGCGGGCGCGAGGTGTGGCCGCCGGGCGAGGTGAGGCGCAGCTCGAGCATGTCGCACGCCGAGGTGATGGCCCCGGTGCGCGTACCGACCTTGCCGACCTCGAGCCGCGGGTCGCAGTGCAGCGCGAAGATGCGGTCGACACCCTCGAGCCCGTCGGCGGCGATGACGTCGAGCGCGCCGCCGGGCTGCACCTCCTCGGCCGGCTGGAAGATCAGCCGCACCCGGCCGGGCAGCGACGGCGCCGACGCGAGCGCCAGGCCCGCGCCCAGCAGCATCGCCGTGTGGGCGTCGTGACCGCACATGTGCGCGACACCGGGCACGCGGGACGCGTAGGAGGCGTCGGTCTGCTCGGTCAGCGGCAGCGCGTCGAGGTCGGCCCGCAGCGCGACGGTGCGCGGCCCCTCGCCGATGTCGCAGATCAGGCCGGTGCCGGGCAGCAGGCGGGGCTCCAGGCCCGCAGCCCGCAGGACTTCGGCGCACATCCGCGTCGTCTCGAACTCGCGGCGGGCCAGCTCCGGCCGGGCGTGCAGCGTGCGTCGCCAGCCGACGACGTCGTCGGCGTGGGCGGCGAGCCACCCGTCGATCCACTCCGGGCCGTTGCCGGCGCCGAGGTCGACCACCGGGGCCGACGCAGGGCGAGGCTCCGCCAGAGTCATCGAACACACCTCCCGTGTCGAACCCGTGGCGAGCCCGACTGTCCGGACCAGCATGCCTGCGCCGGACGGCGGTTGCGGGCGATCGCGGCGGCTCGGCGCCGAGGCGTCGCGATCGCGCTGTCAACGGCGACCTGCGTCACCGGCCGGACCGACGAGCGGACGGTCCGTGCAGGTCACCGGCGTGACGGCCCGCTGCTCGGCGTCCGTCGGCCGTCCGGCGCACCTCATGGGACACCGGGTACCCCGGGGGCGACCCGCCCAACGGTCGGCGTTGCCATGATGGTCGGGTGAGCCCCGCACCCACCGACGCCGCCGGCCCCCGCCGGATCGTCGGTCGCTACCGCCTCGAGCACGAGCTCGGTCGCGGCGCCATGGGCACGGTGTGGTCGGCGTACGACGAGGTCCTGCACCGCTCGGTCGCGGTGAAGGAGGTCCGTCTCTCGTCGGTGCCGGTGAACGAGCGGGCCATCGTCCGCGAGCGCACGCTGCGCGAGGCGCGGGCGACGGCGATGCTCAGCCACCCGAACGTCGTCACCCTCTACGACGTCGTCGAGGTCGCCTCCGAGCCCTACGTCGTCATGGAGCTGCTGCCGTCGCGCAGCCTCGCGAGCTACATCGGCGAGCGCGGGCGGCTGACCCAGCCCGAGGCCGCCGAGATCGGGTCCGCCGTCGCGTCCGCGCTGACCACGGCCCACCGCGCCGGCATCACCCACCGCGACGTGAAGCCCGGCAACGTCCTCATCGGCGAGAACGGGCAGATCAAGCTCACCGACTTCGGCATCGCCCGCAACGCCGCCGAGCAGTCGATGACCCAGACCGGCACGGTGCTCGGCTCGCCGCCCTACATCGCGCCCGAGGTGGCGATGGGCCGCGCCGTCGGGCCTGCCGCCGACCTCTGGGGGCTCGGCGCCACGCTGTTCGCCTGCCTCGAGGGTCGGCCGCCCTACGACGCCGGCGACCCCGTCGGCACGGTCACCGAGGTCGTGCACGGCGAGGTGCCGGTGCCCGCCGGGCGCGGCCCGGTCGTCGACGTGATCCGCGGCCTCATGGTGAAGGACCCGGCGCTGCGCATGCCGCTGGCCGCCGTGCGTCGCCGGCTGCGCCCGCTGCTGTCCGACCCCGAGGGCCCGGTCCTCGCGACGTCCTCGGCGCCGCGCACCGCGGCGTTCCGCGTGCCCCGCCCCGGCCCGGCCAGCGACGCCGCGGGGCTCATCCCGGCGTCCTCGTCGTCGTCCTCCCGGGGCCCGACGGGCACCCTCGCCGACGGCACCCCTGCCACGCCGGCCACGCCGGCCACCCCGGAGCAGCCGCCCGCGCCGCGCCCGCGCCCCTCGCCCGGCCCGCGCACCGGGCCGGAGACGCCGGCGCAGTCCCCCGGGAAGGAGCCGGCGGCCGAGGTCGAGGCGCCCGCGGCGGAGAAGCCCGCGGCGCCGGAGGCCGGTGACGACGCCCCGAGCGGCGAGGTCGCGGCCGGTGCCGCGGTGGCGGCAGCGGCGGTGGTCGGTGCGGCCGCGGCGAAGGACGAGCCAGAGAAGGCCGAGCCCGGGAAGGACGCGCCCGGGAAGGCCGAGGAGGACGACTCGGCCGACCCGGACGGCGAGACCCGCGACGGTGGGGAGCCGGAGGCCGCGGAAGCCGCGGAGTCCCCGGAGTCCGCCGCCCCGTCGGCCGGGGAGCAGCCCGCCGCGGTGGAGGCGGCCGAGGACGCCGACGCCGAGCCGGAGGCCGAGGGCGGGGCGGCGCCGGACACCGCGTCTGACGAGGACGGCACCGACGAGCCCGCGGTCGCGTCCGAGGTCGCAGGGACGCCCGCGGAGGACGCCGCCCCCGCGCCGGAGACCGGCGAGAGCGACGTCGCGGCGGCACCCGGGAAGCCCGACGCCGAGCAGCCGGAGCAGCTCGCGGGCGAGGAGGTCGCCGACGAGGAGCCGGCCGAGGAGGCCGACCCGGCCGTGGAGGAGCCCGGGACCGACGAGGCCGGCACCGACGAGGCCGGCGGCGGCGAGTCCGTCGCGGACGCGGTCGACGGTCCCGAGCCGGCCGGCGGCACCTCCGACACTCCTGACACCCCCGATACCGGCGACGAGGACGCCGCCGCCGAGAGCGACGCACCCGGCGCCGACGAGCGCGACACCGACGAGCCCGCCTCGGGCAAGGGCGCCCAGGACAAGCCCGCCAAGGACAAGCCCGCCAAGGGCAAGCCCGCCCCGGAGAACGCCGCCTCGGACACCCCGGACACCGGCGGGTCCGGCTCCGCGGCGAACGGCACCGGCAACGGCCGCACAGCGATCGGCTCCTCGTCACCGTCCACCACCCCGCCGTCCACCACCCCACCGCCGCGCGAGCCGCCCCCGTCGGACGCGGAGACGACCATGGTCGGGCCGCGGGTGTCGGCGTCGGAGGACGTCACGCGCACCGTGCGGCGCCCACCGCCCCCGCCCCGCACCGGCCCGCCGACCGGCGCGCGCTGGACGCCGCCGGGCGGGGCGCCGGCGCCCGGGTGGCGCCCCGCACCGCCGCGTCCCGGTGCACCCGGCCCCGGCACGACGGGCGGGCCCGGCCAGCCGCTGGCGCCGGACCCCGGCCCCTTGCCATTCGCGCCGACACCGCGTCCGCCGGCACCGAAGCGCTCGCCGTGGGTCGTGGCCGCGGTCGTGGCGCTGCTGGTGCTCATGGCGGCGATCGGCGCCGTCGGGGCCTACGCCCTCACCCGCTCGCTGGCGGGCCAGGGCGCCACGACGACGACGCTCACGCCGTCCGGGCCGGAGGTGGCGGGCACGGTGCTCATCGCGCACGCCGACTCCGACGAGCGCTACAGCGGCACCGGGCTCGGCTTCAGCGCGCTCGTCCCGGCGGGCTGGCAGCAGTTCCGTCTCGAGCAGGCCGGCGGGGACATCACGGTGCGCTTCGTGTCGCCGGACGCGACCCGCGAGCTGCGCGTCGACCGGGTCGCGGACTTCTACCCGTCGCAGACCGCGGCGGACTACGTCGCCCTGCTCGGTCGCGCCGCGAACCTCGGCGTGGACGGCAGCAGCGTCGGGCCGGTGGAGACGGTCGGCGCGGCCGCCCCGGGCGCCGAGGCGCCGCAGCAGACGGTTTACCGCACCACCTCGGGGCCGGACGACCGGACGACGTGGGCGCGCCTGGTGCCCTCGGGCAACGACCTGTGGGTGGTCCGGCTGACCGCGCCGAGCGCCGACCCCGTGGGCGCGCCCGACCAGTTCCGCGCGGTCGCCGACAGCTTCGCCGTCCCGCCGCCCGAGGCGGCCCCGCGGTGACGACCACCGAGCCGCCCCTGCCCCTCCCGCCGACGCCGGAGGAGGCGGCCGCCGAGCTGGCGAAGCGCACCGGTGCGCTGACCCACGACGTCGCCGTCGTGCTCGGGTCCGGCTGGCGCCCGGCGGCGGACGCGTTCGGCCCGCCCGTCGTCGAGCTGCCGTTCTCCGAGCTGCCCGGCTTCACCCCGCCCGGCGCCCCCGACCACGCGGGGGTGGCGCGCTCGGTGGACGTCGCGGGGCACCGCGTGCTCATCCTGCTGGGCCGCACCCACCTCTACGAGGGCCACGGCCCGGAGCAGGTCGTGCACCCGGTGCGCACCGCGTGCGCCGCCGGCGCCCGCACCGTCGTGCTGACCAACGCGGCCGGTGGGATCGACCCGTCGTACGGGGTGGGGCAGGCGGTGCTGGTCGCCGACCACCTCAACCTGACCGCGACGTCCCCGCTCCTCGGACCCGCGTTCGTCGACCTCACCGACGCCTACGACCCGGACCTGCGCGCGCTCGCCCGCGAGATCGACCCCGAGCTGGCGGAGGGCGTCTACGCCGGGCTGCGCGGACCGCACTTCGAGACGCCCGCCGAGATCCGGATGCTGCGCGCGCTCGGCGCCGACCTCGTGGGCATGTCGACCGTGCTCGAGACGATCGCCGCCCGCGCGGCCGGGGCGCGGGTGGCCGCGGTGGCGCTGGTCAGCAACCCCGCGGCGGGCACGACCGACGACGCGATCGACCACCTCGCGGTGATCGACGCCGTGCACGCCGCGGCGGCGCGCACCGGCGAGCTGCTGCACCGGCTCGTCCGCGCCGCCCTGGAGACGCCCGCCCCGTGACCCGGCTGCTCGTGGTGCACCACACGCCGTCGCCGACGCTGCACGAGCTGCTCGCGGCGGTGCTCGAGGGGGCAGGCACCGACGAGATCGACGGTGACGTCGAGGTGGTCAGCCGCCCGGCGCTCGTCGCGGGCGCGGCCGACGCGCTGGCGTGCGACGGCATCGTCCTCGGCACGCCGGCGAACATCGGCACCATGTCCGGGGCGCTCAAGCACTTCTTCGACCAGGCGTACTACCCGTGCCTCGACCAGACCGCCGGGCGGCCGTTCGGCCTCTACGTGCACGGCGGCTCCGACACGGCGGGCGCGGTCCGCGACGTCCTGAAGATCACCGGGGCGCTGGGCTGGGAGCAGGCCGCGGAGGTCTGCGAGGTCACCGGTGCGCTCGGGGCGGCCGAGCGCGAGGCGGCGTGGGAGCTGGGCGCGACGGTGGCGCTCCGCGCCGTGGAGCGGGCCTAGCAAGATCTCGGATTCCGGAGCGCGCGCTCCGCTGAGCGGAGCGTCCGCTCCACGAACCCGGATCTTGCCCGGAACAGCGATGGATCCGCGGGGCCGGCCGCTGCGTCGAACCCGACATGACCACCGATGCGCAGCGCACAGAGTTCCGACGCCGGATTCGTCGTCAGCACGGGGTGCTGAGCCTCGAGCAGGCGGTGGAAGCCGGCTACACGAGGCAGTCCGTGGCCCGCAAGGTCAAGGAGAAGGCGTGGTTCCCGGTCGGACCCCGGACCTATCAGGTGGCCGAGCACGCGAAGACCCCGCTATCGCGCGCCGTCGCCGCCCTGATGTCCCTGGGCCCGGATGCGACGCTCGTCGGTGACTCGGCGGCCTGGTGGTGGGGCCTCCTCGACACCGCGCCGGCCAGGACCCGTGCGGCCGTGCCGCCGGAGCGACGCCCGCGACCGCGGGACGAGGTCGACGTCGTCCGCCGCGCCATCGCGTCGGTCGACCGGGTCCGGGTGTCCGGGCTCGCCGTGACCGCCCGGGCCCTCACGGTGCTCGACGCCGCGGCGGTCCTCGGGCTCGACGCCGGGGCGGAGGTGGCCGACCGGGCGCTGCAGAAGGAGATGGTCACCGTCGACAAGCTCCGCGAGACGCACACGAGGACGGCGGGCCGCCACGGGACCACCATCGGCGGCGAGCTCATCGCGCTCGCGGCCGGCGGCGCCGCGTCGTGGGCGGAGCGGACGCTCCACGCGGAGATGTACGCGGGGGGCCTCGTCGGATGGTCCGCCAACAGCGAGGTGGTCCTGCCGGGCTACGGACGCGCTGTCGGCGACGTCGTGTTCGAGGCGGAGAAGGTGATCGTCGAGGTCGACGGGTGGGCGTACCACCGTGATCTGCGCGCCTTCCTGCGCGACGGCCCGCGACAGTCGGCGCTCGTGGCTGCCGGGTGGGTCGTCCTGCGGACGCACTGGTACGAGCTGCGCCGGCAGGCCGGCGTCTTCCTGGCGCGGTTGCGGGAGACGCTGCGGGCAAGATCCTGCTTCGTGGAGCGGACGTTCCGCTGAGCGGAGCGTTCGCTCCACGAACGCGGATCTCGGGCATGCGCGGCCGCCTGGGGACGTTGCGCGGGGCATGACATCGCGAGCCGTGCAGTACCGCCGCTTCGGAGGACCCGAGGTCCTCGAGGTCGTCGAGCGCGAGGACCCCGTCCCCGGCGACGGCCAGGTGCTCCTCGCCGTCCGCGCCGCGGCGGTGAACCCCCTGGACTGGAAGCTGCGCACCGGCGCCATGGCGGGCACCGACGCGCCGCCGGAGCCCACGGTGCCGGGCTACGACGTGGCCGGCGTCGTCGAGGCGGTCGGCCCGGGCGTCGCCGACCTGGCCGTCGGTGACGAGGTGCTCGGGAAGGGCGCGAACGGCTCGTACGCCGAGAAGATCGTCGCCGACGCCGTGCGCCTGGTCCGCAAGCCCGCCGCGCTGGCGTTCGAGCAGGCGTCCTCCGTGCCGGTGGGGGCCACGACCGCCTATCGGGTGCTCGACCTCCTGGGCCTCGGCGAGGGCGACCACACCGGCACGACGCTGGTGGTCGACGGGGCGTCCGGTGCCGTCGGCGTCTACGCCGTCCAGCTCGCCGTGGCGCGCGGGGCGACCGTGATCGGCACCGCGAGCGAGAAGCACCAGGACGACGTCCGCGCGCTCGGTGCGACGCCCGTGGTCTACGGGGACGGGCTGGTCGAGCGCGTGCGCGCCCTCGCGCCGCAGGGCGTCGACGTCGCGCTCGAGACGGCCGGAAAGGGCGCGCTGCGCGACCTCGTGGAGCTGACCGGTTCCCCGGACACGGTTGTCACCATCGCGGACTACCCGGGCGCCCAGGAGCTCGGGGTGACGTTCAGCTCGGGCGGCGACCCGCAGGACGAACGCCGCTGGCTGGCCGACGCCGTGGTGCGCCTCGCCGACGGCCGGTTCCGCACCACCACCGTCGTCACCTACCCGCTCGACGAGGCCGGGACGGCGCAGGACGACAACCAGCACGGCCGTGTGGCGGGCAAGCTCGTCCTGGTCCCCTGACCCCATGTGAGTGAAATTCCCGGCTATGGGCGGGAATTTCGCTCACGGAGGGCGGCGTCGTAGAGCGCCTTCGTGGAGACGCCGTGGGCCTCGCCCACCTCGCGGGCCGCGTCGCGCAGCTTGCGGCCCTGTCCGACGAGCCCGAGGACCTCCGCCGCCAGGTCCTCGGGCTCGGGAGCCGCGAGCACCGCCGGACCGAGCACCACCGTGATCTCGCCACGGACCTCGCGCTCGCGCGCCCACGCCGCGAGCTCGGCGAGCGGGCCCCGCACGACCTCCTCGTGGGTCTTGGTCAGCTCGCGGCAGATCGCGCCCCGGCGCTCGCCGCCCAGCTCCGTGACGGCGACCCCGAGCAGGTCGGCCAGCCGCCGCGGTGACTCGAAGAACACGACCGTGCGGGGTTCGCGGGCGAGCTCACCGAACCAGGCGCGGCGCTTCCCGTCCGCCCGCGGCGCGAACCCCTCGAAGCAGAAGCGGTCGGTGGGCAGCCCGGACACCGCGAGCGCCATGAGCACCGCCGACGGGCCGGGCAGGCAGCGCACCGGCAGGCCGGCCTCGAGGCAGGCCGCGACGGCCCGGTAGCCGGGGTCGGACACGCTCGGCATGCCGCCGTCGGTGACGAGCAGGACGGTGGCGCCGCCGCGCACGTCGTCGACGAGGCCGGGGGTGCGCGCGACCTCGTTGTCCTCCCGGAACGTGACGACACGCCCGGCGACGCGCACGCCCAGGTCGGACGCCAGCCGCCCGAGCCGGCGGGTGTCCTCGGTGGCGACGACGTCGGCGGTGGCGAGGGCGTCGCGCAGCCGGGCGGAGGCGTCGGCGGGATCGCCGAGCGGGACACCACCCAGCAGGAGCACCCCGTCCGAACCCGCACGCACGCCCGAGACCATACGATCGGTGCCCGTGACGGCCACCATCGCGCGCCCCGCCCCGACCGGGCACGCGCGCCCGGCGCCCCAGGACGCCCCGGCCGTCGCCCAGCTGCTCGGGCGGCCGATGCCCGTCGACCGCGTCCGCGGCTGGGTCGTGACGCTCGTCCTCACCCTCGTGGGCGGGGTCGTCCGGTTCTGGGACCTCGGGTGGCCCACCGACCAGGGCACGCCGATCTTCGACGAGAAGCACTACGTGCCGCAGGCCTGGCAGGTCCTGCGCAACGGCGGGTACGAGGACAACCCCGGCTACGAGCTGGTCGTCCACCCGCCGCTGTCGAAGCAGCTGATGGCGGTCGGCCAGTGGGTGTTCGGCTACGACCCGGTGGGCTGGCGGGCGGCGTCGGCGCTCGCGGGCACGCTGTGCATCCTCGTGATCATCCGCGTGGCCCGGCGGATGACCCGGTCGACGCTGCTCGGGGCCCTGGCCGGGGTGCTGCTGATCGCCGACGGGGTCAGCCACGTCTCCGCCCGCGTCGGCATGATCGACGTCTTCCCGGCGCTGTTCGTCCTGCTCGCGTTCGCGGCGCTGCTCGTCGACCGCGACGACGTGCGGGCCCGGCTCGCCCGGGTCGTCGCCGAGGGCCGCATCACCGACACCCTCTACGGGCCCCGGCTCGGCGTGCGCTGGTGGCGCCTCGCGGCCGGTGCGTGCCTGGGCCTCTCGCTGGCCGCCAAGTGGTCGGGCCTGTACTACATCGTCTTCTTCGGGCTGCTGCTCGTCGGCTTCGACGCCGCGGCCCGGCGCGCGGCCGGCGTCGCCCGCCCGTTCGTCGGGACGCTGGTGCGCGACGTCGCGCCCGCGCTGTGGGCGTGCCTGGCCGTGCCGGTCCTGTTCTACCTGGCCAGCTGGCTGCCCTGGATCGCCAGCGAGACCGGCACCGACCGCCACGCCGTTGGCCAGCAGCTGCCGCTCGGCGGGCCGCTGGGCTTCCTGCCCGACTGGCTGCGCGGCCTCGCCTACTACAGCACCAAGGTCCTCGAGTTCCACGCCACGCTCGACACGCCCCGCGGGTCGCCGCACCCGTGGGAGTCGAAGCCCTGGACGTGGCCGATGGGCCTGCGCCCGATGCTCTACTACTACGAGTCGGGCACCGCCGAGCTCGGCTGCGGCTCGCCGTCGTGCGTGTCGGCGGTGATGCTCATCGGTACGCCGGCGCTGTGGTGGGTCTCGCTGCCGGTCCTCGGCTGGTCGATCTGGCGCGTGGTGACGACGTTCGACTGGCGCCACGTCGCGGTGCTCGTCGGCTACGGCGCCGGGTTCCTGCCGTGGTTCACCAACCTCGACCGGCAGATGTACTTCTTCTACATGACGCCGGTGGCGCCGTTCCTGGTGCTCGCGGTGGTGCTCGCGCTCGGGGAGTTCCTCGGGCGCCGCGAGCAGGGGCTCGAGCGCCGGCGCACCGGCACGCTCGTCGTCGGCATCTACACCGGGCTCGTCGTCGCCAACTTCGCGTGGCTGTGGCCGATCCTCGTCGGCACGTGGATCACCGCCGACCAGTGGAACGCGCAGCTGTGGCTGCCGTCGTGGCGGTGAGCGTGTTCCTCCACAGCACCACCGACACGGCGAGCCGGAGGACCGCGGCGGTCAGCCCCGACGGGCCGTGACCAGCCAGGCCGCGGACCCCAGCGTCACGCCGTCCGGGCCCTCGTGGGCCGCCAGCGTGCGGTGCAGGGCCTCGACCCGACGGTCGCGCTCGGCCGGCGTGAGGTCGGCGACCATCCACCCGAGCAGGCCGAGCACGAACGCCAGCGCGTCGTCCGCGTCGCGCCCGTAGACCTCCGGCTCGGCCAGACCGTCGAGCGCGACGGCGGTGAACCCGGCCCCGGTCAGCACGTCGCGGACGTGATCGGGGTCGCTGAGCGAGAACGGGCCGGGCGACCCCAGCGGCGACGGCGGCAGCTCCCGCCCCGCGAGCGTCCCGGCGAACACCCCGATCCACTCGTTGCGGTCCGCGGGCTGCCACGTCAGGAGCGTCAGCCGGCCGCCGGGGCGGAGCGCCCGGGCCAGGTTGGCGAACGCGACGTCGGGCCGTCCGAAGAACATCGAGCCCGTCCGGCTGATCACTCCGTCGAACTCCGCGGTGACGAACGGGTGCACCTGGGCGTCGGCCCGGCCGAAGCGGGCGTTGGTGACGCCCTCGGCCTCGGCCGTGGCCCGGGCGACCTCGATCATGCGTGCGGAGAGGTCCACGCCCCACGCCTCCCCGCCGGGGGCCGCGCGCGCCGCCGTGCGGGTGGTCAGCCCGGTGCCGCACCCGACGTCGAGCACCCGGTCTCCGGGCCCGATGTCGGCCGCCGCGTGGAACGCGGGTTGGTAGCGGGCGAGCGCGGTGTCGAAGCGGTCGGGGTGCGCAGCCCAGTACTCGCCCTCGGTCCCGTCCCAGGCCTGTGCCTGCTCGCGGTTGGTGGGGTCGACGTGCGCGGTCGTGGTCATCGCCATTCTCCGATACTCTCCTGGGGAGTATCAATGTCGTCCCCTGGGGAGTACATGTCAAGCCCACACCTGTCGAGCACGTCGTACGCCGTCCTCGGCCTGCTCGGGGTGCAGCCCTGGAGCACCTACGAGCTGACCCGGCAGATGGATCGCAGCCTGGGCCGGATGTGGCCGCGGGCGGCCAGCAAGCTCTACGAGGAACCGAAGAAGCTGGTCGCGCACGGCTTCGCGGCGGCCGAGACGGAGACGGTCGGGCGCCGCCCGCGCACCGTCTACTCGATCACCGACGACGGCCGGGCCGCCCTGGCGCGGTGGCTCGCCGAGCCCGGGGAGGGGCCGGTGCTGGAGTTCGAGGGGCTGGTGAAGCTGGGGTTCGCCGAGCACGGCACGCGGGAGGACGCCCTGCGCACCGTCGCCGCGGCCCGTGCCTGGGCCGCGGAGCGCAACGTCGTCAACGAGGAGGCGGCACGCGACTACGCCGCCGGCGCGGGCCCGTACCAGCACCGCGCCGCCCAGGGAATGATCGCCGGGGCGTTCTTCACCGACCTCTACGCGATGGTCGCGCGCTGGGCCGACTGGGCCGAGGAGCAGATCGAGACCTGGCCGGAGGACCCGGGCGAGGCCACGGCCGACCCGCGCGCACTGGAGGAGATCGCCCGGCGGGCGAACTGGTGATGCCGGGTCGGGAACGGAGAAAGGGTGGAGCTGAGGGGAATCGAACCCCTGACCTACTCGATGCGAACGAGTCGCGCTACCAACTGCGCCACAGCCCCTGGTGCGACGCCAACTCTAGCAACGCCGCGGATCAGCCCCGGACATCGGGTGGGACGGATCAGGTGGGACAGCCGGTCAGGCCCCGGCCGCCCGGCGGTACCCGTAGGTCCGCTCGCCGTCGAGGTCGTGGAACGCCGGGTCGTCGTCGGTGTCGTCGACCAGCTCGAGGTCGTCGGGCACCGGCGGCGGCGGCGTGCGCGGGGCGGCCCAGCGCGGGGCGTCCTGCTCCTCGAGCTCGGGCTCGTCGTCGTCGTACTCGCCGTACTCGACGTCCTCGTCGCGGTCGTCCCGCGCCTCGTACTCGCCGTCGATCCACTCGGTGTCGCGGTACGACGCCATCCGCGCCTCGTGCTCGGCCTGCCGCTCCCGGCGGGCCTCCAGCGCACGGCGCTCGCCGGACAGGCGCGCGGCACGGCGGACCCGCACCTCCTCCTCGATCCGCGTCTGGCGGCGCAGAAAGACGAGGTAGCCGACGAGCGCGACGTCGGCGACGGCGTGCAGCCACCACATCGCGCTGGAGACGACCAGCGCGGCGAGGGCGGACAGGATCGCGACGGCGATCACGCCGAGGGCGACACGCTGCCGGAACGCGTACCGGGCGTGCGCGGCGGCGGCCGCGGCGTCGGGGTCGAAGCCGCCCCGCCCCGGCCGGTAGGGACGCAGCTCACGGGCGGGCTCGACGGGCGGCTCGAACCCGTCGTCGTCGAGGTCGTCGAGGTCGTCCAGCTCGTCGTCGAACTCGTCGTCGAGGTCGTCGTCGTCGAGGTCCTCGATGTCCTCGACCTCGTGCGCGGGGCGGCGCAGCACGCGCTCGCGTCCGCCGGCGGGGCGGTCGCGCCCGTCGCCCGCGATCTCGCGGGTGGGCTCGTCGTCGAGGGCCCGGTCGTCCCGGTCGTCCCCGTACCCGTCCTCGTCGCGGTCCAGGTCGTCGCGGTCGGCGTCGAGGTCGAGCTCGGCGTCGAGGGCCTCCTGGGTCTCGTCCGGGCGCTCGGCCCGCTCGACCAGGGCCGTGCCGCCCCGGCCCGGCGTCGTGGCGCCGGCCCCGGCCGCGACCGCCGCGCGCGCGCCGCCGCGTCCGTCCGTCTGCGCTGTGGCCACGGGGACCTCCTCGATCAGGGGCACGCCGGCACTCCTCGGCAGCACCCGGGCACTCAGGTCGGCCTCGGCGGGACGCGGCACCATCTGGCGACGGCGCGCGACGACGGGGACGAGCACGACCAACCACGCCAGGACCAGGGCGGCGAAGACGACCGAACTCGGCACCGCAGACCTCCTGCCCCGACGACTGCGACGCCCGGACCCGGCTCGTCGCAGACGCCACGCTAGTCACACGAGTCCCGCGCGCCCCGCAGCCCGAGCGGCGTGTCGTGTGCGAGCGGTGACGAGATCCCTCCAGTAGGGGAACCTCGACCCCCAGGGTTTAGGCCGATTACCACTCGACCGGATGGCGCGCCAGGCTCGACCTCTGGGCCATGTGGGTGTCATGTCACGCGCGCTCGGCCCGACCGGCCCGCAGGAGCCGCGCGACCAGGCCGTCGGGGAGCACGTCCTCCTCGGTGACGGCGAGGACGAGGTGGTCGCGCCAGTCGCCGTCGACCTCCAGGTAGCGGCGCAGCAGCCCCTCCTCGCGGAAGCCGAGCTTCGCGAGCACCCGCAGGCTGCGGGCGTTCTCCGGGCGCACCGTCGCCTCGATGCGGTGCAGCCCGACGCGGGAGAAGCAGTGGTCGACCGCGAGGGCGACGCCGGCGGTGGCCGCACCGCCCCCGCCGACGTGCGCCCCGACCCAGTAGCCGACGTAGGCCGAGAGCAACGGCTCGCGCACGACGTTGCCGATCACGACCTGCCCGGCGAACTCGCCGTCGACGAGCAGCGTGAACGGCAGCGCCTGCCCCGAGCGCCCCATCGACCGCAGGGCGCTCCAGCGCGCGGGCCACTCGGCGAGCGCGTTGCGCTCCGACCACGGCCCCGGCAGCGTCGGCTCCCAGGGCGCGAGGTGCTCCTCGTCGCGCAGCCGCGTCCGTGACCACGCGGCGCCGTCGCGCAGCCGCACCGGGCGCAGCTCGACGACACCGGCCGGGACGCGCAGGGCCCGGGTCCGGGCCGGCCATCCGGGGTGGCGGCCGGTCGGCCGCGCCCCGCCCCACGGGGGTCGGCCCACGTCAGCGGCCCGTCAACTGCGCGGCGCGAGGAACGACACGCGCACGGGCGCGTCCATGCCGAGCTCGGTCGTCTCCTCGTCGACGACGATCAGCGCGTTGGCCTCGGCGAGCGACGAGAGCAGGTGCGAGCCGGAGCTGCCCAGCGGCTGGGCGAGGTACTCGCCGCTGGCGCGGTCGCGCAACAGGCGCCCGCGCACGTAGCTGCGGCGCCCGGGGGGCGAGACGACCGGCGAGATCAGGGCAGCGGTCACCTCGCGACGGTGCAGGTCCTGCTTGCCCAGCGCCAGGCGGACGAGCGGGCGCACGAGCACCTCGAACACCACGAGCGCCGAGACCGGGTTGGCCGGCAGCAGGAAGGTCGGGACCTCCTCGCCGCCGAGGCGCCCGAAGCCCTGCACCGAGCCGGGGTGCATGGCGACCCGCGAGACGTCGACGGGCCCGAGCTGGGACAGGGTGTCCTGCACGTCCTCCCCCAGCCGCCCGCCGACCCCGCCCGCGATGACGACGATCTCCGAGCGCGCCATCGCGGACGCCACCGCCTCGCGCAGCGCCGCCGGCTCGGTGGACGCGATGCCCAGCCGCGTGACCTCGGCGCCGGCGTCGGACGCCGCGGCAGCGAGGGCGTAGGAGTTGACGTCGACGACCTGGCCGGTGCCCGGCGTGCGGTCCAGGTCGACCAGCTCGTCGCCGACGGCCAGCACCGACACGCGCGGGCGCGGGTGCACGAGCACCTTGGTGCGTCCCACCGCGGCCAGCAGCCCGACCTGCGCGGGCCCGACCGGCGCGCCCCGGCGCACGACCACGTCGCCGGGCGCCACGTCCTCGCCGACGCGGCGCACCCAGGCGGCCGAGGGCACGGGGGTCTTGACGGTCAGGCGCGCGCGGTGGCCCGTCACGCGGCTCGACGGGTCGTCGGCGGCGTCGGTGTGGTCGTGCGGGGCGACGGCGTCGGCCAGCGTCGGCAGCGGCGCGCCGGTGGCCACGCGCACCGCCTGGCCCGGCTGCAGCCGGTGGGCCTGGCGGGAGCCGACCGCGACCTCGCCGACCACCGGCAGCTCGACCGGCTCCTCGGCCGCGGCCAGCACGTCGACGCTGCGCACGGCGAACCCGTCGACGGCCGCCTGGTCGAAGCCGGGCAGCGCGCGGTCGGCCGTGACCTCCTCGGCGCAGAGCAGCCCCTGGGCCGACGAGATGTCGACCCGGATGGGAGCCGGACGGACCGCGGCGTCGAGCACGCGGCGCAGCTGGGCCTCGACCGTCCTCATGCGCCTCATGGTCCTACGCCGGACGTGTTCGGGTGGGTTCCGACGCGCCCGGGAGGGCCCGTTGGGGACCATGGGCGTCATGTCCTACGTCGACGACGCCCTGGCCGCCCTGACCGAGCGCTCCGATGTCACGGCGCACCCCGCCGAGGTCGAGGCCTTCCGCCGCCGCCTCGAGCAGCTCGCGAAGCCCGAGAGCGCGGTGCTGCCCGGGGAGGACCTCGCGCCGGTGGACGACCTGCCGACCCTCGACGCGCTCCCGGAGCCCTCCGCCGACGACGCGCGCCGTGCCCTGGACGCGCTCGCGGTGATCAAGCTCAACGGCGGGCTCGGCACGAGCATGGGCCTCGACGGGCCCAAGTCGCTGCTCGAGATCAAGCCGGGCACGAGCTTCCTCGACGCCGTCGCCGTGCAGACCCTCGCGCTGCGCGAGCGCCACGGGGCGCGGCTGCCGCTGCTGCTCATGGACTCCGAGGGCACCCGCGAGCCGTCGCTGGCCGCGCTGCGCCGCCACGCGGGGCTCGAGGACGACGAGCTCCCCCTGGACTTCCTGCAGGGCGCCGAGCCCAAGCTGCGCGCCGACGACTGGCGGCCCGTGTTGTGGCCCGACGACCCGCGCCTGGAGTGGTGCCCGCCCGGCCACGGCGACCTCTACACGGCGCTGGCCGCGTCCGGCGCGCTCGAGAAGCTGCTGGCAGCCGGGGTGCGCTGGTGCTTCGTGTCGAACTCGGACAACCTCGGCGCGATCCCCGACGTGCGCATCGCGGCGTGGATGGCCGCCGAGCAGGTGCCCTTCGCGCTCGAGGTCGCGCGCCGCACGGCGATGGACCGCAAGGGCGGGCACCTCGCCTCGCAGGGCGGCTCGCTGGTGCTGCGCGAGACCGCCCAGGTGCCCGAGGGCGACGACTCGTTCACCGACATCGAGCGGTTCTCCTACTTCAACACCAACAACCTCTGGTTCGACCTCGAGCACCTGCGTGCCCTGCAGGAGGCCGACCCCGCGGCGCCGTACCTGCCACTGATCGTCAACAAGAAGACCGTCGACCCCACCGACAAGGCCTCGACGCCGGTGCTGCAGCTCGAGACGGCGATGGGCGCGGCGATCGGGTCGGTCGAGGGGGCGCGGGCCCTCGAGGTGCCGCGGACCCGCTTCGCGCCGGTGAAGACCACCGACGACCTGCTCGTCGCCCGCTCCGACCTCTACGACCTCACCGACGACGGACGAATGGTGCCGACCGGCGCGGCGCCGGTGGTCAAGCTCGACAAGGCGGAGTTCGGGATGCTCGGCGACTTCGAGCGCCGCTTCGCCGGCGGCGCGCCCTCGCTGGCGCGGGCGACGTCGCTGACGGTCTCCGGGGACGTCACGTTCGGCGCGGGCGTGGTCGTCGAGGGCGACGTGACGGTGGACGGACCGCGCCACGTCGCCGACGGCGAGACGCTGCGGGGATGACGGCCTCGAAGGCCGACCTGCGCCGCGAGCTGCTGGCCACGCGACGGGCGCGGCCGGACGAGGCGCGCCGTGCCGACACCACCGCCCTGGTCGCCGGGGTGCCGGCGCTGCTCGAGGGCGTCGACGGCGCCGTCGCCCTGTTCGTCGCCGTGGGCGGCGAGCCCGGGGGGCCGGCGCTGCTCGACGCCGTCCGCGTCCGCGGGCACCGCGTGCTCCTGCCCGTCGTGGTCGGCGCCGCGCCCCTCGACTGGGCGGAGTACACCGGTGTCGCCTCGCTGGGTCCCGGGCCGCACGGGCTGCTCGAACCGACCGGACCGCGGCTCGGCGTGGGCGCGATCGCGGACGCCGGGCTCGTCGTCGTCCCGGCGCTGGCCGTCGACCACCGCGGCGTGCGCCTGGGCCGCGGCGGCGGGCACTACGACCGCTCCCTGCCCCTCGCGGGCCCACGGACCCGTCTCGTGGCGCTCGTGGGCGACGACGGCCTCGTCCGCGACGACCTGCCCGCCGAGCCCCACGACGTCCGCGTCCACGCCGCCTGGCGCCCGTCGTCCGGGGTGACCTGGCTGGCGGGGTGAACCAGCCTGGCGGCCACGCTGACGTTCAACGTCAGGAAATCCCCCAGCTCGAGTCGGCGGCCGGGGTGTGTCGGATCGGAACAGCCGTGACGCTGTCGGTGTTGGCACTCTCAGCGTGCGAGTGCCATCTACACTGCGCGCGAACATCACCACCCCCGGCGCGGGGGCGGACGAGATCAGGAGTGCACGTGCCGACCTATCCCTACGCCTGCACCGCCTGCGACCACCGCTTCGAGCAGGTCCAGGCGTTCTCCGACCCGTCGCTGACCGAGTGCCCGGTGTGCGGCGGCCGGCTGCGCAAGGTGTTCTCGTCGGTGGGGATCGTGTTCAAGGGCAGCGGCTTCTACCGCAACGACGCCCGTGCGGGCTCCGGGTCGTCGTCGGAGAAGGCGTCGTCGTCCTCGTCGTCGGAGTCGTCGTCGGGCTCGGGTGAGTCCAAGAGCGAGACGAAGAGCGACTCCACGAGCACCTCGGGCTCGGGATCGGGCTCCTCCGGCTCGTCGACCGCCGGGTCGAGCACCGCGGGGTCGAGCTCCTCGGGGTCCGGCTCCGGCTCGTCGGCGAAATCGGCCTGAGACGCACGACGGCCGGGCCCTGCAGCAGGGCCCGGCCGGGTGGTTCGGTGCGAGGGGTGGTCCGGGGCGCCGACCCCGAGTCGGCGTCCCGGACCTACCTGACGCCCACCCGCTCCCCAGCGGTCGGCGTCGAGGGCCTCACACCCTCTATGACGTCCCGGGAGACGGGAATGTTGCCGCTTCTCCCGCACATCACCCTTTCGGGTGATACGAGTGAGGTTTCGGTCTCCGGAGCCGTGGGTCACAGCGGGCGGCGACGGCCGCCGGGACTGTGACGGGAGGCCGCCGACCCGTCCCGCGGCCCGCCCTCCTGGGCCGCCAGCAGCGGCGAGCGCGACAGCAGGAAGACCCCGATCACCATGAGCACCGCGCCGACCAGCCCGCCGAGGAGCGCGAAGCCACCGTTGATCTCCTCGCCCAGCAGACCGATGCCCCAGGTCGACGACAGCAACGGGTTGCCCAGGATGAGCCCCGGCTGCGACGCGAGGAGGCGCCCGGCCCGCAGGGAGTGCTGCAGCACCAGGAACGCGGCGGGGGCGACCGGGATCAGCAGGTAGCTCTGCCAGGTGGTCAGGACGCCGCCGATGCCGTCGCGGACGAGCGCCTCGGACATCGCCTTGACGATCACGGCGACGAAGCCGGACCCGATCCCGGCGGCGATGCCGTAGAACGCGGCCCGGGCGACGGTCCGGGACCGCTTCGCGATCCAGCTGGTGAGCCCGAGCAGGCCCAGGGTGACGATCGTGCCGAGCACCCAGACGAGCGTGCTCGCGCCGAGCGCGTCGCCACCGCTGGGCTGCAGGGTGACGAGCAGGACGACGAGGCCGACGGACATGATCGCGACCGCGATCCACTCCCGGCGCCGCAGCGCCCCGCCGAGCACCCACCACCCGAGCAGCAGGGTGAAGGGCAGCTCCATGACGAGCACCGGCTGCACGAGGGCGATCGACCCGAGGCTCAGCGCCGTCGCCTGCAGCGCGATCGCCACGGCGAAGATCGAGGTCCCGATCAGCCAGGCCGGCCGCTGGACCATGTCGCGCAGGGTGCCGGCGCTGACGCCGCGGGCCCGCGCACTCTCCTGGGCCGCCTTGCGCTGCAGGACCAGGGCCGTGGCGTTGGCGATGGTGGCGAGCAGCACGAGCACCACGGCCATGCCAGCGCCCGCCCTCTTTCGATCGTCCACGACCCGACGGCGGCAAACTACCGTTCGTCCCGGCGCGCCCGCCGTGCCGGGCCGCCGGGACGCCCCGATCGCGCTGCGCCGTCCGCTGCTCCGTCCGCTGCTCCGTCCGCCGTCCCCATCGGCCGAACGCCTCCACGGCCGTCCGAGGGACCTGCGGGACCCGGCCGGCCCGCCGCCCTAGCGTCGACGACGTGCGAGAACGAGACGGACCCACCCGCGGGAAGGGGCGACGGCGACGGTCCTGGCGCCTCCCGCCGCCGGGGTGGCGGCGCGCGGTGGCGGTGCGCCGGGCGGCGGCCGGGCTGCTCGTGGCGCTCGCCGTGGTCTTCCTCGCCGTCCCGCGCGTCGCCCCGGCCGGCACGCCGGTGCTCGTGGCCGCGCGGGACCTGACACCCGGCGTCGCGCTGGGCCCGGCCGACGTCGCGGTGCGGACGCTGCCGCCGGGGCTCGTGCCGGCCGGAGCCCTCGGCGAGCCCGCGGCGGTCGCCGGCCGTCAGGTGGTCGGCGGGGTGCGGGCGGGCGAAGCGATCACCGACGTGCGGCTCCTGGGCACGGTCGCGGCGGTCGCGGCCGCCGGCGTGCCCGACGCGGCGGGGGTGCCGGTGCGGCTCGCCGACGCGGGCGTCGCGGCGCTGCTCACGCCCGGTGTCCGGGTCGACCTCGTGGCGGCGGGCGGCGGCGCGCCGGGTCGGGTCGGTGCGGCCGACGTCACGACGGCGGGTGCCGACGGGGCAGGTGACGGGGCCGGCGGGGCGGCCCCGAGCGTGCTCGCCCCCGGCGCGGTCGTGCTCGCCGTGCTCCCGGCACCGGAGCGCACGGCGGGCTCGGCGGGCTCGGCGCCGGTGGTGGTCGTGGCGCTGCCCGCGGCGCTGGCGGCGCGGGTGGCGACGGTGTCGCTGCGGGAGGAGGTGACCGTCACGCTGCGCTGATCACCGGCCGGACGCCGGGCTCAGGGGCGGTCGTGGTGCGGGGGCCGCTCGGCGTCGTACCGGCGACGGTCGTCCTCGTCGCGCGACGGGTCCCGCCCGCCGCCAGGGCCGGGGTCGCGCTCGTCCGAGTATGCCGCCGTGTCGTCCCCGAAGATCGCCGCGCGCAGCGCCGCCCGCCGCCGGGCCTCGGCACGGGGGTCGGGCGGCGGGTCGGGCGGCGGGTGCTGCTCGGAGTCGGCCCCGGTGTCGTCGCCCCGCCCGGAGCTCAGTGCTCCTCCATCCCCGACAGCTCGGCGATCACGTGCGAGATCATCGGGGTGAGCGTGGCCATCCCGTCGCGGACGGCGGCGCGCGAGGACGCGAGGTTCACCACGAGCGTGCTGCCCGAGACGCCCACCAGGCCGCGGGAGAGTCCGGCGTCTACGGCGCCGGCCGCGAGGCCCGACGCGCGGATGGCCTCGGCGATGCCCGGGATCGGGCGGTCGAGCACGCCGGCGGTCGCGTCGGCGGTGACGGCGCGGGGCGACACCCCGGTGCCGCCGACGGTGACGACGAGGTCGACGCCGCCGATGACGGCGGTGTTGAGCGCGTTGCGGATGGCCACCGACTCGCCCGGCACGACGATCGTCCCGTCCACGACGAGGTTCGCCTCGCCGAGGAGCTCGGTGACCAGCGGGCCGATCGTGTCCGCGCTCTCGCCCCGGCTCACGCGGTCGTCGACGACCACGACGAGCGCCCGTCCCAGAATCTCCTCCGTGCCGCCGTGCAGCGGCTGGTTCTCCATGGTCACCAAGGTAGACGGGGCCCGCGCCGGGGCACGAAGCGGACGCACGGCGACGGCCCGTCACGGCGAGGGCACGGGCAGCGGCTAGCGTGCGCGCGTGCGCGTTCTCCTGACGGGTGGGGCCGGGTTCATCGGCTCGCACATCGCCGACCTCCTGGCCGAGCGGGGCCACACCCCCGTGCTCCTCGACGCCCTGCTGCCCCAGGCGCACGCGGCCGGCAAGGCACCGGAGTGGCTGGACCGCTACGAGCTCGTCCACGGCGACGTCCGGGACGCCGGACTGCTCGACCGCCTCCTGCCGCAGGTCGACGCGGTGTGCCACCAGGCGGCGATGGTCGGGCACGGCGTCGACCCCAACGACGCGCCGGACTACGCCGAGAACAACGACGTCGCCACGGCGGTGCTGCTCGCGGCGATGTACCGGTCCGGTCACCGCGAGCTGGTGATGGCGAGCTCGATGGTCGTCTACGGCGAGGGTCGCTATTCGTGCCCGGAGCACGGGATCGTCCCGCCGCCGATGCGGCGCCAGGCCGACGTCGACGCCGGCCGCTACGACCTGCCGTGCCCCCGGTGCGGGCGCGACCTCTCCGGCGAGCTCATCCCCGAGGACGCCGCCCTCGAGCCGCGCAGCACCTACGCCGCGACGAAGCTCGCGCAGGAGCACCTCGCGGTCGCGTGGGCCCGCGCGACCGGCGGACGGGTGTGGGCGATGCGCTACCACAACGTCTACGGCCCGCGGATGCCGCAGAACACGCCGTACGCCGGCGTCGCGTCGATCTTCCGGTCGTCGCTGGAGCGCGGCGAGGCCCCGCGCGTGATGGAGGACGGCCGCCAGCGCCGGGACTTCGTGCACGTCGGTGACGTCGCGGCCGCCAACCTCGCGGCCCTCGAGACCCCGGCCGAGGAGGGCCGCTGCGTCTCGGTCAACGTGTGCTCCGGCGAGGTCCGCACGATCGGCGACCTCGCCACCACGCTCGCCGGCGCCATGGACGGACCCGCGCCGGAGGTCGTCGGCGGTGCCCGGCCCGGCGACGTCCGCCACGTCACCGCCGATCCCGCCCGCGCCGCCGAGCTCCTGGGGTTCCGCGCCCGCACGAGCTTCGCCGACGGGATCACGGCGTTCGCCACCGATCCGCTGCGCGACGCCGTCGGCTGATCACCCCGCCCCCGCGGTGATCAACGGGGACTTCGCGCGCCTAGAGGCAGCGAACAGCACGTTCGCTGCACGAGGGGGCGAGCGCTACCAGACCGTCGCGAGCAGATGGTTGACGGCGAGCGCGAGCACCGCCTGGGCGAGCAGCCACCACCGCACCGAGGGCCGGGGCAGCAGGGCCGCGAGCGGGACGATCCACACCGCGAACGGCAGCCAGATGCGCTCGACCTCGGACTTCGAGAGCCCGGACAGGTCGGCGACGAGCACCGCGGTCAGACCGGCCGCGGCCAGGGCGAGCACGACCAGCGGGGCCGCGCGGGGGCGCCACGCGGCCCGGCGCAGGCCGGCGATCACCGCGGGTCCGAGCACGAGCACCAGCGCGGCGAGGTTGCCCCACACCCAGTACTCGTAGGGACGCAGGAGCCCGTACTCGCCCGGCTGGTAGTAGCGGACCTTGACCTGCTCGTAGCCGTCGAACCACCAGAACCCGGCGACGGTGAACGCCGCGACCACCGCCGCCGCGCCGAGGCCGCCGGTGAGCAGCGGGGCCACGCGCCGGCTCAGCAGCGCCACCGCGACCGGCAGGAGCCCGGCGAGCACGAGCCCGTACGAGAGGTACAGCGACAGCCCCAGCACCACCCCGCCGGCGACGCACACGGCGTGCCCGAGCACCCCGCGCCGCACCGCGCCGAGGGCGAGCAGCGCCACACCCCACGCGAGCACCGCGGCGAACATCCCGTCCGCGGAGACGCCGACCCACACCGCGCCCGGGAAGAGCACGCCGAACGGCAGGTACGCCCGGGCGAGGTCGCGGTCGCCGAGCGCGCCGATCGTGAGCGCGACGGCGACCACGGCGGTGGCCCCGATCGCGCCGGTGACGGCACCGGCGTACTCCCCGCCGGGGAACCCCGCGCGGTCGAGCAGCACGTAGAACAGGGTCGCCGCGGGCGGGTGCCCGGAGGAGTGCGTGACGAGGGTGTCGGGGGTCGTGCCCGCGATGCGGTCGGCGAAGGTCGACAGGAAGACCGACAGGTCCCCCGTGCGTGGGATCTCCGCGAGGTACTCGGTGGGGGTCGCCAGCCGTTCGGCGACCCCGACGATCCATCCGTCGATCGTCGCGAGCGCGAACGTCCACACCATCGAGGCGATGGCGGCCAGCACCAGGAGGGGGCCCCAGCGCAGCCGCCGGGCCACGGCGGGGCCACCGAGAGCGACGAGCAGGGCCACCAGGACTGCCGGGACGGTGCCCGGGCCGACGTGCGGCACCCACGCGGCGAGCAGCGGCGGCCAGCCCACGAGCACGGGGACGCCGGCGTCGATCAGCTGCCATCCGACGACGGACGACGCCGTGACCAGCAGCGCAGCGACCAGGACGGCCGCGAGGTCACCCCGCAGGCGCAGCGGGCGGCGGGTCGCGGACGGGGGTTCCCCGGCCGGCCCGGGGCGGTCCCGCAGCACGGTGGTCATCGCCGACGGACAGTACGGAGGCCCGGTGATCTCGCCGTGAGGAGGTCCGTGAAGCGGGTGTGAGTAGCCCGGACGGACGAAGAAGGACACGCCTCGACGGCCCACGAGCCACTCGACACGGGCACGACCCCGCGCGGCGGGCGCGCGTCCGACCTCATAGCGTGACGCCGATGGACGGTCGCGTGGACGTGGTGCTCCCCTGTCTCGACGAGGCCGAGGCGCTGCCCGGGGTGCTCGCCGCGCTGCCCGACGGCTTCGACGCCGTGGTGTGCGACAACGGCTCGACCGACGGCACCCCGGAGGTCGCCGCCGGACTCGGTGCGCTCGTCGTCCACGAGGCGCGGCCGGGCTACGGCGCGGCCGTGCACACCGGGCTCGAGGCGACGCGCACCGACGTCGTCGCGGTGATCGACGCGGACGGCTCGCTCGATCCCGCCGAGCTGCCCGCGATGGTGCGGCTGCTGCTCGACACCGGCGCCGACCTCGTGGTCGGGCGGCGGGTACCGGCGGCGCGCGGGGTGTGGCCGTGGCACGCCCGGGTCAGCAACCGGGTGCTCTCGGGGCTGATGCGGACCCGCGGGGTGGGCGTGCGCGACATCGCCCCGATCCGGGTGGCGCGCCGGCAGGCCCTGCTCGACCTCGGGATCACCGACCGCGCGTTCGGCTACCCGCTCGAGCTGCTCATCCGCGCCGGCGCCGCCGGCTGGCGCGTCCGCGAGGTCGACGTCGCCTACCGCCCGCGGGCCGGGGGCCGCTCGAAGGTCTCCGGCTCGGTGAAGGGGACGGTCCGCGCCGTGCGCGACATGTCGAAGGCCATCGCCCGCACCCGCCCGGCCGCGGTGACCGGCAGCCCGGCACCGTCCACCGCACTCGACGACCGCGGCACCGCCCGATGACCGACAGGGCCGAACCGATCACGACGGCCCGAACGAACGCGCGGACCATGCGGACCAGTGCGCCGGTCACGAGGGTCGTCCTCGTGCTCGCGAAGGCCCCCGTCGCGGGCCGGGCCAAGACCCGGCTCATCGCGGCCACGACCCCGGAGGGCGCGGCGAACATCGCCGCCGCGGCCCTCCTCGACACCCTCGACGCCGCGCGGGCCGTCCGCGACGCGCACGTCGTCGTCGCCCTGGAGGGCGACCCCGCCGAGGCCGAGCGCCGCGACGAGATCACCGCCGCGCTCGCCGGGTGCCTCGTGGTGCCGCAGCGCGGCGAGAGCCTCGGCGACCGGATCACCGCCGCGCACGCCGACGTCGCCGACGCCTTCCCCGGCGCCGTCAGCGTGCAGATCGGGATGGACACCCCGCAGGTCGACGCCGGGCTCCTGGGCGACGCGCTCGACCTCGTCACCACCGACGCGGACGCGGCGCTCGGGCCGGCGTTCGACGGGGGCTGGTGGGCTCTCGCCCTGGCCGACCCGCGCCGGGCCGGCCTCGTCGCCGACGTGCCGACCTCCCGTGACGACACCGGCGCCCGCACCCTCACCGCCCTGCGCGCCGGGCTCACCCCGGACCGGGTGCTCGAGCTGCCGCCCCTGTCCGACGTGGACACCCCCGACGACGCCGTCGCCGTCGCCGACCTCGCTCCCACCGGTCGTTTCGCCCGCGCCGTCGCGGACGTTCTCCCCCTCGCCGGGTCGAGCTCCGCTGCGCTCCGTCTCCCTGCCGACGGGTCGAGCTCCGCTGCGCTCCGTCTCCCGATCCCCGGAGGCCTCCCCCGATGACCCGCACGACGTCGCCCGTGACGGATCCCGTCGCGGCCGAGCTGCTCACCGCGGCGACCGACACCGGCACCGTGTTCGACGCCGCGCTCGCCGGACGGCGCCACCGCCTGGTGCGCCACGACGGGGTGGTGCTCCCGCTGGCCGTGCAGCGCTGGCACGACGACGCCGACACCGACGACGACTGGCTGCTCGGACGCTGCTCCGGGCCGACGCTCGACCTCGGCTGCGGCCCGGGCCGTCTCGTCGTCGCGCTCGCCGACCGCGGTGTGGCCGCGCTCGGCGTCGACGTGTCCGTGCAGGCCGTCCAGCGCTGCCTCGAGCGCGGGGCCGCGGTGCTCCACCGCGACGCGTTCGAGCGCCTGCCCGGCGAGGGCCGCTGGCAGCACGTCGTGCTCGCCGACGGCAACATCGGGATCGGCGGCGACCCCGTCACCCTGCTGCGCCGGTGCCGCGCCCTGCTCGCCGACGGCGGCACGATCCTGCTCGAGCTCGAGCCCGACGCCGCGCTGTGGTGCGGCAGCGCCTACCTCGAGTGCCTCGACGACACCCCGGTCGACGCCGTCACCGACGCCCCGTGGTTCCCGTGGGCGGTGCTCGGACCGCACGCGGTCGACGAGGTGGCCACCGAGGCCGGCCTCGCCGTCGTCGCCCGCGCCGACGGCCCACGCGTGTTCGTGGAGCTCGCGCGGGCGTAGCGCCGGACCCGGGAACGCATCCGGGACCGGGGGTCAGCGACCCCCGATCACCCGGCTCCCCAGCGTCACCTGGACCTCCCGGGTCCCGCCCGGGGACTGCAGCGTGAGCCGCACCGTCTGACCGGGCGCCCGCGACTGGATCGCCGCGACGAACGCGTTGGCGTCCTCGATCACCCGGTTGTCGACGCCGACGACGACGTCGCCCGCCGCGATCCCCGCCTGCTGGGCGGGCGAGCCGGGCTGCACGTCGGCCATGGCCGCACCGCGCGGCTGGGCGTCGGCCACCCCGACACCGATGATCGCCTGCGTCGCCTGGCCGGTGTCGACGAGCTCGGTGGCCAGACGGCGGGCCTGGTTGATCGGGATCGCGAACCCGAGACCGATCGAGCCGGCCTCCTGCCCCGCGCTGCCGGTGGTGCTGGCGATCGCGGTGTTGACCCCGATCACGCGGCCCTGGAAGTCGACCAGCGGCCCGCCGGAGTTGCCGGGGTTGATCGCGGCGTCGGTCTGGATGGCGTCGAGGACGCTGCTCTGGCCCGCGCCGGACCCGCCGGCCTCGACGGGACGCTGCAGGGCGCTGACGATGCCGGTGGTCACCGTGCCGGAGAGCCCCAGCGGCGAGCCGACGGCCATGACGGGCTGGCCCTGCACGAGCTGGTCGGAGTTGCCGAGGGTCGCGGGGCGCAGGTCCGCGACCCCGCTCGCCCGCACGACGGCGATGTCTGCCGCCGGGGCCGTGCCGACGACCTGGACGGGCGCGGCGCGGCCGTCGGAGAAGATCGCCTCGAGACCGCCGCCCTGGCCGGCCTGCAGCACGTGGTTGTTGGTCATGATCAGGCCGTCGGCCGAGAGCACGATCCCCGACCCCTCGCCCGCCGCCCCCCGGATCTGCACGGCGCTGGGCAGCACGGTCGCCGCGACCGCCTCGACGGAGCCGGGCGCCGCAGCGGCGCCCCCGGTGTCGGGCACGGGCTCGTCGAGGGCCGTGCCCTGCGACGAGCTCGAGGACCCGGACGAGCCCCCGATCCCGCCGACGATCGCGGCGCCGAGCGCCCCGCCGATGAGTCCGGCCACCAGGGCGAGCGCGATCAGCCCCAGCGCGCCGGGCCGCCGGCGCGAGGCGGCCTGGCCGTTCTGGGGACCCGGACCGCCCGGTCCTCCCCCGCCGCCCCAGCCGGCGCCGGGATCGCGCGCCCAGCCGCCGGGCGGGGTCGCCGGGCCGGCGGCGGTGGTGCCCCAGCCGTAGCCCCCACCGGCGGGAGGCGTGCCGGGGGTGGTCGCCGTGCCGCCCGGGGGCGCGTAGCCCCCCGGTCCGGCGGCGGGCGCCTCCCGGGTCTGCGGCGCCGTCGCGGGGTAGGACGGGACGGCGCCGAACGACGCCGTCGGGCCCGCCGACGACGGGGCCTGGCCGAGCCCGGGCGGCGGGCCCTGCAGAGGCTGGGCAGCCTGCGGGGGCTGGCCGGCCTGCTGGGACGCCGGCGGAGCCTGCGGGGGCTGGCCCGACGGGGTGGACTGCGTCGACCGGGTCGGCGCGCTGTACGGCGTCGCGCCCTCGGCCGTGCCCGCCGGCGGGGTCGCGGACGTGTCGGTGTCCCGGCCGTACTCCCGGCCCGTCCCCTCGGCCCACCGCACTCCCCCGGGCCCCGAGGGCACCGCCGTCTCGCGGGTGGGGCCGGACTCCACCGACGGCCCGGACGAGCCGGGTCCGCCGGTGGGCGAGGCGGACGTCGAGGCGTCGGGCGTGTCGCCCGTCGACGGACCGGGACCGTCGGCGGCGCGGGACGCGGCGTCGTTCTCGCTCATGGGTCAACCCTCTCGCACCGACCGTCCGGGCGCGCCGACCGGCATCCCCCGCCGACCCGAGCGCCGACAGGGGAAGCTGGTGGGGTGGAACGTCCCGCACCCGGCCCGTCGACCGATGGTCCCGCAGCAGTCGACGAGCGCGCCGACGAGCGCGCTGACGAGCCCGCGACGGGGCCCGCCGTCGGGACCACGGACGTCCCCGCGGCCGCGACGGTCGACCGCCCCGCGCCCGGCGACGACGACGAGCCGCCGCCCGGGCTGATCCGGCACGTCCTGCAGGGCATCCCGCTGCGGCGGCGGGTCGGCATCCTCGTCTCGGTCGGCGGCGGGCTGCTCGTGGCGCTGATCGCGATCGCGGTGTTCCTCACCGCCCAGCGCGCCCTCTACGACCAGCTCGACGAGAGCCTGGTGCAGCGCGCGACGGTCGCGGCCGCGGGCGACCTCGCCGACCCCGCGATCCTGTTGCGCGTCTCCTCCGACGCCCTCGCCGCCGGCGAGGTGCGGGTCGCGATCGTCACCGCGGACGGGGAGTTCGTCACCCTGCGCGGCAACAGCCCACCGCTGGGGGCCGCCGAGGTCTCCGCCGCGCGCCAGGACCCGCCGACGTCGGTGCGCACGGGTGTCGCCGACGGCGAGGTCTACCGCGTCGTCGCCGTCTACGCGGGTGAGGGCCGTGCGCTCGTATTGGCCCAGGAGCTGGACCCGACGCGGCGGACCCTCTCCAAGCTCGCCGTGGTGCTGCTCGTCGCCGGGGCGTCGGGTGTGCTGCTCGCCGCCCTGACCGGCGTCGCGATCGCGCGGGCCGGGCTGCGCCCCGTCGAGCGTCTGATCTCGGCGACCGAGCGTGTCGCCCGCACCGGCGACCTGCGCCCGATCCCCGTCACCGGCGGCGACGAGCTCGCCCGGCTGACCACCAGCTTCAACGCCATGCTCGCCGCGTTGGCGTCGTCGATCGAACGACAACGCCGGCTGGTCGCCGACGCGGGGCACGAGCTGCGCACACCGCTGACGTCGCTGCGCACCAACCTCGAGCTGCTCATGGCCTCGGAGCGGGCGTCCGGGACGCCGGGTGCCCCGACGCTCTCGGCGCAGGACCGCGAGGAGCTGCAGGCCGACCTGCGCGCGCAGGTCGACGAGCTCGCCAACCTCATCGGCGACGTCGTCGAGCTCGCCCGCGACGACCCGCCGGAGGTGACCGCCGAGCCGCTCGACCTCGCCGACGTGGTCGAGCGCGCCCTCGACCGGGCGCGGCGGCGTGCCGCGGCCGAGAACGTCACGTTCGACGTCGAGTTCGTCTCCTGCGAGGTCACCGGCGACGCCAACGCCCTGGAGCGTGCCGCGCTGAACCTGCTCGACAACGCCGCGAAGTGGAGCCCGCCGGGCGGGACGGTGCGCGTGACCCTGCGCGAGGGCGTCGCGCCGGAGCGGCCGGGCACCGCGGTGCTCGAGGTGGCCGACCAGGGCCCGGGGATCGCCGACGAGGAGCTCGACCTCGTCTTCGAGCGCTTCTACCGCTCCCTCGACGCGCGGACGATGAGCGGGTCGGGGCTCGGGCTCTCGATCGTCGCGCAGGTCGCCGACCGCCACCACGGCGGCGTCTCGGCCGCCCGGGCGCCCGAGGGGGGCGCGCTGCTGCGGTTCTGGGTGCCGCGCCGCTGACGTTCCACATAGTGCTCACGGAGCGTCACGCGGTCTGTACGTGTGGCTGTGACCCGGCTTACGGTCGGGACGCGGACGACTCGACGAGGAGAGACCCCCAGTGAGCAGACTGCGCTTCGGCACGTTCCTGGCCCCGTTCCACCGTGCCGGTGAGAACCCGACCCTCGCGCTGCAGCGCGACCTCGAGCTGGTCGAGCACCTCGACGCGCTGGGCATCGACGAGGCCTGGATCGGCGAGCACCACTCGGCCGGCAGCGAGATCATCGCGTCCCCGGAGATCTTCATCGCGGCCGCCGCGGAGCGGACCAAGCGGATCAAGCTCGGCACCGGCGTGACCTCGGCGAGCTACCACAACCCGCTCTGGGTGGCCGACCGCATGGTGCTGCTCGACCACCTCACCCGCGGTCGCTCGATGCTCGGCGTCGGCCCCGGGTCGCTGCCCAGCGACTCGGCCATGATCGGGCTGAACCCGACCGACACGCGCGAGCTGCTGGACGTCAACCTCGACATCATCATGCGGCTGCTGCGTGGCGAGGTGGTCACCGAGCAGACGAAGACCCACAACCTCGTCGAGGCCCAGCTGCAGCTGCGGCCCTACACGGAGCCGTGCTTCGACGTCGCCGTCGCGGCCGTCGCCTCGCCCACCGGGCCCCGGATGGCCGGGCGGCACGGCGTGGGCCTGCTCTCGATCGGCGCGACGCTCTCGCAGGACGGCTTCGACGCGCTCGCCCACCACTGGAACGTCGTCGAGGAGCGCGCGCAGCACTACGGGCAGCCGACGCCGGACCGGGAGAAGTGGCGCCTGGTCGGGCTCATGCACATCGCCGAGACCAAGGAGCAGGCCTACCGCGACGTCGAGTACGGGATCGAGAACTGGTTCCGCTACTTCCAGAAGACCGCGGCGTTCCCGCAGATGGCGGTCGAGGGCGGCGACGTCAAGGAGATGATCGACTTCATCAACGAGGCCGGCATCGGGGCGATCGGGACGCCGGACGACGCGAAGGCGCAGGTCCAGCGCCTCGCCGACCAGTCCGGCGGCTTCGGCGCGATGCTGCTGCTCGGCCACGAGTGGGCGAACCCGCAGGCGACCAAGCGCTCGTGGGAGCTCATCGCGCAGAACGTCGTGCCGCACTTCCAGGGCACGACGTGGGGCGGGGTCAGCCACGCCGAGTCGACCCAGGCGGCGAAGGAGCGCGCCGGGCTCAAGCGCGACGCCTACGCCGCGACGCAGCTCGAGGCCGTCGACCACATGACGAAGAAGTACGCCGACGAGGTCGCCTCGAAGTAGCAGGTCAGCCTATGTGAGTGAAATTGTGGGCTATAGCCCACAATTTCACTCACATGGGTCTTACGGCGGAGTCTCGCGCAGCACGTAGCCCACGCCGCGGACGGTGTGGATGAGGCGTGCCTCGCCCTCGGCCTCGGTCTTGCGGCGCAGGTAGCCCACGTAGACCTCGAGCGCGTTGCCCGTGGTCGGGAAGTCGTAGCCCCAGACGTCCTCGAGGATGCGGCTGCGCGTGAGCACCCGGCGCGGGTTGGCCATGAACAGCTCGAGCAGCGAGAACTCGGTGCGCGTGAGGCTGATCGGCCGCTCGCCGCGCCGGACCTCGCGCGTCACGGGGTCGAGCGAGAGGTCGCCGAAGCGCAGCGGCTCGGGGTCCGGCGCGCCGGTCTCCTCGGGGGAGGTCCGGCGCAGCAGCGCCCGCAGGCGCGCGAGCAGCTCCTCGAGCGCGAAGGGCTTGGCGAGGTAGTCGTCCGCGCCGGCGTCGAGGCCGGCCACGCGGTCGGACACCGCCTCGCGGGCGGTGAGCACGAGCACCGGGATGTCGTCCCCGGCGTTGCGCAGCCGCCGGCACACCTCGAGCCCGTCGACCCGCGGCATCATCACGTCGAGGACGAGGGCGTCGGGACGCTGGCCCGCGATGGCGTCGAGCGCCTGCTGGCCGTCCGCGGCGAGCTCGACCTGGTAGCCGTTGAACGCCAGCGAGCGGCGCAACGAGTCGCGCACCGCCCGGTCGTCGTCCGCGACGAGGATCCGCATACCGGACAGTGTGGCCGCACGGCCTGAGACCGTGCTGAGACGCGCCGTGCGCGGCTCACCCGTCCGGCCCAGCGCACCGGGGACGGACGGTGGCCGGTCCTCCCGCCCGAGATGTCCGATACGGGATCGACACCGGCGACACGCAACCGCGCACCGTCCCGACGCGTCTCGCATGGTTGAGGATGTCGGGGCAGGATCTCCCGGATCGGGACGAGGGGGACGGTGTGTCGGGAACGGAGCGCAGCCGCGTGCGCAGCAGTCGGGGGCTCGATCGGGGGTCGACGGGCCCGCTCGTCGTGCTGCTCGCGCTGATCGCCCTCCTGGGTGGGTGTGCGGGGGTGGCCACCGCGCCGCCGCCACCGCCCGTGCCGCCGGTCGCGCTCGCCGCGTCCGTCGCGCCGGGTGCGGTGGACGTCGCCCCCGCCGAGCCGCTCGTCGTGTCCGCCGCGGGCGGCCGGCTGACGTCGGTCACCGTGACGCCCGCGGGCGGGCAGGCCCTCGCCGGCACCCCGGACCCCGCGGGCACCCGCTGGACCAGCCCCGCGCTCGCCTACGGCACCGAGTACCGCGTGCAGGCCGCCGGCGTCGACGAGCAGGGCCGGCCGGGGACGCCGCTCGACCAGACCTTCCGCACGGTGGCGCCCGAGGAGACCCTCGGGATCGCGAGCATCCGCCCCACCGACGGGCAGACCGTCGGCGTCGCGATGCCGATCTCGATCACGTTCGACGCGCCCGTCACCGATCGCGCCGCCGTCGAGCGCCGCGTGTCGGTGGAGACCTCGGTGCCCACCGAGGGCTCGTTCCGCTGGATGTCGGACGAGCAGCTCAACTGGCGCCCGAAGGAGTACTGGCGGCCCGGCACGCAGGTCTCGGTGAACGCGCGCCTGTTCGGCGTCGACAGCGGCGAGGGCGTGTACGGCGAGGAGGACCGTTCCTTCGCGTTCACCGTCGGCCGCGACCAGCGCGCCCGCGGCGACGTCAACGAGCACACGCTCGTGCTCTACCAGGACGGCCAGGAACTGCGCAGCCTGCCGGCGTCGTACGGCCGCGACATCTACCCGACGCAGTTCGGCGTGCACGTCGCGTTCGAGAAGCACGAGGTCAAGCGCATGCGCTCGGACACGTGGGGCGGCCCGGGCGAGGGCCAGCCCGGGTTCTACGACCAGAACCTGCCCCTGGCCGTGCGCATCTCCAACAACGGCGAGTTCGTGCACGTCAACCCGGACTCGGTCAGCGCGCAGGGCCGCCGCAACGTGTCCCACGGCTGCGTCAACCTCTCGCCGGCCAACGGCCGCTTCTTCTACGACTGGGTGCAGATGGGCGACCCGGTGGAGATCGTCGGCTCGAGCCGCCCGCTGACCACCCGCGACGGGGACATCGCCGACTGGACGATCCCGTGGGAGGAGTACCGGCAGGGCTCGGCGCTCGCGTCAACCTGACCCGAGCAGGCCCTCGGTCGTCATCCGCACCCGCACGAGGCGCCCGTCCGCGTCGTGGTGCAGCCGGTCGGCGCACACCGAGCGCCGGTGGTTCCCGCCGCCCGGCAGCGCCCCGTTGTGGTAGAAGAAGATCCACTCGCCGTCGACCTCGACGGGACACGGCCGGTTGGTCGCGCAGTTGCCCGGCACCTCGTTGAGGAGCCCCTCGACGGTCCAGGGCCCCTCGGGGTGCCGGCTGCGCGCCCAGACCACGCGCTGCGGGTGGCCGTAGCCGTACGCCAGGTAGAGCGTGCCGTCGCGCCCGTGGACGTGGACGCCCTCCTGGAAGCTCGGGAGGTCGATCTCGGTGACCGGGCCGGCCAGGGCCGTCATGGAGTCGTCGAGCCGGGCGACGAAGCAGCGGTGCTTGCCCCAGTACAGGTACGCCTGCCCGTCGTGGACGAGCACCCAGGGGTCGATCGTGTGGTCGTGCCCGTCGTCGTCGGGCACGTCGTTGGTGATCAGCGCGCGGCCCAGCGCGTCGCGGAACGGGCCGGTGGGGTGGTTGGCCACCGCCACGGCGATGGCGCCGCCCGGCACGGTCGCGTGGTGGACGGCCGGGTTCACGGCGAGGTACCACCAGAACCGCCCGTGCCGCTCGACGACGCACGACGCCTTCGCGCCGTCGCGGGCCCACGGGAAGTCGGCGACGCGCAGCAGCGGGCCGTGCGGCGTCCACGTCCGCAGGTCGGACGAGGAGAAGCAGAGCCAGTCGTGCATGACGAACCGGTCGGCGCCGGGCGGCGCCTCGTCGTGGCCGGTGTAGAGGTAGGCCGTGCCGTCGTGGATTAGCACCGCCGGGTCGGACGTGTAGACGTCGCGGATGATCGGGTTGCCCTCGCGGATCGCCGGCACGGAACCGGACGCTAGAGGACGACCCCGACAGCGCCCTCCGCGATCAGAACTCCACCCGCACGAGCCCCAGCACCTCGGCGCGCCAGTCGGCGTAGGCCTTGCCGATGGCCTGCCGGTCGGCGGCCTGCGCGGAGGTCGTCGACGGGGTCTCCGACGGCGTGCTGCCGTCGAGGCTCGCGGCGATGTCCGCGCCGGTCCACTCGGGCCCGGCGGTGCGCACCCGCAGGTGGCCCGGCGCCCGCTCGGCGCGCAGGGCGTGGGCGAGCACGCGCATGAGCGCGGTGCGCGCCTCCTGGTCGTCGGGCGCCTCGGTGTCGACGTTCGTCTGGCCGCCGACGAGCACCACCGTCGAGGCGTCGTGGAGCGCGGGCAGCACCGTCTCGGCGGCGCGGAAGCGGCTGAGCAGACCCTCGGAGAGGAACTGCTCGACCCGTCCCACGAGGCTGCCGCTGCGCGGGGTCATGGCCACCGGCAGCTGCACGTAGGCGTCGAACGACTTGCCGGACACCGCCTCGCCGAGACGGTCGAGGGTGTCGACCACCGTGGTCTCCGCGCCGGTGGCCCGGACGGCCTCCGCCACCTCGGTCAGTCGCTCGCCGCCACCGGTCACCAGCACGCTCGTCATGGCGCGTGACCCTAATCGGGGGAGGCCTGTTCAGGCACGGTGTACAACGCCACCACGCGGGCGGCCGCGGCGGCCATCTCGTCGCGCAGCTCCGGCGGCCCGAGCACCTCGACGGCCTCGCCGTACCCCAGCAGCCCGGCCCGCGCGGCGACCAGCGAGCGGAACGGCGCGGTCATCACCTCGCGGCCGTCGGCCCCGGCGCCCTCGAGGCGCCACGGCCCGGCCTGGACGGCGAGCGCGACGCGCCGCAGCGTCGGCGCCCACGCCGGGTCGACGCGCACCCGCACCTCGACCTCGTCGGACGGCGCCTGCAGCCGGTCGCGCAGCTCTCCCCACACCTCGGCGAGGTCGCGCTCGTCGGGGCGGCGGGCGGCCGTGCCCGTCGCCGCGACGTCCCGGACGCGGCTGACGCGGTACATCTTCGGCTGCCCGCGGTGGGCGGCGACGAGGTACCAGGTGCCGGCCTTGCTCACGAGGCCGTAGGGATCGACCGTGCGCCACGTGGCGTCGGCGGCGTCGCCCGTGGCGTAGTGGATGCGCACCCGCTCGTCCGCCACGAGCGCGGCGTCGAGCGCGGGCAGGGCGGGCAGGTCCTCGGGCGCGCGCCGCCACCCCTGGTGCTCGACGAGCAGGCGCCGCCGGGCGCGGTCGACGCCGTCGCGGCGGGCGTCCGGCACGGCGGCCAGCAGCTTGCGCGACGCCGACGCGAGCGCCGTGCCGAGCGCGCCTCCGTCGGCCGACGCCCCGAGCGCCACGAGCGCGCGCAGCTCGTCGTCGGTCATGCCCGTCACGTCGGTGCGGTAGCCCTCGAGCAGCGCGACGCCGCCGCGCCGGCCGCGCTCGCAGTACACCGGCACCCCGGCCGACGAGAGCGCCTCGACGTCGCGCTGCACCGTGCGGGTGGAGACCTCGAGTCGCCGGGCGATCTCGGGCGCGGGCAGCCGGCCGTGGGTCTGCAGGAGCAGCAGCGTCGCGAGCAGGCGGTCCGAGCGCACGGGGCCAGAATGCCCCAGAAACACGACAGCAGATGTCCGGTATCGAGGCGCACGCTGCTCCTATGACCCCCGCACCCGCCACCCTCGTGCTCGAGCCCCTCGGCCCGTTCGACCTGGAGCAGACCCGCGCCTTCGTCGGCCGCTGGCCCCCGATCACGCGCCACCGGCCGTCCCCCGACGAGCCCCTGCGCCTCACCGCCCCGCTCGACGGCGACCAGCGCCCCGTCGCGTTCGCCCTGCGCCAGGCCGCACCCGACGGCCCGGTGCAGGTCGAGATCGCGGGTGCCGACGGCGCCGAGGACCGGGCGCTGGCCCAGGTCGCGCGCCTCCTGTCGCTCGACCACGACGCCCGCGACTACCCCGACGTCGGACGCCGCGTCCCGGCGATCGGCCGCCTCATGGCCGCGCACCCCGGCCTGCGCCCGACGCTCTTCGGCACGCCGTACGAGGCCGCGGCCTGGAGCGTCGTCTCGGCCCGGATCAGCGAGCGCCAGGCCGGCACGCTCTTCCGGCGCCTCGCGGTCGCCCACGGCGAGACGCTCACCGTCGCCGGCGCCGAGGTCGACGCGTTCCCGCGCCCGGAGGCCCTGCTGGCCCTGCGCGAGCTGCCCGGCCTGCCGGCCGAGAAGGTGCGCCGGCTGCACGGCGTCGCCGAGGCCGCCCTGGCCGGGGAGCTCGGGATCGACCGGCTGCGCGCGCTCGGACCCGACGGCGCCCGGGCCGCGCTGCAGCGCGTGCGCGGCATCGGCGCCTTCTACGCCTCCCTCGTCTGGCTGCGCGCCTGCGGCGTCGTGGACGAGTGGCCCGACGGCGAGCCCCGCTGCCGCGCCGCGCTCGCCCGCCTCCACGGACGCCACCCCGACGACGCGCTCGACGACCTGGTCGCCGAGCTCCGCCCCTACCGCACCTGGGTCGCGCTGCTCCTGCGCGTGGCCTGCTGAGAACCCACCCCGAGGAGAAGGAACCATGACCGCACAGCCCGACCCCCGCCCCCTGCTCACCCGCGCGCTCGACCAGATCGGCGCGCTGGTCGCCGGCACCGAAACCGCGGCACTCGAGCGCCCGACCCCGTGCGACGACTGGGACGTCCGCACGCTGCTCGACCACCTCGTCGGCGTGCACCGCCGCATCGCCCACGTGGGCGCGGGCGGGCACTTCGGGGACATCGAGTCCGCCCCGGCCGTCGCCCCCGGCACCCACGTCGCCGAGATCGCCGCCGCCCGCGCGGACATCGACAGCGTGTGGTTGCACGACGGAGCCGTGCTCGACCGCGTGCTCACCGTCCCGTGGGGCACCATGCCCGGCCGGTTCGTCGGCTTCGGCTACGTCCAGGAGCTCACCGTGCACGCGTGGGACCTCGGCGCCGCGACCGGACACACCGCGGGCCTCGACGACGAGCTCGCCCTCGCCGTCGAGGACACCGCCCACCGGGTCCTGCCCGCTGAGCCCCGCGGCGGGCCGATCCCCTTTGGTCCGCCGGTCGCGGTGGCCGACGACGCCCCGCCCTACGAGCGGCTCGTCGGCTGGCTCGGACGTGACCCGCGGGGAGCGCTCGTCCGGTAGCCCGACGATGCTCCCCGGGCCGCGCCGCACCGGGCTCGCGCACGACGAGTTCCACACCGCAGCGATGAGTCCGTCGCTCGCGGCGCGTCACCACCTCCTAGACCGAACGAACCCGGCACCCGGAGGAACCGCCATGGCACGCCCCGTCGTCCACTTCGAGATCACCGGCCGCGACCCGGAGGCGCTGCGCCGCTGGTTCGGCGAGCTCTTCGCCTGGGACTTCGACGAGCCGAGCACCGTCGCCGAGGGCATCTCCGATCCCGGTAGGTACCACTTCACGGCTCCGGAGGGCGGCATCCCGGGCGGCGTCGCCGGCGGTCCGGGGTACACCCCGGGCACACTGTTCTACGTCGCCGTCGACGACGTCGAGGCCGCACTCGCCCGGGCCGAGGAGCTCGGCGGGCGCCGCGTGTTCGGGCCGGCGGCGGCGCCGTCGGGCCTGGTCGTCGGGCACCTGGCCGACCCCGAGGGCAACGTCGTCGGCCTCGCCGCCCTCCCGGTGTGACCTGCGTCGAGCCCCTCCGTTCGTTCCGAGCACGTATTATTCGGGGTGGCGGGAGTGACCCGAGGGTCACCGGGGGCGCGACGGACGGGGTGAGACGGTGGCGACGAGCGCAGGGGCCACGGCTCCGAAGGACACCGCCGCGACGGCCCGGCGCCGCGTCCGCCTCGATCCCCCGGCCGACCTCGTCGCGGCCCCCGGCTACGGCGCCCGGCGCGTCTACCAGGCCTACCTGGCCGCCTGGACCAAGCACGTCGACTCGGTGCTCACCGGCCCGCAGTTCGCGGTGCTCTCGGCGGTGCGCGCCTACCCGGACGCCGACCAGACGGCGTTGGCGAGCGCCGTCGCCCTGGACACCTCGACGATGGCCGACGTCTGCCGGCGCATGGAGCGACGCGGCCTGATCGCGCGCCACGAGGCCCCGCACGACGCGCGGGCGAAGGTCCTGACGCTGACCGACGAGGGCGCCGAGGCACTGGCGGAGACCAACCGCCGGGCGCGTGCGCTCGACGAGGCGCTGCTCGCCGGCTGCCCGGCCGAGCAGCGCCCGCACCTCGCGTCGCTGCTCAACGACCTCGGCCGGGAGTGGGAGCAGGTCGCGGAGCAGGGCGAGCTGTGAAGGACGCAGCGAACGCGCCGTTCGCTGCTTCTTTGCGCCGGAAGTCCCCGTTCGCGGGCGGTGGGTCCGGAGGGTCCGCGCACGCGGAGCAATCGCGACGAGTGGTGAGCCCTCCTCCGTAGCCTGAACGGCCCATGCCTGCGCCTGCGATCTGTTACGGCCGTGTCTCCGGACACGGCAGGCTATTGCGTCCTCGGATAGTACGTGCTCGGATTGAACGCAGCCGAACGCGAGCACCACACCGGGAGGGCGGCCAGATGGCGAGCCAGTCGTTCGAGGTCACCATCGTCGGGGGAGGTCTGGGCGGCCTGTGCGCCGCGCTGTCGCTGCGCCAGCGCGGCCTGCGCGTCACCGTCGTCGAGGCCGCGCCCGAGCTCGGCGAGATCGGCGCCGGCATCCAGACCGCGCCGAACGCCAGCCGCATCCTCATCGGGCTCGGGCTGCGCGCCCAGCTCGAGGCGATCCGCACCCAGCCCGAGGACCAGGTCCGCCGCCGCTGGGCCGACGGCAGCATCATCGCCCAGCTCCCCCTCGGGCAGCGGGTGATCGACCAGTACGGCGCCCCGTACTGGCACTACCACCGCGCCGACCTGCACCGCGTCCTGCTCGACGCGTGCGCCGACCCCGAGGGCCCCGGCCCGGTGGTCGCGCTGCACACCGGCGCCAAGGTCGCCGAGCTCGACCGGACCGACCCGCGGCGCCCCGTCGCGGTCGCCGAGGACGGGCGCCGCTTCGCCGGCGACGTGCTGATCGGCGCCGACGGCATCCGCTCCGCGGTCCGCGACCTCGCGGGCTTCGAGGACTCCCTGGTGTTCTCCGGCGAGATGGCCTACCGCGCGCTGATCCCCGGCGAGCTCGTGGCCGCGGACCCCGCGACGCGCTTCCTCATGGACCGCTACCACTCGACCATCTGGTACGGCCCCGACAAGCACCTCGTCCACTACGTCATCCGCGGCGGCCAGTACCTCAACGTCGTCGCGATCGTGCCGTGCTCCGACACGATCGCGCGCGACTGGAGCGGCCCCGCCACCCCCGACCAGCTCGCGGCCGACTTCGCCGACTGGGACGACCGCGTCCCGACGGTGCTCTCGAAGGCCAAGCCCGAGGACGTCTCGCTGTGGGCGATGTACCGGCGCCGCCGCGACCCGGTGTGGGTCGACGGCCGCGTCGCGCTGCTCGGCGACGCCTGCCACGCGATGCTCCCGTACCAGGCCCAGGGCGCCTCGCAGTCGATGGAGGACGCCGCGGTGCTCGCCGAGGAGCTCGGCCGCGTGACGCGCGACGACATCGACGGCGCCCTCGTGCGCTACGTCGACCGGCGCGCCAAGCACGCCGGCATGGTGCAGGACGCCTCGCTGCAGAACATGGCGTTCTACCACCTGCCCGACGGCCCCGAGCAGCGCGAGCGCGACGACAAGCTGCGCCGTTTCGACGGCGAGTCGGACGTCTCCTACGACTGGCTGTGGAACGGCAGCCCGCTGCGCGACCACGACACCGAGTCGATCCACTACCAGTTCGCCCGCTGACGCGCGGACCGCGACACCACCCCCCACCACCCGCGACGGGAGCGAACAGATGCGCACCGGAGACCAGATCGTCCAGGATCTTCCCTGGCGCTGGGGCGTCCAAGGAAAGATCTTCCTCATCGGCGGCCTCGGCTACATGTTCGACGCCTGGGACGTCGCCCTCAACGGGTTCCTCACCCCGCTGATCGGCACCGAGTTCGGGCTCTCGCCGGCCCAGCGGGGCCTCGTCGCCACCGCCAACCTCATCGGCATGGCCGTCGGCGCCGTCGCCTGGGGCACGGTCGCCGACCGCATCGGCCGCAAGAAGGCCTTCAGCATCACCCTGCTGATCTTCGCGCTGTTCTCGGTGTTCGGGGCGTTCTCGCCGAACATCGAGATCTTCCTGCTGCTGCGCTTCCTCGCCGGCGTCGGCCTCGGCGGCTGTATCCCCGTCGACTACGCGATCGTCAGCGAGTTCTCCCCCAAGAAGCAGCGCGGCCGGGTGCTCGCCGCGATGGACGGGTGGTGGCCGATCGGCGCGACACTCGCCGGCGTCTCGGCGACGCTGCTCGTGCCCGTCGAGGGCAACTGGCGCTGGATGCTCGTGCTGATGATCCTGCCGGCGCTCCTGCTGTTCTGGATCCGCCGCGGCGTGCCCGAGTCGCCGCTCTACCTCTCCCGCATGGGCCGCGAGACCGAGGCCCGCGCCGTCATCGACGACATGGTCACCCGCACCGGCGCCACCCCCGAGCCGTACGTCATCCCGGCCCCGGTGGCCGAGGACAAGCGCGGCGGCGCCTGGGCCGCGGCCGTCGACCAGCTGCGCCGCGTCTGGGCCTTCAACCCGAAGATCACCGCCGTGGCGTGGTCGCTGTTCATCGCCGTCATGCTCGTGTACTACGCCGCCCTGAGCTGGATGCCCTCGATCCTGCGGGCGCAGGGCTTCGGCGAGATCGCGGCCTTCGCCTCGACCACCCTGATGAACGCGCTCGGCATCGTCGGTGTCGCCATCTCGGTGCTCGTCGTCGACAAGTACGGCCGGAAGCGGGTCATCGCGATCGCCGGCCCGGTCGCGGCCGCGACCCTGGTCCTGTTCTCGCTGCTGCTCGGCACGCCGACGCTCGCGATCGTCGCCATCGGCGCCTTCGGCCTCTTCGCGCTGATCGTCATCCCGGTCATGTACGCCTACGTCTCCGAGCTCTACCCGACCGAGCTGCGCGCGTCGGGCTTCGGCTGGGCGTCGTCCTCGAGCCGCGCGATCACCGGCTTCGCCCCGCTGCTGTTCGGCAGCGTGCTCTGGCCGGTGCTGGGCCTGCCGCTGACCTTCACGCTGCTCGGTGTGCTCGTCGTCGGCGCCGTGATCTTCATGTGGGTCGGCGCGCCGGAGACCGCGGGCCGCGAGCTCGACCGGATCACCACCGACGTGCCCGACCAGCCCGCCGTCGAGGCCACCGGCAGCGAGCGCACCACGGCCTGACCGCGCTCCCCGTTTCGAGCGAAGGGCACCCTCGGTCGGCTAGACCGGCCGAGGGTGCCCTTCGCCACAACGCTCCACGGAAGGGAGGCCCGCGACGTGAAGCCCGCCGCGTTCACCTACCACCGCGCGCACGACGTCGCCGACGCCGTCGCGCTGCTCGTCGACCTCGCCGCGGCGGGCGAGGACCCCAAGGTCATCGCGGGCGGCCAGAGCCTCATGCCGATGATGAACTTCCGGCTCGCGCGCCCGACGGCGCTGGTCGACCTCGGGCCGCTGCGCCGGGTCCCGGCCATGACGGCGATCGACGCCTCCGACGGCACCCTGACCCTCGGTGCCCTGGTCACCCACCACGCCGTCGAGAAGGCCGACCTCCCTCCGGAGTGGGCCGTGCTCTCCCGCGCCATGCGCTGGGTCGGGCACCTGCCGATCCGCAGCCGCGGCACGGTCGCCGGCAGCCTCGTGCACGGCGACGCCACCGCCGAGTGGTGCCTGCTCGCGCTGCTCCTCGACGCCGTCGTCGTCGCCGAGGGCCCCGGCGGGCGCCGCGGGATCCCGGCCGGCGAGCTGTTCCACGGCTTCTACGCCACCGCCGTCGATCCGGACGAGGTCGTCGTCGAGGTCCGCTTCACCCGCCCCGCGCCGCACGCCGCGCTGTGCGAGTTCGCGCGCCGCCACGGCGACTTCGCGATCGTCGACGCGGCCGTGGCGCTCGACCTGGACGGCACGACCGTGACGGGTGGGCGCGTCGTCCTCGGCGGCGTCGCGCCGGCCCCGGTCCGCGTGCCCGAGGCCGAGGCTGCGCTCGCCGGCGAGGCGGGCGATGCCCTGTGGGCCGCGGTTGCCGACGCGGCCGCCGCGGCGGTCGATCCCCCGGACGACGCCACCACCACCGCCGCCTACCGCCGTCGGCTGACGCGCACGCTGGTGGCGCAGGCCTGTCGAGGGGCTGCGCGATGACCGCGACGGACCTGCCCGCGCCGACCGAGCCCCGCTTCGAAGGACGCCGGGGCCGCTGGGTCGGCGCCTCGATCCCCCGCCACGAGGACCCGCGCCTGCTCACCGGCCGCGGGCGCTTCGTCGACGACATCACCCTGCCCGGGATGCTGCACGCGGGCTTCGTGCGCGCGACCGTCGCGCACGCCCACGTCACCGCGATCGACCTGACCGCCACCCGCGTGGTCGACGGCGTCGTCGCCGCCTACGACGCCCGCGACCTGGCGCTCGGCGACATCGTCGCGCTGCTCGACCGGCCCGCCGAGGAGTTCACGCCGACGGCGATGCCGATCCTCGCGAAGGACAAGGTCCGGTTCGTCGGCGAGCCGCTGGCGATCGTCATCGCGCGCGACCCGTACGCCGTCGAGGACGGCATCGAGGCCGCGGTCGTCTCGTACGACGTCCTCGACGCCGTCGTCGACGAGGAGACCGCGCTGCGCGGCTCCGCGCTGGTCCACGACGAGGCCGCCGGCAACGTGCTACTCGACGTGTCGATGTTCGACACGCCAGGCGTCGACGAGGCGTTCGCGGACGCGGACGTCACCGTGGAGGTGACCACCCGCAGCGGCCGGCAGAACGCGCTCCCGCTCGAGACGCGCGGCGTCGTCGCGTCGTGGGATGCCCGCGACGACCAGCTGCTCGTCCAGACCTGCACGCAGGTCCCCCACCAGGTCCGCACGCTCGTCGCGCGCTGCCTGGACGTTCCCGAGCGCACGGTGCGCGTCACCGTCCCCGACATGGGCGGCGGCTTCGGGCAGAAGTGCGTGGTCGGGCGCGAGGAGGTCGCGGTGGCCGCCGTGGCACAGCGGCTGCACCGTCCCGTCAAGTGGATCGAGGACCGGCGCGAGGCGCTGACCGCCGGGTTCCTCGCCCGCGAGCAGACCTACCGGACGCGCGCGGCGTTCGACGCCGACGGGCACATCACCGCCCTCGACGTCGACGTCGTCTGCGACATGGGCGCCTACTCCTGCTACCCCTTCACCGCGGGCATCGAGCCGCTGATGGCGTCCGCGGAGATGCCGAGCGTCTACCGCGTGCCCGCCTACCGCGTGCGCGGGCGGGCGCTGACCAGCAACAAGGCCCCGACGGCGCCGTACCGCGGGGTGAGCCGCCCGCAGTACGTCATGGCGATCGAGCGGGTGATGGAGCGCGCCGCCCGCGAGCTGGGGCTGGACGCGGTCGAGGTGCGCCGGCGCAACGTCATCACCGAGTTCCCCTACACCGGCGTCAACGCCGTCACCTACGACCCCGGCACCTACCAGGAGTCGCTGGACCTCGCCGAGGCGACGATCCGCGACGAGGGCTGGTACGCGCTGCGTGACGCGGGCGAGCGGCACCTCGGGATCGGCTTCTGCTGCTTCTCCGAGCGCACCGGCTACGGCTCCGAGGCCTTCGCCAAGCGGAAGATGACCGTGGTCCCGGGCTTCGACCTCTCCGAGATCCGGATGGACACCACCGGCGCGGTCGTCGTTACCAGCGGGACGATGAACCACGGGCAGTCGCACGAGACGACGTTCGCTCAGATCGTCGCCGACCGGCTCGGCATCGACGTCGCCCGCGTCAAGCTGCGCCAGGGCGACACCGAGCGCATCGCCTACGGGTGGGGCACGTTCGCGTCGCGGTCGGTGACGATCGGCGGCTCGGCCGTCTCGCTGGCCTCCGAGCGCCTGGGCGAGCTGCTGTGCCGGATCGCCGCCCACCTGCTCGAGACCCGCCCGGACAACGTCGCGCTCGACGGCGACGGCGGCGTGGTCCAGCTCGACGACCCGTCGCGGCGGCTGTCGTACGAGGAGATCGCCGACGTCGCCTACCTGCGCAGCCACCTGCTGCCCAAGGACGTCGAGCCGACCCTGTCCGCGACGGCGAGCTTCGACGTGCCCGGCGACGGGACGTTCTCCAACGCCACGCACGCCGTGGTGGTCGAGGCCGACCCGGGCACCGGGGCGGTCCGCATCCTGCGCTACGTGTGCGTCGAGGACTGCGGGGTGGTGATCCACCCGAAGGTCGTCGACGGGCAGTGCCGCGGCGGGATCGCGCAGGGCATCGCCGGGGCACTGTTCGAGGAGGTCACCTACGACGGCCACGGCGAGCCGTCGGCGGCGTCGTTCATCGACTACCTGGTGCCGACGGCCACCGAGATCCCGGACGTGTCGATCTCGCACCTCGAGACGCCGTGCGCGTTCACCGAGAACGGGGCGAAGGGCGCCGGCGAGGGCGGCACGATCGGCGCGCCCGCGGCCGTGCTCAACGCCGTGAACGACGCGCTGCGCCACACCGGCGTCGAGCTGGACACCACGCCGATCCACCCCCGCGTGGTGGCCGACGCCCTGGAGAGGCCGTGAACGACCCGCACCTGCTGACGCTGACCGTCAACGGCACCGAGGAGGAGGTCGTCGTCGAGCCGCGCCGCACGCTCGCCGACGTCCTGCGCCACGACCTGCGCCTCACCGGCACCCACGTGGGGTGCGAGCACGGGGTGTGCGGGGCGTGCACCGTGCTCATGGACGACGCCCCGGTGCGCGCCTGCCTGGTGTTCGCCGTGCAGGCCGAGGGCGCCGACGTCCGCACGGTGGAGTCCCTCGACACCGACGGCGCGCTCTCCGACCTGCAGCAGGCGTTCGCCGACCACCACAGCTTGCAGTGCGGGTTCTGCACGCCCGGCTTCCTCATGCTCGCCGAGGGCGTGCTCGCGGAGTCGCCCGACGCCGATCGCGAGGAGATCCGCGAGGGGCTCTCGGCGAACCTGTGCCGCTGCACCGGCTACCAGACCATCGTCGACGCGGTGCACGCGACGGCGTGCGCGCGGCGTTCTCAGGAGGTCCCGTCGTGATCCTGGACAACCACCTCGCCGTGCCGGCCGCCCCGGACGACGTGTTCGCGCTGCTCAACGACGTCGAGCGGGTCGCGGGCTGCCTGCCGGGCGCGACGCTCGAGGGGCGGGAGGGCGAGGCGTACCGCGGTCGCGTGAAGGTCAAGGTCGGCCCGATCAGCGCCGCCTACGCGGGCACGCTGCGCTTCACCGAGGTCGTGCCCGACGAGCGCACGCTGCGCCTGTCCGCCCGCGCCTCCGACGCCCACGGGGCCGGCGACGCCGAGGCGGACGTCGTGCTCTCCGTCGCCGAGGCCGAGGGCGGCTCGACCCTCGACCTGCACACCGACCTGCTGATCCGCGGCAAGATCGCGCAGTTCGGCAAGGGCGCGATCACGACGGTCTCGAGCCGCCTGCTCGACCAGTTCGCCCGCAACCTCGCCGGCGAGCTCGCGAACGGCTCGCCCGGCACCGGGAGTGCCAGCGTGGGGGCCACGCTGACAAATCAGACACAGCACGCCGATAGGGTCAGGAAATCCGCCAGCTCGGCCACACCCGCCGACGACGGTCAGGCGCTCGACGGGCTCGCCATGCTCCTGCCGCCCAATGCCGGCCGCTGGGCCGCGCTGGCGGGTGCCGCCGGGGTGGGCGTCGTCCAGGGCTACCTGCTGGGCCGCCTGCGCGGCCAGAAGATGCTGATCGAGGAGCTGCGCCGTGACCGCTGACGACCCCCTGCACGGCACCGCCACCGACGCCGTCTACGACCGCGCCGGCTTCGGTGCCGCCGTCCCCCGCGGTGAGCGCCCGGCGCTGGTCGTCGTCGACCTCACCCGCGGCTTCACCGAGGCCGCGTTCCCCTCCGGCGCGGACCTGACCGCCGAGGTCGCCGCGACGTCCCGGCTCGTGGCCGCTGCACGCCACGGCGGCGTGCCCGTCGTCTGGACCGTCATCAGCTACACGCCCGCCGAGGCCGACGGCGACGCCGTGGCGTGGCTGCGCAAGGCCCCCGGGATGCGGGCGCTGCGTGACGGCAGCGAGGCGGTCGCCCTCGACCCGCGCCTCGACGTCCGCCCCGGGGACCCCGTGATCGTCAAGAAGGGGGCCTCGGCGTTCCACGGCTCGTCGCTGGCCGCCCTGCTCGCCGGCCTGCACGTCGACACGGCGGTGGTCTGCGGCGCGACGACGTCCGGCTGCGTCCGTGCCACGGCCGTCGACGCGGTGCAGTCCGGGTTCGACACGCTCGTCGTCGCCGACGGCTGCGGCGACCGCGCGCGGGGCCCGCACGACGCCGCCCTCTACGACCTGCAGGCCAAGTACGCCGACGTCGTCGACCTCGACGACGCCGTCGCCTACCTCGACGACCCCTTCCGGAAGGCCGATCGGTGACCGAATCCGCGCAGCAGCGCGTCCTGACCCAGCCGGCGCTCGCCGACCTCGCCGAGACGGCCGCGGTGAGCCGCTGGGTGCGCTCGGGGGACGTCCGCCTGCACGTCCTCGACCACGGCCCGGTGGACGGGGTGCCGCTGCTGATCGTCCCGGGGATCACGAGCCCGGCGATCGCCATGGACTTCGTGGCCCGCGAGCTCACCGACCTCGTCCGCCCGCTCGTGCTCGACGTGCGCGGGCGCGGGTTCTCCGACAGCGGTGACGCCTGGGACCTCGACACCTACGCCGACGACGTCGCCGCGGTGATCGAGCAGCTCGGCCTCGAGCGCCCGCTCGTGCTCGGGCACTCCATGGGCGCGCGGATCACCGCCGTCGCCGCCACCCGCCTCGCCCTGCGCGGCACCGTGCTCGTCGACCCGCCGATGAGCGGCCCGGGCCGCGGTCCGTACCCGACGACGCTGGAGGCCTTCCTCGGCCAGCTCGACCAGGCCTGTCGGGGCACCGACGCCGACGAGGTCGCGTCGTCGTGGCCCCGCTGGCCGCGGCGCGAGCAGGAGCTGCGCGCGCACTGGATGAGCTCGATCTCGCGCGACGCCATCATCGCGACCCACGCCGGCTTCGAGTCCGAGGACTTCTTCGCGACCTGGCCGTCGGTGCCCGCCCCGACCGTGCTCATCCACGGCGGCGACAGCCCCGTCGTCACCGCCGAGGGGGCCGAGGAGGCGGCGAAGGCCAACCCCGCCGCCACGGTCGTCGCGGTCCCGGGCACCGGGCACATGGTCTTCTGGGACGACCCCGCGGCGGCCCTCGCCACGACCCGCGAGGCCCTGCGCTCACTGCTCTGACCGAAGGGCACCTTCGCTCGATCTATCCGAGCGAAGGTGCCCTTCGGTCAGTACGGGCGCGCCGACTCAGGCCGCGCGGGTGACGTCCCCCGGGTCGGCGACGGAGCCCGAGAGCAGGGCGCCGGCCCCCGGCACGCGCGTGGAGAGCCCCAGCGACGACAGGATGCGGAACGTCGTCGCCGTCGCCGCGGAGAGCACCGGGAGGCCGACCTCGTCCTGCACGGCCTCGATCGACGGCAGCGACGGCATCTGCACGCACGCCGAGAGCACGAGCGCGTCCGCCCCGGAGAGGTCCAGCTTCCTGTGGTGCTCCCGCAGGTCGGCGGGGTCGAGCCGGGCGACCGCGAGGTTGTCGGGGACCTCGAGCGACAGGGAGTCGACGACCTCGACGCCGGCGTCGGTGAGGTAGTCGACGACGGCCTGGGTCAGCGGCTTCATGTACGGCGTCACGATGGCCACCCGCTTCGCCCCCAGGGCCGCGATGCCCGAGATCAGGGCCCCGGCGCTCGACACCACCGGCGCCGAGGAGCCCTCGGCCCGCAGCGCGCCGGTGATGTCGTCCTCCGCGGTGCAGTGGAAGCCGGGCCCCTGGGCCATGATCGCCACCAGGCAGGCGGTGGCGACGACGTCGGGCCGGGCGTCCGCGAGCTCCGTCGCCGCCCGCGTGGCCTGGGCGTTCATCGCCTGCAGCTGCTCGGGCGTCACGTGCTGCATCCGCGCCCGGGCGGCGTGGAAGACGAACCGCTCGTCCGGGATGACCTGCTCGCGCGCGGCGAGCATCCGCGGGAGCTCGGTCTCCATCGTGAGGTTGGAGCTCGGGACGATCATCCCCACGTGATGATCTCTGTGGTGGTCGGTCATCGCTTCTCGACGGGCTTCATCTCGGGGATGGTCAGTTCACCCTTGTCGACGACGAGCTCGTCGTCCAGGTACAGCGAGTTGCCGCGCATCGGGATGTCGAAGTGGCACGGCGTGTCGTTCGGGCCGCCGAGCTCGTTGTTCGGGCCGATCGAGAACATGACGTTGCCGTAGAAGCTGCGCAGCTCCATGCCCATGCCGCCCGGGAACTGCGTCAGGCCGTGCCAGTGGGCGCGCTCGTCGAGACCCCAGCCGACGTGCGACATGCCGTAGCCGCGGGGGTCGTCGAAGCTCGTGATGTACGACGACAGGAGCTCGGCGTCGAGGCCGCCGCGGATGTCCCGGATGAACCCCTGCTCGATGGTCAGCGTCACCGGCGTCTGCACGTAGGTGTTGAACGGCAGCAGCACGTCGCCGGGCGAGAGCACGATCTGCCCGTCCACGCCGTCGTCGGCGCCGCCGGTGAACACGAACGCGGCCGGCCAGTGGTCCCAGCGGCCGGGGGTGTCGGTGTAGCCGTACTCGGAGAGCGTCGGGTAGACGCCGAGGCGGTAGGTGACGTCGGTGCCCGCGGGGCTGGTGATGCGCATCGACTGCGCCTTGGCCAGCAGGTCGGCGCCGTACTCGACGCGCTCGCGCAGCTCGGTGGTCGGCATGAGGCGGGCGAGCAGCTCGGGCGGCTCGACGGCGGTCAGGATGCGGGTGCCGGCGTCCTGGATCGCGAACTGCTCCGGCGAGAACAGCAGGAACGTGCAGTCGACGAGCATGTCGACCGATTTGAGGGCCTCCACCGCGAGCGGGATGTTCCCCAGACCCGAGTCCCCGACCGCCCATGCGCCCGACGCGCTGGCCGGCGGCGGGAGGCGCAGGTGGAAGGTCGCCGCACCGAGCTGCTGCGCGGCCCACAGGAACGCGTCGGCGTACTCCCCGCGGTCGGAGCCCCGGGTCAGCACGGCGACGGTCTCGCCCTCGTGCACGCCCGAGAGCGTGAGCTGCTGCAGGCAGATGTCGTTGAACAGGTTCTGGTCCATCGGTCGACCACCTCCAACCTCAATCCGAGCACGTACTATCCGAGCACGCAAGGTCTGCAACGCAATCGTCATCGCTACGCTGCGCCGATGGCTCCGGAGGACGAACGCATTGCCCTGTTCCTCGACTACGAGAACCTCGCGATCGGAGCACGCGACGGGCTCGGTGTGACGCCGTTCGACTTCGGGCCGGTCGCCAACGCGCTGGCTGAGAGGGGCCGGGTGGTGACGCGGCGCGCGTACGGCGACTGGTCGGCGTTCGACGAGGACCGCCGCCTGCTCGCCCGCGCCCAGGTGGAGCTGATCGAGATCCCGCAGCGGATCGGCGGCTCCCGCAAGAACGCCGCCGACATCAAGATGGCCGTCGACGCGATCGAGCTGGCCTACGAGCGCGGGTTCGTGACGACGTTCGCGATCGGCACCGGCGACTCCGACTTCACCCCGTTGATGCACAAGCTGCGCGAGATGGACAAGCGCGTCATCGGCATCGGCGTGCAGTCGTCGACCTCGGCGCTGCTGCCCGCGGCGTGCGACGAGTTCCTCTTCTACGACCGCCTGCCCGGCGTCGAGGGACGTCCCGTCCCCGCACGGCCGTCTCGTCACCGGCCGGCGACCCCCGCCCCGACGCCGGCGCCGGCACCCGAACCGGAGCCCGAGACGAGCCCGGACGACGACCCCGACCTCGCCGCCGTCGTCACCAGCACGCTCGCCGGCCTCGCGCGGGCCACCGACGGGCCGGTGCGCGCCTCCACCCTCAAGCGGGCGATCCTGCGCAAGGACCCGACCTTCGACGAGGGCGACCAGGGCTTCCGCGGCTTCGGCGAGCTGCTGCGCCACCTCGAGAACCGCGGCGTCCTCACCCTCGCTCCGGGGACGGCCGCGGGCGACCCCGAGGTGGCGTTCCCCGAGGGCGCGTCGGCCGAGGACGAGGCGTTCGCGCTGCTCGCGAGCACGGTCCGCGACCTGCAGTCGCCCCAGCTCTCGGGGCTGAAGGACCAGATGCGCAAGCGCGAGCCGGGGTTCTCGGAGAAGCGCTACGGGTTCTCGAACTTCCTGTCCTTCGCCCGCGCCGCCCGCGCCCGCGACCTGGTGACGATGGAGTGGGACGAGCGCCTCGGCGACTACCAGCTGCGCGCCGTGTGAGGCCTCAGCGGTGCTGGCGGCGGCTCCCGCCGTGCCAGTCCTCGGTGATCCCGACCTGGTCGGTCGACACCCCGAACGACGGCAGCTGCGGCTGCTCGCGCAGGCTGCGCTTGAGCTCGGCGAAGCCCGGGAACCGCGCGAGGCCGACGGCGTGGTCCCAGAGCTCGCCGGCCTGCTCCTCCGTGGGCATGCGACTGATCACCGGGCCGAAGAAGGCGAGACCGTCGGGCGGGTCGACCTGGATGATCGGGGTCCCGACGTCCCGGCCGGTCAGCGCGAGGGCCTCGTCGGTCTCGGCCTGCACCACCGCGTCCCACGCGGTGTCCGCGGCGGCCGTCGCGAGCCCGATCGGCAGGTCGGCGGTGGTCAGCACCTTCTCCAGGAACGCGTCGCTGCCCTGGGTCTCGCGGGCATCGGCGGTGTCGGGCACCGGCTCCTGCTCGAACACGTGGCGCCCGAAGGCCTCCTGCAGCCGGTCGAGGGCCTCGGGGCCGTGCTCCTCGCGGGTGCGCGCCGCGACCCGCAGACCCCGCAGCCCTGCGGTGTGGCCGGCCTCGTACTCGGGCGGGAACTGCGCGGCGTAGTCGACCCCGGCGTTGAGCAGGCGCAGCGAGATGAAGCGCCACTCGATCGCGAGGTCCCGCTGCCGGGCGACCACCCGCAACCACTTGCTCGTCATCCAGCAGAACGGGCAGATCGGGTCGAACCAGAGGCGCACGTCCACGCCCGCGAGCCTAGGACGGTCACGCGCGGAGGCGGGCGGCGAGCGTCCCCTGTCCCGGGCCGTCGAGCTCGTCGAGGGCGTCGGCCCGCCCGGCCGCGGCCATGAGCAGGGCCTCGCCGGGTCCGGTGACCTCGGCGCCCTTCCCGTGGCTCCAGTCGAGGTCGGTCGCCCGCAGGCGCAGTCCGCGGATGCGCGGGGCGACGTGGATCGGCGGCGCGATCATCGCGAAGTCCAGGATCGCGCGCAGGCGCTCGGGCGGGATCGTCCGCGGCAGCCCGAGCGGGCGGCGGATGTCCTGGTGGTGGATCGCGCCGTCGGTCAGGGCGATCCGGCCGCCGAAGCGCGCCGTGAACCCCTCGGGGGTCGTGTAGCGGCGCAGGAGGGCGACCAGGCCCCACGGGTCCATGTCGTGCAGAGCGTCGACGGCCTTCTGGTTGGCCCGGTCCGGCGACAGGCCGGCGAGGACGAGCGTCCGCAGGAAGCCCGTCATGCCCTGGACGTCGTAGCTGACGACGTGGGCGGCGACGTCGCGCACCGACCAGCCCCGGCAGAGCGTCGGGGCCTCCCACTGCTCCGGGGTGAGCGTGGCGAGGAAGTCGGCGAGCTCGGCGCGCTCCTCGCGGGCCAGCGCCACGGTGTCGGGCATGCCGCATCGTGGCCGGAGGACCGCCGGGCGCGGAACCACCGACACGGTGCCCCGGACCCACTAGCGTCGTCACCGTGCGCCACGAGAGCACCGCCGACATCCCCGCACCCGTCCAGCAGGTCTGGGACGTGCTGATCGACGTCGAACGCTGGCCCGAGTGGACGCCGACGATGCGCCGGGTGGAGATCCTCGACGGCGCCACCCTCGCCGAGGGCACCCGTGTCCGGGTGCGCCAGCCCCGCCTGCCCGTGCTCGTGTGGACCGTCGACGAGGTCCGGCCCGGCGAGGCGTTCTCCTGGGTCAGCGGGCCGGCGGCGGGGCGCACGCGGGCCACCCACGAGCTGACGGTGCTGCCCGACGGCGGCACCCGCATCGCGCTCGCCCTCGTCCAGCGGGGGCTCTCGGCGGTGTTCGGCGCCCTGAGCACCGGGCTGACCAAGGCCTACCTGCGCACCGAGGCCGAGTCGCTGCGGGCGCGCTGCTCAGCCGGCTGAGTCCTGCAGCCGCCGCATCCCCGCGAGCCAGCGCTCGTAGTCCTGGCCCTTGCGCGCGAAGAACGTCAGCACCTCGGGGTGGGGCAGGATGAGGAACTCCTCGCGGCCGATCCCCTCGACGACGGCCGCGGCGACGGTCTCGGGCGAGAGCACCTCACCGGCCGCGCGCACGGTGTTCGCGGCGAGCGAGCTGAAGGTGTCGTCGGACCCCGCGCCCTCGAGCATCGCCGTCGCGACCCCCATCGGGCACAGCGCGCTGACGCGGATGCCGCGCGCGCCGTAGGTCACCGACAGCCACTCGGCGAACGCCACCGCCGCGTGCTTGCTGACGGCGTAGGGCGCCGAGCCGATCTGCGTGAGCAGGCCCGCCGCCGACGCGGTCGCGACGAAGTAGCCCTCGCCGCGCTCGAGCCAGCCGGGCAGCAGGAGACGCGCGGCGGTGATGTGGGCGCGGACGTTGACGTCGAGGACGGTGTCCCAGAGGTCGTCGGGGGTCTCCACCGGATCGGTGCCCGCCGCGATGCCGGCGTTGGCGCACCAGAGGTCGACCGGCCCGACCTCGTCGAGCAGGGCCGCGGTGGCGTCCCGGTCGGTGACGTCGAGGGCGCGGGACACCGCGGCGCCCGGGACGTCGGGCGCCTGGAGGTCAGTGGCCACCACACGGGCGCCGGCGTCGGCCAGGGCCGCGACCAGCGCGCGGCCGATGCCGCCGCCGGCCCCGGTGACGACGGCGACGCGGTTTCGGAGCTCCACCCCTCAGACCCGCTCGATGATCGTCGCGTTGGACTGGCCGCCGCCCTCGCACATCGTCTGCAGGCCGCGGGTGCCGCCGGTGCGGTGCAGCTCGTGGACGAGCTTGGTCGCGAGGATCGCGCCCGTCGCGCCCAGCGGGTGGCCCATGGCGATGGCGCCGCCGTTGACGTTGGTGCGCTCCAGCGGCGCGCCCGTCTCCTGCGCCCACGCCAGCACGACCGGGGCGAAGGCCTCGTTGCACTCGAACAGGTCGATGTCGTCGATCGTCAGCTTCGCCCGGCGCAGGACGTCGCGCGTGGCGGGGATCGGGCCGGTGAGCATGTACACCGGGTCCTCCCCCACCACCGACAGCGTCGTCACCTTCGCGATCGGCGTCAGGCCGTGGGTGCGCAGGGCGTCCTCGGAGACGACGAGCAGCGCGGCCGCGCCGACCGAGACCTGGCTGGAGACGGCCGCGGTGAGCTCGTAGCCCTCGCGCAGCGGCGGCAGCGCGGACATCTTCTCGACGTTCGCGTCGGGGCGGATGCCCTCGTCGCGGTCGAGGCCCTGCAGCGGGGCGATCTGGGACGTGAAGCGGCCCTCGTCGGTGGCCCGCGCCGCGCGGCGGTGGCTCTCGACGGCGAACTCCTCGAGCTGCGGGCGGCGCAGGTCCCACTTCTCGGCGATGAGCTGGGCGCCGCGGAACTGGCTGATCTCCTGCTCGCCGTAGCGCTCGATCCAGCCCGGGCCCTCGCGGCGGGTGCCCATGCGCTCGAGCACGGCGGCGTTGGCGTCGATGGGGACGATGGCCATGTTCTCGACGCCGGCGGCGATGACCATGTCCTGGGTGCCGGAGAGCACGGCCTGGGCGGCGAAGTGCAGGGCCTGCTGCGACGACCCGCAGGCGCGGTTGATCGTCACGCCGGGCACGTGCTCGGGGAAGCCGGCCGAGAGCCACGCCGTGCGCCCGATGACCCCGGCCTGCGGGCCCAGCTGGGACACGCAGCCCATGAGGACGTCCTCGACCGCGCCCGGGTCGATGCCGGTGCGCTCCACCAGGGCCGTCAGCGCGTGCGCGCCGAGGTCGGCGGGGTGCACGTCGGCCAGCGCGCCCTTGCGCGTGCCCACGGGCGTGCGGACGGCGTCGACGATGTAGGCCTCGGTCACGGGCACGGGCTCCTCCGGCGGATCGAGTGCGTGGCGTTACTGACGTTCAGTGTCTGCGACGCCACGCCGCTGACACCAGCGTGATCCTCAACCGGCTGCGCGGGCCTCGCGGACGAGGCGGCGCGCGCGGGCGATGTCGGGCGGGGCGGGGAGGTCGGGCAAGATCGTCGACGCCGTGTACAGCGCGCGCAGGGCGACGGTGACGCCGAGGTCGGTGGTGGGCAGTCCCGGCAGGCCGTACATCCGCCGCGCCCAGCGGGGCAGGGTCGAGAACGAGAGCGCGGCGATCGACGACAGCGTCAGCGCGATCCCCGTCGGCGCGCTCGGCTGCGGGGTGAGCAGGCCCCCGACGCCACGGCGCGCCTCGTCGGTGAGCCGCAGCTGCGGGCGGACGCGGTCGAAGTAGGCGCCGAGCTCGGCCCGCGACGCCGGCACGATCGCGGGGTCGAGGCCCACCACCTCGGCGGCGCGCACGCTCTCGGCGACGTAGGCGTCGGCCTCGGCGTCGTCGACCACCCCGGCCCGCCGGGCCACCGAGACGTACGAGTCGATCTCCGCGTTGTGCACCCAGAGCAGGTTCTCCGGGTCGTCGAGGGCGATCTCGGTGCCGTCGGCGTCCGTGCCGCGCAGCGTCGCGTGCAGGCGCCGCACCCGGCTCGCGGCCGTCTCGACGTCGGCGCGGGAGCCGAACGTGCGGGTGCCGACGAAGCCGACCGTGCGCTGGAAGCGCGGCCACGCCTTCTTGGGGTCGAACAGCGCCGAGTTCTGGTAGGTCGCGCGCATCACCTGCGGGTGCAGCGACTGCAGCAGCAGCGCGCGCATGCCCGCGACCCAGAGCACGGGCTCGAGCTGGACCCGCCACGTCACCGACGTCGGCCCGAACAGGCCCTCGTCGACCCCGTCGATCCCCTCCGCCATCACACCGCCGCTCTCCGTCGCCACGAGGACGGGGTCTCCGATCCGCGCGCCGCCAACCGCTGACACCGGCATACCACGTCCACTATCGTGGTCGTTCGTCGACGATGGAGGTCGCTCGGAGGCGCGGTGGACGACTGGGAGGCCTACCGGCTCGCCACGGCCTACGTCCTCGCGTCCGCGCGGGAGGACCGGGGCGCGATGGACGAGACCTTCGCCCACGTGCTGCGCGACCCGCACGTCCTGGTCGGGTTCGTCGGCGCGCTGACCCGGCTCGCCCACCTCCTCGTCGTCGAGCGCACCGGCTCGGAGGACGCCGCCCGCTGCTGGCTGGAGGACCGGGTGCGCTGGCTGTCCTCCGTCGACCCGCCGAGCGGGGGGTGAGCGGGACTCCGCGCGTGTGACCGCGACCACCCGCCCGGCCGTACGATGACGCGGATGACAGCGGGCGGTCTGCGGATCCGGCTCGTCGGCCGGTTCGCCCTCGAGGGGTTCGACGGTCACGCTCCCGTGACCGTCCCGAACGGGCGTGCCCAGCGACTGCTCGCCGTGCTCGCCGCGCACCAGGGCCGGTTCGTCCCCACCGACACGATCGTCGCCGCCCTGTGGCCGGACGGCCCGGCCGAGCCTTCCGGGCGCCCGGGCCGCAACCTCGCCGCGCTCGTCAGCCGGCTGCGCCGCGGCATCGGCAAGGACCGCGTCGAGGGCGACCCGAGCGGCTACCGCCTCGTCCGCGACGCCGCCACCACCGTCGACGTCTACGAGGGCCTCGCGCTGGCCGAGGAGGCGGAGCGCGACCTCGATCGCGGCCTCATGCTGCGGGCGCTGTCCGGCGCCCAGAGCGCGGAGGACCTGCTCGGCCGGGGCGCGGCCCTCGTCGGCGAGCCCGACGCCCCGTGGGCCGAGGAGGTCCGCCGCCTGGTCGCGACGACGCTCTCCCGCGCGCGCTCCTGCCACTGGACCGCGGCGCTCGCGCTCGGCGAGGACCGCACGGCCATCGACCTCGCCTCCCGCGCGCTGGCCGCCGACGCCCTCGACGAGCCGGCCGCCCGCGCCCTCATGCGCGCCTACGTCCGCCAGGGCGCCGACGGCGCCGCGCTCGCCGCCTACGAGCAGCTGCGCCGAGCGCTGTCGGAGGAGCTGGGCGCGGACCCGTCGCCGGCGACGCAGGAGATCTACCGCTCGCTGCTCGTGCCGGACGACCGCCCGTCCGACGCCGCGCCGGTCGCGGTGCAGGGGCGCGACCGCGAGCTCGCCCAGCTGCGCCGCGCCTGGTCGGCGGCCTCGCGCGGTCACGGCGGCCTCGTGCTCGTCACGGGCGAGGCCGGGATCGGCAAGAGCGCGCTGGCGCGCGTGCTCGCCGGCGAGGCGCGCGACGCGGGCGCCACCGTCCTCGAGGTCCGCTGCCAGGAGGCCGAGCGCTCGCTCTACCTGCAGCCGCTGGCCGAGGCGGTGCGCACGCTCGTGGGGCGCGAGGCCGCACCGCAGTCCGCCGGGGCGCCGCTGCTGCACCCGGCCGAGCGGGAGGCGCTCGGCGAGCTCGCGCCGGAGCTCGGCCCCGGGGGGACGCGGCCGGCGACCGACGAGCTCGGCCACCGCCGCACGTTGCTCGCGCTCGCCGAGCTCTTCGGGCGCACCGCGGAGGTGCACCCGATCCTGCTGGTGGTCGAGGACCTCCAGCACGCGGGCCAGACCACCGTGGAGGCCCTGCACGTGCTCGCGACACGCCTCGCCGCGCGGCGGGTCCTCGTGCTCGCGACGGAGCGCTCCGCCGAGGAGCGCAGCGGCACCGAGAGCCTGCTGGACGTGGCCACGCACCTGCGCGTCCCGCCGCTGTCCCGCGCCGCGGTGACCGCCCTGCTCGCCGCGTCGGGGGCCCGGTACGACCTCGACACCTTCCTCGCGTGGACCGGGGGCTCGCCGCTGCTGGTCGGCGAGCTGCTGCGCCACCCCGTGCCGGCGACGCGCGACGGGACGGCGGGCGGGGCACCGGTCATCCCCGAGGACCTCTACGTCCTGCTGCGACGCCGCCTGGACGCCACCGCCGAGGACGTCGTGCTGCTCCTCGGGCAGGCGGCCGTGCTCGGGTCGTCGTTCGCGCTCGACGACGCCGCGGCGCTCGCCGGCGTCGGACCCGAGGAGTGCGCCCGCCGCGCCGAGCGCGCGGTGCGTGCCGGCCTGCTGGTGCCCGACGGCGCGCGCTACCGCTTCGCCAACGACATCGTCCGGACCGTCGCCTACTCCCGCGCCGAGCTCCCGGTCCGGACCAGCCGCCACCGCCGCGCCGCCGAACTCCTCGCCGATCGCCCCGAGGCCGCCGCCGGGCACCACTCGGCCGCCGGCGACCACGCCGCCGCGGCGCGGGCGTGGCTGGCCGCCGCCGACGCCGCCCACCTCGTGTTCGCCCACCGCGACGCCGAGCGGCTGCTGACCTCCGCCCTCGGGAGCGCCGAGCGCACCGGGGACGCGGTGCTGCGCGCCACCGTCCTGCTGCGGCGCGGCCAGGCGCGCTGCGACCTCGCCCGGTTCGACGACGCACAGGCCGACCACGACGCCGCGCTCACCCTGGCCCGGGAGCTGGGCGACGAGGAGCTCGAGGCGCGCGCGCTCGAGGCCCTGGGCTGGACGGCGCTCTGGGCGCGCGACGCGTTCGCCGCCGTGGATCTCGCCGAGCGGGCCGGGCACCTCGCCGAGTCCGCCGCGGCCGCGCCGGGCGCGCGGCGGAGCTCGCTGCTGCTGCTCGGGCGGGTGCGGCACTGGGACGGCGACTACACCGGCGCGACCCACGCCTACCAGCAGGTGCTCGCCGTCGGGACCGAGGACGCCCTCGGCGCGGTGGCGATGGCCTACCGTGGCGCGCTGCTCCAGCACATGGACCGCTTCGCCGAGGCCCGCGCGGTCCTCGAGCGCGCCGTCGAGCTGTGCCGCCAGACCGGGGAGTTCCGCACGCTGCTGCAGAGCCTGTTCTTCTGCGGCCTCGCCCGCGGCGACGCCGGCGACTTCGCGGGCGCGCTGCGCGCGCTCGACCGCGCCCGGCGTCTCATCGACGACGCCGGCGTCGGCTACTACCGCGCCGGCATCGAGACGACGACGTCGTGGCTCTGGCAGGAGCTCGGCGACCTCGACCGCGCGCGCGAGCACGCCGAGACCGCCGTCGACCTGGCCCATCGTGGCGGCGGGGCGCTGGAGCTCGAGCAGGAGCTGCACGCCCTGCTCGCGCGCGCCGACTGCCTGCTGCTGGCCGGGAAGGACGACGACGCGGGCGCGACGGTCGAGGAGGCGGCGCCGCTGCTGGACCGCTCGCTGCCCTTCCGGCCGCGCGCGGCGATGCGGCTGCTCGAGATGCAGGCGCGCTGGGAGCCCGGGCGCGCCGAGGAGCTGCTCGTGACCTCGCGGACCTACCGGTCGGCGAAGTACGAGGCGCTCGCCCTGACCCACCTCGGGCGCGGCGAGGAGGCGGCGGCCGCGGCCCTGCGCACCCGCTCGGACCTCGTCGTCGCGCAGGTCGGCGCGCCGTCGACCCGGGGCCCGGCGCGCGACCGGATCGCGGCCGCGCTACCCGCCGAGCTGCGTGCCCGGTTCGTCGAGCACGGCCGTCTGGTCGTCCCGCGCACGCCGCACTAGCTCGATCGTCATGAACACGTGCGGGCGCCCCGCGTACTCCTCGGTGCCCCCGGCGGTCCAGCCGAGACGCTCGAAGAACCGCCGGTTGGCCGGCTGGACGTGGGCCACCATGCGCCGGCCGCCGCGGGCGGCCGCGGTGGCGACGGCGAAGCGCACCAGCGGTCCCCCGGCGCCGGCCGTCCGGGCCGCCGCGAGGACGGCGAGGCGGTCGCCCTGCCAGACGCCGTCGCCGAGGGGGAACAGGCGGACCGTCCCGACGACCTCCTCGCCGACCCGCGCGACGACGTGCAGCACGTCGTCGCGGGCGTCGTGGGAGTCGAGGTCGTCGCCGGCGAAGATGCCCTGCTCGTCGACGAACACGGTCCGGCGCACGCGGTGGTGCGCGGCGCGCTCGGCCTCGTCGGTCGCGATCGCGCAGACCACGGGCCGCGCGACCGAGCGCGTCACGAGCGGGCCCCCGACGAGCCCGGACGCCGCCCGATCTGCAGCAGCGGCTGCACGGCGTTGAGCGCGGAGCAGGCCTGGCAGCGGGCGCAGCCGGCGACGGCGTCGGCCGACGACATCTTCCGCTCGGTCATGTACGCCGCGACCTTCTGGTAGACGCGGTCGGTGTAGGCCGCGTCCGGGGGCGTGGCGTCGGCGAGCAGGCTGCCCGCGACGGGCCGCAGCGGCACGAGGAACGGGTAGACGCCGACGTCGACCGCGCGCCGGCAGCCCTCGATCGTCAGCTCGGGGTCCTCCCCCAGGCCGAGGATGACGTAGGTGGACACCCGGCCGCGGCCCCAGAGCGCGACGGCGCGCTCCCAGGTGCGGTAGTAGGTGTCGAGGCCCGTGCGCGCCTTGCCGGGGGCGACGCGGGCCAGCACGTCGGGGTCGAACGTCTCGACGTGGATGCCGACCGCGTCCGCCCCGCCGGTGCCGTGCACCTCGTCGAGGATCGCGGGGTCGCGCGGCGGCTCGAACTGGATCTCGACGGGCAGGCCGGCGGCGTCCTTGACCGCGCGCCCGCAGCGGGCGACGTAGCGGGCCCCGCGGTCGGGGGCGACCGAGCTGCCGGTGGTGAGCGTGGCGTCGACGGCGCCGTCGAGCTCCTTGGCGGCGACCGCGACCTCGGCGAGCTGCTCGGGGGTCTTGCGGGCGACGGTGCTGCCGGCGTCCAGCGACACCCCGATCCCGCAGAAGGCGCACTGGTCGGCGGTGTTCCAGTAGTTGCACGCCTGCACGACCGTGCTCGCGAGCGAGTCGAGGTGCAGCAGCGCGATCTTCCAGTAGGGCGTGCCGTCGGCGGTGGTGCGGTCGTAGAAACGGGGCCGGCGCGCGCCGGTGACCGACGCGAGGCGCTCGCCGTCGCGGTAGAGCCCCTGGGCACCGTTGTCCTCGGCGCGCAGGACGTACGGCGAGCCCGCGGTGGTGGGCACCGTGACCGGGAAGCCCTCGATCCAGAGCATGCCGGCGTCAGTGGGCCCGGCCCCGCCGGTGCGGGTCTCCACGGACGTCTCGAGGCGGATCCCGGCGCTCTGGACGGCGACGATCACCGACGCGATGGCCGCCGGATCCGGGTGCGCCTGCGCCGTGACCGTCTCCTCGCCCATCAGGCCCGTCATGCGCCACCCGCCTCGCGTCTACTTTCGGCCACGGTCATCTCTTATCGGAAAGCATCGTGTCGCCGCCGTCAAGGCGTGAGTCGATCTCCTCCCGGCGGCGGGCGCGCGCGTCGCGCCACGCCGCGGCGTCGGCAAACGACACGTCCCCGCCGTCGCCGTCGGCGATCGGGTCGCCCGTGGTGACGTCGAGGACGGCCTCGCCGAGCGTGTACGGCTCGTCGCCGGCGTACGGGTCGGCCGTCGCGACCAGGGCGAGCCCCGACGCGAGGTGCATCTCGACGGTCCGCTGGGTCGTGCCCGCCGTCTCGTCGAGGACCACCCAGCGGTCGCCCGCCTCGTGCGCGGCGGCGATCGCCGCCGCCCGCCCGGCGCGTGCCGCGGCGGCGACCAGCTCGTCGGCGCGCACCGCGAGCGCGGCGTCGAGCACCGCGCGCGTGCCGGCCCGGTCGAGCACGCCGGCGGGGTCGGCGTCGAGGGCGAGCAGGGCCCCGACCGTCGGGGTCGCGGCGCGGACCTCGTCGAGGCACGGCGCCGACGCGCTCGGCCAGGCGCCGGTACTCCTCGCCGTCGACCACGGCGATCGACCACACCCGGTCGCCCGCCGCCTGCCACCGTGCGCGCGCCCGGCCGAGAGCCGCCTCTTCCCCGGAGCGCACCGCAGCATTCATGATGTCCACTATAGTAGACGGGCGCTGCTCATCATGGATCAGGAGTGACGGACACCGATGCCCAGAACCGCAGTGGTCGCCCTCGGCGGGAACGCCATCACCCGGGGCGGCCAGGCCGGGACCTACGCCGAGCAGGCGGAGAACGCGCACGCGATGGCCCGCGCCGTGTGCGCGCTGCGCGACGCCGGGTGGAACGTCGTGCTGGTCCACGGCAACGGGCCCCAGGTCGGCAACCTCGCGATCCAGCAGGACGAGGCGGCCTCGATCGTGCCCGCGCTCCCGCTGTTCTGCGTCAACTCGATGACCCAGGGGCAGCTCGGCAGCCTGCTCGGCCTCGCCCTGCTCGCCGAGGGGCGCGGGCGGCTGCCCGGCGTCGTCTCGGTGGTCACCCACGTCATGGTCGACCCGGCCGACCCCGCGTTCGAGCGCCCCACCAAGCCCGTCGGTCCCTACTTCAGCGAGGCGCAGGCGCGCGTGCTCGCCCAGGAGCGGGGCTGGGAGATGATCCCCGACGGCGCGCGGGGCCACCGCCGGGTCGTGCCGTCGCCGAAGCCGGTCGGGATCGTCGAGGTCGACGCCGTCCGGGCCCTCATCGAGCAGCACATGATCGTCGTCGCGGGCGGGGGCGGCGGCATCCCGGTGATCGCGGGCGACCACGGACTCGAGGGCATCGACGCCGTGATCGACAAGGACTTCACCGCGCAGCGGCTCGCGGCCTCGGTGAACGCCGACGCGCTGGTGCTCGTCACCGACACCCCCAAGGTCTACGTCGACTTCGACACCCCGGACCGGCGCGCGATCGACCAGATGTCGGTCGACGAGGCCGCGAAGCACCTCGAGGACGGGCAGTTCCCCGCCGGCAGCATGGGCCCGAAGGTGCGCGCCGCCGTGCGCTTCATCCGCGAGGGCGGGCGCACCGCGGTGATCACCACCGCGGACCGTGCCGGGCCCTCGCTCGACGCGGGCGACGCCTACGGCGCCGAGCTGGTCGGTACCCGCATCGTGGGGAACGGGCGATGAGCGCGGGCTTCCTGCTCTACCGTGACACCTACCTCGACTCGGTCGTCCAGCTCTCGGGCACGCGCGCGATGCGCGAGGTCCCCGGGGTCGACTGGGCCGCGGTGGCGATGGCGACCGAGGCGAACCTGGAGACGCTGGAGAAGGAGGGCTTCGACCCGGCCGGCTGGGCCGGCGCGGGGCCGGGCGACCTCTTCCTCGCGGTCCGGGCCGACTCCGCGGAGGTCGTCGAGGCCGCGCAGGACGCCGGTCGCGCCGCCGCGTTCAGCCCGCGGGAGGCGACGACGACCGGGGTCGCCGAGCCCGACCCGCGCACCCTGGCCGAGGCCGTCGCCCGGCAGGCGAGCAGCAACGTCGCGGTGGTCTCGGTGCCCGGCGACTACGCGGCCCTCGAGACCCACCAGGCCCTCGGCGCCGGGCTCGACGTCCTGCTGTTCAGCGACAACGTGTCCCTCCACGACGAGATCGCGCTGAAGACGCGCGCCGCGGGCCTCGGCCGGCTGGTGATGGGCCCGGGGGCCGGGACGGCGATGCTCGGGCGGACGTGCCTGGGGTTCGCGAACGTCGTCGCCCCCCTCACCGACCGCGTCGGGGCGGTCGGTGTCGTGGCCGCGGCGGGCACCGGTGCGCAGGAGGTGGCCGCCCTCCTCGACCGCTGGGGCGTCGGGGTGACCCACGTCGTCGGCCTCGGCGGGCGCGACCTCGGCGCGCGGGTCGGCGGGCCCATGGGCCGGCTCGCCGTGCGCACGATGGCCGCGGACCCCGCGACGGACGCGATCCTGCTGGTCTCCAAACCGCCGGACCCCGACGTCGCGCGCTCGGTCGTCGCCGAGGCCGGCGACACCCCGCTCGTCGCCGCCCTCATCGGCATGGACGAGCCGCTCGACGGTGCGTCGGTCGTCCAGGTGCCGACGCTCGAGGCCGGCGCGCTGGCGGTGCTCGGCGTCCTCGGCCGGGGCGCGCCCGACCCGTCGGCGGGACTGCGCGCGCGGGTCGAGACCGCGATCGCCGACCTCGACCCCGGGCGCACGCTGGTCCGGGGCCTCTATTCCGGCGGCACGCTCTGCTACGAGTCGCTGGTCGTGCTCTCGCGCGTGCTCGGGCCGGTGTGGTCGAACACTCCGCTCGACAAGGCGCTCGCCGTGCCGGCCCCCGCGTCGAGCCACGTGTGCCTCGACCTCGGCGAGGAGGAGTACACCCAGGGCCGGCCGCACCCGATGATCGACCCCGAGGCCCGGCTCGAGCACCTGCGCGCCCAGGGCGCCGACCCCGAGGTCGCGGCGATCGTGCTCGACGTCGTGCTCGGCTACGGCGCGCACCCCGACCCCGCGGGCGAGCTGGCCGGCGAGTGCGCCCGCATCGTCGCCGGCGGCGGGCGGGTCGTGGTCTACGTGCTCGGCACCGAGGGCGATCCCCAGGGCCTCGAGGACCAGCGTCGGGCGTTCCTCGACGCCGGGTGCGTGGTCACCGAGACCGCCGCGCGCGCCGCCCTCGCGGCCGCGGCGATCGCGCGGCGCGACCCGGCGATCGCCGAGCTCGGGGCGTCCGGGTGGGCCCCGTGAGGGAGCTCGCCCTCGTCACCCACTCCACCTCGCCGCGCGGCGGGATGGTGCACACCCTCGCGCTCGCCGAGGCCCTGCAGGCCGCGGGGCGCGCGGTGCACGTCGTCAGCCAGGGCGACCCCGCCGCGGGTCTCTTCCGGCCCACGTCGGTGCCGTTCACGGTGCTGCCGGCCCCGCCGTCCGGCGGCTCGCTGACGGACAAGGTGTTCGCGTCGATCGACCTGCTCAGCGGGGCCCTCGCCGACCTCGCCCACCGGTTCGACGTGCTGCACACCCAGGACTGCATCGCCGCGCGCGCCGCCGCGCGCGTGCGGGACGGCGGGGCCGGGGTGGCGGTGGTGCGCACCGTGCACCACGTCGACGACTTCACCACCCCCGCGCTCGTCGACTGCCAACGCGCGGCGATCCGCGAGCCGGACCGGGTGCTCGTCGTCAGCGAGCAGTGGCGGCGCATCCTGCGCGACGAGTACGCGCGCGAGGCCACCGTCGTGCCCAACGGCGTCGACCCCGACCGCTTCCCGCCGGTCACCGCGGAGCGGGTCGCCGAGCTGCGGGCGTCGGTCGGCGCCCAGGACCGGTTCGTCTTCCTCGGCGTCGGCGGGATCGAGCCGCGCAAGGGCACGCACGTGGCGTTCGAGGCGCTGGCGCGGCTGAAGGCCACCATGCCGCACCCGCCGATGCTCGCGATCGTCGGCGGCCACTCGTTCCGCGACTACGCGGCCTACCGCCACGAGACCCTCGCCCGGCTCCCGGAGCTGGGCCTCGAGCTCGGCCGCGACGTCGTCCTGCTCGGCACGCTGTCCGAGGCCGACCTCGGCGCCTGGTACCGCAGCGCCGACGCGCTGTGCTTCCCCTCGCTGGCGGAGGGCTGGGGCCTCGCGGTGCTCGAGGCCATGGCCGCCGACCTGCCCGTGGTCGCCGGCGACCTCCCGGTGTTCCGGGAGTACCTGCTGCACCACCACAACGCCCTCATGCCGCCCTCGGGCGACGCCGCGGCGCTCGCGCGCGCGATGCAGGAGATGTACGCCGACCGCGCCCTGCGCCGCCGGCTGCGCGCCGGCGGTCGGGTGACGCTGGCCCGCTACACCTGGGCCGCGAGCGCCCGCCGGCACCTCGCCGTGTACGACGACGTGCGGGCGGGGGCCGTGGGGCAGGCCTAGTCAGTGCCCGTGCCCGTGGCCGTGCCCGTCGTCGCGGTGGTCGTGACCGGCCGGGCGCGCGGCCAGCTCCGACGAGCGTGCCGCGACGTCGTCGCCGCCCAGCGCCCCGCCGTCGACCAGCACGTCCTCGAGGGCGTCGAGCCAGCAGGCGTAGTAGCGGAACTCCGGGTCGTCGAGACCGTGCTCGGCCTCCCACGCCGCGATCCGGGCGACGAGGCGGTCGCGGAACGCGTCCCAGGTGAACGCGCCCGCCTCGGACAGCGACACCGCCATGCCGAACGCGCGGCTCTCCCACGGCTCGGTGAACACCAGCTCGCCGTTGGCCCGCGGCGGCGCGGCCGGGCCGGAGACGTCGAGGGCCGTCGACACGGCGGTCACGGCGCGGACACGACGGCCACGCCGACCATGGCGTCGCGGGTGACCAGGCCGGTCAGCGCCTCGGCGTCCCAGTCCTCGGTGCCGGCCGGGCGCTGCGGCAGCACGAGGTAGCGCACCTCGGACGACGAGTCCCAGACCTCGATCTCCTTGTCCGCGGGCACGTCCAGGCCCATCTCGCGCAGCACCGTGCGCGGCTCGCGCACCACGCGCGCGCGGTAGGCCGGGTCCTTGTACCAGCTCGGCGGCAGGCCGAGCACCGGCCACGGGTAGCACGAGCAGAGGGTGCACACGACGACGTGGTGGACGTCGTCGGTCTGCTCGAGCACGACGATGTGCTCGCCCTGCGGCCCGGCGAAGCCCAGTTCCTTGATCGCGGACGTGCCCTCGGCAAGCAGGCGCTCCCGGTACTCGGGCTCGGTCCACGCCTTGGCGACGACCTTGGCGCCGTTGAGCGGGCCCACGTCCTGCTCGTAGGTCTTGATGAACTTGTCCATCACCGCGGGGTCGATCAGCCCGCGCTCCACCAGCAGCGACTCCAGCGCCTCGGTGCGCTGCGCGGGCTCGGGACGACGGGTCGGGGCGCCGGTCACCGGTCACTCTCCAGATAGCTCTCGAACAGGTCGACGTGCAGCGTGAAGGGCTCCGCGTCGTCACCCCAGAGCTCGGTGGACGCGAAGCCGACGGTGTAGACGTACTGCGGGTTCTCGCCCTGGAACACGGCGTGGGTGTCGGGCAGCAGGTGACCCGGGCGCACCGCGGTGATCGTCCCGCGCCGGCCCCGGACGTAGCCGGGCAGCTTGGACGGGCCCTGCGGGCGGGGGGTGCTCGTGGTCCGCACGGCGTCGCCCGCCGCGAAGGCCGGCGGGCCGTCGATCTCGCGCAGCGAGCCCGGCCCGGTCGGGGCGTAGTCGGGCTTGGCCGGCTCGGGGAACGCCGGCTCGTCGACGTCCTCGCCGGCGAGCGCGCGCGCCCGGGCGTCGACCGCGCCCGGCGCGAGGATGCTGCTGTCCTGCAGCATCAGTTCAGCGGCGTTGAGCCAGCGGCCGTAGTAGCCGTCGGCGAGGTAGGACACGGGGTCGAGCCGCTCGAGCGCGTAGCGGAACGCGTCGAGGTTGCGCCCCGAGATGCGGCCCATGGTCAGGACCGTCATCGCGAAGCTGCGGCCCTCCCACGGCTCGCCGAACGGCGGCTCGTCGGGCGTCGGGACCTGCGCGGGGCCCCACCCCGGCGACCCGCCCATGTCGGCCAACGGATCCACGAGAACTCCTCACTCGCACCGGAGCCGGGGCGGCGCCGTGTGCGCCGCCCCGTCGCCACCACCGGTCAGACGGTCCAGGTCTGCATCACGAGCGCACCTTCGCGCCGCGCGGTCAGCTGGGCGTCGAGGACGTCCAGCGGGTTGATCGGCTTGACGCCCTCCATCATGTCGACCTCGCGCATGCCGTAGAGCATCGCCGCCGAGAACCGGCAGGCGTAGACCTTGCCGCCCTCGTTCATGAAGGTCGTGAGCTGCTTGTTGTAGCCCAGCGCCCCGGGGAACGCCTCGTCGCCGACCTTCGGGAAGCCGCGCGACGCGGACGCCATCAGGGAGCCCGGGCCGAACAGGACGATGCTGGTGTCGAAGCCCTTCCGGTTGACCCGGGTGGCGGTCAGCATGTTGACCAGCCCGACCGAGCCCTCGAAGGGCACGGTGTGCATGAAGATGTAGGCCTTCTCGCCCTGCTCGGCCTGGATGTCGTCGAAGACCTTGTCCTCGTAGTCGACGATCGCGTCGCCGGGGCTGACACGCTCACCCACGATCTGGACCACTGGTACCCCTCGTCTCTGTCTTGTGTGGTGCTCCCGGCGGGTGGGTCCCGCCGCTGTCGGTGGGGCGGTCAGACCGCCGGCTCGCGCCGTTCGGGCGGCGGGGCCCAGGTCTGCCGGTGGCTGCCCGGCATCGCGCGGAGGATCCGGTGGCGCAGGGGCCACGGGAGCGCCCGGTAGACCGGCGCGAAGACGCGTAGCCAGGCGAGCTCGAGGGGCCCGTGGGGGCGGCGCGGTCCGCGGGTGCCCGGGTAGCGCTTCGCGAGCTGCTCGTGGGCGCCGACCATCAGGTAGTGCTGGGAGTTCTCGCGGAGCCACCGGGAGAACGAGGTGCGGGCCATGTCAGAGCTTCCCGGCCTTGCGCAGCTCGTCGAGCCCGTTGGTCGCCGCGACGACGATCGGCTCGTTGAGCGCCCCGATCGCGGGCGAGTAGACGTTCTCCATGGTCGACAGGTCGTGGAACGTGAAGCCGTGCTTGACGGCCATCGCCAGGAAGTCGGCGCGCTCCTTGATGCCCTCCTGGCCGACCATCTGCGCGCCGATGAGGCGCAGGCTGCCGGGCTCGGCGAGCAGCTTGACCTTCACCGGCTTCACGCCCGGGTAGTAGCGCGCCCGCGAGATGCCCTGGGCCTGGCCGAGCACGTAGGGGATGCCGAGTGCGGTCGCGGTGGTCTCGCCGAACGAGGCGCCGCCGATGATCCACTTGCCGGCCGGCGTGCCCCAGGGCACGTAGACCGCCTTGTAGGCGCGGGTGCCGCCGCCGGCGTTGACCCCCGCGGTCTTGCCCTGCGCGTAGGCGTGGCTGCCCGTGAGCCCCTGCAGCGGCACCCGCGTGAGCCCGTGCGGGACCTCGACGGCGTCGCCCGCCGCGTACACGCCGGGCACTGAGGTGGCCATCCGCTCGTCGACGATGATCCCGCCCGTGGAGCCGATCTTCAGGCCCGCGGCGGCGGCGAGGCGCGCGTTCGGCGTCTTGTGGGTCGCGACGACGACGAGGTCGCACGGCAGCTCGCCGTCGGAGGTCGCGACGGCGTTGACGTGCCCCTGCCCGACGAAGCCCTGGAGGGTGGTGTTGAAGTGCGCGACGACGCCGAGCTCGCGCCACGACTCCTCGACCGGCGCCATGATGTCCGGGTCGGCCATGTCGGCGAGCGGCCAGGGGTGCGGGTCGATGAGGTGGGTCTCGATGCCGCGGTGGGCGAGCGAGGTGGTCATCTCGACGCCGAGCGGGGTCGCGTGGACGACGACCGCCCGCTTCACGGAGTCGAGGACCTTGTCCCACTCCATCGCCGCGCGGATGTTCTTGACGTAGTACAGGCCCTCGAGCTCGCCGCCGGGCACGCCCGGGTCGGCGTACTCGAACCCGGTGGCGACGATCAGCGTGTCGTAGCCGACGGCGCCCTCGCCGGCGACCTGCACGGTGCGCGCGGCGGTGTCGATGCCGGTCACCGTCGTCTCGTAGTGGACGTCGATGCCGACCTGGACGTACTGCTCCTTGGTGGCCAGGAACAGCCGCTCGAAGTCCGGGATCTCCTGCCCGTGGACGTAGGGGATGCCGCAGGGGCTGTAGGCCACGTCCTCGAACTCGGTGTAGACGACGACCTCGGCGTCCGGGTTCGCGGCCTTCACCCCGCCCGCGGAACCCAGCCCGGCGGCACCGCCGCCGATGATCACGGTCTTGTGCGGCACGCGGACCCTTTCCTCGACCCCTACGATGCGTGGCTCGGAGCCGGTCGACGCCACGCGCCGGATCCGACAGGATGTCCACCAAAGTTGATGCGTGTTGACCATACTGACCGCGTCGTGGGTGTCAAGGAGTAGCGCCATGGCCCGATCAGCAGCCGAGCCCGCGGGCTCCGCCGGGACACCGGCCGGCTGGGAGACGGTGGTCGACGCGATCGGCCCCAAGGTGCGTGACCTGCGCCAACAGGCCGGCCTGTCGCTCCAGCAGCTCGCGCGGCGCGCCGACGTGTCGGCGGCCGCCATCCACAAGGTGGAGCGCGGCGACATGGTCCCGACGATCACGACGCTGCTGAAGCTCGCGGACGCCCTCGAGCGGCCCATCGGCCACTTCGTCGGCGACGAGGCCCCCACGACCGTGGCGTCCGTGGTCGCCGCCGGGGCGGGCACGGTGGTCGCCGACGACGCCGGCACCACCCGCACCGCGATCACCGCCGCGCCGGAGCGCTTCCGGGTGGGTGGCGCCGCGGTGGTCGTGGACGCCGGCGCGGAGGGCACGTCCGGGGGGCCGCAGGCCGGCGAGGAGCTGGTGCACCTGCTCCACGGCAGCCTCGAGGTGGAGGTCGCCGGGGAGCGCCACGTCCTGGGCGCCGGCGACACCATCCAGTTCCCCGCCGACCGTCACACCCGCTGGCGCAATCCCGGACCCGCGGCGGCGCGCGCGGTCTGGCTCACGACGCGGGGCAGCTGACCCAGCCCGAGCGCCATCCCGGCCGCGAGGTGCCGGCCGGAGTCGGCGCCGAGGCGGTGCAGCCTGGTCAGCGCGCGGGTCGCGGCAGTTCGGTCGCCGGCGGCGACCGCGTGCAGCCAGACGTGCGCGGGCGCGACCGACTGCCCCCGCGCGGCCCAGGTCAGGAACGCCCGCGCGACCTCGGTGGTCCGCACGGTGTCCGTCAGCGACCGGAGGCGTTCCTCGCCGACGCCCGCGGCCCGCGCCACCAGCAGCACGCCGGCGAGCACGTCGTCACCGGCCGGCGTGAGGCCCGGACCCCGCCCGCCGACGGCCGCGGCGAGCTCCTCGAGGCTCCCCGCCCGTGCCGCGGTCCCGATCATCTCGCCGGGCACGAGCGCGTCCCGGGCGAGGGCGGTGTCGCCGAACGCCCGCGGCAGCGTCCCGCGCCACACCGCCCCCGGTCCGCGGACCGCCCACCGCTCCCCCGCGAGCCGGGTGCCGTCGCCCGTGACCGCCTCGCCCACCCGGCACGGCGGCAGCGCCGCGCACCGGACGTGGATCGGCCCCGCGTCGACGCCGGGCGCGACGAGCGCGACCAGCTCGCCGTCCAGGCGCAGGTAGGCCGCCCGGCGATGCACCGACACGACGCGCCCGGTCACCGGGCGGCGCAGCAGGCCGGCGGCACCGAGACCGGCGTCGATGATCATCCGGCGAGCGCGTGCAGGGCCTCGGTGAAGCAGGCCAGCGGCGCCGTCGCCACCCCGGCGCCGACCTGGCCCTGCCCCGACGACGCCGCGAGGATCCCGGTGTTGACCTTCGGGGTGACGCCCGTCGCCACCACCTTGCGCAGGTCGACCCCGACCGGCGTCCCGGCGAACCCCGCCGCGGGCAGCGTGAACCGGCTGCTCGCCCCCACGCAGATGCGCCGGAACGCGTCGGTGGCCGCGGCGGCGTCGGCCATCGAGCCGCCGAGGAACGCCGCGACGGCCGGCGAGTTCGCCGCGGCCGGCCCGCCGAGGCCCACGAGCTCGAGGACGGCGCTGTCGCCGATGTCGGGCGCCGCGTCGTCCGGGCCGAGGCCGGAGTAGTAGAGCGCGTCGCCGACCGGCGGCGCGGCCGTCGTGTACCAGCGGTCGGAGCCCGGCAGGCGGATGCCGAAGGTCGTGCCGTTGCGGGCCATCGAGGTGACGATCGACGAGCCCGGCACGCGCCCCGCCCACAGCGTCAGCGCCTTCGCCGCGGCCATCGCCGGGGTGAGGAAGAACAGGTGGTTGCCGGCGAGGAAGTCGGCGAAGGGGCCGCGGACGTCGTCGGGCAGGGCCGCGACGTGCCCGAGCCAGGTGCGCGCGAGCAGGTTGGTGGCCGCCTGGGTGCGCATGTGCAGGTCGTCGCCCATGGCGATGCCCTGCGCCGCGAGGGCCAGGACGTCGAGGGGTCCGGATCGCTGCAGCACGGCGGCGAGCGCCGGGCCGACGGCGTCGCGCAGCAGGCGCAGGCGGGCGATCGCGGCGTCGGTGTCGCGGCCGAACCAGGGCACCTCGCCGGGGCCCTGGTTGATCGGCGCGAACGAGCGCACGAGGCCGTCGTCGGCGGTGAGCTCCACGACGAGCACCGGGGCCGACGGCCCGATCGCGCTGGCCATGGGCACGACCATGTCGTGGTGGTTGGCGGGCTCGAGGCGCACGCCGCCCTCGGCGAGCAGGCGGTCGGCCGCGGCGACGTCGGCGGCCCATCCCTCGGCGACGGTCGCGGCGCGCATCGAGCGGCGCAGCGGGTCGCAGGCCTGCGCCCAGTCGACCGCCGGGCCGCAGTGCAGCAGCATCCGCCCCTCGACCCCGGGCACGACCTCGTCGGCGCGGCGCACGCCGGTCAGGAACGGCACGCCGGTGTCGAGGCGGCGCAGGACCTCGGCGTTGGCGACGTCGACCGACGGGTCGGCGTACAGGCGCGTCAGGGCCCGCACGGCGTCCGGGTCGCCGCCGGCGGGCGGGCGCCAGTCGACGTGGGTGACGGTGCCGCCCTGGGCGCGGACCGCGTCGGCGAACATCGGCAGCCCGACGTTCACCACGGCGATCTCGTCGGGCAGGGCTCGGACGGGTGCGGTCATCGGGACTCCCTCTCGGCGCTCTCGGGGGTGGTGGCCTGGCGGACGGCGTCGAGCAGCGCGGTCTCGGCCCCGTCGAACGCGGCGAGGCGCTCGCGGGCCCGGGCGTCGAGCTGGTCGAGCCGGTGGGTGAGGTCGGCGGTCATGCGCGCGACCGCGGCGGGCGCGGCGCCGCCCTGCGCGTCGCGGGAGAGCACGATCCGCCACGGGTCGAGCGCGCCGGTGAGGTCGGTCCCGGCGAGCCCGAGCGCACGGCCGGTGTGCTCGAGCGCCGCGCGGTCGAGCATCTCGCCGGTGATCTCGACGCCGGGGACGCCGGCCCGGCTCGCGGTGCGCACCGCGCGCCCGACGACGAGGTAGGCGGTGCGGTAGTCGACGTCGCAGGTCTGCACGAGGTGCTCGGCGAGGTCGGTGGCCTGGCTGTACCCGCCGCGGACCTCCTCGGCGAGCCGGTCGGCGTTGACGCGCAGGGTGCGCACGACGCCCGCGGCGAGCCGGGTGATGCGCAGCGTGAGGTCGAGCGCGCGGGGGACCTCGCCGTAGGCGTAGATCAGGTTGTCGCTGCGCGCCGACGGGCTCTTGCTCACCGCGAGGAAGCCCGACAGGCGCCCGATGAGCACGCCGGACGCCCCGCGGATGATCGAGAGCGAGTACGGGTTGCGCTTCTGCGGCATGAGCACGCTGGCGCGCGTGAAGCCGTGGTCGAGGTCGACGTAGTCGAACTCGCTGGACGACCAGATCTCCAGGTCCTCGGCGAGCTTGGAGAGGTTCGAGACGAGGCTGGAGGCCACCGCGAGCACGGAGATCAGCCCGTCGACCTGCCACATCGCGTCCCGGGTGTGCTCGATGACGCCGTCGAACCCGAGCGCCTCGGCGACGAACGCGCGGTCCTCCAGCAGCCGGGTGCCGTTGACGCAGCCGGCGCCGCCCGGGCTCGTATCGACCCAGTCGAGCTCGGCGAGCAGGCGCTGCCCGTCGCGCACGGTGGAGTAGACGAACGAGAGCAGGTAGTGGGCGAACGTCGAGGGCTGGGCGTGCTGCAGGTAGGTCTGGTCGGGCATCACCGTCTCGGTGTGCTCCTCGGCGCGCGCCACCGCGTCGCGCCCGAACCGGACCGCCTCGCCGACGAGCTCCGCGATCTGGTGCCGCACGTGCAGGCGCAGCGCGATCCGGACGGCCTCGCGCCGCGGCCGCCCGGCGTGCAGCCAGCCCGCGACGTCGCCGAGCTGGGAGACGAACCACGCCTCGCGGGAGTTGTAGGGCTCACCGAGCTCCGGGTCGTAGGGGAACTCCTCGGCCGGGGTCGCCTGGGCGACCAGGAGCAGCTCCAGCAGCGCCCGCTGCGCCGCGGCGGGGACGAGGCCCCGGCGGGAGAGGTCGAGCACGTGCGCGATGTCGGCGAGGTTGAGCCCGCGGTGCAGGAACGGGGCGTCGGCGTTCTCGAGCGCGAACCCCGACGCCACGAGCTCGGGGGCGGGACCGCCGACCGGCGGCCCCTCGTCGCGGTGGGCGCTCACGGTGCTCCTTCCGGGCTATGTGAGCGAACTTCGGGGCGATAGCCCCGAAGTTCGCTCACATGGGAGAGGGCGGAGACGAGGCCGCCGGTGGACCACAGGAGGGTCGGGTCGGGGCCGGCGTGCGCGACGTGCTCGATCGCCACGGCCGCGGCCTTCGCCCCGTAGGTGTCGTCGAGCAGCAGGCCCTCGGTGCGCAGGACGAGGTCGGCGGCGGCGCGGTCGGCGGGCGACGCCACCCCGAAGCCGGGACCCCGGGCATCGACGATCGTCAGCTGCTCGCGACACGGCGGCGGCGAGTCCAGGAGCGCCGCCGTCGCCCCGGCGAGGGCGAGGACCGCGGCGGTGATCTCGTCGGGCGGGCGGCTCACCGACGCCCCGAGCACCCGCCAGCCGGTGCCCGCGAGGCCCGCCAGCAGGCCCGCGACGCTGCCGCCGGAGCCGACGGGGATCACCACGGTCGGGGCCTGCGCCTCGGTCCACTGCGCGACGACCTCCGCCGCGGCGCACGCGAACCCGAGGGCGCCCACGGGCGTCGCCCCGCCGCGGGGCACGGCGAGCGGGCGCCGGCCCTCGCGTTCCAGCTCCGCCCCGAGGCGCGCCACCTCGCCGTCGACACGACCCCGGTCGTCCGAGCCGAGCGGGTGGATGCGCGCGCCCGCGGCGGTCGCCAGCGCCAGGTTCGTCGTGCCGTGCGGGTCGCCCCACACCACCAGCTCGCAGTCCAGGCCGGCGACCCGCGCCGCCTGGGCCGCCGCGGCGACGAAGTTCGAGTCGGGCCCGCCGCCGGTGACGAGCACGTCGCGGCCGCGGGCGCGGGCGTCGCCCAGCAGGTGCTCCAGCGCGCGGACCTTGTTGCCCGCCACCGCGAACCCGAGGAGGTCGTCGCGCTTGACCCACAGGGGGCCGCAGCCCACGGCCGCGCGCAGCCGGTCGGCCCGCACGAGCGGGGTCGGCAGGATGCCGAGCGCGAAGCGGTTCACGTGTCCCGCCCGCGCGCCACGACCGCGTCCACCATCGCCACCGCCACCCGGTCGGCCGGGCGCGCGAGCCAGCCCCGCACCTCGTCGGCGCTCGCGATCCCCCGGGCCGCCAGCTCGCCGGCGAGGTCACCGCCGTCGCGGAGCAGCGACTGGAGCAGGTCCTGCGCGGCGTGCTTGCCCAGCCGCGGGGAGAGCGCTGCGAGCACGCGCTCGGAGCCCAGCCGGTCGCCGTGGCGGGCGAGGTTGGCCGCCATCGCGTCGGCGTGCACCTCGAGCCCGTCGACCAGGGTCCGCGCCAGCGCGGCCGCCGTCCCGACGAGCAGGCAGACCTCCGGCAGCGCCGCCCACTCCGCCTTCCACGCCCGCCCGTCGCGCTCGTGCGCGGCGACCATGCTCTCGAGCAGCACGCCGGCCGACGACCGCGCCAGCCGCGCGAGGGTGTCGAGGTGCTCGCTCGCCTCGGGGTTGCGCTTGTGCGGCATCGTGATGCTGCCGACGGCGGTCGGGGAGGTCGGCTCGGCGAGCTCGCCGATCTCCGGGCGCGCCAGCTCGTAGACCTCGCCGCCGATGCGCGCGAGCGTGCCGGCGACCATCGCGAGCACACCGCCGAACTCGGCGACGCGGTCGCGGCTCGTCGTCCAGGAGATCCCCGGGTCGCCGAGCCCGAGCTCCGCGCAGAACGCGGCCCGCAGGGCGAGCGGGTCGACGCCCTCGTCGTCGTGGAAGGCCAATGCGCCGACGGCGCCGGCGAGCTGCCCGACCGCCCAGCGCGGGCGCCCCTCGTCGAGGCGCTCGACGTGCCGGCGCAGCTCGTCGGCCCACGACGCGGCCTTGAGTCCGAACGTCACCGGCGCCCCGGGCTGCCCGTGCGTCCGTCCCGCGATCGGGGTCGCCCGGTGGGTGGCGGCGAGCGCGAGCACGCGCTCCTCGAGCAGGCGCACGTCGCGGCGCACGATCGCCCCGACGTCGCGCATCACCGTGCCGAACCAGGTGTCGGTGACGTCCTGCACCGTCGCGCCGACGTAGACGTGCTCGCGCGCGGTCTCGGGCAGCACGGCCTGCAGGCCCCGGATCAGCCCGAGCGTGGAGTGCGACGTCGCGCGGGTCTGCGCGGCGACCTCGTCCCAGTCGAGCTCCTCGACCCGCGCCCGGCGAGCGATCTGCTCGGCCGCCTCGGCCGGCACGATCCCGGCCCGCGCCTGTACGCGCGCGAGCGCGACGAGGACGTCGAGCCACGCCTGCCAGCGCGCCTCCTCGCCGAGCAGCGCGGTGAGCTCGGGGGTGCTCCAGAGGTGGGCGTAGACGGGCGAGTCGGTCAGGCGGGCGACCACGACGGCTCCTCCCGCCGCGCGAGACGGCCGAGGGCCTCGCGGACGTGCTCGAGCGACGACCCCCACGGCACCGACACCCACCGCGTCGTGCCGTCCGGGCCCTCGACGCTGCCCTCGGCGAGGTCCTCCTGCTGCAGGCAGCACTTGGTGAGCACGGCGCCGCCTCCCTCGGCCCCGACCGCAGCCAGGGGGCACGTGTCGACGGATGGCGCCTCGCGGCCGTAGAACCAGCGGTGGATCTGGCGCGAGCGCTCGCAGCCCAGCAGCGTCCAGTCGGCCTCGGGCGGTCGTTCGTCGAGGTACGACACGGCGGCCCCGGGCACCTCGCCCCCGCCGCCGCGACAGGGCAGCAGGTAGTGCGCCGCCGGGTGGGCCGCGGCGAGGTCGGCCAGGTCGACGACGTGCGGCGTCAGCGCGATCGGCGGGAGGTCCTCGGCGAGCTCGAGCACGCGGCGGGCCTGGTCGGCGAGCTTCGCGGGGCGCGGCGGCACCACCTCCCGCACGGTGACCGGCAGCGGGCGGGCGTCGAGGATGAAGTTCACGTGCTCGTAGCGCCCCTGCACGACGACGGCGCGCGCCGCGGGCACCTCCGCCGCGGCGGCCGCGAGCTGCGTCGGCACCCCGGTGTCGATCTCGGGACGGTGCAGCAGCACGGTCTCGTCCGGCCCCGCCAGCAGGCGCACGTCGACGATCGGGCTGAACAGCTGGTCGTCCCCGGCGCGGGTGACGCCCAGCAGCGCCACCGGGCCGTCGCCGTCCCCGGGCGGGCGCACCACCAGGAACCGCGTCTTCCAGTAGGCCTCGCGGCCGAGGTAGCGCTCGCGCAGCGTCGCCTCGTCGTAGGGCAGCGGCGCACGGGCCACGGCGACGCCGCGGTAGCGCCCGGGGACGAGGTTGGTCATCGGCCGAGCTCCGCGGAGATCGCGGCGGGGACGGTCGCCGCGGCGGTGTCCGAGCGCAGCCCGAGGCGCAGGGTCTCCAGCCCGAGCACGTCCTCGAGGGCGATGTTGCCGAGGTTGACGTCGGGCCCGAAGCGGCGCACGAACCACGCCTGCTGGTGCGCGCGCGGCGCCTCGAACACGAGGTGCGCCGGGCCGACGGCGCCGGCCAGGGCGTCGACGACGTCCTCGCGCACGCCACCGTCGGCGTCGAAGATCCCGACGGTGCCGCTCTGGCGCCCCTCGGCGACGACGAGGTGGGCGCCGGCCTCGCGGTCGGCGGCGGCCTCGTCGCGCCACTGCTCGAGGGTGTGCTGCTGGTCGGGGTCCTTGGCGCCGACCTCGGTGACCACCGCGAAGCGGTCCGCCGCCCGCTCCACCAGCGCGCGCTTGTCGGCGACGGTCATCGGCACCGTGCCGCGGGAGACCTCGACGTGGCGGAACCCGACGCCGTGCGCCCACGCCAGGCACTGCTCGGCGACGCCCTGCGCCCACGCGATCTCCAGCAGCGTGCCGCCGAGGCACGACGCCACGCCGTGCCCGTCGAGCACCGCGATCTTCTCGGCGATCCGCGGGTCGACGTAAGCGGTGCCCCAGCCGGTCTTCCAGATGTCGACGAACGCGCCGGCGCCGGCGAGCAGGTCGGCCGCCGCGCTCGGGCCCACCCCGGGGTCGAGGACGTGCGTGAGCCCGACCGTCCGCGGCGCGGACGACCGGTCAGGCAGCGTCAGGAAGCTCGGGGTCGCCATGAGCCGATGTTAGATCACATAATGAACGAACAACCACTATCGATGACGACGGGACGTGACCCCGGTGCTCCCTGCCGCAGCCGCCACGCGCGACCTCTCCGCGCTCGCCCACCGCGTCGCCACCCACCCCGGCACGCGCGGGAAGGCGGCGATCGGGCTGGTCAGCGAGGTGTTCGGCGGCGCGGACTGGCTGGGCGGGCCGGGCGACGACGGCGCGGTGGTGGAGACCGCCGGTGGCCGGGTCGTCGCCTGCGGGGAGGCGCTGTGGCCGCCGTTCGTGGCCGGCGACCCCTGGGGCGCGGGCTTCGCCGCGGTGCTGACCAACGTCAACGACGTCGCCGCCATGGGGGCCGAGCCGCGGGGCATCGTCAACACCGTGAGCGCCACCGAGGGCCACGCGCGCGCCGTCCTCGAGGGCATGAAGCACGCGTGCCGGCTGTTCGACGTCCCGGTCCTCGGCGGGCACCTCACCCGCCACGACGGCGAGCCGTCGGTGTCGGCGTTCGCGGTCGGCGAGGTCGGGGGCGAACCGCTCTCGGTGACGCGCGTGACGCCGGGCCAGAGCCTCGTCGTCGCGGCCGCCCTCGACGGCACGATGCGCGCCGACTTCCCGTTCTTCCCCGCCTTCGAGCAGCGCGGCGAGCGCTGCGCCGGCGACGTCCGGGTGCTCGCCGAGATCGCGCGCTCCGGCGCCGCGGTGGCCGCCAAGGACGTCAGCATGGCGGGCCTCGTCGGCTCGCTGGCGATGCTGCTGGAGTGGGGCACGTTCGGGGTCGAGGTGGACCTCGACGCCGTCCCGACCCCCGCAGGTGTCGACGTCGGCGACTGGCTGACCTGCTTCCCGAGCTTCTGCTTCCTGCTGTGCGTGCCCCCGGGACGCGAGGCCGACGCGGTCGCCCCGTTCCGGGCGCGCGGGCTCGAGGCGGCCGTGGTGGGGCGCATCGACGACACCGGGCGGGTGCGCCTGCGTCGCGGCGACGAGGTGGCCGAGGCGTTCGACCTGACGCGCGAGGGCGTCACCCGCCTGGCGCGGGACGACCGGTGACCGGCTCAGAGGACGCACCGCAGCGGCGCCGGCGCGCCCCGCAGCGCGACGTCCGCGGCGAGGGCGAACAGCCGCAGCGCGCGGTCCGGGCAGCGCCACACGTGGTCGGACGCGAAGTCGAGCCACGACTCCGGGGGCACCACCTCGGCGCCCGAGTAGTCCAGCTCCCCCCAGGTCACGGCGATCTCGAGGAGGTCGAGCACGGCGTCGGGGTCCGACTCCACCGCGAGCAGCCGGTCGTGGTGGGCGCTGCCCCGCAGCGTGGCGGGACAGCCGCACCGCACGGCGCCGAGGTCCGCGGACAGCGGGACGACGACGTCGCTCGCGACGGAACGGGACATGGTGACCTCCCCCAGCACACTGCTGCTGTGACCCGAGCCACTGTGCTCTGTGGTGTTGCACGGGTGTTGCACGCGGGCGGAACGCGGTGAAGCAGCGCCGCGTCGGTGCCGTCTGGGAGGGCGGCATGCGCTGCACCGTCGACGCCGGCGGCTTCCCCCTCGTCGTCGACGAGCCTCCGTCGGCCGGCGGCACCGGGCTGGGCCCGCAGCCCACCGAGCTGCTCCTCGGCGCGGTCGCGTCGTGCTTCACCCTGGCCCTGGCCCACACCGCGGCCAAGCGCGGGATCGACCTGCGGGGCCTGACGGTGGACGCGACGGGCACCTACGACGGTCCGCGCTTCACCGCGATCGACATCGCGGTGCACGCGGAGGCGCCCGCCGGCGAGGAGCTCGAGCGGCTCGCGACCGTCGCCTCGCGGGTCTGCTACGTCACCAACACCCTGCGCGGCAGCCCGCCCGTCACGGTCACGACCGGCTGAGCGCGTCCCGGGCGCGCGCGGCGACCTCCGCGACCGGGACACCCAGGGCGCGGGCCGCGGCCTCGACGTCGGCGATCTCCGGCTTCGCCCGCTCGGTCCCGTCGGCGAGCCGCGCGACCTTGACGGTGACGTCGTGCCCGCCGACGACCACGGTCACCGCCCGCCGCGGCAGGGTCTCGCGCTGCCACGCCGACCAGCGCAGACCGATGGTCGTGGTGTGCCGGAAGACCGCGTCGGCGACGGCCGGGCGCACCGCCTCGTCGCACACCGCCGAGAGCACGTGCCCGGGCCGTCCGTGCCGGGCGACGATCGGGCTCGTCCAGCAGTCCCAGGCGCCCGCCGCGCGGACGGCCTCGAGCACCGAGGGCCAGAGCTGGGGATCGAGGTCGTCGACGGTCGCCTCGAGGACGACGACCTCCCCGGTCCGCACCCCCTCGGCGCTCCGGGCGGCGCCGAGGACGACGCGGGTGACGTTGGGGCGGTCCGGGGTGTCGCGCGCTCCCCCGCCGACGCCGACCGCCCGCACGGTCATCGCCGGGAACGGGCCGGGCCGGGCGAGGGCGGCGAGCAGCGCCGCGCCGGTCGGGGTGGTCCGCTCGCCGGCGAGGTCACCGCCGGGGTCGTCGCCGCCCAACGCGAGCCCGTGGCGGGCGGCGAGCTCGACCACCGCGGGCACGGGCACCGGGAGCCGCCCGTGCGCGGCGCGGACCGTGCCGCTGCCGGCGGCCAGGGGCGAGCAGGCGAGCGTCGCGCCGTCGGCGAGCAGCCCGAGGTCGTCGGCCGCGCTCACCACCCCGACGACGTCGGCGAGCGCGTCGTGGGCGCCGACCTCGTGGAGGGTGACGGTCGCGGGGTCGGTGCCGTGCACCGCGGCCTCCGCCGCCGCGAGCAGCGTGAACGTCCGGTGCGCGGCGTCCCGGGCCCGTGGCGGGAGGTCGGCGCGGTCGACCAGCGCGAGGATGTCGGGCAGCCGCCGGTGTCCCGGGTCGTCCGGCACGGTGACGTGCGCGCGCCGGCAGCGCAGGCCGCCGCGCCGGTCGTCCTCGGTACGCACGTCGAGCCCCGGGATCCCGAGCGCGGCGACCGACGCCCGTACCCGGTCCTCGGCGGCGCCCGCGTCGACCAGTGCCGCGAGCAGCATGTCGCCGGCGGCGCCGGCGGTGGCGTCGACCCACCCGGCCTCACCCACCGGCCACGAGCCCCTCGATCCGGGCGGCGTGCACGGCCGCGCCGAAGCCGTTGTCGACGTTGACAACCACCAGGCCCGGGCTGCAGGTGGCCAGCATGGCGCCCGCCGCCGCGAGCCCGCCGGCCGCGACGCCGTAGCCCGTGCTCGTCGGCACCCCGACCACCGGCGCGGCGACCAGGCCGGCGACGACGCTGGGCAGCGCCCCGTCCATCCCCGCCACGACCACCACGGCGTGCGCGTCGCGGAGCCGGTCGAGGCGCCCGAGCAGCCGGTGCAGTCCGGCGACGCCGACGTCGGGGACCAGGTCGGCGGCGATGCCGAGCACGGCGAGCGTCGTCGTGCACTCGCGGGCGACCGGGAGGTCGGCCGTGCCGGCGGTGAGGACGACCGTGCGCCCGGCCGGGGCCGGGAGGTCGCCGACGACGACGGTGCGCCCGTGCTCGTCGATGGTCACCGCCTCGCCGGGGAACGCGCCGGGCGCCGCGGCGAGCACGCCGTCGGGGCAGCGGGTGGCGAGGGCGGGCCCGGACGGGTCGCCGGCACGCAGGCCCGCGAGCAGGGCGAGCGTCTGCTCGGTGGTCTTCCCCTCCCCGAGCACGACCTCGGGGACGCCGGTACGCCGCCGCCGGTCGTGGTCGAGGTCGGCGAACGACTCGGTCACCGACCCTCCACCGGGGTCAGCACCAGGTTGAGCGAGCCCGAGCGCAGCGGCCGGTCGTCGACGACCACCTCGTCGTACCCGGCGCCCCGCACCGCCGCCCGGATCCGCGCGCGCCCGTCGTCGTCGAGCGCGGCGAGCTCGTCGTCGCCCAGCTCCACCCGCGCGGCCGGCCCGAGGTGGCGCACCCGCAGGAGGCGGTGGCCCAGCGCCTTGAGCGCCGACTCCGCCCGGTCGACCAGCGCCAGGACGTCGACGCTGACCTCCGTCCCGTACGGCAGGCGCGACGCCAGGCAGGGGGACGCGGGCTTCTCCGCGCTCGGGACGCCGAGGAGGCGGGCGATCGCGCGCACCGCCTCCTTGCCGACGCCGGCCTCCACCAGCGGGTGGCGTACGCCGTGCTCGGCGGCGGCGCGGAGGCCGGGACGCCAGTCGCCGAGGTCGTCGGCGTTGGCCCCGGAGACGACGACCGCGCCGTCACCGGCGAGCGCGCCCAGCCGGTCGTAGAGCTCGGACTTGCAGTGGTAGCAGCGGTCGCGGTCGTTGCGCCGGTACCCGGGGCGCTCGAGCTCCGCGGTGTCGACGACCTCGTGCGCGATCCCGAGGACGCGGGCGACGTGCCGCGCGCCGTCGAGCTCGCCGGTCGCCAGCGCGGGCGACACGGCCGTGACCGCCCGCGCCCGCGGGCCCAGCTGCTCGGCCGCGACCGCGGCGACCACCGACGAGTCGACCCCGCCGGAGAACGCGACCACGACCGTCCCCAGCGCGCGGACGCGCCGGCGCAGATCGTCGAGCTGTGCGGCCACGCGTCCAGTCTCGCGCCGCACCTCGGCCCCGCAAAGTCAGGCCTGCAGGGCCCGCTGCTTCTTCGCGACCTTCGCCTCGGCCTGCGCCGCGCGCTGGTCGGCCTTGCGGACCTGCTTCTCCGCCTTCTTCTGCGCCTTCTTCTCCGCGCGCTGCCTGCCTGTGCCCAGCACCAACGCGGTGCCGATGCCGAGCATCCAGATGTCCTTCGCGATGGGCGTGCCCTGCTGGGTCGGCCGGAAGTTCCCGTCGTGCATGCCGGGCGTGCGCAGGTAGAGCCCGAGCAGGCCCGCCGAGAAGCCGGTCAGCGCGAGACCGGCGACGCGACCGGACACGAACGGCGCCAGCAACGCGCTGCCGACCGCGATCTCCCCGGCGGCGAGCGCCTTGAGGAACGTGGGCGGGTCCATGTCCTTGAGGAACGGGTAGGTGCCCGCCGCGAAGCCGTGGATGCCGGCCGCGGTCTCCTCGTCGCCGGACCACTTCTGGAGGCCCGAGTTGAGGATGAAGGCGCCCGTGGCGAGACGCTGCGGCACCTGGGCGAGGTCGAGAGAAGGCATGGGCTGATCGTGCGCCCGTGTCCGTCGGCGTGCAGCACCGGGGTCGGGGGCGCGATCAGCCGCTAGGCTCCGCCCGTGCCCGCCGCGCACCCGGGGCCCCGATGACCATGCTCCCCATCTGGCTGCTCTTCGTCCTGCTCGTCGTCGTCGGTCCGGTGCTGGTCACGGGCCTGCAGGTGCTCGTGCGCCGCCGGTGGCCGCACCTCGCCGAGGGCGAGCACAACGACGTCGCCGGTTACCTGATCGCGATCGTCGGCGTCATCTACGCCGTCCTGCTGGCGTTCGTCGTCGTGGTGACGTGGCAGCAGTTCAGCCAGGCGGGCGAGATCGTCGGCCAGGAGGCGAGCGCGCTGCGCGGCCTCTACCGCGAGAGCGTCGCGTTCCCGCCCGAGGTCCGCGAGCAGATCCAGGGCGACGTCCGCGACTACGCGACGGCCGTGATCACCCAGGAGTGGCCCGCGATGGGGGACGGCGACCCCGGCCACCCGGCGGTCGCCGCCGTGCTCGACCGCACCGCCGCGCACCTCGCCACGCTGCCCGCCGACACGCCGATCCAGCAGCAGTACATCGCCGTCGAGGCCGACCGGTTCGCCGAGCTCGTCTCGTTCCGCTCCCAGCGCCTCGACTTCGTCGGCCAGGGCCTCCCCGGTGTCCTGTGGGTGGCGCTGGTGCTGGGCGGCGTCGTCACCATCGCGTTCGGGATGATCTTCGGGTTGCGCAGCACCGCGCTGCACCTGTTCATGACGGGCAGCCTCGCGGCCACGATCGGCGTGCTCCTGTTCGTCGCCATCGCGATCGACCAGCCGTTCCTCGGTGATGTCGCCGTGCAGCCGGCGCCGTTCCAGCGCGTCCTGAACGACTTCGGACGCTGACCTCACAGCCCGTCGACGAGACGCGGCAGGATCTCCCCGACGCCGCCGCGCAGCACCACCGTCGCGACGTCGTCGTACGGGGTCGGCTCGCCGTTGACGATGATCACCGCCGCCCCGGCCGCGGCCGCGAGGTCGACGACGCCGGCCGCCGGGTGCACGCCGAGCGAGGTGCCCACGGCGAGCAGCACGTCGGTGTCGGCCGCCGCCTGCTGCGCCCGCATGATCACGCCGGCGTCGAGGTTCTGGCCGAACGAGATCGTCGCCGACTTCAGGATGCCGCCGCACTCCGGGCACGGCGGGTCGTCCTCCCCGGCCGCGACGCGCGCGAGGGCCTCCCCCATCGGCGCGCGGGCGCCGCACGACAGGCACTGGGTGTGGTGCATGGTGCCGTGCAGCTCGACGACGAGGTCGGGTGACGACCCGGCCGCCTGGTGCAGCTCGTCGATGTTCTGGGTGAGCAGCGCGACCAGCCGGCCCGAGCGCTCGAGGTCGACCAGCGCTGTGTGCGCCGGTCCGGGCCGGGCGTCCCAGATCGGGTGCACCGCGCGCTGGCGCCACGACTCCCGTCGCACCTCGGGGTCCTCGACGTAGGCCTGGTAGGTGGAGAGCCGCTCCGCGGCCGGGTTGCGCGTCCACACGCCCTGCGGCCCGCGGAAGTCCGGGATGCCCGAATCGGTGGACACGCCGGCGCCCGTCAGGACGGTCACGCGCCCGGCGCGGGCGAGGAGGTCGGCCGCCCGCGCGAGGTCCTCGGGCTCGTCGGAGGTCATACGTCACTGTCCCCCGGCCGGATGGTCGATGTAACACGCACTCGACTCACCCCGAACTCACCCGTGCGACGCCGCGAGCACCTCCGGGTGACGGAACCCCGGCTCCCGGCGCGCAGGGGGAGGGTGTCGTGGGGACCCACCGTCAGCCGTCGTCGCGCGTGATCGGCGTGCACAGCCTGCCGAGCGCCGTCATCTCGCTGATCCAGGAGCAGGCCGAGGTGCGGGGCCTGCGCCACGACCCGCTGCCCGAGGTGACGCACGCGGTGCGCACCGACGTGGTCACGGGCTCGAGCGGCTGGTTCGGCCGGGGCCGTCCGCGCCGCCGGACCACCGAGATGCTACTGACCTCCGAGGTCCTCGTGGTCACCGAGCACGACCCTGACCGGGAGGACGCCGGCGACGCGCAGGTGACGTTCCACCGCCTCCACCAGCTCGAGGTCACCCGCGCCGAGGGCCCGGAGCCCGGTCTCGAGCTGATCGGTACCCCGGTCGGCGCCACCGAGCGCGGCGCGCGCGTCGTCGCCACCGACGGCGGCCCCGAGGTCGAGCGTTTCCTGCGGGCGCTGGTCGAGGCCGCCGAGAGCTCCCGCCGGATCGACGTGCCGTCCTCGCGCTTCCCCACCGACGTCGAGGCCGTCCGGCCGCAGCCGCACGAGGTCTACTGACCCTTCCGCGGTCGCCGCGCGCCCTCCCGCGCCGCGGCGTGGGCGTGCGCCTCGTCGAGCAGGCCCGCCACCTCGGGCCAGGTCGTGTCCGGGTTGAGCACGCAGACGAAGCCGTACTCGCCGTAGACGGGGTGCGGCATCAGCACGTCGAGCGCCGTGAGGTCGTGCTCGGCCGAGTCGGTCCGTCCCCCGACCACCTCGGCCGCGCGGTCGGGCGGCAGCCCGATGTTCAGGCGGTACACGCCGGGCCGGGAGAGATCCGAGGCGGCATCGTGGGCGTCGGAGGTGACCACCGTGGCCCACCCGTTCCGGGGCCGCTGCTCGTAGGTCCCGTCGGGGTCACAGATGGCGTAGACGTCGCCGTCGGCCTCGAGGATCAGGGTGTCGGGATAGCGCAGCGCGGACGTGACGGTCGCGAGATCCATGTCCGGAGAGCAACACGTTTCCATGATCGCTCGTCCGTGTCGAGTGGTGAGCATCACAAAACAAGCGAAAGCGGCCCCGCCGCCGCTGGTGGCTCAACGGCCGGCGAGGCCGCCCCGACCGCCGGCCGTTGACCAGCGGTGCACAACCATTTCCCGGTGCGCCTCCGGCCCGAAACGGCTCGGGCGGGTCAGCCCGTCGCCCGCCGTCCACCGACTTCGTGCCACGCCCACGTGCGGGCGAGGCCGTCGCGCAGGTCCGTCGTGGCCTGCCACCCCAGGTGCCCTCGCGCCGGCTCCGGGTCGGCGACGTGGGCGACGTCGTGGCGGCGGTCGGACACCTCGCCGAAGCCGAGCGGGCCGCGGTAGCCCGCGATCCCGGCGAGCATCGTGACGACGTCCGCGATCGTCGCCGTGCGGCCCGACCCGATGTCGAGCACGCGGCCCGGCGCGTCCGGGGCCGTCGCGGCGCGGACGAACGCATCGCAGACGTCGTCGACGTAGACCCAGTCGACCGGGCGGACGCCGCTGGACAGCGACGGCGCGACGCCCTCCCGCAGTGACGTGCACACGTACGGGACGAGCTTGCGGGTGTCGGGCTGGTCGGGGCCGTAGACCATCGCGAGGCGCAGCACCGTCACCGGCAGATCCCACTGGGCGTGGAAGAGGCGCGCGTAGCCGGTGGCGGCGCCCTTGGCCGCGGCGTACGGCGAGACGGGCGCCTCCTCCCCCCGCGACTCCTCGATCGAGCCGGCGAGCACCACCCGGCAGCCCGGGACCTCGCTCGAGGCGGTCATGATCGCGACAGCGGCCCGGGTGTTGGCGTCGAGCATCGGCAGGGCCAGCCCGACCTCGCGCTGCCCCGCGACCAGGCTCGCGAGGTGGAGGACCACGTCGGGGCGGACCCGGCGCACGACCTCGGCGCACCCTCCGGCATCGAGGAGGTCGCCGTGGTGCTCGGTGGCGCCCTCCAGGACGGTCGGCTCGCGGTGCAGGGCGTGGCGGGTCAGGACGTGGACGTCGGCGCCGAGACGGCGCAGGTGTCGGCCGAGGTGGCGGCCGACGAACCCGGTGGCGCCGGTGAGGAGGACGCGCCGGTCGCGGAGGTGGTCGTGCTCGGACATGACAGGGCCTCGCGGGTGGGGAGGGGCGCCATGGAGCGCGACGTCGAGCGGACCGGGAGCGTCGGCGCGGCCGTGGCGGCTTCGATCACGGCCAGGGTCGGCCGCCCCGGTCGCCGGGAAACGTGGGACCCGCGTGCGGCCGGACACCTCGGTCCCGGCCGGGCGCTACGCTCTGCCCCGGGCCCCCGTAGCTCAGGGGATAGAGCACGGCTCTCCTAAAGCCGGTTGTCGCAGGTTCGAATCCTGCCGGGGGCACCGTTGCTGACGAGGCCTTCTGCGCCGGCACGACCCCGGCGAACGCCTGCCTACGCCCGTTTCGGGTGCGGGTCTGGGCGCGAACGTCCTCGACGCGGCCGGGGTCGCCCCCGCTGCTCGAGAGCCTTCCTGCCGTGGGGAGGGGCGACCTCGTCGATCACGTCTAGCCCCTGGGGTCTGGGCGATCCGATTGAGCCGGTCTAGGGCCTGCCTCGATCGCCACGTCGTCTTCGTCAGGGTCGGCGCCGGCATCGCGGGCTTCGTAGAGCTGGCTCGCGGTCAAATAGCCGGAGCGCTCGAGGAACCGCTCATACATGTCGACTCGCTGCTCGGTCTCCAGGTGGATGTTCTCCATCACCAATCTGGCCATCTCGAGCTGGCCGCGGTGCTGGGCGCGCACGGTGGCGCGGGCAGCGTCGAGGGTCGGGCCGAAGCGCTTCTGCGCCGCGGTCCTGCCGACGCCGAGGACGTCGCCGATCGCGCTCCAGGCGACGCCTCGGGCGCGGGCCTCCGCGACGAGCAGGATGAGGATCTCCTCTAGGTGCTCGGCGCAAAGGCGCGCGCTCTCGATGCCGGAGATCACGTCGTCGGGGTCTTCGGGTCGGGAGCGGCGGGTGACCTCGCGGACCGTGTGGCGCACCGCGCCGGCTCCGGGTCGCGGGTCGGCGACGGCCCACAGGTCGTCGGCGAAGCGGAGCTCCGGCCAGTGCATCCGTCCACCCTAGGTGGACTGCGCCAGCGGGGCCGCTGTCGGGTGTGCTGCACTGACGTCGCCGGGGGGACACGGCACGGAGACGACGCGGTGACGACGGAGCCGAAGATGCATCCGGGCATCCCCGTGCCGCCGGGCGGAGTACGTGAGAGCGGAGGGGGAGCGATGAACGACAACGAGCTGCCGGAGCTCGGCGCGGTGTTCTGGCCGGTCGGCATCGGCGACAGCACGACGCTGGTCCTCGGCGACGACGTGGTCGTGCAGATCGATCTGCACGACATGGACAAGGCCGACGACGACACGAACCCGGAGGTGCCGGTCGTGGACCGGCTGGTCGAGGCGCTGCCGACCGTCGACGACCGGCCCTACCTGTCGGTGTTCGCGCTCACCCACGCCGACAAGGACCACTGCCTGGGGTTCGCCGACCTGTTGGAAAAGGCAACCATCGGCGAGCTCTGGGCCACCCCCCGGTTGTGGCGCGAGTACATCAACGCCCCCGACGGCGAGGGCCTCTGCCCCGACGCGCAGGCCTTCCAGCGGGAGGCAGAGCGGCGGGTGGCGGCGATCAAGGCGGCCCTCGCGGGAGGCCGCGCCCCGGCGCACGGCGACCGCATCATCATCATCGGCTACGACACCGAGCAGGAGCAGCACGCCTACAGCGAGCTGCCCGCCGAGTTCAAGTCCGGTCCTGGCCACGAGATCAGCATGGTCGACGGCGTGGACTGCTCGGACCGGTTCCGCGCGTTCATCCACGCCCCCTTCGCCGCGGACTGCGCCGAGGAGCGCAACGACACCTCGTTGGCCATGCAGATCACCCTGACGCACGGGAGCGGCACTGCGGGGAGGCTGCTGCTGCTCGGCGATCTCGCCCACGACACGATCATGAAGATCATCGACTACAGCGAGGACCACGACCGGGCCGAGACCCTCGAGTGGGACGTGCTGCTGGCCGCGCACCACTGCTCGAAGAAGGTCATGTACGAGACCGGGACCGATCGGCTGCTCCAAGACGTGCTCGACGCCTTCGAGCGCCACGCCGTGGACGCCTCGGCGGTCGTTGTGGCCAGCAGTGCCCCGATCCCGGGCCTCAACCACGTCGGTGACAACCCGCCGCACCGCAAGGCCGCCAACCGCTATGAGGAGATCGCCGAGCTGCGGTGCACCATGTCGTGGCCCAGCACGGACGCGCCGGAGCCGATCGTGTTCCTGGTCGACGAGCACGATGCGGGCATGCTCAGCGCGCAGAGTATCGAACTCGCGGCCGCCGAGACCGCCACGGCGATGACGCCCATGCGGCTCGGTCGCGTCGCGGCAGCAGCCGCTGTGGTAGCCGGGGATGTTGCCGGCTGGGACTGGCCGGGCCCGGGGGAACCCGAGGGCGACGACTCGGACCGGCCGCAGGGGTTGGAGGGGGTGCGCGAGGCCGTCGTCACCGACCGCGGCGAACCAACGCCCCCGCAGACCCCGGTCACGTTCGGCCGGTGACCGGCGTGACCCGTTCCGGGCACACCCTCGCCGCCGAGCAGCTCGCAGCGCTGGAGGCGGTCTCTCACGGGAGAATCGAATTCGTCGACGACCGCGGCCCGGACGGCGGGTTGGTCGTCTCCCTCGACACGAGCACCGTGCCCCGCGGTCCCGGGATCACCGTGCGCGCCCGCGAGCGATTCCGGCTCCTGGTCCCGGTTACCTTCCCGTTCGACCCGCCACACGTGTTCGTCACGCATCGGCGGTGGGCGAAGACCCCGCACGTCCAGTGGGGACGCCTGCTCTGCCTATACGCCTCGACCTCGGTGGAGTGGACTCCGGCCGACGGGATCCGCGGACTCGTCGAGCGCCTGAGCCTCTGGCTCGAGCGGGCGGCCGCCGACGACCTCGACCCCGACGACCAGCCGCTGCACCCGCCGGTGACCTACACCGACCGCTCCGCGGGGATCGTTGTCGTGCGCGCCGACCTCGCCGACCGCGTCCCCTGGTTCACCGCCGCGACGGCGACCGCCCCCGCAACCGTCACCGCGACTGCCGCCGCCGACACCGTCAGCGCGTCGCCGGCCACGGCCACGTTGTTCGCGTGGTGTCGCCGCGACGACCAGCGACTCGATGTGCTGGGGTGGTGCACCCTCGCCGAGGTGGTCGGTCAGGTCCTCGAGGACGATCAGACCGGGTGCGACGAGCACGGCCGGCCCTACGTGGTCGTCGCCACGGTGCTCGTCGACGACCGGATCGGCTGGGAGTTCCCCGAGCACGCCCGAGATCTCGCCGACGCCCTCGACGGGTGCGGGTACCGACGCGACCAGCTGATCGATGCGATCACCGCCGCGACCCGGATCAACCGCTACCTCAGGACGCTGGATCCGAGCCCGGCGCAGGGCACCCCAGCCGCGGCGCACGAGACGACACCGAGACCGACTACGACCGGCGAGTCTTCCGTCGGCGGGCCCGCGATCGATGATCAGGTGAGGGTGCTGCTGGCCACTCCCGCGCGGCGCGTCGACACCGCACGCCTCGCCCACATCGTCGCGTGGCGCTTCGATGACCTCGGGACCGACATCACCACGCTGCTCGCCGACTTCGGCGAGCAGCACTCGACCGGCACCCCGGACCTCGACGACGAGCACGCGGAGCTCAACAAGCGGGTGCGCGCCCTGGTGCACGACTGGCTCGGGTTCGCGGGCATCCGGTGGTCGAGGGTGTATGAGCTGCGCGACGAGGTCACCCGTCGCCGCGACGCCCGCAGCGTGTTGTCCTGGATGCGCTCCAAACGGGTCCTGCTGCTGGGCGTGGGCGCCCTCGGCGCCCCGGTCGCCGACCAGGTCGTGCGCGCCGGCGTGAGCGAGGTGCTCATCGTCGACTCCGGGCGCGTCACCCCGGGGATCCTGGTCCGCCAGCCGTTCGTCGACGCCGACATCGGCACACCGAAGGCTCAGGCCTTGGCCGCCCGGCTCAACCGGATCGACGCATCGGCGGTCGCGCGTGCCCTGGTCGCAGATGTTCCTGCTGCTCTGCAGCGCGGCGACATCGACCCGTCGGCCTTCGATCTGATCATCGATGCCACCGCCGACGTCGCTACCCGGGCGGCGCTCGAACGCCGACACACGAGCGAGCGCGGCCGGTGGCCGGCGCTGGTGACCATGGTGATCGGTCACGAGGCCCGACGAGGGGTGGTGACGGTGTCGCTGCCCGGAGCGACCCGCGCCGGCCAGGATCTGCTGCGCCGTGTCGCCCTCGCCGGGCGCGGCGAGCATCAGGCCGCCTGGGGGGACATCGCCGCGGATCTGTTCCCCACCAAGGTTCGGGACCGGTTCTCACCGGAACCGGGATGCTCCGCACCGACGTTCGTCGGCTCGGCCAGCGAGGTCACCGCGCTGGGCGCCCAGCTGCTCACCCGCGCTGCCGTGGTCCTGGACGCCGCCGTGCACCCTGAACCGACAGCCGACGGAGACCCCGCGCCGGTGCCGCCACCCCCGATGACCGCCATCGCGGTCCGACTCCTCCCCGATCACCCCGGCCACCTGGCCGGCCGAGACACCCCGACGAGCACGTTGAGCTGGTACAACGATCTGTGCACCCGCGAGGAGCGCTTCGGCTACGAGCTACGGGTGGCGCCGGCGGCGCTGGCCGAGATGCGCACCGAGACCCGCCGCGGACGCCGGGTCCGTGGCCCGATGGTCGAGACCGGCGGGATGCTACTGGGCACCCTCGACGAGGCCACCGGCGTGATCACCATCGACCTCGCGACCGGCCCGTCGCCCGACAGCCTCCTTTCCGCGGCGTTCTTCGACCACGGCGTGGAGGGCACCCAGGAGATCGTGGCGCACCACCGCACCCGCAGCGGCGACTTGATCGGGTTCGCCGGGCTCTGGCACACCCATCCCGAGGGTCCCGCGCGACCCAGCGCCGTCGACGAGCGCGCCATCGCGACCCTGACTCGGCTGGGTCGCCGCGCTATCATGCTCATCCTCGCCGGCTCCGGCCCGGTGTGGGAGCAATGGTGCGACGGCACCGGGACACCCGAGCTCTACGCCCGGATGGAGCACACCACCGCTCCTCCACGCACTAGCCGGTCCGCTGTTGATGCCGCTCAGCTCGGGGCGCTCGCCGGCGCGGCGGTCTTCCCGGGCGGGTTCGCGGACTCAGCGCCGGGACGCGGCTCGGGGTCCGACGCGTACGTCGCCTCGGCCCTCGCTGGCTCGCCCGGACGGGTCTGGCGCCGGATCAAGTCCCGGTTCCGTTTCGGGCGATCGAGGCAGCCGTGAGTGGCGCGCGGATCGGGTTGGCCTTGTCAGGGGGCGGCTTTCGCGCGACCGCGTTCGGGCTTGGAGCCCTGCGCGGGCTGCACGACCTGGACCTGCTCCGGCACGTCGATGTGGTCTCGGGGGTCAGCGGTGGGAGCCTGCTGGCCGCCATGTGGGCCTACGGCCCGACCTCGTTCGACGAGTTCGACGACACCGTTGTGGAGCTGCTGCGCTCCGGTCTCCAGATCGAGACCGCGCGACGAGCAGCGTCGCCCCGCCGCCTCATTCGCCGCCATAATCGGACCCGCCGACCCGGAGGGCTCACCGACGTCCTCGCCGACACGATCGCCTGCCGACCGTTCGGAGCCCGGCTCTTGCCCGAGGTCACTCACCCGCACCTGTCCACGATGCTCGCGGCGACCGACCTCGCCAGCGGCAACGCCGTGCGCTTCGGAAGCGACCGCTCGTCCTGCTCGCGCTTCGGCGAGATCCTCGACCCGATTCCGGTCTGCGACGCGGTCGCCGCCTCCTGCGCCTACCCTGTCTTCCTCCCGCCGTTGACCCGGACCTACACCTTCCGGACCCGCTTCGGCGAGCCTGAAGGAAAGCGGCTGCGCATGACCGACGGCGGGGTCTACGACAACATGGGCATCTCTCCGCTGATGCCTGGGCGCTCCCGCACCCACACCGCGCAGGTCTACGACCCCGACTACATCGTCGCCGTCGATGCTGCCAGCGGACGCGAAACTGATCCCTCGCCCACACCAAGAGGGATCTATCGGCTCACGCTGGCGCGCAGCTTCGACATCACCCACACCAAGACCCAGGACGGCAACCGTGCCCAGTTGCACACGGTCGCCACCAATGGGCAGCTACGCGGTTTCGTGCACGCCTACCTCGGCATGCAGGACCGCAACCTGCCGATCCACGTCGAGGACTATGTACCTCGCTGCGCCGTTGACAGCATCGGCACCAGCTTCAAGGCGCTCACCGAGACCGAACTCCAAGCACTGACCACCCGCGGCGAACAGCTAACCCGAGTCCTGACTGCCCACTACCACCCCGAGCTTGCCGCGCCGCGGACCGACCGAGCGCCGTAGCCCCTCTCCGCTCGGTGATGCTCGAGACCGAGCACTTCACCGCAGGCAAGCAGGCAATGCTCGGCCATGTCCAACGCGATTCCTCAAGAAGCAGACGAGAGCCGAGTCTTCTCTGCCTAACCGCAGCCTAATCGTTCCAGTGCGGGCTGGACGCGATGATCAAGTCGAGACGATGACTCAGCGGTCCGAGTAGGTGGCATCGCCAAGTCCCGACTTCTCGTCCGACGCCGTGCGGGCGCCGCACGTACACAGAACAGTTCTGCTCTCTCACGGCCCTACTCGGCCTGGACTTGTTCGGCACTGCTCGTGCGCTCGTTCGTGCCCCGTTCGCCCACTAGCCCCTGCCAGCGTCGAATCTACCGATCATAATCTCAGAACCAATGACGCTCGTGACAGAACAGGGCGCCGTTTCCTCCCTCTCGGGAAGTTACGTCACTTCGATTGTTCTGCGCGACACATGCGGCATCCAAGTCGATCTCCGTCTCGCACGTCCAAGTGTTCGGATACAGGGAGTTCTTAGTCGTGGACATTACACCGGGAACTTTTGTTCGATTCGCGCAGTAACCGTCCATGTCAGGTATACCCCCGCGGCTCACCGAACTTGAAGGTGAATTAAAGCACTGGACACTATTGACGTCTCGCGAGGTAGGTCTAGCATACAAACCGTACGCGTTGTAGGAATAAACACATGCATCATCCAGATCAATTGGCCGGACACAGCTAGTACCGGCCAACTCAAAGTCCTGCGTTCCTCCGGGCGCCTGAGTCCCACAGTACTTGGCAAGATCAAGACCGGATACGTCCGCCCCTGGAACAAACCAAACGAGAGCAGCGAGCGCGACGAGGGCCGCAGCAACGACCGCCACAGCCTTCCGCGACAGATAACCCCGCGGCGACTGTCGCGGATCTTCGCCCGATGACCGACGACTCAAAGGATTCCACCATCGGGGAGCACGTTTCATGTAGTTGTTGTGAAAATGGGGCAGATTCCCTATCTCGCTGGGATCGTGCCGAACAGGCCTCGGCAATCGCTTCTTGTTGAGCTCGACGCGCGCCTTCTGATGCAGCGAGTTCAGGCTCAGAAAGCTCTCAGGCGGGTCCAATTCGATGCCCCGACGCAAGGCTCCTACTAGTTCACCAGTAAAAGGCGTGCAGCCCGAGCCACTGGGGGACATCGCCTGCTCGGACTTCTGAGCAGCGCCTAGCAAATATATGCCGTCCCGTCTCGCAGACTCGAGAAGTCCGAGGGGTTCGCCGGGGCCCGAGTTGGTTTCCTCGCCTGGCAATGCATGCGCTGCGTAGCAGCAGTCCAGCCAGACGATTTTCCGCTCGCTGTCTGCCTGCCGGACTATCCTCGCGACCTCCTGCCAACGGACAGTCTGAGTATCGTTGGTACCCGTAGCTTCGGGTAGAGCGAGCAGGAGTTCTTGGTTATGGTATAACCCGTGGCCCGCGAAGTATACGAGGAGTGTGTCGGGAGCGTCGTCGGCTGCTGCAACGAGCTGGTCTAGAACGGTCTGGGCGGACTGGGTATAGGTGATCACGTGGATACGGTCATCGGGGATACCCCAGGCTTTAACGTCCCCGAACACCTCCTGAAGTTGCTTAATGTTATGCGCAACTCTATGTAGCGGTCGAAGGCTCACATAATCACTGATGCCGATAAGTACGCATCGAGACCGCTTCGGGTCTGGCGCGCCAGATGATGCACGGCGGACTTTCATTCCACTATCGTTAGCATCAGCCATGTCTTCGGGATGCAGTATTGTAACCCGACCATTCGCCTTCACGGCGACTGAGCTGACATCCTCGCGCCTCTTGGCTCGCCACTCAGAGAACGCCATGGCAAGATTAGCCAATTCGAACACGCCATAGAAGACTAGCTGAATAACGGCCGGATCGGGCCCCATCTCCTCAGACGGCGATTCAGGCCGCCTGACCTCTGCATTCTCCTTCACGTACCTATTGCTAATCAACGAGTTCTGCAAAGAGTTGAGCAGTAGTGGATCGTCGACCCTGTTCTCGTCAGAACCAACGATCCAAATCTCGATGGTATCCACGGTCTCAGTCTTTCTGGATGGTACTCGTGAAAAACACCTCGAGTGCCAGCGCTCGTTCCTTATCCACGACCAGGCACGCGTTGGCACCCTTTTGATTACTCATCGCAACTCCCCCGTCGAGACCGGTACGTCCAGTCGCCACCGGGACTGTCGTGTCACCCCTCGCGAGTGTTACGCGTGTCACGTCGATGTCCGATTTGGCTGCAGATGTGCCGTCGGCGGTTCAGCCAACTGATCGACCATCAGAGTCCGGATCGCGACTTGGCACGAGCCACCGTCCGCCGACGATGGCCTGTAGCCATTGCTGAACCGCCTGCTTGTCTGGTTATCGGGTCGTGAAGGTAGTCGATCTACGGTCTCGGTCGAAGCACCGGCTGACCTAGCTCGTGAATCACGTGTCGCCGTCGGGTTGGCTATCCCGGGGTTGGTCGCCCCGGTCAGTGAGGCCGGGCCGTGGCCTGACCCGCGCAGTTCTGTGACCGGGGCTTCGGCGCCGTTCGTCGGTATGTCGTCCGCAGCCTCGCTTGTACTTGTCGAGCGAGAGGCACGCGGACGTGATCTGAAGGCTCCTGGGGTGTGTGGTGGCAGGCCTGTTCTTAGGCGGCCATTGGTCATCCCAGCTCCTGGGCACTCGCGCGAGGAGCCAACTCCAACGGGCGGAGGCAGGGACCTGACCGCCGCGAGCCGATGGTGCCGGGTCCGGGGCCTCGCGAGAGTCCAAGAACGATCTTGCTCGGGGTGCGGGCTTGGGTGCGAACTGAGGTCACACGGCGCCGTGGGTGCGGGTTCTGCGGCGCGCGGCGCCTGCATAGTCGCTGGTAGCGGGCCCAGTACCCTTGGTCGGCAGTCCTCCTAAAGCCGGTGCCGCAGGTTCGATTCCTGCCGGGGGCGCTCAGGTCCGACAGGGCTGCTGCTGCCCATAATGCGGCGATGCGGCCCGTCCTCACCTGACACCGTGCAACCTCGAGGCGTAGCGAGAGACGAGTGTCCGACGCCCCTCGGTGACACCGATGTCCAGCCCATGGCCGTGGTGGCACGGCGCTGAACCCGCTCGACGCCGCCGGCACGATTGCCGCCTTACCGGGACACCCCAGAGCCTCCACCAGACCCGGAGCGCTTCACCGGTCGCCATGTCCCACCTTCGCACCGTGCCGTCATCGCCGCCGGAGACGGACGAGCACGACCGCTTCCGACGACACTGAGGACAACACCACCGGCGCGGACAGCTCCGCCCGCGACGGCGGAGGCGACGGGTGCGGGCCCTACGAACACAAGCTCCCCGGCGGGTACTGCAGCCCCGACACTGATGTTCTCGACGAGAACGGCGACCCGGATCCCGCCCGGGCGGTCGTCCCGGGCAACCTCCGCTGACCTCACCACGTGATGCGGTCCAGGAACGCGATCAGCAGCGCCTCGCACAGCCACGGTGGTGCGGCTTCGAGCACGATGTTCACCGGCCGTCCGCGGGGGCGCCGACACCGTCCCCGCCCAGGCCCGCGGTCTGCGGCAGCCTGTTGCGGTCGGGCGCGACTTCACCCCGCCGGCCCCGACCGGCTCTACTCCGCCGAACCCGGGCAGTCGTAACGCTTGGCCTGCACCCCTCCAAGCCGTGATCCTCGGCGAGCTCGAGCGCGGCCGCCGGCTCGACACCGTCGAGCCACGGTGACGTTGTCAACCGCGGATGCGCGTCGAGCCCCAGATCCTCGAGCGGCCGACGCCGCTCCTCCCACGGCCGGCCCGTGACCGATTCGCTATCGAGGGCGAGCACGTCGAAGGCTACGAAGGTCACCGGCACCTCCGTCCGCAGCGCTACCGACGGCTTCACCACGCCCAGCGGCCCTCTGGTCGACCCGCTCTTGCGTCGCTGCGGGGCGGTCAGGACCTGGACCGCACCGTGTCAGACGATGTTAGAGTTTCTACCGTGACCGGGGGGGGGCAGAAGAGGGCCTTCATTTCCTATCGACGAGCCACGTCGTGGCACGTGGCTCGAGGCCTTCACGATCGCCTGCGCGCGCGTAGTTGCGACGTCTTCCTCGATGTCAGCGGCCTAAAGAACGGCAACTTCGGCGTTAAGATCGATGAGGAGATCTCGGCGCGAGAAAACTTCGTCGTTGTGCTCGATCACTCAGTCCGATTCACTCGCTTTCCATCGAACGTCGACTGGATGCATCGAGAGATCGCCACAGCGATCGAGCGGAAACGGAACATTGTTCCCGTCCTCCAGGCGGGCGTGCAGATGCAGGACCTAAACCTGCCAAGTGATATAGCAGCGTTGTCGCAGCACAACGCGATCACGCTGGACCCCGAGTGGTACGACGAGGCAATCGACAGGTTGATCTCATACTTGGTGGAAGCATCACAACCCTCGACACTCGTGCCTCTCGACCAGGCATTGGAGGAAGCCAGGCTGGCGTTCTCCCGGCATTCGGGGCCGGAGATTCTTGCACCGCGCGAACCGAGCCGAAGTCCGGAGCACACGCCTTACCGTCCGCAGGCCGGTGACTTCATCGGTCCGCTCAAGAGTCCATCTGTCGACGGATCGCGAACGACGCGTACCACATGGTCGGCTACGGTATCGAGGCGATCTCCTTTGGCGGTCGACGTGACCCTCCATCTCTCGCACCAGGTTCTTCAGCTCGCGATTTGGAGAGCGCCAAAAAGCGGGAAGGTCGTCGTTTACCAGGGAGTCGACTTCGTGGGCGAGGTAGCTAACAGTAACGCCGGAGAAAGCATCAATGAATTCGCTTTGCGGATCAGAGATGGGAGGGTGGTGCGCTCGTGCTCACTCCGCGTGCGCAGTGCAGCCTCCGCAGTGCTGACGATTCTAGAAATGAAGGTCGACGGTACCTTCCTCATCGGCTCCTGAACGACGAAGGGTCGAGCGCGACTAGGTCGACGGTGACGGAATTCCTGGTGGTGCGACACGCCGTAATCAGCCCGTCGAGAGGTACTGGCAAGACCTGAGGCGGTTGTAGATCGGGGCGCCCTCCGGTCGCCCGCCTCCAAGGGCGCCCTCATCGCGGCCCGTCAGTGCCCCGACATGCCGCCGTCGACAGGCAGCGTGCTCCCTGTGATGTAGCTGGAGGCCGTGGAGGCGAGGAAGACCAACAACGCCGCATCGAGCTCCTGTTCACCAAGCCGGCCGAGAGGGCTCCGTTGGCTGACGAACTCAAGCAGCGGACCCTCGGGGACCTGCGCGGTCATCTTGAACTGAAACGCTCCGGTGTTTCGGAGGGCTGTGCGCTTGAGTGGGTCGGCGACAGCTTGGCGGTCGCGGCGGGGCCGGCCAGCGCCGCGAGCGCCGACGCCCGGGTGGTCACAATCGACTGGGTTCGAGAGGCCTCCCGCGATGCTCGCGCGGCAGCGTCGTCACCGGGCGCGGTGGTCAACGGGTAGAAGTCAGGGACCTTCGCGTAGGCCCATCCCGCCACCGCGAGAACCAGCACCGCCGCCACGACCCCCGGCGGCCATGCGTCACCATGCTGCCCACCACGCTCGCAAGCGGTGACGGGCCTCCGTCTCGCCGGGGCCGGGCGCGGCCGGCCCGTCGGCCCGCCTCGCTTTGCCGCCCTCGTCATCATCCCCACGGGAGAAGCGTCGCGCACCAACCGAACCCGTTACACGCGTGAGCGCCCGGCGTTCTAGAGCAACAGTTCTCACTATCGGACGCAAGCTCGTGGCGCCTCCGGGTGACCGCACTCGACGCTGCCGCGAGCCCGCCGCCGCTTGCGCACCGCGACGACGCTGTCCCGAGTCAGATCCGTGAGCCTGCGAGCTCCGTACTGATTCTGTTCGGGGTGCGGGTTTGGGTGCGAACTCGGGCCGCACGTCGCCGTAGGTGCGGGTTCTGCGGCGGTCCGCGCCGACAAAGTCCCTGGTAGCAGGCCCAGTACCCCTGGTCGGAGGTCCTCCTAAAGCCGGTGCCGCAGGTTCGATTCCTGCCGGGGGCGCTCCAAGCCGCGCCCGGCAGATGCTGCTCAAGATGCGGCACCGCTGCCCGGCTCTCACCGGACGGCAGGCAGCCTCGTCGCGACGCGAACTCCAGCGAGCAGCCCACGTCCCCGGCGAAGCGGACCGTCGTCCGTCAGCGACGGACCTCGACGCTCGACTTCCGCGACGCTGGACTTCCTCGACGCTGGCGCTCCCTCCGCCTTGATCTCGTGGGTCGGAGCCGCTGCCAGACTCGGGGCGCTTCACGACGATGCTGACCTCGCCGCCGCAGTGCGGGCAGGCCCGGACCGCGATTGGGGGCCGGTGCGAACTCGGGTGTGCGGGCGTCCGTTGTGGCGGGTGGGTCGGCGTGCCGTCGCAGGTGGGCGTGTTTGCTGCAGCGGTCGGAGCAGCAGCGGTGCCGCGGACCGGCGGGAGTGAAGGTGGTCCCGACGACGGCGATCGCCGAGATCGCCCAGCCCTGCTCGCGAAACGCGTGCGCTTCCACATCTGCCTCCCAGGACAGCACCCGGGCCTCCCGCCGCTCCGCCGGTGATCACTCACCCGCGAGCCCAGCGGCAGGACCCCACCCGGCCCCGTTCGGCGACGTCTCCGCCTGCGGGGCGGGCGGTGACGAGCCGCGCTTCAGGCGCTTGTCTACAGCATGAGCGGTAACAACCCCGCACCGAGAACGAGTAATGAAATTTTCTGCCAACGATCTAGTGGAAGCCAACCCACGACAAGCCGGCCGGCGCACGCGACGAGAAACGCCACAGCAATAAAGAGGAGCTGGCCATCAACGTATGTGGGTCCGCGAAGCACGGTTGCGGTCTGGGCGAAGCCCAGAAACCGTATCGAATTGCCTAAGTACAATTGATAGAGCAGAACACCGATCAGACTCGCCAGCGCAGCGCCTGTTGATCCTACGCGGTCAATCAGCCTGTCACCCGTACGCCTCCGTTGGAGGTAGACGCCAACAGCGACGGCCAGCACCGCCGATATCGCTATACCGTGAAACTTGATATAGTCTGACCCTGGATTAATGGCCTCCAGTACCTTCTCGTACAGAAGACCGAAAAAGATGCCTAACGTGCCAGCGATGGCATAGTCAAAAAACGCCTCTGCTGAAGATAGAGCAAAGGCCATGTAGTTCAGAACCAACAGCAGTACCGGAACAAGTACCCAATGAACCCTCGGAAGGGAAGGCGTCAATAGAGGCAGTGCGATCAAGTATATCTGTGCCAGCGAAAACAGGATGGCGACGTACATGACGATAGGCGGCGAGCTAGGTGGGGGATACAACCTATTGCGAACCGCGATACTCCCTATTAATCCAATGGCTCCCGAAGCTAAGATCGCGCCGAGCGAGTAATCAACGCGCCAACCGTAACTCAGGACCGATAGAACATATCCGAGGACCGAGAAGAACGACACAAAGACCATCGGCGGGCCTACGCCCCCTGCCCAAAGCAAGAACCAGTTCGGTTTCTCTTCGGTCTTCGTTTGCACCCCATTCTTGCCGAAGTTCTTGAACTCCAGATCTACAAGCCGACGAAAGAGCGGCCTAAATGCCGACTCAAGCGTAAGAAACGTGCGAGCTTGAGCGGTTGCTGGGAAGCTTGTTCCAAAATTGGGCGGCTGAAAAACTGGCTCGCCGAGACCCGGCACGAAAATCAGACTATGGAAGAACGACTTCGGGTCGCCGCCCGCCTTGAACGGAGGCAAGTCTTTCACATCCTCGTCCGCGAGTTGCCCCTGCCCTTTAAGGCTGACCCCAATCATAGCTCGAACAGTCTCGTACTCCCCCGAGTCCTGTGACACCAAGATTGCCAGTCGCTCCGGCTCGACCAACCGGAGACATGCCACCGTTTCCCAAACAGCTCCTTCGGACTGCCCTGCACTAACAACCACGAACCTCGCGTTGCGTATTAACTTTTCGACCAGCCTTCGCCAATCCGCATTTGGGTCAAGACTCAATCGGTGCGCGCCGGGCAGGCCTTCGTCCACCCCGCCCGGAGGGGCGACTGCGATTACAGGGCCCAGCGGAGCTAAAGCATCAACCAGTTGTTCCTCTTGAGATTTGCCGGTTATAAGGAAACGCTCCAAGTAGAATGGCGAGAAGTACCTCATTGGAACGTCCTCGCTTGTTGAAGCGATCGGATCCTGCCTGAACGGTCGTAGATAAAGCACAAACTCGGAGTCCGTTAACGAACTGAGCCCTCCCACTGTCGTCGGAGCCCGAGACCGAGCAACCTTTCGCCACGTTAAGCCACGGTCGAAGAATCTTGCGCCAGTAATCATGCCGATTCCAGAACCGAAGAACGTCAAACAGTCAAGCAAGTAGTTCTCCTGCTCGGAGTACGGCACGAACAAAAACCAGTAGAAGTACTGAGCACAAACAAACGTCGTGCCAACTCCGACGAGACAGAGGAAGGTACCGCCGATCCTGCGTTGGATACGATTGATCCCTGAAAATTCCAGACCGTCCATGGTCCCCCCAAGACTAGTCACTGGAGTGTAGCTGACGCGTCTAGGGCTGGCCTTTGCAAAAGATTCTGCTCTTAACCCAAGGACGCCAAGCCTGATCCAGGCAAATGGTTGACCGACTCGTGTGGCGATCGGGTCGTGGAGGTAGGCCATCTACGGTGCTGAATGGAGCACCGACCGGCCTGACTCGTGAATCGCCTTGCCGCCTCAAGGTTGGCTGCCCTGGGGTTGGTGGTGCCGGTCGGTGTTCCGGGCCTTGGTCTCACTCAACAGAGGTGTGTCCGCAGCTTCCGCGGTGGAAGTCGGCATGTCGTCCGCGGTCTCGTCCCTCTACGACATCGCGCGCCGCTCGACGACCTGGACCGCGACGTGCCGCGCGGCGACCACTGATCCCGGGGCAGCGCGGTACTGCGGGTGGCCACGTACCGCTGAACGAATTCCCCCGACACTGAAGCGCACCGAATTCAGCGGAGGCTATGGGGTGCGTCGGCTTCCTGCTCTCACTCGTTCAGCGCAGCAACGTCGTCGGTCTCTTCCGCGATGGTCTGGACGACGAGAGGGGAGCTGCATTGTGACGCGCGTGGACGGGGACCGGCTCTCGACGACCCAGGTGTCGGTCCGCGTAGCGATCGGCGTGAACGCTGTGGTCGCCGCCGTGCTGGGGGTGATCGGGTTCGTCCGCTACCTCCCGACGCAGGCCGACTATGTCGCGTGGGGCTGGACGGACGTCGCCTACTACACGCTGCAGCTGTTCCTCCTGGACTCGGCGCCCCTGCAGAAGGCGGCGCCCCTGCCCGTCGTGCTCGATGTCGCCCGGTTCCTCGCGCCGGCGACGACGGCACTGGCCCTCGGCGCTTCTGTCCTGGCCGTTTACCACTCGACGTATCACGCGGTCCGGGCCCGCCGGCTCCACCACCACACGGTGGTCTGCGGCGACGGCGCCCCGGCACTGCGCGTCGCCCGGGCGGCGCTCGAGGAGAACCGGTCGTGCGTGATCATCAGCGCCACGTCGACGAGCAGCGAGCCCGCTCCGGGCGGCCACGCGGAGGCGGTGCTGCGCATCGGCGGGGACCCCCGCGACGCGGCCGTCCTCCGCGAGGCGCGCATCGACCGCGCAGCGGAGGTCGTCATCGTCACCGGGGACAACGGCCGGAACACCGACATCGCCGCGAGCGTGCGAACTGCGCTGCGCGACGTCGCGACGCCGCCGCCCTGCTTCCTCGAGATGGGCTCGCCCGAGCTCGCGATCGCCCTGGCGGCCCACGAGCTCAACTCCGGGTCGGCGGTCCGGACCGAGTTCTTCGACCCGGCCGGGCGTGCGGCCCGGCTCCTCGTCGACGCCCACCTCCCAGTGTCGGTTTCCCGTTCGGTGGTGCTCGTCGGCTCCGGGCGCCAGCACGAGGCCCTCGTCGACGAGCTCGAACGGCGCTGCTCGCGAGCCGTCCATCCGTGGCGGTGGGCGAGCCTCGAGCCCGCGGAGCTCCAGGACTACGAGGTGCCCGACGACCTGGCTCTCGCCGTGGTCTCGGCCCCTGATGACGCGGGGGTCATCCGACTCGGCCTGCGCGTGCTGAGGCGGTTGCGCGCGTGCGCGGTCGACGTCGTGGTTGCGACCGGCTCGAGTACCGCCCTCGGTACCGAGGTGGCGGGCGACACGCCCGTCTCCCGCATCGACCGGGCCAGGTTGCTCCTCTTCAACGTCGCCGACCACGTCTACTCGCTGTCCTCGCTGCGTGACGGCATCTACCTCGACATCGCACGGGCGGCCCACGAGGCCTACGTCCGCCAGGCCCGCGCTCGCGGGGAGACCGAGCACAGCCACCCCTCCACGCTCCCGTGGCCGAAGCTCCCGGACGACCTGAAGACCGCGAACATCCGCCAGGCGCACTCGGTCGGCGAGAAGCTCCGCGGCGCGGGGCTGGCCGTCGTGCCCTCAGACGGCACCGAGAGCACCTTCGCGTTCGAAGGCGCTGAGCTCGACCGGCTCGCGAAAGAAGAGCACGAGCGCTGGCGCGCCGAGCGGACCGAGGCCGGCTGGACTTACGGCCCGCGGGACGACGCGGCCAAGACCCACCCCGACCTGGTGCCGTGGCCGAAGCTGCCCCCGGGGTCCCGGCAGAAGGACGTCGATGCCGTCGCCGACATCCCTCACCAGCTCCGTGGGATCGGGCTGCAGATCCTCCGCGTCGGCAGGTGACTAGTGCGCGCGGCTGTGGCACTTTCTCGGCGTGCGGGGTCGTTCCTGCTCGCCTTCCTTACGGGCGGCACCGCGGCCATGCTCGTGGTGGATTCCGACACGATGAGCCCGGTCGACCTGCTGACCCGGCAGCCGGCCATCACGACGGCCTACGTCATGACGGTCGGCGCAACCAACCGTCACCGTGGCGGTCGCCTACAGCCGACCGGCCCGCAGCCGATCGCAGAGCGAGGTCCTACCCAGGCTGGGCGTGACCAGTTCTGCACCCTGCTGCGCTCCTTTGGTGATGACGGACGACTCCTCGTCGTCTTGCCCGTCCACAGTCGCGCGCAGGGGGACAGCGCCTCACACGCGCCCGATCACTAGGAGTCGCAGCTGACATTGACGTACTGGCCGCGGACCGTCCGCGTGTCCACCACGCGATCGGCCCTTGGAAGGCAACGCAGCGTTGACCTCCTCCACGAACGCGCCAACCAGCAGCTTCGGCGGACCGCCGAATAAGGGCGAAGCCAGCGCCATCAGCGGCTTCACCGAGGTATGGACAAGGTTCTTGCTAACGTCGCTACCCTCGACGGGGCGCAGCCCACGTGGAGCCACATCAGGGAACGGGGGAACTGATGAGCACAGAGGTTCGATCACGGGTCGCCTTCGTGATCATGCCTTTTGCCGAGGAATTTCTCAGTATTTACGAGCAACTCATCCGACCTGGCATCGAAGCCGCCGGCTTCCAAGTGCGTCGAGGCGACGACCTCGAACAGATGCGCAACATCCTGCGAGACGTCATCGAAGGCATTGCGTATTCAGACATAGTAGTTGCAGACCTAACTGGCCTTAATCCCAACGTGCTATACGAGGTTGGCATTGCGCACGGGCTACGAAAGCCGGTCATCATGATTACGCAGGATATTGATAAGCTTCCGTTTGACTTGCGTTCCTATCGCGTCATTTCTTACTCCGCCCACTTCTCGGCAGCTGCCGATTTGCTCGCCAACTTGGAGTCAGTCTCGAAGGCTTACTTTGATTCTGCGACTCAGACTGTCGGCTCGGGCCCAGTAAGCGACTTCTATGCCATCGAAACCGGCGAAGACGGTACAAGAGGACAGCCCGGTGCCCGACGCCCCCCCAAGCGTGAAGTCGAAGATCGCCATTGGCTTCAGAGCATCCTCGACTCTATGAAGTCGATGTCTGATGCCCTTGGCAATTTCTCCGACATTCCGAAAAACCTCAAGGACATCGTCGACGCTGGGCGAATGTCCGTCGAGCTTGCATCAGTTCCGAACAAAGCCGACGAAGCGCGCGAGAATCTCAAGCTGCGCATATCACAGTTCGCTCAGCAGATCGAAGAAAATCGCGAGGCCGCGAGTCAGTACTTCGATGGACTACCAGACTTTTTCGCTAACAACTTCATGAATATAGACGAAAAAGATCCTACCCAGAAGAGGATGACGATTTCGTTGATCGAAGTCGCTCAAGCGATGCAGAAACAATCCGAAGACCTGAGACTGTCTCTCATTGCGCCCATGTCTGACTTCTCCACGGTCGACACTAGAAGTGGACTCGTGATGCACGATGACCTGCTCGATGTCTTCGTACGAGCCGAAGTCTTGTCACGACTGCGAGCGTACGTGGAACTCGCGACCAATATCGAATCCTTTTGCGGGCGGCTGGTTCGACTCCTACAAGGAAAGATCTCGCCCTTGAACGATTAGTGTCGTCCTTCACGCTTCAACTCGCTAACAACGCCGAGTCGCTGGTACTTACTGTTTCCGGCAGACTGCAGAACAGTCAGGCGAGCCGGCACCGTGCGTCGCACCAAAGACACTCAGTAGGCCGGAAGCAGGGAAAGCTAAGTCGACAGGCCGCACGACGGAGAGAAAGGACCCACGAAGCGCCCAAGGTTGCGAGACGTCTAGGGTGAATCAACTGCGCCGGGACGCAAAGATTGTTACGCATCCTAACACTCTTCCGAACTTCACCTGCAGCCCCCAAGACCACTGAAAGATAGTCGCCGAGCATTCTCTTTCGATGCGACCCACCGCTAAGACAGAAGGGACGCAAGAGTGGCAGAATCCTTTCCTCAAGAGCGGCTGCTGAAGTACTCCAACACGGTTCAGGTGGACGTTGTCCGCGACAGCCTTATGCCAGGAGAAGCTATTAGCGGCGTCTTCAGCAGCACCAGCACCGGCGTTGCACTGGTTGGGGTAACAAACCTTCGCCTCCTCCTACTTGACACGGCTCACTCTACCGGACGAGCGGCATTCCTGTCAGTCCTATACAGACAGATTCACGCGATCGCATTCGTGTCAAAGCAGGACCAACCTATCTTCTCTCGAACTATTGCGATAAACATCGGAGGCGTATTCTACGAGGCTGAATGCATGAACGATGCTGCGGCCGCAGAGCTACACGACCTCCTACTTTGGTACCTCGTCGGAGGGGTTCCCGACGATGTTGAGTCTGAGGATTCCGACTCGAGCGACGTCAAGCCGGCACCGACACCCCCATTGGAGGCACCCCAACCCCCGGCCAGAGCAGCGCCCTCCCCGAGGAGCAAGAGCCAAGTTGACGCGTCTCGCATGATCGAGATAGCAAAGACATTGGCGTGGCTAGACCCCTGACCTATCGCCACGAAGGCATTGACCTTTGCGCCCATCACGCCGAGCGCTACCCCCGACGACCCGGCACTCTTATGGCCACTACCGGGGCTCATCTGACACGGTCGGAATCGATGTCCACAAGGACACCCACACCGCGGTCGTGGTCGACGATCTCGGGCGCGAGCTGGCTCAACGCACGGTCAAAGCCACCGACGCCGGGCACCGCGCGTTAGTCGGCTGGGCTGGGCAGCACGCACCTGGCGAGCGGATGTGGGCGGTGGAGGACCGCCGGCACGTCTCGACCCGCTTGGAGCGCGCCCTGCTGGGCGCGGGACAGCGAGTGGTTCGGGTGCCCCCGAAGCTGATGGCCGGCGCACGCCAGAGCGCGCGAACGCGGGGCAAGTCCGACCCGATCGATGCGCTGGCGATCGCGCGGGCCGCGCTGCGCGAGCCCGACCTGCCCGTGGCCGAGCACGACCCGGCCTCCCGCGAGCTGAAGTTGCTGGTCGATCACCGCGAGGACCTCGTCGCCGAGCGCACTCGCATGCAGAACCGACTGCGTTGTCACCTCCACGAGCTCGACCCCGGCCTCGACCCGCCGGCGCGGCGCCTGGGCGAGGTCGGCCTGCTCGACGCGCTCGCCGCGCGACTGGCCGATCATCACAGCGGGATGCTGGCCCGGCTCGCCGGTGAGCTCATCGCCGATATCCGCGAGCGCACCCTGCGTATCCGGGCGCTGGAACGCGAGATCACCACCGCGACCCGGCACGCCGCGCCCCGACTGCTCGAGCTGCCCGGCTGCGGCCCGTTGAGCGCAGCAAAGATCGTCGGGGAGACCGCCCGGCCAGGCCGGTTCCGCTCCGAGGCCTGCTTCGCCATGCACGCCGGCGTGGCCCCGATCCCGGCCTCGTCCGGGCGCACCAACCGTCACCGGCTGGCCCGCGGCGGCAACCGGCAGCTCAACGTCGCCCTGCACCGCATCGCGATCACCCAGGCTCGGCTGCTCGACAGCCTTGGATACGCCTACTACCAGCGACGACGCGCTGGAGGCGACACAACCATGGAAGCCCTACGGGCGCTCGAGCGACGCCTCGCGCGCGTCGTGTTCAAACCTTCTCCAACCGCCAAACACCACCGTCGCCGCGCCGCAGCCTGCGGCGGCTTGACATAGGAGCAACTCGTGACCCACATCTTCGTGACCTTCACCCGCCCCGACCTGCTCCGCCCACAATGGCTCGAGGTGGTACCTGCACAAGAGGCTGCTCTCTCGCGGCTGCGCCGCGAACTCGACCGCACTCAACATCCCCGAGCCCGGTCTACGATGGTCAACACCAGACTGTGGGTCGGAGGAGCTCATGTTCGAAGTCGAGCTCGGTCGTCTCGACAGTCACCGCCTCTGCCTCGAACTCCGCGAGGCGATCTCCATGGGCACGGCGCAGGCCATCATGGAGGGGGCTGGCTGGGCGGAGGGCGTCAGAGATGGGCGATTAGCCGACGTGCGCCGCCACCTCCCGGACACACTCCTCGAGCTGGCCCAGGGACTCTCGAACCCCGACGTCGATCTCCTTCAGAGCCTTGCGCGTGCCCTCCGCACGCCATCCGATGGGCACGGTCTGGTCGGTCCGACGACCCAGCTCCTTTATTCCAGCGACGAGTGGGAGCAGTCGACCCACGAGGGGAACCCCGGGCGTTCACATCGCCTCCTCGAGCAGATCCGCTCCGACGCTCTCGAGGTCATCGATCGCGTCCTGGGATTCCTCCGGGAGACGCCCAGTCCCAGCTCAGCGGACTACCGAGCGGGCGTCCGAGCTTATGCCGAGGTCCTCGACCGTGTGCCATGGTCGACGGTCGCAGCGACGATGGGCGCTCGGGGCGCAGGCCCAAAGCTCCACCGGCTCCTCACGGAGTTCTCGGATGACGACCTGGTGGAGAGCCTGGAGGCGGCGAAGTCCGGCCTAACAGAACTCCGCTCAGAGCTCAGCACCGCGGCCTCCCAGGAGACGACCAAAATCTGGGAACGGGTCTCGGTCGCACTGCGCGTCGGCTTCACAGTCGTCGTCGGTGGCGGTGTTGGCGCGGCGCTAGCTGGCGCAGCTACTGGCGAGAGCCCTTTGAAGGAGTTCGTGAAAGTAGTGGTGGCGACGCTGGTCGCCGAGGTCACGAACGAGACCATCCGGATGCGTGGGCGAGGGCCAGGTCCCTCCCGGATGGGAACCACACACGCACGGCTAGTCGGCGCCCTCGAAGAATGCCGGGCGGAGGACCCCGTGGATATGCTCGACCAACTGCGGGTGCAGACCAAGCTCAGCGCCGCGATCTATGCAGCCCGAATCGACAGTCTGCGCGTCGGTTGGCCGGATTCGCACGACAGAGCGGAGTATTGGCTGACTCTCGACCGACTGCACCCTGAGGTCCATGGAGGGCCGACCCCGCCAGACCAGGTAAACAACGTACTCCGCGACCTGCGATCGTTCGACCAGCGCGTCGGCGACACTCGAGCGGCGCCGAGCGGGCGGGATTGGTCCCCGTCGCCGCTGTGAAGGGGAATTGTTACTCGACGTTACTATCCGATAGCCGACACAGCCCGCGGCGCTCCGCGCGTCGACTTCAGCGTCGACGCACCTTTCGTCGCGGGCGACACTCTCCCCGACCAAGGGACTGCTCAAGAGCACCGGCCCGCAGCACCGACAGCTCCCGCAACACCAAAAGGGCCCGCAACACCGAAAGGGCCCGCAGCACCGACAACGCCCGCAGCACCGCCGGCTCCCGCAGCACCGACAACGCCCGCAACACCGCACGGCCCCGCAGCACCGACAGCTCCCGCAACACCGAAAGGGCCCGTCAAGAGGTGTCAAACCCCCCACAAGGGGCCTCAATCCCTGACGCACGAACGGCTTTACGCCGTCTGGCCCGAACCCGCATGACGTGGGATCGGGCGGACGTCGTGTACGAAGAGACCGCAACGTGGGCGGGGTACGGCCCCCTGATGGCGCTAGCTGAACCTCCCCGCTCCTGCTAGATCAACTTCCCCAGGTCGTACGGCGGTTCCGGCGTGGTGTCGGGGCCGGGCGAGGGTCTGCCGGTGGGCTCGCGGGTGAGTGATCACCGGCGGAGCGGCGGGAGGCCTGGGGTGAAGCGCTCCGATCCCACGGGAGGACGTAGCGCTGGCGCAGCGAGTGTTATGCGGTGGCTCCTGCGTCCCGGAGCGGCGGTGAGGCTCGGCCCCCGGGCGCTGCGGACCGGTCGTGACGGGCCCGCGGCCCTCTCGAGATACCAACAAGCGATCTCTGCCGGGGTGTGGGTTTGGGTGCGAACTGGGGTCACACGTTGCCGCGGGTGCCGGTCTTGCGGCGCTTCACGCCTGCGTAGTCGCTGGTGGCAGGCCCAGTACACGCGGTTGGCAGTCCTCCTCAAGCCGGTGTCGCAGGTTCGAATCCTGCCGGGGGCGCTCGGGGCGTGTAGGGCTGCTTGCGCTCGGAATGCGGCGCCGTCCGGCCGTCGCGACCGCTCAGGAGCGCACGATTGCGTGAGCCACGCCCGGACGCGGACAGCCGATGTGTCCCGTGTCCAAGGATTGCCACACCTCGATGTCTCGCTGGTCGACCCGTGATCCGGCAGAGGCGCGAGCAGCTGAGACCTGACCGACGCCCGGCGCGTCGCTGCAGAGTTCCTCGACTCACGGGAGGAAGCTGTTCACCGTGGCGGGCCTGCTACGTAACCGGGGTCCACGGTGGAGACTGCAATCCGGTGGCGGCTCGCGACAGAGTGCGGCGCCTCCACCTCCGCACACCACCCCCGGCTAATTCCAACGACGCATACTGGCGGGAGTCGGCTTCATAGCGTTGGTCTCCCCCGCCGTGTTGCTCGTCGTCCTGTTGTTGCCCGAGAGCCTGTGGCCGTCTGCACCTCGCTTCACCACGGGCTGGACGCCCGCCTTGTTGGGGCTCCTTGCTGGTGGTGTGGCTCTACTCTCCGCGTCCGCATCAGCAGCATCGGTGGCCACCGCTCGGCGGGCGCACGGCCAGCAGTTCTACGAGCTCGCACGCGCAGTGCACGCCGACCTGACGACCGGTGAGGTTGCCGCATCCCGCGACCGGCTGAGGGCCCTCGTGCAATCTCGCCGAGAGCAGGCGAGCAACTCAACGGCGCCCGATCGATCGCAAGGCGAAACGCTTCAACGATCCCGGGATTCACCTTTCGACTCCATTGGCAACGTGCGCCGGGACTGGTTCACGTTGCTGTGGTGTTTCCAGCGCGTGCACGCCGCATCGGTCCTGCTCGCCGCCGTCCCCTCGGAGGTAATTCCGGCCGCTCAGCAGCGTCCGTACGACTTCCTGGCTACGCTCGTGCGTGATCATGTGCGCTTCTTCAACGCCGAGGCGACCGAGATACGCGGCGCGCTCGAAGAGTGGGCCCGGCGGCCGGTCGACGACGGCGACTCCATCAAGGCGTTCCTGAGCTTGGTCGTTGACCTACTGCAAGGTGAAGCCGTTGGCCGGTGGGCCGACCCCGTGACCACCGATAACGGAGAAGCACTCTATGAGCTGGTGACGGCCACCCCTGACCTGGAGCTTGCAGGTCTTCGTGAGTCCCAGTTCAACGCGATTCACCGAACTACCGTCTCGCGTGGCATCGACCGGATCACTCTCGTCAGGCGCCTGCAAGCCGAAGCGAAGAAAGCTCCCGACGGAATCAAGCGCGCGACTCTCATGAAGCGCGCGGAGCGACTCGATACCGCGGTCGCAACCGAGCGACTCGCAGACGACCATGGAGACTCAACCTCCACGTCGCCGGCAACACCCGCGACGAGTCACCCCGACCGAGCACGCACTCGACGTCGACCGCCGTAGGCTCGTGCCCATGGCGGATCAGCAGCATCTCGCCATCCTCCGCGGCGGGGTGCACGACTGGAACGCGTGGCGCGCGGCGCATCCGGACACCCGGCCGGACCTGTCGGCTGAGCGCCACGGCAGCGACGGGTTCGAGGACGACCTCAACGCGCTGATCACCGGTGTGCTCAACCAGGTCGTACCGGGCCGTGCACCCACCGACCGGACCGAACTCACGGGCGCCGACCTCAACCAGATCGACCTGCGCGGCGCCGATCTCCGCGGGGCGCGTCTGGACGGATCGATGCTGATCGAGGCGGACCTGACCGACGCCGACCTCCGGGACGCCAGTCTGACCGGCTGCGTACTGACGAGCGCCACGCTCGTGCGCGCCGACGCACAGAACGCGGACATGGGCGCGGCGACCCTGCGGTGGGCGGACGTCACGGACGCCACGCTGCGCGGCACACGCCTGCGCATGGCCAACGCGGACGAGATGACCGGCCGGCGCGTCGACCTCCGCGAGGCCGATCTGGTCCACGCGAGGTTGGTGGCCGCCGACCTGGCGGGCGCCGATCTCACCGGCGCCGCCGTCTATGGCGTGTCCGCCTGGGAGGTGGACCTCACTGACGCTCGCCAGGACGGACTGGTGATCACTCGCCCCAGCGAGCCCCAGGTGACCGTCGACGATCTGCAGATCGCCCAGTTCCTCCACCTGATCATCGCCAACCAGACCATCCGTGCCGCGATCGACGTGCTGGCCACGAAGGTCGTCCTGATCCTCGGGCGCTTCACGCCGCGCCGCAAGGAGGTCCTGCTCGCGGTGCGCGACGCCTTGCGTGACCGGGGCTACGTGCCTGTCATCTTCGACTTCGAGCGACCGGCGAGTCGCGACTTCACCGAGACCATCGCGACCCTGGCCCATCTCGCCCGCTTCATCGTCGCGGACCTCACCGACCCGGCCAGCCTCCCCAAGGAACTCGAGGCGATCGTCCCGCGGCTGGCCGTGCCGGTCGTCCCCCTCCTGGAGCGGGGCGCCTCCCTCTACGCCATGTTCGACGACTACTGGAAGTACGACTGGGTCCTCGGCCTCGTCGAGTACCGCACCGTCGCCGGGCTGCTCCGGTCCTTCGACAAGACGATCTGCAGGCCCGCGGAACGAGCGGCCGACGACCTCTCCGAACGGCGCGGGGCGGCAGGCGCCCACCGGCGTGGACCGCGCGGCGCGGGACGCTAGCGGTCGGTACCACTCCCAGCCAGCGACGTCGGTGCGGGAGCTGTCGGGCGTCGCTGGGCTCGTTTCGGCGTCTTCGTCCTCTGCGAACTGTTTGCGTCGAATATCGGCGTTGGTTTCGATGTCCCTATCAGGGCGACCTGACGACGATCACTTCTCGAGCAATCACCGAGCATCCCTGGAAAGGGAACTGTCACGGCGCGTAGAGCTCCGCGCACGGCCGGCTGAATAGCCTGGACGGCGTAGTGTCGACCGCGGACAATAGGGCTAGCGTTCCGCGACAGGAGCTCGAGAGAATCCTGGGGGGAACGATGGCGAGCGTCTTCCATCAGATCCAGTACTGGACCCTGACCATACCGCCCAACGGTTATCAATGGTTGTCCTACGGTCCGGATGCGAGATATCGGACCGGGACTGTCCAGGCGTCCTGCAATCCCGCCACGCCTCAGGGGCCGGGGAGCACGGTGCACCGGACGCACAGCCTCGGGGTGCCGGAGATCATCATCACGTCGATTCCCCTGGTCCAGGGAGATCTGGTCTTCACCAACACCTACGCCGGCTTCGCCATCTGGAATCGTGGCCAGGAGACGGTCTACAATTTCTCCGTGGCACTCTCCGTCATTCAACCGTAGGGATCACCTCATGTGGGCCACGATTTATCACGACGACAGCGGACAGATCCACAGCGTTGCCGCGTCGCCGTTCGGGGACGAGACGCCGGCCGAGATCATGACGCCGACCATCCCCGGACTGCGATCCGCCCGTGTGGAGCTACCGGCAGAGATCGCACTGGACCCCGACCGGCTCTCGGAGTTCTACGCTGAACTCAACGCGCTGGTGGCCGACTTCGTCCTCGACGATGGGGCACTCAGGAGAAAGCCCTGAGAGCCAAGGCGATGAACGGGGTTCCGAGCGCATCACCCCGCGCCGGATTCAGGGACAGGGACCCGGTCTCACCGAGGTGACCGTTGTCCAGGGGATGGTGAGGTGAGTCGGCGTGTTCCTCACCGCGAGGCGGAGGCCCGCTGCGTCGCTCTCGACGACGACTCCGCAGCTCCGCGCTGTTCCGTGGGTGACGGTGACGGACCGCGCCGCTGTCGGGTCCGGTGGCGCCCACCACCAGGTCAGGGCCGCGGCGGCGAGCAGCAGCGATGCGACGAGGGCCGCGGCTCGGGCTCGACCGAGGTCGGTGGCGGCGCGCTCGGCCAGCGCGAGCTTGTAGAGGCGAACGGTGCCGTAGTTCCGACGCAGGTCGTCGAACCGGATCCTCGCCGGAACCCCGGCGGCGGCCCGCAGCGCGAGCCAGAGTCCCGACACGCTGACGGCGATGCCGACCCCGAACAGGATGGTGAGGGCGATCCGCCAGCCGACCGGGACGTCGGCGGCGTTCGCCGGACCCTTGATCAGGAGCGCGCCGGTGACCACGGTGGTCAACCCCGCGAGGCCGTTGCGCCACCGCTCGGCGCTGGCCGTCACGGAGTCCAGCGAGGTCTCGGACAGCGCGTCGAACTCGACGCGTTCCGCCGCGGTGACGGGATCGGGGCGGTCGTCCTCGCGCGGCCGGCGATAGCGGTCAGCCATCGTGGGTGTCCGGGCGCACCTCGATGCGGAAGAGGATCCCGCACCCGTGCTCGGTCTCGAGGCGGCCGTCGTGAGTCCCCTCGCACCGGCACGACACGTCGATCGGCACGAACTCGCCGTCGTCGGTCACCACGTCCCGCGTGGCCAGCGTTCCGCCGCCTCCGGTGACGACGGCGTCTCGCGACGTCTCGAACCGGAACTGGTGGGTGCAGCGGGGGCAGGAGCCGGCCACCACGGCGGTCTCCAACCCGGCACGGCGATGGACCTCGCCGCGCAGCTCGCCGGACTGCAGCAGATCGAAGGCCTTGTCGGTCCACGCGAAGGCTCGCGGGTGAGTTCGCTCGTAGGGCAGGTCAGTCACGCGATCCTCCGTCGAAGAACGTCCCGAAGATCTGCAGCGGCGCCCAGTGCCGCACCGGTTGTCGACGGACGTCCGGGTGCCCGAGCAACCTGCGTACCGACCGGCTCAGGGCCGCCGGTGCGTCGCCGGTGAACATCGCGTGCAACGTCATCTCGACGAATCGTGTGGCGTGCGCGGAGTCGCCGAGCTGCGCGGTGGTGGCGAGCACCTCGTCGCTCCCGGCGGCCAGGAGCAGAGCGGCGATGCTGACCGGATCGGCGTCCGGCCCGGCCCCCGGCGTGTACCCGCCCCAGCAGCTCACGAGTGCGACGCGACGTGGTGGGCGCACGGCGATGCAGTCGGCCTGGGCGAGCACCGCGTCGCCGTCCAGGTCCAGATAGTGACCTCCCCCCGGCAACGGACGCCCGTGGACGGCGACCACCAGGAGATCTGCCGTCGCGTGGTCGAGCTCGGCACGCACGGCCGCGGCGTCGGTGAGGTGATCGACGACGAGTGTCGGCTCGCCGTCGAAGCCGTCCAGCCGATGATTTCGGAGCTCGGGATGGCGCCAGAGCGCGACGACCGGCTGTGCCGGGCGGACGCGGCTCCTCTGACGTTCCTGCAACGCCCGCTGGACCGTGAGCGACGGGCACACGGCGACCTGGGCACGCTCGCCGAGCACACTCGAGGCCACGGGCACGGCCGTCCAGGGGACGCTGCGAGCTCGGCCCACCGGCACGACGAGCAGCCGGTGGCCCTCCGACGCGGCAAGGACGCACGACAACGCCACGGGGACGAGCTCCGCCAGGGGAGCGAGGTCGGCCAGGAACAGTCCAGCGGCCTCCGGTCCCTCGAGGAGGTCGAGCAACGCGCCGAGTGGGCCGAGGTCACGCTCCCCGCAGGTCAGGGCACCCTCGCCGTCGCGGTACACCCACTGCGCCCTGTCGGTCAGCCCGATCTCGACGACGAGGAGATGGCAACCGGCAGGCAAGGGTTCGATCAGCGGCGCCACGCTCGCCGGCGGCGGCAGGTAGAGGTTGGCTATCAGGTCCTCGAGCGCCACCGCGGCGGGCTCGGCCGTCGTCCCCGCAATGGCGAGCGCGCCGACCTTGCGCACGGTACGCGTCCGCCGATCCAGCCACGGGTCCACCGGCGGCTCGCGCCAGGAACGGTCGGCGCGCGCAGTCAGCTGCCCGAGCAGCTCCGCGGGTCCAGCGCCCAGGTCCGCCGCGCCGCGTTCGATCAGTCCGGCCAGGCGCCGACCGGCCAGGCACTCGAGGAGCCACAGCAGAGCGACGGGGTCGTCGGCGTCGAGGGCGGTCCGGGCGGCTCGTTGGTAGGTCGGTTCGAAACGTGCGCGGTACTCCGCCTGGAGGTCGTGGCGCTCGAGATCTGCCCGCATCGCCTCGATCGTGCGGACGGCCGTGAACCGGGCGTCCACCGCCGCAGCCAGATCATCCTGCTCCAGAGCGCACCGGGCCAGCCCCTCCAGTGCGTTGGCCTCCCCGAGTGGATCCCCGAGCTCGCGGAATGCGGACAGGGCCGATTCTCCGAGCGTGCGTGCCTCGGGCCACGTGCCGACCACTCGCGCCGCCTGCGCCAACCCGGCCAGCGCGTTGGCACGCCCCCGAGGGAAGCGCACCTCGTCCGAGAGCCTGAAGGCCTCTTGGTGATGGCGGACCGCCGCGGAGACGTCGCGATCGGCGAGCGCCAGATCTCCGAGCAGATCGAGCGTGCCGATCCGCCCGAGCCCGACCTCGTCGGCGTCGAACGCCTCCGCTGCCTTCTCCAGAGCCCCCCGCGCACCGGCCCGGTCCCCGAGCAGCAACCGGATCTCGCCGAGCTTCGAGGCCGCGTTGCCGATCCCGCCGGGACTGCGCAGCGCGGTGAACACCGTCAGGGCCCGCTCGGCGTGGCCCCGCGCCGCGTCGAGGTCGCGCAGGCGCTGACGGCACTCCGCGAGACCGAGCTCGGCGTTGGCCCGGTACAGCCGGTCGCCGATCTGCTCGGCCAGACCCGCGGCCTCGGTGAACCGCTCCGCGGCGGCGGTCGCCGAGGACAGCGTGACGATCTCCACGTACCCCAGGGACACCAGGGCACGCACCCGGCCGAATCGGTAGCCGTCGATGTCGGCCAGGGCGGCGGCGCGTTCGAGCAGATCGGCGCACGAGCCGGCGTCGTCGACCTGGCGGGCGATCTCGGCGAGACCCAGCAGCGCGTTCACGGTGACGACGCGGTGCGACGGTGTGAGCTCCCGGCCGGCCAGCTCGTCGAACGCGGCGCGGGCCTGCGAGGCGTGTTCCGGTCCCATGCGCAGGAGCACGTCGCCGCGTGTCTCGAGCTCCAGGATCGTGTCCCAGCGCGCCCGTTCCACGGCGAGCGCGCCCTCGCCGATCCCCGGCCGACCGGGGTCGAGCAGGTGTCGCAGACGACACCGCAGAGCGATCGGCCCCGGCTCGTTCAGCCCACCGAGCAGCGCCCGCACGCGGGCGCGGTCGTGCGCAGCACCCCAGGCCTCGTACAGGGCGTCCGCGGCCCAGTGCTCGCGCACGCGGGCCACCTCTGCCGCGACGGTGGCGGCACCGCGGATCGGCACGTTCTCCACACACCACCTCCGTCGACGACGTTCGTGAGCCGGACGCGGGCGCCGGGCTCCCTCGCGATCAGGTGAGCCGTCGCTGCAGTTCCTCCAGCGCCTCCCACCGCTGCGCGGCCGCAAGAGCCGCTTGATCCGGCCACGTCGTGGGGTCGGCACGGTTGAAGCGCGGGCCGCCACGGGTGAGGATCTCCCGGAGGGCGCCGGGGTCGCTCGCCGCGAGGTCGGCGAAGGTCTCGACACCGTGCTGCCCGAGGAGGTCGGCGATCTGCGGACCGATGCCCTCGACGAGGGCGAGGTCGTCCCCCGGGACCGGCACGCCGGTGCGCTGCCGGGCGGTGGCCTCGAGCAGGCGGACGAACTCGTCCTTCTCGTAGGTCTGGTTCGGCGCGAAGTTGCTGTGCACCGGGGCGAGCGGGACGAGGAACTCGTGGTCGTGGTCGACACCCGAGAACCACATCGCGAGCACGTAGCACTCCGGGACGCGCAGGAGGCCGAACCGGTAGTCCGCCTCGAAGGCCGGGGTCGGCCCCTCGTCGTGCAGGGCCACGAGGTTGTCGACGTGGTCGCCGGCGTTGATGAGGTCGAGCCGGTGGGTGCCGTCCCCACTGTCGACACCGATCTGGACGACCTGGTGCCCGCCGCGGTCCGAGCGCACAACGTGGCGCCACCCGACCAGTGCGGCGGCCTCGAGACCGCGGCCTGCCAGTAGCTCCTCGACCCCGAGGTCGTGGACGGGATGGGGCATCCCGACGATCTCGGTGCCGGGATCGAGGTGCAGCGGCACGACGTGCTGGGTCAGGACCTCCAGGCTGGGGGCGGGTGGGGCAGCGGCGGCGATGGGCACGGCGGTCTCCTCAGGTGTCCGCGGCCCAGGCCGGCCGGGTGTAGACGGTGTCCTGCCACGACGCACCCTGGTGATAGGAGGCCGGGAACGTGGACTCGGGTTGCGCCGTGACGCCGTGGAAGGGGTCGGACACGACGAGCATCGGCTCGGGCTGCTTGCCCTCGGCCCGAGCGGTATAGGTGCCCGTCAGCACGACGAAGTGGGAGCCGGGATCCGGTGCCGTCGGACTCGACCGCTCCCAGGTGAGCCGAGCCAGGACGGGCCGTCCCTCACGGACGGCATCGCGGGCGCCCTTCAGATCCTGACGCTCGACGACCTCGGCGAAGATCCCGAGTCTCGTCAACGGCGGCGTGACCCGGTTCGGGTAGTCGAACTTCTCCGGGTTGTGCTCGCCCAGCACGGCGCCGGCGCCGAGGGGCGCGTCGAAGGCCTGGGTCCAGAAGCTCCACGCCAGGTCCCGGGCACTCGCCGTGACCAGGTCCTCCTGACTCGGCACCCGGCGCCCACGCCGGTAGAAGGTGGCCACGGACACCGACGTCGCCGCCCAGCACCAGTCGACGCCGCGCTGCGTCTGTACGTAGAAGGGCAGCACGGTGTCGAGGTCTGCGGGGTCGAGGACCTGCTCCGGGGGCAGGTGGTTGCCGGTCGGCGAGAGGTCCCGCCCCAACCGGATGCTGCCCGGCGCCCGCCCGCGCAGGTGCCACGCGCCGACGCACTTCTCGCCGGGCAGCGCGGCCACGTCGAGATCGGTGCGGAAGTACGAGAACGCCGGGTTGTCGTTCCACTCCCACCGGCAGTCGGCCGCCTCGGGCGCGGCATCCACGAGGTCGCCGCTCTCCTTGCCGGCGTCGCGGTAGGTCGTCCAGTGGACGTCGCCGGGGTCCCGCGGGGCGCCGAACACGAACGTCTCGGTCTCCGTCGTCTCCTTGTTGGTGGGTCCGGGGGCCTCGTCGGGGTCGGGCAGTCCCGTCACCGTCATCGTCGACGACGTCGTGCCCGGCTTCGGCTCCAACGGACCGAAGCGGTACGTCGCGAGCTGGGTGTCGTCGACGTCGAAGTTCGTGATCAGTTTCGCGGCCCGGCGCTTCATCTCGCGCAGGGTGGGCTGGAGCTCTCCGGTCTTGGTGGACGACCTCGAGACGGCTTTCCCCTCGGGGGTCACGATCGCGGTCGTCCCGGTCGTCGTGACGGTGTAGCCGACGTCGTCGCTGGTCGGTGGCGCGTAGGACACCGTCGCGGCGTACGTCGGAGCGACCTCGGGTGAGGGCGCGACGTTGATGCGCGGGTTGGTGACGAGCCTCGTCACGTTGACGACGTCGGTCGCGGAGAGGGCGCCGGCCCAGAGGAACGCGGCGCGGACGAGACCACGGGTCGTGTCGCCCGGCTCCTGGTCCTGGGGTGCGGTGCCCGAGACCGGCAGGATGCGGTCGAGGTCGAGGGGCGCCGTGCTCGACACGTCCGCCGTGGACACCGCCGCCGGCTCGACCGGGTCGACGGAAGCGGCGTCCAGGTAGAGGCGGCACGTCCCCGTCGCGTCGCGGGTGAAGACCACGGTGTGCTGGAAGCGGGTCGACCCGTCCGGCAGGGCGACCACCTTGCCGTCGACCTGTCCCTTCAGGGCCGCGTCGTCCAGGCGGAAGAACATCTCCTGCTGCGTGCCGTCCCCCGCGTAGAGGGTGACGACGACGTAGCGACCCGCGGTGCGCTTCGGCGGGTCGACGACGAGGGTGAGCGCCCACCCTCCGCCCTTCCGGTACGGCGCGTGCCGCGACACGAGGTTGCCGCGCTGCGCCTCGTCGGGCTTCGCGCCCGGGATCACGTCGGGACACACGAGAGCGAGGACCGAGAACGCCCCGGTGCCGAAGTCGTAGGCCGTCGCCGTCGGGACCGAGAACGTCGGCAGGTCGACGCGGCGGATGTCCGGCGCGCCGAAGCAGGTGATGAACAGCGACCCACGGCTGTCGACCGCGACCCCGGTGGGGTTCGCGAGAGCCACGGCCGTCGCGGACGCGCGGTCCGCCCCAACCGCGTCGCGCGGAGAGCCGGTACCGGCGACCGTCGAGATGGCGCCCTTCGGGGTCACCATCCGCACCCGGTGGTTGGAGGTGTCGGCGATGAAGAGGTTGTCCTCGCCGTCGAGGGCCACGCCCACCGGCCAGCTCAGTTGGGCCCGGTCCGCGGGGCCGCCGTCGCCGGCCGGGCCGCTGCCGTTGCCGCCCGCGACCCGCCGGAGCTTCTTCGCGGCGAGGTCGAGGCGCAGGACCCGGTGGTTGGCGGTGTCGCAGATGTAGAGCGCCGTGCCCGCCGCGTTCATCGCGAGACCCCGGGCCCACGTCACCGTGCCCCCACCCGCGCCGAGATCACCCTCGGCGGTCCAGGTCATCGTCGAGATCACGCCGTCGAGCGCCACCTTGCGCAGGCACCGGTTGTCGGTGTCGGCGATGTAGACGACGCCGTCCTTGTCGACCGCGACGGCCCGAGGGCGGTTGAGTCCCGCCGCCGTCGCAGGCCCGCCGTCACCGTCGAGCACACCCGGGCCGCTGCCCCGCGCCAACCACCGACCGGCGAAGACGCTGATGGTGCCGTCGACCGCGATCTTCTTGATCACGTGGTTCCAGCTGTCGGGGACGTACACGTTCCCGGCGGCGTCGAAGGCGGGGCGCCCGGGGTAGTAGAGCTCCTTGGCGAGCTCGTCGGTCTTGCCGTCCCACCGGCCCGCGCGCTGCCCGACGACGACCGTCCCGGTGCCGTTCGGTCGGAGGCGGTAGACCCTGCCGTCGGCGAGGAAGAGATCGTCGTCGCCGTTGATCGCGATCGGGAGTGGTCCGGCCGCGCGGTACCCGAGGGCGGGGTCGACGGAGATGGTGGACGCACGTCGGGCACGGGTCGTCGTGCTCGACCCGGTGGTCGAGGGCGTCGATGGGCCGACGCCCGGAGCGAGCGGCGACGCAGGGATGACCGCAGTCATGGGTTCGCTCCGATCGGGGAGGAGACGCCGCAGCAGCGACGGCGTGCGGGGAGGCGAGCAGACCGGCCGCGCGCGATCACGCTAGTAGCAGCGCGTGACATCAGCGTGGGCCGTTGGGGTGAACCAACGCGTCCACCAGCGCGGCGGGATTCCGCTCAGTCGCCGTACCGTGGGGGCTTTGTGCACCTCGGGCTCGCCGGCGGGTTCAGCCACGGCGAGCGCGACCCGATCAGAGCTGGACCTGGGTGCTCGACGCCCTCGACTCCCTACCGGAGGGACACCGCCGTGCCTGAGCTGACCGCCACGCCCATCACCGCCGACCTGGTGCGCGGCGCGGTCGAGCTGGAGACCACCGACCGCGGAATCCGCCCGCACCGCCTGCCCGCCTGGGCCCGGGCGCGCGCCGACCCGCAGGTGCTCAGCGCCGAGTCCTGCCCGGCGGGGGTCCGGCTCGTGCTGCGGACCTCGGCCACCGTCGTCGAGATCGACGCCCACCGCACCACCACCTCGTTCCGCGGCATGCCGCCACGTCCCGACGGGCGCTTCGACCTGCTCGTCGACGGCGTCCCCACCGACCAGCAGCACTCGAGCGGGGGCCGCGCGATCGTCCTCGACCTCGCCACCGGCACCGTGGAGACCCACGACGGGCCGGTGGGCACGGTCCGGTTCGCGGGGCTGCCGCCGCGCGAGAAGCGGCTCGAGGTGTGGCTGCCGCACCACGAACCGACCGAGCTCGTCGCGCTGCGTGCCGACGCCCCCGTGACGCCCGCGCCGCCCGCGGACCGGCCGGTGTGGGTGCACCACGGCAGCTCGATCAGTCAGGGCTCCAACGCCGCCGGCCCGACGGGGACGTGGCCGTCGCTGGTCGCCAGGACCTGCGGCGTCGAGCTGGTCAACCTCGGCGTCAGCGGCGGCATGATGCTCGACCCGTTCGTCGCGCGCGTCATCGCGGCCCTGCCTGCGGACCTCATCAGCGTCAAGATCGGGATCAACGTCGTCAACGGGGACGTCATGCGGCGACGCGCCTTCGCCCCCGCCGTGCACGGGTTCCTGGACACCGTCCGGGACGCGCACCCGACCACACCGCTGCTCGTCGTCGGCCCGATCCTGTGCCCCATCCACGAGACGACCCCCGGCCCGGGGGCGCCCGACTTCGCGGACGGCACCGTCCGGTTCCGGGCCACCGGCGACCCGGCCGAGGTGAACAGCGGACCGACCGGGAAGCTCTCGCTGCAGGTGGTGCGCGACGAACTCGCCGGCGTCGTCGCCCAGCGTGCCGACGACGAGCACCTGCACCTGCTCGACGGACTCGCGCTCTACGGGGAGGGCGACGCCGACGCGCTCCCCCTGCCCGACCGCCTGCACCCCGACCCCGCCACCCACGAGCTCATCGCCGAACGCTTCGCCGCGCACGCCTTCGGACCGGGTGGGCCGTTCGCGTGACCGGAGCCGCGCCTCCGTCGCCTCAGTGCGCGGTCACCCGCACGGCGGCGACGGGTCGGCACCGGGCGGGAGCAGACGTTCCTCCTCTGAGGTCGTCGGTCGGTCGGCCAACCGGCAGAGGTTGTCGAACCACTCGCGTCCGTTCAGCGCGACCACGGTCGAGCCGTACGGCCCGTTGGCGCTGAGCGTGCGGCCGTCGGGCTCGCTCTCGTCCAGGCTCTGGCTGAGGGGGAACACGCCACTGCGCGATCCGCGCGTGACGTCCCAGAACACCAGGCCCGAGTCGCCGTCCTCGGTCAGCAGGTAGCCGTCCTCGGTCACCTCACGCATCTCGATCACGTCGGGGGCGGCGAACGGAGGGCGGACCTGCTGTGCCGTGTCGGCGTCCCACACGGTGACCGAGGCACCGTCGTAGGCGAACAGCTGCGCGCCGCTGCGATCGAAGGTGAGGCGCTGCATCCCGTCGGTCGGTGGACGCCCGGGCAGGACGTGGATCCTCCGCTGCTCGGTGAGGCTCCAGATCTCCGCGAGAGAGCCGGGAGCGTCGATGGCCACTTGACCGGGGTGACCCGGACGAGCGACCACGCGCTGGGCGCCGCGATACCGATCCCGCTCCTGCGGGGTGGCTCCCAACGGAATGGACACGACCTCGCCCGTGCGCTCGTCCCGCGCCGCGAGGACCGCCCCGCAGAGGGAGATCAGGAGACCACTGCTGCGCGTCGCGCTCATGCCGTTCGCGCCGGGGGTGCAGGGGATGACGTCCGAACGAGTCGTGCCGAGGTCGGGCAGCGCGAACTCGGTGCGGACCCAGTGCGGTCCGACGTCGTCGAGCGCGGACAGGCCATCCCGCTTCACGAAGAGCCCGTGCGCCCTCCGGTCGTCGGCGCTCAGCAGCCGTTCCTTCACCGCGAGGACGCGACCGGTCGCGACGTCGACCACCGACACGTCCTGACCTCGCTGGCTGAGGAGGAAGCGACCGTCGCGGGTGCTGGCGACCTGGGGCAGCGCGACGTACGTCGACGCCGACGACTCCGGCCGGGGCGGGACGACCTCCGGATGGAGCTCGACCAGGGCGAGCGAGCGTCCGTCGGGGGCGAGCAGCCGCGGAGCCTGCCCGCCCGTGAGCACCGCCGGTGGGGCCGGTGGCCGCGTGAGACCGACCTGATCGACCGTCTCCCGAGGCACCTCGGCCCACCACCGCGACCCGTCGACGAGCGAGGCGATCCGGACGAACTCCCTGCCGGGTCGATAGCCCCCCGCTCTCTCCACCACGTGTGTGCCGTCGGCGCTGATCTCCGGCGGGACACCGAGCCATCTGCCGCCGGCACCGCACGTCGGCCCGAAAGGTAGCGACGCCCAGCGCCTCGTCTCGGCTCCGGTGACCATGTCGCGAGCGACGATCTTCTGATCACCGGACACGCCGTCGCAGCCGAGCTCCATCCCGGTCGCCACGACGGTGTCCGGCGTGATCTCGCGCAGCACCGCTCCCGTGCGCATCGAGCGCGCGGCGGAGCCCGGACCGACGGCGCCGTCACGCGACCCCGGACGGGCGAGGACCACCTGCTCGAGGTCGTCGCTGGCCGCCACGCTGTCGACGTCGGGCTCCTGGCGGAGGTCGAAGCCGTCGGGCAGCGGCGCGAGGTCGGGGAGCGACCACAGCCGGACGGGTCGTGGTGTCGAGCCGAGCGGAGGCGCGTAGACCAGGTGCCTGCCGTCTCCCGTGACGACCGCCGCGCCGGGACCACCGGCGGCGGCGCGGGGCGGTTGCAGCACGACCGGTCCGGTCCGCCGCACGGTGTCCCACAGCCGCAGGGAACCGTCGGTGGAGGTCGCGACCACCCATCGGCCGTCACCGGAGAGCGCGAAGCGCGCCGTGCGCGGAACGTCCGGCAACGTCCAGCTCGCCGCGCCGTCGAGCGGGTCGGTGAGGACCTGCGCCGTGCCGCCGGCCAGCAGGGCGATCACCCGCCCGTCCCGGGAGGCCTGCGTGGCCTCGATCGTGGCCGGTGCGGTGGACACGAGCCGGTCGACGGCGCGGTGGGTGAGGTAGCTGCGCGCCACGGCCTCCCGGGCCGCGGGGCTCGTCGGGTCGGCCCGGTAGGCGAGCAGGGCGAACTGGGTCGCCACGTCCGGGTCGGACGCCGACCGGGCGAGGGCGAGACCGCCGAGACTCTCGGCGTTGGCGGCGTCGAGCTGACGCTGGACGGTCTGGCCGCGCCGGATGGACGCCACCGCGAGGGTGCCGACGAGGAGCACCAGCACCGCGAGCGCCGCGATGACGGCGGTCCGCAGCTTCTGGGTGCGGCGGTGCTGCCGGACGTCCTCGCCCTCCAGCTCGTCCTTGGTGGTGCCGTGCATCGGCGCGGCGAGACCGGCCACGGCGTCGCGGAACCGCCCGTTCCGCAGTGTCAGGTCGACGTCGCGGCGAGCCCAGCCGAGGTCGAGGTAGAGCGGCTGGGTGGCGAACGCACCGAAGAGCGCGGGAGGCAGGGCGTCCGAGACGTCGGGGTCGAAGTCGTTGCGGGAGTCGTCCCACCGGCAGGTGCCCTCGGTGACGACGAGCAGGATCGACTCCGGCCCACGTGTCGCGAGCCAACGCTCGATCTCCTTGCCGACCCACTCCGACGACGCGGCCGCGGGCGAGGCGAGCACGACGAGGTGGCGTGATCCGTCCATGGCGGCGCAGATGCTCGGCCACAGAGCGGGGCTGACCGCGAGTCCCGTGTCATCGCGGAAGACCTCGAGCGCCCGACGCCGGTACCACCGCTTCCCGAGCTGCTGCAACGCGCGCTGGAGCTCCGGCGCGAGCATCAGGTCCGCCGCGTGCGAGTAGGACAGGAAGGCGTCGTAGCGCTTCGGGGGCCGCTCCGACGGGGGCGGATCCAGGGCCGCGATCCTCGGGTCAGGGACCGGAGTGCCCACCATCCCCCCGGAGGTGCCCTGCGGTGACGATCACCGCGTGGAGCGACCGTAGCCGCCCGGCCGGGTAGCGGGGAGGGCCACCCGGGCGAGAAGGGTCGACGCGGGGTGGACCGACGGCGCGGTCCGCGTCGCCGTCCCCGACCCCGACACCGGACGCAGCAGCGCCGGCTGGACCCCGCTGACCCGGACCACCTTCGACGGCGGGGTCATCGGCGTCGACACCGACGCCGTCCCACGGCCGCAACCGCTTTCCCCTTCAGTCGCGCCGCGCAACACGGTGGGAATGAGGTGGTATCCCGCCGACGCGGCATGCATCCTGCGATGCCATGACCGCGATGCCGGACGACGCCGGAGCCCGGTGCGAGCACGACGACGGCGCAGCTGACGATCACCTGCACCTCGACGCCACCCACGACCGTCCGGAGCTGACGGTGTTCCAGACGGCGGCGTGGGTGCCCCCGGCGTACCGCGAGGCCTACCTCGAGGGTGCGGCGTCCGTCCTCGGGCGTCACCCGCGCACCGGGTCCTGACCTCCTGACGACACCCTCCCCCGGCCGAGACGCAGCGCCGAGACGGCGAAGAAGACGCCGCCGAGCAGGGCGTAGCCGGCCACGGCGACCAGGGACGCCCCGGCGTCCGACGCCATGAGGACGAAGGACACGCCCGCCAGCACGGAGAGCCCTCCGCTGGCGATCATCGCGCCCTGTCCCCCGACCCGCCGTCGGCGCAGGGCCACGACGAGCTGCACGACGCCGGCCACGACGGCCCAGGCGCCCCACACCCGCAGGACGGCCGGGACGTCGGAGGTGACCGTGAGGGCGACTCCGATCGCGGCGAGGGCACTGATCGCGATGTTCACGGCCAGGCCGGTGGACACGCCGCGCGCCGCCCCACCGGCCGCCTCGACCCGCGACGAGCGGGCGTCGATGACGGCGGCGACCACGTCGACCACCGGGTAGAGCACGAGCAGCACCGCGGTCACGACGCCGACGCTCGACGACGTCGCGAACAGCAGGACCGCCCAGACCAGGGCGAATCCGGAGCGCGCGAGGTAGAGACGTCGCAGCGCCGGCGCGACGGCCGCCGGACCGGGAGCGATGGTGGTGGTCATGCCGGGTTCCTCTCGTTCCATGTAGAAAGACCGTTCTCTCTACTCAGGGAGACCGTGGCACACCTCGGCAAGGACAGCAAGACCGATCGTTCTTTCTGCTAGCGTCGACCCCATGGCAACGACCGTCCCCGCGCGCTCCGAGGCCCGGGAACGCCTGCTGACCACCGCCGGCGAGCTCTTCTACCGCGAGGGGATCCGGGCCGTCGGGGTCGAGCGCATCCTCGGCGAGGCACCGTCCACGCGGGCGACGTTCTACCGGCACTTCCCGTCGAAGGAAGACCTCGTCCTCGCGTACCTGAGCAGCGTCGACGACCGCACCCGCGCCGTGGTGCAGGCCGCCGTCGACACCGCGCCGTCACCGGCCGACGCGCTGCGGGCGATCGGCGCCGCCGTCACCGACGACCTGGCCGACCCGGCGTTCCGCGGCTGCGCGTTCCTCAACGCCGCCGCCGAGTACCCCGACCCCACCGACCCCGTCCGCAGGCTGATCCTCGACCACCGCGCCTGGTACGTGGCCACCCTGACCGACCTGTTCGGCCAGGTCTTCGGCGACTCACCCCGCCGCGGCAGGCCCGAGGACGCCGCGGCGCACTTCGTCATGATGCGCGACGGCGCCATGACCGGCGCCGGGCTCGACGGTGCCGACAGGGTGGGAGCGGCGTTCCGGCGCGGCCTCGAGGGCCTGCTCACCCTCCTGCACTGAGATGAGCTACAGCAGCGCCGCGGCCACCGCGCCGATGTCCTCGGGCAGGCCCTGCACGGCGATCTCGTCGACGACGGTGGCCTCCCACCGGTCGAGGTCGCGGCGCACCTTGCCCACCGGCCCGACGAGCGCGACCTGCTCCACGACCTCGGTCGGGATCGCGCGGGCCGCCTCGTCCTTGCGTCCGGCCAGGTAGTGCTCCTGCACCTGCCGGGCCGCGGCGCCGTGGCCCATGCGCACGAACACGTCGTGGTGGAAGTTCGCACCGGCCGCCCCCATGCCGCCGATGTAGAGCGCGAGCTCCGGGCGGACGCGGTCGGCCGCGCGCTCGACGTCGTCGTCGAGCACCACGGGCACGGTCGCGACGACCTCGAAGTCCTCGGGGCGACCACCCGGGCGGCGGGCGAAGCCGGAGGCCAGCGCGTCACGGTAGAAGTCGTCGAAGCCCGGGGCGAAGAACATCGCGTGCCAGCCGTCGGCGATCTCCGCGGCGAGCGCGACGTTGCGGGGACCCTCGGCGCCGAGCTGGACGGGGAGGTCGGGCCGGAGCGGGTGCAGCGACGACTTCAGCGGCTTGCCCAGCCCGGTGCCCTCGGCGGGCAGGCGTTGGAACTCGCCGTCGTAGGTGACCGGCTCGCGCCGGGCCAGGACCCGGCGCACGACGTCCACGTACTCCCGTGTGCGCGCCAGGGGCCGGGCGTAGGGCACGCCGTGCCAGCCCTCGGAGACCTGCGGGCCGGAGGCGCCGAGGCCGAGCACGACCCGGCCGCCGCTGAGGTGGTCGAGGGTCGTGGCGGCCATGGCGGTGGCGGCGGGCGTGCGCGCGGGGATCTGGGCGACGGCGGTGCCCAGACGCACCCGGCGGGTGAACGCCGCGGCGAACGCGAGCGGCGTGAACACGTCCGAGCCGTAGGCCTCGGCGAACCACACCGAGGAGAAGCCGGCCTCGTCGACGGCCCGCAGGCGCTCGGCGAGACCGGGCGGCGGTGTGCCGGTGAAGTGTCCGACGTTGATCCCGACGCGCACGGTGATCAGCCGGCGTAGAGGTCGGCGTAGCGGGCGCGCAGCTTGTACTTGAGGATCTTCCCGCCGACGGTCTCGGGCAGCTCGTCGGCGAAGACGACGGCCTTCGGCGTCTCGTAGCCACCGAGACGCGCGCGGCAGTGGGCGACCAGGTCGTCCGCGGCGACCTCCGCGCCCGGCGCGGTCACGACGACGGCGGTGACGGCCTCGCCCCACCGGTCGTGCGGGAGGCCGACGACCGCGACGCGCTGCACACCCGGGTGCTCGTAGAGCACGGCCTCCACCCGCAGGCTCGAGACGTTCTCGCCGCCGGACTTGACGATGTCCTTGATCCGGTCGACGGCGATCCGCAGGCCGTCCTCGTCGACCGCCGCGCTGTCGCCCGAGTGGAACCAGCCGCCACGGAAGGCCTCGCGGGTGGCCTCCTCGTTCTTGTAGTAGCCGGCGGTCATGATCGGGCTGCGGTACACCGCCTCGCCCGCCACCCCGGGCTGGTCGCGCAGCGAGCCCCCGACCTCGTCGACGACGTCGGAGGCCAGCAGCGGGCTGGGCAGCCCGACGTAGTTGGTGGCCGGCGCGGTGCGCTCGTACGTGTCGGGCCACTTCGCGGGCCAGAAGCGGTGGCACGCGATGGCCTCGGTCTGGCCGAAGATCCCGAGCACCACGAGGTCGTCGCCGGCCCGGTCGAGCAGGGCGCGGTAGGTCTTGGGGGCCAGCGCGCCCCAGCCGTAGACGAGCACCCCCAGGCTGCTCACGTCGTGCCCCGCGGTCTCGATCTCGCCGGTCAGCGCCGCGACGAACTGCGGCGACCCGGCCCACAGCGCGGTGACGCCCTCCTCGGCGACGGCCAGCGCGACCTGGTCAGGCACCGGGCGGCGCCCCAGGACGAGCGTGCCGCCGGACAGGAACGCGGAGAGCGTGAAGATCAGGTCGCCGACGTGGTAGATCATCGGCAGGAACGTGCCGACGCGCAGGTCGCCCTCGAGCCGCACGCCGCGGGTGAGCGAGAGGGCGAAGTTCATGGCCGCCAGGTAGCTCGACGCGTGCGACGTCATGACGCCCTTGGGCATCGCCGTGGTGCCCGAGGTGAACAGCATTTCCCAGATGTCGTCGCCGTGGATCTCCACGTCCGGCTCGTCCGCCGGCTGCCCGTCGAGGAACGCGGGGAACGACGGACTGCCCGCGACGGGCTCACCGCCCACCGTGACGGTGGCGCCCACCGACAGCCCGGTGCGGTCGAACACCGCGGCGACGCGGGGCCAGAGCTCGGCGTCGACGATCGCGAGCGCCGGCTCGGCGTGCCCGATCAGGTACTCGACGACGTCCTCGGCGAGGTTCGGGTTCAGCGGCATGACGACCATGCCCGCCTTCGCGATCCCGATCTTGGTCAGGAACGCCTCGACCGAGTTCTCGCAGCACAGGAGGACGCGGTCGCCGGGGCGCAGCCCGCGGGCCGCGAGCGCGTGGGCGACCTGGTTCGCGACGCGGTCGGCCTCGCGGTAGGTCAGGGACCGGAAGCGCTCGTCGGCGAACGCCCCGGGGCGCCCGACGATCGCGGTCTTGTCGGGGTAGCTCCACGTGAGCCGCTCGAAGACGTCGCCGACCGACGTGCGTTCCCAGCGCTGCACCGCCCGGCGCCCGCGCAACGTGGTGACGTCGAAGGTCGTGGTGCCCGCGCCCGCACTGTCCACCCGTGCCTCCTCGCCGTCGCGGTGTGACGTGCAGCATCCCGAGCCGGACCGTGGTGGCGCAAGGGTCAGTTATCCGCCATTCACTCCGGCGCCCTCGAGACCCAGGCAGCGGCGGGCCATCTCCTCGAGCATCTCGGCGAGCCGCGCGGGCTCCAGGCCGCTGTGGTGGAAGAGCACGGCCTGGGTGGTGCCGAGCGCGGCGTGCACCACGACGCGCAGCTCCGCGTCGGAGAGTTCCTTGCGCAGCGGCGCGAGCGCGATCACCCACTCCTCGACGTAGTGGCGCTGCGCCCGACGCAGACGCCGCAGGTCGTCCTCGGGCAGGTGGTGCGCCTCGCGGTAGTAGACCTGCAGCAGGCGACGCTCGTCGATCGCGAAGCGCACGTGCACCCCGACGAGCCGCCCGAGGGCCTCCCGGTCGCCGGGGGCGTCGGCCACGGCGGCGGCGGCGGCCCGCTCCATCTGGTCCATGAGCTGCTCCAGCAGCGCGCTGAGCAGCGAGGACTTGCCGTCGAAGTGCCGGTACACGCCCGAGCCCACGATGCCGGCGGCAGCACCGATGTCGGCCATCCCGACGGCGTGGTAGCCGTGGCGTGCGACGAGGTCGGCGGCGGCGGCGAGGATCCGGTCCTTGCGCGCGGGGTCGCGACGGCGGCGGGGGCGGGCGGCCTCCTGCTCGGTGGCGGCCACAGTCGCGGGCGCGGGCAGGGCGGCGGCGTCGGTGTGCTCGGTGTCGTCGGTGGCACCGGTGGCGTCGGTGGGGACGCCGCCGCCGGCGACCTCGACGAGCGCCGGTGCGCCACCCTCGGCTGCCGTCACGCCCTGCTCCTCTCCCGACCGTCGGGCTCGGCCGTGGTGAACCCGGCTCACTCGGGCGCGCTCCGCGCCCGCCCAGCTCACGGACCCGATGTGTCGAGGCAGCGTAGCGCGTCGCCGCCGGGTTGCCCCTTCTCAGTGTCGGTGGGACGCGCTACGGTCCCTTCCGAGTGAACGACGGATCACGTTCGGGGCGGGAGTCGCAGTGGACTTCGTGGAGACCGACGAGCACCGCGATCTGCGGGCCGCCGTCGCGGACATCGCCGCGCCGTTCGGTGGTGACTACTACGTCGACCACGCGCGCCGGGGCGCGGAGTGCACCGAGCTCTGGCACGCGCTCGGCGACGCGGGCTTCGTCGGGGTGTCGGTCCCCGAGGAGCACGGCGGCGGGGGCGGCGGGCTCGTCGAGCTGGCCCTCGTCTGCGAGGAGACCGCGGCGCAGGGCGCGCCGATGCTGCTGCTGCTGGTCACGCACGCGATCTCGGCCGCGGTGATCGCCGAGTACGGCACCGGGGAGCAGCGCAAGGAGTGGCTGCCGGGGCTGGCGAGCGGCCGGGAGAAGGTCGTCTTCGCGATCACCGAGCCTGGCGCGGGCTCGAACACCCACCAGCTGGCGACGACGGCCCGTCGCGAGGGCGACGAGTGGATCGTGCGCGGCGAGAAGTACTACATCTCCGGGGTCGACGACGCCGAGGCGCTGTTGCTGGTCGCGCGCACCGGGAAGGACGAGCGCGGCAACGCCCGGCTCTCCCTCTTCCTCGTCCCCACCGATGCGCCGGGCCTGCAGAAGATCCCGCTGCCCGTCGACGTCATGCTCCCCGAGAAGCAGTTCACGCTGCACTTCGACGACGTCCGGCTGCCCGCGACGGCGCTGGTCGGCGACGAGGGCCAGGGCTTCCGTCAGGTCTTCCACGGCCTCAATCCCGAGCGCATCACCGGTGCGGCGCTCTGCGTCGGGATCGCCCGCTACGCGCTGGCCCGCGCCGCGCGCTACGCCAACGAGCGCGAGGTCTGGGGCCGGCCCATCGGCGCGCACCAGGGGGTCGCGCACCCGCTGGCCAAGGCGCGGGTGGAGACGGAGCTGGCCGCGCTGATGACCCGCAAGGCCGCCTGGCTGCACGACCAGGGGCTGCCCGCCGGCGAGGAGTCGAACATGGCCAAGTACGCCGCCGCCGAGGCCGCGCTCGCCGCGGTCGACGCCGCGATGCAGACCCACGGCGGCAACGGCGTGGCCAGCGAGTTCGGCCTCCTCCCCTACTGGGGCCTCGCCCGGCTGCTCCGGATCGCCCCGGTCAACCGGGAGATGATCCTCAACTTCGTCGCCCAGCACGGCCTGGGCCTGCCGCGGTCCTACTGAGAGGGGAGCTCGCGATGGACCTGCAGCGCAACCTGGCCCGGCGGATCAACGTCGGCGACGCCCTGACGCGGTCGGCGGCCGCCCACCCCGGCCGTCTCGCGGTCGTCGACGGCGACCGACGGCTGACCTACGCCGAGTTCGACGCCTGGGTGAACCGTCTGGCCCACGGCCTGCTCGCCCGCGGTTACGCGGTCGGCGACGCCCTCGCCCTGGCCGCGGGCAACAGCGCGGAGTTCCTCGCCGTCTACTACGCCTGCGCCAAGGTCGGCGTGGTGTGCGTGCCGATCAACCTCGGCTGGCGCCCCGATGAGGTCGCCTACGTGCTCGACCACTCGCAGGCGCGCGGGATCGTCGTCGAGAGCCAGCTGGCCGCGACGATCGCCGAGGCGACGAGCCGGGTACCGGCCGTCGCCGAGACCGTCGTCGCCCCCGGCACCGGCACCACTGATCCCGGCGCGACCACCCTCGACGCGCTCGCGACCAGCGACGACTCCCCGCCCGAGGTCGCCGTCCCGGACCGCGCGCCGCTGTCCTACCTGTACACGTCGGGCACCACGTCGTTCCCGAAGGGCGTCGTCGGGACGCACCTGGCGATCCACCTCGAGTCGATGTCGGCGGCGCTGGACTCGGGATGGAGCGGCGAGGACCGGTTCATCGCGATGATGCCGATGTTCCACACCGCGCAGCTCAACGCGTTCTGCACCCCCGCCGTCGTCGTCGGTGCGACCATCCACGTGCACCGCGGCTTCGACCCGGCGCGGTTCCTCGAGACCATCGAGCGCGAGCGGATCACGCAGGTGTTCGGCCTGCCGGTGATGTACCGGACGGCGCTCGACCACCCGGACTTCGCGGCGCGGGACGTGTCGAGCCTGCGGCGCGCGGTCTACGCGATGGCGCCGATGCCCGAGGCGCAGATCAAGGCGTGCCTCGACGGCTACGGCTGCGACTTCGCCCTGCTGTTCGGGCAGACCGAGATGTCCCCGATCACCACGCTCTTCCGCCCCGAGCACCAGCTCAGCCACGTCGGGTCGGTCGGCACCCCACTGACCGGGGTCCAGGTGGGGATCATGGGGCCGGACGGGGAGCTCCTCGGCCCCGGCGAGCACGGCGAGATCGTCTACCGAGGTCCCTCGACGATGCAGGAGTACCTCCACGACGAGGCCGCCACCGAGAAGGCGTTCGCGCACGGGTGGTTCCACTCCGGCGACGTCGGGTGGTTCGGCGACGACGGCGTGCTCTGGTTCGCCGACCGCTACAAGGACGTCATCAAGACCGGCGGCGAGAACGTGGCCTCGCTCGAGGTCGAGCGCGCGGTCTACGACGCCGAGCCGGCGGTCGCGGAGGTCGTCGTCGTCGGACTACCCCACGCCCGCTGGAGCGAGGCGATCACCGCGGTCGTCGTCCCGAAGCCCGGCGGCACCGTCGAGCCCGACGCGCTGATCGCCGCGCTCAAGGAGCGGCTCGACGGCTACAAGGTCCCGAAGGCGGTGATCGTCGTCGACGAGATGCCGAAGACGTCCACCGGCAAGATCCAGAAGAACGTGCTGCGCGACCGGCACACCGACCACTACGGAGGTCGCTGACCCGATGGCCGTCCTGCGCTCCCTGCTCGACACCACCTCCGAGAGCTACGTCAGCAACCGCAAGAACCAGCTCGAGCTCGTGGCCGCGCTCGACGAGCAGCTCGAGCTCGTGGTCGCCGGCGGCGGCGAGCGCTACACGGCGCGCCACCGCGACCGCGGCAAGCTCCCCGTCCGCGAGCGGCTCGCGCTGCTGCTCGACCCGGACTCCCCGTTCCTCGAGCTCTCCGCCCTCGCGGCCTGGGGCACCGACTTCACCGTCGGCGCTTCGGTGCTCACGGGGATCGGCGTGGTCTCGGGCGTCGAGTGCTTGATCATCGGGCACGACCCGACGGTGCGCGGCGGCGCGATGAACCCGTACTCGCTGCGCAAGACGCTGCGGGCGCTCGAGATCGCGCGCACCAACCGGCTCCCGGTGATCAACCTCGTGGAGTCCGGCGGCGCTGACCTCCCGACCCAGGTCGACCTCTTCGTCCCCGCCGGGCGCATCTTCCACGAGCTCACCGAGCTGTCCTCGATGGCGATCCCCACCGTCGCGCTGGTCTTCGGCAACTCCACCGCCGGCGGCGCCTACGTCCCGGGGATGTGCGACTACGCCGTCCTCGTCGACCGTCAGGCCAAGGTGTTCCTCGGCGGGCCGCCGCTGGTGAAGATGGCGACCGGCGAGACCGCCGACGACGAGTCCCTGGGCGGCGCCGAGATGCACTCCCGCGTCTCCGGTCTCTCGGACTACTTCGCCACCGACGAGCGCGACGCCATCCGGCTCGGCCGCGAGATCGTCTCCCGGTTCCACTGGCAGAAGCTCGGTCCACCGCCCTCGCCGCACGCTCCGGAGCCGCGCTACGACCCCGAGGAGATCCTCGGGCTGCTCCCGCCGGACACCAAGGTGCCGTTCGACCCCCGCGAGGTGCTCGCCCGCACGGTCGACGGTTCCGAGTTCGACGAGTACAAGCCGCTCTACGGCACCTCGCTGGTCACCGGGTGGGCGGCGATCCACGGCTATCCGGTCGGGATCCTCGCCAACCACCGCGGCGTGCTGTTCAGCGAGGAGGCGAAGAAGGCCAGCGAGTTCATCCTGCTCGCCAACCAGACCGACACCCCGTTGATCTTCCTGCAGAACACCACGGGCTACATGGTCGGCACCGACTACGAGCAGGGCGGGATCATCAAGGACGGCGCCAAGATGATCAACGCGGTGACCAACAGCGCGGTCCCGCACATCACGATCAACATGGCGTCGTCGTTCGGCGCCGGGAACTACGGCATGTCCGGGCGCGCCTACGACCCGCGGCTGATGTTCGCGTGGCCCGGCGCGAAGCTCGCGGTCATGGGTGCGGCGCAGCTCGCCGGGGTCATGTCGATCGTCGGGCGCGCCTCGGCGACGTCGCAGGGCAAGCCGTTCGACGAGGAGGCCGACGCCGCCCGGACCCGCGCCATCGAGGCGCAGATCGAGAACGAGGCGCACTCCTTCTTCATCTCGGGGAAGCTCTACGACGACGGCATCGTCGATCCCCGCGACACCCGCACCGTGCTCGGCATGTCCCTGTCCGCCGTGCACTCCACCACCGTCGCCGGCCGTCGTGGCTTCGGCGTCTTCCGGATGTAGGCGCCATGAACCCTTCCCCGTCGCCGCGCGCGCCCCGGACGATCACCAAGCTGCTGGTCGCGAACCGTGGCGAGATCGCCGCGCGCGTCATGCGCACCGCCCACGCGCTGGGCATCGGCACCGTCGCCGTGTACTCCGACCCCGACGCCGACGCCCCGTTCGTCGCGCTCGCCGACGAGGCCGTCCGGCTGCCCGGCGCGTCACCGTCCGAGACCTACCTGCGGGCCGACCTCGTCATCGCGGCCGCCCGCACGACCGGCGCCGACGCGGTGCACCCCGGCTACGGGTTCCTCTCCGAGAACGCCGGGTTCGCGCGCGACTGCGCCGCCGCCGGCCTGGTGTTCGTCGGGCCGACGCCCGAGGCCATCGGGTCGATGGGCTCGAAGCTCGAGGCCAAGGCGCTGATGCAGGCCGCCGGGGTCCCCGTGCTGCCCGGGGCGACCGTCACCGACGACACCGACCTCGACGCCGTGGCCGCCGAGATCGGCTTCCCGGTGCTGGTCAAGGCCGCGTTCGGCGGTGGCGGGCGCGGGATGCGGATCGTGCGCTCGGCCCCCGAGCTGCGGGATTCCGTCGACGGGGCCCGGCGCGAGGCCGCGTCGGCGTTCGGCGACGGCACGGTGTTCCTCGAGCGGTTCGTCGAGGACCCCCGCCACGTCGAGGTGCAGATCGTCGGCGACACGGCCGGCGAGGTCGTCCACCTCTTCGAGCGCGAGTGCTCGATCCAGCGGCGCTACCAGAAGATCGTCGAGGAGAGCCCCTCACCGGCGGTCGACGAGGCGCTGCGCGACGAGCTCGGGACGGCTGCCGTCGCCGCCGGGAAGGCCATCGGCTACACCGGGGCCGGCACGGTCGAGTTCGTCCTGGACCGCGACGGAGCGTTCTTCTTCCTCGAGGTCAACACCCGCCTGCAGGTCGAGCACCCGGTGACCGAGCTGGTCACCGGCCTGGACCTGGTGGCGCTGCAGCTGCGGATCGCGGAGGGGCACCCGCTGCCGGCCGAGGTGACCGGCGCGCGCATCGACGGGCACGCGATCGAGGTGCGGCTCTACGCCGAGGACGTGCCGGCCGGGTACCTGCCCGCCACCGGGACGCTGCACCGGTTCGTGGTCCCGGCGCTGCCGGGCGTCCGCGTCGACACGGGCGTGGTCGACGGCTCGGTCGTGAGCCCGCACTACGACCCGATGCTCGCCAAGGTGATCGCCCACGGCGCGACGCGCGCCGAGGCCGCGCGCACGCTCGCCCGCGCGCTCGCGCGGGCCGAGCTGCACGGCGTCACGACGAACCGCGACCTGCTGGTCGGCATCCTGCGCGACGCGGAGTTCCTCGCCGGCGGCACCGACACCGGCTTCCTGCCCCGGCACCCGGAGCTCGTCTCCCCGGGGCCCGACGACGGCGAGCGCGTCCGTGCGGTCGCGGCGGCGCTGGCACTCCAGGCCGAGCACCGCGCCGACGCGCCGGTGCTGCGCAGTGTGCCGACGGGGTGGCGCAACGTCGGGGGTCCGCCGCAGTCGGCGTCGTACGCGACGGGCGACCGCACGATCGACGTCACCTACGCGTCGCGCCGCGCCCGGCTCGACGTGGCCGTGGACGGCGAACCGCTGCCGGTGACGCTGGTGGCGGCGTCGCCGGAGCAGGTGACGCTGGAGGTCGGCGGCGTGCGCCGCGCCTACCGGGTGCACCGCGCGGCGGGATGGACGTTCGTCGACGGGCCCGATGGCGCGAGCGCGTTCACCGACGTCCCCCGCTTCGCCGACCCGAACGCCGTCGCGCACGCGGGGTCGCTGCTCGCACCGATGCCGGGGACCGTGGTGCGGGTGCTCGCGGCCTCCGGCGACGCGGTGACCGCCGGCGCGGCCCTCGTCGTGCTCGAGGCGATGAAGATGGAGCACACCGTGGCGGCGCCGGTCGACGGCGTCGTCGGGGAGATGCACGTCGTGCCGGGCGACCAGGTCGAGACCCGGCAGGTGCTCGCCGTCGTCGAGGACGCCACCGCCGCCGAGGAGGCCTCGTGAACATCGCGGTCCTGCTGCGCCGCGCGGCGGCCGACCACGCGGACGACGTCGCGGTGCGCCTCGACGACCTCGAGCTCACCCACGCCGAGCTCGCCGAGCAGGCCGGACGCTTCGCGGCCCACCTCCGGGCCGCCGGCGTGGGGCCCGGCGAGCGCGTCGGGTTCTTCCTGCCCAACATCGTGGAGTACGTCGTCGGGCTGCTCGGGACATGGCAGGCCGGGGCCGTCGGGGTGCCGCTGAACTACCTCTTCCCCGACGCGCCGCTGCGCCACGCCGTCACCGACTCCGGAGCGCGGCTGCTCGTGCTCCCGCCCGGGGACGTCGAGCGGGTCGAGTCGGTCCTCGAGGGCGGGGCCCCGCCGCTGCTCACGACGGGGCCGGGAGGCTCGTTCGCGCAGGCCGTGGCGGACACGGCGCCGACCGACGCCGTCGTCCCGCGCCTGGACGGCGACGACGCTCTGATCATGTACACGTCGGGCTCCACCGGCGTGCCCAAGGGCGTGCGGCAGACGCACCGCAACGTCCTCGCCGAGGCCGAGGGCACCATCGAGTTCTACGGGATCACCGGCGCCGACCACGTCCTCAACTGCATGCCGATGTTCCACGTCGGCGGCCTGCAGCTCGCGTCGGTGCCGCTGCTGCTGCGCGGGGGCCAGATCACGCTCATGCCGCGCTGGGACGTCGAGGTGTGGCTCGAGATCGCCCAGCGGCTGCGCCCGACGATCGGCGGACTGATCTCGACGATGATGATCGACGTCGGCAACCGGACCGCACGCGACCCGGTCCGGCTGGACTCGTTCCGGTTCTGCATGTTCGGCGGCTCCCGCACGCCGACCGCGGCGATCGAGCGGCTGGAGAACGGCACCGGCATCCCCGGCACGGAGATCTACGGGCAGACCGAGCAGAACGGCCTCGTCGTCACCTACCACCCCGGCGAGCCGCGGCGGCCCGACTCGATGGGCCGGCCGCTCGACCACATCGTGGCGACGCGACTGGTGCCCGTGGACGGCCGGGAGACGGAGCGCAGCGGAGATCGACCCGACGACACCACGGACCTCGAGCCCGGCGACCCCCGCGTCGGCGAGCTCTGGGTGCAGGGCGACGCGGTGACGCCCGGCTACTGGCACCTCGAGGCACCCGAGAAGTGGGCGGTCGACGCCGACGGCCGCCGGTGGTTCCGCACCGGCGACCTGATGTCCCGCGATGCCGACGGCTACCTCTACTACGTCGACCGCATCGACGACATGATCGTCTCCGGCGGCGAGAACGTGTTCCCGCAGATGGTCGAGGAGCACCTGGCGGGCCATCCGGACCTCGCCGAGGTCGCCGTGATCGGCACCGCGCACGACCGCTGGGTGGAGCAGGTGACCGCGGTCGTCGTGCCCAACCGCCCCGGCGTCACCGTGGCGGCCCTCGACCGGTGGTGCGCCGAGCACCCCGACCTGCGCGGCATGCACCGGCCGCGACGGATCGAGATCGTCGAGGCGCTGCCCCGCACCGGCAGCGGCAAGCTCAACCGCCCCGAGCTACGGAGGATCTTCCCGTGACCGACGTGGTCACCTACGACGTCGTCGACGGCGTCGCCTGGTTGACGATCGACCGGCCGGAGGCACGGAACGCGCTGAGCAAGGACGTGCGCGACGGCCTCTGGGAGGGCACGCACCGGTTCGTCGCCGACGACTCCGCCGCGGTCCTCGTCCTGACCGGCGCCGGCGAGAAGGCGTTCTGCGCGGGTGGCGACCTCAAGGAGATGGCGGAGTCGTCCCTGGAGATCCCACCGCCGGACTTCCTGCCGCAGTTCGGGCGCAACGTCGAGGTCGCGAAGCCGACGATCGCCGCGGTCAACGGCGTCGCCTACGCCGGCGGGTTCCTGCTGGCCCAGCAGTGCGACCTCATCGTGGCGGCCGAGCACGCGCGATTCGCCGTCTCGGAGGTGAAGGTCGGGCGGGGCTCGCCGTGGGCGGCGCCGCTGTCCTGGCTCGTCCCGCCGCGGGTGGCACTGGAGATCCTGCTGACCGGCGACCCGCTGGACGCCGCCCGGGCCCGCGAGGTGGGGCTGGTCAACCACGTGGTGCCGGCCGCGGACCTGCGCGACCGCACCCAGGAGCTCGCGGCGCGGATCGCGGCCAACGCGCCGCTGTCGGTGCGGGCGGCCAAGCGGACGGCGTACCTGTCCGCGGAGGCGCCGCGCGAGCAGGCGTACGCGCGCGCCGAGGAGATCTGGGCGCCGGTGTACCGCTCCGCCGACGCGCAGGAGGGGCCGGCGGCGTTCCGCGACAAGCGGACCCCGGTCTGGACGGGGAGGTAGACGGGATGCCGGTGTCGATGACGGCGCTGTGTGACGACCTGGCCGCGGAGTCCGCGTCGCTGCGGGCCGTGCTGGCCGGGCTCTCCGAGGCGCAGTGGCGGAGCGCCACGCCCGCGGTGGGGTGGACGATCGCCGACCAGGTGTCGCACCTCGCGTACTTCGACGACGTCACCCTGCGCTCGGCCACCGACCCCGCCGCGTTCGCCGCGGAGAAGGCGCAGATGGACGCCGACGGCGGCGTCGACCCGGACACCGTGTGCGCGCGGTTCCGCGACCTGTCGGGGGCCGAGATGCTGGCGTGGTTCGACGACGCCCGCGCCCGGATGATCGCCGGGTTCCGCGGGCTCGACCCGTCGCTGCGGGTGCCGTGGTTCGGCCCGGCGATGAGCGCGGCGTCCTCGCTGACCGCGCGGATCATGGAGACCTGGGCTCACGGGCAGGACGTGTACGACACCGTCGGCGTCGTCCCCGAGCCCACCGCCCGGCTGCGCCACGTCGCGCACATCGGGGTCGGGGCGCGGGCCTACAGCTACCTGGCGCACGGGCGGTCGATGCCGGACGCGCCGGTGCGCGTCGAGCTGACGGCGCCGGACGGGTCGGTCTGGGCGTGGGGCCCGGAGGAGGCGGCGGACCGGATCACCGGGCCGGCGCTCGACTTCGCGCTGCTCATCACCCAGCGCCGCCACCGCGACGACCTCGGCCTGGACATCGTGGGCGACGCGGCGCAGGAGTGGGCGGAGATCGGGCAGGCGTTCGCCGGCGCGGCCGGGACGGGGAGGAAGCCGCTGTGAGCACAGCGAGCACAGCGGAACGTGCGGTCCGGATCGGGAACATCTCGGGCTTCTACGGCGACCGGCTGAACGCCGCGCGGGAGATGCTCGAGGGCGGTGGGCGGGCGGGCGACGGCATCGACGTCCTCTGCGGCGACTACCTCGCCGAGCTGACCATGCTCATCCTGGCGAAGGCGCAGGCCAAGGACCCCGACGCCGGGTACGCGAAGACGTTCCTGACGCAGATGCGCGACGTCCTCGCCGACTGCGTGGCCCGGGGCGTCAAGGTCGTCTCCAACGCGGGCGGGCTCAACCCGGCGGGTCTCGCGGCGGCGATCGACGAGCTCGGGACCGGCGCGAAGGTCGCCTACGTCGAGGGCGACGACCTGCGGGGCTCGCTCGACGCGATCACGCCGCCCGTCACGGGCAAGCCGGTGTCGGCCAACGCCTACCTGGGCGGGTGGGGCATCGCGGAGGCCCTGACGGCGGGCGCCGACGTCGTCGTCACCGGGCGGGTCACCGACGCCTCGCTGGTGGTCGGGCCGGCCGCGTGGTGGCACGGCTGGGAGCGTGCGGACCTCGACGCCCTCGCCGGCGCCGTCGTCGCGGGCCACGTGATCGAGTGCGGGCCCCAGGCCACGGGCGGGAACTACGCGTTCCTCGACGAGATCACCGACCGGCGCTACCCCGGCTTCCCCATCGCCGAGGTCGCCGCCGACGGCTCGTCGGTGATCACCAAGCACCCGGGCACCGGTGGGCTCGTCTCGGTCGGCACCGTGACCGCCCAGCTGCTCTACGAGATCGCCGCCCCGGCCTACCTCGGCCCCGACTGCACCACCCACTTCGACACCGTCGAGCTCTCCGACGACGGCGAGCACCGCGTGCGCATCAGCGGCGTGCGCGGCAGCGCTCCCCCGCCGACGCTCAAGGTCGCGGTCAACGACGCCGGCGGCTACCGCAACACCATGACGCTGGTGCTCACCGGGCTCGACATCGAGGCCAAGGCCGCCCACGCCGAGGCGCTGCTGTTCGACGTGCTCGGCGGCCGCGACCGGTTCGCCGAGGTCGACGTGCGCCTCCTGCGCTTCGACCACCCCGACGCCGCCACCAACGCCGAGGCGACCGCGCACCTGCGGGTCACGGTGAAGGACCCCGACCCGCGCGTGGTCGGGCGCTCGTTCTCCAACGCGACGATGGAGCTCGCGCTCGGCGGCTACGCCGGCTTCCACACCACCACCCCGCCGACCGCCGAGTCGGCGTTCGGGGTCTACCGCCCCGCGACCGTGCCCCGCTCCGCCGTCACCCACACCGTCGTCCTCCCCGACGGCGAGCGCCGCACGGTCGCCGACCCGCCGGGTGTCAGCGGAGTGGCTCCGCAGACACCTAGTGTCCGCGATTCCACTCCGTCGCCACCGCCCGGCGGTCCGACGACGCGCGCCCCGCTTGGCACCGTCGTCGGCGCGCGGTCGGGCGACAAGGGCGGCGACGCCAACATCGGCCTCTGGACGCGCACCGACGACGCCTACGCCTGGCTGCGCGCCTTCCTGACCGTCGACCGTGCCCGCGAGCTCCTCGGCCCCGAGGCGGCGGAGCTCGCGATCGACCTCCACGAGCTGCCGAACCTGCGCGCCCTCAACCTCGTCGTGCACGGCGTCCTCGGCGACGGCGTGGCGTCCTCGGTCCGCCCCGATCCCCAGGTCAAGGGTCTCGGGGAGTACCTGCGCAGCAGGCTCGTCGACGTCCCGACGAGCCTGGTCCCGTAGCCCGGCGGCGGAGGGCAGCACCCGCACCCACGGCGACGTGATCGCCGTTTCGAGGAGCTGCGCCGCGCCTGGCGCCCGAGACGTCCTCGAAGCGGCGATCAGCCGTCCTCGGCGCCGGGGGTGAGAGGCTCGCCGCTCAGGTTCCATCGGCCGCGGCAGTTGCCGGAGGTGCCTCTCGTCGGCGCGGTGAGCGCTACCGTCGGACGGTCGGGGTCCGGCCGTCCGCGCCGGGCTCCGGGCCCGGGGGGACACGTGGACGGCAGCCTGGCGGTGGTGACCGGGGCGTCGGCCGGGATCGGTGCCGCGATGGCGACGGCGCTCGCCGCGCGCGGGCACCGTGTGCTGGCCGTGGCGCGGCGCGAGCACCGTCTGACCGCCCTCGAGACCGCGACCGGCGGCCGCGCGATCCCGCTGGTCGCCGATCTGACCGCCGAGGGCGCGGCCGCACGCGTCGCCGAGCGCGCGGCGGACCTCGGGGGCGCGGAGCTGCTCGTGAGCAACGCCGGGGTCGGGGCGTTCGGCGCGTTCCGGGACATCCCGCGGGACCGGACGCTCGAGATGCTCCGGCTCAACGTGCTCGCCGGCGTCGAGCTGACCCACCGGATGCTGCCGACGATGCTGGACCGGCGCCGGGGCGGCGTCATCGTGGTGACCTCGAGCGGCGGGATGTACCCGACGCCGAACCTCGCGGCCTACGGCGGCAGCAAGGCGTTCCTGCTGTCGTGGGGCGAGGCGCTGGCGATGGAGCTGCGCGGCACGGGCGTCCGGGCGATGGTCACCTGCCCCGGCCCCACCGCCACCGAGTTCGGCGACACGGCGGGGATGGCCGACCTCCTCGGCAGGGCCCCGGGCCTCGCGCAGCCCGACGCGATCGCGCGGTCGGTGCTGGAGGCGTGGGACGCCGGACGCGTCCTCCACGTCCCCGGCCCGGCCAACCGGGTGATGGCCGGACTGTTCCAGCGCCTGCCGCGGAAGGTGACCCGGACGGTCACGGCGGCGATGTTCCGGCGCCCGGCGGGCTGACCGGGGCCCGGGGGTTCACCCGGCCTCCCGGTCGAGCAGAACGGTCCGGACGTCGCCGGGCCCGCGCCGCTCCACGCGGAGCACGTGCTGGTCGATGTCGTGCACACCGTCGACGACGGCGAGCTCGACGATCGCCCGCGCCGGCCACGGATGGTCCTCGATCGTCGTGAACGTGTGGGCGCCGCGCGGCGGAGCGTTCGGGAACAGGGTGGCGCCGGAGTTGAGCCCGGCCAGCCGGACACGGTCCCGGTGCGCCGCCAGGAGACCCGCCGTGTCGAGGGTGATCACGTCGTGCGCGCGACCGCGGTAGAGCCGGGCCTCGAGCAGCCCCGCCAGCCGGTCCTCGTCCACCCAGAAGAAGACCCGCCCGTTGAGCACGTCGAGCCACTCCCGGAACGTCATGTCGACGAGGTGCAGGTTCCGTTCCTGCAGCGGCATCTGGTCACGGATGACCACGGAGCCGAGCGTCGGGTGCTCCAGCGAGGTCGACTCCGTGCGCCGGGCCTCGAGCAGGCGGCGCCGCACGTCGTCACCCGGCGCACAGGCGTCCACGATCTGGCGGGTGGTCCGCAGGCCGTGGTCCCGGAGCGCCGGCCACGCTCCCGCCGACGCCATGTGGAACACCCGGGGGTGGCGGGCGATCAGCTCGTCCTCGATCACCCGGCACGGATACCCGCCCGCGACCGGCGTCGACGAGGGAACGCCCTCCCGCACTCGGGGGCTGGCCCCCTCCCCCGGGGCGATCACACGCAGCAGAGTTCTCCTCGGTCCCGGAGACCGCACCCCATCGGCTGGTTGCTCTGCGTCGTCAAGGGTGCTGTCATCCCGTCGTGAGGTTCGCCTGTTCAGGTGAGCGCGCCCCGGAAGGTGCTGCATGAACTACTCCCCGCAGTACGGCGGTCGGCCGGTGGGCCGTCCGGGGCCGATGCCGCCCGGGCGCCCCCCGGGGCCGCACCGCACGCCGCCCCGTCCGACCCCGACGCCGCCGCCGCGCGCTCCCCGCGCTCCCGCCCCGCCCCGCACGACGACCCCGACGGCCACCGGGGCGCCCCCCTCGACGTCCATGACCATGATGGCGCCGCTGATGCGCAGCATCACGCACGGCGCCCCCGGCCGCCGGGACTGGCGCTGGGTCCTCAGCGCCGCCGTCCCGGTGGTGGTGCTGGGCCTCGTCGCCTTCGCCGTCCGGGCCGTCGGCGTGCACTCGGGGTTCGAGCTCTGGGTCGACGAGATGGTCTACTCCGACCTGGGCAACTCGGTCGCCCGCGGGGACCTGCCGAACCTCCCGAACGGCTACTTCTTCTTGCACCCGCCCGGGATGTTCGTGGTCGAGGGCCTGGTCATCAAGGTGTTCGGTCTCGGCGACCTCGACCCGGCGAGCCGGGTGTGGGCGCTGCGCTGGCTGACGATCACGCTGGGCGCGCTGTCGGTGATGCTGGTGTTCCTGATCGTCCAGCGGATCGTCGGCCGTCTCCCCGCGTGGTTCGCCGCGGCCCTGATGATCTTCGAGCCCTTCGTGCTGCGGAACAACAGCCGGGTCTTCCTCGAGACCCTCGGCGGCCTCTTCGTCCTGGTCGGCCTGCTGGCCCTCATCCACCACATCACGGCCGGCGGCGCCCGGGACACCCGTGTCCTGCTCCCGGTCACGGCCGGCGCGTTCTTCGGTCTCGCCATCCTGACCAAGGACGTCTACGTCCTCTACGTCTTCCTCCCGGTGGTCGCCGCGATCTTCTGGCGCAAGACCCTGGCGATGCGCGAGGCACTGCTCGTGCTCGCGGCCACCGTCACCCCCTACGCCCTCTACCTGCTGTTCCTGTTCGCCGCCGGCCGCCTCGGCGGGTGGGTCGAGGCGAAGGCGCAGGGCATCGCCCGCATGTTCGGGGGCAACGTGACCAGCGGCTACAACGCCGAGGGCGCGCCCAGCCTCGTCTCGCGGCTCATCGAGCTGGTCGGCCACTACGGGACCAGCTACGCCCTGCTCGCCATCTGCCCGCTCGCCGGCATCCTCGTCGTGCGCAGCGCCCGCCCCGAGCGGCGCATGGTCGGCCTGACCGCCCTGTTCATGGGGGCGTTCGGGCTCTACTCGGCGGCGTTCGGGACCTTCGAGGAGCAGTACGGCTACGGGATCATGCTCGCGAGCATCACGGCGATGGCGGTGGCGGTCGTCGAGGCGCGCGAGCAGTGGCCTCGCGTGCAGCGGCCGGTCCTCGTCGCGACGTCCCTGTTCCTCGTGTTCGCCGTCGCCCTCGGCGTGCGCACCGAGCTGACCACCGACAACGGCTTCCAGCAGTTCCACGAGTGGGTCGCGGAGGGCAATCTGCCGGCCGACGCGAAGGTCGGCGTCACCAACGGGACCGCCCACTGGATGTACGCCCGCGACCCGCGCTTCGGCGTCTGGGTCAGCCCGAAGGAGATGCGCGACGCGGGCGCCCAGTACATCCTCACGCAGAGCCTCACGACGCGGCAGGGCTACGACTACGCCGTACCCGGGCTGATCGACTGGCTGGAGGCCAACGCGACGCCGGTCTTCCGCGCCGACGGCCCCAACAACGGCGCGACGATCCTGTACCGGGTCGACCAGCCGGCGCTCGACGAGGGCGCCGACGCCGACGTCGCCGCCTCCCCCGACCGGAACGGGGGCGAGATCGGTGTCGAGGCCGGCGGCTGAGCCCTCCACCCGGCGGCCGGCCTCCGGGACGCGGCGCACCACCGTGATCGTGCTGGTCGCCGTGGTCGCGGCGGCGGTCGTCCTCGCGGTGCTGGTCCTCGGAGGGGCGAGCCGCGCGACGGCGCCGGGCGACGGCGAGCCGCCCCGCTTCGGCGTGCTCGGCTCGTCGTGCGACGCCGCCCGGGTCGGGCCCCTGGTCGGGGCCGGCGTCTCGCTGGCGCAGATCACGATCCGCTGGTCGGAGTTCGCGCCCGAGCCCGGGATCGTCGACCCGGGCTACCGCGACGAGGTCGACGCGACCATCCGGCGCTGCCGGGACGCCGGGCTCGGCGTCGTCCTGAGCCCCGGCCTGCAGGGGGTCCCGGAGTGGGTCACCGCGCTGCCCGGTGCGTCGTACCGCGACCAGTACGGACGACCCGGCTCCGCCGCGGTGCCGAACCTCGCCTTCAGCGCGGCGGCGCGTGACGCGACCGCCGAGTACCTCGCCGAGGTCGCGCGCACGTGGCCCCTGGAGACGTTCGCCGCGATCCGGGTCGGGACCGGCGACAACGGCGAGCTCGGCTACCCGACCCGCTCGGCCGACCCGTCCGGGGAGACCCCGTCCAACGCCTTCTGGGCCTTCGACGACGCCGCTCAGCAGGGCGACGGCCTCGCGGCGGGCGCCGCACCGTCGCCGATGCCGGGATGGACACCGGGGGACCCGGAGTGGAACGGCCGCGCGGTGGACGCGAAGCAGGTCCGGAGCTGGTTCGAGTGGTACTCGGCCTCGATCGCCGGGGCCGCCCGCTGGCAGATCGACACGCTGCGCGAGCTGGGTTTCCGCGGCGAGATCCACCTTCCCCTGGCGGGCCGCGGGGTGCTCCCCGCCGATCTCGACGCCGCGGTCGAGAACCGTCTCGACGGCACCGGGGACCGGGACGGCAGCCTGAACACCGGGCTGGACTACCGCGCGCAGCTCGCCGCCCTCGCCGCCGCACCGGGGCCACTGGTGGTGGACAGCAGCAGCGTCGACGACACCACCGCGGTGAACGCCCGGCGTCTGGACCCGCCCCAGGACGTGTGCGCGCCCGACGACGCCGAGCAGGTGCGGTTCCCGACCGTCGACGTGTCGGCGTGGCCGTCCTACCGCTGGACCGCGGCGGTGGCCGCGGAGCACGGGCTGCCCGTGATGGGCGAGAACCCCGGGAACGCGGCCGCCGCGGGCACGGGTGGTGACGCCGGCTCCGATCCCCTGCCCGAGCAGATGACGCAGGGCACCCGGTACGCGCAGGAGTGCGGGTTCCGCGCGTTCCTGTTCGCCTTCGAGGACGACCTGTTCGGCGGGTCGCCCGACCTGAACCCGGACGTCTACGCCGCGCGCATCCGGGCCGTCACCGGCTGACCCCGCTCAGGATCCTTCGGCGGGCGTGGTCTCCGCGGTGGTCGGCTCCGGCGGTGTCGGCGTGAGCTGGGGCGCCGGGCCGAGGAAGCCGAAGGTCATCAGCAGGACGACGGCGACCGCCGCCAGGATCAGCGCCGCCATCACCAGCAGCACGATCGTCTGGTTGCGACGTCCCCGAGCGCGCGCCTCGGGGGTGCCGGCGGCGGCGACCTTGCCGGTCGCCCGGGTCCGGCGGGGACGCGCCGCGCCTTGGCTCCTGTCCTTGTCCTTCCCCGTGCCCGCGGCTCTCGGGGCGCCGCCGCGCCCGTCCCGCGACCGGCCGGGCGACCCCAGCGACGGGGGCGGTTCCGCCGCGGTCCGCGGCGGGGGTGGTGGACGGTCGCCGGGCGGCGGAGCGCGCCGGACCGGGGGCGGCATCCGGGGGCCGGGCCCACCCGGGACGCCGGGTCCGGGACCGCGGGGGCCGGGGCCGCGCCGGGGCGGAGGTCCGCCGGGGGGTGGATGGTTCACGGCACCTCCTGGGCACTGGCCGGGATGCTAGCCGGGGCGCGACCCGCCGCACAGCGCTCAGCCCGGAGCGGCGAGGACGGCGTCGACCGCGATCCCGAGGACGTCGGTCTCGGACTCCAGGACGGAGTCGTCGCCGGGCATCGCCCGCTCGATCGACAGGCCGCCGACGACGGTGTTGAGGAACCGCGCCCGCCGGGTGTTGTCGCCGTCGGCCAGCGCACCCTCCGCGACGAGGACTGTGAGCCAGTACTCGACGCGGCGCAGGCCCTCCCGCGCGGTGGCGAGGTAGGTCGCGCGGAGCTCGTCGGTGGGCTCCGGGGCGATGAACCGCTCGTGGACGGTGCTCCAGGCCTGCCGGGACGGTGCGCCGGGTGGCGCCGGGGCGAGGACGAGGCGCAGGCAGGCGATCAGCCGTTCCCGCGCCGGGAGCGTCGTGTCGTGGATGACGTGGTCGTCCGGGATCGCGATGTCGTACACGCACGCGAGCACGGCGTCCTGGAGGGCGCGCTGCGTCGGGAAGTGGTGGCGCAACGAGCCGGTGCTCACCCCGGCCCGCGCCGCCACGGCCCGCACGCTCAGCCCGGCCCCCAGGTGCTCGCCCGTCATCGCCACGGCCGCCTCGAGGATCCGCTCCCTCGAGCTCTTCTCCTGCGTCACCTCTCCAGCGTACTAGTACGCCGTACTAATACACCGTGCTAGTGTGCGACCAGTACAGCGTGTTGGTGGCGACGTCGGGGAGGAAACGGCATGTTCACGCAGCTGCGGCGGCGGATGACCGAAAGGCGCCTGCGACCCGGGGACGGGAGCGCGTTGCAGCGTTTCCGCTGGTGGCAGCCGCTGGGTCGGTCGCTGTTCCACCTGCGCCTGCCCGAGGGTGACCACGCCGTCGACGTGCGGCACTGGCGGAACTCCGGCTCCGGCGAGCCGACGGCGCAGCTCTACATCGACGGCCGGCAGGAGCTCACGTCGAAGCTGCCGGCGGCGTTCCCGGTGCCGGGCGGCACCATCGAGGTCGCGGTGAGCACTTTCGGGATCAAGCGCGTCCACTTCGTGGCCGTCGACGGCGCCGAGCACGTGCTCACGCCGGATCCCCGCTCCGCGGAGGCGCGCCGCGCGCGGCTCGACCATCGATATCCGGCCCTGAGCAGGGGCATCGGCGTCCTGTCGGTGCTCCTGCTCCTCGTCGGCGTCGGCCTGATGCTGCTCCAGGTCGCCGAGCCCGTCTCGCGGATCCCGCCGATCGCGATGAACCTCGGCGTCTTCGCGTCACCGGTCAGCCTGCCGTGGTGGCTGAACGCCGCGCTCACGGCCGGGGCCGCGCTGGGCAGCACGGAACGAGCCCTGCGGATCCGGTACCGCTGGTGGCTCGACGCGCTGGGGAACTGAGCCGATATCACCAGTTCCAGGGCAGGGCCTTCCCGAGGGTGTCGACGGCGCCCTCGGCGAAATCGCCGAGCCCGTCGACGATGTCGCCGACGGTGTCGACCACGTCCTCGAGGGCACCGACGACGTCGGTGACGACCGAGGCGGCCGCGTCGGCGACGTCCTCCGCGGCGTCGCCCACCCCGCCGGCGATGTCGCCCACGGCGTCCGTGATGCCCTCGGCCGCGTCGCCGATCGCCCCGGCGACGTCCTCGGCACCCGACCCGAGGACCTCGGCGGCGTCGCCGATCCCCTCGCCGATGTCACCGATGCCGTTGACGGCCCACTCGCCCGTGTCGCCGAAGAACTCGATCACGTCCTCGCCCGCCCCGATCGGGTCGGTGATCACGTCACCGATCCCCTCGACCAGCGAGCTCGGACTGAACGACAGGTCGAGCTCGAAGCCGAGCTCGAGGCCGATCGCCGCGCTGACGTCGAAGCTGAACCCGATGCGGTCGACGGAGACCTCGCCCTCGACCTCGAGCTCGGCGCCGAGTCCCACACCGACCTCGACGCCGTACTCCCCACTGACGAAGCCGAGATCGCCGCCGCCGGTCGTCCCGACCCGCGCGGCGGCCATCGCCTCGAGTGACACCGATGCCTGGATGCCGTCGATGCCGATGTGGGCGCTGCCGACGGCGGCCGCGTAGGCCATCGCCGAGGCGTCCACCTCGGCGGAGATGTCGCCGAGCGGCGTGCCGAGCGTGCCGCCGATCCGGCCCTCGACGCCGATGAAGACCTCGAGCGACCCCTGCGCGTCGATGCCGTTCGGGCCGATCTCCACCGACCCCTGGCCCTCGACGGAGACGCCGAGCTTGCCCTCGGCGGTGAACTCCCCGCTGAAGATGCCGGTGTCGAAGCTCTCCGAGACCCGGCCCTCGAGCGCGAACGCCGCGTCGAAGGCACCCCCGACCTTGATCGACTGGTTCTCCAGCGGCGGCAACGACGGCCGTGGCATCCCGAGCGGCTCCACCGGCCGCATGACGGTCGTGACCAGCGTCTGGGCGCCACTCGGGTCGAACTTCGTGACGGTCAGCGGCTCCTGGTCGTTGACGACCACACCCGGGGGGTTGTCGACCTCGACCCGCGCCCCGCCCTGGTACCGCAGCTCCGTCCAGGTGTGCCCGTCCGCCCCCTCGAAGCGGCGCACCTGCTCGAGCGGCGCCTCCACAGGCTTGTCGCTCGGGACCTGCCCGAGCCCGAAGTTCCGCGTGCCGGGGTCGGTCCACTGGGTGACCCACCGGTCGCCGTTCGTGAACTCGTGGACCTCGGACCACGACCCGTTCGGCGCCGTGACGCGGGTCTTCAGCGACCCGTCGGTGCCGAGCCAGGACTCCGTGGTGTCGGTCGGGCCGTCGATCTTCGCCCAGTAGCTGCCGTCGGGCTGGGTGATGCGCTCCATGCGCCCGTCGGCGTTCTCGGCGATCTCGTGGCGGGTGCCGTCCTGCTGCATGTCGACCCAGGTCGACGGCATCCCGCCCGGGCCCTTCTCCGACACCGTGATGTGCCGGTCGGCGGTCAGGGCCTCCTCGCGGGTCCCGCCGTCGGGCAGCTGCGACGACTTCGTCCAGGTGCCGTCGGGCCGCGTTGTCAGTGTCGAGACCGTCCCGGCGCCGTCGTCGGTGCGCTGCTCGATCGTGCCGTCGGGCTGCTTGGTGACGGTCGTCGTGCGCGTGCCGTCGGTCTCGGTCTGGGTGGCGAACCCGTCGGGCCGCGCCTCGGAGACGGTGCTGCGCCCGTCGGCGTCGGTGACGATCCGGATGGATCCGTCGGGACGGAGGGTCCGCTCGACGTGCTTCCCGTCCGCGGTGGTGACGGACTCGGTCTGCGTGCCGTCCGGGGACACCGAGACCGACCGCTCGGCCCCGCCCTCACCGCGCACCGACTGGGTCTCGGTGCCGTCCGGCGCGTGGATCTTGAGGATGGTCTGCTCGGTGGCCGGGTCGTAGAGCCTCGACTCGGTGCGGCCGTCCTCGAAGGTCGAGGTGGTCGCCTCGACGCCGTCGACGTCGGTGGCCGTGACGACCAGGGCGCCGGGCCAGCGGGTGACCTCCGTCGAGCTCCCGTCGGCGAGGGTGACGGTCTTGGCGAGCGAGCCGTCGCCCAGGACCTCGGTGCGCAGGGTCTGTCCCTGCGCGTCGGTGACCTCCGAGACCCAGCTGCCGGTGACGCTCGTCGTGACGCGCTCGACCGACCCGTCCTCGTGGGTGATGACCTCGATCCGCTCGCCGTCGGGCCCGACGGAGAGCGCCACCTGCGGCGGCTCGGTCTCGGTGTTCGCGGCCGGCGGCACCTCGCCGCCCGGGGGCACGCTCTCGTGGGAGAGGACCTGCCCGGTGCGCCCGTCGACCGTCACCGACTCGGTGCGCCCGTCGGGGAAGGTGTAGACCCGCGTCGTCGTGCCGTCGGGGTTGCCGACCTCCTCGACCTCGAGCCGGGTCGTCACCGACACCCCGTCGCTGCGGGTGGCCACCGCGGCCGCACCGCCGTCGGCGGTGGTCACGACGCTCGTGGTCAGCTTCTGCCCGGTCAGCCCGATCTGGACGGTCTGGAAGACCTGTCCGCCGGGGGGCGGGACCGCGCCGTCGAGCGGCATCCGGAACTGGGTGGTGACGCCGTCGAGGCCGGTGTGGTCCTCGGCGAACCCCGTCTCCGGATCCCAGCGCCGCAGGATGTTCTCCCCGTCGGCGCCGACCTCGGTGCGGGTGCCCGACAGCCCGTCGTCGTGCGTCGAGACGCGCGTCCCGTCGTCGTCGACCCAGGACTCGTAGACCTCCCCGTCGGGGCCGGTGAACCGCTGGATCTCCTGCACCGAGCCGTCGGGATGCAGGATCTCGACGGTCTGGGCGCCGGTGGCGGGGTCGGTGGCGACGACGCGTTCCGCGGTGGCGCCGACGAGCTCACCGCTGCCCGGGTGACCCTCGTGATGGGTCGCGGCGCCCAGGGCGTCGACGGTGAACGCGTCGGTGCGCCCGTCGGGGAAGGTGTAGACCTTCGTGACGGTCCCGTCGACGTTCTCGATCTCGGTGACCGCGACGCGCACGGTCGCGGTGCCCTCGGGCGTGGTGAACGTGGCGAGGGCGTCGCCGTCGTCGAGCGCCTCGACGGTGGTGATGACCTGGTCGCCGTCGGGCGAGGTGTCGATGGTCTCGAAGAGCGGCCCGTCGGGCAGACCGTTCGTCCCCCAGGTCGCCGACGAGGACGACCCGTCGGGTCGGTCGACGCTCGAGGTGAACGAGGTGTCGTCCCAGGAGTCCTGGGTCAGGGTGCCGTCGGGGGCCTCGAGGGTCGTCATCCCGCCCGTCGTCGCCCACACCTGCTCGGTGACGTGTGTGCCGTCCGGGAGCGTGTAGACGGCCTCGCCCGGCGGGTCGGTACGGACGAACTCGACGGTCGTGCCGTCGGCGTAGGTGCGGGTGACGGTCTCGGCGCCGGTGGCCGGGTCGGTCGTGACCTCCTCGCGCAGCGTGCCGCCGTGGTAGGAGCCGTTGACCTCGGCGCCCGGATCGCCCGGCGGGTCGACGGGCCCGCCGGAGCCGGGGTGGCCCTCGAGCGCGACGGGGACGCCGTCGATCCCGAGCGTGACGGCCTCGACCCGCCCGTCGGGGAAGGCGAGGAGGTGGGTCACCGACCCGTCCGGGTTCTCGACGGCCTCGATCGCCACGCGCATCGACGTCGTGGACGTACCGCTCGTGACGGTGGCGGTCGCGCCCTCCCCGTCGGCGTCCATCACCACGACGGTCTCGATGCTCTCGCCGCCGGGACCGGTCGCGGTGGTGCGCAGGATCTCGCTGTCCGCGAACATCCCGGACGACTGCGCGACGACGGTGGCGCCGTTCGCGCCGGTCGTGGTGAGCACGGTCTCCCCGCCGTCGCGGACGAGGACGCGGGTCGTCCCGTCGGGCGAGGTGGTGGTGGTCGTGACCGTGAAGCGCCCCTCGGTCATCGGGGTGGTGGTCTCCGTGACCGACGCGCCGTCGGGCTCGGTCCAGGTGGCGACGAGGTTCCCCGTGCCGTCCACCGTGCGCGTGACCTCGCGGATCGTGCCGTCGCCGAGGTGCTGCTCTACCAGCCCGGGGGTGGTCTCGCCGCGGTCGATCTCGAGGACGACGCCGCCGCGGTGCCCGGTCGGGTCGGTGGTGGCGGGGGCGTCCTCGTCGTCGGTCTCGTCGGTGTCGGTGATCTCGCCGGGTGCCTCGTGGACCTCGTGGTGGAGCACCTCCCCCGTGGTGTTGACGGTGAACGCCTCGGTGCGGCCGTCGGGGAAGGTGAAGGTGCGGGTCAGGCTGCCGTCGAGGTTCTCGACGTCCTCGACCTCGACGCGCGTGGTCGCCGTCGCGGGCCCGTCGCCGGTGATCGCCACGGCGCCGCCGTCGGAGGTCCCGACGACGCGGATCGTCTCGACCGAACCGTCCGGGGCGGTGATCGTCGTGGCGAACTGCTGCTGCCCCTCGAGCACCGCCACGCCGGAGAACCGGCCGTAGAGCGTCGCCACCGTGGAGGTCGTGGTCCCGTCGGGCTCGCGGGACTCCTCGGTGAACATGTCGCCGGCGCGGGCCGCGGTGGTGGTGCTGCCGTCGGGCCCCGTGGTGGTCCAGCCGCCGTCGCGTCCGTAGGTCTCGGTGACGACGACGCCGTCGGCCGTCGTGTAGGTGTCGGTGGTCTTCCCGTCGACGACCGCGCGGGTGACGTCGCGCTGGGTGCCGTCGGCGTAGGTCACCCGCAGCTTGCCGTCCTCGCCGGGCAGGACCTGCTGGACGACGATGCCACCGCGGTACGTCCCGGCGGGCCCGGAGACCGGCGCCTCGGGCCGCGGCGGCGGGACGACCGGCGCCTCCTCGGCGTTCGGGGCGTCGGGGCCGTCGTCGGTGTCGGTGTCGGGGTCGGTGTCGGGGTCGGTGTCGGGGTCGCTACCGTCCGCCGGGCCGTCGTCGGTGTCGCTGTCGGAGCCGTCCATCGGCGAGGTCGGGGCCGGTGAGGTCGGGGCCGGTGAGGTCGGGGACGTCGTGTCCGGCTCCGGCGCCGCCACCGGCGCGCTGCCGTTGGTGGCCGGAGCGGTGGTGGTCGAGTCGGCGGTGGTCACTTCGGTGGTGGCGTGCCCGTCGAGGTCGATCCCGAGGACGTCCAGGAGCTGGCGGGCGGCGTCCTGCAGCCCAGGCAGGTGGGCCGTGTCGACGGACTCGCCCCGCGCCGCGTCGACGATCAGGCCGGCGAGCAGGTCGAACGCCTCGCCCCGGCTGTCGCCCGGCTCGTCGTCGCCGGGCTGGTTCTCCCCGGTCTCGTCCTCGACCGCCTCGCGGAGGGACTCGCGCAGCTCCGCCTGCCAGGAGGGGCCGGTGTCGCCGGAGGTCGTGCCGTTCGTGGCCGGCCCAGAACTCGACGACACCGGGCTCGACGACACCGGGCTCGACGACACCGGGCTCGACGACACGGGGGTCGCCGGCGCCGTGGTCGGCACGCCGCGGTCGACCGGGACCGACATCGCGGGGCCGACCTGCTCGTCCCAGTCGTCGGTCGGCGGGAAGCACTCGCGGTCCCCGTGGTCGTCCGTCTCGACGGCGTCGGGCGCCGGCCGCGTGTCCGACCCGCCCCCGTCGTCCTCCCCGTCCGGGCCGAGCGCCTCCCACGCGTCCGGTTCGCCCCCACGGGGCTCGGGGATCGTGGGTGACGAGGACGGGGCCGGCCCGGCCGTTGGCTCGGGCGTCGCCTCGGGGGTCGCCGGAGCACTCGCCGGCTCCGAACGGGTCTCGGGTTCGTCCTCGGATTGGTCCTCGGTGGCGCGGTCGCGCTCGTCGTCCTCGGCCTCGTCGTCCCGGGCCCGGTCCTCGTCCCGGTCCTGGTCGCTGTCGCGGTCCTCGTCGCTGGTGCTGTCGCCGCTCGAGTCGCCGCTGTCGTCGGAGCCCGAGTCGTTCGACGAGTCGCTGGTGTCGTCGGAGCCCGAGTCCTCGGAGTCACTGCCGGAGTCGCCCGAGTCCCCGCTGTCGACCTGGGACGCCTCGTGCAGCGACGCAGCGAACCCCATCCCCGACCGCGAGAGGCGCTCCTCGAGACGTCGGGGAGACTTCGCGCCGCGCTCGATCTGCAGGCTCCGCAGCCGTGCCGCGTCGTCGGCGTCCAGCTCGAACCGGGCGATCATCTGCTCGGGATCGTCCTGGAAGACCCGGCTCGCCGCCTCGTCGGTGGCGAGCAGGACCAGCAGGTCCTCGATCCGTCCGGTCACGTCTGCCCCCTCGGTCGCACCCCCCGACGCGCGGGTCAGCGTGCCGGGTGCGGGGTGCCGGGGTCTGCCGTAGCGGACTACTGCTGTTGCGCCGCACCGACCAGCACCGGGAGCCCCCGCTGCTCGACCGTCACGTCGTCCATCGCGTACGTCGTGCTCCCGCCCCGCCCCGGCAGCACGAGGACTCCCCGGGTGACGCGCAGGCGCCGGCAGTAGGTGAAGACCTGGTAGAGGTCGCCGGGGTCGGGCCTGCTCCTGATCGGCTTGTACTTCGCGTCGTACACGGCGACGGGTCGCCCCTCGGGGTCGTACTCGACGACGTCGGCGCGCCCGTGGGAGGCGTCCGGCGGGTCGGTGATCGGCACCCGGACCTGGCGTTCCACCCGGTGGCCCGGGGCGGCCTCCGCGGCGACGGTCCGCTCGACGAACGCCTCCCACACGCTCGTCATCGGGAACAGCACCGCGGCGCCGCTGCGGTCGACGCCCTCGGGCAGCAGGCTGGTCCCGCGGATGACGAGCACGGCGGCGTCGAAGACGTCCCGGCCGTGTGCGGGCAGGCGGAGTCGCGCGACGCGGATCGCGCGCTCGACGTCCGGGACGCGGGTGATCGCCGCGAGCGCCGGGATCATCGCGGTGAGGCGGGCACGCGTGCGGGCGTGGCGCAGCGGAGCACGCAGCAGCAGGTCGAGGGCGCGCGCGAGCACCTGGTTCACCGGGACGTCGCGGGTGATGCGCTGCGCGCGGGTCACGAGCCGGTCCGCGCGGCCCGCGTGCCGGCGCAGGTGGGTGGCCACGTCCGGTCGGCCCGCGAACGGCGGCCGGGTGAAGGTGCGCTCCACGTACCCCTTGGGCAGGCCGCGCCCGACGAGCCGCTCGAGGGCGTCGACGAAGGTGACGGCGACGAGGTCGACGAGCGAGCCGTGCTCGTCGGCGGGGACGGGGTCGTCGCGCAGCAGCGCGGGTGCGCCGACGTAACCCGCGAGGAGCGCCGCCGTGTCGGCGAGGTCGAGGCGGCTGCGGATGTCGAGGACGAGCCCGCCGGGCAGGCGGAGCCGACCGACGAACGGTCCGGGGACGAGGGCGCAGCGGCCGGGCCCGGTCGGCGTGACCGACCGCAGCACCGCGCCCTCGCCGCGTGTCAGGGCGACCACGGCCCGCAGGTCGGCCTCCCCGAGCTCGACCTCGGTCGACGTGTACTCCCGCAGCCCGAGCACGTCAGCTGCCCTCGCCCAGCAGCAGCCGGACCTCCCGGTCGAGCTCCGCGAGCCGGTCGGGCTGGTCGAACCAGAGCTCGGCGAGGTACGGGTGCACCTGGAACGTCCAGGCGCGCACCAGCGACGCGGCGTCGTCGCGCACCATCCAGTACGAGTGCCCGGGGGCGGCCGGGTGGGTGTCCACGGCGTCGGCGACCAGGTCGAACACGCGGACCGGCAGGTCGGAGACGTCGTCCTGGGCCTCGAGCCAGCGGCGCAGGACCTCGCGGTCGGGGTGCAGGGCGAACGCGTGGAAGCGCCGGCGCAGGGCGAAGTCCACGAGCGCGAGGCTGCGGTCGGCGGTGTTCATCGTGCCCAGCACCAGCAGGTTCGGCGGCACCTGGAACGGCTCCTGCGAGTACGGGAGCCGCGCGCTCTGCCCGCGGTACTCCAGCAGCAGGAGCAGCTCGCCGAAGACGGCGGCGAGGTCGGCCCGGTTCATCTCGTCGACGACCAGGACGAACTGCTCGCCGGGCGCGGCGGCGGCCTCGGCGCACAGCGTGCGGAACAGCCCGGGCCGCACGGCGTAGGTCAGCCCGCCCGAGCGCGGGTCGACCTCGGGGCGCAGCCCCTCCACGAAGTCCTCGTAGGAGAAGGCGGGGTGGAACTGGACGAGCCGCACGTGGTCGGGCGACGTCGCGAGGTGCGCGGCGAGCCGGCGGGCCACGAAGGTCTTGCCCGTGCCGGGCGGGCCGTGGAAGAGCGCCTGGCGCAGCCGCCCCTCCGACAGGGCGGCGACCCACTCGTCGACGACCTCCACGTCGAGGTGGCAGGCGCGGGCGACGTCGGCGCTGGTCCCGGGGGTACCCCCGGTGCTCCCCCCACCGCCCGGCTCCGGAGGGCGTGGCTCGTCGTCGCCGCCCTTCGCCGCCTTGAACAGCGCGGTGAGCACGGCGTCGTGCTCCTGCGGCGCGACGCCGAACCTCTCGCGCCACTCCAGCAGGTCGATGCAGAACCGCGCGTAGTGCTCGCCGCTGCGCGCCCGGTAGCGCGTGCCCGTGACCGCGCGCAGCCCGCCCGTGGTCGCGTTGATGAGGATGCCGAACCGCTCCGGGTCCCGCAGGTACATCATCATCGTCAGCAGCGACGAGCCCGCGCCGTGCAGCAGGGTGCGGGTCGCCAGGACGTCGCCGACCAGCCGCAGCGCGTCCTCCTCCGACGGTCCCCACAGCGTCCGGATCGCCTCGTTGAGCTCGTCGAGACGCTCGGTGGCCTGCAGGATCGAGTAGCCGGTGAACGCGGGCGCGAAGCGGTTGCGCTTCTCGACGCCGGCGATCTCGTGGCGGTTGAACAGCTCGCCGAGCTCGAGGAACTCCTCGCGGCTCATCCGGCCCGGGTGACGGTCGAGCATGCGGCGCGCGTCGTCCTCGGCCTCGCGGCGGGCGGGGACGAAGCGCGGGCCGTAGACCTCCCGGACCTGCGCGAGCACCTCGACCGTCGACGGTGTGGGCATGCGGGGCAGGGTAGGTGGGCGCGCGATCAGCCCAGCAGCCCCCGCACCGCCCGCGCGTCGGGGCTCCCGAGCGCCGCCGCGGCGAGCTCGCGCGCCGCGTCCAGGTCGACGGCACGCACGGCCTGCTTCACCCCGGCGACGGCGGCCGGGGCGACGCTGAGCTCGCGCACCCCGAGGCCGATCAGCAGGGCGGCGGCCCGCTCGTCGCCCGCCAGCTCGCCGCAGACCGCGACGAGGACGTCGTCGCCCGCGCCGCGGGACGTGGCCGCGATCAGCGCGAGCACGCCCGGGTCGAGGGCGTCGCCGATCGCCGCGACCGCGTCGTTGCCGCGCTCGGCGGCCAGCGCGTACTGGGTGAGGTCGTTGGTGCCGATCGAGAGGAAGTCGACGTGCGGGGCGAACGCGGCCGACTTGAGCGCCGTCGCCGGGATCTCGACCATGATCCCCACGCGGAGCCCGTCCGGACGTCCGCGGCCGACCGCGGCGACGGCGTCGTCGAGGGCCTGCCGGGCGGCGGTGAGCTCGTGGACGTCCGCGACCATGGGGAACATGACGTCCACCGGGTGGTCGTGGGCGACCCGCACGACGGCCTGCAGCTGGTCGGCGAGCAGCTGCGGGCGGGCCAGCGCGAGGCGCAGCCCGCGCACCCCGAGGAACGGGTTGGCCTCCGGCGGCATCGGCAGGTAGTCCAGGGGCTTGTCACCACCGACGTCGAGGGTGCGCAGGGTGATGCGCTGCCCGCCCATCGCCTCGGCGATCGCCCGGTAGGCGGCTTCCTGCTCGTCGACGTCGGGGGCGTCGTGGCGGTCGAGGAAGCAGAACTCGGTGCGGACCAGCCCGGCGAGGTCGGCCCCGACGGCGGCCGCGGCGTCGGCGGCCGAGCCGACGTTGGCGCCGACGAGCACGGTGGTCCCGTCGCGCGTGACGGCGGGTTCGTGGGCCGCGCGCAGGGCGTCGTCGCGACGATCGGCCAGCGCCTGCGCGCGGGCACGGAAGTCGGCGAGGGTGGCGGGGTCCGGGTCGACCACGACGTCGCCGGTGGTCCCGTCGACGGCGAGGACGCCGGCCTCGCGTGCCCGCGCCGCAAGTGCCGCACCGACGCCGACGACCGCGGGGACGCCGCGGGCCCGCAGCAGGATCGCGGCGTGGGCGGTCGGGCTGCTGCCGGCGAGGACGACGGCCGGCGTCCGGGCCGGGTCGAGCACGGCGGCGTCGGCGGGGGTGAGGTCGTCGGCGACGAGGATCCCCTCGCCCGCAGCGTCCTCCGGCACGACGCCGCCGAGGGCGCGCAGCACCTGGTCGCGCACGTCGGCGACGTCGCGGGCCCGGGCCCGCATGTACTCGTCGGGGGCGGCCGCGAGCCGGCCCTCGACCTCGTCGAGGGCGTCCGCCCAGGCCCGCGCCGCATCGGCGCCGGCGTCGACCCGCGCACCGGCGTCGTCGAGCACGTCGGGGTCGTCGAGGAGCAGCAGCTGCGCGTCGAAGATCGCGGCCTCGGCCGTCCCGATCTCCCGGGCCGCGCGGTCGCGGACGGTCTGCAACCGGCCGCGGACGTCGGTGCGGGCCTCGTCCAGACGACCGCGCTGCTCGTCGGGCGTGCCGGGCCGGGCGGGCGGCACCTCGACGGCCGTCGTCCCGGTCGTCCGCACCGCGCCGAGGCCGATCCCGGGTGAGGCCGGGATCGGGCGCCCGGTGGGGACGGGGGCGACCTCTCCGGTGCCGGCGGACTCGCCGAAGTCGTCCTCGGCCAGCGCGAGCAGGCGGCGCACGGCCTCGGCGGCGTCGTCACCGTGCGCCCGGACGGCGACCTCGTGCCCCTGCAGGGCACCGAGCGTCGCGACCTTCGACAGGCTCGCGCCGGACACCTCGGGCCCGTCGAGCGTGACGTTGCGCAGCCGGACGTCGGCGTCGAGGCCGCGCACCGCCGACACGAGCTGCGCGGCGGGGCGGGCGTGCAGCCCGTGCGGCATCCGGACGGTGAAGGTGGCGGTCTCCCCGGGCCCGCTCACGGACTCCTGCGGGGTCGGCTCCGCGACGGCCCCGCCCAGGTGGGCCGTCTTGGCGTCGAGCGCGCCGGCCGCCTCCGCCGCGACCTCCGCGGTCGAGGCCCCGCCCGCGGCGCTGACCGCCGCGACGACGAGGCCCTCGACCAGCGGCGCGGGGCACAGCACGGCGCGCCCGCGGACGTCGTCGTCGACCAGCTCGAGCGCGAGCTCGGCCGAGAGGACGGCGCTGCCGAGGTCCATCAGCACGACGACGCCGTCGCCCCGGTCGGCGGCCGCGATCGCCTCGCCGATCGCCACGGCGTCGGTGCCGAACCCGCCGTCGTCGAGACCGGCGGCGACCTCGAGCGCCACCCCGCCGCCCGAGACCATCTCCCCCGCCAGGCCCACCGCCGCGTCGGCGAGGGCCCGGCTGTGGGAGACGACGACGAGACCGACCGTCACCCCGCCCCCTGCTCTGGCTCCTGCTCCGCGACGGCCGTGGCCGCCGCGGCGACGAGGAGGGCGGCCGAGGTCGCACCCGGGTCCTGGTGACCGGCGCTGCGCTCACCGAGGTAGCTCGCGCGGCCCTTGCGGGCGACGACCGGCGTCGTCGCGTCGCGGCCCTCGTCGGCGGCCGCCGACGCGGCGCGCAGGGCGTCGGCCAGCGACTCCCCGCTGCTCAGGGCCCCGTCGAGCGCGTCGAGGGCCGGGGCGAGCGCGTCGTACATCGTCTTGTCGCCGGGCTCGGCCTTCCCGCGGGCGACGACGCCCTCGACGCCGGCCCGCAGCGCCTTCGCGAACGTCTCGGGGTCGAGCGTCGCCGCGCCGCCGGTGGCCGGGGCCATGCGCAGGAAGAACGTGCCGTAGAGCGGCCCGCTCGCGCCCCCGACCGACTTCACCAGCGTCATCCCGGCCTGCTTGAACAGCGCCGCCGGGTCCGCCGGGGGCGTCGCCGCGAGGGCGTCGACGACCGCCGCCATGCCGCGATCCATGTTCGCGCCGTGGTCGGCGTCGCCGATGGCGGCGTCGAGGGCGGTCAGGGTGTCCTTCTGCGCGGCGACGGACGCGGCGAACGTCCGCAGCCACCGCAGCAGGGTGTCGGTGTCGACATCCGCCATCACATGCCCCAGCGCAGGGCCGAGGTGGCGACCGGGGCGTCCCAGAGGCGGAGCATGTCGTCGTCGAGACGGGTGATCGACACCAGGCACCCGGCCATGTCGAGGCTGGTGACGTACGGGCCCACGAGCGAGCGGACCGGGACGATGCCGGCCTTGTCGAGGAGGGCGGCGATCTCGTTGTACATGAGGTACAGCTCGAGGTTCGGGGTGGCGCCCATGCCGTTGACGAACACGAACACGCCCTCGCCGCCGGTGAAGTCGCGGTCGGCGAGGATCGGGTCGACGAGCATCTCGGCGATGTCGTGGGCGGACGCGAGCGGCACTCGGCGCCGGCCCGGCTCGCCGTGGATGCCGATCCCGATCTCGATCTCGTCGTCGGGCAGGTCGAAGGTGGGGCTGCCCTTGGCCGGGACGGTGCACGACGTCAGCGCCATCCCCATGCTGCGGGAGCTGTCGTTGACGCGGCGGGCGAGGTCGGCCAGCTCGGACAGGCTGCGGCCCTGCTCGGCGGCGGCGCCGACGATCTTCTCGACGGCGATGGCCGCACCGGTGCCGCGGCGCCCGGCGGTGAACAGGCTGTCCTCGACCGCGACGTCGTCGTTCATGACGACCGCCTGGACCTCGGTGTCGGTCTCGGCGGCGGCGAGCTCGGCGGCCATGTCGAAGTTCATGACGTCGCCGGTGTAGTTCCAGACGAGGTGCAGCACGCCCGCGCCGCCGTCGATCTGCTTCGTGGCCTCGGCCATCTGGTCGGGCACCGGGGAGGTGAACACCTCGCCGGCACAGACCGCGTCGAGCATGCCGGGGCCGATGAACCCGGCGTGCGCGGGCTCGTGCCCGCTGCCCCCGCCCGAGAGCAGCCCGACCTTGCCCGACACCGGCGCGTCGGCGCGGTAGAGGATCCGGTTCTCGTGGTCGACACGGATCTCGGGGTGGGCGCGCTCCACCCCGCGCAACGACTCCGCGACGAGGTTGGCCGGGTCGTTGAGAAGCTTCTTCATCGATCGCTCCAGGGATCTCGGGCACGGGTGGCCGGCCCCTCGATTCTGTCCCCGCGGAGCCCGAAGTGGGTCAAGAAAGTGCTCGCGGGGCGTCACAGATCCGGTGGGCGACGCCACCCGACCGTCGCATCGAGCGGCTCCTACGCCGACGTGACGAGCACGCTGTGCCGAACGGCAGTCGGCCGGACCGGTCAACCCAACGCCACCTCCGCCGACCCGGTGATCACCGGGCCCTCGTCGTCGATCTCCACCCACAGCGCGAGGCGGGCGCGTCGCTCGCCGTCGACCTCGACGATCTCCTCCACACGCCCGCGACACCGGGGCCGGGCGTGCACCGGGGTGATCCGGCGGAAGCGGCCGCCCAGCGAGCGCACCTGCTCCTGTGGGAACCACGCCACGAGCACGCGACCGAGGTAACCCATCGCGACCATGCCGTGGGCGAAGACGTCGTCGAAGCCGGCGGCGCGGGCGACGTCGGTGTCGATGTGGATCGGGTTGTGGTCGCCGGACGCCCCGGCGAACAGCGCGAGCATCGCGCGGGTGATCGGCCCGGTCTCGACGGGGCCGAGCTCGGCACCGACCTCGAGCGCGGTCACGCCGCCTCCCGGTGCACCACGACGATGACGTTGCGCAGCTCGGCGACGAGCTCGCCGTCGCGCGTCACGGCGGTGTCGCGCACGAGGAATTCGAGACGCCCCTCGCTGCGTGCGTAGACGTCGGTGATCCGGGTGACGAAGACGATCTGGTCGCCGGCGTGGAGGGTGCGGTGGTGGGTGAAGTGCTGCTCGCCGTTGAGGACGGTCGCGAGGTCGACGCCGACGTCCTCGAGCGTCCGGTAGATCGCTTCGGTCTCGGTCTCGAGGCCCGCGAGGTACGTCGGCGGCACGACGAGGTCCGGGTGGCCGGCGGCGCCCGCGGCGGCGAGGTCGCGATGGACCCCGTCGGCCGGGTAGCCCAGGAGTCGGGCGAAGAGGCGGAGCCTGCTGCGCTCGAGGGTGATCACCTCGCTCGTCAACTCGCGCCCGACGATCGTCGTGTCGATCATGCGCCCTCCGCTCGCCGCACTCGTTCTCGATCCTCACCGGCCGCGCTACCCCTCCTGGCGAACTCGGCACGGGGTGTCTCAGCCTGGCGGCCACGCTGACGTTCAACGTCAGGAAAGACGCCACGATCACCGCGGACGCTGGAGACGATCGTGGGTGACGTCGTTGTCGTTGTTTGTCGCCGGTGTCGCCGATGTGCGGTAGACTCGAACACATGAGCGAACCGGTGGGTGCGGCGGAGCGGGAGCTGCTTGCCCGTACCCGCGCCCGCTTCGCTGCTCGGGGGGTGGAGCACTACCGGCTGCTCGAGGATGTGGCCGAGCTCGACCGTGCCGGGGTGGCCGACCGGACCGGGGACCGGCTGGTCGAACGACTGGTGGAGAACCTCGCCCGCTGCGACCGCCGGGAGGCGACCCGGCTGGTCGACGAGGCCCGCGACCTCACCCCCCGGGTCACGGTCAGCGGCGAACCCCTGCCGCCGCGGCTGCCCCACACCGCGGCCGCCCTGGCCGACGGGGCGGTCGGTGAGGCGCACATCGTCATCATCCGGCGGACCTTGACCCGCATCGCCGCCCTCGAACACCTCACCCCGGAGGTGGTCGCCGAAGCCGAGCAGACCCTCGCGGAGAAGGCGCGGGCGCTGTCCCCGGCCGGGTTGACCCGGGCCGCGCAGCGGCTGCTGGCCCACCTCGACCCCGACGGCGCCGCCCCGACACCGGGCGAGGACGGCCCGGACACCGTGCAGCTGCTGCGCCACCGCAACGGCACCCTGGACCTGCACGCCCGCCTCAGCGACGTCATCGCCGCCACGATGATCGACCACGGGTTCGACGTCCTCTCCGGGCCCGCCGGCCCCGAGGACCACCGCGACGTGGCCGTGCGCCGCGCCGAAGCGCTCAAAGAACTGTTCGCCCACGCCTTCGGCCCCGGCGGGCTGATCACCGACACCCGCCGCGAACCCCGACCCGACCAGCCCGCCACCCCCGAACCGGCCGGCTGGACCCACGACGAGCCGACCGAGCCGACCGACGAGCCGACCGACGAGCCGACCGCCGAGCCGACCGCCGAGCCGACCGACGAGCCGACCGAGCCGACCGAGCCGACCGAGCCGGGCGAGCCGGGCGAGCCGACCGAGCCGACCGAGCCGACCGAGCCGACCGAGCCGACCGAGCCGACCGACGGTCAGGACGCGCTGATCCCGGAACCACGACGCCCCGAACCCGAGAAGACATCAACCGCGGCCGCCACTTCGCCCGCAGGTAGCGCGGGGCGGGCGCTGATCACGGTCACCATCGACCACGACTGGCTACGCCGCGCCGTCGGGCACGGCCTCCTCGACAACCAGCACCCCATCGACGCCGCCACCCTGCGGCGGCTGGCCTGCGACGCCGACATCATCCCGATCGTGCTCGGCACCCGCTCCGAACCCCTCGACATCGGCCGCCGCTCCCGCACCGTCCCCGACGCCCTGCGCCGCGCGCTCACCGTCCGCGACCAAGGCTGCGCGTTCCCCGGCTGCACCCGACGACCCCGCCGCTGCCACGCCCACCACATCAGATTCTGGGGCCACGGCGGCCCCACCGAGATCGACAACCTCGTGCTGCTCTGCACGCACCACCACCAGCAGATCCACCACGCCGGCTGGCTCGTCGAGATGATCGACCACCGGCCCTGGTTCACCCCGCCACCCTGGATCGACCCCACCCAACAGCCACGCCCCGGCGGCCCACTCCCCGCTCCGGCCTAACCGGGGACCACAGCCGGCGCGACCTGCGCCCACGACGACCGCCCATCCCCGGAGATCGGGATCGGCGGGCCGCCGACCACGGCGGGCCGCAGCGTCGCCTGGATGACACCGCGCACGCGCGCGAGCACCTCGCGACCTGCCCGTCCGCCGTCGCCCGCCACGAGGCCCTGGGCGTCGAGCCCCGCCGCCCGCGCGAGGTCGACCGCCCGCGCGGCGCTCGGCGCCTGCGTGACGACGACCGCGCTCGTCACCCCGAACACGTCATGGGCGCGGCGCATGGTGTGCCAGGTGTCGAACCCGGCGTAGTCGGTGAAGACGTCCTCGGGAGACACGCCGGCCGCGAGGGCGGCGTCACGCATCGCGTCGGGCTCGTTGTATTCGGGACGTCCGTTGTCCCCGGACATCAGGAGCTTCCCGACCCGACCCGCCCGGTACAGCGCCACGCCGGTCTCCACCCGCTGGCGCACCACCGCGCCGAGCGAGCCGTCGGACCGGACCAGCGAGCCGGGCACGATCGCAACCTGGGCGGACCGCACGGCGGCGGCGTCCGGTGTCACGAGATGGTCCGTCCGCTGGACGACGAGAACGTTCGCCGCCACCACCACGAGGATCCCGAGCACGAGACACCCGACGGCGCCGAGCGCCAGGACCCTCTTCACCCGCGCGATCCCGACACACCGGACACGCACCCGAGACTAGCCAGCCGCTCGCCCGCGTCCCCGTGCGCGCGGGAGACTCCCGCGGTGAGCGCCACCACCACCTTCGCCGAGCTGCACCACGGGTCGACGCCGCTGCTGCTGCCCAACGCCTGGGACGTGACGTCCGCGCGGGCATTCGCCCGCGCCGGCCACCCGGCGGTCGGGACGACGAGCTTCGGCGTGGCCGCCTCACTGGCCCGCCCCGACGGCGACCGCGCGAGCGCCGAGGCCAACGTCGCCCTCGCCCGGGCACTGCAGGGGCTCCCGGTCCCGCTCAGCGTCGACATCGAGGACGGGTACGCCGACGACCCGGATGCGGTCGCCGACTACGTCGCCCGGCTCGCCGAGGCCGGCGCCGTCGGGATCAACGTCGAGGACAGCACCGCCGAGGCGCTGATCGACCCCGAGGCCCACGCCGCCAAGGTCGCGGCGATCAAGCGGCGCTGCCCCGGGGTGTTCGTCAACGCGCGGGTCGACAACTACTGGCTCGGGCAGGACGCCACCGCCGACGCGGCGCTCACCCGCGCGGAGCGCTACGTCCGCGCGGGCGCGGACGGCGTGTTCCTGCCCGGTCTGCGCGAGCGCGACGTGCTGCGGACCGCGACGGACGCGCTCCCGGTACCGGTGAACGCGCTCATCTCGCCCGACCTCGGGCTCGCGGAGCTCGCCGACCTCGGCGTCCGGCGCGTCAGCACCGGCTCCCTGCCCTACCGCGCCGCCCTCCACGCGGCGCTCGACGTCGCCGCGGCCGTGCGCGACGGCACGCCCCTGCCGGCCGACATCCCCTACCCCGAGCTGCAGGCGGCGCTGCGGGGGTGAGTCACGCGTGGTGGTAGGCGTGCACCACCGCGTGGCCCCGCCCGCGGCTGATCATCCAGCGGTTCACCGGCACGGTGAGGACGAACGCGATCGCGAGCGACACCGCGAGCGAGCCCCAGAACAGGAAGCTGGTCAGCCCCGCGTCCATGGCGCCCGGGATGGCGACCATGAGGCCGTTGTCCACGATCTCCATGACGGCGATGGAGACGGTGTCCGCGGCCAGCGCCACCCGCAGGGCCTGCCGGAACCCGACCCCGGCGCGCAGCACGCCGCGCATCGTCAGGGCGTAGCCGAAGACGAAGGCGAGCGCCACCGAGAGCACGACCGTCGCCGCACCGTGCCACCCGAACGCGGTACCGATCACCATGCCCAGCACCTCGCCGATCGCGCAGCCGGTGAGGCAGTGCAGCGTGGCCTGCGCGGCCGTCGACCAGGACACCGATCCCCAACCCATGCTCGGCAATATACCCCCTAGGGGTATCGACGCACGGGCCTCGTCGCGCCGACTCCGCGGTCGAGGAGGAGAATGGTTGTAAGAACAACTATCTGGAAGGACGTCACCCCTCATGACGCAGGCCGACCCCCGCCCCCTGGTGCAGATCATCGTCGCGAGCACCCGTCCCGGTCGCCTCGGCGAGCCGATCGCGCGGTGGTTCGCCGAGTACGCCCGGGAGCACGGGGCGTACGACGTCGAGATCGTCGACCTCGCCGAGGTCGACCTGCCGATGTTCGCCGAGCCCCACCACCCGCGGCTGGCCAACTACACGCTCGACTCGACCAAGGCCTTCAGCGCGACCATCGCCCGCGCGGACGCCTTCGCGATCGTGCACCCCGAGTACAACCACAGCTACAACGCCGCCCTGAAGAACGCCCTCGACCACCTCAACCAGGAGTGGGTGGGCAAGCCGGTGGCGCTGATCGGCTACGGCGGCGTGGCCGCCGGGGCGCGCGCCGCCGAGGCGCTCCTGCCGGTGCTGGTCGCCCTGGGCATGTCGCCGGTCCGGGCCACCGTGCCGATTCCGTTCGCCATGAAGAACGTCGCCGGCGAGGGCGACGCCCGCACGTTCACCCCGGCCGCCGAGACCGAGGCCGGCGCCAAGGCCGCCCTCGACGGCATCGGCGCCTGGCTCGACGTCCTGGGACTCAACGGCGCGCGCTGACCCTTACCACGTGTCGATGTTCGGCCGGACCTTCTCCGGCGGCGCACCGACCGCGCGGGGCACGAACGACGAGGTGATCCAGCGCCGGGTGTCGGCGGGGTCGATGACGTCGTCGATCTCGTAGACCTGGGCGACGGCCAGCGCCCCGCCCTTCTCGTACTCAGCGGCCACGTAGCGCTCGAAGAGCGCCTGGCGCTCGTCCGGGTCGGCGACGGCGTCGAGCTCCTTGCGGTACCCGAGCCGCACCGCGCCCTCGAGGCCCATGCCGCCGAACTCGCCGGTCGGCCACGCCACGGCGAACGCCGGCGCCCCGAGGCTGCCGCCCATCATCGCCTGCGCGCCCAGGCCGTAGCACTTGCGCGTCACGACCAGGCCGATCGGCACCGAGAGGTTCCCGCCGACGGAGAACATCCGGCTGAAGTGGCGCACGGTCGCGTGGGTCTCGGACTCCGGGCCGACCATGAACCCCGGGGTGTCGCACAGCGAGACGACCGGCAGCCCGAACGCGTCGCACAGCTGCAGGAACCGGGCCGCCTTGTCCGCGGCGTCGTGGTCGATGGCCCCGCCGAGGTGGGCGGGGTTGTTCGCGATCAGCCCCATCGGCCGGCCCTCGACGCGCACGAGCGTTGTGACGATCCCCGGCGCGAAGTCCCGGCGCAGCTCGAGCACCGAGCCGACGTCGGCGAGTCCCTCGACGACGGCGCGCACGTCGTAGACACGCAACCGGTTCTCGGGCACGACGTGGCGCAGCCGCCGCTGGTCGGGCGCCTCCCAGTCGGCCACGGGCCCCTGGAAGTACGACAGGTAGCGCCGCGCGACGCGGGTCGCCTCCTCCTCGTCCGCGACGAGGACGTCGACGACGCCGTTGGTCACCTGGACGCCCATGGGGCCCACGTCGTGGGGCGCGACGACGCCGAGCCCGCCGCCCTCGATCATCGCGGGCCCGCCCATGCCGAGGCTGGCGCCGTCGACGGCGATGATCACGTCGCACATCCCGGCCAGCGCGGCGTTGCCCGCGAAGCAGCGCCCGGCGACGATCGACACCAGCGGGACCCGCGCCGACAGGCGCGCGAAGATCTCGAAGGTGGGCACGTCGAGCATCGACGCCCAGCTGCCGTCCGTGTCGCCGGGCCGTCCGCCGCCGCCCTCGGCGAAGACCACGAGTGGCCATCGGCGCTCCTCGGCGATCCGGAGCGCGCGGTCCTTCTTGCGATGGTTGATGAACCCCTGGGTGCCGGCGAGCACGGTGTAGTCGTAGGCCAGCACGACGGCGTTCGCCTGCGCGGCGCCGACGAGGTCGGCGTTGATCGTGGCGGTGCCCGCGAGCATGCCGTCGGCGGGCGTGCGTTCCACGAGGTCGTCGAGCGAGCGCCGCGTCCGCTGCGCCGCGATCGCGAGCGGGCCGTACTCGACGAAGCTGTCGTCGTCGCAGAGCTGCGCGAGGTTCTCGCGGGCGGTGCGCAGGCCCGTCCGGCGGCGCTTCTCCACGGCGGCGGGACGCCGGTCGTCGCGCCCGATCGCGTGGCGCTCGAGCACCGCCGCCAGGTCCGGGCGGACGTGGTCAGGATCGACGTCGGCCGCCTCCTCGACGTCCGCGACCGCCGCCGCGTCGGGCGCCACGACGAGCAGCGCGTCCCCGGCCGCGACGGTGTCGCCGGCGGCCACCGCGACCGTTCCCACGACCCCCGCGACGGGCGCGGCGACGACGTGCTCCATCTTCATCGCCTCGAGCACGACCAGCGCCTGCCCGGCCCGCACGACGTCGCCCTCGGCGACCTCGACGCCGACGACGGTGCCCGGCGCGGCGGCGTGCACGGCGTCCTCGCCGGGGTCGGGGCGCGGGGCGGGCGCCTCGTCCGCAGCGACGGACGCCACGAACCGCTGCGGCCGCGTCGCCGCGAGGATCTCGTGCCGGTGGTCGTCGAGGAAGTCGGTGCTCAGCTCGCCCGCCGCGAAGGCGGGGTGGCCGACGATGCCGGCGAGCACGTCGAGGTTCGTCCCGACGCCGGCGATGTTGACCTCCGACAGCGCGCGGGCGGTCCGCGCGGCGACGAGGGCGAGGTCGGCGTCGCGGTCGGCGACGATCAGCTTCGCCAGCAGCGGGTCGTAGCGCAGGCTCGTCCGGTAGCCGACGTAGCCGGCGCCGTCGACGCGCACGCCGCGCCCGGACGGCAGCTCGTAGGCGGTGAGCGTGCCGGCGGTCGGGGTCGTGGTGCCGTCGGCGTCGGTGTGCTCGAGGGTGATGCGCGCCTGGATCGCCGTGCCGCGCGGGGCCGGGAGGGGCCCGAGGTCGGCCAGCGTCGCCCCGCCCGCGAGCCGGATCTGCGCCCGGACGAGGTCGACGCCCGTGACCTCCTCGGTGACCGTGTGCTCGACCTGCAGCCGCGGGTTGACCTCGATGAACGCGAACCGGTCGCCGCTGACGAGGAACTCGACCGTGCCGAGACCCCGGTAGCGCACCGACTCCCCCAGCCGCACCGCGGCGGCGAGCAGGGCGGCCCGCACCTCGGGGTCGAGTCCCGGCGCGGGCGCCACTTCGACGACCTTCTGGTGGCGCCGCTGCACCGAGCAGTCGCGCTCGCCGAGCTCGGCCACCGCCCCGGTGCCGTCCCCGAGGATCTGCACCTCGACGTGGCGGGCCGGCCGCAGCAGCTCCTCGACGTAGACGCGGTCGTCGCCGAACGCGGCACCGGCCTCGGAGGCGCAGCGGGCGAGGGCGTCCGGCAGGTCGGCGGGGTCGGTGACGCGGCGCATGCCCCGGCCGCCGCCCCCGGCGACCGCCTTGACCATCACGGCGCCGGCCGACTCCAGCAGCGCCGCCGCCCCGTCGCGATCGGCCGCGGCGAGCACGGGGAGCCCGGCGGCCTCGGCGAGCGCGCGGGCGCGGGTCTTGTCGCCCAGGTCGGCCAGCACCTCGGGCGACGGCCCGATGAACACGACACCGTGCTCGGCGCAGGCCCGCGCGAACGCGGGGCTCTCGGACAGGAAGCCGTACCCGGGATGGACCGCGTCGGCGCCGGCCTCCGCGGCGGCCCGCAGCAGGTCGTCGACGTCGAGGTAGGCGGCGACGCCGGAGCCGCGCAGCGCGACGACCTCGTCGGCCTTCGCGACGTGCGGGGCGTCCGGCTCGTCGGTCGCGTGCACGGCGACGGGCACGATCCCGAGGTCGGCGAGCGCCCGGGCGATCCGGATGGCGATCTCGCCCCGGTTGGCGACGAGCACGCGCGAGAACACCTGGTCCGTGGACATCGCCGCCAGTCTCGACGACAGTGGCGCGGATGGCGATCACGGCGCACGTCGCCGGGATCGCGGCGACCCCGTACGGCCGGCAGCCCGGGCGGACCGCGCTCGACTGGCAGGCCGCCGCGGCCGGGGCCGCGCTCGCGGACGCGGGGCTGGTCGCACCCGACGTGGACGCCGTGATCTGCGGCTACGCGACGACGGCCGGCCACCTCATGCCCGCCGACCTCCTCGCCGAGCGGATCGGGGCGCGGCCGGCGATCGCCCACGGCACGAGCGCGGGGGGTGCGACCGGGCTGGTGATGCTCGCGCAGGCGGTGCGCCTGGTGCGCGCGGGCGACGCGCGGGCCGTGCTCGTCGTCGGCGGCGAGGACCGGAGGAGCGGCCAGACCACGGAGACCTCGACCCGCACGCTCGCGCAGGTCGGGCACGCGGAGCTCGAGGTGCCGCTCGGCGGGACCGTGCCGGCGTACTACGCGTTGCTGGCATCGGCGCACCTGGCCGCGCGCCGTCTGTCACCCGCCGATCTCGCTCCCCTCGCCGTGCAGATGCGCGCACACGCCGCCACCACGCCGGGCGCGCACCTCACGGAGCCGATCACGGTCGACGACGTGCTCGCCTCCCGCCCGGTCGCCGAACCCCTGCGCCTGCTCGACTGCTGCCCGGTCTCCGACGGCGGAGCGGCGGTGGTGGTGACGGCCGCACCGGCCGCCGTCGCCGTCACCGGCGTCGGCGAGGCGCACCGCCACCAGCACCTCACCGAGGCCGACCTCGACGACCTCGGCGCCCGGCGGGCGGCGTCGACGGCGTTGGACCGGGCCGGCCGCACGGTGGACGACGTCGACGTCGCCGGGGTCTACGACAGCTTCACCGTCACGCTCGCGATCCTGCTCGAGGAGATCGGCTTCTGCGCACCGGGCACGGCGGGCGCCGACGCGGCCGCCGGCCGGTTCGCCCGCGACGGCGCGCTCCCGCTCAACACGCACGGCGGGCTGCTCTCGTACGGGCACTGCGGGGTCGGCGGTGGGATGGCGCACCTCGTGGAGGTCGTGACGCAGCTGCGCGGGACGGCCGGCGCGCGCCAGGTGCCGGACGCCCCGCGCGTCGGTTTCGTGCACGGCGACGGCGGCGTGATGTCCGCGCACGCGAGCGCGGTGCTGGAGGTCGTGTGACCGTCACTCATGACGCGTGCCCGTCCTGCGGCCGGCGCTGGACCCTGCCGCGGACGGGGTGCCCGTCCTGCGGGGCGGCACCGCGGCGATCCGTGTCCTCGGGACACGGGTCGGTGGCCGCCGTCAGCGTCGTGCACCCGCCGTCGGGGGCGAGCTACGTGCTGGTGCTCGTCGACCTCGACGACGGCGTGCGGGCGATGGGACGCGGCGGGCCCGGGCTCGCCGTGGGGACCCGGGTGCGGGCGGCGACCGAGGACGGGCTGCTGACGTTCGGCGAGGCCTGACCGGTGGCCCTACGCTGCGCCGGATGCGAGGGCTCACGATCCGTTCGGTGGCCCTGGCCGCCGTGGGCGTCGTGGCCGCCGGGCTGGTCGCCTGCTCCGGCACGGCCGCGCCGTTCGACCGCTGGCCCGACAGTCGGTTCGGCGCCGTCGTCGTCGACAGGGCCACGGGCGGGACGACCGTCGATCACCACGGGCACGACCAGTTCCGGTCCGCGTCCCTCGTCAAGCTCCTGATCGCGCTCGACCTGCTCGAACGCCCCACTCCCCTCGCCGCACCGGATCGGCAGTTGATCTCCGCGATGCTGCGGTCCAGCGACGACGACGCGGCCAGCGTGCTGTGGGCCCGAGAGGGGGCGCCGGCGATCGTCGAGCGCTCCGTCGCGCGTCTCGGTCTCACCGACACCGAGCCCCCCGCCAGCCGGTCCAGCTGGGGCTACACCGCCACGAGCGCGCAGGACGTCGCCCGCGTGTACCGCCACCTCCTCGACACCGCGCCCGCCGGGGTCCGCGACCTCGTGCTGGGCGAGCTGCGGGCCACGACCCGGTGCGCCGTCGACGGTCGCGACCAGTACGGCGGGCTCCCGCACGCCGCCGCCGGGCGCCCGTGGGCCGCGAAGCAGGGATGGTCCGGCTTCGGCGAGGTGCCCGACGGCGCGCGCTGCGTCCCGACCCCGGCGCCGGTCGTCGACCCCGCCGCCGACGACCGGGTGCGCGCCGCCGCGCCACCGGCGCCCGCGCAGACGGGCAGCGAGCCCGACATCGACACCGAGGGGCCGGTCCTGCACACCGGGGGCGTCGTCGGGGACCGCGACGACCGGATCGTCGTCGTGCTGAGCCTGCACCCGGAGGGCACGCCGTTCGGGGAGGCCACCCGGCGGCTCGACGACGTCACCGGTGCGCTGGTGTCGGCTCCTCGTCGGTGACGGTGTCGACGACGGCGAGCAGCCGGGGGCGGTAGGTGTACCAGCCGCGGCTGACCCACCACCCGGCGCCGACCGCCCGCCAGACGAGCCCGGCGGGGAGGACGAGGACGCGTCGGACTCCCATGGGCGCATGCCTATCGCCCGCGGGCTCGCACGACGGCGACGGACACGAGCACGGGCGGTGACGGACGGGTGACGGTCTCGTGCTCGCGCCCGGGCCGCCCCTCAGGAGCACGCGTCGACGTCCGCGGCGTCCTGGGGACGCCCCCGCCCGACGTCCGAGGCCGCCGCCGTGAGGAACGCCGCGAGTGCCCGGGCCGCCGGGGAGAGCTCGCGGTGCAGCAGCCCGACCGGCGGGTGGCGCAGCGCCGGCCGCACCTGATGGATGGTCGCGCCCGGCGATACCGTCGACGCCGCCAGCAGCGCCACGCCCAGCCCGGCGGCGACGAGCGCCTGCACCTCCCCCGGCGTCGACACCTCGAACGGCACGCGCGGCGCGAACCCGGCGTCGACCGCGGCGGCGTCGAGCACCTGACGCAGGCCGCTGTCGGGCGGGAGGCAGACGAACGGGTCGTCCCGCAGGTCGGCGAGGGCGAGCGACCGGGACCCGGCGCGACGGTGCCCCGGCGGGGTGAGCAGCACCAGCTCGTCGTCCAGCAGCGGTGTCGCGACGCGGTCGCGGACCCGGTACTCGTCGTGGATCGGTCCGAGGACGAGGTCGACCGCCCCCGCGTCGAGCTCGGCGAGCAGCCCGGCGGTGATCCCGCTGCGCAGGGTCAGGCCGACGCCCGGGTAGCGAGCCGCGAAGGCGGCGAGGACCGACGGCAGGTCGAGCCCGGCGAGCACCGGGGCCGCACCGAGCACCACGCGCCCCCGCAGCACCGCGGCCAGGTCGGCGGCCTCGTCGCGCGCTGCGTCGAGCTCGCCCAGCACCCGCCGCGCCCGGACCAGGAACAGCTCGCCCGCCTCGGTGAGCCCGACGCGCCGGGTCGTCCGGGCGAGGAGGCGCACGCCGAGCTCGGACTCGAGCCGGCGGACCTGGGCGGAGATCGCCGGCTGGGCGACGTGCAGCGCCTCGGCCGCCCTGCTGAAGCCGCCGTGGCGCACGACCGCCTCGAAGTAGACGAGCTGGCGCAGCTCCACGGGTTCTATCGTGCAGCGATATCAATCACCACTCAAGCCTGTCTTGGACTTCTCGATCCGCCGGTCCGACGGTGGGGTCATGGCACCGATCACCCTCTCCGTCGCCTCGGCCCGCTACGACCACATGCGGGCCCTGTTCGACGGCACCGTGACCTTCGACGGCGTCGACGCGACCCTCACCAGCGCCGACCTCGTCTCCGACATCTTCGACCGCATGGTCCGCGAGCAGGCCTTCGACGTCGCGGAGCTCGGCCTCACCTACTACCTGCGCACCCTCGACCTGACCGACCCGCCGTTCGTCGCGCTGCCGGTCTTCCCGGCCCGCCACTTCCGGCACTCGGCGATCTGGGTCAACACCGCGAGCGGGATCGAGAAGCCCCAGGACCTCGCCGGGAAGACGGTCGGTGAATTCGCGATCTACGGCACGGACCCCGGCGTCTGGCTCAAGGGCATCCTCGCCGAGGAGTACGGCGTCACCCCGGAGCAGTGCCGCTGGGTGGTCGGCGGGGTCGACGCGCCGATGGCGCCCCTGGACTTCGTGTCCTTCCGGCACCCGGCGGCGGTCGACGCGAGCCCCGCCGAGGGCGCGCTCGGGCTGATGCTCGAGGCCGGCGAGATCGACGCGCTGATCTCAGCGCACCCGCCGCGGTGCGTGCTCGAGGGCTCGCCGCACGTCGCGCCGCTGTTCGGGGACACCGTCGCGGCCGAGCAGGAGTGGTTCGCGCGCACCGAGATCCTGCCGATCATGCACACCGTGGTGGCGCGCCGGGACCTGCTCGACGAGCACCCCGGCCTCGCCCGCACCCTGCTCGACGGCTTCACCGCCTCGCGCGACGCCGCCCTCGCGCACTACGAGTTCCGCCGCGGGACCCACCAGATCGACGTGATGGTCCCGTGGTTCGGCGACGTCTACGAGCGCGCCCGGGCCGTGCTCCCGACCGACTGGTGGCCCTACGGCGTCGCGGCCAACCGCGCCACCCTCGAGGCCTTCCTGCGCCACACCCACGACCAGGGGCTCTCCGACCGCCGGCGCGGCGTCGACGAGCTGTTCGCCCCCGAACTGCTCGACACCTGACGGTCAGTCGGCCGGCTCGGCCTTCAGCAGCGACAACAGGTACGCCCCGCCGACGGCACCGTCGCGCGGGGGCAGGACCCCGAGCTGACGCATCATGTCGGTGATCTCGTACTGCGCGAGGTAGTGCGAGAGCAGCCCGTCGGTGAAGCCGAGGAAGATGTCGCAGCCCTGAGTCTCGAACCGCGCGTCGGGGGCGAGCTGCGGCGGGCCGCTGCCGCCCTGGCGGAAGAGCACCACCGCGCGCCCCTCCTCGGGGGCGGTGAAGAGCTGCACCTCCTCGAACCACACGTCGGGCATGACCCGCCAGATGCGGTCGACGTAGCGGGTCATCTCCTCGCGGTCGGTGATCACGTGGGGCCAGAACACGGTGTCCTCCCACCGGCACTCCGGGTGCAGGAGGGCGAGGACCTGCTCGGTCTCGTGGGAGTTCCACGCCTCGAGCCAGCGGGTGGCGAAGTCACGCAGATCGGGCGTCACGTCCCGTCCCTCCGCGACCGCACGCGGGCGAACGCCGCCCCGATCCGGTCGACGACGTCGGTGTGCCAGACGACCTCGCGGTAGGCGAGCGTCTCGTAGGTCAGCGCGCTGATCGGGTCCATGGCGGGCGATCGCCGGGCGATCTCCTTGTTGTTGACCGCCGACCGCGTCGTCGTCTCCGCGATCGAGCGCGCGAGCCCGGTCGCGGCCGCGACGACGCCCCCGGCCGGCACCATCCGGTCGAGCAGCCCGATCCGCAGCGCCTCGGTGGCGTCGACGCGGTCGCCGGTGAACGTCAGGAGCTTGGCCTGGCTCAGCCCGACGATCTTCCACAGCGGCGAGAAGTACGGCGTCAGCCCCATCTTGATCTGCGGGAAGCCCATGACGACGTTGTCGGCGCCGAGGCGGATGTCGCAGAACACCGCGATGTCGCAGCCGCCGCCCAGGGCCGGGCCGCCGACCGCGGCGATCGTCGGCTTCCGGTAGTCGAGCAGCGTCCCGTAGGCACGCAGGCAGGCCTCGGAGTAGACCTCGCGGGTCTCGGGCGTGAAGCCCGACTGCAGGTCGAGGTCGAGGCCCGCGCAGAAGACGTCCTCGCCGCCGGTGATCACCACGGCGGCGACGTCGTCGTCGTACGCCCAGGCGTCGAGGTTGTCGCTGATCGCCGTGAGCATCCCGATGCTGAGCGCGTTGCGGCGCTCCCAGCGGTCGAAGGTGATCGTCCCGACGCCGTCCTGCACCGTCACCCGCGTGTCCTGCGTCATCGGCTCTCCCGCGTGTCCCAGGTGTGGAGGTCGTCGAGCTCGGCGAGGCGGTGCTTCTGCACCTTGCCGATGGCGGTGGTCGGGATCTCCGGGACGACGTGCCACTCGACCGGGATCTTCGGCCGGGCCAGGCGGAGCTCCTCGAGGTGCTCCACGAGCGGCTTGGCCTCCGACCACGACGCCGCGTCGGCCAGCACCACCCACGCACCGACGGCCTCGCCCAGCCGGTCGTCGCGCACCGCCGTGACGGCCGCGCGCTGCACCGCGGGGTGCGACGCGAGCGCGGCCTCGATGTCGCCGGTCGAGAACTTCTCGCCGCCGCGGTTCACGATGTCCTTGGTGCGCCCGAGCACCTGGACCCAGCCCTCGGCGTCCACCCGTCCGACGTCACCGGGGTAGAACCAGCCCTCGGCGTCGAACTGCATCGCCGTGACTTGCGGGTCGGTGTAGCGCTCGAGCAGCTGCGGGGTCCGCAGGCGCAGCTCGCCGACCTCGCCGGGGGCGAGCACCTCGCGGGCCTCGTCGACGACCTCGATCTCCATGCCGGGGATCAGGCGCCCGTCCCACTCGCGGCGGCGGTGCAGGGGGTCGTCGCCCGAGGCGATGGCGCAGACGCCGGCCGTCTCGGTCATGCCGTAGGCGCGCACGGCCCGGACGCCGACCTCCGCGGCGCGGTCGATGACCGCGGGCGGGATCGACGCCCCGGCGCACGCGTAGACGTCGAGCCGGTACCCGTCACCGGCGCCACGGGCGTAGCGGTCCACGAGATCGGAGAGGAACACCGTGGCGCCCATCATCAGCGTCACCCGCTCGGTGGTGATCAGCTCGACGGCCTCGTCGGGCTTCCAGCCCGCCATCACCACCGACCGGCCGCCGAGGTGGACGGGGAAGACGACGGCGGCGATGAACCCGCCGAGGTGCGAGAGCGGCGTCGCCGCCAGCGTCGTCGTGTGCTCACCGGCGCCGAGCGCGACGCGGAAGCTGCGCAGATGGGCGACCAGGGCCTGGGTGGTCAGCAGCACGCCTTTCGGTGCCGACGTCGTCCCGGACGTGTAGAGCAGCAGGCACGGCTCGTCGACCGGTCGGGACGGGGGCAGCGACGGGGTCCCGGCCCCCGGGCCGGGCACCGGCAGCCAGGCGCCGGCGGGCTCGTCCGCCGCGTACCGGACCGTCGGCTCCAGCCCGATCTCGGCGGCCAGGGCGTCGAGCTCCTCGGTCGGGCGTCGCTCGCCGAGACGCGTGACGGAGCAGAGCGCCGCCGGGCGGCAGTCGGCGAGGATCTGCCGCATCTCGTGCTCGCGGTAGATGGGGATGACGGGCACGTCGACCGCGCCGGCACGGAACGCGGCGATCTGCAGGACGAGGGCCTCGAGGCGGTTGGGCAGCTGGACGAGCACCCGGTCGCCGGGAGCGACGCCGCGGGCGACCAGGTCGGCGGCCACGGCGGCGGTCCACGCCTCGAACTCGCCGTAGGTCACCCGCCGGCCCTCGAAGACGAACAGCTCACGGTCCGGGTGCTCGGCCGCCCGCCGGACGAGGAGGTCGGCGACGGTCTCGTCGCTCCACAGGCCGGTGGCCCGGTATCCGGCGTGACGGTAGGCGGTGGACGGACTCGGCATCAGGGACTCCCGAGCGGCGACGACGGGGAGGAAGCGGACCGGACGCTAGCCTAGTGACTATTCACTAGGCAACGATGTGCCGCGGATACCGACCGGGAAGGGATGATCGTGCGGTGACACGGGCCCGCGTGCGCCGGACGGCGACGGAGCGGCGGCAGGAGCTCGCCGAGGCGGCGGCGCGCGCGTTCCACCGCGAGGGCTTCCACCGGGTCACCATCGCCGGGGTCGCGACGTCGGTCGGGGTCACCGCACCGGCGGTCTACCGGCACTTCGCGAACAAGAACGCCCTGCTCGCGGGGGCCGTCGAGACCGGTCTGGACGAGATCGAGGCGGCCGTGGCGGACGCCGGCGACCGCGACGCCGTCCTCGAGAACCTCACGCGCGCCGCCCTGCACCGCCCGGACTTCTGGACGCTGCTGCAGCGCGAGATGCGCCACCTCGACGACGCCGCCCAGCAGCAGGCGCGCGCACGGTTCCGGGCCTTCACGGCCTCCCTCGGCGCGGCGCTCTCGGCGGGTGGCGATCCGGAGGAGCTGCGGGTCATGACGGCCCTGGCGGTTCTCGCATCACCGTCGGCGCACCCCACGAGCCTGCCGACCGACCGCGCCCACGCGCTGCTCGCCGGAGCCGCGGCGGCGGTGTGCGTGGCGCCGCTGCCGTCGTCGGGAGGCGGTGCGACCGCCCGGGAGGAGCGCCACCCGGCGTCACGGGGTGAGGAGGTACTCGCGACCGCGATCCGGCTGTTCCACCGGCGGGGCTACGCCGCGGTGAGCCTCGACGACATCGGCGCAGCCGTCGGCATGGCCGGGCCGAGCATCTATCACCACTGGGCGAGCAAGGCCGACCTGCTCGTCGCCGCGGTCGACCGCGTGCTGTCCGGGCTCCCCGCCGCCGGGCCCGACGTCGCCCCGAAGACCGCCGTCCGCGCCTACGTCGACCTCGCGCTCCGCGAGCGGGAGGCGCTCGGCGTGTCCGTCACCGAGCGGATCGGCCTGCCCGGGGACGCCGCGGCGCGGATCGGACGGCACGACGCCGAGGACCTGGCGGGGTGGGTGGCGATGCTGCGCGCGTCCCGCCCGGCACTCGACGGCGACGAGGCCGCGCTGCTCGTGCACGCCGCCCGCGCCGTGGTCCACGACGTCGTGCGCATCGGCCGCCTGTACCGCCGGCCCGGGGTCGCCGACGAGCTCGAGGCGCTGGCGCTCGCGGTGCTCTACAGCCCGTAGGTCTCCAGGAGCCGCAGCCAGACCTCGCTCATCGTCGGGAACGACGGGACGGCGTGCCAGAGCCGCTCGACCGGCACCTCGCCGACCACCGCGATCGTGGCCGCGTGCACCATGTCCGCGACGTCCTGGCCGACGAACGTCGCGCCGACGATCACACCCCGGTCGGTGTCGACGACGATCGAGGCGAAGCCGTCGTAGCCGTCGGCCTGCAGCGAGGCGCCGGCCACGCTGCCGAGCTCGTAGGACACGGCGCGGACGGTCAGGCCGGCCTCGCGGGCCGCGGCCTCGGTGAGCCCGACGGCGGCGACCTGGGGGTCGGTGAAGATCACCTGCGGGACGGCGGTGTGCTCCGCGGTCGCCGCGTGGTGGGAGTACCGGCCCCCGAGCGGCGTGCCGTTCGCCCGGGCGACGAGCACGTCGCCGCAGATGCGCGCCTGGTACTTGCCCATGTGCGTGAGCTGCGCGCCCGTGCTGGCGTCGCCGACGGCGTAGAGCCAGTCGCCCAGCACCGTCGTGGTGTCGTCGGCCGCGAGGTGCGTCCCCGGCTCGAGCCGGACGGACTCGAGGCCCAGGTCCGACGTCGCGGGCCGGCGTCCGGCCGCGACGAGCAGCTCGGCGGCCCGCACCTCGGTGCCGTCGTCGAGGCTCGCCACCACCTCGCCACCCTCGCGGCGCACCGCCGTCAGCGACGTGGAGAGACGGACGTCGACGCCGGACGCGGTGAGGGACGCGTGCAGCCGGCGGCCCGCCTCCGGCTCGGTGGCCGGGATCAGCCGCTCGGAGTGCTGGACGAGCGTGACCCGCGCGCCGAGGCCGTGGAACGCGGTGGCCATCTCCACGCCGACCACCCCGCCGCCGAGGATCACCAGCGAGGACGGGATCTCCTTGACCTGGGTCGCCTCCTGGTTCGTCCAGGCGTTCACCTGATCCAGGCCCTCGACCGGCGGGAACACCGGCACCGAGCCCGTCGCCACGACCACGGAGCGTGCGGCGACCGAGGTCGTCGTCCCGTCGGCGTGGGTCACCTCGACCGCGCGCTCGCCGGCGAGACGTCCGTGCCCGCGCAGCAGGGTGATGCCGGCGCCGGAGAGCCAGTCGGCCTGGCCCGAGTCGTCCTCGCCGGCGAACTCGTCGCGCCGGGCGAGCAACTTCGCGGCGTCCACCGTGCCGGACACCGCCTGCGCCACCCCGGGCATGCGCTGCGTCGCGGCGTACAGGTCGACGGGCCGCAGCAGGGCCTTCGACGGGATGCACGCGTAGTAGGAGCACTCGCCGCCGACGAGGCGGGACTCGACGATGGCCGCCGACAGACCCTGCTGGTGGGCACGGTCGGCGACGTTCTCGCCCACCGGGCCGGCGCCGATCACCACGACGTCGACCTCGAGGTCGCTCATCGGTCCTCCTCTTCAGCGGGATCGTGTCGGCAGCATCCTCCCGGATCGCGCACCACGCTCAGCGGCGCTGTGCCCCGTCGAGGTACTCCCCGACGCCCGTCGCGACCGCCTCGCCCACCGCGTCGGTGCCCGCCGGGTCGGCGACGGCGGCGAGGTCGCCGGGGTTCGTGAGGAAGAGCGGCTCGACCAGGGCGCCCGGCATGGCGCTGGGCTCGTCGATGTAGCCGGGGATGCGCGGACCCAGCAGGACGAGGTGCCCGCCCCCGGACTCCGCGCCCGAGGAGTCGTCGGCGATCCCGCGGTCCAGCGGCGTGTGTCCCGCTGCCGCGAGGCGGGTGCGGATGGCGGTCTGCAGCGACTGCGCGAGGGCCCGGCTCCGCGGCCCGATCGGGCGTTCGGGCTCGTAGAGCGTCTCGGTGCCGCCGACCTCGGCGTCGGCGAACGAGTTGAAGTGCACCGACACCAGCGCGTCCGCCCGAGCGACGTTGGCGCAACGGACGCGGCCGAGCAGGTCCAGCTGGCTCGCGTCGGTGGTCAGCGCGCCGTCCTGCACGGCGTCGTCGGCGAGCGGGGTGCCGAGCTCGTCCGTGCTGCGGGTCAGCACGACGGTCGTCCCCCGGGCGCGCAGGCGCTCGGCGGCCGAGCGGGCGACGGCGAGGGTGAGGTCCTTCTCGCGCCGCACGTCGCCGTCGGCGGTCGTCCCCTCGCTCCCGGGATCGGGGCCACCGTGCCCGGCGTCGAGGACGACGGTGGCCGCCGGCCCCGGGCCGCTCGGGGCCAGCCGGACGCACCCGCCCGCCGGGAAGGCCGCCGGGTCCACGGCGACCGGACCCGGCGCCGCGGCAGCGGTCGCGCCACCGCCCGGGCCGGCGCCACGGGTCGGGGCCTCCTGCGAGGAGAACCCGAGCACCAGCGAGGCGGCGGCCAGGAGCAGGACGATCAGGACCTCGAGGACGCGGCGCCGCCCCTTCCGGGCGGCCCGCTCGTCGGCGGTGAGGGCGTGGTGTCGACCCACGGATCACGCCCTCCCGAGGCGTGCCGTCATGCCGACCCGTGTCCGTCTGCTCACGGTGCGTGAGGCTAGGGAGCGGCCGTGGCCGGACCCGGCGAGCCTGAGAACCCCCGGCCGCGTCCTGCGACCGACGGCGCCCCGCACACGTCGAACGACATGCCCTCTCAGGTCACGCCCCGACGAACGCCTCCACCGCGAGCCAGGCGCCGAAGACGAAGAACAGGACGGCCGCGCCGATCCGGATCGCCTTCTCCGGCAGGTTCCGCCCGAGCCAGCGCCCCAGGACGATCGCGAGGCCGTCCGCGGCGACCATGCCGATCGTCGAGCCGACCCACACGCCCGTGACCCCACCGGTACCCGGGTACTGGGTGGCGAGGGTGATGGTGGCGAGCATCGTCTTGTCGCCGAGCTCGGCGAGGAAGAACGCGACCGCCACGGCGATGAACGCCGAACGCGTGGTGGCGCTGCCCTTGTTCTTCTCCTCGTCGGTGAGCTCGTCCCCGCGCAACGTCCAGAAACCGAACGCGACGAACGCGATCGCCGCGACCAGCGCGATCCAGAACGTCGGCAGCGTCGCCCCGAGCAGGTAACCGACACCGACGGAGACCGCGTGCGTGACGGCCGTCGCCGCGGTGATGCCGAGCAGCACCGGCAGCGCACGGAACCGCGTCGCGAACGTCAGCGCCATCAGCTGCGACTTGTCGCCGAGCTCGGCGACGAAGATGACGGCGAAGCTGATGGCGGCGGCGGCGAGGAAGCCGGTCACGGGGGTGGTGCTCCTCTCGGTCGGCCGGACCGAGGGCGCACTCTCCGGCCCGACCCGGTGTCAGCGGGTCGTCGCCGAAGGTCTCGCCCGCCGCCGGGAGCCGGCGGCCGCCGCGGCCGGACGCCGGGGCGTCAGTGTGTCGACCGCGATGTTGGGAGCTACTCCCCTTCGCTGGAGACGAATGTAGCGAATGGCGCGAGGCATTTCCATCGGCGGGTGACCGCACTCACGGACGAGCGATGTGTCGGCGTCCCCCAGGAATTGTTTCGGCTGGCCGAACTCCATTTCGCGGGTGCGCGGAATTCGTCGTACGGCGGAGCGGGACGGCCCACGGCGGCGCCGAGCGGGAGCCTGCGCGCGTCCGCTTCCTGCCGCCCTGTCCCGTCCGCCGGCAGCCCCAACTCCTCCGGGGGGCCGTTCGGCCGCACGGATACACACGGTGTGACGCACGTCAACCCGTTGATTGCGCGGATGATCACCCCCACCATCACCTGCGACGCGATCTCTTCCCGACATCGGCGTACGCGAGGAGCTGTGGTGCCGTGATACCCATCATCGAGTTCGTGCTGGGCATCGCGGTGCTCGTGTACAGCGCGGAGAAGCTGATCGGCTACCTGGTCGGCGTGGCCAGCCGGTGGGCCGTGTCGCTCTTCCTCATCGCCGTCGTCTTCACCGGGATCGAGTTCGACGACCTGGCCTTCGGCATCGCCCTGAACCTCGAGGACCTCAGCGAGGTCGCCCTCGGCACCGTCGTCGGCACGACGATCGCGATGACCGGCATCGTGCTCGCGCTCATGGCGATCGTGGCGCCCTGCCCCGTCGACGTCCCGAAGAGCTACCTCGCCCTCTTCGTGGCCGCACCCGTGGTGATGTACGCGCTCGCCCTGACCGGGTCCCTGACCGTCGGCATCGGCGTCGTCCTCATCGTGCTCTTCGTGGCGTTCGTCGGCTGGATCGCCTACCGCGAGTACTCCGCGCGCAGGCCGGTGTTCCGCAACGCGGAGCTGTACGAGCAGCTCGAGAAGGCGGGCGTCGGCGCGGGCGGTGGCACGTCCACCGCGACGCTGACCCGTCCGGGCGGCGGGGGCGACGGCGGGGGCGACGACGCCACGACGGGCGACGGAGGTCGCCCCCACGGCTTCGACCTGCCGCCCGACCTCCGCGTCGACCAGGGCTTCCTCAAGGCGCGCCAGACCTCCCCGGTCGGCACCATCCTCTTGGCGCTCGTCGCGCTCGTGGGGCTCATCGTCGGCGCGCTGATCGCCGGGCAGGGCACCGAGGGCATCCTCGAGAACTTCGAGATCGAGGGCACGGTCTTCGGCGTCACCATCGCGACGCTCGCCCTGACCCTCGAGGACATCTTCCTGAGCGTCGAGCCCTCCCGACGCGGTGCACCCGAGATCGGCATCGCGAACGTCATCGGCAGCGTCGTGTTCTCGGTGACCGGCAAGCTCGGCATCATCCTGCTGGTCGGCGGCGCGATCCTCGTCGACGACGACACCCTCGCCTGGCACCTGCCGGTCCTGGTCGTGATGACCGTGCTCTCCGCGATCTTCCTGGCCACCGGCAAGCTGCGCCGCTGGCACGGCATCGTCCTGCTCGCCCTCTACGTCGCCTACTTCGTCACGAGCCTCGTCGTCTTCGGCGAGGTCCCGGTCGACGACTGAGCCGGCCCGACCCCGCGAAAGGAGCGACCCGATGACCAAGGATCGAGTCGGAGCAGGTCTCGCGGTGCTGGCCGCGATCATCGGACTGGTGCTGGTGTTCCAGTTCCCGCAGGCCGAGCCCGGTGGCGACGACGATGACGACGGCGCCGAGACCAGCCAGGTCGTGCCCGCCGTGCCTGCGCCGGGCCAGCCCGCCCCCGCACCGGGCCAGGTGCAGCAGCCCGCGCCGGGCGGCCAGGTCCAGCCGGCGCCGGGTCAGCCCGAACAGCCCGGCGACGCCGACGGGGACGACGACGATGACGACGGCTGAGTCCTAGCCGTCCTAGCCGTCCCCGGTCAGGCGCTCGCGCAGGATCGGGACGCCGGGGCCGTCGAGGTCGTCGAGGTGCGCGGCGCGCCCGGCCATGACCATGACGAGCGCGAGCGTCGGGCCGGCGGCCTCAGGCCCCTCGCCGCTGGTGAAGGGGCCGTCGGTGGCGGCGAGGCTCAGGCCCGCCGACACCGTCCTGCCGTTCACCGTGAAGTCGCGGCTCGCGAAGAAGCGGGCGACGTCGGTCGTGGCGTCGATCGGCGGCGTCCGCGTCAGTCCCAGGGGTCGACGCACGTCCTCGCCGTGGACGACGACCTCCCCCAGCCACGCCTGCTTGGGGCCCCAGGTCGACGTGGTGCTGGGAATGATCGCCCGGAACCGCGCGAGGGTCTCGGCCGGCGTCGCGCCGCGGTGCTCGGCGAGGCGGCGGTCGTTGTGGAGGTCGAAGTCGAACCGGGCGCCGAGCACGCTGCGCATCCAGCGCCACGGCCCGATGCTCGCGGCCGCGGTGAGATGGGCGACGGTCTCCTCCACCGTCCAGCGGTCGCACAGCGACGGCGTCGCCCACTGCGCGTCGGTGAGGTCCGCGAGGTCGTCGGCGAGCGCGGCCCGCTCGGCCCGTGCGGCGGCGAACACGGCGGCGTCGGCGGTCGTGGCCATGAGGATCCCTTCCTGGCGGAGTGCGTCGGAGGGTGGACGGGCGGGAGGCGCGGAACTCATCGGTGCCGGCCCCGGCTTACCGACGGTGCTTGGCCCAGGACATCCGCCGTACCATGCCGCCACCACGGCGGGGAGGTGACGCGTGCCCGATCTGAGCCTGGACGCGACGTCGGACACCCCGGTGTACCGGCAGATCGTCGAGCAGATCCGCTCCCTGGTCGAGGGCGGCGGGCTGCCGGCCGGCGAGCGCCTCCCGACCGTGCGCCGGCTCGCGGACAGCCTCGGGGTCAACCGCAACACCGTGTCCCGGGCCTACGCCACGCTGCGGGAGCTCGGCGTGCTGGAGACCCGGGCCGGCGGAGGGACGGCGGTGGCCACCCGTCCCCCGCTCCGGACGGACGAGCTCGACGACCACCACGACCTCGCCGCCGCCGTCCGCCACGCCGTGCGCTCCGGCCTGACGCCCGAGGAGGTCCGCGACCTCGCCCACGACCTCGCCCGGCGGGCCACCACCGAGGTGCGCGCCCTGTTCGTCGAGTGCAACGAGGAACGGGCCCGGGCGTTCGCGGAGGAGCTGAGCCGGCGACTCGACACCGACGTCCGGCCGGCCCTGATCACCGAGCTCGACGAGGCGTCCGCCGACCGCGACCTCGTCGTCACCACGTTCTTCCACCTCGCCGAGGTCCGCCGCTGGGCCCACCTCGCCCCCCGTGAGGTCGCGACGGTCGCCGTCGTCGTCGCCCCCCACGTCAGGACCCTCGCGCGGGTCGCCGACCTGCCCCCGGCCGCGCGCGTCGGCGTGCGGTACTCGACAGCGCACCAGGCGGAGCAGGTGCGCGACTGGTTCCTCGCGGCCGGCCTCGCCGACGTCGTCGTCGTGCCCCACGACGGCCCGGTCCCTCCCGAGCTGGCGGTGCTCGTCGTCCCCAGCGAGGACCCCGGGCTCGCGGGGGGCGCCGGGCCCGACACCACGGTGGTCGAGTTCGGCAACGTCCTCGACGAGGGCTCGATCCGGATGGTCGGCGAGGTCATGGCGGAGATGCGCGGCCGAGCGACCTCTTGACCTAGGACAAATCGGGTCTCACTCTCGACGGCGTGTCGGACCTCAGCGAGCACCTCGTCCGCTACGGCGTCCCGTTCGCGCCGGACCTCGTCGAGCGGGCCGCCGGATCGCGCGTCACCACCCGCGACGGCTCCGAGATCCTCGACTTCACCTCGGGCCAGATGAGCTCGGTCCTCGGGCACTCCCACCCCGACGTCGTCGAGACGATCAGCCACGCCGCCGCGACACTCGACCACCTGCACAGCGGCATGCTCAGCCCGCCGCTCCTGGAGTTCGCGGCCGCCCTCGCCGGCACCCTGCCCGCGCCGCTGTCCAAGGTCATGCTCGTCAGCACCGGAGCGGAGTCCAACGAGGCCGCCCTGAAGATGGCCAAACTGGCCACCGGCCGCTACGAGATCGTCTCGTTCGACCGCTCCTGGCACGGGATGACCTCCGGTGCCGCGGCGGCGACCTTTTCGGCCGGGCGGCGCGGCTACGGCCCGCCGATCCCCGGCAACCTCGCCCTGCCGACACCCGACGCCTACCGCTCGCCCTTCCGGCACGCCGACGGCAGCCACGACTGGGAGACCGAGCTCGACTTCGGGTTCGAGCTGATCGACCGGCAGTCGGCGGGGAGCCTCGCGGCCTGCCTCGTCGAGCCGATCCTGTCCTCGGGCGGGATCATCGAGCTCCCGCCGGGCTACCTGGCGCGCCTGCGCGAGAAGTGCGCCGAGCGCGGCATGCTGCTGATCCTCGACGAGGCCCAGACCGGCGTCGGGCGCACGGGCACGATGTACGCGTTCGAACGTGACGGCGTCGTCCCGGACCTGCTGACCCTCTCGAAGACCCTCGGCGCGGGCCTGCCCGTCGCCGCCGTCGTCACCTCGCCGGAGATCGAGCAGACCTGCCACCAGCGGGGCTTCCTCTTCTACACGACCCACGTCTCCGACCCGCTCGCCGCGTCCGTCGCGCACACGGTGCTGCGCGTGGTGACGCGCGACGGGCTGGCCGAGCGGGCGCGCACCCTCGGGGAGCAGATGACCCAGCGGCTCCTCGAGCTCCGCGACCGCCACGAGCAGGTCGGCGACGTCCGCGGACGCGGCCTGCTGCAGGGCGTCGAGCTCGTCCGGGACAAGGCCAGCCGGACCCCGGACCTCGCGCTCAACCACGAGCTGACCGCGGAGTGCCTGCGCCACGGCCTGCACGTCAACATCGTGCAGCTGCCGGGCCTGGGCGGGGTGATCCGGATGGCGCCGCCGCTGACCATCGCCGAGGACGACCTGCACCTCGGCCTCGACATCCTGACCGACGCCCTGGCGACGACGACGCGCTAGCCCGGGTCGCCGAACAGCTCGGCCGCAGGAAGGCCAGGCCGTTCGTCCCGCGCGGCGGCGTGAGCCATGATCGTCGGCGTGGACCTCACCGCCCGCGCGGTCGCCGCGGCCACCGCCGTCGCCGGCGAGCACGGCGTGCGCTGCGACGACCCGGTCGTCCTCGCCGACGGCTACAGCACCGTCGTCCACCTGCGCCCGAGCCCGGTCGTCGCGCGCGTCCCGACCCTCTACGCCGTGCTGCGCCCGGGGACGGCCTGGCGGGCGCGCGAGGTCGAGGTCGTGCGGCACCTGCAGTCGGTGGGCGCGGCCGTCGTCCCGCTGTCCGGCGAGCTGCCGCCCGGCCCGCACGTCCAGGACGGGCTGACCGTCACGTTCTGGGCGTACGTGCCGCCGCAGCCCGACGTCACGGTCACCGAGCGGGACCTCGCCCCCGCGCTCGTGGAGCTGCACGCGGCCCTGGCGACGTTCCCGGGCGAGCTCCCGGTGCTCGCCGGGCCCGCGCACGACATCCCGCTCTGCCTGGACGTGCTCGCCCGCGACCCCGGTCCGCTCGCCGCGGCGCAGGTCTGGGCGCTCCACGACGTCCACGAGCGCCTGCGTCCGCTGATCGCCGACCCGCCGCGCCCGTGGCAGCCCCTGCACGGCGACGTCTTCCCCGGCAACGTCATCCCGACCGGCGACGGACTGCTCTGGGCCGACCTCGAGGACACGACGCTCGGGCCGCCGGCGTGGGACGTCGCCAACCTGCGCCCCGACCCCGCCGACCGCCGCGCCGTCGACCTCTACCCCGACGCCCCTGCCGACGAGGAGATCGACGCGATGGCCGAGCTACGGACCCTCCAGGTCGCGACCTGGGTGGCCGCCGCCCCGCGACCCCCGGACATCACGCCCACCGACCAAGCGTCGTTCCTCGCGATGCTGCTGGCCCGCTGGGACGCCTGAGTCACCCCAGCCGGCCGTAGTCGATGATCGCCGCGAAGTCGAGGCCCCGCAGGGTGCCGTAGCCCGGGCCCCAGCCGCGGCCCAGCCGGGAGTCGATGAACGCCTCGGCCACCACCGTCGGCGCCTCCCGCACGAGCAGCGCCGCCTGGGTCGCGAGGGCCAGCTTCGTGACGAGGTAGCGCGCGGTGTCCTCCGGGGTCATCACGAGCTCCTCGATCTCCGCCAGGGCCTCGGCCAGCAGCGGGTGCTCGGCCGCGGCGGGGCGGATCTCGTCGAGGACGGGCTCGATCGCCTTCGGCTCGCGGGCCAGGACGCGCCCCACGTCCATGACCATCATGTTCGAGGTGCCCTCCCAGATCGCGTTGAGCGGCGCCTCCCGGTAGTAGCGCGGGCAGTCGTGCTCCTCGATGTAGGCGTTGCCGCCGATCGCCTGGATGACCTCCTCGGTGACACCGGAGACCCGCCGGCAGTTCCAGAACTTCGCGACGGGGGTGAGCAGGCGGCTGACGAGCCGCTCGGAGACGTCGCCGTGCCCGTCCTCCGCGCGGGCCACGCGGAAGGCCAGGTGGGCGGCGCCGGCCCACTCGAGGACGAGGTCGGCCAGCACCGGTGCCTGGATCGGGAGCTGGGCGAGCGGCGCGCCGAACGCGGTGCGGTGGTCGTTGTGGTGCAGCGCCTGGGACAGGGCCGCGCGCATGAGGCCCGCCGAGCCGACCGCGAAGTCCAGGCGCGTGTACTCGGCCGAGGACAGGATCGTGCGGACACCCTGGCCCTCCTCGCCGACGAGGACGGCCTCGGCGTCGTGGTACTCGATCTCCGAGGACGCGTTGGCGCGGTTGCCCAGCTTGTCCTTGAGCCGCTTCACCGTGATGCCGTTGAGCGCCCCGTCGGCGCGGCGGCGCGGGACGAACAGGCAGGACACGCCACCCTCGGTCTGCGCCACGGTGAGGTAGGCGTCGGACATCGGCACCGAGGCGAACCACTTGTGCCCGTTGACCAGGTACGTCTCCCCCGGCCCACGCCGCCCGACGGGCCGCGCGACGGTGACGTTGGCGCGCAGGTCCGAGCCGCCGTGCTTCTCGGTCATGAAGTAGCCGATGGTGCCCGCGGACTTCGCGGTGATCGGGAGGTCGGCGGGGTCGTAGCCCTCGACCGCGATCGCGCGGGCCCACGGCGCGAGCTCGGGCTGGCTGCGCAGGATCGGGATGCAGGCGTAGGCCATGCCGAGCGGGCACGCGGTGGACCCGTCGATCTGGTTCCACAGGTACGACAGCACGGCCCGCGCCGCGTGCCCGCCCGGCTGCTCCGCGGTCCACGCCAGCGAGTGCACGCCGGAGCCGAACCCCAGCCCCATCAGCTCGTGGTAGGCGGGGTGGAAGTCGACGTCGCCGATCTCGCGGCCGAGCCGGTCGAGGGTGCGCAGCTCCGGGACGTGGCGCTGGGCGTCGCGCGCGGCCTTGAGCACCCGCGGGTCCCACACCTGCGCGCCGAGCACCTCCGCCCGCTCCCGGGCCCACGGCGCGTGTCGCTCGACGATCCCCGCCGCGACCCGGTCGCCCGTGAACGCGTCGACGCCGGTGAGGTCCGGCACGAGGTTGTCGGGGACGGGGCGCGGACGGGCGAAGTCGTCGACGAGCGTCATGGTCGACAGCATCGCGGATGGGGCAGGGTGACCTCCATGAGTTCACCTCCGAGCTCCGCGTCGCCGCCCGCCGAGCCGCAGGCGGTCCTGACCCCGCTCACCGAGGCGTCGATCTTCCTCACCCTGGTGATCGAGCCGGGCGGCGAGGACGGTGTGCGTGGCGTGCTCGGCGACGTGTCGGGGCTGCGGCGCTCGGTCGGGTTCCGGCTCCCCGAGGGCGAGCTGACCTGCGTGGTCGGCATCGGCTCCGAGGCGTGGGACCGCCTCTTCGACGGCCCGCGTCCCCAGGGCCTGCACCCGTTCCGCGAGCTGCACGGCGCCCACCACGCGCCGTCGACACCCGGCGACCTCCTCGTGCACCTGCGGGCCCACCGCCTCGACATGTGCTTCGAGCTCGCGCACCTGCTGCGCAACCGGCTGCGCCCGCACGCGCGGGTGGTCGACGAGGTGCACGGGTTCCGGTTCTTCGACGAGCGCGACCTGCTCGGCTTCGTCGACGGCACCGAGAACCCCGAGGGCAACGCCGCCCGCCGCGCCGTGCTCATCGGCGAGGAGGACCCGGACTTCGCCGGCGGCAGCTACGTCGTCACCCAGAAGTACCTGCACGACATGGACGGCTGGGACGCGCTCTCCACCGAGGAGCAGGAGAACGCGATCGGGCGGACCAAGCTCCAGGACCTCGAGATGCCCGACGACCGCAAGCCGCCGAACTCGCACATCGCGTTGAACGTGATCGAGGACGAGAACGGCGACGAGAAGGAGATCCTGCGGTTCAACATGCCGTTCGGGCACGTCGGCACCGACGAGTTCGGCACCTACTTCGTCGGCTACACCCGCGACCCCGCGGTGCTCGAGCAGATGCTGACCAACATGTTCGTCGGCACCGCCGAGGGCCACCACGACCGGATCCTCGACTTCTCGACGGCGATCACCGGCAACCTGTACTTCGTCCCGACCGCGGACTTCCTCGACGACCCACCCGGCCGCTGACGGTGCGGGTCGCCGACGCCGACGGGCTCGCCGCCGCACTCCGGGACGCCGGGCTCGCCGGAGGGCGGCCGGTGGTCGTGCTGGTCGGCGGGGCCGGCGGGATGGACGACGCGGCCGTGCAGCTGGTGGCGGACGTGCTCGCGGCGGCGGTGCTCCCCGTGCTCGGGGACACGGGCGCGGTGGTCGACGGGGGCACCGACGCCGGCGTCATGCGCGCCGCGGGCCGGGCCGTCCGGGACCACCGCGCCGCGCTCGTGGGCGTCGCGGCCGAGGGCACCGTCGCGCCGCCGGCGGGCTCGTCGACCGAGGACGGCGCCCCGGCCCCGGAGCGCGGGCACACCCACCTCCTGCTGGTGCCCGGTGACGAGTGGGGCGACGAGTCGCCGTGGATCGACCGCGTCGCGGCAGCGATCGCGGACGGGCACCCGTCGGTGACGGTCCTCGCCAACGGGGGCGGCATCGCGGCCGAGGACGTCGAACGCGGCCTCGCCCGCGGCCGCCCGGTCGTCGTCCTCGCGGGCACGGGACGCCTGGCCGACGAGATCGCCGAGGGCACGACGCCCCGGGCGACGAACATCGCCCGTTCGGCCCTGACGACGGTGCTCTCCGTGCACGACCTTGGTGCGGTCCGGGCGGCGGTCACCGCCGCGCTCCGGCCGTCCGAGGGGGAGACGTGACACGACCGGCACTGTTCCAACGCTTCCCGAGCCTCCGGGCGCCGACCGAGTCCTATCCCGTCCTGCCCGACGACGCGGCAGCACGCTTCCCGGCTCTCGGAGACGAGATCGCCACCCTCGAACGGATCGTGGGGCCGGAGTTCGCTCGTTCGGACCTGGAAGCACTCCGACAGCAACACCGCTACCGGGCTCTCCAGATCGGGCTGATCCTCGGGGCGACCGCCCTGGCCGCCCTCGGTGGGCTCCAGGCGGCGTTGGCCGATCAGCGGTGGCCCGGGATCGCGCTCACCCTGCTCGGCCTGGTGCTGGCCACGGTCGGGCAGATGGCCGGCGAGCTGCAGACGTTCCAACGCTTCCTCGAAGAACGCATCAAGGCCGAGCGGTTCCGCGCCATGTACTTCCGGTACCTGTCCCGGACCGGGCGCTACGCCGGCCAGGACCACGAGATCGTGCTGCGTCGTGCGGTGCTCGCGGTCAAGGCCGGCGAGGAACCGCAGTGAACCGGGGGACAGAGTTCCACGACCTGTACGCGCAGCTGCGCATCCTCAAGCAGCTGGAGTACTACCGGAAACGCCGAGAGGAGTACAAGCAGGCCAACCACCAGGCGATCGTCGTCCGCAACATCCTGCTCGGTCTGGCCGCCGTGGCCGGCTTCGTGGGTCAGCTGACGCCCGAGGCGGCACGCCCCGGTCTCGCCGTCGGCGGCGCCGTGCTCGCCGCCCTCGCCGCCGCGGTCACCGCCTACAGCGCCCTCATCGGCTTCCCACAGCTCGAGAAGCTCTACGGCGACGCGGTGCGCAACCTCGAGGAAGCCGAGATCGACTGGGACGTCGCCGACCCGACCGCCGACCTCACGAACGAGGTCGAGCGCGTCGAAGGGATCTTCCGCAGCGAGATCGGGCAGTGGGGGCAGCTCGTCGTCAAGGAGGCCGAGGCCGCGAAGGAGGCGCAGGCGCAGCAGCACGCACAGGCGCAGCAGGACGCCCAGGCGCAACAGGACCCTCCGGCCGGGGCGCCGCCTCCCGGACCCCCGCCGGCACCGTGATCCCTCCCGGCGGGCACCGGGAGCTTTCTAGGCTGACCCCGTGGCCTTCTCGTGGCGCTCCTTCGCCCGGGACCTCGTCCGGCTGCGGGAGGGCCGGCCCGACTGGTGGGACGCGGTCCGCGCGGGCGGCTGCGCGGGCGGCGTGGTCCTCGTCGGCTGGTCGGTCGGGGCCGTCTCCGCGGGGCTGACCGCGAGCATCGGCGCGTTCACCGCCCTCTACGGCAGCGGCAGGCCCTACCGCTACCGCGCGATGGAGCTCGCCGCGATCGCGCTCGCCTTCGCCGCGGCGGTGGCGATCGGGGCGCTGGCGGAGTCGTCGATCCTCGTCTCGATCGTCGTCGTCGCGGTCATCGCCGTCGTGGCCACCGTGCTGTGCCAGGCCTTCGACACCGGGCCACCCGGCGCCTACATGTTCGTGCTGGCCGGGGCCACGGGCACGGCGATCCCCGGCGCGTCCGCCGAGCCCTGGCGTCTCGGGCTGCTCGTCCTCGCCGGCGGGGCGCTCGCCTGGCTCGCGCACATGGCCGGCGCCCTCGTCGGGCCCCGCCGTCCGGAGAAGGCCACGGTCGCGGCCGGCGCCGCGGCGGTGTCGGCGCTGCTCGACGCCGTCGGCACCGACCGCTACCCCGACGCCCGCGATCGGGCGGCGCGGGCGATGCACGCGTGCTGGGTGGTCCTCGTCGGCCAGCAGTCCCCTCGCCTGCGACGGGACGGCACGCTCGAGCGGCTGCGAGGCCTCGCCCTCGACCTGCACGGGCTCCTCGCGGAGGGCCTGCGCGCCCACGACGAGGGACGACCCGTGGACCCGGCGGCGGTGACGCGGGTCCGGGCGCTCGCCGACGCCGTCGCGCACCCGCCGGCGGCCCCGCACCCCGGAGGGCCCGCCAACGTCCCCCTCGGCGGCCCGGGCGTCGGGCGCGTCGTGCGTGACCTGCTGGCCGCCGGCTCGCCCTGGCGGGCGGTCCTCGTGCGGGTCGGCGTCGCGGCGCTCGTCGCCGGCGCGATCGGCTCGCTCGCCGGTCTCGACCACGCGTACTGGGCCGTCGCCGCGGCCGTGCTCGTGCTGTGCCAGGGCTTCGGCTGGACCGGGACGCTGGAGCGCGCCGCGCTGCGGCTGCTCGGCACCTGGATCGGGCTCGTGCTCGCCGCCGCCGTGCTCGCGCTGACGCCGACCGGTATCGCGCTGGCCGCCACCATCGCCGTGCTGCAGGGCGCCATCCAGCTGACGATGCCGCGCAACTACGGCCTGGGCGTCGTGGTGGTCACGCCGACCGCGCTGACGATCGGCAGCGCCGGCCACCCGGCCGACCTCGGCGAGCTGCTGCTCGCCCGCGGCGTCGACACCGCCGTCGGCGTCGTGATCGGCGTGGTGGTGTTCCTGCTCGTCGCGCCCGCCGCGTCCCGGCCGGACCCGCCCGCCCTCGTCGCGGCCACCCTCCGCGACGTCGCCCGCGTGGTCCCCCACCTCGCCGACGCGACCACCGCGAGCCCCGCGGCCCGCGAGGCGCGTCGCGACCTCAACGCCCGCGTCCTCGCGCTCGCCGACGCCCACCACGCCGGCGACGCCGCGCCCGTCGGGCGGACCGTGGACACGACCGTCTGGTGGCCCGCCCTCGACGCCGCCCGCGGCGTGGCGCACCGGACCCTCGCGGCGTGCTGGGCGGTGGACGCCTCCCGCTCCCCCGCGCACCCGGCCACGCCGTGGATCACCGATGAGCGGGCGGGCGCGATCCTCACCGCCCTGGCCGACCTCGACGACGTCGACGCCGACGGTTTCCTCGGCCCCGAGCTGGACGCCCTGCGCCGGGCCCTGCCTCAGGTCGCCACGTAGAGCGCGATCAGCCCGAGCGGGGCGACGACGTCGAACCAGAAAATGAAGCCGGTGTTGCCGGGCGCGGTGTTGCTCGCCCGGAACCGCTGCACCACGTGCCCGACGGCCGCCCCCAGGAAGAAGATCGAGAACGCGATGACCGTCGCGAGCTGGAAGTCGCGGTCGAACGCGGGCGCCAGCACGCCGAGGACGCCGATGAGCAGGCCCGCGAGCCCGACCTCCCACTGGAACGGGCTGCCCCGCGGCCAGCCGATGGAGTCGGCGATCGGGTCGGGCATCACGAGGTGCCCGGAGCCGGTGATGATCGCGTTGACGCCGACGATCCAGGCCAGCGCGTTGAGGAACGACGCCGCGAGCAGCCCGTCGGTGCCGTACTGCGCGATCTGGACGATCTCGGCGACGACGAACCCCACGATGCCGACGTAGGTCGTCATGCTCAGCAGCCGCAGCACCCAGGACGGCGGCCCCTGGGTGCCCTGCGTCGTGGTCATCGCCTCAGGATCGGGCGGCGTCCTCCCCGAGTCCATCCTTCTGTCCGGAAGCGGCCCAGCGGGCGGTGGGCACGACGGCGCCGAACGGGAAGAGGTGCACCGCGCTGATGAGGTTCCCGGGATCGGCCGCCACCGCCCGGGCCAGGCCGCGCAGGGTCTCGGTCGGCCGGTAGGTCTGGGTCGCGAGCTTGAGCACGCTGCCGCTCTGCTTGCGCAGGACCGCGAGCGAGGGCCCGACGCCGCACGACAGCCCGAACTTCAGCAGGCGGGCCGGCGACGTGAGCCCGGGCAGCCCGACGCGCACGGGCAGCGTGATCCCCGCGTCGCGCATGCGCCGCTCCCACCCGAGGACGGGGTCGGCGGCGAACACGAACTGGGTGACGACGTGCAGCGGCAGCCCGCCCTCGCGCGCGAGCTTGTCCTTGCGCGCCAGGGCGTCGTCGACCGCGCCCTCGTCGACGCCGGGGTTGCCCTCCGGGTGCCCGGCGACGCCGATGCTCGCGAACGGGCGCCGCGCGAGCGCCTCGGACTCGAGCACCTGCAGGGTGTTCTCGATCGACCCTGCCGGCGCGCGCGACCCGGCGACGAGCAGGAGGTCCGCGACCCCGGCGTCGACGAGGCGCCCGAGCGTGCGGTCCAGCGCCGCGGGGTCCGGGATCGAACGCACCGCGAGGTGGACGACCGGGCGCAACCCGTGCTCCCGGACCCGCGCCGCCGCGTCGAGGGTCTGCTGCAGCTCGAGGTTGGGGAGGTCGGTGACGTAGACGCGGGTGCCCGCCGGGAGCACCGTCGCCGTCTCGTCGAGGGCCGACGTCTCGCGTGGGGTCACCTCGATGCTGACGTCCGCCAGCAACCGGCGCACGGCGTCGTCGTCGTCCATCGGACCTCCGGGGCCTGGAGCATCAAGGGATGTCCGCGAGTCTCGCGGGCGGAGGCGCCCGGATGCTTCGTGCGCGACCACAAGGCTGGGTGGCCGTTTCCTGTCGTCGGCGACGATGACGCCCGTCACTGCCGGGCAGCAGGCTCTCGAGGAGACGCCCACTGCCGAGGAGACGCGGATGCTCGTCGATTTCCGCCCGCACGCCCGCCTGAGCAGTCCGACGACGCCGGTGACGATCGACGAGTCGCTCGGCCCGGTGGTGGGCGCGCTCGGTGAGAGCGCCACCGACCTGTCCCGCGTGCGCGTCGTCTGCGACTGGGTGCAGTACAAGCAGAACTTCCGCGACGTGGTGGAGGTGCGGCCGATCCTCTCCGGGGAACCGGACGCCCCGGTGCCCGAGGGCGTGCGCGACGACGACCTCGAGGTCGCCGTCGACGTCCGCCGCGCCACGACGGTGGACCTGCGGGAGCGCACGCGCGCGGTGCTGGATGCCCGAGCGACCGGGGACGTGCTCCTCGAGGAGTGGGGCCCCACCCGGCAGAGCTGCATCTGGGGCTTCAACGCCCTGTACTGGTCGGCGCTGGAGCTCTGGGAGAAGGCCACGGGCCAGGCCTACGAGCAGGCCCTGCCCGGCGGCGAGAGCGACGCCCGCAACCGCGACGCGGCCCGCGACGTCATCGGCGAGCTGTTCGCCGTGTGGGACGGGCTCGCCGACCGGAACGCGCTGCCGCCGGAGCTCTACGTCGTCGAGATCGGCGTCGGCAACGGGGCGCAGGCCCGGGTCTTCCTCGACGAGCTCCGCGCCATGGACGTGCAGCACGGGCGCGGCTACTACCGCCGCCTGCACTACCTCATGTGCGACTACTCCCAGCACGTCCTCGACCTGGCCCGCGAGACCGTCGCCGACCACGCCGAGCACGTCAGCGCGTTCGTCGTCGACGCCTGCCGGCCGCGCTCGGTGCTGGCGTTCCTGCAGTTCCGGGTGTTCCTGATCTACATCTCGAACGTCTACGACAACCTGCCCACCGACGAGGTCGCCCAGCTCGGCGGGCGCACCTACCTCGTCGAGTCGCGCGCCTACCTGCCCGCCGCCGACGCCGCCGAGATCGCCGCCTCGGTGAACGCCCGTCCCGACCAGCTCCCCGGGCTCGTGGCGACGCTGTTGCGCCTCGGCCCGGCCCTGCTCGCCGAGGCCCGCCCCGACCACGTCCCGAGCCCCGACGCGGCCGTCGCGTTCTGGCGACGGGTGTGGTCGGCGGTGCGCCTCGCCGAGCGCTACGCGGGCCTCGCCGGCCTCGACACCTACGAGCTCGCGCCCACCGTCAGCGGCGAGGCGCTGCGCCCGCTGCTCGAGTCGGGCGCCGACGTCCGCATGCACGTCAGCAACGGCGCGGTCGCGAGCTTCACCGAGACCATCGGCCTGCTCCACCCGTTCGGCACGCTGGTCTGCCACGACCTGTTCGCCCGTGACGTCGGCGCCTACCGCACCGGGTTCCGGGGGCCCGGCAAGTACGACGGGTCGGTCGTGAACTGGGTGAACGGTCCGCTGCTCGCCCACATCGGCCGGCGCCGCGGGTTCGACGTCTCCTACGCGCCGTTCGCCCACCGCAGCGGCACGAACATCGTCACGATGACCGCGCAGGTGAGGGACTGATGGAGCAGCTGCTACCGACCGCCGTCGTCGGCTCCTGGCCGGTCCCGGAGTGGCTCGAACGCCACAAGACCGACTGGCACCGCAGCCGCATCAGCCGCACACAGCTCGACGAGATCCACGACTGCGCGGTCACCGCGGCGATCAAGGAGCAGGAGCTCGCCGGGCTCGACGTCGTCTCCGACGGCGAGCTGCGCCGCGACAACGACGTCGACCACCTGCTCGCGCGCATCCCGGGGATCGCGGTCCCGCCGACCGGCAAGGACTTCTACTACGACTACGACGACGCCCGGGTCGCGTCGTCGCCGGTCTCCCCGGACGACGCTCCCGGGCTGGGCCTCGACGCCGACCTCGCGTTCACCCTGGCCCGCACCGACCGGCCGGTGAAGTTCTCGCTGACGGGGCCGTTCTCGCTCGCCCGCCGCGTCACCGACACCGTGCACGACGACCCGGCCGACCTCGTGCGCGCCCTCGCACACGTGCTCGCGGGCGCGGCCGGCGCGCTGCGGGACGCGGGCGCGTCGATCCTGCAGATCGACGAGCCGTTCCTCGCCGGCTACCCCGAGCAGATCGACCTCGCCGTCGAGGCGATCGACATCGTGACGCGCGACGTCGACGTCTCCTGGGCGCTGCACGTCTGCTACGGCAACCGCTACGCCCGCCCGTTGTGGGAAGGGCACTACGACTTCCTGTTCCCCGCCGTCCTGGACACCCGCGTCGACCAGCTCGTGCTCGAGTTCGCCCGCAAGGGCGACGAGGACCTGCCGGTGATCGCGCGCTCCGGTTGGGACCGCGCCGTCGGCGTCGGGGTCGTCGACGTCAAGTCGCGCGTGGTGGAGACGCCCGAGATCGTCGAGGCGCGCATCCGGCGGGCGCTGGAGTTCGTGCCGGCGCAGCGGCTCGTCGTCAACCCGGACTGCGGGTTGCGCAACCTCCCGACGTCCGTGGCGATCGCGAAGCTGCGCGCGATGGTCGACGGGGCCGCGAAGGTGCGGGCGACCCTCACCTGAGGAGTCACCGTTGCCCGTAGCTCCCGAACGCGATCCGGGCCGCCTCGAGCTGCCCGGCGTCGAGCAGGCGCGGCTCGCCGAGCTTGCGGGCCTCGGCCCAGAGCCGGCAGAGCCATTCGAGGGTGAGGCTGCGCGTGTAGGCCTGCTCGAGGTGCGCGCCGTACGTGGTGGCGCCGTGGTTGGCGAGGATGACGGCCGTGCGCCCGGCCAGCCCCTCGACGCCGAGCCGGGCGAGCTCCTCGGTGCCGTACGGCGCATAGGGCACCACCCGCACCGGGCCCCCGAGCTGCGCGACCAGGTAGTGCACTCCCGGGAGCTCGTCGAGCAGCGTGGAGAGCGCGGTCGCGTACAGCGGGTGGGTGTGGACGACGGCGCCGGCGTCGGTCGCCCGGTACACCGCGGTGTGCATCGGGACCTCGGACGACGGGCGCAGGTGCCCGTCGACCGGCGCGCCGTCGAGGTCGACGAGGCAGACGTCCTGCGGGTCGAGGGCCTCGTACGCGACGCCGGTCGGGGTGATGGCGACGAGGTCGCCGGTGCGCACCGAGACGTTGCCCGACGTCCCCACCGCGAGCCCGTCGCCGGCCATCCGCCGCGAGTACGCGACGACGGCCTCGCGCTCGTCCCGCATCCTCACCGCAGGACCGCTTCCCTCTCCCACGCGCCGGCGCGGAACGTGGCCCGCTCGGTGACGACGGCGGCGAGCAGCTCGGCGGGCGTCACGTCGAAGGCGGGGTTGTAGACCGCCGTACCCTCGGGCGCCGTGGGGACGCCCGCGACGGCCCGCACCTCGGCGCCGTCGCGCTCCTCGATGACGATGTCCTCGCCGGACACGGTGGCGTGGTCGACCGTCGACTCCGGCGCCGCCACCACCATCGGCAGTCCGTGACGCACCGCGGCGCACGCCAGCGCGTAGGTGCCGATCTTGTTGGCGACGTCGCCGTTCGCCGCGATGCGGTCCGCGCCGACCACCACGGCGTCGACGAGCCCGCGGGCCATCGCCGACGCGGCGGCCGAGTCGACGAGCAGGCGGTGGGCGACGCCCATCTCGCGCAGCTCCCACACGGTCAGGCGCGCGCCCTGCAGCAGCGGGCGGGTCTCGCAGGCGAGGACCTCGGCGACGCGGCCGCGCTCCGCCAGCTCGCGCACCGCGCCGAGACCCGTGCCCCACGCGACCGTGGCCAGGGCGCCGGAGTTGCAGTGGGTCAGCAGGCGCAGGGGGCGGTCGGGGCCCAGCGCGGTGAGGACGTCGGCGGCGCGGCGGCCGAGCCGCCGGTTGGTGGTCTCGTCCTCGTCGAGCACCGCGAGCGCCTCGGCGACCACCGCGTCGGCGCCCTCGTCGAGGCGGGCGAGGGCCCGTTCGACGCCGCGGCGCAGGTTCACCGCGGTGGGCCGGACCGCAGCGACCCGTTCCGCCTCGGCCCGCACGCGCGCCGGGTCGTCGGGGTGCCGGCGCGCGGCGAGCGCGGCCCCGAGCGCCCCCGCCCCGCCCAGCGCGGGTGCGCCCCGGATCGTCAGGTCCGCGATGGCCGCGACGAGCGAGTCGACGGACGCCAGGCGCTGCACCCGGTACTCGCCGGGCAGCGCCCGCTGGTCGATCGCCGTGACCGCCCCGCCGTCCCCGTCGTCCCAGTCCACGGTGCGCGCCATGGCATCCAGTCTGCCGCGATCCGCCCCCCGCCGGGCCAGGGAGATCAGGAGCGTGGGGTGCGCCTCGGCCGGCCGTCGGAGGTGGATGGCGCGCCCCTGATCACCGGCGGCGCCCCCCGCGAGGCGCGCGGACGGCGGGCGAACGCGGACTTTGCGCGCATAGAAGCAGCGAACATCCCATTGAGCACGCCGATAGGACGTTCGCTGCGGATCCGGGGGGGGTCAGGCCCCCGGGACGGTGACCGCCGCGAACGGCGTCGTCGGCTGGTGGGTCGCGTAGCGCCGCGGCTTCCCGTCGCGCGGGGGCGGGGTCGTCGCCGGGACGCCGCGGGTGTCGACGGTCGCGAGCACCTCGGCCCCGAACGGCCACCCGGTCCGGCGGGCGGCGCGGGCGGCGTCGGCGAGCTCGTCCAGGCCCCGTCCCGAGACGCCGCCCGACGCGTGGGAGGCGCTCCCGGGTGCCGGGGCCCGGTGGGCTGCCGGAGGGGCTTCCGGGGCGTCCTGCCGGCGCCGGCTCGGCCGGGCCTTCCTGTGGTGCCCCATCGCCGACCACTCCCCACCGTGAGCCCGCCCGCCACCGTCACCCGGGAGAACGAGCGGCGTCGCTCCGGGCAACGACCGCCGGGCGATCAGCCCAGGTCGTTGGTGCGGAAGGTGTCGCAGCGGGTGGGGTCGCCGGTGGTGTAGCCGGTGGTCAGCCACTTCTTGCGCTGCGCGGACGAGCCGTGGGTGAACGAGTCCGGGTCGACGGTCCCGCCGCCGAGGCGGCCTTGGATGTAGTCGTCGCCGATGCGCTGGGCTGCGTCGATCGCGCCGTCGAGGTCGGCCTGGGTGACCTCCGTGATGAAGGCCGGGCGCCCGTTCGACGGCGTCGCCGCGTGGTTCATCCAGACGCCGGCGAAGCAGTCGGCCTGCAGCTCGAGGCGCACCGAGTCCGACGTCGCCCCCTGGCGCGTGCGCACCGCGGCCTCGGTCCCCAGCTGGTCCTGGACGTGGTGGCCGTACTCGTGCGCGAGCACGTAGGCGTTGGTCAGCCCGCCGCCCTGCGCGCCGAACTGCTGGCGCAGCTGGTCGTAGAACGACAGGTCGATGTAGACGAGGTCGTCGGCCGGGCAGTAGAACGGCCCGGCGCTGGAGTCGGCGCTGCCGCAGCGGGTGTTCACCGCGCCGGAGAAGAAGACCGTGTCGACGCGCTGGTAGGTCGGCTGGGCCCCGCGCGTGGCCCGGGCGACCTGGGCGTAGCCGCCGCCCGCCCAGTACGCCTGGATCGAGTTGATGTCGGCGACGATCGCGCAGTCGGGGTTGGTGTTCGCGTCCGCGCCGGTACGGCACTCGCTGGGGAGCTCGGAGGTGCCGGCGATCGCCGGTCCGCCCGGCTCGCCGAAGCCGCCCGCCACCTGAGAGGACGTCCCGCCCCCGCCGGTGAGGTAGGGCAGGGCGAAGAACCCGACGACCACGACGACGATGAGGACCCAGCTGACCTTCCCGCTGCGCCCGCGGAACAGCAGGCTGATCAGCAGGGGGAGCAGGCCGCCCGTCCCTCCGCCGCCCCCGCCGCCCACGCCCCCGAACGGCGACCCGCCACCGCCGCCCTGGCCCCGCTGATCGGTGACCTCCGACGCGTCGAGCTGGGCGTCGTCCTCGTAGCGCATCCTGCGATCCTGGCGCAGGAGGGACCTCCGCGTCTCCCGGTGCGGGGAGGAGTGGTCGTGTGACGGTGGACGTCTGGGTCGTCGGTGGCGCCCCGGGAGCCGGGAAGAGCACGGTCGCCGACCGGCTGATCGCGCTCCTGTCCCCCGCGCCCGCGCTGCTAGACAAGGACACGATGTACGGCGACTTCGTCGGCGCCACCCTCGCCGCCGCCGGCCGCCCGGCCGGGGAGCGCGAGGGCCCCTGGTACGACGAGCACGTCAAGGTCCACGAGTACGCGGGCATGACCGCCGTCGCCCGGGAGATCCGTGCGAAGGGCTGTCCGGTGGTGCTCAGCGCGCCCTTCACGGGCCAGATCCGGGACCCGGCGCGCTGGGCGGCGTGGGTCGACGAGCTCGGCGGCGAGCCCGTACACCTGGTCTGGGTCGGGTGCGACGCGGCGACCCTGCGGCGCCGGCTCGAGGCGCGCGGGCGGGCCCACGACGCCGGCAAGCTCGAGGCGTTCGACGCCTTCGTCGCGCGCATGCGACCGGACACCCCGCCGCCCGTGCCGCACCTGGCCGTCGATTCGACCCGTGAGATCGACGATCAGCTGCGCCAGAATCCTGGTCCATGGGAGACGAGCTCGACGTCGTCGTGATCGGCGCCGGCGTCGCCGGGCTGGCCACGCTGCACCTGCTGCGCGCCCACGGCCTGCGGGTGCGCGCCTACGACGCGGCCGACGACGTCGGGGGCGCCTGGTGGTGGCACGGCCACCCCGGCTCGCGGCTCGGCACCGAGGGCTACGCCTACCAGTACTTCTTCTCCCCCGACCTGGTCCGCGACTGGGGCTGGAGCGAGCGCTTCCCCGCCGGCTACGAGGTGCTGCGGTGGCTGCGCTTCGTCGCCGACCGCCTCGACCTGCGTCGCGACATCACCCTCTCGACGCGGGTCACCGCCGCCGTGTTCGACGAGGAGCGGGAGCGCTGGACGGTGCGCACCGAGCACGGCGAGACCGTCGAGGCACGCTTCGTCGTGGCGTGCACCGGGCTGCTCCCCGGGCCCGCCGAGGCGCTGCCCGTCTCGTCGGGGGACTTCGCCGGCACGGTCGTGTGCACCTCGCGCTGGCCGGAGAAGGGACCCGACCTCGCGGGGCGTCGGGTCGGCGTGGTCGGCGTCGGCACCGCGGGCGTCCAGCTCGTGCCGCGCATCGCCGCGGAGACCGCGCACCTGACGGTGTTCGCCCGCGAGCCGGTGCTCGTCGTGCCGCGGTCGAACCCCGTGTACGGCTGGCCGGAGCGCGACGCCTACCGGGCGCGGTTCGACGAGCTGCGCGCGACGCTCCCGCACACCGCGACCGGGGCCGAGTACGAGCCGCACCTGCCCGTCGATCCCGACCTGCTCCCCGGCCTGTACGCCGACGGCTCGCGCCGGTTGTGGCTCGGCGGCGTCGTCGGCGCCGAGGAGGAGGTCGCAGCGTACGTCCGGGAGGCGATGACGGCCCGGCTCGGCGACCCGTCCCTGGCCGCGGTGCTCGTGCCCACCGACGACGCCGGGACGCCGACCCTCGACGCCGGGTTCCTCGAGGCCTTCCACCGCGACGACGTCGACCTCGTCGACCTGCGCGCCGACCCGATCGCCGCCGTCCGCGCCGAGGGGCTCGAGCTCGTCTCGGGTGCCGTGCACGAGCTCGACGTGATCGTCCTGACCGAGGAGCCCGACGCCGGGCCGCCCGCGCTGGGCGGGATCGACGTGCGCGGACGCGGCGGGCGCTCGCTCGCCGACGCCGCGGGCGCGGTGCTCGGGCTCGGGGTGCCGGGCTTCCCGAACCTCTTCACCACCGCCGAGCCCCCGGCCCCGACCTCCCGGGACGCGGTCATGACGACGGTGCGCCAGCACCAGGCGGAGTGGATCGCCCGCGCCGTCGCCGACCTCGCCGCCGTAGGGGCGTCCACGTTCGAGGCGATCGAGACGCTCCCGACGTCGGCGCCGCCGGCCGGGGCCGGCATCGCGGGGGTCGGCGACTACGTGGCGCGCTGCGAGCAGGAGGCCGCGGCGGGCTACCCGTCGTTCCGCCGCGCCTGAGCCCCCCGCCGCTCTGAGCCCCGGCTATTCGAGCGAAGGGCACCTTCGCTCGAATAGACCGGCGAGGGGCGCCCTTCGTCGGAACACGCGGATGCGCGAGCGGCACCTCAGGCATGATCAAGTGGCGGTGCGGGATGCCGAACGTGCCGGTCGCCGCGACGACCGAGGTCACTTCCCGGCGATTGCTTCGAGATTCGAAGCGTCCTCGTCAGAGAGTCGCGCTCCTACGGAGCGGGCGACCAGACGCAGCCGCCGTAGAACTCGACCTGGCCGTCGCCCTGCCGCACGGTGATATAGGCGGGGCCCCCGCTCGTGGACTCCGGACTGCCGATCGTGGAGCCGTCGGTGCTCTGCCGCGAGGCCGAGCAGTACCGGAAGACATCGTCCGTCGGGGCGCCCGGGGTACGGTAACGGCCGGGCGCGATCTCGGAGCCCACGGTGTACGTGCCCTCCGAGAAGCTGCCCGCCGGCGCGGACGCGCTGGTCGCGGCCGGGGAGGACGGGGCCGAAGACGGCACCCCGTACAACGGCGCGGTGTAGCTCGTCGACGTGCCGGTCCGCGACTCGTTGACCGCGCCCGCGAACCCGATCGCCCACAGGAAGCAGATCAGGAGCCCCACCCCGCCGAGGACGACGCCGGCGATCGCGAGACCGCGGCCCACGCCGCCCTTCCGCGACGCAGCGGTCAGCCCGACGATCGAGAGCACGAGCCCCACGGGGCTGATCACCCAGGACACGATCCCGAGGAACGGCACGAGCGCGAGCACGGCGCCGACGAGCGCGACGACGAACCCGCCGGTCGCGATCCCGTTCGACGGCGGGGCCTGGTGGTACGGGGCGTGGTGCGGCCCGTAGTACGGCTGCTGGTACGGCGGCGGGTACTGCTGCGTCACCGGAACTCCCCCGACTGATCACGACTCGACGCGGGTGTCTCGCGACGGCCGCCACGGGCGTTACGTCACCGTTCGGACGGTCAGGCGCGGGCGATCCGCTCGCGGGCCTGGGCCACGAGGCTGCGGGCCGAGGCGTGCATCCGCGCGCCGACGTCCTCCGGGGCCCGGCCGGCGCACGCGCGGGCGTGGGTGCCCTCCAGCAGGACGCCGAGCTTGAAGCACGCCATCACCGCGTACCAGGGCACGGCGGACGGGTCGGTGCCGGTGCGCCCGGCGTAGCGCGTGACCAGCTCGTCCTCGCCGGCGAGGCCCTCGATCGGCGCCCAGCCGAGCGCCGACCCGCTCGCGGGCCAGGTCGCGAGCAGCCAGCCGAGGTCGAGCAGCGGGTCGGCGACCGTCGCCATCTCCCAGTCGACGACGGCCGTCACCGCGGCGCGCCCGGGGTCGAACAGCACGTTGGCCAGGTGGAAGTCGCCGTGCGCGAGCGCGGGCGGACCGGACGTCGGGCGGTGGCGCTCGAGCCAGTCGGTGACGTCGTCGGTGTCGTCGCCGAAGCCGGGGTAGTGCTCGACCTCGCGGTAGCGGGCGAGCTCGTCGCGCCAGCGCGGCACCTGGCGGGCGAGGAACCCCTGCGGGCGCCCGACGTCGCCGAGCCCGACCGCGTCGACGTCGACGGCGTGCAGGGCGGCCAGCGCGTCGACCATCGCGGGACCGAGCCCGTGGCGCAGGGCCGGGTCGGCCTCCTGCGCCGGGGAGAGCCCGGTCGTGACGTTGACGCCCGGGACCTCGGCCATCGCGTAGACCACGCGGCCCGGCAGCACGCCGTCGACCGGCGCGGTGGCGAGCAGCCGCGGGTGCGGGACGTCGGTCGGCGCCAGCGCGCCGAGCACGCGGATCTCGCGCTCGATGGCCGCGTTGCTGCCCGTCCGCAGGTGGCGGGGTCCGCTGCGGACGACGACGCGCCGCTCGCCCGCCGTCGCGCGCAGCATGAGGTTCTGGGTGCCGCCGGCCAGCGGCTCGAGGCGCCACGGCCCGTCGCCGAGCCCGGCCGAGGCGAGCCACGCGATCACCGCGTCGGCCTCGTCGCGTGCCAGCATGCGTCCATCATCGTGACGGGAGCGCGGATGGGCGACGGCAGGTTCGCGAGGAAGGTCGTGGTCGTCACCGGCGGCAGCCGCGGCATGGGGCGGGCGATGGTGCGGGCGTTCGCGGCCGAGGGCGCGTCCGTGGTGATCGCCAGCCGCAAGATCGAGGCGTGCCGGGAGCTCGCCGACGAGGTGGGCGCGGCGCACGGTGTCGCGACGCTGCCGGTGGCCTGCAACGTCTCGCGCTGGGACGACTGCGACGCGCTCGTCGCCGCGGTGGACGAGACGTTCGGCCGTGTCGACGTGCTGGTCAACAACGCCGGGCTCTCGCCGCTCTACCCCGCGCTCGACGAGGTTTCCGAGGGCCTGTTCGACAAGGTGCTCGGCGTCAACCTCAAGGGCCCGTTCCGGCTCTCGGCGGCGTGCGGCACCCGGATGGTGGCCGCCGGGGGCGGGGCGATCGTCAACATCAGCTCCATCGCGGCGATCCGGCCGGGCCCCGCCGAGCTGCCGTACGCGATGGCCAAGGCCGGGCTCAACACGCTCACCGAGGGCCTCGCGCAGGCGTTCGGCCCGAGCGTGCGCGTCAACGCCGTGCAGGCCGGCCCGTTCCGCACCGACATCGCGACGGCCTGGACCCCGGAGGTCGTCGAGCGCTTCGAACGCAGCGCGGCGCTGGGGCGGCTCGGCGAACCGGAGGAGGTCGTGCCGGCCGTGCTCCACCTCGCGTCGGCCGAGGCGTCGTTCACCACCGGCGCGGTGCTGCGCGTCGACGGCGGGATGCCCTGAGCCGCTAGCGTTGCCGCCCGTGCCGCCCTCCCGCGCCCGTCTGGCCGCCGTCGCGCTCGACGCCCGTGAGCCCGAGGCGCTGGCGTGGTTCTGGTGCGGCGCGCTGGGCTCGTCGGTGGTGCGCCGCTGGGACGACGCGCACGGCACGTCCTACGTCGAGGTGGGGCTCGTCGGCGACGCCGTGCTGCTGTTCCAGCACGTCGCGGAGCGCAAGGCGGGCAAGAACCGGCTCCACCTCGATGTCGCGGCGCCGGGCGACCAGCAGGCCGAGGTCGAGCGCCTCGTCGGCCTCGGCGCCCGGGTGCTCGACGAGGCGCCCGACCATCCGTGGGTCGTGCTCGCCGACCCCGAGGGCAACGAGTTCTGCGTGCTGCCGGCCCGCTGACCACCACCGACTGGGCTGAACGAACGAAACCTGCGGGTGCCGGGTTCGCGACGCAGGGTGATCGGGCACCACGGCGGCTCCACGACCGAACGAGGAGCACCCGATGTCCCCTGCACCGCCCGGAGGCGGTGGGTTCAACGTGCTGCAGAGCCTGCAGAACGCGTTCACCACCCTGCTGAACTACGTGCCCAACATCATCGGGGCCCTCCTGGTCCTGATCATCGGCTACATCATCGCGCGTCTCATCCGCGCCGGGATCACCAAGCTGCTGCGCCGCGTGCGCCTCGACGACCGGCTCACCCACGGCCGCGGCGGCGAGTACGTCGCCCGGTTCTCGCCCGACGGGAGCCCGTCGAAGCTCGTCGGCCTCGTCGTCCAGTGGGTCCTGCTGGTCTTCGTGATCGTCTCGGCGGTAGGGACGCTGAACATCCCCGCCGTGACCGGGTTCGTGGACCTGGTGCTGTCGTACCTGCCGAACGTCCTCGCCGCGGTGCTGATCTTCCTGGTCGCCGCCGCGATCGCCGCGGCCGTCGGCGGGCTGGTGCACCGCACCATGGGCGACACCCCGACCGGGCGCGTGGCGCGCACCGCCGCCCCGACGCTGGTCATGGCCATCGCCGTGTTCATGATCCTGAACCAGCTGGGCATCGCGGAGACCATCGTCACCGCGACCTACATCGCGCTCATCGGTGCCGTCGCGCTCGGCTCCGCCCTGGCGTTCGGGCTCGGCGGGCGCGACGCCGCCGCCGACCTCATCAACTCCGGCTACCGCCGCGCCCAGCAGCAGTCCGGCCAGGTCCGCAGCGACCTCGAGACCGGGCGCGCACGGGCCGAGGCCGACGCCCGGGCGTACGCGCCCACCGGGCTCGGGAACGGCGGAGGGCACGACGCCACGGCGCAGTACGCGACACCCCAGCCGACGACCCAGCAGGCGACCCCGCCCGCTCCGCAGACCACGCCCACACCGCCCGAGGGCACCGCGATGCCCCCCGGCGCCGCGGGTGGTCCGACCCGGCCCGGCGACCCCCAGCCCGGGCTGACCGAGCCGGTGGCGCCGTCGAACCCGCCCCGGCGCTGACCCGCCCCGTTCTCCCCGACCGCCCCGCGACGCCCGCCGTCGCGGGGCGGTCGACCGTCGGGGGCGGGACGTCAGACGCCGTGCGTCCGCCACGTCCCCGGGGACACGCCGTGGCGACGGCGGAAGGCGCGGGTGAACGTCGTGACGTCGGCGAAGCCGCACCGCGCCGCGACGGCCGCGACGGTCGGTGCCGGCGCGCGCTCGAGCAGCCGCGCGGCCCGGCGCAGGCGCTCGTCGCGCAGCCAGGTCGCGGGCGGGGGCTCGCCCGCGTCGGCGAACACCCGCCCGACGTAGCGCCCGGAGACACCGAAGCGGCGCGCCACCGCGTCGACGGAGAGCGCCGGGTCGCCGAGGTGGTCGAGCAGGAACCGCTGCATCGCCGTCGCGAGCGCGGCGGGCCCGGCCGGGCGCGCGTCGTCGTCACCCGCGACCGAGCGCAGCAGGGCGTCGACCAGGTCGATCACCGTCGACGCCATCCGCGCGCCCGCGACCGGGTCGAGGTCCGCGGCCGTGTCCTCGAGGGTGTCCGCCGTCGCCGTGAGCACCCGCAGCAGCGGGTGGGCCGCCGGGACGGGGCGGGCGAGCGCCGCGGTCACGAGCGGGTCGGGCAGGCCCGCCGCGGCGACGGGGATCTGCAGGGTCAGGCAGGAGCCGACCGCGTCGACGTCGAGCGTCATCGCCTCCCGGCTGCGGTAGAGCACGGCCTCGCCGGCGGTGACCGCCGCCGTCCGGCCGGCGAGCGTGGCGCGGAACGTGCCGGAGCGTTGCAGGGAGACGAACAGCGTGTCCGGGATGTCCTCGCTCGCCGCCGCCCGCGACGTGCGAACCATGCGGCACGACGAGGCCGCGATGCCGGCGATCGTCACGCGGTGGTCGAGCGCCCGGGACACGACCTCGCCGTGGAAGGTGCGACGTCCCGACCCGGGCGGGCGCACCTGCAGCGGCACGAAGCAGTCGTCGGCGACGGCGCTCCACGCCTCGACCGAGTCCGCCACCGCCGAGAACACGCCGCCGATGCTAGGTCCGGATCGCCGGTTCCGGCACCGCCGCACGCCGGATCCGGCAACGCCGGGAGGGCGCTCGACGCGGGCCCTACCGTCGGTGCATGAGCGCAGGGGTGCTGGACCGCGAGCAGCTGGGGCATCTGCGGCACTGGGACAACCTGTCGCGCCAGTGGCCCAACGACTGGTCGCTCATGCAGGGCAAGGGCACCAGCCAGGACGACTTCGGCGGCTACCGGTTCCAGCTCGCCTACATGGTCTACGCCCTGGCGCTGACCCACCGACACCGCCTGCCCGCCGCGCCCGGGGTGTTCCGGCCGACGATGCAGCGGCTGATCGAGAAGCTGCTGCTGCCCGAGGTCTGGCTCTACTGGCGCGACGTCAGCCGCGGCGGCTCGGTCTTCAACGCCCACCTCGTCGACCAGCTGCACGAGGAGTGGGACCCGGTCATCCGCGACAACATCATGTACTCCGCGTACGTCCAGTCGTGCGCGCTGCTGCACGACCACCTCTTCGCCGACGACCGCTACGCCGCGCCGGGCGCGCTGACGTTCCGGCACTGGTCGTTCTTCTGGGGCGGCGGGGAGAAGCGGTTCGCCTACGACCGCGACTCGCTGACCGAGCACCTCTACTGGCAGATGGTGGAGAACGGCTACCTCGGCGTCGCGTGCGAGCCCAACTGCGTGTTCCAGATCTGCAACCAGCCCGCGATCCTCGGCTTCCGGCTGCACGACCTCATCCACGGCGGCTCCCGCGCCGACGAGGTGATCGCGGGCTACGAGAAGGCGTGGGCGGACTTCGGCCGGCTCGACGACAACGGCCACTACGCGATGATGATGCTCTCCGACACCCGCGCGGTGCGCCCCAACGAGGCGCCGTCGCCGTGGGTGGACGCGTGGTGCGGCGCGCTGATGACGATGTGGAACCGCGACTTCGTGCACCGGCACTACCCGAGCCAGGTCGCCGCGTTCCTGGTCCCCGGTGACGACGGCGCGCTGTCGGTGCGCTCGGCCCCCGCCCGCGAGGTGATGGGCCAGCCCGTCGTCATCGACTCCTGCGACACCGGCTGGGTGACCGCCTGGGCCTCCGAGATGGGTGACCGCGACACCCTCGAGCGCCTGCTCGCCCACGCCGACCGGCGGATGGGACCGACCTGGCGCGGCGGCGGCCTGTACTACCCGCGCAACGACACCCCGACCGACGCCCACGGCCGCCGCACCGACATCGAGCCGATGTCCGGCAACGTCCTGCTCGGGTACGCCCGGCTGAACGTCCCCGACGGGCTGTGGGGCCTCTACCAGCAGCCGTGGAGCCCCGAGCACCACGAGGAACCGGCGATCGTCGAGGTCGACCGCGACGTCGAGGTGAGCCGCGCGGAGGTCGTCGACGGCGTGCTGCACGCCCGCCTGCGCCGCGAGACCGCGGTGCCCGGCGACGGGCGGGTGACCCTGGGACGCCTGCCCGGCGGTGCCCGCCTGCGGCTCGACGGGGTGGAGGTGAGCGCCCCGGACGGCGTGCTGACGGTGCCGGACGGACCCGCCGTCGACCTGGTGGCGGCTCCCGGGACGACGCCGTGAGCGCGCCGCCGATCCGGGCGACGTTCTCCCTGGTCGACCACCACGACCGTCCCGTCACCGAGGCCACGTACCGCGGCTCCTGGCAGCTCGTGCAGTTCGGCTTCACCCACTGCCGCGTGGTGTGCCCGCGGGCGCTGGCGAAGCTCGGGGAGGCCCTGGACCTCGTCGGGGACGCCCCGGTCGTCCCGCTCTACGTGACCGTCGACCCCGAGCGGGACACGCCCGCGGTGATGCGCGCGTTCCTCACCGGCGCCCACCCGCGCTTCACCGGCCTCACCGGGTCGGCGGCGCAGGTCGAGGAGGCCGCCGCCGCGTTCCGGGTGTTCGCCCGTCCCCGCGACGACGGCACCGACCAGATCCGGCACACCGCCATCACCTACCTGCTCGACCCCGACGGCCGGCCCGCCCACCACTGGCCCGACACCGTCGACGCGGCGACGATCGCGGCCGACCTCGCGCGGTTCGCCGGGTCGTGACGTCGATCGGGGTATGTGAGCGAACTTCGGGGCTATAGCCCCGAAGTTCGCTCACATGGGGGGCGCAAGGGGGTGGCGGTCGGCGAGCCAGGTCGCGATCTGCTCCGCGGCGAGCTCGTTGCCGGTGGGCTCGCCGGGGGCGACCGCGCCGCCGAAGTGGGTGCCGCGCACGGCCACGTGGGTGCGGTCGGCGGCCCCCAGCGCGGCGACCATCGCGCGGGTGTCGGACGGGAACGCCGCCTGGTCGCCGGTGAGCTCGACGAACAGCGTCGGCACGGTGACACCGGGCGCACAGCGGACGAAGTCGGCGCGCGTGGAGAGCCCGGACCACGTCGAGAGCCACGCCTCGGGCGTGGTGAGGCGGCCGAACCCGACCTGGCCGTAGTTGATGAGGTCGGGCCGCGCCCCGAACAGCGAGCCGTACGGCCGCTCGCTGGGGTCGAGCGAGAGGTCGACCGTGCGCGGGTCGGCGTCGGTGCGGAACACCGTGACGACGTGCGGGGCGAGCGCGCGGCGCCGGTCGGCGGGGTCACCCGTCCTCTTGTGGGTGGCCCGCGCCTCCGCGGCGCGCTCGACGTGCCCGCGGGCGACGGCGTCGATGCGGGCGACGCGCTCGCGCTGGGCCGCGCGGTAGCGCTCGAGGAACGCCGGGTCGTACGACGAGCTCGCGGGCGGCTCGGCGAACCCGTTCTCTGCCCGGAACGGGTCGAGCTCCGGCACCACCGACAGCGGATCGCCCTCGTCGGCCACCGAGGGGTCGATGCACCCGAGCAGCAGCCGCCCCTGGCCGGGGTGCGGCGCGAGGAACACGACGCCGTCGGCAAGGGGCATGGCGGCGTCGGCGAGCTTCGTCGGGCGCCCGGCTGGCGTGGTCGCGAGCCGGTCGGCCGGCGCGAGGCCCGCCTGTTCGAGGTAGAACGCGTAGAGCGTGCCGCCCCCGGAGTGCCCGAGCGGGACGACCGCGTCGAACCCCCGCTCGTGCAGGAAGACCATGCCCGCCGCGACGTCGAGCAGTGCCTGCTCGTGGACGAGCGTGAGGTCGTTGTTGACCGACCGGGTGTGCTGCGTCCAGACCGCCACCCCGGCGCGCAGCAGGTGCGGCACGAGGGCGTGGTGGGTGACGTCCTGGCGCGGGTGCATGAGGCACACGACCGTGCGGGCGCCCGGCACGGCGGCGAGTACCCCGCGCACGGTGGCGCCGTCGGCCGTCGTCAGCTCGTGGACGCTCGTGACGGTCGCGGCGGGGCGCTCGTCGACGGCGACGTAGCGGCCCGCGCCCAGACCACGGACGGGAGCACTCATGCCGGGTCGACCCACGGTTCGACTCTGAGGGCGTTCTTGTCGTGCTGCGTGATGCTGCCGCCGGCGACACCCGCGACGCACGAGTACCAGACCGCGTGGCGGCAGCCGGTGGCGCGACGGTCGACGACGATCGGGCCGTCCGCGGTGATCTCGAAGTACGGCCCGATCTTGTTGACGGTGACGGTCCCGTCCTCGCCCGCCACCTTCGCCACCGAGGTGTTCTCCGGGACGTCGAGCACGTAGAGCGCGGTCATACCTGCGCCTCGTCCCAGGCGGCCGCGCGGTCCACGATCAGCTCGGCCTTGCGGGCGAGCAGCTTGCCGAACGTCGGCTCCGGGGCGCTCACGACGTCGAGCAGCGCGTCGATCGTCAGGTTCGCGTCGAGGTCCTCCTGCGGCGTCACCGGACGCATCGCGCGGGTGAACTCGACCATGTAGCCGTTGGGGTCGTGCGTGTAGATCGACTCGATCGTCTCGTGCTGGATCTGCATCTCGACCGGCCACTGCGAGTCGTCGAGCCGGCGCCGGTACTCGAGCAGGTCGTCCTGGTCGTCGACGTGGATCGCCAGGTGGCGCGACCGCACGAAGAACTCCGGGACCTCCGGCCCGAAGCCCGCGTAGACGTCGCCGCGCTCGTGGGCGTGCTGCGGCTCGAGGCCGAAGTAGTAGAAGAACGCGATCCGGTCGTCGTTCCCGATGTCGAAGAAGAAGTGGATGAAGTCCGGGTGGTTCTCCGGGCCCCACCCCGCCGCGCAGATCGAGTGCACGACCGGGAAGCCGAGGACGTCGCGGTAGAAGCGGACGGTCCCTGCGGGATCGAACGTCGGGAACGCCGCGTGGTCGACACCGCGGACCTTGTGCTCCAGTGCCATGGCCCCAGCGTAGAACTCGTCTACGCCTGCGTCAATCTTTCGACGCCTGCGTCTGGATGACGCTCTCCAGGTAGTCCAGGTCCTGCCGGAGCAGGCTCAACGCCGCCGCCGGGTCGCCCGGGCGCGGGGTGTCCGGCAGCCGGTCCGGCGCCTGCGCGACCGTCGCGACCGCCATCTCCGCCATCTGCTCGCCGATCTCCTCCGGCGACTGCGCCCCGCCCGCCCGGAACCAGAACGCGACCCAGTTGCACATCCCGATCAGCGCCAAGGCGGTCGACCGCGCCGGCCGCGGCCGGAACTGCCCGCTCCGGATGCCCTCGTCGACGATGCGCACGAAGCCGTCGAGCACCCGCCGCTTGGCCGCGGCGTGGGCCGCGGCGAGGTCGTCGGGCAGCTCGGACTCCGAGCGGATCACCAGCTGGAACCGCGGCCCGTGCCGGGCCTGCTGCGCCGCGGTGACCCGGACGAGGTCGCGCAGCTTCGTCTCCGGGTCCGCGTCGCCGCCCGCGATCTCCTCCGCGGTGTCGGCCGGCCCCTCGGTGATCTCGGTGACGAGCCGCGCCAGCAGCTGGTCCTTGTTCTTGACGTAGTAGTAGAGCGACGGCCGCGTCATGCCCATCGCATCCGCGATGTCCTGCAGGCTCGTCCCCGCGAAGCCGCGCTCGGCGAACAGGCGCGTCGCCTGTTCGTAGATCTGGGCCTCGACCAGTTCCCGACGGGGCCGCCGGGCGGGGGTCTCGTCCGGGGCGGGTTCCGGCAGGCTCATGAGCCGCGACGATACCGAGGCACCCTCGGTGGTCATGACGTCCGGAGGCGCGGGAGCAGCGCCTCGGCGTTGCGACGGTCGACGCCGGCGAGGACCGGGTGCCCCTCGGCGACGGCCTCGTCGAGCACGCGGTCGAACGTGACGCCCCACGATTCCGGCGCGAACGGGAAGTCGCTGCCGTAGAGCACGTGCCCGGGTGGGAAGAACGCCGTGATGGACGGGAGCGCGGTCGGGGTGGCCGAGAGCGCGGTGTCCACGAAGAAGCTCCGCAACTCCTCGAGGACGTCGTCCTCCGAGACTCCCTCGGTGAACCGCGCCGCCCCGGCGAGCCTGCTCGCGACGAACGGCACGAAGCCCCCGGCGTGGGACAGGATCACCCGCAGGCGGGGGTGCCGCGCGAGGACGCGGCGGGTCGCCATCTGCAGCGCCGCCCGTGTGGTGTCGAACGGGAAGTCCAGCAGCGGGCTGGGTAGGCCCGGGAGCATCGGCAGTCCGGGCGGGGCCGTCGGGTGGACGAAGACCACGGCGTCGCGCGCGTCGAGGATCTCCCACAGCGGCTCGATCGACTCGTCGCCCAGGTACGCGCCGCCGGCGTTCGACAGCAGCACCACGCCGTGCGCGCCGAGCACGTCCAGCGCGTACTCGGCCTCCGCGACCGCCCCCTCGACGTCCGGGAGCGTCAGCACCGCGAACTGCCCGAAGCGGTCCGGGTGCCGCGCCACCAGCTCGGCGTGCTCCTCGTTGACCGCCCGGGCCAGCTCGCGCGCCGCGGCGTCGTCGCCGAAGTGCACGCCGGGCGCGCTGATCGACAGCACCCCGGTCGCGATGTCCCGGCGATCCATCATCGCCAGCGCCGCATCCGGGTCCCAGTCCGGCGTGGGCCACCCGCCCGCGGTGAGCCCGCGCTCGTCGAGGGCGGCCCGGTACCGCGTCGGGATCAGGTGCTGGTGGACGTCGATCCGCATGCCGTGAGCTTCGCTCACCCGGCCGCAGGCCACACCACGTCGACGCGTTGCGGACCGCAGAACATCGGGCTCTCGACGTCGCGCCACTCGGCGTCGTCGGCCAGCCGCAGCCCGGGCAGGCGGTCGAGCAGCGCGGTGAGCACGGTCGAGATCTCGATGCGGGAGAGCTCGGCGCCCAGGCAGAGGTGCACGCCGTGGCCGAACGAGAAGTGCTTCCGGGCGGTCGGACGGCCCACGACGAAGTCGTCGGCGTCCTCGCCGAACACCGTCTCGTCCATGTTCGCCGACTCCAGCCCGACGACGACCCGCTCCCCCGGCTCCATCGACGTCCCGCCCATCTCGACCGGCTCGGCCACCGTCCGCAGGACCCACCGGATCGCGGACCCGTGCCGCAGACCCTCCTCACGGGCGGTGTCCAGCAACGACCGGTCCGCCAGCAGCGCCTCCCACCGGCTCCGATCGACGAGCAGGTGGTACACGGTCGAGCCGATCGTGTACGCGGTGCTCTCCAGGCCGGCGACGAACAACTGCCAGGCGTGGAAGGCCACCTCCCGGTCGGTGAGCTCACGGCCGTCGACTCGCCCGTGGACGAGCCGGGTGATCATGTCGTCCGGCTGGTCCGTCGACGCGCGGCGGGCGCGCGACGCGGCGACGAAGTACTCCTCCAGTCGCTGCCAGGCCTCCGTGCCGACGAACGGCGCGGGCAGGATCGCCGTGATCTCCAGCGAGAGCCGGGCCAGCTCGTCGGAGTCCTCGGCGGGCACGCCGACCAACCGGGCGATGACGCGGGCCGTCAGCGGCATCGCGACGTCCCCGACGAGGTCGGCCGGTCCACCGTCGGGCAGCGCGTCGATCAGCTCGTCGGCGTACTCCCGGACCCACGGCGTCGCGTTCGTGATCGCCGTCCGCGCGAACCCGGGGCGCAGCAGCGCGCGCAGTGCGGTGTGCTCGGGCGCGTCGCTCTGGGTGATCAGGGCGGGCGGCGCCTCGCCGTCACCCTCGTCGCCGAGGACGAAGTTGCCCGCGTTGCTCATCGCGTGTCCGTCCAGCAGCGCCTGGCGCGCGACGTCGTGGCCCGCCAGGAACATCAGCCCGGGCGCGACGTGCGACACCGGGCACCCGCTGCCGCGGACCTCCCGCAAGGACGCCCGGATCTCGGTGACGGACCCGCCGGCGAGCGGGTTGAAGGTCTGGTCGTCCACGGTCATCGGGGCACGCTCCTGGTGGTGGGGTCGAGCGGTGGTGGGAGTGCTCCTACTGCGCCTGGAGGTCATGACGACGGGCCCCCGCACCCGCCGTCTCCGGCCGCGGCGCGACCGCGCGCGGGATCGACGCGACGACGACCGCGCCCAGCAGGGCCGGCGCCGCGAAGGCGAGGAACAGGACGGCGGTCGGCAGTTGGGTCGTCAGCAGGAAGGCGCCGTACAGCGGCCCGACGATCCCGCCGATGCGACCCACCGAGAGCGCCACGCCGATCGCGGTCGCACGCACGTCGACCGGGTAGCGGCTCGCGATGAAGACGTTGATCAGGATCTGGGTCCCGACGGTGCCGATGCCCGCCAGCACGACCGCGACGTAGAGCAGGACCGTCGGCAGCGGCTGGCTGAGCACCGCGATCCCGACGACGGCCAGCAGGAACGAGCCCGCCGTCACCACCCGCGACCCGTACCGGTCCGCGAGCCGACCGAGCACCAGCGGACCGACCGCCGTCCCGACGTTCAGCACGACCAGGAACGTCAACGCGGAGCCCAGCTCGTAGCCCGCGGAGCGCATCAGCTGCGGCAACCACGTGTAGAGGCCGAACAGGACGAGCAGCGAGGCGAAGGTCGCGAGGCAGAACATCACCGTCGTCGCGCCGAACCGCCGCGAGAACAGCACACCGATGCGCGAGCCCTCGCGGGGCGGCTCGGCCACCTCGGCGTCGACGCCGAGCCGCGCCGCCCAGCCCGCGGCCTCGTCGTGACGACCCCGGGCCCGCAGGTACACCAGCGACTCCGGCAGGAACCGCATGGCCAACGGCAGGACGACCAGGGCCGCCCCACCACCGACGAGGTAGACCACGCGGAACCCGAGGTCCGGGCCGAACAGCGCGGCCACGAGCGCGGCGAGGGCTCCGCCGACGCCGACCCCCGCGAACGCCAGCGCCGTGTTCACGTGGTGGCGGCCCGACGCGGAGTACTCGTAGACCAACGCCGCGATCGAGGGCAGCACACCGCCCACACCGAGCCCGACGAGCAGCCGCCCGACGGCGAACACCGCGACCCCCGGCGCCAGACCACAGGCCAGCATCGCGATCGAGAAGATCGCCGTCGAGATCAGGACGAGGCGGCGCCGGCCGAGCCGGTCGGTCAGCAGCCCGACCACGACCGCCCCGACCAGCATCCCGACCGGCGTCAGGCTCCCGAGCACACCGGCCTGCGCCGTCGTCACGCCCCAGTCGGGGTGCGCGAGCAGGAACGGGAGGGCCGCGCCGTAGGCGATGACGTCGTAGCCCTCGAGCGTCATGCAGGCCAGGCAGAGCGCCAGGACGCTCGCCGGGGTGCGCGTCACCGGACGGCCCCGACCGGGCTCGCGAGGAGCGACCCGGCGTCGGGAAGTTCCGTCGACAGGCCGAGCGAGCGGAGCAGGCAGAACGCGCCCGCGGTGGCGGCCGACAGGACGGGCAGGCCGAGCTCGGCCTCGACGGCGGGGATGATCGGCAGCGAGGGCATCTGCACGCAGCAGGAGACGACCAGGGCGTCGGCGCGGGAGAGGTCGAGCCCCCGGGCCGCCTCGACGACACGGCCACCCGGGATGCAGCCGACCTCGGTGTTGTCGCCGACCTCGAGCGCGGCCCAGTCGACGATCTCGATCCCCTCGGCCTCGAGGTACGCGACCACCTGCTGCGCCAAGGGCTTCATGTACGGCATGACCAGCGCGACCCGCCCCCACGACTTCGCGGCCAGCGCGTCGACGAGGGCCCCTGCGCTGGAGACGAGGCTCGCGGGCAGGCCGCGCCCGGCGAACTGCTCCGCGACGGCCGCCTCGACGCGCCGGTGCTCCCCCGGCCCCTGCGCCATGACGGCGACGAGGCAGGCGTAGAGCAGGGCGTCGACGCCGGCGTCGGCCAGCTCGTCGACGCACCGCTCGCGCTGCGCGTTCATGGCGACGAGCTCCTCGGGCGTCACCTTCGCCATGCGCATGCGGCTGCCGTGGAAGGAGAAGGTCGCGTTCGGGTGCCGCGCGAGGAGAGCCGGGATCTCGGTCTCGACGGTGACGTTCGAGCTCGGGACGATCATGCCGATGCGGTGGTGGCTCACTGCTGGTTCTCCAGGCGTGCGGTGATGTCGGCCGTCATGGCTTTCTTGTCGAGCTTCCCGACCTTCGTGCGCGGCAGCGCCTCCACCAGCTCGACGCGCTCGGGCCACTTGTACTTCGCGACGTCGAGGCGGGTCAGGTGAGCGCGCAGGTCCTCGAGGGTGACGACGGTGCCGTCGGTCGCGAGGTAGGCGCAGCCGCGCTCGCCGAGGCGGGGGTCGGGCATCGCGACCAGCGCCGCCTCCACCACGTGCGGGTGCGAGAGCAGCAGCAGCTCGACCTCCTCGGCGTTGATCTTCTCGCCGCCGCGGTTGATGAGGTCCTTGATGCGACCCTCGATGGAGATCGCCCGGTGGCCGTCGAGGAGGCGGACCGCCCCGAGGTCACCCGTGCGGTAGAAGCCCTCGGAGGTGAACGCCTCCGGCCGGTCGACGCCGAAGTAGCCGCGCAGGGTGTACGGGCCGCGGCAGCACAGCTCGCCGACCTCGCCGTCGGGGACCTCGTTCTCCGTTCCCGGGTCGAGGATGCGCACCTCGTCGGCCGGGGAGATCGGGACGCCGACGGTCTCCCGGCGTAGCTCCGGGGACCCGTCCTGCGGCGTCACCAGGAACATGCCCTCGGCCATGCCGAACAGCTGCCCCACCCACGCGCCGCCCCGACCCGTCCTCGTGAACAGGTCCTCGGAGACCTTGGCGCCGGAGAGGACCGCGACGCGCAGGGTCTGGGCGAGCCGGTCGTAGAGCGGGTGCTCCGGGGCCCGGTAGTGGACGTGGCCGAAGAGCACCGAGGTGGTGCGCTCGGCGACGAGGAGGGGCATGGCGGTGTCGAGGTCGTGGTCGGTGAGCACGAGGCAGGCACCGCGGGTGTGCGGGCCGTGCACGCCGCACACCACGCCAGCGTTGTGGATCACCGGGATGAGGTGGCCGACGCGCTCGTCCGTGCTCCAGCCGAGGGCGTCGGCGTAGGCGCGGGCGTTGTACCAGTACTCGGCGTGCTGCCGCGGGATCAGCTTCGGGACACCGGTCGTGCCGCCGGAGAGCTGGAAGACCGCGATGTCGTCCGGGTCGATCCCGCGCTGGATCTCCTCGACGCGCTTGCGGGCCTCGTCCGGGTCGATGTCCGCCGCGGGGAGGTCGCCGAGGACGAGGACGTGGCGCATCGTCGGGTGGTCGTGGGCCTGCTCGTGGGCGAACGCCACGAGGTCGATGCCCTTCGTCCCGGCCTCGACCAGGTGCGCCCGCGCCCCGACCGCCCGGCTGATGTGCGCGATCTCGTGACCGCGGTGGGCGGCGAGGGTCGCGACCGGCACCAGCCCGGCCTTGAGCAGCGCGTACCAGGCGACGACGGTCTCCAGACGGTTCGTCACCTGGATGATCACCGGGTCGCCGGGATGCAGGCCGAGGTCCGCGAGCCCGACGGCGATCCGGTCGGTCTCGGCGTCCAGCTCGGCGTAGGTGCGCCGGCCCTGGGCCGCGACGACGGCGTCGCGATCGGGATGGGCGAGCGCGACCGCGTGGAACTCGTCGGCGATCGTGCTCGTGCCCCAGAACTCGCCGTACTCGTCCCGGGTCATCGCAGGGCCACCAGGTGCGCGCGGTCGGCCACGAGCCCGTCGGCGAAGTCGTGGCGCAGGGCCTCGGGGCCGGCCACCACGACCAGCGCCGGCGTCTGCCGACGGAGCCGCTCGGCGACCTCGAGCCGGGTCAGCACGCTGGCCCGGTCGTCGGCGCCCGTCAGCCACACCGTGTCCATGACCCGGGCGCCCCGCCGCACCGCGTCCTCCACGACCTGCTCGGAGCCGGACGGGCGGTCGTCGGTGCCGAGGTCGAGGACGGTGGCGCCCAGGGCCTGCGGGTCGTCGGCGACGACCCGCGAGTCGAAACCGCGCGACCCCTCCGGCTCCCCCTCGACCTCGGGCTCCTGGCCCGGGGTCGACGGCCGCAGCGTCCGCGCGAGGGCCCACTCCGCCAGCGACTCGGCCGCCGACGGCTCTTCCCCCGCCCACTGCTGCAGCGCCCTGTGCACCAGCTCGGGCGACCCCGCGGCGAACCGGTCGAGCGGGACGTTGCCCGCCCGGCTCATGTACGCCACGAGGAGCTGCTCGACGGGGAGGTCCAGGCGCTCCGGGAAGGTCTCCCACCAGCGGCGGGAGCGCTCGGCGATGTCCTGGATCCGCGCGACGGCGGGGCGGCGCTCGTCCTCGTAGGCGGTGAGGGCCGACTCCAGGTCGTCCGACTCCTGCAGCGAGCCGACCAGCGCGATCGCGTCCTCCATCGCCAGCTTCGTGCCGGACCCGACGGAGTAGTGCGCGGTGTGCGCCGCGTCCCCGAGCAGCACCACCTTCCCTGCGTGCCAGCGGTCGCAGCGCACCGTACGGAACTGCATCCACCGGGTGCGGTTGCCGATCAGCCGGTGGCCGTCGAGGTGGTCGGCGAACACGTCGGAGAGGTACTCCAGCGCCACGGTGTCGGACTCGTCTGCCGGCACCACGTGGTCGAAGCCTGCCGCCCGGTAGGTCGCCTCGTCGGTCTCGACCAGGAACGTGCTGCGGTCCGCCGCGTAGGGGTAGGCGTGCGTGACGAACACGCCGTGCTCGGTCCGCTCGGGTGCGAACAGGGCGTGCGGTAGCGCGACGTCCGTGCCGGCCCAGAGGTACCAGCCGGTGCCGGTCTCGACGTCGGCGCCGAAGTCGCCGGCCGAGCGCGTGGCACTCCCGACCCCGTCCGCCGCGATCACCAGGTCGGCGTCCAGCTCGTCGGCCGAGCGCCGTGCCCCGAACTCGAGCTTCACGCCCGCGTCCTCGGCGTGGCGCTGCAGCACCCGCAACAGCTCGGCCCGCCCGACCGCGACGAGGCTCGACACGCTCATTCCCGCCGCCCGGCCGCCGACGACCATCCGCATGTCGTGCGACCAGGAGGCGGCGAGGATGTCGTCGAGCGAGGCCGGGTCGGCCTCGGCCAGCCGGCGCTGCGTCCGCGCGGCCAGTCCGACGCCGAACCCGAACGTCTCGTCCGGAACGCCCTGCTCGTGGACCACGACCTCGCAGTCGGGCCGGGCGAGCTTGCACAGCCGCGCGGCGTAGAGACCTCCCGGTCCCCCGCCGAGCACGGCGACCCGGTCCAGCCTCATGAGCGGGCGTCCGCGAGCACGCGGCTCGTCCGGGTCACGTCGTCGACGTGGTCGACCGGGACGACCGCCGTCGAGACCGCCGTGAAGCACCCCGGGCAGCAGTACTGCCGGAAGTGCACCGCGCCGTCGACGTAGTCGCCCGCGCCGTCCACGACCTGCGGGCCCGCGTCGCTGACCGGCCCCTCGTAGCGCACGAGGTCGAGCTCGCCGACCGCCCCGGAACCGAGCACCGTCGCGCAGTGCGTGCAGGCCACCCGGTCGCCGACGGCGACGAGGTTGTCGTCCAGCCTCCGGGCGTCGGTCAGCGCGATCGTCTCCCGCGTGCCCCCGGCCGGGCCGCGGGAGCGGCGGGCGTCCTTCAGCTCCTGACGGCGGGCGTCGGTGGCCTGCGCGTCGACCGCGCCGGACCCGTCGAGGACGACGCCGTAGGCCGCCGCGGCCGTGGCCACGGTGACCTTCTCCTCCCGCACGTCGCGGGCGACGTCCTCCGGCTCGCGGACCAGCGGGTCGCCGTAGCCCCCGCCGCCCTGCCAGAACATCGTGAACACCTCGCCGGGCGCCACGTACGTCTCGCCGTAGCAGGGCTGCAGTTCCGCGGTGCCGCCGATCTCCTCGAGGTCGGCGGGCAGGCGCCCGGCCCCGAGTGCCGCCGACACCTCGCTGCCGCGGGCGATCCACTCCACGCCGGTGTTGCCCGGGTAGCCGCCGGCGAGCCCGTTGTTCTGGCTGACCGCCTTGCCGTTGGAGGCCAGGACGAGGCCGATCGGGAAGCTCGTGCCGTGGGGGGTGATCGCGAGCGACGCACCCACGCCGCCGCGGCGCCGGCCGGGACCGCCGGAGTCCGGCTCCTCCCGCCGCCAGAGCGCGAGCACCGGGTAGAGGAACTCTGTCATCTCGACGTCGGGCACGCGCCCGAGCGGGATGCAGAAGAGGCCACCGGTGTCCATGCCGTCGGCCTGTGGCTGGGCGCCGTAGCCGCCCGCCATCGGGTCCATCATGATCGAGAGGAAGGGCGTCGGCACGGGTCCGCGCTGGTCGAGCCCGGCGATCACCGCGGTGTCCCAGGTGCCGCAGCAGGTGGCCTGGACGTGCGCGTCCAGGTCCGGCGCCTGGTCGAGCATCTGGCTCAGGCACTCGGCGACGAGGTTGCCGGTGAGCCAGGCCGGCCCGATCGGGCCCCGGCCGACCGCCGCCGGGAAGCTCGCGTTGTTGATCGTGCCTTCCTCGGCGACGAGGTCGAAGCAGCGCATCAGCCCGCCGGCCGACCACGGGATGTCGCCGGCGAGGATCGGCAGCAGCGCGAGCATCACGCCGCCGCGCATGCCCGCGTAGGTGCAGTTGACGACGCCGGACTGCGGGTCGGTGCCGGTGAAGTCGAAGGTCAGGTGGTCCGCCGCCTTCGTCATCGCCACCGTGATCTTGTGCAGGCCGCGGTCGCCCTCGTGCGACTGGTCCTGGTAGCCGGTGGCGTGCCACGTGCCGTCGGGGAGGTCGGTGAGCTTGCCCCGCAGGCGCGACTCGGCGTCGGCCATCATCCGCTTCATCACGGCCTTGACCGTGTCGGCGCCGTACTGCTCGATGACCGCGAGCAGGCGGTCGCGCCCGACGGTGTTGGCGCCGACCTTCGCGCGCAGGTCGAGCCCGATCATCATCGGGACGCGGGAGCGGCGGACCCAGACGTCGGCGACGTCGTCCTGCAGCACCCCGTCACGCACGACCTTGACCGGCGGGGTCGGCAGCGACTCGGAGAAGACGTCCTGCGCGGCCGGCGAGAACGAGCCGAGGCCGACGCCGCCGAGGTCGGGCTGGTGGGCGATCGCCGACGTCCAGCCGAAGAGCTTCCCCTCCCAGAACACCGGCTGGTAGACCATCGCGTCGTTCTGGTGCAGCCCGCCGCCGACCCACGGGTCGTTGGTGAGGAACATGTCGCCCTCGGCGATGCCGGGGTTGCTCGCGCGGTGCTGCAGCGTCCAGTAGATCGCGAGGTCGACGGCGCCGACGAGCATCGTGTTGTAGAGCCCGACCTGCACCTCCTGGCCGAGCTCGTCGGAGACCGCGAAGTCGAAGTCGTTGGCGTCGGTGACGATCGGCGAGCCGGACATGCGCTTGAGCGCCTCGCCCATCTCGTCGGTGACCGACCAGAGACGGTGGCGGACGACCTCGTAGGTCAGCGGGTCGAGCGCGTCGATCTGCTCCTGGGTGACGGTGTGGACCGGCAGGCTCTCCGGCAGCTGCGCGGCGAGCACGGCGGGGTCGATCGGGCGGCTCGAGAACCTCTCGGAGCCGGGGACGGCCATGACCATGATTCAGGCTCCGGTCTTCTGCGAGTGCGTGATGTGCAGGTTGCCGAGCTCGTCGACGGTGCCGGTGCGGCCCTCGGGCACGACGACGGTGGTCGTCGGGACCTCGATGACCGCCGGGCCCGTGACGACGTGGCCGGCGCGCAGGGCGGTGTAGTCGTAGATCGGGGTGTCGACGAAGCCCTGGCCGATCTCGAGGTAGACCGGCCGCCGGCCACTGACGGGTGGCTCCCCGGACGCCCGCTCGAGGGGCGGCAGCTCCGGGCTGAACGGCAGGACGCCGCGGCCGCGCACGCGGTAGGTGATGGCCTGGATGCCGGCGGCGCTGAACCCGGAGCCCTGGCCGAACAGCTCGGCGTACTTCTCCTCGAACCGGTCGGCCGCCGCCCGCATGGCGTTCTCGTCGAGCGGGCCGTCACCGACGGGGACGGTGACCTCGGCGAGCTGCATCGCGTAGCGCATGTCGACCTCGCGGACGATCTCGACGCGGTCGAACTTGAGGCCCTGCCGGTCGAGGCCCTGGCGGACCTGGTCCTCGAGCTGCGCGAAGTTCTTCTCCGCGCGGACCGGGTCGACGGGGAGCTGGGCGGGGTCGGAGAGCTCCTGGGCGAGCGCGATGTCGGACGCGGCGAGGCCGTAGGCGGAGAACGCGGACGCGACCGGGCCGAGCGGGACGACGACCTCGGCGACCCCGAGGTGCGTCGCGTACTTCGCGCAGAACGCGGGGCCGGAGCCGCCGAAGGCGTAGAGGACGAACTCGCGCGGGTCGTGGCCGGCCTCGACGACGCTCTTGCGCAGCAGGTCGCCGGTCTGGGCGTTCTGGGCGGCGTGGATGGCCGCGGCGGCGTCCTCGACGGACAGGCCCAGCGGCTCCGCGACCTTCGTGCGGATCGCCTCGCGGGCCTTCTCCACGTCCAGCGCCTTGCGCCCGCCGAGCAGGCCCGAGGTCGGGAGGATGCCCAGCACGAGGTTGGCGTCGGTGTTGGTCGGCTCGGTGCCGCCCTGGCCGTAGCACGCGGGGCCGGGGACGGCCTGCGCGCTGTGCGGGCCGATGCGCAGGTTGCCGCCGGCGTCGACCCACGCGATCGCGCCGCCGCCGGACCCGATGGCGTGCACGCGCAGGGTCGGGACGTTGATCGGGTGGTGGTTGATGACGGTCGTGGTGTCGCGCTCCGGCTCGCCGTCGACGATGAGCCCGACGAGGAACGTCGTGCCGCCGACGTCGGTGGAGATGATGTTGCGGTGGCCGAGCCGCCGGCCCAGCTGCGACGAGCCGACGACGCCGCCGGTGAGCACCGACCCGACGGTCGAGATGGCCTGGGCCGGCGCCTCGGATGCCGCGACCGCCCCGCCGTTGGACTGCATGACGAGCAGCGGGCCGGCGAGCCCGCGGTCCTTGAGGCCGGCCTCCAGGTTGGTGAGGTAGTCGCGCAGGCCGGGGCCGACCTGCGTGCTCATGATCGTCGTGGAGTTGCGGGCGAACTCGCGGATGCGGGGGCTGACCTCGCTGGAGAGGGCGACGTAGATGTCGGCGTCGATCTCGTGCACCAGCTCGCGGACGCGGCGCTCGTGGACGGGGTTGCGGAAGGCCCAGAGCAAGGACACCGCGATGGCGCGGATGCCGTCGTTGCGCAGCGCGGTGACCTGGCGGCGGACCTCGTCCTCGTCGAGCGCGACGACGACGTTGCCGTCGCGGTCGACGCGCTCGGTGACCTCGAGGGCGTGCCGCTTGGGCAGCAGGTGGTGGTCCTTGTCCTGGGCGAGGACGTGCTGCAGCTCGTGCGGGCTGCGGCCGAGGTAACGCCCCTCGACGTTCATGATGAAGATCGAGTCGCGGTGGCCCTTGGTGGTCAGGAACCCGACGTCGGGGACCTTCCGCATCACCAGCGCGTTGAGGCTCGACGTCGTGCCGTGCGCGACGTGGTGGGTGTCCGCCAGCATCTCCTCGACGGAGCGCCCGAGCTGCTCGGCGAGCAGCTCGAGCACGTCCATCACGCCCCGGGAGTAGTCCGGCGGCGTCGACGGCGCCTTCGCCGCGATGACCGAGCCGGAGTCGTCGTCGAGCACCGCGTCGGTGAACGTGCCCCCCACGTCGACGCCGATCACATAGGTCATGGCCACACTCCTCATCGAGCCAGGGGCGTGACCCGAGCCACGCATTTGACGGTGCCGTCGACTATCTGACACCGACGAAGGCTCGTCAAGGGGCGACCGGGCTCAGGCGTCGAGGAACGTGGCCACCATGTCCTGCACGAGGGCCGTGCGGGCGATGCCGCCGAAGTGCGTGGTGCCGGGCAGCACCGCGAGCTGGGTGGCCGGGACGCCGGCGAAGTCCCCGTTGACGTCCCCGCCCCGCAGGCGCAGGAAGGCCACGGCGTGCTCGAGGCGCACGGCGTCGCAGTCGCCCACCGTGTACAGGGTCGGCGCGGCGTAGCCCGCGATGTCGTCGTCGCTCCAGTCCGGGCCCGCGTCGAGCGCACCGAGCTTGTCGAGCAGGCCCTGCAGGCCCTCGGGGTGCGGCGACTTCGCCCGGTACGAGTCCGCCATCGGCGTCCCCTCGATCATGTCGACCGTCATGGCGCCGACCGCCTCGCTGTTCTCCGACCGCATGCCGCCGGCCGTGAACGCCGCCGAGGAGACCACCGCGCGGCGGATCAGCTCGGGGTGCCGGATCGCGAGGGTCAGGGCCACCGCGCCGCCGACGCTGAAGCCGAAGACGTCCACCCGGGAGATCCCCAGGTGCGCGAGCAGCGCGACGACGTCGCCGGTCAGCTCGGGGATGGACAGGGGGCGGTCGAGGTCGTTGGTGCGTCCGTGGCCCTGGAAGTCGGCGGCGATCACCGTCCGGCCCGCCGACAGCCCGGGCAGCAGGGCGCCGAACTGCAGGTCGATGTCGAACAGTCCGCCGTGCAGGAGCAGCAGGGGCGTGCCGCCGGTGCGCTCGTCACCGTGGACCTCGAAGTACATCCGCAGCTCGCCGAGCGGGGCGTAGCCGGTGCGGGTGGGGACGGAGCTGGTGCTCATCGGGGGCTCCTCGGGGTGGGGCGAGATGGTCTCGCCCGGACGTCGAACGGGAGCGACGGCCTTCGACACGGCCCCGGGGAAATCTTCGTTCAGGCTCCGTAGAGGTCCATCCCGGCGTCGAGGGCGGGGAGCAGCAGCGTCCGCGGGGCGAGGCGCCCACCGAGGGCCGTCAGCTGGTTGACCAGGCCGGGGGTGACGCTGCGGTCGCCCCGCACCATCGCCTCGACCCCCGCCGCCGCGACGTCGGCGGCCTCCCCGACGACGAGGTCGGGCGCCCGCCCGAAGTCGGTGCCGGCGGCGTCCGCGAACCCGGTGCGGGTCAGGCCCGGGCTGAGCGTGGTCAGGGTGACGCCGGTGCCGGCGAGCTCGGTGTGCACGGCCTCGGAGAACGACTGCACGAACGCCTTGCTCGCCGCGTAGCTCGCCGCGCCCGGCAGCGGCTGGAACGCGGTGATCGACGAGACGTTGAGGATCGCGCCGGGTCGGGCGTCCGCGGCGGCACGCCGGACCAGCGCGCCCACCGCCGCCACCGTCAGGGAGTGCAGGGCCAGGACGTTCACCCGGACCAGCCCGTCGAGGGCGGCCTGCACGTCGGCCAGCTCGGCGACGCGGCCCGTCACGCCGAAGCCGGCCGCGTTGACCACCCCGGCCACGCGGTCGTCGTCGACCAGTTCCCGGGCGGCGGCGAGGTCCGCGTCGGTGCCGAGGTCGAGGGCGTGGACCGCCGCGTCCTGCCCGGAGAGCGCGCGCAGCTCGGCGGCGAGGTCGGCGAGCGCGTCGCCGCTGCGGGCGACGAGCACCATCGGGTGGCCCCGGCGGCCGAGCTCCCGGGCGACGGCCGCCCCGATGCCCGAGGACGCGCCGGTGACGACGACGGCGGCATCGGGGGCGGGCGCTGGCAGCGGCATGGTGCCGGGTACCCGCTCGACTTGCGTTCGAGCGCGCTCGAAGGCCTAGCGTCGAGAACGTGCCTGGTTCGATCATGGGAACGGCCGTCCGCCGCGTCGAGGACCCGGAGCTCATCCGCGGTCACGCCACCTACGTCGACAACATCGTGCCGCCGGGGGCGCTGCACTGCGTCTTCGTCCGCTCGCCGCTCGCGCACGCGCGCCTCGACGCGGTCGACGTCGCGAAGGCCCGCGGGGCGCCCGGCGTCGTCGCGGTCCTCACCGGCGAGGACATGACCGCGATCCCCGACCACCGCCCGTTCATGGTGCTCAACGACGCCTGTGCGCGGCCGCTGCTCGCGCGCGGCAAGGTGCGCTTCGTCGGCGACATGGTGGCCGCGGTGATCGCGACGACCCGCGCGGAGGCCGTCGACGCCGCCGAGCTCGTCGAGGTCGACTACGACCCGCTCGAGCCGGTGGTCGACCCCGAGGCGGCGCTGGCCGACGGCGCCCCGCTGCAGTTCGAGGAGCTCGGGAGCAACCTCGCCGCCGGGTTCCGCGACCCCGACGACGTGCACCCCCTCGACGACGCCGACGTCGTGGTGCGCGCGCGGATCGTCAACCAGCGCCTCGCCGTCGCGCCCATGGAGGGCAACGCGGTGACGGCCACGCCGGGCGGCGCGGACGAGGCCTACGACATGACCGTGCACGTCTCCACGCAGATGCCGCACGGGCTGCGCGGGCAGGTCGCCGCCCAGTGGGGCTGGGACACCGAGCGGGTGCGCGTCGTCGCCCCGCACGTCGGCGGCGGGTTCGGCGGCAAGGCCGGGCTGGCGCCCGAGCACGCGGTGGTCGTCGAGGCAGCGCGTCAGCTCGGCCGGGCGGTGACCTGGACCGAGACCCGCTCGGAGAACCTCACGGCGATGCCGCACGGGCGCGGGCAGGTGCAGTACGGCGAGCTCGGGCTGCGCCGCGACGGCACGATCGTCGGCCTGCGCGCCCGGGTGGTCGGTGACTCCGGGGCCTACGCGGGCTTCGGCGGCGCGCTGACCCTCGGGCCGACGCGGAACATGGCGCAGGGCGTCTACCGCATCCCCGAGATCGCCTACGACGGCGCCGCCGCGCTGACCACGACGACGCCGATGGGCGCGTTCCGCGGCGCCGGCCGTCCGGAGGCCGCCGCGATGGTCGAGCGGCTGGTCGACATGGCCGCCCACGAGCTGGGGATCGACCCGGCCGAGCTGCGGCGCCGGAACTTCCTGCAGCCCGAGGAGTTCCCGCTGACCACGCGCACGGGCTCGCTCTACGACTCCGGCGACTACGAGCGCGCCCTCGACGCGGCACTGCGCGCGTCCGGGTACGACGCGCTGCGCCGCGAGCAGGCCGAGCGCCGCGCGCGCGGCGACCGTGTCGCGCTGGGGATCGGGCTCGCCGTGTACGTCGAGGTCACCGCCGGGGGCGGCGGGGGCGAGTACGGCTCGGTGAGCCTCGACGCGGACGGCGGCGCGACCGTCTCCGTCGGCACCTCCGCGCACGGGCAGGGCCACGCGACGTCCTTCGCGATGATCGTCGCCGATCGTCTCGGCGTCCCGATGGAGCAGGTGCGCTTCGTGCAGTCCGACACCGCGGCGGTGCCCCGCGGCGGCGGGACGGGCGGGTCGCGGTCGCTGCAGCTCGCGGGCTCCAGCGTGCTCGTCGCCGCCGACGCCGTGCTCGCCCGGGCCCGGGAGGTCGTGGCCTCGGCACTCGAGGCGGACGCCGACGACATCACCGCCGCCGAGGACGGCCTCGGTGTCGCCGGCGTCCCCGACCGCGCGCTCACGTGGAGCGAGATCGCCGCCGCCGCCGACGAGCAGGGGGTGTCGCTCACCGAGGTCCGCGACGAGCAGCAGCCCGGCGCCACCTACCCGTTCGGCGCGCACGTGTCGGTCGTCGAGGTCGACCTCGACACCGGCCGGGTCACGCCCGTCCGTCACGTCGCCGTCGACGACTGCGGCACCGTGCTCAACCCGACGCTCGTCGCCGGGCAGCAGCACGGCGGGCTCGCGCAGGGCATCTCGCAGGCGCTCTGGGAGGGCTTCTCCTACGACGCCGACGGCAACCCGACGTCCGGGACGTTCGCGGCCTACCTGCTGCCGACCGCGGCCGAGGTGCCGAGCTACGAGGCGTCGTCCACCGAGACGCCGACGCCCTACAACCCGCTGGGCGCCAAGGGCATCGGCGAGGCCGCGACGATCGGGTCGACGCCCGCGGTGCAGAACGCCGTGGTGGACGCGCTCGCCCCGCTCGGCGTGCGCCACGTGGACATGCCGCTCACGCCCGACCGGGTGTGGCGCGCGATCCGCGCCGCGGAGGCCGGCACGCCCGCGGACCCGTGGTCCGAGCCGCCGGCGTTCTTCGCGGACCTGCCCGTCCGGGGCGCCGCGGCCGATCCCGAGGCCGCTTCCGTGGACGTGTAGGGAGCGTCCCCCGCCGCCTCCAAGCTATCGCGCGCCGGGGGACTTGCGGCAAGACCCGGGGGTCTCCGCAGAATCACGCGCCGTGATGCCCGAGATCGATGTCGTCGTGGTCGGGGGCGGCCCCACCGGCATGATGCTGGCCGCCGAGCTGCGGCTCCAGGCGGTCGGCGTCGTCGTCCTGGAGCGGGAGACGGAGCCCGCGCCGTTCGTGCGGTCGCTCGGGCTGCACGTGCGCAGCATCGAGCTGATGGACCAGCGCGGGCTGCTCGAGCGCTTCCTCGCCGAGGGGCAGCGGCACCCGCTGGGCGGGTTCTTCGCCGCCATCCCCGGGCCGCCGCCGACGGATCTGGACACCGCCCACGGCTACGTCCTCGGCATCCCGCAGACCCGGACGGACCGTCTGCTCGCCGAGCACGCCGTCGAGCTCGGCGCCGACGTCCACCGGGGCACGGAGGTGGTGGGCCTGGAGCAGGACGACCGGGCGGTCGCGGTCCTGCTCGCCGACGGCACGACCCTGCGCGCGCGGTACGTCGTCGGTGCCGACGGCGGGCGCAGCACCGTGCGCAAGCTGCTCGGGGTCGGCTTCCCCGGCGAGCCGTCACGTCAGGACACGCTGATCGGCGAGATGGAGGCGAGCGCGTCGCCGGAGGAGATCACCGCGGTCGTCACCGAGGTCCGGCGCACCCAGACGCGGTTCGGCCTCGGGCCGTCGGGCACCGACGGCGTGTACCGCGCCGTCGTGCCGGCCGCCGAGGTCGCCGGGGAGCGCGGCGAGGCCCCGACGATGGGGGAGTTCCGGGAGCGCCTGCGCGCCGTCGGCGGCACCGACTTCGGCGTGCACTCCCCCCGCTGGCTCTCCCGCTTCGGCGACGCCACCCGGCAGGCCGAGCGCTACCGCGTCGGCCGCGTGCTGCTCGCCGGCGACGCCGCGCACATCCACCCGCCGGTCGGCGGGCAGGGCCTCAACCTCGGCATCCAGGACGCGGCGAACCTCGGGTGGAAGCTCGCCGCCGAGGTCGCCGGGTGGGCGCCCGCCGGCTCCTGGACACCTACGAGGCCGAACGCCACCCGGTCGCGGCCGCCGTCCTCGACAACACGCGCGCGCAGATGCAGCTCATGTCCACCGAGCCGGGGCCGCAGGCGGTGCGCCGGCTGCTCGCCGAGCTCATGGGCGTCGAGGGGGTCAGCAGGCTGCTCACCGAGAAGATCACCGCGATCGGCATCCGCTACGACCTCGACGACGAGCACCCGCTCGTCGGCCGGCGCCTGCGGGACGTGCCGCTGACCGACGGCCGGCTCTACGAGCACCAGCGCGCCGCCCGCGGCCTGCTCGTCGACCGCTCCGGTGCGCTGACCGTGACGGGGTGGGAGGACCGCGTCGACCACCTCGCCGATCCCGGAGCCGGGATCGACGACCCCGCCGTGCTCCTGCGCCCGGACGGGCACGTCGCCTGGGTCGGCGACGGGCAGGAGGCGCTCGTCGCGCGGCTGGAGAGGTGGTTCGGTCCGCCCGCGGACGCGCGCTGAGGACGCGGTCAGCCGGCCGGGGCGCTGCGTCCCCGCTGCTCGCCCGGCACGCCGCCGCACCCCGCCCACACCATCGCCGCGGTGCGCGCCGCCCAGTCCTCCGCGAGGGTCTCGCCGCGGGCGGCGTGGGCGAGCCACGAGCCGGTGAGCAGGTCCTCCGCGGTCGTGTGGTCGGCGTGGGCCCGCAGGTCGCCCGCCTCGATCCCGGCGCGCAGGCAGGCCCGCAGGCGCGCGCGGCACGGGTCGACCAGGCGGTGGCGGATCTGGTCGCGCACGCGGGGGTCGGCGCCCTCGACGAACGCCGTCGCGACGAGGGCGGTGGCGTCGTGGTCGACGACGAAGCGCCGGAACCGGGCGAGCTCGGCGACGAGGTCGGCGAACGCGTCGCCGGAGGGCCTCGGGCCGTCGCCGTCCGTGCCCGGGTCGATCGTGGACAGCGCGGCGACGGCGAGCTCGATCCGCCCGGCCCACCGCCGGTACACCGCGGCCCGCGTCGTGCCGGCCTCCTCGGCCACCGCGGCGACCGACAGCCCGGGGAGCCCCTCGCTGCGCAGGTGGCGCAGGGTGACCTCGAGGACGAGGCGGTCGATCTCGGCGTTGCGGGGCCGGCCACCCACGTGGGCGGCCCCGTCACCGGACGCCACCGGTCGCGCGGGCGGCGCCGCCGGGGGGCGCGCGGGATCGTGCTCGGCCACGGGCATGCCATGTAGGTGGCCCCACCGCACCGATACACAAACGTGTCGTATTGCGGCGCGGAGTGACGGACCAGGCGGCGCCGCCCTCGCTCTCACGGGCGGCCACCGTCGCTGGGCCAGGAGGGTGATGAGTGTTCCTGAGGAACCTGGTCCATCCGGGGTGACTGACACGGACCGTGTTGCTCGCGGGGGTGTGGCAAGGATAACGTTTCGATCGATTCGATACATGGCTGGTGTGTATCGCCGGGGGCGGACGACAGGCGGAGACCCAGCCGGGGAGGGACGCGCAGTGATCACCAATCGCGATCTGGACGTCATCGGGCTCCGCGACCTCACCGGCATCACCGACCCCGCACCCGCACGCCCGCCGTCGGCGGGCGACGGTGTCAGCTACGAACTGTTCCGCGAGGTGCCGCCGTCGCGGGACGGGTGGTCGCTCCTGTGCCGCCGGGCGGGCCGTGTCGCGTGGTCGATGCCCCTGGCCCCGCGCGGCGCGGCACCCCGGGTCCGCCCGAGCGTCGCGCAGGCGGTCGCCGTGCGGGTGCTCACCGAGCAGGGCGTGTTCGTCAGCGGCTGGAACCACCTCGACGGCACCGATCCCGCCACCGACGAGCACTTCGTCGCCCGCCGCCCGCACGGCGCGACGGCCCTGCCGGTCTGAACGATCTACGCTCGCCCCTGTGGCCTGGGCGCTGGTGGCGGGCGGTTCCGGTGGCATCGGCCGGGCGGTGTGCCGTCGGCTGGCCGCCGACGGGTGGGACGTGGCGCTGACCTACCGCTCCCGTCCCGAGGCGGCGGCCGCCGCGGCGCGCGACGTCACCGACGCCGGCCGCCGGGCGGTGACCGTCGCCCTCGACCTCGAGGACGCGGCCGCGACGGCCGAGGTCGTGCGCACGGCGACGCCGGAGCCCCCGGCGGCCGTGGTCTACGCGGCGGGCCCGCACATCCCGATGCGGTACCTCTCGTCGATCACCCCGGAGCGGTACCGCGCGCAGATCCTCGGCGACACCGTGGCGGCCTACAACCTGCTGCACCCCGCCATGGCGGTGCTGCGCGAGACGCGCGGGAGCATCGTCGCGCTCGTGACGCCGGCGATCGAGCGGTACGCGAAGAAGGACGCGCTCTCCTCGGCGCCGAAGGCCTCGGTGGCCGCGACCGTCCGCGGGATCGCCGCCGAGGAGGGCCGCTACGGCGTGCGCGCCAACTGCGTCGGCGTCGGGCTCATCGAGGGCGAGGGCATGTGGCGCGAGCTCGTGGCGCGCGGCGACTACACCGACGAGCTGCTCGACACCGCGCGGCGCAACCTGGCGCTGCGCCGCTTCGGGTCGGTCGAGGACGTCGCCGAGGTCGTCGCGTTCCTCGTCTCCGAGCGCGCCGGGTGGATCACGGGCCAGACCGTCGACGTCGACGGCGGCTACGCGCTCTGAGCCCCGCCGATGTCGCGGTGCGGGTCGATCGCGGCCAGCTTCGGCAGGACCTCGTCGGCGTAGACCTCGAGCGCACGCTGGGCGACCCCCTGGGGCATGCCGCCGAAGGCGAACAGGTTCACGACGCCGCCGGCGTCGAGGGCGCGGACCCGCTCGACGGTCTGCTCGACGAGCTCGTCGGGGGTGCCGCCCATCTGCAGGTCGGCGAGGAACCGGTTGAACGCCGGCAGCCCGTGCTTGGCGATGTTGCGACGCAGCCCGGCGTAGTACTCGTAGCCGGGCACGTGTTCCAGGCGGGCGTCCGTGAACTCGTAGTGGTCGATCGTCGAGCGCGCGTAGGCCATGGCGTACTCGTCGTGCAGCTCCCGGGCGCGCACCGGGTCCGGGTCGACGGTGGTGAAGTTGACCAGCACCGGCGGGGGCGGGTCGACGTCGTGGATCTCCCGGAACAGCTCCCGGTACTCCGCGGTCTCCCGGACGGTGACCTCCCACGGCTTCTGCGCGATCAGCATCAGCCCGTAGCCCAGCGTCGCCATGATCCGTGCCGACTCCGGCGACACCGCCGACGCGTACGTGCGCCCGCGGAAGGTGGTGAACGCGGGCGGGTGCAGCTCGGCGCGCGGTTGGCGGTAGAGCTCGCCGTCGGAGGAGATCGCCCCGGACTCGAACGCCGCGGAGATCGCCGTCGCGTACTCCACGAACCGCTGCCGCGACTCCCCCATCTCGAGGCGGAACCCGTCGAACTCGATCGACCCGAGCCCGCGGCCGAGCCCGAGCACCACGCGCCCGCCCGACACCGAGTCGAGCCAGGCGATCTCCTCGGCCACCCGGACCGGGTCGTGCCACGGCAGCACCATGACCATCGTGCCCAGCCGGGCGTGCGTCGTGCGGCCCGCGAGATAGGTCAGGAGCTGGGCCGGGTTCGGCATCATGTGGTAGCGCGTGAAGTGGTGCTCCGCGGTCCAGATCGACCCGAAGCCCCGCGGCTCGGCCTGGTCGGCCAGCGCGAGCCCGCCGCGCACCACGTCGTGGTCGTCGCGCCCGTCCTCCAGGCCCTGGAAGAAGAGCCCCATCCCGATGTGCATGGCGCCTCCCGTTCTTGAATCCAGACTAGAAAAAATGCCGGACGTGGGCAACGATCCGGAGCCATGGAGCAGCACGACGTCGACGTCCTCGTCATCGGTGCCGGCGCGGGCGGGCTGTTCACCGCCGCCCGGCTGGCCCACCGCGGGTACCGGACGCTCGTGGTCGAGCGCCTCGACCGCGTCGGCGGCCGCGCGTCGAGCGAGGTGATCGACGGCTTCACCGTCAACGACGGCGCGATCGTCATCGAGACCGGCGGGATCACCGAGCAGACGTTCGCCGAGGTCGGCGCGCGCTTCGACGTGCGCCCGGCGAAGCCCCCGATCCTCTACCGGATCGGCGGCAAGGACGTCGACGTCACCGGCGGCGGGTGGGGGTTCCTGCTCTCCAAGCTCACCCGGCAGGGCGCGAAGCTGCTCGACGGTCTCGGCGCCGCGCGGACCGACGACGGCCTGCCCGACGGCGAGCTCTCGACCGCCGACTGGGTGCGGCGCTACACCGGCAACGAGAAGGTCCACGGGATCTTCCGCAACATGTGCGCGTCGATCTTCGCGGTGTCGTCGGAGGACCTGCCGGCGGCGGTGTTCCTGACCTACTTCACCCGGCGCAGCGCGTTCAAGAAGTTCGGCTTCTGCCCCGAGGGGACGATCGGGGTGTGGCGCGCGCTCGCCGACGCCGTCGAGGGACACGGCGGCGAGGTGTGGCTCGACAGCGAGGTGACGTCGCTGGACCTCGGCCCGGACGGGACGGTCAGCGGTGCCACGGTGCGCCGCGGCGACCGGTCCGTGGCCGTGTCCTGCCGGGTCGCCATCAGCGACGCCGGCCCGGCCGCCACCGCCGACCTCGTCGGGCGTGACCGCCTCCCCGCCGCGTACGTCGCCGACGTCGACACCACGCCGTGCGCGATGCTCGTCGTCAACTTCGCGAGCCCGGAACCGCTCGTCGAGGCGCCGGGGCTGCTGAGCTTCGCCACCACTCGGCGGATGTGCTACGTCGCCAACTTCACCGCGACGTGCCCCGAGATGGCCCCGGAGGGCTGGCACCTCTACAACGGCACCTCGGTGCCGGAGCCCGCGACCGGGGCGCTCGACGAGGAGAAGGAGCTCGAGCTGCTCTACGGCGACCTCCGCGAGCAGATCCCCGGGTTCGACGGCGCCCGCGTGCTCTCGACGACCGTGTGGCGCGACGCCTGGCCGCCGCAGCGCGCCGTCGCCGGCCACGACCTGCCGCACACGACGCCGATCGCGAACCTCTGGAACGTCGGCGACGCGGTCAAGCAGTACGCGAACGGCGGCACGACGGCGTGCGCCGAGACCGCGGCGCTCGTCGTCGACGAGATCGCGGCGCGGTTCCCGGTGGCGGCGATCCGCTAGCGGTCGCGCCGTGCGGCGCCTGCTGAGGCACGGGGGTGTCTCAGCCTGGCGGCCACGCTGACGTTGGACGTCAGGAAAGCCGCCACGATCATGGAGGCGCGCCCCGGACGAGACCGGGCGCAGCGGTGATCGCTCCCGGTGCTCCATCGACCACCTGTCAGTCAGGTGGTGTACGGAGCAGCCACAGCGATCATGCTCCGGCCGACGCCGGACAACCTCACGCTAGGGCCCTGCGCCCCGCACCCACCCCCACATACCGCGGCATGGGCCGACCCTCGGCGGGGGCTAGGCCGGAGCCGGCTGACCGTCGGCGACCATCCGCGCCAGCCGGAACTTCTGCACCTTGCCGGTCGGGGTGGTGGGCAGGTCCGTGGCCTCGAGGAACACCACCCGGCGCGGCACCTTGAACCGCGCGAGCTGCTCCTTGCACAGCGCGACGAGGTCGTCGGCCGTCACCTCGAACCCGGGCTTGGCGACGACGCACGCGACGCCGATCTCGCCCCAGCGCTCGTCGGCGACCCCGACCGCGAAGGCCTGGCTCACCCCCGGGTGGCGCGAGAGGACCTCCTCGACCTCCTTGGGCATGACGAGCTCGCCGCCGGACTTGTAGAGCTCCTTGCTGCGCCCGGTGAGCACGACGTAGCGGTCCTCGGTGAGGTAGCCGAGGTCACCCGAGCGCACCCAGCCCTCGTCGTCGAGCGCCAGCGCGGTCTCGGCGGGCTTGCCCCAGAAGCCGAGCATGTTCGTCGGGCCGCGGGCGGCGAGCTCGCCCTCCTCGCCGGCGGGCAGCGGCTCGCCGGTCATGACGTCGATCGTGCGGTACTCGGTGAGGTCACCGTTCTTCGACAGCCCGGCCGCGCCGGCCAGCTTGACCCGGCCGACCGTCCCCGAGAGGCGCTCGAACGGGTCCTCGGGCAGCGACAGCGTCATCGCCCCGCCCTGCTCGGTCATGCCGTAGCCGGTGACGATCTCGTCGACGCCCAGGGTGTCGCGCACCTTCTCCCACAGCCACACCGGCGCGGGCGCGGCGCCGGAGAGGATGGCGCGCAGGCTCGACAGGTCACGGGCGGCGAGGTCGGGGTGCTCGAGGATCGCGACGGTCATCGTCGGCACGCAGAGGATGTCGGTGGCGCGGTGGCGCTCGATGCCCTCGAGGTAGCGGCCGGGGTCGAACGCGGTCTGCGGGATGATCGCGCCGCCGACCATCATCGCCGCCATGAGGCCCTCGACGTAGCCGAACATGTGGTAGCAGGGCAGCGAGAACAGGATGCGCCGCCCGTCCTCGAACGCCCGGGTCAGCGCCGACGCGTAGCCCGTGCGCTGGCTCGCGTCGTGGGTGATGAGCACGCCCTTCGGCGAGCCGGTGGTGCCGGACGTGTAGAGGATGTCGGCGACGTCGTCCGGGGCCGCTCCGCGGCCTGCGCTCCCGCCCGGGTGCTCGCGCCCGAGCTGCTCCAGGTCCTCCACCGACCCCACGCCCTCGCGTGACCGGCCGTCGGTGGACAGCGTCACGACGCCCCGCAGCTCCGGCAGCGCCGTCTGCTCCCCCACATCCCAGCCGGGCGCGATCTCGTCGAGCATCCCGAGGTGGTCGAGCCCGGCGAACCCCGTCATGGTGATCAGCAGGTTCGCCTGCGACTGCTCGAGGACGTAGCGCAGCTCGTCGGTGCGGTAGAGGTAGTTGAAGGGGATCGCGACGGCGCCGGCCCGCGAGATCGCGAACTTCAGCGGCACGAACTCGACGTAGTTGGCCATCACCAGCCCGACCCGGTCACCCGGCCGCACGCCCAGCGCGACGAGGCCGTCGGCGAGGCGCTCGGTCCACGCGGCGACGTCGGCGTAGGTGACCGTGCGGTCGTCGGTGATCACCATCGGGCGGTCGCCGAACTCCTCGGCGCACCGCGCGAGCCGCTCGTGCAGCGTCATCGGCGTCCACGCCGAGAACCGCTGCCGCAGCGCGTCGCGCCGCTCCTCGAGACTGGCACCCATCGCACACCACTCCTGGCGTCGGTCCCCCGTTTTTTAGTCGCGAGAAGAATATGTGGCGGTCGTGACCCGGACCACCCACAGATGCGTGACCGGTCGACCACGGCGCGTACACGACAATCGCGCGTGATCTCCGGGGCGCCGTGCTCTACCGCGCGCGGAACCGGGCCAGACGCTCGCTCACCGCGGGGTCGGCCAGGTGCTCCAGCACCACCTCGGTCTCGCGTGCCAGCCCGTCGGAGAGCGGCGCCCGCAGACCCTCGTGCACCAGCCGTTTCGTCCGCGCCGCGGCGCCCGGGTCGGCACGCAGCAGCCGCGCGACGACGTCGTCGAGCAGCGCCTCGAACCCGTCGGCGGGCGCGCTGCGCCAGGCCAGCCCGAGCGCCACGGCCTCAATGCCCGAGAGCCGCTCGCCGAGCAGGATGTGGGTCAGCGCGCGCTGCGCCCCGAGCAGCCGCGGCAGGCGCTGCGAGCCGCCGCCGGCGGGGACCTGGCCGAGACGCGCGTGGTTGTCGGCGAGCAGCGCGTCGTCGCGCACCACCACGACGTCGGCGGCCTGGACGAACTCGAAGCCCCCCGCGGTCGCCGAGCCCTCGACGGCCGCGACGACCGGCACCGGCAGCGTCGCCACCACCGAGCAGGCGCGGTGGAAGGCCTCGAACAGGCGACGCAGGTCGCCCTGTGCGCCCAGCCGGGTCACCTCGTCGACGTCACCGCCCGCGCAGAAGTGCCCGCCGGCCCCGCGGACGACGATCACGCGGGCCCGCGCGGACAGCTCGACCAGCGCGTCGTGGAGCCCGTCGGCCAGCCCCACCGTGATCGCGTTGCGCGCCTGCGGGCGGTTCAGCACGACGTGCCCGACGTCCCCGTCGAGCCGGGTCAGCACCGGTGCGTCCGACACGGTGACTCCTCTCCCACAGCGTGTTCTAATCCATATTAGAAGAATGAGGAGGCCCCGCATGGAGTCGCACGAGAAGACGGCCCGGCTGCTCTACGACGCGCTGGCCACGGGCGACCGCGCGATCCTCGACACCCTGCTCGACCCGGCCTTCGCGGGCGAGGCCACCGAGGGCCTCCCGTTCGACCTCGGCGGCACCCACGACGGCGCCGAGGCGATGATCCGCGACTTCTGGTGGGCGATCGGGCGGCACTACCGCGCCCGTGCCGAACCCGCCGAGTTCCTGGCGCTCGCCGACGGCGGGCTCCTCGTCCTCGGCCGCTACACCGGCTCCGCGCGCGAGGGCGGACGCGAGCTCGACGCGGCGTTCGCCCACGTCCTGACGTTCACCGGTGACGGCCGCATCGCCTCGCTGCGCCAGTACACCGACAGCGCCCGGTGGGCCGGCGCCACGCGGTCCGTGCCCGCCGGGCAGCGGGAGCTGCGCGTCGTGCGCTACGACGTCGCCGACGGCGTCGCGACGATCGAGCTCGACCGCCCGGAGGCCGGCAACGCGATCGACCCCACGATGGTCGAGGACCTCGACGAGGCCACCTTCCGCGCCGCGCACGACCCGGGGGTCCGCGCGGTCCTGCTCCGCGGCACGGGCCGCAGCCTGTCGGTCGGCGGCGACCTCGCGTACTTCACCCGCCACGCGGACGACATCCCGGCGCGCCTGCGGGGGATCATCGACCGCTACCACGTCACCCTCGACCGGCTCGCCACACTCGACGCGCCCGTGGTGTGCGCGGTGCACGGCGCGCTCGCCGGTGGGGGGTTGGGGCTCGCGCACGTCAGCGACATCGTCGTCGCGGCCGACGACAGCAAGTTCGCCGTCGGCTACGGCGCGATCGGGCTGGCCTCGGACGGGGCGAACACCTGGTACCTGCCCCGCCTGGTCGGGATGCGGCGCGCCCAGGAGATGTTCCTGCTCAACCGCGTGCTGACCGGACCCGAGGCGCTCGAGGCCGGGCTGATCACCGAGGTCGTGCCGGCCGCGGACCTGGCGGCGCGGGCCCGGGAGCTCGCGACGACCCTCGCCGCCGGGCCCACGCAGGCGTTCGGCCACATGAAGCGCCTGCTGCTCGCGAGCCAGGACGCCGACCTGAGCCGGCAGCTCACCGAGGAGACCCGGCGCATGACCGCGACCGGCGCGACCGCCGACGCGCGCGAGGGGATCACGGCGTTCGTGGAGCGCCGGCGCCCGGAGTTCCGCGGGCGTTAGCGCAGCAGGTGGCGGGCGAAGAACCGGTTCGCGTCGTCGCCCTCGAACGCCGGGACGCCGGTGTGCCCGCCGGTGTTGGCGTGGAGCGTCTTCTCCGCGGAGCCGAGCGCGTCGAAGACGTCCAGGGCCCGCTGCCGGTCGTTGTCCACGTCGTCCCACTGCAGCAGCACGAGCACCGGGACGGTGACCCGCCGGGCCTCCTCGACGACGGCGCGGGGGACGTAGCTCCCGGCGAACAGCAGCAGCGCTGCGAGGCGCGGCTCGACCACCGCGAGCCGCAGGCCGAGGGCGGTCACCCCGCCCGCGTACCCCACCGGGCCGCCGATCCCGGGCACCTCGAGGAGGGCGTCGAGCGCGGCCCGCACCTCGGGGACCGCCTCCTCGATGGGCGGGAGCACGAGCCGGTCGACGATCTCGTCGGCGACGGGGCCGCCGGCCCGCACCGCGCGGCGCAGGTCGGCGCGGGCCTCGTCGGCGACGGTGGACCGGGGCCGCTTGCCACAGCCGGGGAGCTCGAGGGTGGCCGCGGCGAAACCCGCCGCCACGGTGTGCCGGGCTCGGGCGGCCAGCCGCGGGTACATGGTGGGCAGCCCGCCGGGGTGGCCGAGCAGGATCAGGGGCGCCGGCGCGGCATCGGACGTCCAGAGGTATCCGGGGATGTCGTCCAGGGTGAACTCGCGCTCGAGGACGCCGTCGTCGAGGCGCCGTTCGGCGGTGAATCGCATGGTCGTGCCTTTCGGGAGTGCGCGGGGACGGCGCTCCCGGACGACCTATCGCCCGACCGTGACCCCGCAGGGGAGCACCCATGTCGCATCGCTCACGGGTCTCACCTCCTCGGTCCGCACGGCCTCGGGGAAAGCTAGCAGGGCGGCAGGCGCAGCAGCGCGAACACGGCGTCGGCGGTGCGCGCCGGGTCCTGCCCGGCGAGCCCAGCCGCGTTGAGGGCACCGATCAGGAGATCGCGCACCTCGCCCGGCTCCGGCCCGGCGGCCAGCGTGCCGTCGGCCTGGGCGTCGGCGATCAGCTCCGTCCAACGCCGCAGGTACTCGCGGCGCAGCGCGCGGAACCCCGGCGGCTGGCGTGCGGCGAACTGCGGGGCGAGCACCACCGCCGCGTAGTCCGACAGTTCCGCGAGCGCGCGCAGGTGGGCGTGGACGCCGGCCCGCAGCCTCTGCGCCGGTGTCCCCGTGGGCACCGCCATCTCGTCGAGCCGCCGCAGCGAGGCGCTGATGCCCTCCTCGAGCACCGCCTCGACGAGCCGCTGCTTGGATGCGAAGTGGAAGTAGATGCTGCCGGTCTGCAGCTCCGCCGCCGCCGCGATCGCGCCGAGGCTGGCACCCGCGGGCCCGTGCCGGGCGATCTCGGCCGCGGCCGCGTCGAGGATCCGGCGGCGCGTCAGATCGCCCTTGCCTCGCCCGACCTCAGTGGATGCGCCTGTCATGTCCGCGCCAGTATGGCTCCCGCAGGGTCGGCTTGATGACCTTGCCGGTGGCGGTGCGCGGCAGGGTGTCGACGACGTCGACCGACTTCGGGCTCTGGAAACCGGCGAGCCGGGCGCGGGCGAACGCGAGGACGTCGGCGGGGTCCGGCGCCGCCCCGGCCGGGACGATCACGGCCTTCACCGCCTCGCCCCACCGCTCGTCGGGCACGCCGATCACCGCGACCTCGGCGACGTCCGCGTGCTGCGCGAGCACCCGCTCGACCTCGGCGGGGTAGACGTTCTCCCCGCCGGTGACGATGCGGTCGCCGGCGCGGTCGACGAGGTGGATGCGCCCGGTGTCGTCGAGGCGGCCCAGGTCGCCGGTGCGCAACCAGCCGGCCGGGTTCAGCGCCGCGGCCGTCTCCTCGGGGCGCCGCCAGTAGCCGACCATGTTCTGCACCGAGCGCGTCCGGATCTCACCGATCGCGCCGTCGGGCACCTCGTCGCCGGTCTCCGGATCGACGATGGCCACCTCCACCCACGGATACGGACGCCCCGCGGACGTCAGCGCCGCCCCGCCCTCCCGGTGCTCCGCGGCGGAGAGCTGCGCGAACGCGCCCGTGGCCTCGGTCAGCCCGTAGATCTGCACGAAGTCGCAGCGCAGCGCCACCATCGCGCGCTTCAGGGCGTCCTCGCCGATCGGCGACCCGGAGTAGATCATCTGCCGCAGGCCGAGCGGGCGGGAGTCGACGCCGGGCACCGCGCAGAGGGCCGCCAGCATCGTCGGGACGCAGAACGCCGTCGTCACGCCGTGCGCCTCGATCGCGTCGAGCACCGCGGCCGGGACGAAGTCGGCGACGACCACCGCCCGGGCGCCGCGCGCCATCCCGGCCAGCGCCCACGCGAGCCCGCCCATGTGGAACAGCGGCATGGCGACGAGGCTGACGTCGCCGTCGCGGAAGCCCCACGCGGTCGCGATCTCGTCGACCAGCACGGCGAGGTTGGTGCCGTTCGCGAACATCGCGCCCTTGGGCCGGCCGGTGGTGCCCGACGTGTAGAGCTGGAAGGCGACGTCCTCCGGCGCCACCGGGCGCTCCGGGTCCTGCGCGGGGCCCACCCAGTCCGTGAACGACCGCCAGGAGGCGTCGCCGTCCACCGGGACGTCGCCGAGGACGACGACCCGCCGCCCCGACAGGACGTCCGCGAGCGCGGCCGCGACGGGCTCGTCGACCAGCACGACCGTCGTCCCGGAGTCGTCGATCATCGAGATCAGCTCGTCGGTGGCGAGCCGCCAGTTGAGCGGCGTCAGCACCGCGGCGGCCAGCCCGCCGCCGAACAGGATCGGGAAGTACGACACGTCGTTGCGCGCGACGAGCACGACCCGCTCGCCGGGGGCCACGCCGTCGCGGACCAGGGCGGCGGCGACGGCGCGCGCCTGCTCGCGCAGCGCCGTCCACGTCGTCCCCTCGCCGGGACGCCCGGCGGGCTCGACGGCGATCGCGTCCGGCGCGGCGGCGCACCGCGCGTCCAGCAGCGCGCGCAGGCTCATGACCGCCCGCCCCGGTGGACGCCGATCTGCTTCATCAGCCCGAGCAGGTCGTAGGTCGCGTTGAGGTAGCACGCGCGGTCGCCGCGGAAGTCGAAGACCTCGAGCCCCGCGAAGGAGAACGGTCGCCCGGTGCCCTCGATGCCGGGCGGGTCGAGGCGGCCGGAGAAGTGGCCCGTGCCCCGCCAGTGGAACGCCGCCCGCGCCCGGTCGTCGGCGTACAGCGGCGGCGCGGTGACCTCCCACTGCAGGTCGGGATAGGCGCCGAGCACGTAGGCGATGTAGCCCTCCGCGGCCGCCGGCCCCTGCACCGCCCAGCCGGTGTGGCGCGTGGTCGGGCTGTCGAGGACGAAGTCGTCGGTCAGCAGCTCGCGGCAGAGCTCGGGGCGGTTCTCGTTCCACGCCCGGATCCAGCCCTCGTACCAGCGCACGGCGAACGCGCGGTCCAGCACCGCCGCGTCGCACTCGGGGACCACCACGCCTGTCTCTAACATGCGTTAGAATCTAACGAGAAACAGATTCGAGGACAAGAAGTACGGTGCCGCCCGTGGCCTCGGTGACGCGTCGGGCGCACGGCTCGCGCGGCCGGCGACGCCAGGAGAACCTCGCGAAGCTCCTCGACGCCCTCGAGGCCCTGCTCGCCGAGGGTGAGTCGTTCACCGAGGTCAGCGTCGAGCGCCTCGCCGCCCGCGCCGGGGTCTCGCGCTCAACGTTCTACGTGCACTTCGCCGACAAGGGCCGGTTGCTCTCCGAGCTCACCGCCGACGTCGTCGACCAGCTGCTCGAGGCCGGCCGGGGCTGGTGGGGTCACGACCCGCCGGCCACGCGCCCGGAGCTGCGGTCACGCGCCGCGACGATCGTCGCCACCTACCGCCCGCGGGCGGAGCTCATGCGGGCGGTGATCGACTCGTCGAGCCACGACCCCGCCGTCCGCGAGGTCTTCCGCGAGCTCACGGGACGCTACGTCGCCGAGATCACCGCCCACATCGTCGCCGGGCAGGCCGCGGGCACCGTGCGCCGGGACGTCCCGCCCGGGCCGACCGCACAGATGCTGACGTCGATGGCCGAGCGCGGGTTCGACCGCATGTTGCGCGGCGCCGACGACGCGGCCGCCGACGACGCCGTCGAGGCGTTCACCGCGATCGTCTGGAACACCCTCTACCGCGACGCGCCCTGAACCTGGACACTGTGTCCAGACATGGTGTCCTAGGTGAGAGGGAAGCCATGACCACCACGGAAGCCGGCCTCCGCTCGCTGGTCCTCCCCGACCGCGTCCACGGCTCGGTCTACACCGACCCGGCGATCTACGCCCGCGAGCTCGAACGCATCTGGTACACGACGTGGGTCTACGTCGGGCACGCGAGCGAGGTGCCGGAACCCAACGACTACGTGCGCAAGACGATCGGCCCGCAGCAGGTCGTCATGACGCGCGACAAGGCCGGCGACATCCACGTCCTGCACAACCGCTGCAGCCACCGCGGGAACCTGGTCTGCGACGCCGAGCGGGGCAACGCCGGCTCGTTCCGCTGCCCGTACCACGGGTGGACGTTCGCGAACACGGGCGACCTGCTGGGCTTCCCGTTCAACCAGGGCTACGGCGGGTCGCGCGCCCGCGCGGAGCTCCCGGGGCTCGGCGTCGTCCCGCGCGTCGAGAGCTACCGCGGCTTCGTGTTCGCGAGCCTGGCCGCCGAGGGCCCGACGCTGCGCGAGCACCTGGGCGCGGCCGCCGAGCGCCTCGACCGCCTGTGCCGGGTCTCCCCGGAGGGCGAGGTGGAGCTGACGGCGGGCTGGGTGCGCCACGAGGTCACCGCGAACTGGAAGATGCTCGTCGAGAACGAGACCGACGGCTACCACCCGCAGTTCGTCCACTCCTCGATCTTCTCGATCTCGGGCAGCGGCATCGGCGCGCTCTACAGCGACAAGTCGACGGCCGTCACGCGCGCCCTCGGCGGCGGGCACACCGAGAACGACCTGAGCCCCGAGTTCCGCCGCCTCGGCGTGCCGATGGGCTGGGCCGGCACGCCCGAGGCGAAGATCCCCGGCTACGTCGCGTCCATGCGCGACGCGTACGGCACGGACACCGCCGACGAGATCATGATCAACGGCTCACCGCACGTCATGATCTTCCCGAACCTCTTCGTCGCCGAGATCCAGCTCTTCGCGATCCAGCCCCTCGCCGTCGACCGCACCGTCCAGCACGTCACCGCGATCCAGTTCAAGGGCGCGCCCGACCTCAACCGCCGCCTCGTCACGCAGTGCGTCGGCTCGGTCGGGCCCGCCGGGATGCTGCTGGCCGACGACGCCGAGATGTACGAGCGCAACCAGCGCGGCGTCGCCCAGCTCCAGCCGGAGTGGCTCGACCTGACCCGCGGCCTGCACCGCGAGCGCCTCGACGACGAGGGCTACACGGTCGGCACCGCGACCGACGAGACGTCGATGCGGGCGATGTGGCGGCACTACCTGGAGCTCATGACATGACGGTCGAGCTCCGCGAGGCCGAGCAGTTCCTCTACCGCGAGGCACGTCTCGCCGACGCGTTCGCGCTCGAGGAGTGGGAGGCGCTCTGGACCGACGACGCCGTCTACCACGTGCCCGTGGACCCGGACGCCGATCCCCGCACCCACATGTCGATCGTCTTCGACAACCGCGGCCGCATCGCGACACGCATCAAGCAGCTGCAGACCGGGCGGCGGCACTCGCAGCGCCCGCCGTCGCGGCTGTGCCGGTCGGTGACGAACGTCGAAGTGCTCGGCGTGGAGGGCGACGACACCGTCGTCACCTCGGTCGTCCAGATCCTCGAGTCGCGCGACCGCGGGCGGACGTGGTGGGTGGGGCGGGTCACCCACCACCTGCGACGGGTCCCTGCGGAGAACGGCGGAGCTGATCTGCGGATGGCCGCGAAGACCGTCGTGCTGGTCGACTCCGACCGGTCGTTGCCGACGATGTCGTTCCTCATCTGATGGACGTCGTCGCCAACGAGTTCGCGACGGTGGCGGTGTCCGTCGACGACCGCGGCAACAGCACGCGCCTGCGTCTCGAGGACCTGCGCACCGGGACCGTGCGCTACCTCGACGCACTCGAGCTCGAGTCGATCGTCTGGGCGCCGGAGGACTGGATGCGCGCGCTGCTCGACCCGTCGCAGCACCGCTGGCGCGACGCCGACCGGGGCCCCGCGCAGGAGACGATCCGGGAGTCGCGGGACCCCTAGGATCACGCCGTGCCCCGGGAGCGGAAGTCCGCCCGCACCCGCGAGCGCATCCTCGCCGCGGCCGCGCAGGTGCTCTCCCGCAAGGGCTGGGCGGGCACGCGGCTCGTCGACGTCGCCGAGGTCGCCGCGGTGCAGGCGCCGGCGGTCTACTACTACTGGTCCTCGCGTGAGGAGCTGCTCGCCGAGGTCGTCACCGTCGGGCAGCAGGCGACCCTCGAGCACGTCGTCGCGTCCCTCGCGGCGATGCCCGCCGACGCGTCGGCGCTCGACCGCATCGACCGGGCGATCGCCGCGCACCTCGAGGTCGTGCTGCGCCGCTCCGAGTTCTCGCTCGCGGCCATCCGCAACGCCGCGCAGCTGCCCGCCGACATCCGCGAGCGTCAGCTGGTGGGCCAGCACGCGTACGCCGACGTGTGGCGCGGGCTCGTCGAGGACGCCGTCGCCGCCGGGGAGCTGACCGCCGACGTCGACGCCCGAGCCGCACGCATGCTCGTGCTCGGCGCGCTGAACTGGGCGCCCGAGTGGTGGAACCCGGAGCGCGGGCCGGTCGAGGACGTCGTCGCGACCACCCAGCACGTGGTGCGCCGGGGCCTGTCTACTCCCCGGTGAAGCGCGGCGCCCGCCGCTCGATCACCGCGTCCAGCCCCTCGCGCGCGTCGGCGGTACCGGAGAGCTCGGAGACGGTGCGCGCCTCCTCGGGCAGCTGGGCCTCGACGCGCGCGCCGAGCCCGGACCACAGCAGCCGCTTGGTCGCGGCCAGGGCCTGCGGGGCGCCGGCGGCGAGGCGCTCGACGAGCTCCTCGGTGCGTGCGGCCAGCTCGTCGTCGGGGACGACGGCGGTGAGGACCCCGGCCTCGAGCGCCTCGGCGGCGGACAGCACGGGGTTGGTCAGCGCGATCTCCATGGCCTTGCGCAGCCCCACGAGCGCCGGGAGCGTCACGGTCGCGCCGGCGTCGGGCGCCATGCCCACGCGTGTCGCGCCACCGAGGAAGCGCGCCGACTCGGCGGCGACGACGAGGTCCGCCGCGCACACGAGCCCGAACCCGCCGCCGCCCGCCGCGAACCCGTGCACCGACGCGACCACGGGCGCGGGCAGCGCGAGCAGCGCCTGCACCACCATCTGCAGCCGCGAGGTGGCCTCGCGCAGGTAGTCGGGCAGGCCGGTCCCCTTGCTCGCGAACGTCTTCACGTCCCCGCCCGCGCAGAAGTGCCTCCCCTCGCCGGTGATCACGAGGACGCGCAGGCCGGGGCGCGCGTGGCAGGCCATCACAGCGTCGTGGAAGGCGCGCAGCAGCGGCACGTCGAGCCCGTTCGAGGCCTCCGGGCGGTTGAGCCGCAGGCGCGCGACGCCGCGGTCGTCGACGTCGAGCAGCACCGGACCGGACCCCACGACCTGCTCGCCCACCGGTACCCTCCTCGCAGTTTCTAATGCGGATTAACCGTACACGGGAGAGTCCATGGACCTCGCGCTCGCCGACGCCCGCGTGATCGTCACCGGCGGCGCGTCGAACATCGGACGTGGCATCGTGCACGGCTTCGCGCGCGAGGGCGCCCGCGTGCTGCTCGCCGACCGCGACGGCGCGCAGGCGGCGCGGGTGCGCGAGGAGGGCCTCGCCCTCGGGGCGGCCGCGGTCGAGGTGCTCGAGATCGACCTGACCACGGACGGCGCGGGCGGGCGGGTGGTCGGCGCCGCGGTGGACCGCTTCGGCGGGCTCGACGCGCTGGTCAACAACGCCGGCTGGAGCGTGCCGGGGTTCCTCACCGAGCAGACCGACCGGGCGCTGTGGCAGCGCACGATCGAGACCAACCTCTACACGGCGATCGACTGCACCCAGGCCGCGCTCGGACCGATGAGCGAGGCCGGCACGGGGTCGATCGTGTTCATCTCCAGCGACGCCGCCTTCGGCGCGATCCGTCAGGGCGTCTACGGCACGACGAAGGCCGGGCTGATCGCGCTCGCCCGCACGACCGCCCGCGAGCAGGGCCGCCACGGCGTCCGGTCGAACGTCGTGTGCCCCGGGCTCGTGCTGCCCACCGACGGCGGCGTCGGGACGGGGAGCCTGTGGGCCGGCGGGCGGGACGCGGTGTTCGACGATGCGCAGGTCGCGTCCGTGGTGAAGCAGCAGCCGCTGCGCCGGCTGACCACCCCCGCCGACGTCGCCGACGCCGTCGTCTGGCTGTCCTCGCCACGGGCCGCGCGCCAGGTGACCGGCCAGGTCGTCGCCGTCGGCGGGGGTTCGTCGATGCCGTAGACAGGGGCGGGGCACTTTTTTTATTCTCGATGAGAAACCAAGCCCGGGAGTGCGCGTGAACCAGTCCTCGATCGTCCCCGAGACCGACGAGCGCGCGGCGCTGCGCGAGGCCGTCACGGGCCTGGTCGGTCGCTACGGGCACGACTACTTCGTCGCGCGGGCCCGCGCCCACGAGGAGCCGACCGCCCTGTGGAAGGAGCTCGGCGCGAACGGCTTCCTGGGCGTGCACCTGCCCGAGCGGTACGGCGGGGGCGGCGGCACGCTCGGCGACTTCTCGGTCGTGGTCGAGGCGGCGTCGGCGGCGGGCTGCCCACTGCTCATGACCGTCATCTCCCCCGCCATCTGCGGCACGATCCTCGCCCGCCACGCGTCGGACGAGATGAACCGCCGCTGGCTCACGGGCATCGCCGACGGCTCGACGAAGATGGCGTTCGCGATCACCGAGCCGGACGCCGGGTCGAACTCCCACGAGATCACGACAACGGCACACCGCGACGATTCAACACAGCACGCCGATAGGGGCTGGCGGCTGAGCGGCACCAAGTACTGGACGTCCGGTGTCGACGAGGCCGACGCGATCCTCGTCGTGGCGCGCAGCGGCACGGCCGCCACCGGGGGGAAGCGGCGGCCGCTCTCCCTGTTCGTCGTCCCCACCGACGCCCCCGGGCTCTCCTACCAGCCCATCGACGCCGCGCTCGTGCAGCCCGAGCAGCAGTTCACGGTGTGGTTCGACGACGTGCTCCTCGGCCCCGAGGCGTTGATCGGCGACGACGGCAACGGCCTGCGCCAGGTGTTCTCCGGGCTCAACCCCGAGCGGATCACCGCGGCGTCGATCAGCAACGGCATCTCGCTCTACGCGCTGGAGAAGGCCGCGACGTACGCGAACCAGCGCGCGGTGTGGAAGGGCGTGCCGATCGGCGCGCACCAGGGCGTCGCCCACCCGCTCGCCGAGGCCTACATCGGCGTCGCGCAGGCACGGCTGATGGCGGCGCGCGCGGCGGAGCTCTTCGACGCCGGCGCGGACGCGGCCGAGGCGTCGAACATCGCCAAGTTCGCGGCCGCCGACGCGTCGCTGCGCGCGCTCGACCAGGCCATGCAGACCCACGGCGGCAACGGGTTGTCCCTCGAGTACGGGCTCGCCGACCTGTGGTTCCTCGCGCGCATGCTCAAGACCGCGCCGGTGAGCCGCGAGATGGTGCTGAACTTCGTCGCGCAGCACAGCCTCGGCCTGCCGTCGTCGTACTAGACGACTCCTAAGCTGACCCGATGACCGGGACCGCGCGGGACACGAAGTCCGCGCGGACCCGCCGTCGTGTCGTCGACGCCGCCGCGCACGTGCTGCTGCGCCGCGGCTACGCCGGCACGCGTCTGTCCGACGTCGCCGAGGTCGCCCAGGTCCAGGCGCCGGCGATCTACTACTACTTCTCCTCGCGCGACGAGCTGATCGACGAGGCCGTCGCGGTCGGACTCGACCGTGCGCGGACGCTCGTCACCGACGCCCTCGCCGAGGCCCCCGCGGACGCCCCGGCGATCGACCGGCTCGCGATCGCCGTCGCCGCGCACCTGCGCACGCTGCTCACGCACTCCGACCACGCGGCCGCCGCCGTGCGCACCGTGCCGCAGCTGCCCGAGGCGATGCGCGAGCGGCACCGGCAGGCGCAGCGCGACTACGTCGCGGTGTGGCGGCGACTCGTGGCCGAGGTCCGCGACGACGGCGACCTCGACCCCGCGCTGGACCCGGGCACCGCACTGATGGTGGTGCTCGGCGCCCTCAACTGGACCGCCGAGTGGTGGGACCCGGCGCGCGGCTCGCTCGAGGGCGTCATCGACGCCGCGCAGCGCCTGGTCCGCGACGGCCTCGCCGCCGGGGGCACCGGAGCGCGATAGCGGCCGTCCGGCTCTTGCCACGCGCCGCCGGGGCGAGGACAACGTCGAGGATGGACGTGGAGAGTGCCCGCTGGGTCGGGTCGATGCCCGAGGTCTACGACCGGTGTCTCGTCACGCCGGTCTTCGAGCCGTTCGCGCGGGAGCTCGCGCGGCGTGCCGCGCGCGGGTCACCGCGCCGCGTGCTGGAGCTCGCCGCCGGCACGGGTGCGGTCACGCGTGAGCTCGTGCGGCGGTGCCCGGACGCCGAGATCACCGCGACCGACCTCAACCCGGCGATGGTGGAGCACTCGGCACCCCACGTCGCCGGGGCGACCTGGCGGGTCGCCGACGCGGCGCACCTGCCCTTCCCGGATGCGTCCTTCGACCGCGTCGTGTGCGGCTTCGGCGTCATGTTCCTGCCGGACCGGCCGGCGGCCTACGCGGAGGTCGCGCGCGTCCTCGTCCCGGGCGGGCGCTTCCACTTCACGACGTGGGACGCGCTCCCGACCCACGGCTTCGCGCACCCGCTCGGGCTCGCCCTGGAACGCGTCTTCGGCGACGACGCGCCGACGTTCGTCACGGCGATCCCGCACGGCTACCACGACACGAAGCAGGTCACCGCCGATGTCCACGCGGGCGGGCTCGAGGTGGTCGGGCTCGCGACGATGACGGTCGAGGGCCGGGCCGACGACGCGCGGCAGATCGCCGTCGGGTTCTGCACCGGGTCGCCGCTGCGCGCCGAGCTCGTGCGCCGCGGCGACCTCGACGCGACGGTCGAGCAGGTCGCGACGACGATGACCGAGCTGCTCGGCCCGGGCCCGGTCCGGGCGACGATGACCGCGCACCTCATCGAGGCCGAGCGGCCGTAGCGGTCAGGACCAGGCGACCGGCAGCGCGTGCACGCCGTAGACGATCATGTCGGTGCGCAGCGGGACCTCGGCCGCCGGCACCCTGAGGCGCAGGCCCGGCAGGCGGCGCAGCAGCTCGGTGAACCCGACGCGCATCTCGACGCGCGCGAGCTGCTGGCCGAGGCACTGGTGCACGCCGTGCCCGAACGCCAGGTGCGGGCTGCGCTCCCGCGCGACGTCGAGCCGTTCCGGCGCCGCCCAGTGCGCCGGATCGCGGTTGGGCTCGGGGAGCGCGAGCAGCACGGTCTCGCCGGCCGCGATGCGGGTGTCGCCGACGACCACGTCCTCGGTGGCCACGCGCGAGAGCCCGAGGTGCAGGATCGACAGGTAGCGCAGCAGCTCCTCGACCGCGGTGTCGATCAGCGCCGGGTCGTCGCGCAGCGCCGCGAGCTGGTCGGGGTGCTCGAGCAGCGCGAACGTCCCGAGGGCGAGCATGGTGGCCGTCGTCTCGTGGCCCGCGGTGATTGAGAAAGTCAGCCGACGCGGCGACGCGCCGAACTGGGTCTCGCCCCGAGGCGCCGTACCAGCAATCATGGGACGGCGACACGCCGTACCTGCGGGAGGGAGGGATCGTGCACGCCGACCTGCTGGCCCAACGCGTGGTGGAGCTGATCGAGAGCGCCGCGTTCCCCCACCTCGACCCCGCGTCGGTGATCGGCATGATCGCGCTGCTGCTCGCCGGCGCGGGCCTCGTGACGGTCCGGGACTACGCGCTGGGTGGGGGCGACCGGCTCCCGCTGCTCGTCGCCGAGCCGTTCCCGCGGGTCGAGGCGTCGATCGGGATCGTGCTCGCGACGCCCGCCGACACCCTGACGTCCCGGCTCGCCCGCTACGCCCAGCACCCCGCGGTCGACGGCCTCGTCGTCGTCGGCGCGGCCGCGAGCACCGTGCCCCTGCAGCGGGCGGTCGGCGGCGTGCCGCTGCGCATGGCGGTCGCGGCACCCCGCACCGTCGGCCCCACCTCCTGAGGTCGTCACTCGTTCGGTCCAACGCACCGGCGAGATCGTTACCCGAGGCGATGTCTTCCGGGCGACAAGAGCCTTGTCTCGCGCGTCTGCCGCTCCGATGATGACGGAGAGTCACACTTCCGGCAGGAGGCATCGTGCAGAAGGCCGCCATCTTCCTCGGGTTCGTGCCCTGGATCGTCTTCTCGGTCGTCGCGGGACCGAGCACGTGGATGTGGGCGGCGCTGGCCGCCTTCCTGTGCTCACTGGTGCTGGCGCTGCCGGACTGGCGCCGTAGCCGGTCGATCAGCATCCTCGACGCCGCGGCGCTGCTGTTCTTCGCCGTGCTCGTGGTGCTCGCGCTCGTGCTCGACCGCGCGACGCTGCAGCCGATCGAGGACCGCGCGCAGCTGATCTCGAGCATCGTCATCGCGATCGTCGCCCTCGGCTCGCTGGCCGCCGGCCGCCCGTTCACCGAGTTCTACGCGAAGAAGCAGGCGCCGCCGGAGGTCTGGAACACCCCGACCTTCACGAAGGTCAACCGCGTGCTCACCGGCCTGTGGGGCGGCGTGTTCGTCCTCAACGCGCTGTGCGACGTGGCGGTCGCCTACCTCGGCGCGAACACCGACGTCTTCAACTGGGTCGTGCCGATCGTGGCGATCGTCGTCGCCGTCAAGATCACCGGCTGGTACCCGGAGCACGCGGCGCAGCAGGCCCGTGCCGGGCGCGGTGCTCACGAAGCGCACGCCAACCCCGCCCAGCCGGCCTGAGGGAGCGTCCCGTGACCGCCACCCTGCCCGGCGCACCCCCGCCCGTCGACGCCGCGGGCAACCCGCACCTCTCCGGGGTGTTCGAGCCGGTGATCGACGAGATCGACGCCGGTGACCTCGAGGTCACCGGCGAGCTGCCGCCCGAGATGGACGGCATGTACGTCCGCAACGGCCCGAACCCGCGCTTCACCCCGCTCGGTTCCTACATCTACCCCCTCGAGGGCGACGGGATGGTGCACGGGCTCCGGGTCGCCGACGGCGGGGCCCGCTACGCGAACCGCTTCGTGCACACCCCGATGCTCGACGCGGAGATCGCCGCTGGCCAGGCGCTGTGGGGCGGGATGATGACCGGCTACACGCCGGACGCCGATGCGGTCGGCCCGAGCCTCGCGCACGTCGCCAAGGACCTCCCCGACATCAACGTCGTCCGCCACGGCGGGAGGCTCCTCGCCCTCGCGGAGGCGGCGCTGCCGTACGCGCTGACCCCGGAGCTCGCGACCATCGGCAAGGAGACGTTCGGCGGCACGATGCCCGCCGGGATGTGCGCCCACCCGAAGGTCGATCCGCGCACCGGCGAGATGATCATGTTCTGTTACGGGCTCGAGGCGCCGTACCTGACGTGGGCGGTGCTCGGCCCCGACGGCAGCACGCGCCGGCTCCCGACGCCGCTCCCGGACGTCGACCAGCCGGTGATGATCCACGACATGGCGATCACCGAGCGCTTCGTCGTGCTCGTGCTCGGGCCGCTGTACTTCGACATGGCCGCGGCGATGCGCGGCGGGTCGCTGCTCGCGTGGCGTCCCGAGGACGGCACCCGGATCGCGCTGATCCCGCGCGACGGCAGCCCGGTGCGGTGGGCGCACACCGAGGCGTTCTGGAGCTGGCACAGCGCGAACGCCTACGACGGTGACGACGGACGGGTCGTCCTGGACCTCGTCGCGTGGGCGTACCCGGGCGGTCTCACGCGGACCTCCGACCCCAACGTCGGCGGTATCTCGCGGGCGGAGATCGACCCGACGACGGGGACGATCTCGCGCCGGTTCCTCACCGACCCGCACGGCATGGAGTTCCCGCGCGTCGACGACCGCCGGATCGGCCGGCCGCACGGCGTCGTCGCGCTCGGGGCGAAGACGGGGCGCGTCGCGCTGCCGGCGGGCAACTTCGACGCGGTGCTCTGGCTCGACCCCGCGACGGAGCAGAGCGTCACCTGGGACGCCGGCGACCTCTCGGTGGGCGAGCCGTGCTTCGTGCCGAAGCCCGGGGTCGAGGACACCGCCGCGGGCTGGTGGGTCACCTTCGCGACCGACCGCACCGACCGCTCGAGCTGGTTCGTCGTGGTCGCCGCGGCCGATCCCGGCGCCGGGCCGATCGCCAGGGTGCGCATCCCGGTCCGCGTCCCGCTGGGGCTGCACGGCGCCTGGCTGCCGACCGAGGAGTAGCGCGCGCGGACAGCAGAACGCCCCGGCCGCGGTGTGCGGCCGGGGCGTTCTGCTCAGGTGATCAGTTCAGGTCGTAGCGGTCCAGCTGCATGACCTTGTCGAACGCCTTGGCGAAGTCGCGGACGAACTTCTCGGCGCCGTCCGAGGAGGCGTACACCTCGGCGATGGCGCGCAGCTCGGAGTTCGAGCCGAACACGAGGTCGTTGCGCGTCCCCGTCCAGCGGACCTCGCCGTCGGTGCCGCGGGCCTCGTAGATGCCGTCCTCCTCGGCCACCTTGGCCCACTGGGTGTTCCCGTCGAGCAGGTTGACGAAGAAGTCGTTCGTCAGCTGCCCGGGACGCTCGGTGAGCACGCCGTGCGTCGACCCGGCGGTGTTGGCGCCGAGCACGCGCAGGCCGCCCACGAGCACGGTCAGCTCCGGCGCCGAGAGGTTGAGCAGGTTCGCGCGGTCGACCAGCAGGTACTCGGCGGGGAGCTGGTGGCCCTTGCCGAGGTAGTTGCGGAAGCCGTCGGCCTTCGGCTCGAGGTGGGTGAACGAGTCGACGTCGGTCCACTCGAGCGAGGCGTCGGTGCGGCCCGGCGTGAACGGCACGGTCACGTCGTGGCCGGCGTCCTTCGCCGCCTTCTCCACCGCGGCGACCCCGCCGAGGACGATGAGGTCGGCCAGCGAGACCTTCGTGCCCGAGGCGTTGAACGCCTTCTGGACGTCCTCGAGGGTGGACAGCGTCCGGCGCAGCTCCTGCGGGTCGTTGACCTCCCAGTCGATCTGCGGGTCGAGGCGCACGCGGGCGCCGTTGGCGCCGCCGCGCTTGTCGCCGATGCGGAACGTCGACGCCGACGCCCACGCGGCCTTGACCAGCGCCGAGACGCTCGCGCCCGAGTCGAGGATCTGCTTCTTCAGGTCGGCGATCTCGGCGGAGCCGACGACCGGGCCCTCGTGCGCGGGCACCGGGTCCTGCCAGATCAGCGTCTCCTGCGGCACCCAGGGGCCGAGGTAGCGCTGGATCGGGCCCATGTCGCGGTGGGTCAGCTTGTACCAGGCGCGGGCGAACGCGTCGGCGAACTCGTCGGGGTTCTGGTGGAACCGCTGCGAGATCTCCTTGTAGACCGGGTCGACCTTCAGGGAGACGTCGGTGACGAGCATCGTCGGCTGGCGGGTGAGCTCACCGGTCTCCGGGTCCGGCACGGTGTTCGCGCCGCCGTTGTCGACCGGGCGGTACTGCCACGCACCGGCCGGCGACTTGTGGAGCTCCCACTCGTAGCCGAAGAGGTTGTCGAAGTAGCCGTTGCTCCACTGCACGGGCGTCGAGGTCCAGGTGACCTCGAGGCCGGAGGTGATGGTGTCGCGGCCCTTGCCCTTGCCGAACTTCTGGTGCCAGCCGAGGCCCTGCTCCTCGATGGAGGCGCCCTCCGGCTCCGGACCGACGTACTGGTCGGGGTCGGCGGCACCGTGGGTCTTGCCGAAGGTGTGGCCACCGGCGATGAGGGCGACGGTCTCCTCGTCGTTCATCGCCATCCGGCCGAAGGTCTCGCGGATGTCGCGGGCGGCGGCCAGCGGGTCGGGGTTGCCGTCCGGGCCCTCCGGGTTGACGTAGATCAGACCCATCTGCGAGGCACCGAGCGGCTGCTCGAGCTGGCGGTCGCCGGTGTAGCGCTGGTCGCCGCCGAGCCAGTAGTTCTCCGGGCCCCAGTAGGTCTCGTTGTCGGGCTCCCACACGTCGGGACGCCCGCCGGCGAAGCCGTAGGTGGCGAAGCCCATCGTCTCGAGGGACCGGTTGCCCGCCAGGATCAGCAGGTCGGCCCAGGAGATCTTGTTGCCCCACTTCTGCTTGACGGGCCAGAGCAGGCGGCGGGCCTTGTCCAGGTTGCCGTTGTCCGGCCAGCTGTTCAGCGGGGCGAAGCGCTGCAGGCCCATGCCCGCGCCGCCGCGGCCGTCGGCCAGGCGGTAGGTGCCGGCCGAGTGCCACGCGAGACGGATCATGAAGCCGCCGTAGTGGCCGAAGTCGGCGGGCCACCAGTCCTGCGAGGTGGTGAGGACGTGGTCGACGTCGGCGGCGAGCGCGTCCAGGTCGACGGTCTTGAACGCCGCGGCGTAGTCGAAGTCGTCGTCCATGGGGTTGGAGACGGCGGTGTGCGTGCGCAGGACGCGCAGGTTGAGCTGGTTCGGCCACCAGTCGACGTTGCCGCCACCCTCGGTCGGGTGCGCGAGACGACCCGCGTGGACCGGGCAGCCACCGGCGTCCTCGGTGTTCATCTCGGTCTCGCGGGTCACGTGTTCTGACACGAGGAAGTCCTCCGGGTCACTGAGCTGTCAATGCGGTGGAGCCGGGCGCGCGACCCGGCGGTGACACGGGTCGCAGTGTCGCCCCTTTTCTGGAACAGATCAAGAATCGGGGGTGGGTGAGCAACATCTGCGCGTCGTCCGTCACGCGACGTGCACCCGTCGCCGGGGCGTCGACCACGGCGCATCACCCTCCGTGCCACGAGGCCGCGTGCTCACCACACGATCGGGCGAACGGTGCCGCGTGATCTGTGCACGCTGGGCGGTACCGCCGGTACCGCGTGGATAGGGTCGTGGCATGACGACCGACGCGGGGTCGCCGGTGGGGTCGGCCGGGTCGCTCCGGGGCCGCGGGACCGTGCACCGCGACTTCCGGCCGGCGACGAAGGCGATGGTCGGCGCGCAGGTCGTCGTCTCCAACGTCGTCGGCGCGGCCATCGTGCTCGGGCTCGCCGGCTACGTCCTGCCGACCCAGTCGCTGGTGGCCGCTCCGGAGGGCGCCCTCGTCCGCAACCTCTGGACGTTCGGGCTCTACCTCGCCGCGGCGGTGCTCGTCGGCCTCGTCTGGGGCTACCGCTGGGTCCGCGTGCCGCCGCGGCCCGCCGACCCGGACGACGAGGAGGCCTGGTCGCGGCACCGCACCCTCGCCCGGCGTGCGGTGCTCGGTGCGCCGATGCGCATCACCGTCGTGCAGGCGGTGCCGTGGCTGCTCGCCGTCCTGCTCTTCGTCGCGATCAACGCCCGCTTCTCGCTGACCGTCGCCCTCACCGTCGGCTGCGTCGTCGCCCTCGGCGGCATCGCGACCGTCGCCGTCGGCTACCGCCTCTCCGAGCTGACGCTGCGCGGCGAGGTCGCCCGGGTGCTCGCCGAGGACCCGCCGACCCGGCTCGGCACGCTGCCCGCCGTCGCGGCCCGGTCGCTCGGCGCGTGGCTGCTCGGCACCGGGGTGCCGGTGCTCGGCATCGCCCTCGCGGCCGCCGCGTCCCTGCTGTTCCGCGACTACTACACCGTCACCCGCCTCGGGGTGGTCGTGCTGGTGCTCGCGGTCGTCGCGCTCGCGGTCGGCTTCCTGCTCACGGCCCTGACCTCCACGGCGATCACGACCCCGTTGATGGCGGTGCGCGACGCGCTGCGGCGCGTGCAGGAGGGCGACCTCGACGCGCGCGTGGAGGTCTCCGACCCCACCGAGCTCGGCATGCTCCAGGCCGGGTTCAACGAGATGGCCACGGGGCTGCAGGAGCGGGACCGGGTGCGCGAGGTGTTCGGGCGCCACGTCGGCCGGGAGGTCGCCCGCGCGGCCCTCGCCGACGAGATCGAGCTGGGCGGCGAGGTGCGCGAGGTCGCCGTCGTGTTCGTCGACATCATCGGATCGACGGAGATGGCCTTCGAGCGCCCGCCGCAGGAGGTCGTCGCGGTGCTCAACGCGTTCTTCGCCGAGGTCGTCGACGTGGTCGAGGCCCACCGCGGCTGGATCGACAAGTTCGAGGGCGACGCGGCGCTCGCCGTGTTCGGGGCCCCGGACGCGATCGGCGACCCGGCCTCCGCCGCGCTGGGCGCCGCCCGCGACCTCGCCGGACGCCTGGCGGGGCGCGACCCGGGCGCCGGGATCGGCGTCTCCGCCGGCCCCGCCGTCGCGGGCAACATCGGCGACGCCCGCCGCTACGAGTACACGGTGATCGGCGACCCGGTGAACGAGGCCGCGCGCCTCTGCGACGTCGCCAAGGGCCTGCCCGGCCGCCTCGCCGCCTCCGACGCCGCGGTCACCCGCGCCGGACAGGAGGAGGCCGGGCAGTGGACCGAGGTGGACGTGGTGCGCCTGCGCGGCCGCCAACGCGTCACCCACGTCCACGCCCCCACCCCCGCCTGAGGTACGGGGTGTCTCAGCCTGGCGTCCACGCTGACGTCAGACGTCAGCAACTCCCCCACGATCACCGGCGCCCGCTGACGCCGATTTGATGCACGGTGTGCATCCGTGCACGGCGTGCACGATGTCCGTACGGTCGGCCCCGTGGACCCGAGCAGCGACACGGCAACCAGCTTTCCGACCGCCATGCGCGGCGTCATGCCCGCCGACCTCCTCGAGCGCGACGCGCGCTGCCCGTTCGACCCGGCGCCGGGGCTGCTGAGCCGCCGCGACGGCGACCCCGTCCAGCCGCTGCCGCTGGCGAACGGCGCGCGGGCGTGGCTCGTCACCGGGTTCGAGGAGGCCCGCGCCGTGCTGGCCGACGGCCGCTTCTCGAACGACCGCATCCGCCACCCCGACGCGACGCAGATGAGCGCGGAGCAGGCCGCCAACGGCTACTGCCCCGTCGACGTCCCGGAACGCCGGGACGGCATGTTCATCTTCATGGACCCGCCCGAGCACACGCGCCTGCGCAGCCTGCTCACCGGCCAGTTCACGGTGCGCCGGATGCGGGCGCTGGAGTCGCGGCTGCGCGAGATCGCCGTCGAGCACATCGAGGCGATGCGGGCCGCGGGCACCTCCGCCGACCTCGTGCCCTCGTACGCCCTGCCGCTGCCCTCGCTGATGATCTGCGAGCTGCTCGGCGTCGACTACGCGGACCGCGAGACGTTCCAGCGCAACACCGCCGTCGCGCTGAGCTCGACGTCCAGCGACGAGGACCGGGCCCGCGCCGGCGGCGAGCTGTACGCGTTCATCGCGGGCCTCGTCGCCGCCAAGCGCGCCGCGCCGTCCGACGACCTGCTGTCGGGCCTCGTGCACGACGCGGACCCGCCGCTGACCGACGCCCAGCTGATCGACATGACGCTGGTGCTGCTCGGCGCCGGCCACGAGACCACGGCCAACAACCTCGCGCTCGGGATGTTCGCGCTGCTCGAGCGTCCCGAGCAGCTCGCCGCGCTGCGCGCCGACCCGTCGCTCATCGACGGCACCGTCGAGGAGCTGCTGCGCTACTGCTCGATCATTCAGCTCGGCGTCAGCCGCGTCGCCACCGAGGACGTGGCGATCGGCGGGGTGACGATCGCGGCCGGCGAGACCGTCGTCATCGGGACCCCGGAGACCAACCGCGACCCGCGGCACTGGGCCGACCCGGACCACCTCGACGTCCGGCGCGAGCGGGCCCCGCACCTGGCGTTCGGGCACGGCATCCACCAGTGCCTCGGCCAGCAGCTCGCCCGCGCCGAGATGCGCGTCGGGGTCGAGGAGCTCGTGACGCGCATGCCCGACCTGCGTCTCGCCGTCCCCGCCGACGAGGTCCCGCTGCGCAACGACATGCTGATCTTCGGGGTGCACGCGCTGCCGGTGACGTGGGGATGATGTCCGTCGTGGCGGCTCCCGCTGGGCGACGTGAGCGCAAGAAGCTCGCGACGCGCGCCGCGCTGCGCCGGGCCGCCCTGCGCCTGGCGCTGCGCGACGGCGTCGAGAACGTCACCGCCGAGCGGATCGCCGACGAGGCCGACGTCGCGCGCCGCACGTTCTTCAACTACTTCTCCGGCAAGGAGGAGGCGCTGCTCGCGACGGCCGCCCTGGGCGCCGAGGCCGTCGTCGCGCGGTTCCGGGCCCGCCCACCGCGCGAGTCGGTGCTGACCGCGCTGCGCGCGGCGGTGCTGGAGGTGATGGACGGCGGCAGCGACGGGGATGACGACCTCGCCGGACGCGAGCACGTCGCCGTGCTGCGCCTGATCCGCCGCGCGCCGTCGTTGCTACCCCAGCAGCTCTCCGTGCTCGCGGCGCAGGAGCGCGCGCTGGCGGCGGCGATCGCCGAGCGGCTCGAGCTCCCCGACGACGCCTACGCCCGCCTCTGCGCGACCACGGCGTTCGGCGCGCTGCGCGTCGTCCTCGACCGCTGGCTCGAACGCGCGGGCGACGACGTCACCCCGCCACTCGACGTCCTGCGCGCCGAGGTCGCCGACGCCTTCGCGATGCTCGCCGGCGGTCTCGACCGCTAGTCGGCGTGTGTCAGCCTGGCGGCCACGCTGACGGTGGACGACAGGAAAGCCCCCACGATCACTCAGGCGATCGCGCCCGGGTCCTCGCTCGCCTCGGGCAGGATCACGCCGCCCTCCATGACGTTCGCGCCCGGCATCTCGACGAGGAAGAGGGCGATCTCCTCCTTGGCGTCGCCGGTGATCGAGCACCAGGCGTCGGCGAGCCCCTGGAGGAGCTTTGCGCGCGTCTCCTTCGTCCGGCCCTCGCGGATGAGGCCGACCATGCGCGGCGCCGCGGTCGCCTCGCCGGCGGTGAAGATGCTGTCCGGGGCGACCTCGGTGAACGAGCACTGCACGTACGCGCTGGGCGCGCCGGTGACCTCGCCGTGGACCTTCGTGAACGCCGCGGCGATCTCCGTCCGGTGTGCGAGCACGGCACTGCCGGTGGGAGCGGTGAACTGGTAGTAGGGCATGGGAGGACCGTACACAGCCTGCTGAGACTCGAAAAGTGTCCTACGATCTGGCCCGTGCGGCACGACGAGCTCCAGGACGTCTACTGCTCGGTGGCGCGCACGTGGTCGGTGATCGGCGAGCGCTGGACGATGATGATCCTGCGCGAGTGCTTCCGCGGGGAGCGCCGCTACGACCACTTCCGGACGAAGCTCGGCCTCGGCAGCAACGTGCTCAACGACCGGCTCCGCGTGCTCGTCGACGAGGGCGTCCTCGACCGCGTGCCGTACCAGGACGGCCCGGTGCGATACGAGTACCGGCTGACGGCGAAGGGCGCGGACCTCTATCCCGTGCTGGTCGCCCTCATGGCCTGGGGCGACCGGTACGCCACCGACGTGCCGCCGGTGCGGCTGGTGCACCGCGACTGCGGGCACGCCGCCGAGCCGCGGATGACGTGCGCGCACTGCGCCGAGCCCGTGGGCTGGCGCGACATGACCGCGGAGTTCGAGCCCGGAGCCTGGTAGTGCCAGGTGACTAGCGCAGCGGGTGGCGCGGGATCGAGCGCAGGTTCGAGCGCGCCAGGTCGACCATCTTCCCGACGCCGCCGGCGAGCACCGTGCGCATGCCCGCCAGCGCGAAGCCGCGGACCTGCTCGGCGGTGATGTGCGGCGGGATCGACAGGGCGTTGGGGTCGGTGCGCACGTCGACCAGCGACGGGCCGCGGTGGTCCAGGGCTCCGCGCAACGCCCCCCGCAGCTCGCGCGGGTCCTCGACGGTCACCGCGTGCAGACCGGACGCGCGGGCGATCGCGCCGAGGTCCGCGGGGCCGTGGTCGGTCTGGAAGGACGGGAATCCCGCCACCATCATCTCCAGGCGGATCATGCCCAGCGAGCCGTTGTTGAACGCGACGACGGTGAGGTCGAGGTCCTGCTCGACGGCGGTGAGCAGCTCGCCGAGCAGCATCGTCAGGCCGCCGTCGCCGGACATCGACACGACCTGTCGCCCGGGCTGCGAGGTCGCCGCCCCGAGAGCGTGCGGGAGCGCGTTCGCCATCGTCCCGTGCCGGAACGAGCCGATGATGCGGCGGCGCCCGGTCGGCGTGATGTAGCGGGCGGCCCAGACGTTGCACATCCCGGTGTCGACGGTGACGACGGCGTCGTCGGCGAGCTCGTCGTCGAGCACCGCCGCGACGTACTCGGGGTGCACGGGACGGTGCTCCTCGACGCGCCGGGTGTAGGCGTCGACGACGTGCTCGAGCGCGTCCGCGTGGTGGCGCAGCATCTGCTCGAGGAACGCGCCGTCGGTCTTCTCCGCGACGAGCGGGAGCAGCGCGCGCAGGGTCGCGCCGACGTCGCCCTCGACGCCGAGGTCGAGCACGGTGCGCCGCCCGAGGTGGCGGGCGTCGCGGTCGACCTGCACGGTGCGCGCCTGCGGCAGGAAGCCGTCGTAGGGGAAGTCGGTGCCGAGCAGCACGAGCAGCTCGGCCTCGTGGGTCGCCTCGAAGCAGGCGCCGTAGCCGAGCAGCCCACTCATCCCGACGTCGTACGGGTTGTCGTACTGGATCCACTCCTTGCCGCCGAGCGAGTGCCCGACGGGCGCCTTGACGCGCCCGGCCAGCGCCAGCACCTCGTCCCGCGCCTCCCGCACCCCGGCGCCGACGAACAGCGTCACCGTCCGCGCGGCGTTGATCCGCTCGGCGAGCGCCTCGACGCGGTCGGGCGCGGGCTGCACCACCGACGAGGGGGCGACGAGGTCCCCGCGGCCGGTGGGGTGCGCGGCGGGCAGCGCGGTGATGTCGCCGGGCAGCACGAGCACCGACACCCCGCGGTCGGCGAGCGCGGTCTGCATCGCGATCCGCTGCAGCCGCGGCATCTGCTCCGGCCGCGAGATGAGCTCGACCCACGAGGAGCACTCGGCGAAGAGCCGCTCGGGGTGGGTCTCCTGGAAGTAGTTCGTGCCGATCTGCGTCGACGGGATGTGCGACGCGATCGCGAGCACCGGCGCGCCGGAACGGTGCGCGTCGTAGAGGCCCTGGACGAGGTGGGTGTTGCCGGGCCCGCAGCTGCCGGCGCACACCGCGAGCGTCCCGGTGAGCTGGGCCTCGGCGGCCGCGGCGAGCGCCCCGGCCTCCTCGTTGTGCACGTGGACCCAGTCGATGCCGCCCTGCGCGGCGCCGCCCGAGCGGCGGACGGCGTCGACGATCGGGTTGAGGCTGTCCCCGACGAGGCCGTAGATCCGGCGGACGCCGGCCTGGACCAGGACCTCGATGAGCTGATCGGCGACGGTGCGAGCCATGCGGCTGATCATGTGCGCTCCGCGCACGTGAGCACAAATCAGTGCTGGAGCACACGAAAGTGCTCACATGCGCGAAGCGCACCTGGGGAAGGGTGAGGGGCGTGACGCCGACCGGGACGACGACGGACGCGGGGCGACGCGCGCCGGCGGTCGCTGCCCTCGTGCTGCTCGCCCTCGGCGCGCTCGTCCTGCTCGCCGCCGCGGTCACCGCCCTCCTGCCGGGCACCGCGCTGTTCGGCACCGAGGTCTCGAAGCGCCTGGTCGTGGTCGACGGTCCTCGGCTGGTGCTGCTCGGGATCGTCGTGACGGCCGCCGCGTGGTGGCTGCGGCGGTCGCGCCTGCTCGCCCGCGCGCTGACCACCACCGTCGCCGTCGTCGCGACGGTGGCGACGCTCGTGCTCACCGGCGCCGTCGGCGCCGTGGTCACCGCGACACTGGCCGCCGGCGGCAGCGTCGACCCGTGGCGTGCGCTGACGCTCGCCGGCCCGCCCGACGGCTCGGCGCCGGACGCGCGCGCCGTCTACTCGACCACCCCGCAGGGGCAGGACCTCCACCTCGCGATCACGCGCCCCCGCGACACCGCGCGTCCCGCGCCGGTGTTCGTCTGGGTGCACGGCGGCGGGTGGGCCACCGGGTCGGAGCTCGACCGCGCCGCCGACCTGCGCCGCCTCGCCGACGCCGGCTTCCTCGCCGTCTCGGTCGAGTACACGCTCGCCGCTCCCGGTCGCCCCACCTGGGACGTCGCCGGCCCGCAGGTGGCGTGCGCCCTCGCGCGCGTCGCCGAGCACGCGGCCGAGCAGGGCGGCGACCCGCGCCGGATCGTGCTCGGCGGCGACTCCGCCGGCGGACAGCTCGCGACCTCGGTCGGCTACCGCGCGGCGAGCGGCAGCCAGCCGAGCGCGTGCCCGTCGCCGGTGCCCGTGCCCGTCCCCCGCGCGATCGCGACGCTCTACCCCGCCGTGGATCTCGACGACACCTACCGCGCCGGCCAGGGCGCCCAGGAGTTCGCCGTCGGCTACACCGGCGGCACGCCCGACCAGGTGCCCGAGCGCTACCGCGCGGTGGAGGGGATCGACGCCCTCACCCGCGCCGCGCCGCCGACCCTCGCCGTCGTCCCGGCCCGCGACCACCTCGTCCCGCCCGGGGGCGCGACCCGCTTCGTCGAGGCCGCTCGTGCCGCCGGGGTGGACGCCGAGCAGGTCGACATCCCGTTCGCCGACCACGCCTTCGACACCGGCCCGGACGGCTCGCTCGGGCACCAGGCCGCGTCCACCGTGCTCGCGCAGTGGGTGCGCGAGCAGGCGGTCAGGTGAGCGCCTCCCCGATCACCCCGTGGGTCGCCGCGCGGACGGCCTCGGAGAGCCGCGCCACCATGTCCTCGCCCGTGATCGCGACCCCGTCGGCGAGCGCCACCGCGTAGTCCTCGGTGGTGATGCGCAGGGCGGCCGCCAGCGTGGCCGCCTGGACCCGCACGGCGAGCTCGCCGGGTTCGCGCCCGAGACGGTCGGCGATCACCTCGGCGAGCACCGGCTCGGAGCGCTCGTGCACCACGAGCCAGATCGCGCGGAACGCGGGCTCGGTGCGCGACATCGCGATCACCGCGAGCGCGGCCTCGTCGTCACCCGGCGACGTCGGCGACGACGGGCGGGCGTCGGCGATCAGGTGCTCCTCGAGCGACCGGTCGCGCGGCCAGCGGCGCAGCATCGCGACGAAGGCGGCGGACGACTGCGAGAGCAGGGGCTCGACGCAGCTCTCCTTGCTGCGGAAGTAGCGCCACAGCGTGCGCACCGACAGCCCGACGCCCTCGGCGATCTGCTCCCCGCTGGTGGCCGCGAGGCCCTGGGCGCGGAAGAGCCGCACGGCCTCGCGGGAGATCTCCAGCCGCTGCAGGTCGCGCCGTCGCTCGCTCATCGGCCGGCGCCCGCGCGGGGCAGGGGGCGTCTCGGCGACCGTCGTCATGACCGACCACGGTAGCGCCCGTGGGGACAACCTGTCCCGTCGCGCCTTTCTGTCATTGAGTGCCATAATAGCGACATGAGCACCGACGCCGGCACCTGCCCCTACGCCCACGACTATCCGTTCGGCGAGGCCGAGGCCCTCGAGTTCGACCCGGCCTACGCCCGGCTGCGCGCCGAGGAGCCGCTGGCCCGCATCCGCATGCCCTACGGCGAGGAGGGCTGGCTCGCCACGCGGTACACCGACGTCAAGACCGTGCTCTCGGACCCGCGGTTCAGCCGCGCCGCGGTCGTCGGGGCCGACGTACCGCGCGCGATCCCCGAGAAGATCGACCGCCCGGACACGATCACCAACATCGACCCGCCGGAGCACGGCCGCGTCCGCCGCCTCGTCGCGTCGGCCTTCACCGCCCGACGCGCGGAGGCGCTGCGCCCGCGGGTGCGCGAGGTCGCCGACGGGCTCGTCGACGACATGCTCGCCGCCGGCTCGCCCGCGAACCTCGTCGAGGCCGTCGCGATGCCGCTGCCGGTGATCGTGATCTGCGAGCTGCTCGGCGTCCCGCTCGCCGACCGCGACGTCTTCCGCGCCGGCGCGGACGCGATGCTCTCCACGTCGAAGGTGCCGACCGAGAAGCGCCAGGCCGCGATGGCCGACCTGCAGCGCTACATCGGCACGCTGGTGGCCGACCGGCGGTCGCGGCCGGAGGGTCCCGGTGACGACGTCCTCGGCGCGCTCGTCTCGGCGCGCGAGGAGGACGGCGACCGGCTCTCGGAGGCCGAGCTGGTGAGCCTCGGCGTCGCCATCCTCGTCGCCGGCCACGAGACGACCATGAACATGACCAGCGACATGGTGCTGACGCTGCTCTCGGAGCGCGCGCGCTGGGAGGCGCTGGTCGCGGACCCCGAGCAGGTGCCGGCGGCGGTCGAGGAGATGCTGCGCATCACGCCGCTGGGCCGCCACGCCGGGCTGCCGCGCATCGCGACCGAGGACGTCGAGCTCTCCGGCGGCACGGTGCACGCGGGCGAGGCCGTCCTCGTCTCGACCATCGCCGCCAACCGCGACCCGGAGGTGTTCGACGACCCCGAGGAGCTGCACCTCGACCGCGGCTCCAGCAGCCACGTCGCGTTCGGTTTCGGGCCCCACCACTGCCTCGGCGCCTCGCTGGCCCGCATGGAGCTGCAGACGGCGCTGACGACGCTGGTCACGCGCGTCCCGACGCTCGACCTCGCCGGCGAGGTGACCTGGCGTGAGACCGCTCTCGTGCGGGGGCCCGCGGAGATGCCCGTCCGGTGGTGACCGGGTAGCCGTCGGACCATGGATCGCTTCGAAGGCTGGATCGCCGGAGTCGGCACCGCGAGCGGCCTGCGCGCCGTGGTCGGGCACTGGCCGTCCTCGCCGCTCGGGGCGTTCACCGACGTCATGGTCGAACGCCCCGACGGCAGGCGCATCCTGCTCGCCCCCGACGAGCGCGTCGCGGAGTTCGTCGGCGCCACCTACACGTTCGACGAGACGCGGCTGGGTCCGGTGGTGCACGAGCAGCAGGACGGAGAGCACTACGTGACCTCGGCCGACCTGCAGCTGGCCCTGCGGGTCGGCGGGCGCCCGCCGCTGGGGTGGCTGCTGCACGCGGTGCCCGGCCGCCTCGCCACCGCGCCGGCGTGGATCCGCGCGATCGACGCCGTCGCGCGGCGCGTGCTCCCCGGGGTGCGCACCGTCGGCAGCGCCGGGGGCGGGCGCCGCGAGTACTACGGCGCGCGGGACCTGCACCGGGTCACCGACGCCCGCGTGCGCTGGGGGGGCGTCGACCAGGGCGCGCTCACGCCGGTGTCGCCGCCGGTCCGGTTCGGGTTCGGGTCGACGCCGCGGACGCCGTCGCTCGTGCGCATCACGACGTTGATCAGGTATGACACCGTGGCCTGGCGGTTAGCCTCGAACACATGACCGTCGCCGCGTCGCCCGTGCACCTCGACGACTGGTTCGTCCGGGACCTCGGGGGGCTCTACCAGCCGTGGCAGGCCGCGCCCGCCCCGTCGCCGGAGCTGGTCGCCCTCAACGGCGAGCTCGCCGAGGAGCTCGGCCTCGACGCCGACGCCCTGCGCGCCCCCGAGGGCGTCGCGATCCTGGCCGGCACGGCCGTGCCCGCAGGCGCCACCCCGGTCGCCATGGCCTACGCCGGGCACCAGTTCGGCAACTACTCCCCCCGCCTCGGCGACGGCCGCGCGCTGCTGCTCGGCGAGATCACCGACACCGCGGGACGTCGCCGCGACCTGCACCTCAAGGGGTCGGGCCGCACCCCGTTCGCCCGCGGCGGCGACGGGCTCGCCACGCTCGGCCCGATGCTGCGCGAGTACGTCGTCGCCGAGGCGATGCACGCCCTCGGCATCCCGACCACGCGCGCCCTGGCCGTCACCACCACGGGCGAGCGCGTGATGCGCGAGCGCCCGCTGCCCGGCGCCGTGCTCGCGCGCGTCGCGTCGAGCCACCTGCGCGTCGGCACCTTCCAGTACGCCGCGGCCACCGGTGACGCCGACCTGCTGCGGCGGCTCACCGAGCACGCCATCGCCCGCCACCACCCCGACGCCGCGCACGCCGAGCGCCCGGCGCTGGCCCTGCTCGAGGCGGTCGTCGAGGCCCAGGCGGCCCTGGTCGCGCGGTGGATGGACGTCGGCTTCGTGCACGGCGTCATGAACACCGACAACATGACGATCTCCGGCGAGACGATCGACTACGGGCCCTGCGCGTTCCTGGACGCCTACGACCCGGCGACGGTCTACAGCTCGATCGACCACGGCGGGCGCTACGCGTTCGGCCGGCAGCCGCAGGCCGCGCAGTGGAACCTGGCCCGGTTCGCCGAGTCGCTGCTGACCCAGATCGAGGACGATCCCGAGGCCGCGATCCCCGCCGCCACCGACGTGGTGTCATCGTTCGCGGAGCGCTTCACCCGCCACCGCTCGGCCGGGCTGCACGCCAAGCTCGGGCTCGTCGACGAGCAGCGCGAGCTGGCCGAGGAGCTCGTGACGCTCATGGCCGAGCAGAAGCCGGACCACACGCGCTTCTTCCGCGGCCTCTCGTCCGCCGCCCGGGGTGACGCCTCCCCCGTGCTCGACCTCGTCGTCGACCGCGACGCCCTCGACGCGTGGCTGACGCGCTGGCGGGCGGCGCTGGAGGCCCAGGAGCGGCCGGTGGGCGAGTCCGCCGACACGATGGACCGCGTCAACCCGGTCTACATCCCCCGCAACCACCACGTCGAGGCGGCGCTGGACGCGGCGGTGGCCGGCGACCACGCCCCGTTCCACCGGCTCGTCGACGTGGTGTCGCGCCCGTTCGAGGAGCGCCCGGGCCTCGAGGACTACGCGAAGGGCGACCCGTCGGCCACGGGCTACGTGACCTACTGCGGCACCTGAGGATGCGGCCGGGCCCACCCGGCCCCGGAATAGTTGACGAGTCAACCAGCGTTCGGCAGAGTGCAGGTTGAAACGTCAACGAACGGAGCGCAGGCCATGCAGTTCGGTGTCTTCTCGGTCAGCGACGTCACCCCCGACCCGACGACCGGCCGCGCCCCCACCGAGGCCGAGCGGCTGCAGGCCGTCCTGCGGATCGCGGAGAAGACGGAGGAGGTCGGCCTCGACGTCTTCGCCCTCGGCGAGCACCACAACCCGCCGTTCTTCTCGTCCTCGCCGACCACCACGCTCGGCTACCTCGCGGGCCGCACGCAGCGCCTGCAGCTGTCCACCGCGACCACGCTCATCACCACGAACGACCCGGTGAAGATCGCCGAGGACTACGCGATGCTGCAGCACCTCGCGGGCGGCCGCGTCGACCTCACCCTGGGCCGCGGCAACACCGGCCCGGTCTACCCCTGGTTCGGCCAGGACATCCGCCAGGGCATCCCGCTCGCGATCGAGAACTACGCGCTGCTGCGGCGGCTGTGGGACGAGGACGTGGTCGACTGGGAGGGGAAGTTCCGCACGCCGCTGCAGGGCTTCACCTCGACCCCGCGCCCGCTCGACGGCGTCGCGCCGTTCGTGTGGCACGGGTCGATCCGCAGCCCCGAGATCGCCGAGCAGGCCGCGTACTACGGCGACGGCTTCTTCCACAACCACATCTTCTGGCCGGCCGACCACACCCGGCGGATGGTCGACTTCTACCGCCGCCGTTTCGAGCACTACGGGCACGGTGACGCCGACCAGGCGATCGTCGGCCTCGGCGGGCAGGTGTTCATGCGGAAGAACTCGCAGGACGCCGTGCGGGAGTTCCGGCCGTACTTCGACGAGGCCCCGGTGTACGGGCACGGCCCGTCGCTCGAGGACTTCGCCCGCGAGACGCCGCTGACGGTGGGCAGCCCGCAGGAGGTCATCGACCGGACGCTCGGCTTCCGCGAGTACGTCGGCGACTACCAGCGCCAGCTGTTCCTCATCGACCACGCCGGCCTGCCGCTCAAGACCGTGCTCGAGCAGCTCGACCTGCTCGGCGAGGAGGTCGTGCCGGTGCTGCGCCGGGAGTTCGCCGCCCGCAAGCCCACCCACGTGCCCGAGGCGCCGACCCACGAGTCGCTCGTGGCGGCGCAGATCGCACAGCAGGAGGTGACCGTCTGATGCGGACCCTCGCCGTCGTCAGCGCGGGCCTGTCGACGCCGTCGTCGACGCGCCTGCTCGCCGACCGTCTCACCGACGCCACCGTGACCGCCCTGGGCGAGCGCGGCGTCGAGGTGCGGCCCGAGGTGATCGAGCTGCGCGACCGCGCCCGCGACCTCGCCGACCACCTCGTCACGGGCTTCCCGAACGCCGCGCTGCGCCCGGTCCTCGAGGCCGTCGCCGGCGCGGACGGACTGATCGCGGTGACGCCGATCTTCTCGGCGTCCTACAGCGGCCTGTTCAAGACGTTCGTCGACGTGCTCGACCGGGACGCGCTGTCCGGCACCCCGGTGCTGCTCGGCGCGACCGCGGGCACCGCGCGCCACCAGCTCGCGCTGGACCACGCCCTGCGCCCGCTGTTCGCGTACCTGCACGCCACGGTCGTGCCGGCGGGGGTGTTCGCGGCAGCCGAGGACTGGGGCGGCTCGGACTGGGGATCGGGCCCGGAGCTCGCCGACCGCATCACCCGCGCCGGGAGGGAGCTCGCCGACCTCGTGGCGGCGCGGCCGGCGAGCACGGTCACCGACCCGTTCGCCGACCCCGTGCCGTTCGAGCAGCTCCTGACGGGCTAGACGCGCGCCGGGGCGGGCGCTGCATCATCGGGGCGCTCGCCCCGGGTCCGCGCCACCAGATCCACATCCCGTTCGACGCCGTCGGTCCCGCTGAGCGGCTCGGCCTGGGCGATCCCGGACCACTGCACGACCAGCAGGTGCGCGCGGCCCGTGCCGGTGCGCGCGACCGCGAACGCGCCGTCCTCGCCCGCCCGGACCGTCCCGAGCTGGTGGCCGTCGGTGCTGACGACGGTGAGCACCGCGCCCCCCGCCGGGCCGTCGCCGTGACGCACGACGCCGCTGACCAACGACGACACGGGAGCCGCCTCCGGTTCCGCGGCGACGGTCTCCGTCACCCGGGGCACCGGCCGCTGCGGCGGGATCGCCGCCACGATCGCCACCGCGACCACCGCCGCGCCGGCCCCGAGCAGCATCACGATGACGAAGGCCGCCTCGGTCGGCACGCCGGACGCCGTGACGAGCGAGGCCAGCAGGACACCGGCGACCGCGCTGGCGAACGACGTGCCCAGCGCGCGCATGAGGTTGTTGAGGCTGTTCGCCGCGGCCGTCTGCTCGACCGGCACGGCCGCCATGATCAGCGAGGGCATCGCGCCGTAGCCGAGCCCGATGCCGCAGGCGATGACGATCGAGCTGATCACCAGCTCCCAGACCGACCCGTGGAACACCGCGCCGATCCCGTAGCCGACGGCCACGACGAACGCGCCGAGCATGAGCGTCGTGCGCGGGCCGGACGCGGCGCTGATCCGCGCCGACACCGGGGACATCGCCATCATGCAGAGCCCGCCGGGGGCGAGGACGAGGCCCGCCACGAGGATCGACTGGCCGAGCCCGTAGCCGGTCTCGACCGGCAGCTGCAGCAGCTGCGGGTAGACCAGCGACATCGCGAACATCGAGAAGCCCATGACCACGGACGCGGTGTTGGTCAACAGCACCTGACGCCGGCGGCTGACCCGCAGGTCGACCAGCGGCTGGCGCGTCCGCAGCTCCCACCAGGCCCAGGCCAGCAGGACGACGACCGCGACGACGAACAGCGTCACGGTCGTCGCGCTGCCCCAGCCCCACGTGCTCCCCTTCGACACCGCGAGCAGCAGCGCCACCAGGGCGACGGCGAGCCCGACGGCGCCGACCAGGTCGAACCGCCCGCCCGCCCGCTGCGCCGACTCGGGCACCAGCGCCAGCACCCCGACGAGCACGACGACGCCGAGCCCGCCGGCGGCCCAGAACAGCACGTGCCAGTCGGCGGTCTGCGCGATGAGCGCCGCCAGCGGCAGCCCCAGCGCGCCGCCGACGCCCAGCGAGGCGCTCATCAGCGCGGTCGCCGAGCCGAGACGCTCGGGCGGCAGCTCGTCGCGCATGAGGCTGATGCCGAGCGGGATGACGCCGGTCGCGAGGCCCTGCAGCGCGCGCCCGACCACCAGCGGGACCAGTGAGGTCGACAGCGCCGCCACCACCGAGCCGGCGATGAGCATCGCGAGGCAGACGAGCAGCATCCGCCGCTTGCCCACCATGTCGGCCAGGCGCCCGACGATCGGCACCGCGACCGCGGCGGTGAGCAGCGTCGCGGTGACCACCCAGGCGGTGTCCGCGGGCGGTGCACCGAGCAGGCGCGGGAACTGCGGCACGAGCGGCACCACCAGCGTCTGCTGCAGCGAGACGGTGATGCCGGCCAGCGCGAGCACCGGGACGAACGCCGGTGTGCGCCGCGGGGTGGCAGCGGAGGTCACGACCACAATCTAAATCAGTCGATTGACATCGGCGAGATGAGGTCGTTCACTCGGCGCCGTGCCCGCCAAGGCCCGGACCGACCGCAACACCGCCACCCGTGAGCGCATCCTCGACGCCGCGGAGCGGCTCTTCGCCGAGCACGGCGTCCACGAGGTGTCCAACCGCCAGGTCGCCGAGGCCGCCGGCCAGGGCAACACGGCCGTCGTCGGCTACCACTTCGGCACCAAGGCCGACCTCGTCCGGGCGATCGTGCGCCGGCACACCGGAGCCATCGAGGCGGCCCGCGAGGAGATGGTCGGGCGCGTCGCGGGGAGCGACGATCTCCGCGACTGGCTCGACTGCCTCGTGCGCCCGACCTTCGACCACATGGGCACCCTCGGCACGCCCAGCTGGTACGCCCGCTTCGGCGCGCAGGTCATGACCGACCCCGCGCTGCGCGAGATCCTCGTCGACGAGCACCTCGGCTCGCCGTTCCTCGTGCGCATCCTCGACGGCCTGCACGCCTGCCTGCCGAGCCTGCCGCCCGCGGTGTTCCGCGAGCGCGGTGACGTCGCGCGCCACCTGCTCGTCCACGTCCCCGTCGAGCGCGAGCGCGCCCTCGCCGAGGGCGCCCCCACGACCCGCGCCACCTGGGCCGACACCGCTACCGGCCTCGTCGACGTCCTCGTCGGCGTCTGGCTCGCGCCCGTCACCACCACCCCAGATCACGAGACGACAGATCAGGAGCGTCCTTGACCTCTCGCACCGAGACCCCTCTCGACCTGCGCCGCACCGGCTTCGGGCCCGCGCCCGACGCGGAGGCGGTGCGCGACGGGGCGGGAATCGCCCGGGTGCCGACGCCGTTCGGGCCGCCGGCGTGGCTGCTCACCCGGCAGGCCGACGTGCGCCGGATGCTCGGCGACGCCGACGCGTTCGCCAACGGCTGGACCCCGGAGGACCTCGCCGGCGACGTCCGCCGCGACCCGCGCCAGCTCTCCGGCGACCGCAGCGGCAACCTGCTCTCGCTCGACCCGCCGGAGCACACCCGGCTGCGCCGCCTGCTCGCCGGCGAGTTCACCGTGCGCCGGATGCGCCGCCTCGAGCCCCGCATCGTCGAGATCGTCGACGACCACCTCGACGCCCTCGAGCGCTCCGGCGCGCCCGCCGACCTCGTGTCGCAGTACGCGCTGCCCATCCCGTCGCTCGTGATCTGCGAGCTGCTGGGGGTCCCGCCCGGCGACCAGGACGAGTTCCAGGCACGCACCAGCGCCCAGCTCGACACCGGCCTGCCCGAGGAGCGCCGCGTCGCGCTGGCCGCCGAGGCCCTGGCCTACATGCGGGGCCTCGTCGCCCGCGCGCGGCAGCAGCCCGGCGAGGACCTCATCGGCATGCTCATCCGCGAGCACGACGAGGACCTCACCACCGACGAGCTCGTCGGGATCGCGAACCTGCTGCTCGTCGCCGGCCACGAGACCACGGCGAACATGCTCGGGCTGGGCACCCTCGCGCTGCTGCGCCACCCCGAGCAGCTCGCGCGGGTGCGCGACGACGAGGAGGCCGTGGCGCCCGCGGTCGAGGAGCTGATGCGCTGGCTCTCGATCGTCAGCAGCGGCTCCCCGCGCCTCGCGCTGCGCGACGTCGAGATCGAGGACGTGACGATCCGGCGCGGCGACCTCGTGGTGTTCAACCTGCCCACCGCGAACCGCGACCCCGCGGCTGTCGACGACCCGGACCGGTTCGACATCACGCGCGAGGCCGCGCCCCACGTCGCCTTCGGCCACGGCGTGCACCACTGCCTGGGCGCCCCGCTCGCCCGGATGGAGATGCGGATCGCGTTCCCGGCCCTGCTGCGCCGGTTCCCGACGCTGCACCTCGCGATCGGTGACGGGGAGGTCGACTTCGCGACCCAGCACGCCATCCACGGGCTCGAGCGCCTGCCCGTGGCGTGGTGACCTACACGTTCTCCCAGAAGTCCACGAGCACCGCGGCACCCTGCTCGGGGTCCTGGGCCATCCACCAGTGGCCCAGGCCCTCGAGCTCCGCGACGCGGGCACCCGCCCGTGCCGCGGCCCGGCGGCGCTGGGCGTCGTCGCCCACGACGTGGTCGGCGGTGGCGAGGACCGCGAGGCCGGGGCGCCGGGCGGCGTCCGGGAGGTGCGCCCCGGCCTCGGCCATCGCCGGCTGCACCGCCGCGCGGTAGTGGGCGAGGATCGCGCGCCCCATCGCCTCGTCCTGACCGGCGACCACCCGCCGGGCCACCGGCTCGGGCATGCCGCGCCCGACGAGCAGGGCCACCACCGCGTCGACGTCGCGGCCGGGACCGAAGCGCTCGGCCACGTCCGCCTCGCCCACGCCGGGCGTCTGCCAGCGCTGCGCGAGCTCGTGCCAGACGTAGTCGGGCTCGAAGGCGCCGAGGGTGTCGCTGACCCAGCTGCGCAGCAGGTCCGGCCGAGCCATCGCGACGCGCAGCGTGTGGCTCCCGCCGAGGTCGTGGCCGACGAGGTCGACCGGGCCGTCGGCGGCCACGGTCGGCTCCAGCGCCCCGACCAGCCAGTCGCGATAGGCCTCCGGCGTGGCGGCGAAGTCGTCGGGCAGGGGCGCCCCGAAGCCGGGCGGTGCGAGCCGCACGACGTCGTGGACGCCGTGGTGGGCGAGCGCGTCGACCAGCAGGTCCCAGACGGCCGGCGTCTCCGGGTTGCCGTGCACCAGCACCACCGTCACGCAATCGCCCGGTCGACGATCGGCGTCGTCGGCTGCAGCACGGCCTCGAGCAGGCCGCCCACCCGCAGGTGCTCGATCGCCCGGTAGTCCGGGTCGCGGACCATCGCCGCAAAGTGCTCGCGGCTGGGGTAGCGCACGAGCAGGACCGTGTCCCACGCCTGCCCGTCCTCGGCCGCGAGCGCACGACCGCCCTCGCCGAGGTAGACGACCTCCACGCCGTACCGCGCGCTCACCGCGCCCACGGCGTCCACGTACTGCTGGTAGATCTCCCGCCCGCCGTCGGGGCGGAAGCGCAGCAGGTTGAGCATCACCACGGGACCCCCGGGGTCCTCGGCGAGCATCGCCTCCACCGCGCCGTCCGGCAGCTCGATCATCGACAGCTCCTCTCGGTTCTCCTCCAGCCTCACATACTTGTCAGCTAGCACGCAAGTAGATCTGCTAGGGTCCGTCCCGTGACCGCCGAGCCCCGACGCCGCACCCAGGCCGAGCGCCGCGAGCACACCGAGACCGCGCTCGTCGCCGCGGCGGCCGAGGTCGTCGTGGAGTCCGGGGTCCGGGCGCTCACGCTCGCCCGTGTCGGGGAGCGTGCGGGCTACAGCCGCGGGATCGTCACCCACCACTTCGGCTCCAAGCAGGGCCTCGTCGACGCCCTGGCGCGCTCCATCCAGGGCGGGTTCGTCCCGGGCCTCGACGCCATGGCGCCGGGGCTCGAGCGACTGCTCGCGCTGGTCGACGGCTACGTGCACGCGGTCGCCGCGCTCGGGACCGCGAACCGCGCGTTCCTGCTGCTCTGGGCCGAGGCGGCCTCGGCCTCCGAGCTCGCCGAGACCTTCCGCGCCCGCGACCGCGGTTTCCGCGCCGACCTGCGCGTCGACATCGACGCGGGTCTCGCGGCGGGCGAGATCCGCGCGGACGCCGACCCGGAGGCCGTCGCCGTCGCGATCGTCGGCCAGCTGCGCGGCATCGGCATGCAGCGTCTCGTCGACCCCGACGGCGTCGACACCGAGTCCCTGCGCCGCGACATCACCGAGCAGTGGCGGCGGGCGCTGCGCGCCTGACACGACCGGAGAGCCCTTCAGCCCCACTCCAGGTCGGCCAGGGATCATGCCTCCGTGACCGCGACCATCGACGGGCTCACCGAGGCGCAGGCGCGGGACGCGGCGCGGGCGGGGCGGGCGAACACCCCGGTGTCGGGGTCGGGCCGGACCACCGCGCGCATCCTGCGCACCACCGTCTTCTCGTTCTACAACAACACGCTGTTCGCCATCGGGATCGCGCTGCTGGCCCTCGGGCGCTACAGCGACGCGCTGGTCAGCGTCGGCCTCGGGATCATCAACGCGGCGCTCGCCGCGGTCCAGGAGCTGCGGGCGAAGCGGCAGCTCGACCGGCTCCAGCTGCTCGCGCGCGAGCCCGTGACGGTGGTGCGCGACGGTGCGGACCGCACCGTGCCGCCCGCCGAGGTGGTGGTCGGTGACCTGGTGCGGGTGCGGCCCGGCGCGCAGGTCGTCGTCGACGGGCCGGTCGTCGCGGGCCGGCTGGAGGCCGACGAGTCGCTGCTGACCGGCGAGTCCGACCCGGTCGGAAAGGACGTCGGGGACCCGCTGCTCTCGGGCAGCTCGGTGGCCGGCGGTGAGGGCCTGCAGCGCGCCGAGGCCGTCGGCGCCGACAGCCACGCGGGCCGGCTGACGATCGCCGCGCGCGCCGACACGACCGCGCTCACCCCGCTGCAGTGGCGCATCGAGCTGGTGGTGCGCCTGCTGATCCTGCTCGTGGTGCTGATGAGCGGCGCGATCCTCGCCCAGGCCGCGCTCGACGGGTCGACGGTGCTGCGCTTCGTGCAGACGTCCGCGGTCCTGTCGGGCCTCGTGCCCTACGGGTTGTTCTTCCTCATCGCCGTCGCCTACACCGTCGGCGCCGCGCGGATCGCCGGGCGCGGCGCGCTGGTGCAGCAGACCAACGCCGTCGAGGCGGTCAGCCGCGTGGACGTCGTGTGCACCGACAAGACCGGGACGCTGACGAGCGGGCGGCTCACGCTCGTCGAGGTGGTCCCCGACGGCGGCGACGAGGCCGGCGCGCGGGCGCTGCTCGGGACGTTCGCCCGCTCGGTGTCGGCCACCAACGCGACGAGCGCCGCGCTGGCCGAGCTGCCCGGCGAGGAGGTCGAGATCGTCGACGAGGTGGAGTTCCGCTCGTCGCTGCGCTGGAGCGGGATCACGCTCGCCGACGGGACCTCGCTCGTCCTCGGCGCGCCGTCGACGCTGCGCCCGGCCCTGACCGACCCCGCGCTCGCCGCCGAGGACGCCGTGCGACGCCGCACCGATCAGGGCCTGCGGGTGCTGGTGCTGGCCCGGGGTACGGGCCCGCTGCGCGACGCCGAGGACCACCCGGCGCTGCCCCGCCTGCGTGGCGTGGCCCTGATCGCGCTCGCCGACGAGCTGCGCGACGGCGTCACCGAGGTCCTGGCCGACCTCGCCGCCGAGGACGTCGCCGTCAAGGTCATCTCCGGCGACGACCCGGACACCGTCGCCGCCCTCGCCCGCCGCGCGGGTCTCGACACGCCCGCGATCGCCGGGCCCCGGCTCGCCGCGCTCGAGGGCGAGCTGTTCGACGACGCCGTCGACACCCACGGCGTGTTCGGCCGGATCGCCCCGGAGCAGAAGGAGCAGATCGTCACCTCGCTGCGCCGGCGTGGCCACCAGGTCGCGATGGTCGGCGACGGCGTCAACGACGCCCGCGCGCTCAAGGCGGCCCAGGTGGGCGTGGCCATGCGGTCCGGGAGCGCCGTGACCCGCGACGTGGCCGACATCGTGCTGCTCGACGACTCGTTCACGACGCTGCCGCCCGCCCGCACCGAGGGCCGCCGGATCATCGCGGGCGTCGGCTCGTCGATGTACCTGTTCCTGTCGCGGGTGGCGACGCAGATGCTCGTCATCCTCACCGTGACGCTGCTCGGGCTCGGCTTCCCGTACACGCCGACGCAGGTCGGGCTGACGCTGTTCACCGTCGGGCTCCCGACGTTCTTCCTCACGATGTGGGCGCGCCCGGCGCCGCCCGCGGAGGACCTGCTGGTGTCGCTCGCGCGGTTCGTCATCCCCGTCGGGGTGCTCACCGCGGGGTTCGCGACCGCGATCTACGCCTACCTCTACCGACAGATCACCGACGGCTTCACCGGCACGCCCTTCCCGGACGCGATCCGCCTCTTCGAGCAGTACACCGGACTGACCTACGGGGTCGACGCCGACTTCGTCGAGGCCTCGGCCACCCTGGGCGCGCAGTCGGCGATGTCGGTGTTCGTCTCGACCACCGCCATCGTGCTGATCCTGCTGCTGGAGCCCCCGCACCGGATCTTCACGGCGTGGGCGCCGGTGAGCAGCGACCGCCGGCCGACCTGGCTCGCGCTCGGCCTGTTCGTGGCGTTCGCGGTGGTGCTGATCGTGCCGGCCACGCGCGAGTACTTCGGTCTCACCGCCCCCGATCCGCCCGTCGTGCAGATCCCCGCCGTCGCCCTGGTGCTGTGGTTCGTGACCCTGAGCCTCGTGCTCCGGTACCGGGTGCTGGAGCGGATCCTCGGGCTGCGCCCGCGTCCGACATCCTGATCTCCCCGGTGACGAGCAGCTGAACAGTGGCTGCGCCGATGGCGTGCTGTTTCGGTTCAGTGTTCGCCGGCGTGGCGAGCAGTGCGTGACGTGGACCACCATCGCAGGTGCCGTGTTCAGTCCGCGAGCCACGGTCGACCCTCCGTGAACGCCGGCGCCGTCTCGGGGAAGGGCGCGCGAGCACGGGTCCCGGTGGCGGACGAGGAGGACCCCGCCCATGTGGCACCTGCACTGGCGCGCCGACATCGCGCGCGTCGAGACCGGCCGGACCGACATCCGGCCCGAGCCGAGGACCGGGAAGAGCAGCACCGCGAAGGCGGGCTCGTTCCAGCGCGTCCGGCCCGACACCCGTGCGGCGAACCTGGCCGCCGACGTCCCGGAGTCGGTCCGTGTCCGGGGCCGCTGAGGCTCCCGGTGGCGCCAGCATCCGCGCCGCCGCCGCGCTCGCCCCGCGGGCCGTGCCCGACGGGGGCGTGACGCTCTCGCCGGCCGCGGTGGCCGCCGTCGCGGAGCTGTTCCGCGCCATCGGGCGCGGACGGGACGCCGCCGAGGTCACCGAGATCGTCGACCGGGCCGACCGCGCCGCTCGGCGGATGCTCGCCGCGCTCGAGGCGCCCGCCGCCACCCCGGCCCCCCGCAGCCCGGGCGACCAGGAGGTCCTGGCCGCCCGGTAGCCGGGGGACGGATCAGCCGGGGACGGATCAGACCGGCGCGATCTCCACCCGCGTGTCGGAGAACGTCGGCGCGTTGCCGAGGTCGGCGAAGACGAACGGGTTCACGGCGTTGACCGTGCTCTGGTCCTTCGCGTTCTTCGGCCACGCCCCCATGGGTGCGACGGCGACGCCCGGTGCGACCTCGTCGCTGACGCGTGCCAGCGCGACGAAGCGTCCGCGATCGTTGAACACCGACACGTACTGACCGTCGGCGATGTCGCGCGCTTCGGCGTCGGCGGGGTGCAGGGTGACCATCTGCTCGCCCTGGACGCGCTTCTGCATCGCCTGGTCGCCCGCGCTCGAGTTGAGGAAGGCGTGCGACTTCGGCGAGAGCAGGTTGAGCGGGTGGCTGTCGCCGGTCTCGCGCGGCGCGACGTAGTGCGGCAGCGGGTCGACGACCCCGCCGGGCTGGAACTCCTCGTAGAGCTGCCGGAACAGCGGCACGACGAAGTTGCCCGCCGCCTCCAGGGCGGCCGATCGGAACTCGGTCTTCCCCGACGGCGTCGGGAACCCGCCCTCGGCGTGCGGGCGGTACTCGTCCGGGCTCGGGAGGTTGAGCCGCGCCCAGCCGGTCTCGCGCAGGGACTCGAGGGTGATGCCCTCCATCGCCGGCGCCGACCAGTCGTAGGACTGCTCGAGCAGCTGCTCGTCGGTGAGCGTGAAGTACTCGTCCTCGAAGCCCATCGCGGCGGCGAGCCGGCGGAACAGCTCGGTGTTGGGGATCGCGTCGCCCAGCGGCGCGATGGCCGGGGTGTTGAGCGTGACGTAGAAGTGGCCCCAGCTGAACATGATGTCGTGCTGCTCGAGCTGGGTGGTCGCCGGCAGCACGATGTCGGCGTAGCGCGCGGTGTCGGTGAGGACGTGGTCGCTGACGACGGTGAACAGGTCCTCGCGGGCCAGCCCGCGGGCGATCTTCTCCTGCTCCGGGCACACGACCATCGGGTTCGAGTTGTAGACGACGAGCGCGCTGATCGGCGGGTCCAGCGCCGGCCCATCCCCCGTCGCTCCGCTCGCCCCGCCCTCACCGGTCAACGCCCGGCCCAGCAGGTACTGGTTCACGACGCGGGTGCCCGGCGTCGCCATCTCCGGGTGGATGAAGGCCGGCCAGTTGACCGGGTGCGCCCACAGCGGCAGCTGCAGCAGCCCGCCGCCGACGTGGCGCCACGCCCCGACGAGCGCGGGCAGGCACGCGATCGAGCGGACCGTCTGCCCGCCGCCCGCGTGCCGCTCGATCGCGACGCCGATGCGGATGAGCGAGGGGTCGCTGGTGGCGTACTCGCGGGCCAGCGTGCGGATGTCCTCGGCCGGGATGCCCGTCTCCTGCGACGCCCACTCCGGGGTGTACTCCTGGGCTCGCTCGACCATCTCCTCGTAGCCCGCGGTGTGCTCGCGGACGTAGTCCTCGTCGGTCAGCCCCTCGTTGATGATCACGTTCATCATCGCGAGCGCGAGGGCGCCGTCGGTGCCGGGCCGGATCGGGATGTACCAGTCGGCGCGCCGCGCGGTCTTGTGCCGGACGGGGTCGATGACGACGACCTTCGCGCCCCGCTTCTGCGCCTCGGCGACGATCGGCCAGAGGTGCAGGTTGGTCGAGACCATGTTGCAGGCCCAGATGATGATGTAGCGGGAGTGCACGATGCTCTCGGGGTCGACGCCCGCCGTCGCGCCGATCGTGGCGGCGTAGGCGGTGCAGGAGCCCGAGTCGCAGTAGGTCCGCTCGGTGATCGTCGCGCCGAGGCGGTGGAAGAAGGCGTCGCCGACCGACAGGCCGTTGAGGATGCCCTGCGTGCCGAGGTAGCTCACCGGCATGACCGTCTCGGCGCCGTGCTCGGCGATCTTGGCCTTGAAGGTCGAGGCGATCGTCTCCAGCGCCTCGTCCCAGGTGATCTCCTCGAACCGCCCGCTGCCCTTGGGACCGGTGCGGCGCAGCGGGTGCAGGAGGCGGTCCGGGTTGTAGACCTTGTCCTGGTAGTTGTTGACCTTGACGCAGAGCCCGCCGCGGGTGATGGGGTGCTCGGGGTCGCCGCGCACGCCGGTCGCGACGCCGTTCTCGACGGTCACCGTCATGGCGCACGTGTCGGGGCAGTCGTGCGGGCACGCCGCCCGCACCGTGGTGGTCGTCGGGGTGAGCGGCAGGTCCTCGAGCGCGGTCACGTCGTCTCCCGGGGTGGTGGTCACGGGGGCAGGCGGTCGCCCCGAGGGGCGGGGCGACCGCCGGTGACAGCCTGACCACCCGGCGCGGTCGGGCGCTTGTCGCTCCGCGACGGGTTGCGCACCGTTGACCGGCAGGACTCCGGTTCCCTAACGTCGGGCAACCGCCCCTGCACGACGGCACGGTCGCCGCCTGTCCCGTCCATCCGCCCCCAGGGAGCCGCCCGTGGCGACCACCACGCGACCCGTGGGTCCCTTCCCCCGGCCCCGCGCGACGGTGCCGCGTGCGCAGAAGTCGCAGAGGTCCCCCGAGGTGCGTGGCCGGGCCGACCGTCTCGACGGCTGGCGCGACCTCCTGCGCGAGCACTTCGTGGCCCTCGACGTGAACGCCGAGCCCGACGCCCCATTCGACGGGGCGGTGCGCAGCAGCCTCGTCGGGCACCTCGCGGTGGCGACGGTCGACTCGACGGGGCAGGAGTGCGTGCGCACGCCGGGGCTGGCGCGCCACGACCCGGACGACTACCTGCAGGTCGGCCTCGTCGCGCGAGGCGAGGCCGTGATGCGCCAGGACGGGCGGGAGGCCGTCCTCGGCCCGGGGGCCTACACCGTCTACGAGACGGGCCGGCCGTTCGGCTGGCGCTTCACGGGCCCCTGGCGGCTGCTCGTGTTCACCTGGCCCCGCGATCTCGTCGGCCTCGACCGGGACACCTCCCGCGCCGCGACGGCCCGCGCGCTCGGTGGCGACCGCCTGGGCGCCGTCGTCGGCCGGACGCTCGCCGACGTGGTGGCCGCGCCGCCGGAGCTCTTCCCCCTCGCCGGCGCGCGCCTCGCGACCGAGCTCGCCGACCTGGTCGGCACCGTGGCCGGCTCGGCCCTGGGCGCCGAACCGCTGCGGGGGACGCGCGGGGTCGCCGAGCTGCGCGCCCGCGTCGAGGCCTACGTCGCTGAGCACCTCGACGACCCCGACCTCGGCCCGGAGTCCATCGCGCGGGCGCACTTCGTCTCGACCCGCCAGCTCCACCGCGCCTTCGCCGAGGTGTCGACGACGGTCGGGCGGCTCGTGCGCCGGCGGCGCCTGGAGCAGGGTCAGCGGGAGCTCGTCGACCCGCGGCTCGCGGACCTCTCGGTCACCGACATCGCGCTGCGCTGCGGCTTCGGTGACCTCGCGGCGTTCAGTCGCGCCTTCGCGGCGACGTTCCACGAGCCCCCGAGCACCTTCCGCCGGCGTCACCGTCTGTGATCGGACCCTCGCGGAGAAAAGTGCCCTCCGAGCAGGGAACATCCGTGCCCGCTCGCGCCGTCAGAGTGCCGAACGCCCACCACGGGGCACCGGGACACTCCACAGAGAGCGAGCAACGATCATGAGCGCCGACACCACCGCCAGCGACCGCCACTTCGCCGCCGACGGCAACATCTACGAGGCCGACGGCAGCGTGGTCGGCACCTACCAGCTCGACGAGCACGGCCACCTCGAATCCACCGCCACCGACGAGGACGGCGACGGCCGCGTCGACACCGTGGTCGCCGACACCGACCACAACGGCACCTTCGAGACCGGCGTGGTCGACACCAACGGCAACGGCTACGGCGAGACGATCGTCATGGACACCGACGACGACGGCGACTTCGACACCGCCGCGGTCGACACCGACGGCGACGGCACCTACGAGACCGTGCGCACCGACCCCGACGGCTTCGCCTGACCCGTCCACCCCATGTGAGCGAACTTGGGGCCTATAGGCCCCAAGTTCGCTCACATAGGCATGTCTAGGAGAAGGCGAAGCCCGGGTAGCCGTCGGCGGCGAGCTGGTCGCAATGGCCCCGGTAGTTCCCGACGCCGCCGATGTAGGCCATGAACACCCGCGGCTTGCCGGGCACGTTCGAGCCCATGTACCAGGAGTCCGCCCGCGGGTAGAGCGTGGCGTCGCCGACCTCGCGGACGTGGTCGGTCCAGCCGCGCTCGGCCTCCTCGGTCGACTCGACGACCGTGGCACCCCGGGCGTGGGCGTGCGCGACGGCGTCGGCGACGAAGTCCACGTGCTGCTCGATCGACACCATCATGTTCGACAGGACCGAGGGGCTGCCCGGTCCCGTGATCGTGTACAGGTTCGGGAAGCCCGCGACCTGCAGCCCGAGGTGGCTCACCGGCCCGTCGCGCCACTTGTCGGCGAGCGCGAGCCCCTCCCGGCCCCGGATGTCGATGGCGGCCAGGCTGCCCGTCATCGCGTCGAAGCCGGTGGCGAAGACGATGTCGTCCACCGCGTACTCCGCGTCCGACGTCCGCACCCCGCGCTCGGTGATCTCGGCCAGCGGCGTCTTCCTGAGGTCGACGAGGTGCACCGTCTCGCGGTTGAACGTCGCGTAGTAGCCGCTGTCGAGGCACGGCCGCTTGGTGCCGAACGGGTGGTCGCGCGGGCTGAGGGTCTCCGCGGTCCCCGGGTCGTCGACGATCGCGCGGATCTTCTCGCGCACGAATTCCGCGGCGGTCTCGTTGGCGTCGGCGTCGACGATGCTGTCGGTGTAGGCCGCGAGGAGCCCGACGAGGTTGCGGCCCCACACCGACTCGTACGTCGCGTGCCGTTCCTCGGGGTCGACCTCGAGCGCCGACCGCGTCGCCTCGGGCACGGGGACGCCGAACCCCGACGTGCGGGCGGCCTCCCGGTGCTCGCGGTAGCCCCGCTTGCGTTCCGCCTGCGCCTCGTCGGAGAGGGGGGCGTTGTTCGCCGGCATGCTGAAGTTGGCGGTCCGCTGGAACACGGTGAGGTCCGCGGCCTGCTCGGCGATCAGCGGGATCGCCTGGATGCCCGAGGACCCGGTGCCGATCACCGCGACCCGCCGGCCGGTGAAGTCGACCTCCTCGTCCGGCCAGTGCGCGGTGTGCAGGGTGCGGCCGCCGAAGCGGTCGACGCCGGGGATCTCGGGCAGCTTCGAGGTGGACAGGCACCCGGTGGCCATCACCAGCTGCTCGGTGTCGTACCGGTCGCCGGACCCGGTCGTCACCGTCCACCGGCCGTCGGTGTCGCGGAAGTGCGCGGAGGCGACGCGGGTGTCCAGGCGGACGCCGTCGTGCAGGCCGAACCGGTCGGCGACGTGGTGGACGTAGCGCAGGATCTCCGGCTGGGTCGGGTACTTCTCGGTCCAGTCCCACTCCTGCTCGAGCTCCGGGGAGAACGAGTACGAGTACTCCATGCTCTCCACGTCGCAGCGGGCGCCGGGGTAGCGGTTCCAGAACCAGGTGCCGCCGATGTCGCCGCCGGCCTCCAGCACCACGGTGTCCAGCCCGAGCCCACGGAAGCGGTGGAGCATGTAGAGCCCGGACAGGCCCGCGCCGACGACGAGGGCGTCGACGCGGCGGACGGGGTCAACGGCCATGGGGTCACCTCCGGTGACGGACGTCAGGGGCTCGGCGCCAGGTGCTTCGCGATCTCCTCGACGACGAAGTCCATGCCCACGGCGGCGCCGGGCAGGGTGAGCAGGGTGAAGAAGCCGTGCATCTGGCCGGGCACGAGCAGCGTCGAGACGGCGGTGCCCGCCGCCGAGAGCCGGTCGGCGTACGCCTGACCCTCGTCGCGCAGGGGGTCGTGCTCGGCGAGCAGGACCGCCGCCGGCGGCAGGCCGCCCAGGTCCTCGGCGCGCAGCGGCGACGCGTCGGGCTCACCCCGGGCCGCCGGGTCCGGGACGTAGTGGCCCCAGAACCAGATCATCGCGCCGCGGCTGACGATGAGCTGGTTGGCCGGGTCGGTGTACGACGGGCGGTCGACGTTCGCGTCGGTGACGGGGTAGACGAGCACCTGCGCGGCGAGCGCCGGGCCGCCGGCGTCGCGGGCGCGGCGGGCGACGATGGCGGCGAGGTTGCCCCCCGCCGAGTCGCCGGCGACGACCACCGGGACGCGGGATCCCGCCAGGGTCTCGACCTGCGAGTCGACCCAGCGCAGCGCCGTCCACGCGTCCTCGACCGCGGTCGGGTACCGGTGCTCGGGCGCGAGCCGGTAGTCGACGAGCACCACGACGCACCCCGTGCGCACGGCGAGGGTCCGCCCGAGCGTCTCGAACTCGTCGAGCGCCCCGATCACCCACCCGCCGCCGTGGTAGTAGACGACGACGCCGCGCGGCGTGCCCGCGGGCACGATCACCCGCATCGGCACCGGGGCGTCCGCGGGTTCGACGACGTGCTCGACGTCCGGCCCCGGCCCGTACATCTCGGCCAGCGCCGGTCCCAGGTTCCGGGCCTGCTCCGGCGTCATGTCACTGATCGGCGGGAGACCGCTCTCCCCGAGCTGGACCAGCAGTGCGGTGCTCGCCTCGTCGAGGGCCATGCGCCTCCGCTCCTCGCTACCAAACGACCGGTAGTTTACGGCGCGGGTGGCCCCGATCACAACGCTGCGCGACCGTCCGGTGGCGGAACGCTCAGAACTCCGCGGTGCCCGTCACCGCGTCGCGGCCGTCGGCGTGGCGCAGCGCGAACCGTCCGTCGTCGCGCGCCACGGGCGTGACCACGTCGCCGGCCACGACCGTCGCGCGGAAGCGGGCGTCGAACGCGGTGAGCGTCGCGCCCGGGCTCCGCGCGGTGACGTGGCTCAGCGCGTAGGCGAGGTTCGCGGGGCCCTGGTTGACGCACGCGCGACCCAGGCCCACCGCGGCCGCGGCGTTCGGGTCGAGGTGGATCGGGTTGGGGTCGCGCAGCAGCAGCGCCATCAGCTTCATCTCGTCGGCCCGCACGGTGATCGACGGCCCGGGGTGTTCCGGGCCGTCCGCGCGCACCTCCGTCGACGGGACGGGCACCGGCGCGTCGGCCACCCCCGGACGCGGCAGCAGGAAGCCGTAGGTCGCGGTGAGCACCGGGGCGCCGTCGCGCCACAGGTCGAGCACCATCTCGACCTCGTCGACCACCCCCAGCACGCGCCCCTGCCGGCGCCGGACCGTGGTGACGCCGCCCCGGACCTCGTGCTCGGCGTCGAGCACCAGCGGCGCGGCGAACCGCGCGCCGAAGCGTCCGAGCAGCGGCCCCTCGGCGAGCCGGCAACCGAAGCTCTCGAACAGCTCCCCGAGCGTCAGCCCCATCCCCCGCTGCGGCGCGAGGAACGCCCAGATCGGGTGCGGGTCGGGCGTCCGCGGCGCCCGCACGGCGTCGTGCATCAGCAGGCTCTCGTAGCCCTCGACGCGGCAGGTGCCGCCCGGCAGGCGCCGGCCCGCCAGCTCCTCGGGCGCCGGAGCGGTCGTCACGCGCGCACCCGCGGGGCCTCGGTGACGCCCGCCGCGGCGAGCTCCTCGGCGATCCGGCCGCGCAGCTCGACCTTGCGGATCTTCGTGCCCGACATCGGCCACGCGTCCACGAACCGCACGTAGCGCGGCACCCGGAAGCTCGCGATCCGCCCGACGCAGTGCGCGATCAGCTCCTCGGCGGTGACGGTGGCGCCGGGCGCGAGCTGCACGAACGCGGCGGGCACCTCGACGTAGCGGGCGTCCGGGGCCGCCACGACCGCGACGACGCCGACGGCGGGGTGGGTCAGCAGGTGGTTCTCGATCTCGGCCGCGGACACGTTCTCGCCGCCCACCTTGAGCATGTCCTTCAGCCGCGTGCGGAACGTGACCCGGCCGTCGGCGTCGACCGTGACGACGTCGCCGGTGTGCACCCAGCCGCCCGCGTCGATCGTCGCCGCGGTGGCCTCCGGGTCGCGGAAGTAGCCGTCGAACGCCGTGGGCCCGCGGAAGAGCAGCTCGCCGGGGGTGTCGGGCGGCAGGTCGAACCCGGTCTCCGGGTCGACGACGCGTACGCCCATGCCCGGCATCGGGTGCCCGCCCGTGGTCAGGCGCGCCTCGAGCGGGTCGTCGAGGCGGCCCAGGGCGAGGAACGCCGACGACTCCGTCATCGCGACGCACGAGACGTGGACCGCCTGCGGGACGCGCTCGGCCATCGTGCGCAACCGCTCGGGCACCCCGACGGCCATGACGAGCCGGATCCGGTGCAGGTCGCGGCCGGGGAAGTCGGGGCGGTCGAGCACCGGCATCCAGATGGTCTCGAACGCCGCCAGCGCCACCGTGACCCGCTCGGACTCGAGCAGCGCGGGCGTCGTCGCCGGGTCGAAGAAGCCGGGATGGACGAACGCGGCGCGTGCCGTCAGCGCCGCGAGCGCGAACGTGATCCCGCCGCCGTGGAAGAGCGGGATCGCCGTCCAGATGCGGTCGTCCGGGGTCAGCGCCATCCGCTCGGCGATCCCGGCGGCGAGGCGCACCAGGGCCTCGTGCGAGAGCAGCGCACCCTTGGGTGCCGCGGTGGTGCCGGAGGTGTAGACGAGCACGGCGGCGTCGCGGACGCGGGTGCCGGCCTGGGCCGGCTCGACGGCGACGGTGTCGCCCCCGGACAGCTCGCCGAGCGTCACCAGCGCCCGCAGCTCCGACGTCGGTCCGGCGTCCACGGCCCGGCGGGCGAGGTCGGCGAGGTCGGGTGCGCCGGGGGTGGCGGGCGGCGCCGTGACGACGAGCGCCGCGCCCGAGTGCACGACGACGTGGCGCACCTCGTCGGGCCGGTAGCGGGCGTTGACGGGCACCGCGACCGCGCCGACGCGGGTCACGGCGAGCAGCAGCGCGACCAGGTCGGCCGAGGCGGGCAGGAGCAGCGCGACCCGGTCGCCGGCGGTGACGCCGAGGGCGAGCAGGGCCGCGGCGTGGCGCACGGACCGGTCGGCGAGCGCCCCGACCGTCACCCGCTCGCCGTCGGCGAAGACGAGGGCCTCGGCGTCCGGGTCGGCGGCGGCGGACTCGTCGACGAGCTCGTGCAGGGTCGTCACGCGGGGTCTCATCGCGTCGTCCCCGCGGGCACGCCGTCGTGCGTCACGGGCAGCGACGCCTGGGCCCGCGACGCGATCGTCGGCAGGTACTCCGGCTCGCCCTCCACCCGCAGCCCCGGGAGGCGGCGCAGCAGGGTGCCGACGGCGATGCGGGTCTCGATGCGCGCGAGCTGGGCGCCGATGCAGGCGTGGATGCCGCGACCGAACGCGACGTGGGTGGCGCGCTCGCGGGCGAGGTCGACGGTGTCCGGGTCATAGAAGCGCTCGGGGTCGCGGTTGGCGCCGCAGAGCAGCAGGTAGACGCGCTCGCCGCGGCGGATCGTGCGGCCGCGCAGCTCGTGGTCCTCGACGACCCAGCGCACCAGCACCTTGATCGGCCCGACGAGCCGCAGCGCCTCCTCGACGGCGGGGTTGACCAGCGCCGGGTCGTCGCGGACGCGGTCACGCAGCGCGGGGTCGGCGGTGAGCAGGCGGATCGCGTTGGCGATGGCGTTGGTGGTGGTCTCGTGCCCGGCGAAGAGCAGCAGCGCGCACATGCCGACGAGCTCGTCGTCGTCGAGGGCCTCGGAATCGCTCCCGTCGCCGATCATCGCCGAGAGCATGTCGCCGCCCGGCTCGCGGCGCCGGAGCGCGACGAGCTCGCGGAAGTACCCCGCCATCTCCTCGAGGCCGCGCAGGGCCCGCTCGTGCCGGTCCGGGCGTGCGTCGCCGCCGGCCCCGAACGCGACGAGGGCGAGCTCGTCGGACCACGCCCGGAAGCGGTCGCGGTCCTGCGCCGGCGCGCCGAGCATCTCGGCGATGACGATCGCGGGCAGCGGGTAGGCGACGCCGGCGACGAGGTCGGCACCGCCGTCCGCGAGGAACGCGTCGACCAGCTCGTCGACCAGGGCCTGGATCCGCTCCTCCATGGCGGCGATCTGCTGCTGCTTGAAGGCCATGCCGGACAGCCGCCGCAGCCGGGTGTGCGCGGGCGGGTCGGTGACCACCATCCACTCGCTGATGAGGCCGAGGATCCGTTGCGAGGCGTCGCCCGACGCCTTGGACATCACCGGCCGCACCCGGTCCGACGAGAGCGCCGGGTTGCGGAAGGCGGCGACGACGTCGTCGTGGCGCGTCACCAGCCAGGCGCGGTGGGTCGGGCTCCAGTGCACCGGGTCGTGCTCGCGCAGGACGGCGGCCGCCCCGTCGGGGTCGCGGACGGCCTCGGGACTCAGCAGGTCGTCGGGGAGCTCGGTCACGACGGACCTCCGAGGGCGGGGACGGGGTCGGCGAGGCCGGGGCGCAGGACGTCGGTGACGAGCTCCAGGTGGCGGTCGACGAGGTCGGAGGGGAGCCCGCCGAGGTCGGCGAAGCAGAAGACGTCGGTGACGGGGAACGAGCCGACCAGCGGCGCGAGCTGCTCGCGGATCGTCGCCACGGCGTCGTCGGCGGTGAGGATCCTGAGCTTCGGGAAGGTCGCGTCGGTCTTCGCCGGCGCCGCGTCGTCGTTGCCGGAGTACGACGCGCGGTTGCGCGCCGCGGCGGCGCGGACCTCGGCCTTCGCGGCGTCGGGGTCGTCGGCCAGGAGCACGTTCACCAGGCCCCCGAGACGGCCCTCCCGGCCGTCCAGCCCCTCGGCGTAGGGCGCGAGCAGTGCGGGGTCGAGCCAGAGCAGCCCGGCGCCGACGCGCCCGGCCAGCCGCGCGCCCCGGGGGCCGCGCGCCCCGACCCACGTGGGCAGCGGGTCCTGCACCGGCGCGGGCGTCACCGTGCCGTCGGCCCACAGCCCGGGCAGGCGCCGCAGCTGGTCCTCGAGGGTCGCGTAGCGAGCACGGTGGTCCGCACCGACCCGGGCGAGCTCCGCGGCACTCCACCCGGCGCCGACGCCGAGCTCGAGCCGCCCACCGGAGATCAGGTCGACGACGGCGGCCTGCTCGGCCAGCGTCGTCACCGGGACCATCGGCCCGATGACGACGGCCGTGCCGACGCGCAGGGTGCGGGTGCGCGCGGCGATCGCCGCCGTCGCCGTGAGGGGCGCGGGCAGGTAGCCGTCGGCGAACCCGTGGTGCTCGGTGACCCACACGGCCTCGAGCCCGCGACGCTCGGCGTCGGCGACGCGGTCGAGGGTGCGCGCGTAGACGTCGCCGCCCCGCGTGCCGGGCGGAATGCGGAGGTCGAGATACAGCCCGACGCGCGTCACGTCAGCGCCTTGAGGAGGCCCAGTCGGTCGCGGACCACCTGGCCGGCGACGACGTGCCCGTCGGCGACGGTGACGAGCGCGGCCGCGTGCAGGGTCGCGGGAGCGCCGATCTGCTGGTCGCAGCCGTCCAGTCCGCCCCGGAACCGGCCGTGCACGGTCACGTGCACGGCGGCCCGGTCGCCGGCGGTGAACAGGTCGTCGACGACGACGTCCTCGGCGTCGACCAGCACGGACGGGTCGCGGCCGTCGTCGAGCACGACCTCCCCCACGGCCGGTGCCCCCTGCTCGGCCCACGCGGCGGCGACCTTCTCGACGGCGGCGTCGGGCTCGCGCGCCGGGGTGTCCCACGGCGCGAGGGCGGGCGGCGGCACCGCGTCCGGCACCCCGTCGGCGAGCTGGCGGCGCCGCGCGAGGTAGTCCTGCTCGACGCGGTTGGCGGTCAGGCGGGTGCCGTTCCACGCGTAGAGCCCGAGGCCGCGCCAGGCCGCGAGCGCCCCGCCGTGGCGCACCGAGGCGCCGTGCTCGGTGAACAGCAGGGCCAGGCGGTCGCCGTCGGTGACGACGTCGTGGACGGTCAGCCCGAGGCCGGGGAACTGCTCGAGCTGGCGCCGGGTCGCCGGCTTGTAGGCCTCGTCGCGGCCGGCCACCTCGTGCGGACCCATGCGCAGCACGTAGTCCGGCTCCATGATCTCCTCGCAGACGGTGAGGTCGTGGGAGTTGGTGTAGTCGACGACGTAGCGGCGCATCAGCGCGACGAAGGCATCCACTAGCGCCCCTCGAACCGTGGCGGCCGCTTCTCGGTGAAGGCCGCGATCCCCTCGGCGGTGTCGGCGGTCTCCTGCAGCATCGTCACCGCCTCGAGCGAGTAGCCCGTCTCGCCGCGGTCGACGCCGCGGTTGATCATCGCCTTGCCCACCCGCACGGCCAGCGGCGCGGCGCGGGCGATGCGCTCCCCCACGGCGACGGCCTCGTCGAGCAGGGCGTCGTGCGGCGTCACCTTCTGCACCAGCCCGACGCGCTCGGCCGTCGCGGCGTCGAGCCGCTCGCCCGCGAGCACCATCCACTTCGTCCAGTGCCGGCCCATCACCGCCGGGCCGCGCAGCACCCCGAAGCCCGGCACGAGGCCGATGCCGCTCTCGGGCATGGCGAACGCCGCGCGCTCGGAGGCGAGCACGAGGTCGCACGCCAGCGCCAGCTCGCAGCCGCCGCCGAAGGCGTAGCCGTTGACCGCGGCGATGACCGGCAGCGGCGACTCCTCGATCGCCGCGAACGTCCGCAGGCAGGCGGCCTGGAAGGCGCGCTTGGCCGCCGTGCCGTCGAGCTCGCCGAACCCGGCGATGTCCCCGCCCGCGGAGAACGCCTTGTCGCCGGCGCCGGTGAGCACCACCGCGCGCGTCGTGCCGGACGCCTCAAGGCGGGCGAGCGCGTCGCGCATCTGTGGCCAGAACGCCTCGGTGAGCGCGTTGAGCTTCTCGGGCCGGTCGAGGTGGATCACGGCGACGGGGCCGTCGTCCTTGACGGTGATCTCGGTGTACTCGGTCGTCACTGTCGGGCCCCCGTCCGGTGCGGCCGCTCGCCCCACGCGATCTCGATGCTGGTCGCGACGACGTGGCGGGTGGCCGCGGGCGCGATGACGTCGTCGAGGGAGACGTGCGCGGCGGCCTCCCACGGCTCGGACTCCGCGACCCACTCGGCGGTCAGCTCGGCGGCGCGCGCGTCGCGGGCCTCCGGCCCCTCGGTCTCGAGGAGGCGGTCGAGCGCGCGGCGGTGCACGGTGCGGATACCGGTCTCCGGGGCCATGAACCCCATCTCCGCGGTCGGCCACGCGTAGAGGAAGTCCGGCCGCGTGGGGCGCCCGCCCATCGCGAAGTGCCCGCCGCCGTAGGCCTTGCGCAGCACGACGCCGACGCGCGGGACCGTGGCCCGGGCGATCCGCGACACGGTGCGCTCGTAGGCGTGCAGGATCCCGGCGCGCTCGGCCTGGCTGCCGATCATGAGACCGGGGACGTCGTGCAGGAACACCAGCGGCAGGCCGAACGTGTCGCAGAGGTCGACGAAGTCGTGCTCCTTGGCCAGCGACTCGGGGTCGAGGGCGCCCGCCCGGACCAGCGGCTGGTTGGCGACGATCCCGACGGGCCGGCCCTCGATGCGCGCGAGGGCGCAGAGCAGGCTCGGGCCCCACCCGTCGGCCCACGGCAGCACCGACTCCGCGTCGGCGACGCCGGCGATCACCTCGCGCATGTCGTAGCCCGCCCGGGCGCCGGTGGGGACCACGTCGGCGAGGTCGGCGCGGGCCGGGGCCACGGCGTCGGTCACCGGCGCGGGCAGCGCCGCGTTCGACGGCAGGTAGGACAGGAACGCGCCGAGCGCGGCGAGCGCGTCGTGCTCGGTGTCGACCACGAGGTGCGCGTTGCCCGCGGCCGTCGCGGCCTCGGGCCCGCCGAGCTCGTCGTCGGACAGGCGCTCCCCGATCGCGGGCTCCACCACCGACGGACCCGACAGCGCCACCGACGACCCGCGGGTCATGACGACGTAGTGCGCCGTCGCGGCGTGCAGCGCCGAGTCGCCGTAGCTCGGACCGAGGACCGCCGCCGCGCGCGGGACGGCCGGTGAACCGTCGGTCGCGCCGAGGAAGCTGGTGAAGTCCAGCGGCAGCCCGGAGAACCGCCAGCCCATGACGTCGGGCATCCGGCCGCCGTCGGCGTCGCAGAGCAGGACGAGCGGGAAGCCGCCGCGCTGCGCGTGCTCGATGAGACGGCCCTGCTTGCGCATGCTGATCGGCGCGGTCGTGCCGGCCACCGCGGTCGCGTCGATGCCGATCACCCCGACGCGGCGCCCGTCGAGCGTGCCGAAGCCGGTGACCACGGCGTCGCCGGGCACCGGCTTCTCGCGCCGGATCTCCGGCTCGGCGAGCGCCCCGATCTCGAACCACGTCCCGGCGTCGACCAGCGCCGCGACCCGCTCGCGCACCGGCATCCGCCCCGAGGCCCGGTGCCGCGCGATCGCGTCCTCGCCGCCCATCGCCTCGGCGGCGGCGCGGCGGCGGTCGAGCTCCGCCTGCGCGGCGTCCATCCCCGAGCGGGTCGCGGCCGGGTCGGGTCCGTGACCGTTGGCGCGCCCTCCGGCGTGCTCGACTGGCACGGTGCCTCCCGCGTGACGTGACGTGGCTCTCGTCGCGACGGTAATCTACCATCCGGCCGTTTGGTAGATGAGTCCTTGGAGGTCGCCATGCCCGGGCCCGTGCTCGTCGCCAACCGGGGTGAGGTGGCCGTCCGGATCGTGCGTGCCTGCCGCGAGCTGGGCCTGCGCTCCATCGTGGTCCACAGCGACGTCGACGCCGGATCGCTGCCGGTGCGGCTGGCCGACGAGGCGGTCCGGGTGGGCTCGTACCTGGACGTCGACGCCGTCATCGCGGCCGCCCGGGGCGCCTGGGCGGTGCACCCCGGCTACGGCCTGCTCGCCGAGGACGCCGGGTTCGCGCGGGCGGTCGTCGACGCCGGGCTGGTGTTCGTGGGCCCGCCCGCCGACGTCGTGGCGGCGATGGGCGACAAAGTGCGCGCGCGGGCGCTGGCCGGGGAGTCCGGGGTGCCGGTGCTGGACGGGACGGACGGACCCGTCGACGCCGATCTCGCCCGCGCCGCCGCCGCCGAGCTCGGCTTCCCGCTGCTGGTCAAGGCCGCGCACGGCGGGGGCGGGCGGGGCATGCGGATCGTCGCCGGCCCCGACGACCTCGACGACGCGGTCGCCGCCGCCGCGCGTGAGGCGGCCGCGGCGTTCGGGCGCGGCGAGGTGTTCCTCGAGCGCCACGTCGCCCGCGCACGCCACGTCGAGGTGCAGGTGCTCGCCGACCACCACGGCGCCATCGCCGTCCTCGGCGACCGCGACTGCACCGTGCAGCGCCGCCACCAGAAGCTGCTCGAGGAGGCCCCGGCACCCGACCTGCCCGATGCCGTGCGCGCCGAGCTGCACGAGGCGTCGCGGCGACTCGCCACGGCCGTCGGCTACCGGGGCGCGGGCACCGTCGAGTTCCTGGTCGACCGCGACACGGGCGCGCCCGCCCTGTTGGAGATGAACACGCGCCTGCAGGTCGAGCACGGCGTCACCGAGCTGGTCACCGGCGTCGACCTCGTCGTCGCGCAGCTGCGGCTGGCGGCCGGGGAGCCGCTGCACGACGTCATCGGCACCGCCGAGGTGCGCGGCCACGCGATCCAGGCCCGCGTCGCCGCCGAGGACCCGGCCGCGGGGTTCGTGCCGTCCCCGGGCCGGGTGAGCGACCTCCGGGCCCCGGCCGGCCCCTGGGTGCGCGCCGACCTGGGCGTCGAGGCCGGCGACGCGGTGCCCGGCGCCTACGACTCACTGATCGGCAAGGTCCTGGCCTGGGGCCCCGACCGCGCGACGGCGGTGACCCGCCTCGCCGGCGCGCTCGACGACCTCGTCGTCACCGGCGTGCCCACCACGGCGCCCTACCTGCGCACGGTCCTCGACCGCCCCGAGTACGCCGCGGTCGCGCACGACACCGGCAGCGTCGAGCGGGACTGGGCGCCGACGCCGTCCCCGTCGCCCGCCGCACCGGCGGCCACAGCGTCCACGACGCGCTCGATCCGTCTCGCCACCGACCGCGGTCCGCTGGCCCTGCGCGTCCCGCGTCACCGGGGCGACGCAGCGGTCCCGCCGGACGCCGTCGTCGCTCCCTCGACGGGCACGCCGGGCGCCGCCGCGGCGACCGGCGACCCCGTCGCGCCGATGGACGCGACCGTCGTCGACGTCGCGGTGACGGCCGGCGACGACGTGGCCGCCGGCGCGGTCCTCGTCGTGCTCGAGGCGATGAAGATGGAGCTGCCCGTGCGGGCGCCGCACGCGGCACGCGTCGACGCCGTCCACGTCGCTCCGGGTGACCGCGTGACGGCCGGGACCGCGCTGCTGGTGATCGCCGAGTGATCAACGCGGACTTCCGCCGCCTAGAAGCAGCGAGATACCCGTTCGCTGCGACTCAGGCGCCGACCGCGGCACCCCGGGCGGCGAGGGCGTCGGCGGTCGCGACACCGTGCAGCGCCATGGCGGCGAGCTGGACGCCGATCTCCTCGGGCGTCGAGGGGCCGTCGGCGCGGAACCAGCGGTAGACCCAGTTCGTCGAGCCCAGGACCGACAGCCCCGCGACGCGGGGGTCGACGTCCGGGCGGGCGAGGCCCTGGCGCTGGGCCTCGGCGACGAGGTCGCGGAACACGCCCTGGTAGGCGTGCCCGGACCCGAGGATCTCCTCCCGGCGCGCGGTGGGCAGCGACTCGAGCTCGTGCAGGAACACCGCGGTCGGCACGAGGTTGCGGCACGCGTGCTCGACGTGGGCGCGGATGGTGCGCTCGAGGCGGTCCAACGCGTCTCCGGGGCCCTGCGAGGCGGAGGACACCACGGCGAAGCCCTCGCGGTGGACCTCGCTGATCACCTCGAAGAGCAGGTCCTCCTTGGACTGGATGTAGTAGTACAGGCTGCCCTTGAGCATGCCGAGGCGGTCGGCGATGTCCTGCAGCGAGGCGCCGTCGTAGCCCTTCTCGTAGAACATCTGGGTGGCCACCTCGAGCAGCTGCGCCCAGCGTTCCTCCCGGGGCTTGCGCTCCCCGACGGTCCGGCGCTCGCTGCGCCCGGCCGGCCGGCGGTCTTGTGCCATGTGCTCCGCTCCCGGTGCTCGCTCTCCGTGACCACCATACGGTCGGTAGGCGGACGACGCGCCGCTCACCCCGCCGTCAGGTGACGCCGCGACAGCCGCGGCGCCTCGGTCACCCCGCGCGCGGCGAGGTCGGCGGCGACCCGCTCGCGCAGCACCCCTTTCTGCACCTTCGTCCCGGACATCGGCCAGCTCTCGACGAACTCGACGTAGCGCGGCGCCTTGTAGGTCGCGAGCGTCGCCAGGCAGTGGTCGACGAGCTCGCCGGCCAGCTCCCCGGTGTCGGCGTCCCGGAACGCCGGCGCGAGCTCGACGTAGGCCGCCGCCACCTCGCCGAGGCGCGCGTCCGGCGCCCCGACCACGGCCACGACGCCGACCGCCGGGTGCTCGGCGAGCCGCCCCTCGACCTCGGCCGCGGCGACGTTCTCCCCGCCGACCTTGAGCATGTCCTTGAGCCGGCTGACGAACGTGAACCGCCCGGCCGCGTCGCGACGCACCAGGTCCCCGGTGTGGAACCAGCCCTCGGCGTCGATCCGCTCGGCGGTGGTGTCCGGGTCGCCGTGGTAGTACGCCATCCGCGAGATCCCGCGGTGGAGGAACTCCCCGATCTCTCCCGGGCCGCACTCCCGCCCCGTCTCCGGGTCGCGGACGGTCGCCTCCATGTCCCGCAGCGGGACCCCGCTCGTCCCCGCGCGGGCCTCGGGCGGGTCGTCGACCGACCCGACGCAGCAGAACCCCGCCGACTCGGTGCCCCCGAGGCACGAGATCTGGATCGAGCCCGGCATCCGCGCCTGCATCGCGGCCATCCGCTCGGCGGGCCCGACGTTGATCACGGTGCGGAGGTCGGGCACCAGCGCCGGGTCGTACCGCGGGTGGTCGAGCACCGGCAGCCAGATCGTGTCGAACGCCGGGAAGGCGACGCTCGCGCGCTCGTCGACGAGCTGGCGCCACGCCGTGTCCGGGGTGAACGTCCCGACGTGCACGAGCGTGCAGCCCGCCGCGAGCGAGCCCGTGAGCAGGTCGATCCCGCCGCAGTGGTGCAGCGGCAGCGGGGTCCAGAACCGGTCGTCGGGCGTGAGCCGGAGCCGCTCGACGAGGTTCTCGCCGAGCGCGGCGTACGCGCCGTGGGTGTGCACGCAGCCGCGCGGGCGCGACGTGGTGCCCGAGGTGTAGAGCAGGATCATCGGGTCGTCGGGGGCGAGGTCCACCACCGGCGGGTCACCGCCGGGCTCGGCCACCTCGGCCGGCGTCACGGATCCCGCCCCGGCCAGGTCGAGCAGCTCCGGCGACGCCACGACGACGGACGGGTCGGCGTCACCGCGCAGCCAGGCCGTCTCGTCGGGCGTGCCGCGCGGGTTCACCGGCGTCGGGATCGCGCCGAGCAGCGTCGTCCCGAGGATCCCGGCGACGGCGTCGAGCCCGCTCGGCAGGACGAGCAGCACCCGGTCGCCGCGACGCACCCCGCGCGCGTGCAGCCCGGCCGCCCAGGCCCGCGCGGTGTCCCGCACGGCCGGCCACGTGGCGCGCTCGGACGGGAAGGCGACCTCCCGCGTCGGCGAGCGCGCCACCGCGTCGGCGAGGAGCTGCGGCAGGGTGCGCAGCACCCTCACGCGGACACCTCCTGCCCCGGCATCGTGACCGTGCCGCCGAGCGCCTCGACCAGCGTGATCGGGTCGAAGTACTCGGCGAACCAGGTGATCGCGCCACCGCTCACCCGGAAGCGCGCGATGTAGGTGTTCCGGTAGGGCCGGTCGGTGGCGAGGATCCGGGCGTCGCTCGCGTAGTGCGCGACGATCGAGCCCGGGTCGTCGGCGACGGCGTCGAGCCGGTGGTCGTGGAATCGCAGCGGCGTGATCATCGCCGGCATGCCGGCGAAGAACGCCTGCACGTCGGCCTTGCCCTCCACCCGCCGCGGGAAGCCGGGCGGGGCGTAGGGCAGATCCATGACGACGTCGTCGGCGAACGTCTCCGCGAGCGCGTCGAGGTCGAGCGCGCCCACCGCGTCGAGGTACCGGCGCACCACCTCGTGAGGATCCGTCACGCCTCGAACCCCTCCATCTGCGGAGCGGTCAGCGGGGAGATCACGCGGCTCGCGATCTTCCAGCCGTCCGCGGTGCGCCGGTAGGTGTCGACGTTGAGCGCGGCGGCCTTGATCGACGCCCCGGTCGTGGTCTTCCCCTCCGCGAGGACGTAGTTCGTCCCGTGCGCGTGGTCGTCGTCGTCGAACTCGACGACGTGGTTGGTCATGATGTGGAACTGCTCGGACATCGAGCCGGCGTCGCGCTCGAAGAACGCGAGGACCTGCTCGCGGCCCTCGTAGCGCTCGAGGCCGACGCCCGTCGCGTCCCAGACGGCGTCGTCGGTGTAGGCGGAGAGCGCTTCCTTCGGGTCGAAGCGGTCGAGGCCCCGGGCGTAGAGGTACGTGGCCTGGATGATCTCGGCGCGGTCGTTCGCATCGGGCATCGGAGGAATCCCCTCAGTCGTAGATGATCACGCCGCGCACGTTCTTGCCGTCGTGCATGTCGCGGAAGGCCTGGTTGATGTCGTCGAGCGAGTAGGTGCGCGTGATCAGCTCGTCGAGCTTGAGCTCGCCGCGCAGGTAGAGGTCGGCGAGCAGCGGCACGTCGGTGCGGCTCGTCGTCGTCCCGTAGAGGGAGCCCTGGAGGCGCTTGCCGGACATGGCGAACGTGAACAGGTCGAACGGCACGTCGCGCTGCAGGACGGGCGCGGCCCCGGTGAGCACCATCGTGCCGCCGCGCCGCGTCATCTCCTGGGCCGGGTTCATGAGGTCGCCGGTGACGACGCCGACGGTGATGATCACGCGGTCGGCGCCCTGCCCGTTGGTGAGGCCCTCGACGATCTGCCCGGCCTCCTCGTAGTCCTTCGCCACGTGGGTGGCGCCGAACTCGACGGCCTTCTCGCGCTTGAACGGCGCCGGGTCGACGGCGACGACGTTGCGGGCGCCCTTGTGCCGCGCGCCCTGCAGCGCGTTCATGCCGACCCCGCCGGTGCCGACGACCACGACGGTGTCGCCGAGCTCGATCTCCGCGGCGTACACCGACGAGCCCCAGCCCGTCGGGACCCCGCAGCCGATGAGCGCGGCCTTGTCCAGCGGCATGTCCTCGGGGATCGGGATCACGGCGTCGAGCGGCGCGACGACGTACGGCGCGAACGTGCCGAGGTAGGACATGCAGCCGACGCCCTGGCCGCGCGCGTGCACGCGGTGGGTGCCGTCGGGGGCGACGCCGGCCAGCACGCCGGCGCCGAGCTCGCACATGTTCGACTTGCCCTGCACGCACATCTTGCAGCGCCCGCACGACGGCAGGAACGACAGGACGACGTGATCGCCGGGCTTCACCGCCGTGACGCCGGGCCCGACCTCCTCGACCACGCCGGCGCCCTCGTGCCCGCCGAGCACCGGCGACCACGGCAGCGGGATGTCGCCGGTGTCGAGGTGGTCGTCGGAGTGGCAGACGCCCGACGCGGCGAGCTTGATCAGCGCCTCGTGCGCCTTCGGCGGGTCGAGCTCGATCTCCTCCACGGTCCAGCCCGAGCGCGTGCCGGGCTCCCAGAGCAGGGCTCCTCGTGTCTTCATGGTCGTCTCCCAGGGGTCACTTGACGGCGGCACCGGCGTCGACGGGCAGCGTCGCGCCCGTGATGTAGCGGGCCTCGTCGGAGAGCAGGAAGAGCACGGCGTTCGCGACGTCGACCGACTCGATCCACGGGATCTCGAGCGCGTTGAGCGAGGTGAACCCGGGGATCGCCTTCTCCTGCGTGGGCTCCGGGTCGCCGGGGGCGAACATGCCCCAGGTCCCCGGGTTCTGGATCATGTGCGTGTCGACGTTCGTCGGGTGCACGGTGTTGACGCGCACGCGGTAGGGCGCGAGCTCGTTGGCGAGGTTGCGCATCAGCCCGACGACGCCGTGCTTGGCCGAGACGTAGTGCCCGACCTGCTGGATGCCCTTGAAGCCGCCGATGGAGCTGGTGAACACCATCGCCCCGCCGGTCTCCATGAGCTGCGGGATCGCCGCCTTCGCGGTGTGCCAGACGCCGGTGAGGTTGACGTCGATCATGTCCTGCCACGTGGTCTCGTCGAGCTCCCACGCGCGCCCGTAGCTCGCGATCCCGGCGTTGGCGACGACGCCGTCGAGCCGGCCCAGCTCGGCGACGCCGTCGGCCACCGCGCCGTCCAGGGCGGCCTGGTCGCGCACGTCGGCGACGCGCGCGACGATCCGCCGGTCGTGCTTCTCGACCAGGGCGACGGTCTCGTCGAGGTCCTCGCGCGTCGCCGGCGGGTACTTGCCGACGACGGTGTCGATGCCCGCGCACAGGTCGACGGCGACGACGTCGGCACCCTCCTGCGCGAGGCGCACCGCGTGGGCGCGCCCCTGGCCGCGGGCGGCCCCGGTGACGAGGACGACCTTGCCCTCCATGCGTCCGGCCATCTCAGACCCTCCTCTCGGCGTCAGCCCAGAACGGGGCCCGCAGGTCGCGCTTGAGGATCTTGCCGGTGGGTGCCTTGGGCAGGGCGTCGACGAACTCCACCGAGCGCGGCTTCTGGTACGACGCGAGGTGCGCCCGGGCGGTCTCGACGATGTCGGCCTCGGTCGCCGTGGTGTCCGGCTTGAGCACGACGAACGCCTTGACGCTCTCGCCCCACTCCTCGTCCGGCACGCCGATCACCGCGCACTCGAGCACGGCGGGGTGGTGGTTCACGGCCTCCTCGACCTGCACCGAGTAGATGTTCTCGCCGCCCGAGATGATCATGTCCTTGGCGCGGTCGACGATGAACACGTAGCGGTCGGCGTCCCACGTCGCGAGGTCGCCGGTCCACATCCAGCCGTCGCGCAGGGTGTCGGCCGTCAGGTCGGGCCGGTTCCAGTAGCCCGCCATGTTCGCCTCGGAGCGCACGACGATCTGCCCGACGGTGCTGCCGTCGGTGGGCACCGGGTTGCCGTCGACGTCGACGATCCGCACCGACGTCACGAACCCCTCGCGCCCGCAGGACTGCAGCCGCTCGGGGTGGACCCCGTTGACCGCGGCGTGGTGGTCCTCCTGGGACAGGAAGCACATCGTCGTGCCCTCGGTCTGCCCGTAGCCCTGGATCAGCGTGCACGGGAACGCCTGCAGCGCGTTCTTCACGACGGCCGAGGGCATCGGGCCGCCGCCGTACTGGATGTTGCGCAGGCTCGCGATGTCGTACCGGTCGAAGCCGGGCACGGCCATCATCCAGTTGAGCATCGTGGTGATGCCGAGGAACGCCGAGACGCGCTCGGCCTCGATGATCTCCAGCGAGCGCTTGGCCTCGAAGTTCATCAGCACCAGCGGGCAGCCGTGGCGCATGTAGTTCATCGAGAGCACGACCGGGATGTGGTACATCTGCCCGGTCAGCATGTAGACGTCGGTCGGCACGATGCGCTCGGCGACGGTCTGGTTGAGCATCCCGAACGACGCGCTGCGGTGGGTGTGCAGCGCGCCCTTCGACGCCCCGGTCGTGCCACCGGTGTAGAGGATGAAGAACGGGTCGTCGTCGCCGACGTCCGCGCTGTCGGTGGGCTCGTCGGCCGACGCGGCCGCGAGCAGGTCCTCGTAGCTGCCGTCGCCACCCGGCCCGTACGAGAGCCAGTGCTCGACGTCGACCAGCCCTCCGAGCTCGCGCCCGACCTCGGCCCACTCCCCCGCGACGACGATCGCCCGCGGCCCGCCGTCGGCGACGATGCGCGCGAGCTCCCCGGCGCCCAGGCGCCAGTTCAGGGGCTGCACGACGAGCCCGGCGCGCCCGGCGGCGTAGTAGATCTCCTGGAACTCCGTGGAGTTCTTCGCGAGCACCGCGACCCGGTCGCCGCGCTGCAGGGCGAGGCCGTCGGGGCCCAACCTGTTCCGACCGCGCAGCCCGTTGGCCAGGCGCCGTACCCGCTCGTCCAGCTCGGCCCAGCTCGTGCGGCGCTCGGTGGTGGTGTCGACGACGGCGTCCCCGCGCGGGGTCAGGGCCGCCCACTTCTCGGGGATGCGACCGATGTTGACCATGACGTCCTCAGTAGGGCAGGTCGAGGTAGACGTACCGGTCGGCGATCAGCCACGTGCCGTTCTGCACGACGAGCTGGTCGCGGTACCAGCCGCTGGAGAGCACCTTCACGGTCCCGTTCTCGATCGAGAGCAGCGTGAGGTTCGTGGTCGCGATCGCCTCGTCGTCGCTCTCCTTCTCGAACCACAGGTTGGAGAGGTTGTGGCGACGCTGGTCGGTCTGGGCGGCCATCGAGTCGGCGTGCAGCTTGCGGATGGCGTCGCGGCCCTCGAACGGGCCGATCAGCTGCCCGTCGCGGCCGATGCGCAGGCTCATGCGGGCGTCGGCGGTGAAGCAGGACGCGATGAGGTCCGGGTCGGCCTCGTCGTAGCCCCAGGAGGCCTTGCCGAGGAGGTTCTCGATGTGGGGGCGGACGGGCACGGCGGTCCTCCTAGCTGGGGGTGAACTCGAGGAGCAGGCGGCCGGGGGCTCGCGTGAACACCCCGGTCTCGGTCGGCGGCTCGCCGCCGGCGAAGCGGATGTCGGTCATGGCGTCGAGGAGGTCGTTCATGCCGACCTCGATCTCGAAGAGCGAGAGCAGCGCGCCGACACAGAAGTGCCGGCCGAGGCAGAACGCGAGGTGGTCGGCGGCGGCGGAGAAGGCGCGCGATCCGTCGAGGTCGGCGCGCAGCACGTCGAAGGTGTCGGGACGGTCGAACCGGCGCTCGTCACGGTTGGCGGCGCCGATGAGGCAGGTGACCGTGCGCCCGGCCTGCACGATCCCGCCCGAGAGCTCCACGTCCTCGGCGGGCTGGCGCATGATCATGTGCACCGGGGGCGACCACCGCAGCGTCTCGGCGAAGGCGGCGGGGATGAGGCTGCGGTCCTGCCGGACGGCCTCGAGCTGCTCGGGGTGGGCGACGAGGTCGGCCATCAGGCTCGTGATCGCCTTGTCCGTGGTCTCGCCGCCCGCGGTGAGGAGCAGGCTGCAGAACGCCTTGACCTCCTCGTCGGTCATCGACTCGCCGTCGATCTCGGCGGCGCAGAGCGTGGAGAGGAGGTCGTCGCCCGGGTTCTCCCGCCGCTCCCGGATGCGCGGGATCATGTAGTCCTCGAACTCGGCCTTGGTGCGCAGGCCCTCCGCGGCCACGGCCTCGTCACCGGCGAGGTTCCCGAGGAACCCCATGATCGACGTGTACCAGCCGTGGAAGCGGTCGTGGTCGGTGCGCGGCAGCCCGAGCATGTCGACGATGACGTTGATCGGGAACCGCGTCGCGTAGGCGTCGACGAGGTCGACGTGGCCGTCGGCGCGGAAGGCGTCGACGAGGTCGCGCGAGTTGCGCCGGATAGTCGGCCCGAAGTGCTCCTGCAGCGCCTTCCCGCGGAACGCGGGCGCCACCAGCGCGCGGTGCGTGGAGTGCTCCCGCCCCTCCATCTGCAGGATCGTGCGCCCGTGCACGGGCTCGAGCTGCCACGCGTAGTTCTCGCTCGTGAAGACCGGGTCCTTGAACGCCCGCTGCACGTCGTCGTAGCGGCTGATCACGTACGTCTGCATGGCCTCGTGCCACACGAGCGGGAACTCGTCGCGCAGCAGCCGGTAGGCCGAGTACGGGTCGCGGGCGAACTCCGGCGAGAGGATGTCCGGCGGTTCGAGCGTGGCCGTCATGGGTCCCCCGACCTGCGAAGACGTCGTTGCTAGCGCACCTACCGATCGTTTGGTACGCACCGGGGAGACTAGCATCACACCCGGGCGGGTCAAGGGCGCCCACCAGTCCCGCCCCTGGGTGATCAGCAGGTCGAGAAGCACCTCCCGATGCCCCTCGGGGGTGCTTTTCGGCCTGCTGATCACGGGAAGGGGACGCCCAGCTCGCGCGCCCGCCGCGCCAGGGCGACCCGGACCCGGCGCACGAATCCGCGCGGGTCGACGAACAGGTCGTGGGCGGTGATGGGCAGGATCAGCCAGCCGGCGCCCGCCAGTCGGGTCGTGCGCACGGCGTCCCGCCGCCACTGCCGCTTGTCGACGAGGTGGTGCTCGCCCTGGTACTCGAGTGCTGTCCGCAGCTGGCGCCACCCGAAGTCGACGCGCCCGATGAACCCGCCGCCGTCGTCGAGCACGACGAGCTGAGGCGTCGCCTCCGGGATGCCGGGCGCGGCGCGGAGGATCAGGCGTGTGCGCGTCTCCGGCGGCGACTCCGCCCGGGCGTCGGCGTCCGCGACCACCGCGACGAGGCGCCGCCGCCCCCGCGGGTTGTCGCGGAGCACCGGATGGTCGAGCAGCTCCTCGGGTCGGAACCGGAAGTGGTGTGCCAGCGCGTCGACGGCGATGACGCCCTCGACGTGATCGGCGCGCGACGCGAGGTCCACCGCGGTGCGGATCGGCGTCGTCACCGGGGTGCCGTCGACGAGCTCCACCTCGTCGTCGCCGAGCACGTCCTGGCGTAGCGCCTTCCCCGGGTGGGTGCGCCGGAGGTGGCGCGGGCCGACGACGAGCTCGATCGGCCTGTCGCCCTCGGGGGCGGCGTCCACCCCGTGCAGGAGGACCGCCGACCAGCCGCCGACGACCGCTCCGGGCACCTCGAGCACGGCGGCGCGGATGCGGAGCAGGTCACCGACGGCCACGCCGGCGGCCACGTAGGTGTCGCGTCCGAGCTCGCGGAAGCCCGGCCCACGCAGACGTCGCCGCGTGGCCAGGCCCGCCCCGATCGCTTCGGATCCACGGAAGGGCTGGGTGAGGTCCACACCGTGTTGGAGGGACGCCGGGCCCGTTCGGTTCCCTCCGCGGTGATCAGCAGGTCGAAAAGCACCTCCCGGGGGGCCTCGGAGGTGACTTTCGACCTGCTGATCTCGGGCGAGACCGGCGCGCCGCGACTAGGACCGCAGCGGCGCGATGACCTGTTCCGCGAAGCGCAGCACCGGTTCCGTGGACGCCGGGTTGCCGAAGTCCATGACGAAGTGGTCGACGCCGACGTCGCGCTTCGCCGCGAGCTCCTCCACCAACCGCGCGGAGTCGTCGTCGCTCTCGGGCAGCGCGCGTTCCAGCGTCACGGACACCTCGATCCGGTCCGCATCCCGGCCGGCCTCCTCGGCGGCACGGCGCACGATGTCGCGGCGCCGGACGAAGTCCTCCGGCTCGCCCTTGAACGGGCCGTTCCACATGTCCGCCAGCCGCCCGACGAGAGGCAGCCCGATCTGCTCGCCGGCCGCGCCGATGCACACGCGGGGCGGCGGGTCGGTCAGCGGCGGGGCGGCGGCGCCGTCGATGCGCCAGTACCGGCCCTCGAACGACGGGTCCTCCTCGGTCCACATCCGCCGGCAGATCGTGATCGCCTCCTCGAGCTGGGCGAAGCGGACCGCGGGCCGGGGGAAGTCGTAGCCGTAGGCCTCGTACTCGGGCTCGCGCCAGCCGGCGCCGATGCCGAGCACGAAGCGCCCGCCGGACAGGTACTGCAGCGTCGCGGCCATCTTCGCCAGCAGCGGCGGGTGGCGGTAGCCGACGCCGAGCACGTGGTGGCAGAGCTCGACCGAGGGATGGCGCGCCGCGAGCCACGTCAGCGTCGTCCACGCCTCGAGGAACGGGTCGGTCTTCTGGTCGAAGCCGTAGAAGTGGTCGGCGATCCACAGCGAGTCGAAGTGCGGGAGCGCCGTCGGCAGGATCGCGGTGTCCTGGTCGGCGGCGATGGGGCGGTGGTCGCTCCACCGGTTCCCGATCACCGGGGAGAGCCAGCCGAACTTGGGAGTGGTCGCCACCGCGGCATCATGCCAAGCGGCTTGACCGGGAGCACGGCGACTTGCCACGCTGTCGAACGGTCGTTTGGTAGACGGGGAGGCCCGGGTGGCGGAGTACGACGTCGTGGTCATCGGAGCCGGCGCGGCGGGGCTGACCGCGGCGTCGCTGCTCGCCGTCGAGGGCAAGCGCGTGTGCCTGCTCGAACGCTCCCCCTACCTCGGCGGACGCGGCATGGCCGTGCCCGACGAGGGGTTCACGGTCAACGTCGGCGGCCACCTCATCGAGGACCCCGGCTCCGGGCTGACCAAGGTCTTCGAGCACGTCGGCAAGACGCTGCAGCACGGCGAGGTCTCCGCCGAGATGCCCGTGTGGGACCACGAGAAGAACCGCTGGGGCTCGATCCGCGACCGCTACTCGGGCAGCAAGGGCGAGCTCAAGAAGGTCATCAAGGCCCTGCTGGACACCGAGTGGGACGAGCTCGACCGGTGGGACGACCGCCCGCTGCGCCAGTGGCTGCACCAGTACACCGACGACCAGGGCGTGATCGACCTCTTCGAGTTCATCACCGTGCTCGAGTGCATGACCGACAACTGGTGGGACCACTCCGCCAGCGACAACCTCTTCCCCCGCAAGATGCACTTCAGTGAACGCAACACCGCGGCCTACTCGTGCTGGCCCGGCCAGGGCTGGGACGGCATGTGGGCCGACCTCGCCGACGCGTTCACGAAGGCCGGCGGCGACCTCCGGCTCTCCACCCCCGTCGAGCGCGTCGTCATCGAGGACGGCGTGACCAAGGGCGTCGCCATCGCCCGGCAGCCCCGCGTGCTGCCCAACGAGTTCTTCGAGGAGGAGATCCTCGAGGCCGACCACGTCATCTGCACGCTGCCCGTCTGGCACGTGCTGAACGTCGTCGACGAGAGCGACCTGCCCGACTGGTACGCCGAGCAGATCAAGTTCCTCGCGCAGGACAAGTTCCGCATCGCCTGGCTCGGGCTGTACCTGGCGACCGAGGAGCCGGTGCACCAGTACGACCCGCGCGAGCTCTCGACCTGGCTGAGGACGCCGAACACCGAGCTCGGCGGCTTCATGTTCAACCAGACCGCGATGGACCCGACGTGCTCGCCCGACGGCACCCAGCTGCACGTGATGGGCGGGGTCTTCCCCGGCGAGAAGGGCCGGGACCGCGCCTGGCTGCGCCGCGAGATGGAGCGCTTCGAGGCGGACGTCGTGACGATGTGGCCCGGGTTCGGCAAGACGGTCTGGCGCCGTCGCCACCTCGTCTTCGAGCCCAGCTTCGGCGTGATCCAGAAGCCCGGCCTGGTCGGCGCGTACCGCCCGCACTGGCGCCCCCCGCGCCCCGAGGGGCTGTGGTTCGCCGGCGAGACGTTCCGCAGCCGGGGGGTCGGCACCGACCGTGCCGCGCGCGCCGCGCTGACCGTCGTCGAGGAGTACCTCGGCCGGCGCCTGGCGACGTTCGGGGACGGGTGGCGCTACTGATGGAACTCGGTGTCCCCGGCCAGATCATGCCGCCGGCCGCGGCGGCGGTGAAGTTCGCCCAGCGCAGCGAGGACGAGGGCTTCGACGCCGTGTGGTGGCCCGACCACCTCATGGGGTGGCACCCCGACACGATGTGGACGCCGGACCTCACCCCCCTCGCCGAGCACCAGGCCAACCCGCACGTCTACTTCGACCCCGCCGTGATGATGGGCGTCGTCGGCGCGGCCACCGAGCGGATCAAGGTGGGCGTCTGCGTCACCGACCTCATCCGCCGCCACCCCGCGATGGCGGCGCAGACCGCGCTCACGCTCGACCACGTGACGCAGGGCCGCGCGATCATCGGGCTCGGCAGCGGCGAGCAGCTCAACGCGACGCCCTACGGGATGCCGTTCGACCGGCCGGTCGCGCGGCTCGAGGAGGGCATCGACGTGATGCGCCTGCTCATGACCGCCGACGGACCCGTCGACCACGAGGGCCGCTTCCACCGGCTCGACAAGGCCGTCCTCGGCCTGCAGCCCTACGGAGCGACGCCACCCGAGATCTGGACCGCCGCCCACGGCCCGCGGATGCTGCGCCTGACCGGGCGCAAGGCCGACGGCTGGCTGCCCACCAAGCTCGGGCCCGCGGAGTACGGCCAGGCCCTCACCACGATCCGGACCGAGGCCGAGAAGGAGTCCCGAGACCCCGACGCCATCACCCCGGGCATGCTCGGCTACGTCCTCATGGGTCCCGACGCCGAGACCGTGCAGCGCCTCACCGAGGCGCCGCTGGTGCGCGCGCTGTGCGTGCTCCTGCCCGCCCAGGTGTTCCGCGACCTCGGCGTCGACGGTCCCTACCCGGACGGCTCCGGCTTCCACGACTTCATCCCGACGGCCATCGACCGCGCCGAGTCCCTGCGGATCATCGACGCCATCCCGCCCGCCGTGGTGCGCCACTACGCGTTCTGCGGCACCCCCGACGAGGTCGCCGAGCAGGTCGAGGAGTACGCGGCGCAGGGCCTGCGCCACCTCGTCATGTGGAACATCACCGCGTTCGGCGACCCGTCCCTCGCGCGCTGGTCGTTCGGGGCGATGTCGGAGCTGCGCACGAGGCTCGGCCGGTGACGCCCCCGGCCGTCGAGCGCTACTTCGCCGCCGTCAACGACGAGGACTGGGCGGCGATCCGCGAGGTCTTCGCCCCCGGCGCGGTGCTGAGGACGGTCGGCGCGCCCACCCGACACGGCCGCGACGAGATCGCCGCCCACTTCCCGAAGGTCCTCGCCGCGCTGCCCGTGCACCACGACGAGGTCACCCGGGTCGCCGTCGCGGGCACCGTCGTCACCGTCGAGATCCACTTCTCCGGGCGCACGAGCTCGGGGGCCCCCGTGGAGTTCGACGCCGTCGACGTCTTCGACCTCGACGGGACCGGCACGACGATCGAGAAGCTCTCCACCTGGTACGACACGGCGGCGGTGGCCCGCCAGGTACGACCGTGACCGTCCTGAGCGGCCTCGGCGTCACCCTCCCCGTCGACGAGGGCCTCTCGGCCGGCCAGTACCTCGACCTCGCGCGGCTCGCCGAGGACGCCGGGTGCACCGACGTCCTGGTCGGCGAGGTCGCCGGGGCCGAGGTCTTCGCGATGCTCGGCATGATCGCCGCCTCGACCCGCCGCATCCGCCTGGGCAGCGGCATCGTCGGCGTCTACCCGCGCACCGCGGTGCTCACGGCGATGGGCTTCACGACGCTGGCCTCGCTCGCGCCGGGTCGGGTGCTCGCCGGGCTCGGGGCGTCGAGCCCGATCATCGTCGAAGGGTGGCACGGCCTGCCGTTCGACGCCCCCCGCGCGCGCCTCGAGGAGTACGTGGCCGCCCTGCGCACGGTGTTCCGCGGCGAGCGCACCGACGTCGACGGCACCCACGTCCGCTCGCACGGCTTCCGCGCGGGGATGGCGCCCGTCGACGTCCCGATCCTCGTGGCGGCGATGAACCCGCGGATGCTGCGGGTCGCCGGGGCCGTCGCCGACGTCGCGTTCCTGACCTGGACCCCGCCCGACGAGTACGGGCCGAAGATCGCGCTGGTCCGCGAGGGCGCGCGGGCGGCAGGTCGCGACCCGGACGAGGTCGGGATCGCGGCCTCCTTCTGGGCCTACGCGGGCGACCGGATCGACGAGGCGCAGGAGCGCCTGCGGCGCTTCGTGCTGCAGTACGCGATGGTCCCGACCCACCGGCCGTCGTTCCGCGGCAGCTTCGCCCGCCTCGACGAGGCCGCCGGCGCCTGGGAGCAGGGCGACCGGAAGGCGGCCCTGTGTGCCGTCGACGACGCCGCCGTCGACGCCATGTGCGCGCTGGGGTCGGGCGAGGACGTGGCCCGCCGCGTCGCGGCACTCCGACGGGCCGGCGTCGACCTGCCGATCGCGCTCACGCCCGGGGCCGTGCCCGGCGACGCCGAGGGGCCGGCTGCGACGATCGAGCGCATGGCGGCCCACGCGTGATCCCCGCAGAGATCCCCACAGGCATCCCCGCCGACGCCGGCGTCCTGCGCCTCGACCACGTCGCCGTGGCCGTCCGCCACGTCGGCGCGGCTGCGGCCCTGTTCGGGGGCGCGATCGGCGGGCGTTTCCTGTTCGGCGGGGACAACGACCACCAGGGCATCCGCGTCGCCCAGTTCGCCCTGCCGGGCGGCATGAAGATCGAGCTGATCTCGCCGCTGCGCGACGACGCCCCGGTCGCGCGGTTCCTGGAGCGCCGCGGCGAGGGCGTGCACCACCTGACCCTGATCGTCGAGGACGTCGAGGTGGCGGTCGCGCGCCTCACCGGCCTCGGCTACGACGTCGTCGACGTGGACCTCACCAGCCCGCACTGGCGCGAGGCGTTCGTCCGCCCGCGGTCGGCGTTCGGCACGCTGCTCCAGCTCGCGGACTCCACGGCCCGCTGGGACACGCCCGCCGCCTCGGGGATCACGCTCGACGACGTGCTCGCCGGTCGCGTGGTGTTCACCGACGACGAGCGGGCGGTCCTGCGCCCGGGGTGACTACTCCCAGGTCTGCCGGCGCTTGTACTGCGCCATGATCTCGTGCGGGAGCGGGCCGGTGGACGGCACCGCCATGCCCTTCTGGCGGGCCCACATCCGGGCGGCCTCGACGAGTCCGGAGCGGTTGCCCGCCTTCACCGGCTCGTCGGCATCGTGCCGCTCGCGAGGAGCCGTGGGTTCGCGCTTGGCGTCGGTCATGGGAGGACCTCCGATCACAGCCCGACGGTCGTCGGACCGCTGTGACCCACGTTACTCCCCCGCCGCGCACGCCTCGCGCGGAGCCGTCGTGACCCTCGCCCACGGGCCCGGTACCTCCCGGCTGGGAGGATCACCGGGTGGACGTCGTGCTCGAGCTGGGGCTGGTACTGGTCTTCGTCCTGATCGGCGGCTTCTTCGCCGCCGCCGAGATCGCCCTCGTGTCGCTGCGCTCCGGACAGGTGGGCGCCCTCGCGGAGCGCGGCGCCCGCGGCCGGGCCGTCGCGCACCTGCGCGGCGACTCCAACCGGTTCCTCTCGGCCGTGCAGATCGGCGTCACGTTCACCGGGTTCTTCGCCTCGAGCTACGGCGGCGCGACGCTCGCGGGGCGCCTCGAGCCGGGGCTGGTCGGGATCGGGCTGCCGGTGGCGCTCGCCGCCACGGTCGCCCTCGTCCTGGTCACCGCGCTCGTGTCGTACCTGTCGCTCGTCGCCGGCGAGCTCGTGCCCAAGCGGCTGGCCCTGCAGAACCCGGAGGGGGTCTCGCTGACGACCGCCCCGGTGCTCGACCGCCTCGCCTCGCTGACCCGCCCGCTGATCTGGCTGCTCTCGGTCTCCACCAACGGCGTCGTGCGCCTGCTGGGCGTCGATCCCAAGCACACCGAGGACGAGGTCAGCGAGGACGAGCTGCGCGACATGGTGCGCACCACCAGCACGCTCACCGACGACGAGCGCCGCCTGCTCACCGACGCCTTCGAGGCGACCGACCGCGTGATCAGCGAGGTCATGGTGCCGCGCACCGAGGTCGACTTCCTCGACGCCGACCTCACCGCCGCCGAGGCCGTCGCGCACCTCTCCGACCGCCCGCACTCGCGCTACCCCGTGATCGGCGAGTCGGTCGACGACGTGCTGGGCTTCGTCCACGTCCGCGACGTGCTCACCGCCCACGTCAGGGCCGGGGACGACGCGCCGCGGCTGCGCGACATCGTCCGCACGATCACCGTCCTGCCCGGCAGCAAGCCCGTCATCGACACGCTGTCGGTGCTGCGGCGCGGCGGCGGGCACCTCGCCCTCGTCATCGACGAGTACGGCGGCACCGACGGGATCGTCACCGTCGAGGACCTCGTCGAGGAGATCGTCGGCGAGATCCGCGACGAGTACGACCCGAAGACCGTCGCGACCCGACCGACCGACGGCGCCTCCGAGGTCGACGGCCTGCTGCACCGCAGCGAGGTCGCCGAGCAGACGGGCGTCGAGCTGCCCGACGGCTCGTTCGACACCCTCGGCGGCTTCGTCCTCCAGCTGCTCGGCCGCACGCCCGAGGTGGGCGACGCGGTCGAGGACGCCGACCACCGGTTCGTCGTCGCCGCCGTGGACGGGCACCGCGTGTCGCGGGTGCGGATCACGCCGCGGGCCCGCGAGGAGACCACCGAGGGCTAGATCTCCAGCCCCTTCGGCGGGCCGGCCAGCGCCTCCTTGAGCACCCGGCTGGGCTCGTCGGCCAGCACCTCCTCCGCCCCGGACGCCACGGCGTCGACGATCGACCGGGCCACGACGGGCGCGGCGATCTTCGGGACGTCGAGGTGGGCCACCATGTCGGTGTCCATGAACCCGAGGTGCACCCCGACCACCTGCGTGCCCTGGTCGCGCAGCTCGGCCCGCGCGGTGTTGGTGAACGACCACGCCGCGGCCTTGGTGGCCGAGTAGGCCCCCGCGCCCGGCATCGCCGCCCACGACAGCGCCGACAGCACGGTGACGGCCGCGCCCCCGCCGCGCCGGGCGAGCACCGGCGCGAAGGCCCGCAGCACCGCGACCGGTCCCCAGAAGTTGGTCTCCATCTCCGCGCGGGCGCGCTCGGGGTCGGCGGTGAGAAGCGAGCCCGCGCCGCCCACGCCGGCGTTGTTGACCAGGATGTCGACGTCCCCGGCCTGCTCGGCGGCGGCGCGGACGGTCGCGAGGTCGGTGACGTCGAGGCGGACGGGCACGACGCGCGGGTCCTGGTGCACCACACCGCGGGGGTGGCGGGACGCGGCGTAGACCGTGCCGGCCCCGCGGGCGAGGAACTCCTCGACGAGCGCGGCACCGAGGCCGCGGTTCGCGCCGGTCACCAGCGCGTTCCTCCCCGAGACGATCATCGGTCGAGCCTCTCCACGATGGTGGCGTTGGCGGTGCCGCCGGCCTCGCACATGGTCTGCAGTCCGTAGCGCCCGCCGGTCTGCTCGAGGACGCCGAGCAGGGTCGTCGCGAGCCGGGCGCCGCTCGCGCCCAGCGGGTGGCCGATCGCGATCGCACCACCGTGGACGTTGACGCGGGACGGGTCGGCGCCGGTCCCGGCGAGCCAGGCCAGCACGACCGACGCGAAGGCCTCGTTGACCTCGAACGCGTCGATGTCGCCCAGGCCGAGCCCCGCGCGGGCCAGCACCTTCGCCGTGGCCGGGATGATGCCGGTGAGCATGAGGACCGGGTCGTCACCGGTCACCGTGGCGGTGTGCACCCGGGCCCGCGGCGTCCAGCCGTGCGCCGCGGCGACCTCGGGCGTCGTGACGAGCAGGGCCGCGGCGCCGTCGTTGACGGGGCTCGCGTTGCCGGCGGTGACCGTCCAGTCGATCGCACCGAACCGCTCGGTCCAGTGCTCGGCGGCGAAGGCGGGACGCAGGCCGGCGAGCGCGTCGGGCGTGGTGCCGGGCCGGACCGTCTCGTCGACCTCCAGCTGGCCGACCGTGCCGTCGGCGCGCGGCGCCTTCAGTGGCGCCACCTCGGCGGCGAAGCGGCCCTCGGCCCACGCCGTCGCGGCCTTCCGGTGGCTGGCCAGCGCGAACTCGTCCAGCTGGGCCCGCGAGAACCCCCAGCGCCGGGCGATCAGCTCGGCACTGACGCCCTGCGGGACGAGGCCGGGCGCGTAGCGGGCGCCCACCGATGGCCCGGCGACGTCCTGGCGCACGCCGTCGACCAGCGTCTGGCTGCCGATCGGGACGCGCGACATCGACTCCACGCCCGACGCGATCGCGATGTCGTAGGCCCCGGCGACGACGCCCTGCGCGGCGAACGACAGCGCCTGCTGGCTCGACCCGCACTGGCGGTCGACGGTCACGCCGGGCACCGACTCCGGGAAGCCCGCCGCGAGCGCGGCGAACCGCGTCGTGTTCCCGCTCTGCTCCCCCACCTGCTCGACCGCGCCGCCGACGACGTCATCGACCTCGGCCGGGTCGAGCCCCGTCCGGTCGACGAGCGCCCGCAGCACGTGCGCGTGCAGCTCCACCGGGTGCACCCCGGAGTACGCGCCGCCCGGCTTGCCCTTGGCGAGCGGGGTCCGCACCGCGTCCACGATGACCGCGTCCCTCATGGCTCCTCCTTCTGGACCGGACAGTCCCGGACCGATCGGTCCGAATAATTCGCCGCGCCGTCGTCGGCGTCAACGCCGGGTGCTCGACCTCACGGGCGCCGACGGCGCGGCGGGAGCAGGATGAGGTCATGGACGGGACCAGCGAGATCGACATCCGGGAGGACCCCGACCGCCGGGCGTTCGTGCTCCGGGTCGACGGCGTCGAGGCCGGACGGGTCGTGCACCACCGACGGCGGGGTGGCGGCGACGTCCCGCCGGCGATCGTCCTCGTCCACACCGAGGTCGACGACGCGTACGGCGGACGCGGGCTGGCGGGGCAGCTGGTGCGCGCGGTGTTCGAGGCCGCCCGGGCCGAGGGTGTCGCCGTCGTGCCCCGCTGCCCCTACGCGCAGCAGTGGCTGGGCAAGCACCCCGAGTACCTCGGCGACGTCCCCGCACGCGACCGCCGGGAGCTCGGACTGGACGAACCGCACCCGCAGGAGGCCTCATGACCAACGAGATCGACGCGCACGCCGAGCCGTCGGGCACCGGCTGCCTCGAGTGCGACGAGAACGGCGGCTGGTGGTTCCACCTGCGCCGCTGCGCGGCCTGCGGGCACATCGGCTGCTGCGACTCGTCGCCCGGCCAGCACGCGACGCGCCACGCCCGCGACCAGGGGCACCCGATCCTCACGAGCTTCGAGCCCGGCGAGGACTGGTTCTTCGACGACCGCGACGGCTCGGTCGGGCACGGCCCGGTGCTCGCCGGCGCGCAGAACCACCCGGAGGACCAGGGCGTCCCCGGCCCGACAGCGCGGGTCCCGAAGGACTGGCAGCGCCGGCTGCACTGAGCCCCTGGCCAGAACAGCTAGCCCGTCGGCCCGAACCGCTCCACGCGGATGGTCCTCGCGGGCTGCCCGGCGTCGACGAGCAGCCTCTCCATGGCCCCGGTGAAGCGCGCCGAGCCGCAGAGGTAGACGGTCGCGTCGGGGTCGACGAGCCCGGCGATCGTGGCCGGGTCGAGGCGCCCGCCCCCGGGCTCGCGGGTCAGGGCGATCCGGGCGCCGGCGGCCTCGAGCTCGTCGGCGTAGGGCAGGCGCGCCCGGGTCGTCGCGCTGACGGCCATCCGGAGCCGCTCGGGGTGCCCGAGGTCGACGGCGTGGCGCAGCATGCCGCGCAGCGGGGCGACACCGCTGCCGCCGCCGATCGCGATCGCGGGCGTGCGCCCGCTCCACACGAACCAGCGCCCGATGGGCCCGCGGACCTCGAGGTCGTCGCCGCTCTCGACGACGTCGGCGAGGAACCCCGACACCTCGCCGTCGGAGATGCGCTCGACGAACAGCTCGACGAGGTCGTCGGACGGCGCCGAGGCGACCGAGTACGACCGCTGGGCGGTGTAACCGTCCGGGGCACGCAGGCGCACGACGTAGTGCTGCCCCGGGTGGTGCTGGACGCGCTCGGGCACGGCGAGGCGCAGCACCACGGCGTCGGCCTCCGGGTGCGCGACCTCGACCACCCGGGCGTCGCGCCACTTCGCCGCGGCCCGGCGGTCGTTGGGGCCGCCGGCGCGGTCGTCGGGGACCGCGAAGTCGTCAGTCCCCGTCGAAGCGCTGCTCACGCCAGGGGTCGCCTCGCTCGTGATAGCCGTTCACCTCCCAGAACCCGGGCTCGTCGTGGTCGAGCAGCGTGATGCGCTCGATCCACTTGGCGGACTTCCAGAAGTACAGGTGCGGCACGAGCATCCGGACCGGCCCGCCGTGGTCGCGCGTCAGCGGCTTGCCCTCGTGCTCCCACACCAGCCAGGCCTTGCCGCCGCGGACGTCGTCGAGCGGGAGGTTGGTGGTGTAGCCGGTGGTGGAGGTCTCGACGATGTACTTCGCCCCCGACTGCACGCCGACGGCGTCGAGCAGCGTGTCGAGCGAGATGCCGGTGAAGTTGGTGTCGAGCTTCGACCAGGTCGTCACGCAGTGGATGTCGCCCGCGTAGACCGACGGCGGCAGCAGGCGCAGCTCGCGCAGCGTCCACGTCGTGGGCGTGTCGACGAGCCCGTCGACGGTGACGCTCCAGCGGTCGGCGTCGACGCGCGGCGTCGCCTCGGCGGTGAGCACTGGCCAGCCCGCCCCGACGTCGTACTGCCCGGGGGGCAGGCGCGGATCGCGCTCCCGCCGCCGCCCGAGGAACCCACGCGTGGTCGCCACGATGATCACTCCGTCCTCGCGTCACTCTTGGTCGACACTAGCGGCTCGCGGCGGCCGCGACGTCCCTCCAACGGACCAGTCCGCCGTGAGCCCGGTGACGGTGCGGGGCTCGACGGGTGCCCGGCGGCACGGCCACGATGGGCGGGGCGTCGACCCGTCCGGCGTGCGAACCGCCGTCGTCGGAGAGAGGACCGCCCATGCGCACGATCGAGACCGTCACCCTGGAGGACGCCCGCCGCGTCATCGCCGCGGGCGAGCAGGAGGCGACGAACCAGGGCCAGCCGATGAACATCGCCGTCGTCGACGCCGGGGGCGTCCTCGTCGCCCACGTCCGCCAGGACGGGGCGTGGATCGGCAGCGTCGACGTGGCGATCAACAAGGCGTTCAGCGCGCGGGCGTTCGACGTCTCCACCCAGGACCTCGCCGGGAACGCCCAGCCCGGCGGGCAGTTCTTCGGCATCCAGGACTCGAACCACGGACGCGTCATGATCTTCGCGGGCGGGGTGCCGCTGATGTCCGGCGACGCCGTCGTCGGGGCCGTCGGGGTCAGCGGCGGGACGGGCGAGCAGGACCAGGCCGTGGCGACCGCGGCCGCCGCCGCGCTCTAGGGAACACTCCCGCGGCGGCTGCCGTTGACCCGGTCACCGGACCCCCGGAGAGGAGCCCCGCCGTGCCCACGCCCGACGTCCCGCTCGAGAAGCTGGGATTCCTCACGCTCGGAACCTTCGACGGCGACGACCCCGGCCCCGGCATGGAGTCGACGCTGCAGGTCGCCGAGCTCGGCGAGCAGCTCGGGTTCGACAGCGTCTACCTGCGCCACCGGCACTTCCAGACCGGCATCTCCTCGCCGATCGCGATCATGGCCGCGCTCTCCCAGCGCACCTCGCGGATCGCCATGGGCACCGCGGTCACGCCGCTGGGCTGGGAGAACCCGCTGCGGATGGCGGAAGACCTCGCCACCGTCGACATCCTCTCCGGCGGGCGGCTCGAGCCCGGGTTCAGCGTCGGCCCGCCGATCCACTGGGACGACGTCAAGGCCGCGCTCTACCCCGACACCGCCGACCGCGAGGACCTGACCTACGAGCGCGTCGCCCGGCTCCTGCGGATGATCCGTGGTGAGGCCGTGAGCACGTTCGCGGGCACCGCGGGCTTCGAGGAGTTCTCGGCCCGGGTCGAGCCGCACTCCCCCGGCCTCGGCGACCGCATCTGGTACGGCGCGGGCAGCAAGCGCTCGACGCAGTGGGCCGCCGAGCAGGGGCTGAACCTGCTGACGAGCAACATCATCAAGCCCGAGGACGGCGACCTCGAGCAGGACGGCAAGTGGGACTTCGCCGCCATCCAGCAGCGCCAGATCGCCCTGTTCAAGTCCCACCACCCCGACGGCGACGGCGCCCGCGTCTCACAGGGCCTCGTGGTCATCCCCACCGACTCGGCCACGCCCGAGCAGCGGGCGAAGTACGAGGCCTACGTCGCGAAGCGCACGCCGCGCACGTCCGCACCGATGGGCCCGCCCGGACCGGGCCTGCTCGCGGCCCCCGACGTGCTGGGCACGTCCGACGAGGTCGCCGAGAAGCTGTACGCCGACGCCGCCTTCCGCGAGGTCCGCGAGGTCGTGTTCGCGCTGCCGTTCACGTTCGAGCACGAGGACTACGTGCAGATCCTCACCGACATGGCCACCAAGCTGGGCCCGGCGCTGGGGTGGAAGCCCTCCGCGTGACCGACCACGCCGACCGGGTCGGGCTCGGCCCGGTGCTGACGGAGCTCACCGCGCCGGGCGGGGAGTTCGCGATGGTCCCGGTGAGCGTCGACGGCGTGGCGATGCGCGTCCACGAGCGCGGGCCGCACACGCTGCGCGAGCTCTACCTGACCTCGCCGGCGCCGGACGACCGCACGGCCACGGTCTACGGGGACGAGCGCTGCCCGTGGGGCGAGCACCGGCGCCGGGTGCGCGCGCTCGCCCGCTGGCTGGTCGACGACCAGGGGCTGCGCCCGGGCGAGCGCTTCGCGATCGCCATGCGCAACGTGCCCGAGTGGACCGTCGCCTTCTGGGCGGGCGTGGTCGCCGGCCTCGTCGTCGTGCCGCTCAACGCCTGGTGGACCGGCGAGCAACTGGCCGGCGCGCTCCGGCACGCGGAGGCCCGGGTGGTCGTCGCGGACCCCGAGCGGGTCGCGGCGCTGGCCGGACAGGACGACCTCCCCCCGGTCGTGGCGGTCCGGGGCGATCCGCCGCCGGGCGTGCTCGCGTGGGGCGACGTCGTGGGGGCCGGCGACCACCCGCTGCCGGACGTCACGGTGACCCCCGACGACACGGCCACGATCATCTACACGTCCGGTACCACCGGCGCGCCCAAGGGCGTCGTCACCAGCCACCGCAGCCACGTGACCAACGCGCTCAACGTCGCCTGCCTGGGACGGGCCAACCAGCTGGCGGCCGCGCGGCGCGGCGAGCCCGCGCCCACGCCCGGGCGACCCGGGACGCTGCTGGCGTACCCGATGTTCCACATCGCCGGGCTCAACGGGCTCTACGGCGCCGCGCTCTCCGGCGCCACGCTCGCACTGCTGCACCACTGGGACCCGGACGAGGCGCTGCGCCTCATTGCGACCGAGCGGCTGACGAACGCCTCGGGCGTCCCCTCGGTGCTGCGCGACGTCGTGGAGCTGGCGATCGACCACCCGGCGGAGACCGCCTCGCTCACCCGGGTCGCGATGGGCGGCGCGCCGATCCCGCCCTCGCTGGTGCGCCGCGTCGCCACCGAGCTCGCCGGGCGCGCCTCGGCGGCCAACGGCTACGGCGCGACCGAGACGACGTCGGCGGTCTGCGCCAACACCGGCGCCGACTACGCCGCCCACCCCGACAGCGTCGGCCGTCCCGTCCCCGGGACCGAGCTGCGGATCGTCGACCCCTTGACCGGGGACGAGGTGCCCGACGGCGAGGTCGGCGAGCTGTGCTTCCGCGGACCCCAGATCATGCGCGGGTACTGGCACGACCCCGACGCCACCGCCGCCGTCCTGCGCGACGGCTGGCTGCACAGTGGCGACCTCGGGCTGCGTGGCGACGGCTGGGTCCACGTCGTCGATCGCGCCAAGGACGTCGTGGTGCGCGGCGGCGAGAACGTCTACTGCGGCGAGGTCGAGGCCGCGCTGCTCGCCCAGCCGGGCGTGCTCGAGGCCGCCGTCGTCGGCGTCCCCCACCCGCGGCTCGGCGAGGACGTGGCCGCCGTCCTCGTCGCCGACCCGGGAACGACCCCCGACACCGTGGCGCTGCAGGCCGCCCTGGCCGCGACGCTGCCCGCGTTCGCCGTGCCCGCGACCGTCATCTGGCGCGACGAGCCCTTGCCCCGGACGGCCACCGGCAAGATCGTCAAGGACACGCTGCGGCGGGAGCTGGGTCAGAGCCCGTAGGACTTGCCGATGATGTCGCGCTGGATCTCGCTGGTGCCGCCGTAGACGGTGCTCACGACGCTCTGACGCAGCAGCCGCTCCATGCCGTACTCGGTGGCGTAGCCGTAGCCACCGAGCATCTGCATGCCCTCGAGCGAGAGGTGCTTGGCGATCTCGGTGGCCTTGAGCTTGGCCATCGACGCCTCGCGCGGGAACAGGGCGCCCGGGTTGGCGTCGATCGTGCGCGCGGTGTCGTGGACGAGGAGCTTCGTGGCCGCGAGGTCGGTCGCGTTGTCGGCGATGCGGTGGCGCAGCGCCTGGAAGCTGCCGACCGGCCGGCCGAACTGGTGGCGCTCCTTGACGTAGGCGACGGTGTCGTCGAACGCGCGGCGGGCCAGGCCGAGCATCAGCCCGGCGAGGATCATGCGCTCGAGGTTCAGGCCGGCCATGAGCTGGCGCCAGCCCTGCCCCTCGGTGCCGACGACCGCGTCGGCGGGCAGGTGGCAGTCGGTGAAGTAGAGGTCGTTGACCTCCTTGCCGCCCATCGTCTCGATGCCGTGGATCTCGAGGCCCTCGACGTCGGTCGGGACCATGAACATCGTCAGGCCCTCGTGCTTGCCGCCCTCGGTGGAGGTGCGCGCGACCAGCAGGATGTGCTTCGAGATGTGGGCGTTGGAGCACCACGTCTTCTGGCCGTTGACCACCCAGCCGTTCTCGGACTTCTCGGCCTTGCAGGTCAGGCCGCCGACGTCGGACCCGGCGCCGGGCTCGGACATCGAGATCGCCAGCAGCTCGCCGTTCACCACGTCGCCGAGCAGCTGCTGCTTCTGTTCCTCGGACCCGCTGCGCTCGAGGGCCGCCGCGGTGATGATCGTGGTGCCGAAGCCGCCGATGGGGATCTGGTGGTACGAGGTCTCCTCGAGGAAGACGAGCAGGTCGGTCATCGACCCGCCGGACCCCCCGTACGCCTCCGGCAGCGCGATGCCGAGCCAGCCCTGCTCGGCCATCTTGCGGTAGACCTCCATCGAGTGCGGCCCCTCGGCGGTCAGCTCGTCGCGACGCGCCTTGTCCGGCACCTCGCGGCGGGCGAACTCGCCGATGGCGTTCGCGAGGTCCTGCTGCTCCTCGGTCAGGGTGACGGGCATGGTCGGGCTCCTCAGCTCTCGGTGTCCCAGAAGCCGACCGCCTCGAGGTGGGCGACCAGCAGGTCACGCCCGTCGAGGACGTGACCCTCCATCGCCGCCCGGGCGGTGTCGGCGTCGCCCGACGCGAGCGCGTCGAGCAGCGTGCGGTGCGCCGCGACGGTGGCGGCGCGCCACGCCTCGCGGTCGGTGTAGAAGCGCGGCGGCAGGTAGTGCGCGGCGCGCCCCACCAGCCACGCGAGTTTGCGCGCGCCCGCGGCGCGGTTGAGCGCGGCGTGGAAACGGCGCTCGGCCTCGGCGAGCTCCCCGGGCTCCCCGTCCTCGATCAGCGCGTCGACCCGCGCGGCGTGCGTCCGCAGCGTCGCGAGGCCCTCGGCGTCGAGCGCCCCGGCCGCGCGGGCCGCGAGCTCACCGGTGAGCCGGGCCTGCACCGCGAACAGGTCGACGACGTCGCCGCGCTCGAGCGGGGCGACGACGTAACCGCGGCGGGGCAGCGCGCGGACCATGTCGTCGGCGCGCAGCGCCTGCAGGGCCTCGCGCACCGGGGTGGGGCTGACGCCGAGCTCGACGGCGAGACGGTCGGGGCGCAGGAACGTGCCCGGGCGCAGCCCGCCGGACAGGATCTTCTCCCGCAACTGCAGCTCGACCTGCTCGGGCAGCGCCGGGGCTCCGGCGAGCTTGCCGAGCAGGGCCGTCTCGGACCCACTCACGACGCCGGACCATATCCTATGGGATTTGTCGCGGCCAGCCGTGCCGTGCATGATCAGCAGGTCGAAAAGCACCTCGAGGGGTGCCTGCGAGGTGCCTTTCGGCCTGGTGATCTCCGCGGGGTCGGGTCAGGCGACGGCCGGCTCCCGCGTCCCCGACCGGCGCACGATCCGGTCGGCGGCCAGGGCACCGAGGCCCGAGAGCAGGGTGATGAGGATCAGGTAGCCCGAGGCCCCGGCGATGCCGAGCGGCGAGGCGAGCAGCAGCGTCGTGAAGATCGGGGCGAGCGCGCCGCCGACGATCGAGCCGAGCTGGTAGCCGACCGACGCGCCGCTGTAGCGGATCTCGGTCGGGTAGCACTCCGCGGCGAGCGCGGCGGACGGTCCCCACATCGGCGCCGACGCCCAGCGTGCCGCGGCCACCGCCACCGCGATGAGCAGCAGCGACCCGGACGCGAGCAGGGGCAGGAAGACCGCGGCGACGACGGCGGTGGCGATGCTGCCGCCGACGATCGTGCGGGACAGGCCCCAGCGGTCCGCGCCGGCCGAGACCCACAGGATGAGCGGCACCTCGAGGACCGCGACGACCAGCACGATGGCGATCAGCGGTGCCCGCGGCAGGTCGAGGGCGTTCGTGCCGTACTGGATGGTGTACGTCGCGGCCATGTAGCCGATGCCCGTGATCCCGGTGAACATCGCGATGCCGCACAGCACCTGCGGGAAGCGGTGGCGCAGCACCGAGGCGAGCGGCAGCGTCATGGAGCCGGCCCGCCGCACGGCCACGAACTCCGAGCTCTCCTCGATCCGCAGCCGCACCCACAGCCCGACGAGCACGAGCACGGCGCTGAGCAGGAACGGGATGCGCCAGCCCCACGTCGCGAACGCCTCGGCGGGCATCGCGGCGGCGAGCACGAGGAAGATCGCGTTCGAGGCGATGAGCCCGATCGGCACCCCGAGCTGCGGGAAGCTGCCGTAGAAGGCGCGCCGCGACTCCGGCGCGTGCTCCACCGAGATCAGCACCGCGCCGCCCCACTCGCCGCCGACCGCGAAGCCCTGCACGAGGCGCAGCAGCACGAGCAGCACCGGGGCGAGCGCGCCGATGGCGGCGTAGGTGGGCAGCAGGCCGATCAGCGTCGTCGCGACACCCATCGTCACCAGGGTCGTGACGAGCGTGGCCTTGCGCCCGATCCGGTCGCCGAGGTGCCCGAACACGACGCCACCGATGGGTCGCGCCACGAACCCGACCGCGAACGTCGCGAACGCGGCGAGCGTGCCCGTCAGGGAGCTGACCTGGGGGAAGAACTGCGGCGCGAACACCGTCACGGCGGCGAGGCCGTAGATGTAGAAGTCGTACCACTCGATCGACGTGCCGACGAGGCTCGCGAGGGCGACCTTGCGGACCTCGCGGCCGGAGCGTGTCTCCTCGGTCATGGGATCTCCGGTTCGTCAGTGGGTCCGGCGCCGGCGCCCGGCGGCCAGGGCGTGCGAGACGCCGGCCGCGCTGGTGCGCACGAGCGGCGCGAGCACGGAGACCGGCGGGCTGTCGTGGTGGGCGACGACCGAGAGCGCGGCCACGACCTCGCCCGACGCGTCGTGGATCGGGGCGGCGACGGAGGTGGCGTCGTCGGTGATCTGTCGCTCGCTGACGGCGTAGCCGCGGGTCCGGACGGCGGCGAGCACCGCGCGGATCCGGGTGGGGTCGGTGAGCGTCCAGGGCGTGTGGCGCGTGAACGGCCCCTCGAGGACCCGTCCGACGACGTCCGCCGGGGCGTGGGCCAGGAGCACGAGCCCGACGCCGGTCGCGGTCATCGCCCAGCGGCCGCCGACGCGGGTGAGCACGCCGACGGCGCGGGTGCCGGCGAGGCGCTCGACGAAGACGATCTCGTCGTCCTCGCGCACGGCGAGCTGGACGTTCTCGCGGGTCACCGCGCAGAGGTCCTCGAGGTAGGGCAGGGCCCGCTCGCGCAGGCCCGGGCCGCGCGGGGCCAGCGCGCCGACCTCCCAGAGGCGCAGCCCGACCTGGTAGCGGCCGTGGGCGTCGCGCTCGACGGCGCCCCAGGTCTCGAGCTCGGCGATGAGGCGGTGCGCCGTGGACAGCGGCACCCCGGAGCGTCGGGAGATCTCGCTGAGGGTCAGCTTCGGGCGGTCGTCGGAGAACGCCTCGAGCAGGCGCAGGGCCCGGGCGACGACCGGCCCGGTGGAGGCGCGGGGTGCCCTGTCGGGGAGATCGAGCGGGTGCACGGCCGTCATGAGCCCTCCGGTGGCGTCGGCGGCACGGATCGGCAGAGTGTGCGGCTCGTCACGCCTCGTGCCCAACGCCGGTTTCCGGATACCGGAAGCCGGGCCGGGATCCACGGAGTGGAGATACGGACACTCAACGTCCGTGGAGCCACTCCGCTGACACGAGCGGTCAGGCGGGGACCAGGCGGACGGGGACCGACGAGAAGCCGCGCAGCCAGTTGGAGAGCCGTGGCGTCGACTCGCCCGCGGGTTCGAGCCGCGCCACCCGGCGGGCGAGGGCGCCCAGCAGCGCCTCGGCCTCCATCCGCGCGATCACCTGGCCGACGCAGTTGTGCACGCCCGCGCCGAAGCTGGTGTGGCCCGCGGCGCGGCGGTGGAGGTCGAAGGTGTCGGGGGCGTCCCAGCGGCGCGGGTCGCGGTTGGCCGCGCCCAGCATGAGGAGCAGTTTCTGGTCGGCACCGACCTCGGCCTCACCGATCACCACGCGACGCGTCGCCGTCCGCCCGATCACCGGGCTCGGGGTGTGCAGGCGCAGGCCCTCCTCGAAGGCGGCGCGGGCGAGGCCGGGGTCGGCGTGGAGGGCCGCCCACTGGTCGGGGCGGCGGGCGAGCTCGTGCACCACCGAGCCCAGCGCCAGGATCGTCGTGTCGATCCCGGCGGAGAGGAACGAGCGCACGAGCAGCGCGGCGTCCGCCTCGGTGATGTCGCCGGCGTCGGCGAACGCGTAGATCGCCGCGCCGATCCCGTCGTCGGTGAGCGCCTCGCGGCGGACCTGCCGGGCGACGTACTCCCGCGCCCCGCCCGCGCGGCGCTCCGCCTCGGCGCGCAGCGCGTTGTGGGGCCCCATCGACTCGAAGTTCAGGGCCGCGTACGGCAGGAGGTGCTCGCGGCCCTCGACGGCCAGGCCGACCGCGTCGGGCAGCACGGTCATCGGGAAGCGCTCGCCCAGGGCGACCGCGGCGTCGACCTCGCGCGCCACGACCGCGTCGTCGACCACCGCGGCGGCGACCTCCGCGAACCGCGCCTCCAGGTCGGCGAGGGCCCGCGGGGCCAGCACGCGGTTCATCACCCGGCGCGCGGCGGTGTGGGCGGGCGGGTCGGCGTCGAGCAGCACGCTCGGCGGGCGCCAGCCCTCGCCGCGGCGGATGTCGGCGAGCCCCGTCCCCGCGGTCGACGTCCACGTCCCCCAGTCCCGGAAGACCGCCGACACCTCCTCGTGGCGCCCGGTGGCCCACACCCCGTGCGCGGGCAGCCACACCGCCGGCGCGGCCTCCCGGATCGCGGTGTCCGCGGGGACGGGGTCGGCGAGGACGTCGAGGGCGAAAGGATCGACATCGAGCTCCACGGGCGGCTCAGTCCTCGTCCGGGGCGACGAGCGCCAGCCCGAGGAGCAGGCGGTCGCGGGCGTCGGCGAGGCGGCGCCCGGTGAGCGCCTCGAGCCGGGCGAGCCGGTACATCACGGTGTTGCGGTGGCAGTAGAGCGCGGTCGCGGCGTGCGACGGGGACCCGTCGGCGTCGAGCACCGCGCGCAGGGTGGTGAGCAGCGTGCCCCGCTCCGCGGCGGGCAGGTCGAGCAGGTCGCCGAGCGCGGCGCGGCGCAGGCGGGGCACGACGTCGGCCGCCTCGGCGAGCAGCGCCTCGGGCAGCCGGTCGTCGAGGTCCGCGACCACCCCGGCCGGCACCGTCCGCGCCGCCAGGCGGGCCCAGCGGTAGGCGACGTCGAGCTGCCCGAGGCCCTCGACGGTCGGCGACACCCCCACCGGCCCCGTGGCGTGCGGGCGCAGCGCCGCGACGACCTCGCCGACCCGGGCGCCGATCACGACCCCGACGACCTCCGCCGACCGCACGTGCCAGATCGCGCCGGGCATCTCCACGGCCGGGAGCGGGTCGTCGTCCCCCGCCCCTCGGGTCGAGCTCCGCTGCGCTCCGTCTCCCGCCGCGGGCGCGACCACGCACAGCACGGCCGCCTCGGGGTCGACGTCGAGCAGGCGGGCGGCGTCGCGGGCCCAGGCCGGCTCGTGGCCACGCCCGGCGAGCAGACCCTCGAGCACCGCCCAGCGCCGGCCGATCTCGGCACCGCGCAGCCGGGTCTCCTCGCGCCGGTAGGCGTCGACGAGACGGTCGGAGCTCGCGTCGAGGATGCGCCACACGTCGTCGGCGACGACGAGCAACGACGCGTCGTGCCCGCCGGCGAACCGCTCCTGTGACACCGCCCGCATCCGTTCCCAGACGAGCCGGCCGCACTGGCGGTAGGCGCGCAGCACGACCTCGAGCGGCACGCCCTGGCGGGCGCGGCGCCGGCCGGTGTCGACGGTCAGCGCGCCCGCGTCGACGTCGGGCGGCAGGTCGCCGGCGAGCTGGGTGAGCAGCCGCTCGAGGCTCGCGCGGCACGTCGTGCGCAGGTCGTCGTGCACCGGGACGCCGAGCAGGCCGTAGACGTCCTCGCGCTCGACGATCCGTGCCGTGAGCCGGTCGGCGAGCTCGTCGACCTCCTCGAGCAGCGCCCGGCACAGCACGGTCAGGGAGTCCCGGGCCGTCCGGGCGGGCGCCGCCATCGACGCAGCATGCCGTGCGCCGAGCTGTGCGGTCCACGTCACATCCTGTGCTCGCAGCCCGTTCCACCCGCGCACCGGCCCGGCTCACGCTTCGGAGCCTTCCCCCGCCACGCGAGCGACCGCGCGTCGAGCGCGCGGACGAGCGGGTCGCCCTCGGCGAGCATCCGCTCCCCCTGGGCGACCGCGTGGGCGAGGCGGTCGTCGTCGAGCTGCCGGTGGGCGGCCCCGGCCCGCCGGTCGAGGACGTCGTACCAGCACGCCCCGACGGCGTCGTCGAGCAGCACGCGCCCGAAGCAGTGGTCGTTGCGGATCACCCAGCGCCCGCGGGCGGCCGCCGCCGGGAGCTCGTGGTCGACGAGCTCCCGGTAGCGGGCCACCAGGGCCTGGCGGTCGGCCTCTCGGTCGTCCACGGGTCGCGGCCGTCCGTCAGCGACTCTTCGCCGCCCGGTCGGCCGCCTCGGCCAGCTCGAGGGCCTCGGCCTTCTTCTCCGCGGCCTCACGCTCCGCCGCGACCGCCTCGGTCTCCTCGGCGACCCGCGTCCGGTGCGCCTCGCGGGCGTCGGCGTCGATCTTCTCCTCGGCCTTCGCCCGGTCGCGCTCGGCCTGCTCCTTGCGCTGCTGCTCGCGCTCCTCGGCCTTCTTCTCCCGCTGGCGGCGCTCCTCGTCGAGGCGCTGCTTCTGGGTGGCCGTCTGCTCGCGGACCTGCTCGCGCTGCTGCTGGTCGGCCTCGCGGCGCTGCTGCAGCCGGTCGTCGGCCACCTCGCGCCGCGCGTCGGCGGCCTGCTCGCGCTCCGCGGCCTCCGTGCGCCGCGCGACGCGCGCGTCCTGGATCCGGCCCTGCTGCGCCAGCTCCGGGTCGCCGAGCACCGAGCCCAGGACTCCGCGCACGGTGGCCTCGACGCTGTCGAACGCCAGGGTCGGTCCCCACTCGCGGTTGCCGGTGTTGCCGGTCACCTGCGCGAGCACGTCGACGGGCAGCCGGGCCACCCCGAACCCCAGCGACACGATCGTCCGTGGCACTCCTGCCAGCGGCGCCATCTCAGTCCTCCTCCAGCTTCTCGATGGTCTCGGCGTCGCGGCGTGCCCGCTCCGCCCGGACCTCCTCGTCCTGCGCGCGGCCCTCGGCGGCGGCACGCTCGCGCACCGCGTCCACCTCGTCGCGACGCAGCTCCTGCTCGCGCGCCTGCGCCACGTTCTCGGTGGCCTGCTGACGCACGGCCGTGTCCTGTGCGGCCCGCTGCTGCTCCGCGCGGCGGTCCTGCTCGGCGCGCTCCTCGCGGGCGGCGGCGGCGTCCTCGTTCGCCAGCCGCTCGCGCTCGACGGCCAGCTCCTCCTCCTTGGCGCGGGCCTCGGCCTCCTCGCGCTTCTGCTCGGCGAACTCGTCGGCGCGCTTGGCCTCCTTGGCGGCGTCGGCCTTCTCCTGCTGCAGCTCGCCCTCGGCACGCAGGTGCTGGTTGTCGGTGACGGCACCGGCCGCCTGCTTCACCGCACCGGCGATGCGCTGGCCCGCACGGGCCGTCTTGGTCGACTCGCTCGGATCGGCCATGGACTCCTCCTGCTCGATCGGGTCTCCGGCCGCGCTGGTACCCGATCCACGCCGCGCTCGATCACCCGCACGGGCGCCCGTCCTCGCCCGTGCGGCCGCCCGCCGCCGTCGGGCGCGTAGGGCAACGGGCGGCCGGGCACGCTCCGGGATGACCGCGACGATGACGACCACGCCGATGCCCGAGCTCTCCCCGACCGAGGAGGCCCCGCGTGCCGAGCGCGTCCGGCAGGCCGGGCCGGCCGGGGTCAGCCTGCCGATCCCGTGGCTGGGCACCATCGAGCTGTCGCGGCCCGAGCTCGCGTTCGTCGGCGGCATCGCCGGGCTCACGGCGCTGGGCCTGCTCGAGTGGCCGATCGCGCTCGTCATGGCCGGCGGCCACGTGCTCGCCGCCGACCGCTCCAGCAGGACGGTGCGTGACCTCGGTGACGCGATGACGGAGGCGTGAGCCTCAGCGCGGCGTCGGCACGCCCTCCCCGCCCGACCGGATCTCCGCCCGCAGGCGCTTCGCCGCGTCGGCCAGCGACCGCATCTTCCCGAACGCCGACTCGCGCGGCAGGTACTTCAGCCCGCAGTCGGGGGCGAGCACGAGCTGCTCGGGCGGAATGCGATCGAACGCGCGCCGGGCGCGGCCCGCGACCACGCCCGGGCTCTCCACCGCCGGGTCGGAGAGGTCGAGGACACCGAGGATGATCGTCTTGTCGGTGAGGTCGGACAGCACGCCGAGGTCGAGACCGGACTGCGCAGTCTCGATCGAGATCTGCTTCACCGGCGAGCCGGCCAGCTCCGGCAGGAACGAGTAGCCCTCCGGACGCTCGTGGATGATCGCCGCGTAGCCGAAGCAGATGTGCACCGCGGTGGTGCCGGTGACGCCGTCGAGCGCCGCGTTCAGCGCGTCGAGCCCGTAGGCGCGGGCGGCGTCGGGGCGGGCCTGCATGTACGGCTCGTCGATCTGCACGACGTCGGCGCCCGCGGCGAACAGGTCGCGGATCTCGGCGTTCACCGCCGCCGCGTAGGCCATGGCCGCCGCGCCCGGGTCGCCGTAGTGGTCGTCCTGGGCCTGCTGGGACATCGTGAACGGGCCCGGGACGGTCATCTTGATCGTGCGATCGGTCGCCGCGCGCAGGAAGTGCAGGTCGTCGACCTCGATCGGCGCCGGCCTGCTGATCGGACCGGTGATGCGCGGGACCGGGTTGGGGTGCCCGCTGCGGTCCAGCGCGGTGCCGGGGTTGTCGACGTCGACCCCCTCGAGCGCGGTGGCGAAGTGGTTCGAGTAGCTCTCGCGCCGGATCTCCCCGTCGGTGAGGATGTCGAGCCCGGCGCGTTCCTGGGCGCGCACCGCGAGCAGCGTCGCGTCGTCCTGTGCCTGCGCGAGGAGCTCCGGCGCGACCCGCCACAGCTCCTTGGCGCGCACCCGGGGCGGGAACCGGTCGGCGAGCCGGGCGCGGTCGATCAGCCAGTCCGGCTGGGCGTAGCTGCCGACGAGCGAGGTCGGCAGGACGGGCGCGCTCATGCGGGCTGCAGGACGAAGTCGTAGGCGGCCTCGCACCACGGGACGTCGCTGTGGCCACCGTCGGGCGTCGGGCCCGGCTCGCGCTCGGTGAACGTCACGACCAGCTCGCGCTTCACGCCGAACACGACGTCGCTGTCGAGGTACTGCGCGCCCTCGCGGAAGAGGTGCGTGATCAGCGGCTCGAAGCCGGGCACGTTGAACAGGAAGTGCACGTGCGCCGGCCGGTAGTGGCTGATGTCGGTCTGCCGGATGAGGCGCCCGACCGGGCCGTCCATGGGGATCGCGTAGCCGAGCGGGGCGATGGTGCGCACGCAGTAGGTGCCGTCCTCGCGCGCCGTGTACTTCGCGCGCAGGCGGGCCTCGTCGACCTCGAGCTGCGACTCGTAGGCGCCGTCGTCGTCGGCCTGCCACACGTCGAGCACCGCCCCGCCGATCGGGTCGCCGTCGAGCGAGCGGACGGTGCCGTGGACGTAGAGCGGCGTGCCGGGCAGGCCCTCGGACATGTCCGCGCCGTACGCCAGCTCCGGCGAGCCCTCGATGTGGAACGGGCCGAGCACCGTCGCGGGCGTCGCACCCTCGGCGAACCGGTGGTTCTGCTGCACGACCAGCATCGACAGCCCGAGGACGTCGGAGGTGAGGATGAACTCCTCGCGCTTCTCGTCGCTGATCTGCCCGACCTCGGTGAGCCAGCGGATCGCCGCCATCCACTCCGCCTCGGACAGGCGGGTCTCGCGCGCGAAGGCGTGGAGGTGGCGGACGAGCGCGGTGAGCAGCTCCGCGGTCCGCGGGTCGTGCGCCGTGCCCCACCGCTCGGCCGCGACGTCGGTGATCGTGTCCTCGGTGACTGTCAGAGGAGTGACTGGGGCGGGGGTGACGGGGTGCGCCATCGCGACCCTCCTGTGGCTTAGAGGCTGTCCGGGACGTACGGGTCAGGATCGACCGGTCGGTTGTTCAGATCCACCGACAGGAAGATGTCGTTCGCGACGGGGTGACGCAGCTCCTCGGCGAGCTGGCCGATCAGCCCCGCCGTGCGGGCGAGCAGGGCGAACGCCCGCAGCAGCTCGAGCGGCAGCCCCAGGTCGGCCAGCGCCGCCCCGCAGACGCCGGCGCCGTTGAGCGGGAGCGTCTTCCCGAGCACCTCGGGGTGCACGCGCCCGATCGCGGCGAACAGCGCCAGGTGCGGGCCGGTGATCCCCTCCTCGGCGGCGATCGCCATGAGCCGCGGCGTCCGGGGATCGCCGTCCTTGTGGACGTGGTGGCCCAGGCCGGGGACGAACTTCTTCGCCTCGCGCTGCTGCGCCACCGTCGTGCGGGCGAGGTCGTCCCAGCCGGCGTCGTCGGTCGGTAGCTGGTCCTGCGCGACGAGGACGTCGTGCAGGAACCGCCCGCAGTCCTCGGTGACGCCGAGGAAGCGCGACCCGCCGGCGAGCAGGCCCGCCGCGAGGGCGCCCTGCACGGAGTCGGGCGCGGACAGGAGGCTCAGCCGGCTGATGATCGCCGTCGGCGTGTAGCCGTGGTCGGCCAGCGCAGCGAGGACGGCCTCGAACACCCGGGTCTCCCCCGGCGACGGGCGACGCTGGGTGGCGAGCCAGAACGCGAGCTCGCCGAAGGAGACCTCGCCCATGACGTCGTTCGCCAGGTCGTGGCCGAGGAGGGTGATCGTGTCCTTGGAGGACGCCCCGAGGGCTGTTGTGTACTCAGGCGTGTACTCAGGCATCGGTGCTCAGCCACTTCCGGATCTCGGCGCCGTGCTCGTCGAGCTCGGGCGGCGGCAGCTCGTAGCTCACCGGGGTGTCGGAGAAGCGGATCGGGTTGCGCGTGGTCGGCACCTCGCGGTCGCCCTCGCCGACGGGCACCACCGGGTCGAGCCCGAAGCGCTCGGCGATGGCGAAGCCGCCGGCGACGTCGTTGATCGGCCCGGCCGGGACGCCGGCGTCGACCAGCAGGTCGAACCACTCGTCGGCGCCCCTGGTGGAGAGCGCCTCGATCAGGATCGGTCTGAGCTCGTCGCGGTGCTCGGTGCGGTCCGCGTTGCGGACGAAGCGCGGGTCGTCCGCGAGCTCGGGCAGGCCGAGGACACCGCACAGCTTGCGGAACTGGCCGTCGTTGGCGGCCGCGACGATGAGGTCGTTGTCGGCGGTCGGCAGCGGCTCGTAGGGGACGACGCTCGGGTGGGCGTTGCCCATCCGGGAGGGGACGACGCCGCCCGCGGCGTACGCCGAGCTCTGGTTGACCATCCCCGACATCGCCGAGGCGAGCAGGGAGAGCTCGACGTGCTGGCCGCGGCCCGTGGCGTCGCGGTGGCGCAGCGCGGCGAGGATGCCGATGAGCGCGTCCTTGCCGGCCATGACGTCGAAGATCGAGATACCGGCGCGGAACGGCGGCCCGTCGGGGGCGCCGGTGAGGCTCATCAGCCCGGAGACCGCCTGGACCATGAGGTCGTAGCCCGGCACGTGGCCGCCGCCGGTGGACCCGAAGCCGGAGATCGACGCGTAGACCAGGCCGGGGTTGTCGGCGGAGACCGACGCGTAGTCGAGCCCGTACTTGGCCATGCCGCCGGGCCGGAGGTTCTCGATGAGGATGTCGGCGCGCCGCGCGAGCTCCTTCGCGACCGCGATGTCCTCGTCGGTGCGCAGGTCGAGCACGATCGACCGCTTCCCGCGGTTGATCCCGAGGTAGTAGGTCGACGTCTCGCCGCGGGTGGGCGGCATCCAGGTGCGGGTCTCGTCGCCCTGCGGCGACTCGACCTTGATCACCTCGGCGCCCAGGTCCGCCAGCAGCATCGTGGCGTAGGGCCCGGCGAGCACGCGGGAGAAGTCGGCGACGAGCAGCCCGCTCAGCGGACCACCCGAGCCCTCCGCGACGTCGACCATCCAGCCTCCTTGTCCGTCTGACGGACATTCGTCCGTCAGAACGATCGAATCCCTCACGCGGCCCGGTGTCAACCCGTGATCAGGACGCGGGCGCCGTCACGCGCGGCAGGGCCTCCCGGCGCGCGAAGTCGGCGGAGATGTCGCCCGCGGCCTGCAGCAGCAGGGGCAGGTGGTGCTCCAGGAGGTGCTCCACCGACGTCTCGGCCGCGTGGCAGTTGACGTTCACGCCCGCGATCACGCGGCCCTCGCCGTCGCGGAGCGGGGCGGCGACCGACCGGATCCCCGGAGCCAGCTGCTCGTCGGTGAGCGCCCAGCCGCGGGCGCGCACCTCGCGCAGCGCGGCGTCGCGCTCGTCGACGTCCGGGCGCCACCGCGGGGTCAGGCCCGAGCGCGTGGGCTCCGCGAGCACCCGCTCGAGCTCGCCGGGCGGCAGGGCGGCGAGCTGGACCTTGCCCAGCGACGTCGGCAGCGCGGGGAAGCGCGTCCCGATCTGCACGGTCAGCGCGACGATCTTCGGCACCGCGACCCTGGCCACGTAGACGATGTCGGAGCCGTCGAGCTGCGCGATCGAGCACGACTCGCCGGTCCGCGCGACCAGGCGTTCGAGGTGCGGGCGCGCCACCTCCCACAGGCCCATGGCGTCGACGTACGCGACCCCGAGGTCGAGCACCCGGGGCGTGAGCACGTAGCCGCGCTCGCCGGCGCGGACGTAGCCGAGCTCGGCGAGGGTGAGCAGGATGCGCCGTGCGGTCGGCCGGGCGAGCCCGGTCGCCGCGGCCACCTCGGCCAGCGTCATGACCGGGCGCTCCGCCCCGAACGCGGTGATCACGTCGAGCCCGCGGGCGAGGGCCTCGATGAAGTCGGGACCGGCTCCGTCACGCGGCATGGGCGCCCCACCTCTCCGGTCCGTCACGAGCCCTGACGGCGGGAGCGTAACCGCAGCGACCGCCAGACGGACAGCACCGGCCGCTGGCGGTCACGCCCCCGGCTCCGCGCGGTCGTTGACAACTCCACTACCCCTGCACAACAGTGACCCGGGTCATCCGACCGCTGGTCGGACAACCGTCCGTAGCTGATCCACCACTCATCCTGCAGCGAGGGAGCCTCTCCATGAGCCAGCCCGTCGTCCTGCGCGGGGGCACGGTCGTCACCGTCGACGACGCCCACACCGTGCTCGAAGGGCACGACGTGCTCGTCGTCGACGACCGCATCGCGGCCATCGGTGTCGACCTCGAGGTGCCGGCGGGCACCGACGAGATCGACGCCCGCGGCGGCGTCGTCATGCCGGGCATGATCGACACCCACCGGCACATGTGGCAGACGGCGATGCGCGGCTACGGCGCCGACTGGACGCTCACGCAGTACTTCGTCTGGAACTACCTGGACCACGGGAAGAAGTTCCGGCCGGAGGACATCCACGCCGGTGACCTGCTCGCGGCCCTCGAGGCGATCGAGGCCGGCGTCACCACGTGCGTGGACTGGTCGCACAACCTGCAGACCCCCCAGCACGCCGACGCCGCGGTCGACGCCCTCGCCGCCGTGCCCGGCCGCTTCGTCCTCGCCTACGGCAACATCCAGGACGCGCCCGCCAACTGGACGGCGAACCCCGGGTTCCGCGACGTCCTCGAGCGGCGCCGCGGCGACGTCGAGGGCTTCCAGCTCGCGTTCGACGTCACCGGCGACCCGAGCTTCCCGGAGAAGCCCGCGTTCGAGGTCGCCCGTGACCTCGGCCTGCCGGTGACCACCCACGCCGGCGTGTGGGGCGCGACGAACGACGACGGCATCCGCCTCATGCACGAGCACGGCTTCATGGGCCCGGAGACCGTCTACGTGCACGCCGCGACCCTGTCGGCCGACTCGTACCACCGGATGGCCGCGACCGGCGGCTCGGTGTCGGTGTCCACGGAGAGCGAGCAGAGCGCCGGCCAGGGCTACCCGCCCTCCTGGGTGCTGCGGACCCACGCCATCCCGATGTCGCTGTCGATGGACACGTCGATGTGGTGGAGCGGCGACCTGTTCTCCGCGATGCGCTCCACGCTGTCCGCCGACCGGTCCCGCGAGCACCTCGAGGCGCACGCCAAGGGCGAGACCGTCACCCACCACGCGCTGCGCGCCGAGCACGTCGTGGACATGGCGACGATGGGCGGCGCCCGCGCGCTCGGCCGCGCGTCGGACCTCGGCAGCGTCGAGGTCGGCAAGAAGGCCGACCTGGTGCTGATCCGCAACGAGCACTCGCCCGTCGGGTTCCCGATCCTCAGCCCCTACGGCCACATCGTGTTCCAGGCCCAGCGCGGTGACGTCGAGGCCGTCCTCGTCGACGGCCGCATCGTCAAGCGCGACCACCGCCTCGTCGGCGTCGACCTCGCCGCGGCCCGCCGCACCGTCGAGCAGACCGTCGACCACCTGCGCGGCGAGCTCGGCGAGGACGCCTGGCAGCAGGGGATGAACCCCGACATCCCGGAGACCAAGGTCCTCGACAACCCGTACACCTACACCGACTACCGGTCGGCCACGACGCACGGCGCCTGAATCCCCCCGAGGGCGCCGAGGCGCACCGGTCCCCGTCCCGGGTCCTCCGGGCCGGGGGCCGCCGTGCGTCACTCCTCGGGGTCGACCCCGGCGTAGGCGTGGGCGAACCAGCGCCGGAGCAGCGGATCGCGCTGCAGCGAGGACACCCAGCCCTCGCGCAGCCCGAGCCCGAAGCCGTCGCGCTCGTCGCCCGCGCCCGGCGGGGCGGTCATGATCCGCAGGAACCAGTCGGAGAACGCCTGGGTCCGCCAGATCGCGGGGAGGCGGGTCGCGCTGTAGCGCTCGGCGCGGGCGGGGTCGCCCTGCGGCCCGAACCGCTCGACGAGGCCGTGGGCGAGCTCGACGGCGTCGAAGATCGCGAGGTTCATGCCCTTCCCGCCGGCCGGCGTGATCAGGTGCGCGGCGTCGCCCACGAGGAAGACCCGGCCGTGCTGCATCGGCGTCGTCACCCGGGTCCGCAGGTCGAGGACGTCGACCTCGGGCAGCTCGACGCCGTCCAGGTCGGCCCCGAGCCGCCGGCCGACCTCGGCGCGGATGTCGCCGTGCGGCCAGTCGGCGGGTGACTGGTCGCCGGGGATCTCCAGATAGAGCCGCGTGACGTCCGGGAGCCGCCGCATGTGCGCGGCGTAGCCCCGCGGGTGGGCGGCGTAGATCGTGTGGTCGACCAGCGGCGGCATCGCGGCGCTGATCACGAGGAAGCGCTGCGGATGGCGGCGGTCGTGCTGGGTGACGACGCCGGCCAGGGAGCGCGCCACCGCGCTGCCCGCGCCGTCGCACCCGACGACGACCTCCGCCTCCAGCTCGCACGCGCCGTCCGGACCGTCGGCCGTCACCCGCGCGCCGTCGGCGTCCTGCTCGACGCCCGTGACGCGGTGCGAGAACAGCACCTCGCCGCCCGTGTCGAGCAGCGACGTCGCGACCCGGTCGACGAGCTGGTGCTGCGGGAAGACGTAGTGGGGGCGGCCGCCGGTCAGTGCGCCGTAGTCGATCAGCGCCGACTCGTCGGCGGTCCGGAACTCACACCGGTGGTTCTCGGCCGAGAACGGCAGGACGGCACCGCCCAGTCCCTCGGCGGTCAGCAGCTGCACGGTGCGGTACTCGACGATGCCCGCCTTCGGCAGCGTCCCGAGCTCGTCGCGGGGCTGGCTCTCGATCACCGTGGTCGCCACACCCGCCCGCTGCAGCAACCACGCGAGGATCAACCCCGCCGGCCCGGCACCCACGACGACCAAGTCCGTCCGCACCCCGCCACCCTCGTGGCTGGTGGGCCGGATGCGCAGCGCGACTCCCGGCGAACGGGAAGGAGATCGCTCCCCGGGGTGTGTCGCTATTGCTGTTCAGACCGCGCGGCGTCGCCAGGGGTCGCCCGGTGGTGGTTGTGCTTCGCGGCGTCGCCAGGAGTCGAGGTTCCAGGGCCAGGGAGAGCCCGCTGCGCTGGTGTGTCGGGGCTGGAGGCTCTCGCTCGTGGCGCCTGGCGGGTCGCTGTCACCGGTGTCGTGGTCTCGGGGTGGGTCGAGTTCGGGTAGGCGCACGCTCCAGCGGTGCCCGGACGGCGAGGTCCAGATGATCACCTGGGTGTCGCTGCCGTCGGGGTCGGGTTCCAGGGTCGCCGACCACCCGCCGTGGGTCTTGATGCGGTGATGGCGCCGGCAGGCGGGTCGCAGGTTGTCGGGGTGGGTGGGTCCGGCGCCGCCGCCGGGGCGCCGGTGCTCGTAGGGGGTGACGTGGTCGAGGTCGCAGCGCGCGGCCGGGACCCGGCATCCGGGGGCGGCGCAGGTCAGGTCCCGGGCCCCGACGAACTCGCGCATCGCCGCGGGTGGTCGGTAGCGGCGCGCGTCGAGGTGGGCGGCGGTGCCGGTGACCGGGTCGGTGAACAGCCGCCGCCACCACGTGTCCGGGCCGCCGCCGGCCAGGCGGCGGGCCAGCTCGGCGGGGATCGGGCCGTGGCCCTCGAGCTCGCCGGGGCGGTCGGAGAACCCGGCCAGCACGTCCCACCCGATCAGCACCCGCACCTCGGTCCGCACCGGCGAGCGCGCCCCGGCGCGCAGACCGGTCACCGGATCCCGCCCGTCCACCGGCCCACCCCGCCCCGACGAGTCCACGCCGGGCACGTCGTGGACAGTCGCGTCCTCGTCGGCCACGTCTGCAGCGGTCGCGTCGTCACCGGTCGCGTCCTCACTGGAGGTCTCCTCGGCCGCGTCCTCGCCGGCCGCGTCCTCGCCGGTCGCGGCCTCGCCGGTCGCGTCGTCATCGGCCCGGTCGTCGCCGGCTCCCTCGTCAGCAGCGTCAGCGTCAGCGTCCGCGCCGTGGGTGGTGTCGTCGGTGGTGTTCTCCTGCTGGTTCTCTGCCGGGCAGCAGGTGCAGTGGCCAGCGGCGTCACGGGCGTCACGGGTGTCGCGGGCGGTGGCGCCGTCGAGGATGAGGTCGCGGGTGGTGTCGCCGCGTTTCTGGGTCAGGTCCCGCCCGGGACCCTCGGGGTCGTCACCGGCGCGGCGGGCGTGGGCGTCGATGACCGCGAACACCCCGCGGGCCTCGTCGGCGGGCAGCCGCAGCTGCAGCACCCCGGTAGCGCCGTGGTCGTCCGACCAGTACCGCATCCCCCGCGCCTTGGCCGCGGTCTCGGCGCGGCGGCGCAGACTCCCCGCGTCCAGGCGCATGATGATGCGCCGCACCACCTCTCGCAGCTGGGTGGGGGTGCGGTCCCGGCCGGGCCGCGACCACAGCTCGGCGTCGACCGCCCGCGCCGTGGCGGGGTCACAGTTCTCGGTCTGCTCGAGCAGCACCCGCGCGTGCCCCAACGCGATCCGGCCCGCCTCCAGCGCGGCCAGGGTGCCCGGCAGGCACTCCAGCAGCCGCTCGGCCTGCGCCACCCGGATCTCCCCGGTGCGCGGCGCCACCCGGCCCAGGGTGGCGACCTCCATGGCCACCGACTCCGCGGCCAGCTCCGCGCGCCCCGCGCCCCGCTCCCGGGCCTGAAAGGCCTGCAGGTACTCCGCGGTCTCCCGGTGCAGTCGCCCGGTCGCCCAGCTGACCAGCGCCTCCCACCCCGCCAGGCGCTCCACCGCGTCGTAGCCCTCGTCGACCACGAGATCCAGCGGCTGCGACCCCGCCAACCCCGCCGCGAGCTCCGGGCCCGGCGCCCACTGCGACCAGGACGGCGAGTCGGACGAGTCGGACGAGTCGGACGAGTCGGACGAGTCGGACGAGTCGGACGAGTCGGACGAGTCGGACGAGTCGGAGGAGTCGGAGGAGTCGGAGGAGTCGGAGTGGTCGTCGACCACCACCGCCCACCCGCTATCGAACATGTGTTCGATCCTACCACCTCCACCGGGAACGACAGGGGGCGCAACCCGACATTCGGCCACCCGATCGCCGAACCGCCCGAGGCCGTGCGTCCCGCACGCGAGCGGAGCTAGGGTCCGACCCGACACGTGGTTGCGACACCCAGGAGCCTCCCCGGTGACGACAGCGACCACCGCCGGCCCCTCCGCCGGCATCGTCGCCCTCACCCTGCTGGCCGCGCTGCTGCACGCGACGTGGAACGCCGTCGCCCACGGCGTCCCCGACCGCCTGGCCGGGTTCGCCCTGCTCGGCACGACGTACGTCGTGGTGGGCGGGGCCGCGGCGATCGTGCTCGGCCCGCCCCCGGCCGCGGCGTGGCCGCCGATCCTCGCCTCGGCCGGTATCCACGTGGTCTACGTGCTGCTGCTCTGGTGGAGCTACCAGCTCGGTGAGTTCAGCCAGGTCTATCCCGTGGCGCGGGGGACGGCGCCGTGGGTGGTGGCGGTGGTGGAGATCGCCCGCGGCGAGGACCTGCCCACCCTGCAGCTGGTCGGGATCGGTGTGATCTCGCTCGGGCTGCTCAGCCTCGCGCTCGACGGTGGGCGGCTCTCGTGGTCGTCGCTGCCGGCGCTGGGCGCGGCGCTGGCCACGGGCGTCAGCATCGCCGCGTACACGGTGGTCGACGCGACGGCGGTGAGCACCACCCCCGTGGCCGTCTACGCGGCGTGGCTGTTCCTGCTCCAGGGCCCGGTGATGCCGCTGATCGCGCTCGCGCGCCGGGGCCGTGCGCTGCGCGGGCTCGGCCGACCCGTCGTCCTCGCCGGCCTCGCCGGCGGGCTCGTCTCCCTCGCGGCGTACGGCCTGGTGCTCGTCGCCCAGACCAGCGGGGCCACCGCCGCGATCGCGGCCCTCCGCGAGACGAGCATCGTCTTCGGCGCCCTCATCGGCACCGTCTTCCTCGGCGAGCGCCTCGGGCCCGGACGGGCGGTCTCGGCCGCCGTGGTCGCGGTGGGGATCGTCCTGGTCGACCTCTGACGGCCGGCGAGGTGCTCTGCCGGGTCCGAGCACCCGTTACACGCGGCAACACCGGCGCAGTCCGGAGGCAATCACCCGGCAACCGGGCCCGCGCATCGTGAGCCGCAGTCGAGCGACGCGGGGAGCGATCATGGAGTTGTCGGGCGGGCACTGGCCGGTCGTCGTCGTGGGCGGCGGGCAGGCGGGGCTGTCGATGAGCCGGTGTCTGGGCCGGCGCGGGATCGACCACGTCGTGCTCGAGCGCGCCGAGGTCGCGCACTCCTGGAAGACCTACCGCTGGGACACGTTCAGCCTGGTCACGCCCAACTGGCAGTGCCAGCTCCCCGACTTCCCCTACGCGGGCGACGACCCGCACGGCTTCATGGTCCGCGACCAGATCGTCGACTACCTGGAGGCCTACCGGGCGTTCGTCGACCCGCCGGTCGTCGAGGGCGTCGAGGTCACCCGCGTGACGCGCGACGAGCGCGGGACGTACCGGTTGGCGACCAGCGCGGGCGAGCTCACCGCCGACCAGGTCGTCGTCGCCACCGGCGGCTACCACACCCCGATCACCCCGCCGCTGTCCCAGGCCCTGCCCGAGACGATCACGCAGGTCCAGTCGCAGGACTACCGCTCCGGCGCGCAGCTGCCGCCCGGCGAGGTGCTCGTCGTCGGGTCGGGGCAGTCCGGCGCCCAGATCGCCGAGGACCTGCACCTCGAGGGCCGGAAGGTCCACCTCGTGGTCGGCGACGCCCCGCGGGTGGCGCGGTTCTACCGCGGCCGCGACGTCACCGACTGGCTCGCCGAGATGGGCTACTACGACATGCCCGTCACCGAGCACCCGCGCCGCGAGGCCGTGCGGGCGCAGGCCAACCACTACGTCACCGGGCGCGACGGGGGCCGCGACATCGACCTGCGCGCGCACGCGAAGGCCGGGATGTCGCTCTACGGCCTGCTCACCGACCACCGCGACGGCGTCCTGCACTTCAAGCCCGACCTCACCGAGCGGCTCGACCACGCCGACGAGGTCTCCGAGTCGATCAAGGACACGATCGACGCGTACATCGCCCGCAGCGGTGTCGACGCCCCCGTCGAGGAGCGCTATACCCCGGTGTGGCGTCCCGACGGCGAGACCCTCGAGCTGCGCCTGGCCGACACCGCCATCACCTCGGTGGTGTGGTGCATCGGCTTCCGCCAGGACTTCCGGTGGGTCGACGTCCCGGTGTTCACCGGCCGTGGTGCGCCTTCACACTCCCGTGGCGTGACGAGCTCGCCCGGGCTCTACTTCCTCGGCCTGCCGTGGCTCTGGACGTGGGGGTCGGGACGGTTCTCCGGCGTGGGGCGCGACGCCGAGTACCTCGCCGAGCGTATCCGTTCCCAGCGCGGGCTCACCGGCACGGGCCCGCGCGGGGACGTCTGCAACGTCCTGGCGCTCGGTTCCTGACCGGACGGGTCGTCGACGACGTGCCGGGGCGGCCCCGGCACGTCGTCGACCCGCCGGGGAGCCTCAGGACTCGTTCGGGCCGGGGTGCTTCGGGGTGTTCGCGGGCGCCGGGGCCGTCTGGGGGGTCGACGGCGCGTGGTCGCCCTCGGCCCGCACGACGCCCGCACTGCGCGGCAGGCCGCGGGCCTGCCGGCGCTCCGAGGCCTCGCGGAGCTTCTTCGCCGGCAGCGAGAGCCGCCAGATCGAGCGCGTGGCCTGCCAGAACTGCCGGGGGAACGACCCGGTGGTGTAGGGCAGGTCGTACTTCTCGCACAGCGCGAGCACGCGCTCCTGGATCTCCGGGTACCGGTTGCACGGCAGGTCCGGGTACAGGTGGTGCTCGATCTGGTAGCCGAGCGAGCCGGACATGATGTGCATCAGCCGGTTGCCGGTGAAGTTGGCCGAGCCGAGCAGCTGGCGCAGGTACCACTCGCCCTGCGTCTCGTTCTCCAGCTCCTCCTCGGTGAACACCTCGGCGCCGTCCGGGAAGTGCCCGCAGAAGATGATCGCGTACGACCAGATGTTGCGGATGATGTTGGCCGAGAAGTTGGCCGTGGCCGTCGGGACGAAGTTCTTGCCCGTCAGCGCCGGGAAGAGGATGTAGTCCTTGCCGATCTGGCGGGCCTGCTTGCGCGCGATGCCCTCGAGCTTGCGCCGGAACTCCTCCGGGTCCTCGAGCTGCAGCTTCACCAGGCCGTCGATGTCCAGGTCGTGCAGGGACACCCCGTACTCGAACGCCAGCATCAGCAGCGTGTTCACCACGGGCTGGGTGAGGTAGTACGGGTGCCACGGCTGGTCGGACCGGACGCGCAGGATCTCGTACCCGACGTCCTTGTCCTTGCCGATCACGTTCGTATAGGTGTGGTGCAGGTAGTTGTGGGAGTGCTTCCACTGGTCGGCCGGGCAGACGTTGTCCCACTCCCAGGTCGCCGAATGGATCTCCGGGTCGTTCATCCAGTCGAACTGGCCGTGCATGACGTTGTGGCCGATCTCCATGTTCTCGAGGATCTTGGCCACGGACAGCGTCAGCGCGCCGGCCCACCACAATTCGCGGCGGTGGCTCCCGAACAGCATCGCGCGCCCCGCCACGTTCAGCCGGCGCTGGATGGTGATCAGACGACGGATGTAGGCGGCGTCCTCGTCACCGCGCTTCTCCTCGAAGTCGGCGCGGATCTGGTCGAACTCGCGTCCGAGGGCCTCCACGTCCGCCTCGGTGAGGTGGGCGAACTCCTTGACGTCGGCGATGGCCATACGGATGTTCCTCCGACTTCGCAGTGGGGGGTGGATCAGATGTCGAGGACGACGTCCCCGGCGGCGGCACCGATGCAGGTCTGGACCTTCACGGCGTCCCAGTCCGCGCCGCCGGTGCCGTCGGCGCGGTGCTCGGTGCCGTCACGCAGGTCGCGCACGACGCCCTGGCGCAGGGGGACGACGCAGGTGTGGCAGATGCCCATGCGGCACCCGAACGGCAGTTGCAGGCCGGCCTGCTCCCCCGCTTCCAGCAGGGTCGTGGCGCCGTCGATCTCGACCTCCGCGCCGGACTGCTTGAACGTGACCGTGCCGCCCTCGGCCTCGCCGCCCGCCAGGTCGACCGAGAACCGCTCGACGTGCAGCTGCTCGTCGAGCCCGGCGTCGGCCCACACGCGCTCGGCGTCGTCGAGCAGCGCGTTCGGTCCGCACACCCAGGTCTGGCGCTCGCGCCAGTCCGGGCAGAGGTCGGTGAGGTTGTCGAGATCGAGGTGACCGTCGGTGCGGGTGTACTGCTTGTGCACCCGCAGGTTGTCGTGCTTCTCCGCGAGCCGGTCGAGCTCGTCGGAGAAGATCAGGCTGTCGGCGTCGGGCGCCGAGTGCGCGACGAGGACGTCGGGCATCGTGCCGCGGCGGTCGAGCGTCCGGAGCATCGCGATGATCGGCGTGACGCCGCTGCCGCCGGTGAGGAACAGGATCTTCTTGGGCGGCGGGTCGGGCAGCACGAACTCACCGCTCGGCGGCGCGAGCCGCACGATGGTACCGGGCTCCAGACCCTCCACGAGGTGGCGGGACAGGAAGCCCTCCGGCATCGCCTTGACCGTCACCGACAGGTGGCCCTGGTCCTTCCGGGGCGGCGAGGTCAGCGAGTAGGACCGCCAGTGGAACCGGCCCTCCACCGACACGGCGATGCCCACGTACTGCCCGGCCTGGTGGTCGAACGACCAGCCCCAGCCCGGCTTGATGACGAGGGTGACGGCGTCCTCGGTCTCCGGCACGACCTTGACGACCTTGCCGCGCAGCTCGCGGGCCGACCACAGCGGATTGATCAGCGAGAGGTAGTCGTCCGGGAGCAGCGGGGTGGTGAAACGGGACGCCACCTTCCGCAGACGCCGCACACCGCGGGGGAGTCGGCCGGGGGTCTGCCCATCGCTCACGTCGCTCACCTCCGCCACGCTACAGGGTACCGGCGGTACCCGGAACCTGCCGTCACAGTTACTCGACCGTTGCCCTGGTATGACCCGTGACGCGCGTCATGAAACACGATCACGTGTCATATGTCGTCTGGAGGTGTCACGAAGGGCGATCAGTAGCGTGGAGGGTGGTGGACACGGGGGACGCGGGAGCCGGCGGGCAGGGCATGACCGTCGACGTGCTCGCCCATCGCGCGGGGATGACGGTGCGCAACGTCCGTGCGCACGCCGCCCGTGGCCTGCTCCCGCCGCCACGGCTGCAGGGCCGCACCGGGTACTACGGACCCGAGCACCTCGCCCGCCTCGAGCTCATCACCCAGCTCCAGGAGCAGGGGTTCGCCCTCTCGGCCATCGAGCGTCTCGTGTCGTCGACCCCACGCCAGTCGGCGGAGGAGGCGCTCGTCCAGTACCTCCACATGCTCGCCCCGTGGGCGCCGGAGCCCGCGCTGGAGATGGACGGCGCGGAGCTCGCCCAGTGGCTCGGCGTGGACGTCAGCCCCGACACCTGGGAGGCCCTCGCCGACGCGGGCCTCCTCGCCCACCTCGACGGCGGGCGGGTGCGCGTCCCCAACCCCGGTCTGGTGCGCGCCGGCGCGGAAGCGGTGCGCCTGGGCATGCCGGCGGCCGACCTCATCGTCATGCGCGAAGAGCTGACCACCCATGTCGGTGCGGTCACCGCGCGGTTCGTCGACCTGTTCCGCCGCACGGTCTGGGCGGAGTACGTCGGTGACGGGCTGCCCGCCGACCGGACCCAGCAGGTCCGCGACGTCGTCGGCGCCCTCCAGCCGGTGGCGGCGCAGGCCCTCCTGGCGACCTTCCGGGAGTCGATGCCCGCCGCGATCTCGCTCTTCCTCGACGAGGTCTCCGACGCCTTCGAGCGGGGCTCCACCACCGAGGGGCCCGCTGGGGCAGACTCGGGCGGGTGAGCGAGACCAGCCTCACCGACGCGGTCGCCGACCCGGATCTCCCCCGCGCCCGCGACGGGGACGACGCCGCCTTCGGCCGGCTCGTCGCGCCGCTGCGCCGCGAGCTGCACGCGCACTGCTACCGGATGCTCGGCTCTGCCCACGACGCCGACGACGCGCTCCAGGACACCCTGGTGAAGGCCTGGCGCGGGCTCGGGCGCTTCGAGGGCCGCAGCTCGCTGCGCACCTGGCTGTACACGGTCGCGACGCGCGTGTGCCTCGACGTCGTCGACGCCCGCGGACGCCGGGCGCTGCCGATGGACCTCGGCCCCGCGAGCGACCGCGTCGTCACCCAGGACGTCCCGCTCACCGAGGTCGCGTGGCTCGGCCCCTACCCGGACGAGCCCGGCGCCCGGGCCGAGGAGCGCGAGGCCGTCGAGCTCGCGTTCGTCGCCGCCCTGCAGCACCTTCCGGGCAACCAGCGGGCGGCGCTCGTGCTGTTCGAGGTGCTCGGCTTCTCGGCCGCCGAGATCGCCACGACGATGGACACCTCCACCGCCTCGGTGAACTCCGCGCTGCAGCGGGCCCGCAAGCTGGTCGCCGAGAAGGTGCCGGCCACCGACCAGCAGCGCACCCTGCGCGAGATCGACGACGCCCGCCTGCGCGCGATCGTCACCGGCTACTCCACGGCGCTGGAGCGCGGCGACGCCGATGCGCTCGTCGCGCTGCTCACCGAGGACGTCACCTGGTCCATGCCGCCGCTCGGGCGCTGGTACGCAGGCGTCGAGGCCGTCGGGAGGTTCCTGCGCGCCGTGCCGGCGAGCGGCGACTGCGGCTCGTGGCGCCATCTCGAGGTCGTGGCCAACGGGCAGGTCGCGCTCGCGTCCTACCTCCGCCCGCCCGACGCCCCCGCCGCCGCCCCGCACCGGCCGTGGTCGATCGACGTGCTCACGCTGCGCGGCGACCGGATCGCGGCGGTCACCTCCTTCATCGGCGCCGCACACTTCGCGTCGTTCGGGCTGCCGCCGGAGCTGCCGTGAGCGCGAACGCCGCCCAGCACGAGGCCTGGAACGGCCCCACGGGCACGATCTGGACGGCCTGGGCCGACCGTTTCGACGCGGGCGTCGCCGCCCACCACGCCTCGTTCATGGAGGCCGCCGCGATCGCGCCGGCCGAGGCCGTCCTCGACGTCGGCTGCGGGGCCGGGCGGACGTCCCTCGACGCGGCGCGCGACGCCGTGAACGGCCCGGTCACCGGCGTGGACATCGCCGCGGGCCTGCTGGCGATCGCGCGCCACCGCGCCGTCGAGGCCGGGGTGGGCAACGTCGTGTTCCGCGAGGCCGACGCCCAGACCCACCCGTTCCCGCCCGCCGAGTACGACGTGGTCGTCAGCCGGCACGGCAGCATGTTCTTCGCCGACCCCGTCGCCGCCTTCACCAACCTCGCCACCGGCGTGCGCCACGGCGGACGGGTCGTGCTGCTGACCTGGCGGGGCATCGAGCACCAGGAGTGGATGCGCTCGTTCTTCGCGGTCGCGGGCGTCCGCAACGCCCCACCGACCGACGCCCCGAGCCCGCTGTCGCTCTCCGAGCCCGACCGCGTCCACCGCATCCTGGGTGCCGCGGGCCTCGCCGACGTCACGGTCACCGCCCACCGGGCGCCGATGTACTACGGCGCGGACGCCGACGACGCGTTCGCCTTCGTCGCGGACCTGCAGTCGGGGCTGATGGGTGACCTGCGCCCGGAGGACCGGGACCGCATCCTCGCCGCCCTGCGCGACGACCTGGCCGCCCACGAGGGCCCCGACGGCGTCACCTACGACTCGGCGACGTGGATCGTGCAGGCCCGCCGGCCCTGACCTACCGGACCGTCGTCTCCGTGCGCGCGAGCTTCGCCGACATCGGGGTGTCCGGGAACGAGCGCAGCGTGCGCTTGAGCTCGGCGAACCCCCGCCACTGCGCGAGCGTCTGCACGGCGTCCCACAGACGCAGGGCCTCCTTACCCTCCGGCGGGGCGTCGATGACGGGCCCGAAGAGCGCCGGGCCGTCCGGGGGGTCGAACGACAGGATCGGGGTGCCGACCCCGCCGCCGCACCGATCGGCGGCCTCCTGGGTCTCGGTGCGCAGGGCGTCGTCGCGGGACGTGTCGTCGGCGGCGTCGGCGAGGTCGGCCGGCAGGCCCACGCGCTCCAGCGCCGGGCGCAGGTCGCGCCGGCGGGCCATCTCGCCCATGACGGCCCGGAAGTCGTCGCCCTCGGGCGGGTCGGCCGCCCAGACGAGCTCGCCCAGCGCGGTGTAGAGGTCGCCGACGACGCCGGGGCCGTGCTGCTCCCGGGCGGCGTGCACCACCCGCAGCATCTCCAGGCCGCGCACGTGGCTGTCGGGGTAGTCGGGCGAGGCCTTCCTCCGCTCGTCGTAGCTGATCTCCTCGTTGAGGATCGCGAGGGAGACCGGGCGCCACGTGACCTCGAGGGGACGCTGCCGCGCGACCTCGACGACCCACCGCGAGGTCACCCAGCAGAACGGGCAGATGGGGTCGAAGAAGAACTCGAGACGGTCGGACATGCGGTCGGCTACCCGGTCGCGGCGGGTATGCCCCCGTCGTGACGACCGGGACCGCCCGCCGCCTCGTCCCGCTCGACGGGGCGCGGTTGAGCCTCGACCGCGCCGACATGCTCGACGGCGCCGCGCCCGGGCCCGTCGAGCTGGTGGTGCCGACATTCCTCGTCGAGCACGACGACGGGCTCGTGCTCGTCGACACCGGCCTCGCGCCGGAGGCCGCCGAGGACCCCGTCGCGGTCTACGGGGAGGAGCTGGGCGGGAAGGTGCGGATGACCCCGGAGCAGCGTCTCGACCGGCAACTGGAGCGCGCCGGGGTCGCGCCCGGCGACGTCACGCACGTCGTGGTGTCGCACGTGCACTTCGACCACACCGGTGGGCTGCGCCACGTCCCGCACGCGCGGTTCCTGCTCGGCGCGGGCGACCGGGGCGCGGTCGACGGCAGCGACGCCGACGTGGCCGCCCTCGCGCGGACCCGGGACATCGACCCCGTGCGCGGCGGCGACTGGGCGTTCCTCGACGGCGACCACGACGTGTTCGGCGACGGGGCGGTGGTCGTGCTCGCGATGCCGGGGCACACGCCGGGGAACAGCAGCGTGCTGGTGCGGCTGCCGCACGGGCCCCTGCTGCTCTCCTGCGACACCGCGCATCTCCACGAGGCCCTCGAGCGCCCCGCACCGATGGCCGCCGACATGGTCCGCGCCGACGCGCTGGCCTCGCTGCACCGGCTCATCGGCCTCGCGGCGACCCTCGACGCGCCGGTGTGGGTCACGCACGACCCGGCCGACTGGGAACGCCGGGAGCGCTTCAGCGGAAGCCGGCCGTGACCCCGCCGTCGATCGAGATGTTCTGCCCGGTGACCCACACCGACTCGTCGGAGGCCAGGTAGACCGCGAGCGCGGCCACGTCGATCCCCGTGCCGGGGCGGCGGATGAGGTGCATCCCCATCTGGAAGTTCCGCAGCTCCTCACCGACGAACTTGTCGGTGGCCGGCGACGTCACAAAGCCCGGCGAGATCGCGTTGGCCCGCACGCCGCGCTCGGCGCCCTCGGCCGCGAGCGAGCGCGTCATGGCGATGACCCCGCCCTTCGCCGCCGAGTGCGCGACCTGGCCCAGCGGGGCGATGCCGCGCAGCCCGGACATCGAGGCGGTGTTGATGATCGACGCGTTGCCGCTCGCGAGCAGGTGCGGCCACGCGGGCGAGGTGGTGTGGAAGACGATGTCGAGCTCGACGTGGAGCACGTGGCGCCACAGGTCGAGCGTCAGGTCGTCGAACGGGGCGAACCCGGCGCCGGCGGCGTTGTTGTAGAGCACGTCGATGCCGCCGAGGGCCTCGGCGCTCTCCTCGACCCAGCGGGCTGCGGCGGCCGGGTCGGCGAGGTCGACGGTGGTCCCGACGACGTCGAACCCCTCCGACGCGAGCACGGCCGCGGTGCCCTCGGCGGCCCCGTCCTGCACGTCGCACCCGACGACACGGGCCCCCTCGCGGACGAACGCCGCCTGCGCGGCCTCGCCCTGCCCGCCCGCGGTGCCCGTGATGAGCACCCGTTTACCGGCGAGTCGTCCCCCCGCCGCGGACGTCGGGGCGGGGGCGCGGGCGGCATCGACCGGGAGGGTGCTCATGCGTCCAGAGTGTGCACACCTTGGTGAGCGCGTCAATGCGTCCCGATGCCCACCCAGCTGCTCCGTCGGCGTGGTTGACATCACTAGAAACTGTATCCACTCTGAAGGTGTGATCGAGCTGGTCGACATCGCCTACGTCCGCTCCGGCGCGGCCGATCTCGCCGGTGCCGTCCGCTTCGCGACCGAGGTGGTCGGGCTGGAGCACGTGGACGGTGGCGAGCCGGGGGTGGCGCACCTGCGCGCCGACGGCCGCCACCACTGCCTGGCGTTCGTCGAGGGCGCGAGCGGCGTCATCGCCTCGGCGTTCACCGTGGCCGACCCCGGCGCGCTCGCCCTGGCGGAGACCGAGCTGGAGACGCGCGGCTTCGCCGTGCGCCGCGGCGATCCCGACGAGGCGCGGTCCCGGCGGGTCGGCGAGTTCGTCGCCTTCGACGACCCCTTCGGCAACCGCATCGAGCTCGTCGTCGGGCAGCAGACGCTCGCGCGCCCGGTGCGGTACGGGCGGGGCGCCGGGATCACCGAGTTCGGCCACCTCTGCCTCGACGCGCCCGACGTGGCCGAGGCGCACCGCTTCTGGTCGACGACGTTCAACGCCCGCGCCTCGGACTGGATCGGCGACGCCGCCTGCCTCATGCGCATCGACGAGGTGCACCACAAGCTCGCGGTGTTCCGCGGCGACCGGCCGGGGCTGTGCCACGTGAACTTCCAGGTCGCCGAGCTCGACGACGTCTTCCGCAACTGGCACCACCTGCAGGAGCACGACGTCGTCATCGAGATGGGGCCGGGGCGCCACCCGCAGTCGGGTGCCGTCTTCCTCTACTTCCTCGGGCCCGAGGGCCTGACCTACGAGTACTCCTACGGCGTCCGGCGGATCACCGACGAGGCCGCCTGGCGTCCCCGGTACTTCGACCCGGCCGAGCGCGGCTCGATCGACATGTGGCTCGGGCCGACCCAGAAGCCCGTCACGCAACCCCAGATCTCCAGCCCACAGCTGGTCCCGGAGGGGATCCACCCATGATCTTCGTGTCCCACGCGCTCCCGGTGAACGAGCCCGGCGAGCCGCTGATCAGCCGCGACGCCCTGTGGGACGGGCTCGTGCGCAAGGCCGAGAACGCGCTGCCGTTCGTCCCCGCGATCACCGACTGCACCGTGACCGCCCGGTACGGCGAGACGGTGTTCGACCGCGACATCGTGCTCCAGGGCGAGGCGTTCACCGAGCGGATCACGCTCGAGCACCCGCACCGCGTCGTGTTCACCCGCATCGCGGGTCCGGTGCTGGGCACGATCGCCAACGAGATCGAGGGCGAGACGCCCGACCAGCTCACGCTGCGCTTCAGCTTCGCGCTGGTGGTCGCGGGCGAGCCGGGCGGGTCGGCGGGCGAGCAGGCCCACGCCGACCGGATGACCGGCATGTACCGCGCCGCGGTCGCCGCAACGCTCGACGCCGTGCGCAGGATCGCCGCCGGCGCGACCGTCTGACGATCAGAGGAGATCGCATGTCCGACTGGGTCACCGACTACTACGCCGACGTCGACGCGCTACGCCTGGAGCCGTTCGTCGCGCGGCACGCCGAGGACGCGGTGGTCGTCTTCGGCAACCAGCCGCCGACGGTCGGGATCGCCGCGATCCACGACGCCTTCGAGGGCTTCTGGGCGATGATCGGCGGGATGCGCCACGAGGTGCACCACCGCTGGGACGAGAACGACGGGGCGACCGCGATCCTCGAGGTCACCACCCACTACACGACGAAGGGCGGCGCTCACGTCCCGCTGCCGTGCGTGTCGATCCTCGACCGGAACGCCGAGGGCAAGGTGACCTCGCTGCGCATCCACATCGACCTGGCGCCGCTGTTCGCCGCGATGGAGCAGGAGGCCCAGCCCGTCCCGTGACGGACCTCCCCGATGTCCCCGGTGCCCCCGAGGTGGCCGAGCAGGTCGCGCTCGCCGCGCGCGTCCTGGCCCGCCACGGGGCTGGTCACCGCGTTCGGGCACGTGTCGGCGCGCGTCGGGGACCTCGTGGTGATCACCCCGCCGACCGCGCCGGGCGACGTCACCGCCGACACGCTCGTGACGGTCGGGGTCGCGGCCGACGAGCTGCCGGCCGACGCCGCGCCCGAGACCTGGGCGCACCTGGCGGTCTACCGCGCCCGCCCCGACGTCGCCGCGGTCGCGCGGGCCCAGCCCGAGGCCGCGTTCGCCGCCGCCGCGGTCGCCCGCGAGCTCGCGCCGCTGCACGGTCAGGCCGCCTGGCTGGGCCGCCGGGTGCCGGTGCACGAGCTCGCGCGCCTGCTGCGCGACCCGGACCGCGCCGCGGCGGCCGCCCGGACCCTCGGCGACGAGGACGCGGTGCTGCTGCGCGGCAACGGGGCACTGACCGTCGGCGACACCCCCGGCGCGGCGGTGGCCCGGATGTGGCTGCTCGACGCGGCGTGCCGGGTGCACCTCGCCGCCGCGGGCCACCAGGCTCGGGCCCTCGACGACGAGGACGTCGCCGCCTGGCGCCAGGCCGCCCCGCCCCTGCTCGACCGGCTGTGGCGTCACCTGGCGGGCTCGTCGTGACGCGATCACTCCCGCCGCCTGCATACACTCCCTCGGTGTCGATCGGTGAGCTCATCGGGGGCCGGGACGGGCTGCGCATCCCCGACCCGCGCCAGACGAGCGTCAGCGTGCACACCTACCTGCGCGACCTGATCATCAGCGGCGACCTCCCGCCGGGGACCCAGCTCAAGCAGGCCGAGCTCGCCCGTGTCCTTGCGGTGTCGCGGACGCCGCTGCGCGAGGCGTTCCGGATGCTGCAGGAGGAAGGGCTCATCTCCGCGGAGCCCAACCAGCGCAGCCGGGTCGTCGGCCTGGACGCCCAGGAGCTCGACTCGCTCTACGCCGCCCGGATCACCCTCGAGTCGCTCGGGGCGCGCCTGACCGCCGGGAAGCTCAGCCGCGAGGAGACCCGCAGCGCGACCGCCGCGTTCCGCGAGATGGAGCGCACCTACCGCGCCGGCGACATGGCGAGCTGGACCGTCGCCCACCGCGGCTTCCACCGCCTGCTCGTGGGGCGGTGCGGGACGACGGTGCTGCGCACCATCACCTCCTACGCCCAGCAGAGCGAGCGCTACGTCCGCATCGACCAGTCGCAGCACGGCAACGACTTCTCCGCCCGCCAGCAGGAACACCAGGCGATCTTCGACGCCGTGCGCGGGGGCGACGGCTCCGCGGCGGTCGCCGCGATGGCGTGCCACCTCGCCGGCACCGCCCGGCGCGTGGTCGACGGCCACGCGCCCGGCCACGGCACGCCGTGCGTGGACGCGGCGATGTCCCTGCTGCTCAGTGGTCCAGACTCGGCGGGTCCACCGGCCCCCACTGGTTGACGGTCGCCATGTCGACCTCCCACGTCCGCGGGCCCATCGGGAACTCCTCGTGCCAGGGGCGCGGCTCCCAGTAGCCCTTGGCCTCGTCGTGCACGACGTCGATCTGGGTGAACAGCTCGATCACGTTGCCGTCGGGGTCGCGGTGGTAGGTGAACAGGTTGTGGCCCGGCCCGTGCCGCCCGGGGCCCCAGTGCAGCCGGTAGGAGTGCTGGGCGAGGTGGTCGAGCATCGAGATCAGGTGGTTCGGGTCGCGCATCTCGTAGGCGACGTGGTGCATGCCGGAGTACTTCCGGCTCGCCATGAAGTTCGCGGCGTGGTGGTCGGCGTTGCAGCGCAGGAAGACGAAGAAGTCGCCGACGGTGTCCGACCACCGGAACCCGAGCAGGTCCTGGTAGAAGGCCTGCATGCTCGCGAGCTCGGGCGTGTAGGCCGCGACGTGGCCCAGCTTGGTCGGGCGCAGCGGGGTGAAGCCCTGCACGCCGCTGGGGTCCTGCGCGGTGACGAGGTGCAGCGGGACGCCGGTGTTCGGCTCCTCGAGGACCAGCACGTCCGGCGTGCCGGGGCCGATGTCGGTGCGCCGCTCGGTGACGTAGCCGGCGTCCTTGAGCCGCTCGGCGGCCGCGTCGAGGTCCTCCCGGATCTCGTAGCCGACGACCTGACGGGCGCACGCGGCGCCCTGCGTCACGACCACGCAGTGGTGATCGGTGCCGGTCGTCAGGAACGCGCCGCGGGAGTCTCCCTCGACGAGCACGAAGTCCAGGACCTTCGTGTAGTACTCGACGAGCCGCTCGACGTCCGGGGTCTCGAAGCCGACGTAGCCGAGCTTCGAGACGGTCACCGCGGTCATGAGACGTCCTCTCTCTCCGTGACGGGATTGCGCAGCGCGCCCAGCCCGTCGATCTCGGCGACCGTCTCGTCGCCGGGGGCCAGGAAGTCACCGCGCGGGAAGCCGACGCCGGCCGGGGTCCCGGTGGCGATCACATCGCCCGGCTCGAGGGTCACCGCCGCGCTGGCGGCGGCGATGAGCCGGTCGATCGGGGTGACCATGTCGGTGGTGCTCGAGTCCTGCTTCACCACGCCGTTCACCGACAGCCGCAGCGCCACCGCCTGCGGCTCGGTGATCATCCAGGAGGGCACGATCCCCGGCCCCAGCGGGCAGAAGGTGTCGCCCGCCTTGGCGAGGACCCAGTCGTGCCCGAACGGTGGCGCGACCGCGTCGGGGCGCTCGAGCAGGTCGCGCGAGGAGACGTCGTTGACGATCGTCCACCCGGCGACGACCTCGTACGCCCGCTCGACGGGGACGTCGGCGCACCGGCGGCCGATGACCGCCCCCAGCTCCACCTCCCAGTCGATCTTCCGGCCGGCACGGGCGGGCAGCACGATCGCCTCGTCGGGCCCGATCACCGAGGTGGTCGGGGGCTTGAAGAAGAAGTAGGGCTCGACGGACCCCTCGGGGCGCGCGACGCCCATCTCGGCGAGGTGGGCGTAGTAGTTCGCGCCCGCGCAGAGCACCTTGCGGGGGTAGAGCAGCGGGGCGGCCAGCGCCGCGCCGGGCACCGGATCGAGCCGCTCGGGGTCGAGGGCGCGCAGCGTGGGGGCGAGGGTGTCCCACTCCCCCAGCACCTCGAGCATCGTGCGCCCGGCGATCTCGTCGGGGGCGCGGCGGATGACGCCCGCGGCCCGGACGCCGACCTCGGCCTTCGACACGTCCCCCTGGTGGTGGGTGACGAGCATCCACGGCGCCTCGCGCACGTGTCCTCCCCTTCGTCCGTGGTCGGTCAGGTGACGTCGGCGGCCGCGGTCGTCAGCACGATCCGGCCCATGTTGTCGTCGGCCTCGAGGAAGCGGTGCGCGTCGGCCGCCGCCTCCAGCGGGAAGGAGCGGTCGACGACGGGACGGAAGCCGCGTCCGACCTCGGCCCACAGCGCCCGGGCGCTCGCGGCGTTGCCGGTGCGCACGCCGAGGATCCGCTGGTTGAGCGTGTAGAGCCGGGCCAGGTCCAGCGGCACGGTGCCCCCGAGGAAGGCGCCGGAGGAGACCAGGACGCCCCGCGGGGCGAGGACGTCGGTGAGGCGGGCGAAGATGTCGGGCTCGCCCAGGTCGTCGACGGCGACGGCGACCCCCGCCCCGCCGGTCACCGCGCGGACGTCGTCGACGAAGGACGCCGCCGTCGGGTCGAGCGCCGCCTCGAGACCCAGCCCGCGCAGCCGCTCGCGCTTCCAGGCGGCGCGCGACGTCCCGATGACCCGCGCGCCGAGGTGGCGGGCGAGCTCCGCGGTGGTCGCGCCGAGCGCGGAGGCGGCGCCCGCGACGAGCACCCAGTCACCGGCGCGCAGGCCGGCCTGCTGCAGCTGGTTCATCGCGACGGGGCCGGCGAGGGCGACCCCGGCGGCGGTCGCGGGGTCGAGGTCGTCGGGGATGGCCCACACCGCGGCCTCCGGGACCACCGTGTACTCGGCGTAGGCGCCCGGGCCGTGCACCCCGGCGATGTGCAGGCGCGGGCAGGCCTCCGTGCTGCCCGCCGCGCAGGCCGTGCAGTCGCCGCAGCCGAGCACCGGCCAGACGGCGACGTGCTGGCCGACCGCGACGCCGCGCACCTCGTCGCCGGTCTCCACGGTCGAGCTCCGCTGCGCTGCGTCTCCGACGGCCACCACCGTGCCCGCGTGCTCCACCCCGAGCACGTGCGGCAGCGCGGGCTTCACCGGATGGCGCCCGGCGCGCAGGGAGACGTCGAGGAAGCGTCCGACGCACACCGCGGCGACCCGGACGAGCACCTCACCGGGACCGGGCGCGGGCGTGGGCACCGCGTCGAGGCGCAGCACGTCGGGCGGGCCGAAGCGGTCGAACACGACCGCCGCCATCGTGCCGGGGATCTCGGGCGGGACGGCGGGCCACACGGCGGGCACGGGACTCGCGGAGAGGGTCGGCATCGACGGGGCTCCCTTCGTCAGCGTCGCCATAGTGCACACACTTTGACGGCCCACGCAATGCGCTCAGCCGCCGCGGCGCACCCGGTACCGGAAGTGCGTGACGCGCCGCCCCGGCACGACCAGGTAGGGGTCCTCGAGCACGAGCTCCGGGGCGTCCGCGCCGAAGAACCGCTTGCCGCGGCCGAGCACCACCGGCGCCAGGTCGATCTCCACCTCGTCGATCAGCCCGGCCGCGAGCGCCTGGCCGCCGACGTCGCCGGCCGTCACGGTGACGTCGCCGTCCCCGGCGAGCTCCGTCGCCGCCGCGACCGCGGCCTCGACGCCCTCGGTGACGAACGTGAACGGCGCCGTGCCGTAGTGCGGCCAGTCGGTCGGGACGGTGTGCGTTAGCACCACGACGTGCTCGCCGGCCGGCGGGCGCCCCTCCCAGCCGTTCGTGTGGTCGAACAGGTGGCGGCCGATCACCCCCGCCCGGGCGCGGCCCCACTGCTCGCGCATCCAGTCCGCACTCTCCTTCCCCGTGCGGAAGGGGCGCTGCTCGTCGCCGGCGTGGACGTCGACCTCGCCCGCAGTGAACCAGTCGAAGATCGGGCCCACCGAGTCGTCGGGACGGGCGATGAAGCCGTCGAGGGACATGGTCGCCACCAGGATCACGCTCATGAGACCGGACGGTATCGCTCTAGGACTCTTTATTCAACCAACTAGTTGAGCAACCAGGGGTCCCGGTCACACGTCCTCGTTTGGTAGACCGGGACGCGGTCCAGTGCTCGACGACGAGTGTGCGAGAGGTAGTGCCCGTGGAGTTCCGCCAGTCGAACAAGCTGCGCGACGTCTGTTACGAGATCCGCGGACCCGTGGTGGAGCAGGCCAACCTGCTGGAGGAGGCGGGCCACAGCGTCCTGCGCCTCAACACCGGCAACCCCGCGCTGTTCGACTTCGAGGCGCCCGAGGAGATCGTCCAGGACATGATCCGGATGCTCCCCCGGGCGCACGGCTACACCGACTCGCGGGGCGTGCTGCCCGCGCGGCGCGCGGTCGCCCAGCGCTACCAGGCGCGGGGGCTCGAGGTGGACGTCGACGACGTCTTCCTCGGCAACGGGGTCTCCGAGCTGATCTCGATGGCCGTGCAGGCGCTGGTGGAGGACGGCGACGAGGTGCTCGTCCCCGCGCCCGACTACCCGCTCTGGACCGCCGTCGCGACCCTCGCCGGCGGGAACGCCGTGCACTACCGCTGCGACGAGCAGGCGGACTGGGCGCCCGACCTCGACGACGTCGCGAAGAAGATCACCGACCGCACCAAGGCGCTCGTGATCATCAACCCCAACAACCCCACCGGCGCGGTGTACTCGAAGGAGGTCCTCGAGGGCCTGCTCGACCTCGCCCGCCGGCACGGGCTGATGGTGATGGCGGACGAGATCTACGACCAGGTGCTCTACGACGACGCCGTGCACCACGACGTCGCCTCGCTCGCTCCCGACCTCGTCGTGCTCACGTTCTCCGGGCTCTCGAAGACCCACCGCGTCGCCGGCTTCCGCTCCGGCTGGCTCGTCGTCACCGGCCCCCGCCAGCACGCGCGCGACTACCTCGAGGGCCTGGCCATGCTCGCCTCGATGCGCCTGTGCGCGAACACCCCCGCGCAGTACGCGATCCAGGCCGCGCTCGGCGGGCGGCAGACGATCGGCGAGCTCTGCGCCCCGGGCGGGCGGCTGCGCGAACAGCGCGACAAGGCGTACGAGAAGCTCAACGCCATCCCCGGCGTCTCGTGCGTCAAGCCCCGCGGCGCGCTCTACGCCTTCCCGCGTCTCGACCCGGACGTCTACCCGATCAAGGACGACGAGCAGTTCGTGCTCGACCTCCTGCGCGAGGAGAAGATCCAGGTGGTGCAGGGCACGGGGTTCAACTGGCCCACGACCGACCACTTCCGCATCCTGACCCTCCCCCACGCCGCCACCCTCGACGACGCGATCACCCGCATCGGCTCGTTCCTGGAGACCTACCGCCAGGACTGACCGGTGGGCGAGACACGGCGTGTGTCGGCGTGGCTGGAACACCCACCCGGGCGAGCGAGCGTCAGGACGCCGTGCGGGAGGGCACGACGAGGCGGTGGTCCGGGGTGAAGAGGTTCCGCACGACGCCCAGGGCCACGACGGTCGTGGTCGTGGCCGCCGCGGCGAGCACGAGGAACATCACCACCGCCTGCACGAGCACCGCCGAGACCGGGTCGACGCCGGCGAGGATCAGCCCGGTCATGGCGCCCGGCAGGAAGACCAGTCCCGTGGCCTTGGTCGTCTCGATCTGGGGCGTCAGGGCCGAGCGCAGCGCCGCCCGCAGGTAGGGCCGCGACGCCTGGGACGAGGGCTGCCCGAGCGCCAGGCGCGCCTCGACCTCGTCGCGCTTGTCCCGCAGCTCCTCCAGGAGGCGCCGCCCGACGAGGACGGTCGCGGTCATGGCGTTGCCGATGATCAGCCCGGCGATCGGCACGAGGGTCTTGGAGCTCAGCGGCAGCACGCCCAGGCCGAAGATCACGGCCATCGTCACCGCGCTCGCCGCGAGGAACGCCGTCGCCGCGATCGGCAGGAGCCGCGGCACCTCGGGAGCGCGCTGCCGGGCCGTCCACCCGGCGTAGCCGACCATGAGCGCCACCCACAGCCACGACCACCACAGCGAGCGCTCGGGCGCGAGCAGCAGCACGAGGACGCCGCCGACGATGAGCAGCTGGACCAGGGCGCGCGCCGCGGCCCAGAGGATCGAGAGCTCGAGGCCCAGCCGCCAGACCAGGGAGACGCCGGCGGCGACCGCCACGAGCAGCAGGGAGACGGCGAGCCCGGCGATGCTGACGGTCACGTCGTCACCCGGCCCTCGCCGACGTGCAGGACGCGGTCGCCGACGCGGCGCACCTGCTCCTCGTCGTGTCCCACCCACACGACCGTCAGGCCGTCGCGGGCGAGCTCGAGCACCGAGCGCTCGAACGCCCGCCGCGGGCCCTCGTCGAGCGCGGAGGTCGGCTCGTCGAGCAGCAGCGCCTCCGGCTCGGTGATCAGCGTCCGGGCCAGGCACATCGGCTGGAGCTCGCCGCCGGAGAGGGTGTCCGCGCCGCGGTCGAGCAGGTCGGCGTCGAGCGAGACCCGGCCGAGCACCCGCCGGACCGCCTCGCCGTCGGCGTCGGGCGCGGCGACGGCGAGGTTGTCGCGCACGGTCCCGGCGAACGGCGTCGCGCGCTGGAAGACCATGCCCACCCGCCGGCGCAGGGCGAGCACGTCGAGCTCGTCGAGCGGCGTGCCGCGGTAGGAGACGGTGCCCGACTCCGGGACGTCGAGGCGGTCGAGCAGCCGCAGCAGCGTCGTCTTGCCGGCGCCCGACGGGCCCCAGAGCACCGTGATCCCGTCGGCCGGGATGTCGGCGTCGATCCCGTCGAGCACGGCGCGCCCGCCGCGGCGGACGACGACGTCGCGCAGCGCGAATCCCTCATCGGTCACGTGCCCCCGGGTGCCCGGTGTGCGGCGAGGGTGCACCTGCCGGGATATCAGGTACCGTCGGTACCGCCTATCTGAGGGAGGAACCACCATGCTGGGCGACATCGCCGGCACCGCGCCCCTGCGCGAGGCCCTGGAGACCACCAACAGCCTGCTCGAGCAGGTCCTCGACGAGCTGCGCCGCGTCAACGCCGACGGGCTCGCGACCGTGGCGCAGGAGCTGCGCGCCATCCAGGACGCGCTGCCCGCCTCCGAGAGGGCCTGACGGAGGTCGGTGACGGGCCCGCCGGTTGCCCGTCACCGAACTCTCCGCCGGCACGTTTCGACCCCTCCTGCTCGGGGACCCGCGTCGGGGCGCGACAGCCGCGCCGTGACCTGAAGGGACCCGCGGTGAGCGCACTCCTGTTCGGCTCGATCAGCAGCATCGCCGACACCTCCGAGATCCAGCGCGCGGCCTTCAACGAGGCCTTCGCCGAGCACGGCCTCGACTGGAACTGGGACCGCGACGACTACCGCTCCCGTCTCGACCGGGCGGGCGGTGCCCAGCGGATCGCCGAGGAGGCGCGCCGCCGCGGCGAGGACGTCGACGCCGACGCCGTGCACGCCACCAAGTCGCGGATCTTCCGCGAGAAGCTGCGCACCGAGGGCGCGGCGCCGCGCGACGGGGTCCTCGACACCCTCGGCGCGGCCAAGAGCAACGGCTGGAAGATCGGGTTCGTCACGACCACCTCGCGCGACAACGTCCTCGCGGTGATCGACGCCCTCGGCCCCGCCGTCGGCCCCGACGACTTCGACGTCGTCGTCGCCAGCGACCAGGTCGACGCCGTCAAGCCCGACCCGGCCGCGTACGCGTTCGCGCTGCAGGCGCTCGGCGAGGACGCCGGTGCCGCCGTCGCGATCGAGGACAACCCCGACGGCGTGCGCGCCGCCGAGGCGGCCGGCGTCACCTGCCTCGCGTTCCCCAACGAGAACACCGCCGCCGTCGACTTCCCCGGCGCCGCCCGCCGCGTCGACCGCCTCGCCGCCGACGACGTCACCGCGCTCGCCGCCTGACCTCCGGGCGTCCGCCCCCACCTCCACCTGCAGGCCGCCGCGCCCGGCGGTCCGATTCCTCACGCCCGGACGGAGTCAGATGACCGCCGAACCGACCCTCACCGCCACCGACACCGCCTTCCACGTCGAGGGCTATCAGAAGATCGACTACTCGCTCGTGATCACCGACGGGGTGTTCGCGCCGCACAACACCGGTCTCGCGGACGCCTACCGTCCGTACGGCCGCTGCCTGGCGGTCGTCGACGCGACCGTCGCCGAGCTGCACGGCGACGCCATGCGCGTCTATTTCGACCACCACGGGATCGACCTGACGCTCTTCCCGATCGCGATCGACGAGGCCGACAAGACGCTGCGCACCGCAGAGCGGATCGTCGACGCCTTCGGCGACTTCGGTCTCGTGCGCACCGAGCCCGTCCTCGTCGTCGGCGGTGGCCTGACCACCGACGTCGCCGGGTTCGCGTGCTCGATCTTCCGGCGCGCGACGAACTACATCCGCATCCCGACCACGCTCATCGGGCTCGTCGACGCCAGCGTCGCGATCAAGGTCGCGGTCAACCACGGCAAGGCGAAGAACCGCCTCGGCGCCTTCCACGCGAGCCAGCAGGTGTTCCTCGACTTCTCGTTCCTCGCGACCCTGCCCACCGAGCAGGTGCGCAACGGGATGGCGGAGCTCATCAAGATCGCCGTCGTCGGCAACGAGGGCATCTTCGAGCTGCTCGAGAAGTACGGGGAGGACCTGCTGGCGACGCGGTTCGGGCACCTCGACGGCTCCCCGGAGCTGCGCGAGGTGACCGACCGCCTCACGTGGAACGCGATCGAGACGATGCTGCGCCTCGAGGTGCCGAACCTGCAGGAGCTCGACCTCGACCGCGTCATCGCCTTCGGGCACACCTGGAGCCCGACCCTCGAGCTCGCGGGCGACGAGCCGTTCTTCCACGGCCACGCGATCAGCGTCGACATGGCGCTCTCGACGACGCTCGCGCAGCGCCGCGGCTACATCACCGAGGCCGCCCGCGACCGCGTGCTCGGGCTGATGAACCGCCTCGGGCTCTCGCTCGACAGCCCGCACCTGACCGCGGAGCTGCTCGCGGACGCGACCGAGAAGATCCTGCAGACCCGCGACGGCCTGCTGCGTGCCGCGGTGCCGCGCCCGATCGGGACGTGCCACTTCGTCAACGACCTCGACGCCGGGGAGCTGACCGAGGCGCTCGCCGCGCACCGCGAGGTCTGCGCCGGGCTCCCGCGCGCCGGCCTCGGCGTCGAGGTGTTCCGGCGGTGAGCGCGCCGCCCCGTCCGGTCACGCCGGTCGGCATCCTCGCGGCGGCGCTCGAGCGGGTCGCCGAGGGGCTCGACGGCGTCGCGGACGTGCCCGGCGCCGTCCGCGACGACCTGGACCGCGCCCGCGCCCTGGCCGGCGGGCTCGACCCCTACCTGGAGCGCTGCACGACGCCGGAGTCGCCGGCGCTCGCCCGGCTCGCCGCCGCGACCCACGAGCGCGACTGGTCGGCGCGCGACGACGCCGCGGTGTTCCTCGAGCAGGAGATGCTGTCGGGGCACGTCGAGGGGCAGGCGCTCAAGATGCTCGTCGCGGCGACACGGGCCCGGCGGGTGCTCGAGATCGGGCTCTTCACCGGCTACTCCGCGCTGGCCATGGCCGAGGCGCTGCCCGAGGGCGGGCGGCTCGTCGCGTGCGAGCTCGACGCCGAGGTCGCCACCGCCGCCATCCGCTCGTTCGCGGGCTCGCCGGCGGGCGGGCGCATCACCGTCGAGGTCGGGCCGGCCGCGCAGACCCTCGCCTGGCTGGCCGCGGCGGGCGAGCAGTTCGACCTCGTCTTCGTCGACGCCGACAAGGCCGGGTACGCCGGCTACCTGACGACGCTGATCGACGGCGGGCTGCTCGCGCCCCACGGCCTGGTCTGCGTGGACAACACGCTGATGCAGGGCGAGCCGTACCTGGGCACGACCGGCGCCAACGGCAAGGCCATCGCCGACTTCAACGACACCGTCGCCGCCGACCCGCGCGTCGAGCAGGTCCTCCTGCCCCTGCGCGACGGCCTGACCCTCATCCGTCGGGCCTGAGGAGGACCGCGTGCAGACCACCCCCCAGGACCCGATCGGCGTCGAGGTGATCGGGCTCGACCTCGCGGCCGGGCTGGACGACGACCAGGTCACCAGCCTGCGCACGCTGCTCGGCGAGCACGGCGTCGCCGTCATCCCCGGCCAGGGCGGCCTCGACGACGACGGCTTCGCGGCGTTCCTCGCCCGCTTCGGCGAGATCACGTTCACGACCGGCGAGACCCCGGTGGAGGGCCGCGACGACCTCAACGTCGTCAGCAACGTCGGGCGCACGACGCCGCCGCGCAGCGTCTTCCACGTCGACACGAGCTACGTCGCCCGGCCGCCCACGTACACGGCGCTGCGGGCCGTGACGATCCCGGAGTCGGGCGGCGAGACGCTGTTCACCAACCAGTACCGGGCCTACGAGACCCTGCCCGGCGACATCCGCTCCCACCTCGCCGGGCGCACCGTCACCCACGTCGTCAGCGGCCTGGCCCCCGAGGACGCCGGGCCCGAGACCAGCGCCGAGCACCCCGTGTTCCGGCGCCACCCCGTCTCCGGGCGCACGTCGCTCTACCTGTCGACGCCCGAGCGCTGCGTGGAGATCAGCGGCATGGACCGCGGCGCGTCGCGGACGACGATCGGCTACCTCTACGAGCACTCCACCGCCGAGGAGAACACCTTCCGGCACGCCTGGTCGCCCGGGGACGTCGTCATCTGGGACAACGGTTGCGTCCTGCACCGCGCCGACCACGCCGACGTCTCGGGCGACCGTGTGATGCACCGGGGGATGGTCACGGCGCCGGAACCCGTCCCGTGAACCGCCTGAAGTCCCTCGGCGCGCTGGCGCTGCTCACCGTCCCGCTGCCCGTCACGCTCGCCGTCACCGCCGCGGCCCTCGTGCGCTCGCTGGTCGTGCCCGCCCACCGCGCCGAGGCCGTCGCGCCACGCACCGTCCTGCTCACCGGCGGCAAGATGACCAAGGCGCTGGCGCTGGCGCGGGCGTTCCACGCCGCCGGGCACCGGGTGGTGCTCGCCGAGTCGGCCAAGTACCGCCTCACCGGGCACCGGTTCTCCCGCGCCGTCGACACCTTCCGCGTGATCCCCGAGCCGGGGGCGGCGGGCTACGTCGAGGCGCTGCGCGACGTGGTGGTCGCCGAGGGCGTCGACGTGTGGGTGCCGGTGTGCAGCCCGGCCGCCAGCCGGTACGACGCGCTGGCCAAGCCGGTGATCGCCGAGTTCTGCGAGGTCCTGCACCCGGATCCCCAGGTCCTGCGCATCCTCGACGACAAGGACCGGTTCGCCGAGGCCGCCGACACGCTGGGGCTGCCCGTCCCCGAGACCCACCGCGTCACCGATCCCGCCCAGGTCGAGGGGTTCGACTTCGACGCCCGCCCCGGCCCGTGGATCCTCAAGAGCGTCCCGTACGACCCCGTCGCCCGCCTCGACCTCACGACGCTGCCGCGGCCCACCCGCGAGCAGACCGCCCGGCTGGCCCGCACAAAGCCCATGTCGGACGACGCGCCGTGGATCCTGCAGGCCTTCACCCCCGGGCAGGAGTACTGCACCCACGCCACCGTGCGCGAGGGCCGTGTGCAGGTCTGGGCCTGCTGCGAGTCGTCGGCGTTCCAGCTCAACTACGCGATGGTCGACAAGCCCGAGATCGAGGAGTGGGTGCGCCGCTTCGTCGGCGCCCTGCGCGTCACGGGGCAGGTGTCGTTCGACTTCATCGAGACCGACGACGGGCGCCTCGTCGCGCTCGAGTGCAACCCCCGCACCCACTCGGCGATCACGATGTTCCACCGCGACCCGGAGGCGCTCGCCCGCGCGTACCTGGAGGACGGCGACGCCGGGCCCCTGACGCCGAGCCCCGGCAGCCGACCCACCTACTGGCTCTACCACGAGCTGTGGCGGATGGTCTCGCGCCCGTCGACGCTGGGCGAGCGGCTCGCGGTGCTGCGCGCCGGCACCGACGCCGTGTTCGACCGCGACGACCCGCTGCCGTTCCTGCTGCTGCACCACCTGCAGATCCCGTCGCTGCTGCTGCGCGCCCTCGTCACGGGGAAGCCCTGGATCCGCGTCGACGTCAACATCGGCAAGCTCGTCGAGCCGGCGGGGGACTGATGCGGGTCCTCCACCTCGCGGGTTCGGCCGTCAGCGACTTCCACGCCGACCTGTCGCTGACCTACGCCCGCGGGTGTCTCGAGAGCATCGGCGACGCCTACGAGTCCCATCCGTGCGTCGTCTCCCCCGACGGCTCGTGGCGCTTCCCGGCGTCCTTCGAGCCCGACGTCATCGCCGACGCGCCGCCGTTCGACCCACCGGGCGCGCTGGCGCACCTCGGCCGGCTCGGGCTCGACGTCGTGCTCCCGCAGATGTTCTGCCTGCCCGGCATGACGTCCTACCGGTCGCTGTTCGACGTGCTCGGCGTCCCGGTCGTCGGGAACCCCGGCGAGGTCATGGCGATCGGCGCACGCAAGGCCGCGGCGAAGGCGGTGGTCGCCGCGGCGGGGGTGGACGTCCCGGCCGGGGAGGTGCTGCAACCTGGGGAACGCCCGACCGTCGCGCCGCCCGCGGTGGTCAAGCCGGAGGACGCCGACAACTCGCTCGGCGTGACGCTGGTGCGCGCGCCCCAGGAGTTCGACGCCGCCCTCGACGCCGCGTTCGCGCACGCCGGGCGCGTGGTCGTCGAGGAGTTCGTGCCGCTGGGGCGGGAGGTGCGCTGCGGGCTGATCGCACGGGACGGTGAGCTGGTCGTGCTGCCCCTCGAGGAGTACGTCCTCGACGCCGACACCCGCCCCATCCGCGGGTACGCCGACAAGCTCGCGCCGAGCGCCTCCGGCCTGCGGCTGGTCGCCAAGGACAACCCGGACGTCGTGATCGTCGACCCCGACGACCCGCTGACCGCGCGCGTCGGGGACGTGGCGAAGCGCGCCCACGTGGCGCTGGGCTGCCGCGACTACTCGCTGTTCGACCTGCGCGTCGACCCCTCGGGGCGCCCGGTGTTCCTCGAGGCGAGCCTCTACTGCTCGTTCTCCCCGGCCAGCGTGCTGGCGGTGATGGCGGAGGCCGGCGGGATCGGGCTCGACGAGCTGCTGGCCACCGCGGTCCGGGGTGCGCTGGCGCGCAGGTGAGCACTAGGGAGTGCTCTGGCACTCGATGGTGCTCACGTGCGCGGAGCGCCCCAGGGCCGCGGTGGTGGACGCGTCGAGCATCGCGGTCATCTCGTCGCACAGCAGGTACGCCGGGTCTGCGCGATCCACCCCAGCGCCACCGTGCTCGCGACGAGCGCCGCCGCCGGCGCCACCACGAGCCAGGGCGCGACGAACACGTAGGTGCGTCCCTCGGCGAGCATCGCGCCCCACTCCGGCGTCGGCGGCTGGACCCCGAGCCCCAGGAACGACAGCCCCGCGAGGGTCAGCACCGTGCCGGCGAACCGCGCCGCGACCGACGCGAGCAGCGGCGAGGCGACCGCCGGCAGCACGTGGTGGCCCAGGACCCGCGCCGGACCGGCGCCGAGTGCGGTCGCCGCCAGCACCCAGTCCTCCCCGCGCACCGCGACCGTCAGGCGGTGTGCCTGCCGGGCGAACGGCGCCCACCCGGTCGCCACGATCGCGAACAGCGCCGCCGTGAGACCCGAACCGAGCACCGCGGCGACCACCAGCCCGACGAGCAGGGCCGGCAGCGCCACGAGCACGTCGACCAGCGCCTGCGTCCCGCGCGCCAGCGGATGGCGCGGCCACCAGCCGCTGGCCAGGCCGCTCGCGGTGCCGACGGCGACCGCGACCGCGAGCGCGAGGAGCCCGAGCCCCAGGGAGTACCGCACCCCGCCGAGGACCCGGGCCAGCACGTCGCGCCCGAGCTGGTCGGTGCCCAGGGGGTGCGCCGACGAGGGCGGGGCGAGGCGGTCCGCGAAGTCGACGGCCTCCGTGGGCCAGTCGACGACACCGATGACGGCGAGCACGACCAGCGCCGCGAGGACGGTGGGCTTCACGGTCGAAGCCGGGGGTCGGCGGCCATCTGCGCGAGCTCGGTGACGAGCGCCGCGAGCAGCGCGACCGCGACGACGAGGACCAGCCCGGCCTGGATCACCGGCAGGTCGCGGTCGCCGACGGCCTCGGCGAGCGACCGGCCCAGCCCGGGCACGGCGAACACCACCTCGACGACCACGGCACCGCCGAGCGTCCCGCCGAGGAACGGGCCCGCGCCCGCCACGACCGACGTCAGCGCGCGCGGTACGACGTGCACCAGCAGGGTGCGGCGCGGCGAGAGCCCCTTCGCCTGAGCGGTCCGGACCGACGGGTGCCCGAGCACCTCCGCGGTCTCGGCCCGCACGAGCCGCGCGACGAGGGCCGCCGGCCACACCGCGAGGGTGAGCACGGGCAGGACCGCCTCCTGCGGGCTGCCCCACCCCAGCGCCGGGAGCCACCCGGCCCCGACGGCGACGACGAGCACGAGCACCGGGCCCAGGACGAACTCCGGCACGGCCAGGGCCACCGCGCCGCCCCACCGGGTGGCCCGGTCGGCGGTCCCGTCCGGACGTCCCGCCGCGAGTGCGCCGAGCGGGACGCCGACGGCGAGCGCGATCGTCAGCGCCAGCGCGGCCAGCACCAGCGAGACCCCGGCCGCCGCGAGGATCTCCGGCCCGACCGGCGAGCGGGTGGTGAACGACGTCCCGAGGTCGCCGCGCACCGCCCCGACGAGCCAGTCGAGGTACTGCGTCGCCACCGGCCGGTCGAGCCCGAGCTCGCGTTCCAGCCGCTCCTCGGTCGCCGGGTCCGGCGTCGACGAGGCGCTGCGGGCGCGGACCACCGACCGGGTCACCTCGCCGCCGAGCAGCCGCGGGAGCACGAACACCGCGACCGACGTGACGAGCAGGACCGGCGGGATCCAGAGAAGCCGGCGGAGGGCGACGGCGAGCACTACTCCACGGGCGCCGGGGCCAGCGTCGGCAGCACCGGGCGCAGGTCGAGCGGGTCCGGGGTGAAGCCGGTGACGCCCCGCTCGGCGGCCGTGTTCTGCGGGTGCACGAGCGGCACGTTGACGGCGTCCGCGGTCAGCGTCGCGGCCGCGGCCCGGAACACCTCGGCCCGCTGCACCGGGTCCTCGACCGCGCCGAGTCCGGCGACCGAGGCGTCGAACGCGGAGCTGCAGTAACGGTCGATGTTGTAGGAGCCGTCGCACGTGTAGTCCGAATCCAGGACGCCCGCGGGGTCCGGGAAGTCGGAGAGGTAGCTGCGGGAGTTGATGAACATGTCGAAACGGCCGGCGAGCAGCTCGGGCTCCTGCGCGGCGTAGTCGCCGAGGGTGATGTCGACGGCGATCCCGGCCGGCTGGAGCTGGGCGGCGATCGCCGAGGCGAGCACCGGCAGCTCGGGGCGGTTGGGGAACGTCCACAGGCGCACGCGCAACGCGTTCTGCGGGCCGTACCCGGCCTCGGCCAGCAGTGCTCGGGCCGCGGGCACGTCGGCCGCCGGCGGGGCCGTCGTCGCGCCGTACGGGACGGCGGGCCCGAAGAGGTCGGCCGCCGGGGCCGCGGAGCCGCCGAGGACCTGGTCGGCGAGCACGTTGCGGTCGAGCGCGGCGGTGACCGCGCGGCGGACCCGCACGTCGTCGAAGGGCGCCGCCGAGCCGTTCAGCTGCAGGAGGACGGTGCGCGCGGACGGGTACTCGGAGAACCGCACGTCGGGGTCGCCCTGCAGGCTCGCCCGCGAGGTCTCGGGGAGGCCCTCGGTGAACCCGACGTCGCCGGAGCGCAGGGCGAGCTCGCGGGTCTGGGGCTCGGTCACGTAGTCGACGGTGACCTGCGACGACGCCGCCGGCGGGCCCCAGTAGGCGTCGTGACGCCGCAGCGTGGCGCCCTGCGTCCCGCGGATCTCGGTCATGCGCAGCGGCCCGGTGCCTGTGTCCTGCGGCGAGGGTTGCGCGCCCGCGGCGTACGCCGCGGGCGAGAGCACCGAGGTGGTGCCGGAGCTCAGGCGCAGCGGCAGGACGGGGTCGGGCGCGTCGGTGCTGACCCGGACCGCACCGGGGCCGTCGGCCGCGACGCGCATCCCGAGGTCGGCGATCGAGCGCGGCGGGGAGGGGCGGGAGAGCACCCAGTTCAGCGCGGTGACGACGGCGGCGGAGTCGAGGCGCGCGCCGTCGTGGAACACCACGCCGTCGCGCAGCGCGAAGCGCCAGGTCCGCCCGTCACCTTCGCGGGCCCAGGAGGTCGCGAGGCCGGGCACGGGGTTGCCCTGCGGGTCGAGCCCGACCAGCGGCTCGGCGACGCCGAGCTTGGTCAGCAGGGCACCGTCGTCCGCGTCGAACGCGTACGCCGCCCGTGGCGGGAACTGGAGCGCCACGCGGATGCCCTGCTCGTCGGGCGCGTCGGTGGCGTCGGTGGCGTCGGTGGCGGAGGTGGAGCAGCCGGCGAGCAGGAGCAGCGAGACCGCGACGACGAGAGACCGGAGCACGTAGCTCATCGTCTCAGCAGTTAATGAGGTATTACGCCTGACGGCGCACGTTTTCGATCACACGGGGCGGGCAACCCGCAGACGAGACGGAGTTGCAACACTTCGGCAACAGCAGCAGGCTGGTCCACAGCTCATCCCGACGGGAGACCCGATGGCCGACTACACGCTCCCCGACCTGCCCTACGACTACGGCGCCCTCGAGCCGCACATCTCGGGCAAGATCATGGAGCTGCACCACGACAAGCACCACAACACCTACGTCACGGGGCTGAACACGGCGATCGACGCCCTCGCGGAGGCCCGCGAGCAGGACACGATCGGCACCACCGCCCTGCTGTGGGAGAAGAACCTCGCCTTCAACTACGGCGGGCACATCAACCACTCGGTGTTCTGGAAGAACCTCAGCCCGGACGGCGGCGACAAGCCGACCGGTGACCTCGCGTCCGCGATCGACCGCGACTTCGGGTCCTTCGAGCTGTTCCAGAAGCACTTCACGTCGGTCGCCACGACCATCCAGGGCTCCGGCTGGTCGATCCTCGGGTTCGACACGCTGGCCCAGAAGCTGCGCATCTTCCAGCTCTACGACCAGCAGGCCAACGTCCCGCTCGGGATCATCCCGGTGGTCATGCTCGACATGTGGGAGCACGCCTTCTACCTGGACTACCTCAACGTCAAGCCGGACTACGTCAAGGCCTGGTGGAACGTCGTGAACTGGGCGGACGCGGCCGAGCGCTTCGAGCACGCGAAGGGCACGACCCTGGTCTGAGCCCCCGGATCTCGCGCGGTGATCGTTCCGACAAGCGTCCGCCGCGCGGCGCGCGGCGACCCCTCGACCCTCCTCGGTCGGGGGGTCGTCGTGTGTCTGCCAGGGCATGCCCGAGGACGCCCCGTCGACGCGCGGACCGGGCGAGCGACTCCCCCGGTCGAGGCGGTACCTCCCCTATCCGGGGAGCACGCCGAGCAGCTCGTCGCGGATCTCGGGACGCCCGGCGGCCACGAGCGTGAACGCCGCCTCGCGGGCCAGGCGCCGGGCCGGGTGGCGCCCGACGATCGCCCGGCTCCCCACGGCCACGGTCAGCGTCGCCGCCGCGCGCACGGCCAGCGACGACGCCGCCGCGCGGGCCGCGGGCATCCGTGCGCCGTCGGCCAGGGCGGCGTCGAGGTCGTCGCGTGCCGCGTCCAGGGCCTTGCGCAGGGCCGCGGCGGCGTCGGCCTCCCCGGCCTCGGCGACGAGCGTCGCGCACCGCCCGGCGACCCCGAGGGCGAGACAGCCGTTGATGCGCGCGCTGAAGTGCTGCCCCGCCAGGAACTCCGCCCGTGACGGCGTCGCCACCACGGCCTCGGCGGGCACGACCCAGCCGTCGACGTCGAGGCGCACGGTGTGGCTGCCGTTCGCGGCGGCGAGGTCGAGCGGGTGGACGGTGACGCCCGGCGCCTGCTCGGCGGGCACGAGCAGGGAGACGACGCGGGCGTGCTCGTCGTCGGCGTCCGCGGTCGCCGCGTCGCGGGCCGAGACCTGCAGCAGGTCGACGATCCCCCAGCCGGTCACGAGCGGGGCGACGCCGTCGAGGCGCCAGCCGTCGTCGACGGCCGTCGCCCAGAGCTTCGGCGGCTGCGGGATGGCGCCGGCGAAGGCCACGCCGCAGCGGGTGGCGCCGCGCACGGCGTCGGCGAGGTGGCGCTCGCGCAGCGCGGCGTTCCCCGTCGAGGAGAGCCCCCGCACCACGCCGTGGTGCTGCATCCACGTGAACGTGGTGGTCAGACACGCGCCGGCGAGGATCTCGACGACGCCGACGAAGTCCTCGAACGCCACGTCGGCGGTCGCCATCCCGTAGAGCCCCGCGTCGGCCAGCGCGCGGAGGTGGCCCTCGGGGATCGTCGAGGTCCGGTCCACCTCGTCCGCCGCCGGCGCCAGTACGTCGTCGGCCACCGCGCGGGCCCGGTCCAGCACGTCGCCCATGGCACCCGAGGATAGCTTCCGACGACCTCGAAGTAAGGTTAGCCTTACTTGCATGCCTTCGCTCCCCGCACCCCTGGCCGCGGCGGCGGCCCTCGTGCCGTCGCTCGACGTCGTCGTCGCCGGCGCGGTCCCCGGCCTCGCGCTCGACGCGTGGGCCGACGGGAAGCAGGGGCTGTGACGGTGCGACCCGAGCTGACCGGGGTCCCCGAGACGACGCTGTGGACCCTGCACAACCGGGCCACCGAGGCGCGCCGTCCCGACTCCGCGCTGCACGACCCCTGGGCCGTCGCCGCGCTCGAGGCGCTGACCTACCCTTACGCGGAGCGCTTCGGGCGCCCGAACCAGTCGCACGCCCTACGGGCCCGGACGTTCGACGACGCGCTGCGCGCCTTCCTGGCCGAGCACCCGGACGCCACCGTCGTCGCGCTCGGCGAGGGGCTCCAGACCACCTACTGGCGCCTCGGCGAGCCCGCCGTCGACTGGATCAGCGTCGACCTCCCGGAGGTGCTCGCGCTGCGCGAGCAGCTGCTGCCCGCGGCCGACCGCATCCGACCGGTCGCCCTGTCGGCGCTGGACCGGGGCTGGATGGACCGGGTCGGTGGGGGTCCGACGATCGTCACGGCCGAGGGCCTGCTCATGTACTTCACGCGCGAGGAGGCGCTCGGTCTGCTCGCCGACTGCGCCGCACGCTTTCCCGGCGGGCAGATCCTCTTCGACACGATCCCGCCGTGGTTCAGCCGCCGCACGGTGCGCGGGCTCGACCTCACGCCGGCCTACCGCGCCCCGGCGATGCCGTTCGGCATCACGGTCCCCGACGTCCTCGCCCTGCCCCGCCTGGTGCCCGGGCTCGCGGCCGTCGACGACCTCGGCCTGGCCTCGGGCCGGGGGCCGTTCCGCGCGCCGGTCGTCCGGACCGCGACCCGCCTGCCCGTACTCGGCGCCCACCGCCCCGGCTGCTTCCGCGCGCGATCAGCAGGCAGACTCAGCGACGCACCGACACATCCCTGAGGAGGGCGCATGAGCCAGAGCACGGAGCACCTCGCGAGCATCGGCGACGCCGCGGCACCGGAGAGGGCCGCCGCACTCGACGCGCTGGCCGACTGCGAGCAGGTCAGCACGGCGTGCACCGTCGCCATGGCCTCGGTCGGCGGCATGGCCGGCGAGATCCGCCTCGCCCTCGACTGCGCCGACGTCTGCGCCGCGACCCACCGCGTGCTCACCCGCGGGGAGGGCGGTCACGCGGCCACCCTGACCGCCCTCGTCGACGCGGCCCTGCACGCCTGTGAGGCGAGTGCCGCGGCCTGTGGGGCCCACGCCGACCACCACGACCACTGCCGCAAGCACGCCGACTCCGCCACCGCGGCCGTCAAGGCCCTCACCGCGCTGCGCACCACCCTCTGAGCAGCGCCCTCGGAGAGGTCCGCCGCCGCTACCCTGGCGGGCATGTCCGAGACCGTCGCGCCCCGCACGGCCGCGGTCGACGACTACATCAAGGCGATCTACGCGGTCTACGAGCGCGGTGAGGGGCCGGCGTCGACCACGGCGCTGGCCAAGCGGCTCGGTGTGGGTGCGTCGTCGGTGTCCGGGATGCTCAAGAAGCTGACCGATCAGGGCCTGGTCGAGCACAGGCCCTACGGGGGCGTGCGGCTCACCGACGACGGCACCCGCGCCGCGCTCGACGTGCTGCGCCGGCACCGGCTGCTCGAGACCTACCTGGTCCGCGAGCTCGGCTACGGGTGGGACGAGGTGCACGACGAGGCCGAGGTGCTCGAGCACCACGTGTCCCCCACGCTGCTCGACCGCATGGACGCCCGCCTGGGCCACCCGCGGTTCGACCCGCACGGCGACCCGATCCCGTCCGCCGACGGCACGGTCGCCGAGTTCTGCGGACGACGGCTGGCGACGCTGGAGCCCGGCGACCGCGGCCGCCTGGTGCGGGTCGACGACACCGAGCCGGCCATGCTGGCGTGGCTGCGCGAGCACGCCGTCGAGCTGGGTGTGTCGGTCGAACTGCTCGCCCGGCGGCCGTTCGGCGGTCCGTTCCAGGTTCGCGTCTCCGGCCCCGCCCCGGACGCCGACCTCGACCTGGGCCCCGAGCTCGCCGACGCCCTCTGGGTCGACGATGTCGTCCCGGGGGTGTTCCATCGGCCCTCCCCAACGTAGAGTTCGGCCAGCCGAACTTTGCGCGTGAGCCCGGGCGAAACCGCCGCCCGGGCCGGGAGGGTGGTCCGCGATGACGCTCGACGAGCTGCCCCGCGGTGAGCGGGCCGTCGTCACCGCGCTCGAGCTGCGCGGGGGTGAGCGCCGCCGCCTGATGGACCTGGGGCTGCTCCCCGGCGCCGCGATCCGTGCCGACATGACCAGCCCGCTCGGCGACCCCACGGCCTACGAGGTCCGGGGCGCGCTCGTCGTCCTGCGCCGCGGGCAGGCCAGGACCGTGCACGTCGAGGCCGGGGAGCACTAGACCGTGGGGGCCCCGCTGCCGTCGCCCGGCGTCGGTCCGCCACCGCACGAGGACGCCGGCGCGTGCGCGTCGTGCGCGCTCTCCCCCGGTTCCGCCCGTCTCGCCCGCCTGGGCATGGACCCCGGCCGCTACGACCACGTGATCGCGCTGGCCGGCAACCCCAACACCGGCAAGAGCACCGTGTTCAACGCCCTGACCGGGCTGCGCCAGCACGTCGGCAACTGGGCGGGCAAGACCGTCGCTCGCGCCGAGGGCGGGTTCTCCTACGGCGGCGTCGGCTACCGGATCGTCGACCTGCCCGGCACCTACTCGCTGCTCTCCACCAGCACCGACGAGGACGTCGCCCGCGACGTGCTGCTGTTCGGGCGCCCGGACGTCGTCGTCGTGGTCGTCGACGCGACCCGCCTGGAGCGCAACCTGCCGCTCGTGCTCCAGATCCGCCAGATCACGGGACGGGTCGTCGTCGCGCTCAACCTCGTCGACGAGGCCCGCCGCCACGGCATCACCGTCGACACCCGCCACCTCACCCGCGAGCTCGGCGTCCCCGTGGTCGCCATGGCCGCCCGGCGGGGCCAGGGCGTGCCCGACCTGCTCGCGGCGATCGCGCAGGTCGCGACCACCGACGACCCGCCGGCCCCCCTGCGCCTGGTGCACCGCGACGCCGCCCTGGAGCGGGCCGTCGCCGACCTCGCCGCGAAGGTCGAGGCCCGCTTCCCCGGCGTGCCCAACAGCCGGTGGGTGGCCCTGCGCCTGCTCGAGGGCGACGCCGGCATCGAGGAGGCGGTCCGGAACGGCACCCTGGGCGACCTGGCGACCCCGGTGGAAGCCGCATGACCGACCTCCTCGACGACGCGGCCCGCCTGCGCCGCGGGCTGCCCGACGACGTGGGCGACAGGATCGTCGAGTCGCTCTACACCGACGCCGCGCGCATCGCGGAGGCGAGCGTCGACCGCGACGACGCCCGCGCGAAGCTCACCGTCGACCGCGCGCTCGACCGCGTGCTCACCCACCGCGTGTGGGGCTTCCTCGCGATGGGCGTGCTGTTCTTCGGCGTCTTCTGGTTCACCATCGCGGGCGCGGCGGTGCCGTCGGACCTGCTCTACGTGCTGCTGGTGGAGAACGGGCACGCGTGGCTGCGCGACGGGTTCGACGCGGTCGGCGCGCCCTGGTGGCTCACCGGTTTACTCGTCGACGGCGTCTACCTGGCCACGGCGTGGGTGGTCGCGGTGATGCTGCCGCCGATGGCGATCTTCTTCCCGCTGTTCACCCTGCTCGAGGACTTCGGCTACCTGCCGCGGGTGGCGTTCAACCTCGACCGGCTCTTCGCCCGCTCCGGCGCCCACGGCAAGCAGGCACTGACGATGATGATGGGCTACGGCTGCAACGCCGCGGGCGTGACGGCCACCCGGATCATCGACAGCCGCCGCGAGCGCCTCATCGCGATCATCACGAACAACTTCAGCATCTGCAACGGCCGCTGGCCGACGCTGATCCTCATGGGGACGATCTTCGTCGGGGCCGTCGTGCCGCCCGCGCTGGCCGGGTTCGTCGCCGCGGGCAGCGTCGTCGCCGTGGTGATCGTCGGGATCGGCGTGACGCTCGCGGTGTCGTGGCTGCTCTCGCGCACGGTGCTGCGTGGCGAGAGCTCGGTGTACTCGCTCGAGCTGCCGCCGTACCGCCCGCCGCAGGTGCTGCGCACGCTCTACACCTCGATCATCGACCGCACCCTCAAGGTGCTGCGCCGCGCGCTGGTCATGGCCGCCCCGGCCGGCGCGGTGATCTGGCTGATCGGCAACGTGCACCTCGGCGACGCGAGCGTGGCCGCGCACCTGGTCACGGCGTTCGAGCCGGTCGGCTGGGTGATCGGACTCAACGGCGTCATCCTGCTCGCCTACCTCGTGGCGGTGCCGGCCAACGAGATCATCATCCCGACCATCGTCATGCTGACGCTGACCGTCGGGGCGAACACCCTCGGCGCCGCTCCCGGCGTGATGCTGGAGCTGGGTGACGACGCGCAGATCGGGTCGGTGCTGGTCAGCGCCGGTGGCTGGACGCTGCTCACCGCGGTGAACCTCATGCTGTTCACGCTGCTGCACAACCCGTGCAGCACCACCGTGATGACGATCTGGAACGAGACGCGCAGCGTGCGCTGGACGACCGTCGCGACCCTGCTGCCCCTCGGCCTCGGCTTCGCGGTCTGCGCCCTCACCGCGGGCGTCGCGCGCCTGGTCGGCTGGGCCTGACCTCCTCGCCCACCTCGCCCGTCTCGCCGACCGAAGGTGCCCTGCGCTCGGAACGGTGGGACGCACGACGACGGCCCCGTGCCTCGCGGGGAGGGACGGGGCCGTCGGGTCGTGCCGGCTCAGACGGAGGTGGTCTCCGCCGGGCGCTCGGTGGTCTCGCCCTTGGCCAGCCGGCGCTCGACGAGGCCGCCGAACACCAGGCCGAGCACGCCCCAGAGCAGGGCCTGCGCGGCGAAGGACGCGACGCGGAAGTCGTAGAGCACGTCCGCGTCGAAGCCCGGGTAGAGGATCGCCCCGGAGGCGTCGCGCAGGGGCAGCGGCGTCTCGGTGACCCGCGGGCCGTTCTCGACGACATTGATCGTCAGCTCACCCAGACCCGGCAGCACGGTCATGAGGATCGCCGCGAGCGCGACGTAGACGACGCCGCCGACGAGCACGGCGTTCCACGTGCCGAGCCGCTCGCGCAGCGCGCGGGCAACGTAGACCGCGGCCGCCAGGAACACGATCGAGCCGACGACCATCACCAGGTACAGCGCGGTGCGGTCGCCGATGGTCTCGTCGCTGCCGACCGCCGGCGGGCTCGCCGGGTACTTGACGAACGGCGTCGCGTAGATCGTCAGGAACCCGGCGCCGGCCACCACGAGCGCGAGCACGCGCGGCCGCAGGGCCACGCGGCCGTGCAGCAGCGTGTACGCGACGGCGAACAGCAGGCCGACCGCGATCCCGATGCCGATCATGCCGACACCGACGCCGATCGTGGCCTGGACGCCGCGGCTGACGACCTCCTCCTCGGCACCGCCGGCCGGGGCGGCGCCGGCCGCGGTGGCCAGGGCCTCCTCGGCGGCGCCGCGACCCTCCTCGTAGCCGATCGCGGCCTCGACCTGCGGCTCCGCGAAGATCAGCGCGAAGACCCAGGCGACGAGCCCGGCGACGGCCCCGGCCAGCGCGCCGCGAAGGACGAACGAGCGCGCCTCCATCAGTGGCAGGGGAAGCCGAGGAAATGGCGGGCGTCGTGCACGAGCTCGTGGATGTAGCTCGTGTCGCCGAAGACCGAGGTCGCGCCCTGGTCGATGCCGATGAAGTAGTACAGCGCGAGCCCGACCAGCAGGGCGCTGATCAGCCACGGCAGCGTCTCCGAGGCGGACACGGTGGTGGCTCTCGCGCGGGCGACGGCACCGGCAGTAGTCACGGGGTTCTCCTGTCCCTGGACACGACTCAGAACACGACGAGATCGCCCTCCAGTCGGACGGCGACCGGAGCGACCGTAGGTGCCGGACGATCACGTCGTCAACACCTCAGCATGTGATGAGCTATCCGTGCTGAGCTGCACGATCTTCGGCGTGCACGGTACGTGGCGGAGCGTGTGTCGCCGATCAGTGGCAACAGGTGAAAAGATGCGCGTGCGACCTCTGCGTTGCAGACCACGCTACGCAGCCGCTTAGATAGGGCGGGAAGGACCTAGGGTCGCGGCCGATGATCCCCGCACCGGTCGCCGACGTCCGCGATGTCCGGATCGCCGCCGGCGGTAGGACGCTCGTGGACGGGCTGACGCTGACGGTGGGCGTCGGCGAGCGCTGGGGGGTCGTCGGACCGTCGGGGGCCGGGAAGTCGCTCACCGCGGCCGCCGTCGCGGGCCTGCTGCCGCCCGGGACCACGGCGAGCGGGAACGTCCGGGTCGACGGCACCGAGCTCGTGGGAACGATCGGGACGGCGGTCCGCGGACGCGGCGTCGCCCTCGTCGCGCAGGACTCCGCGGTCGCGCTGCACCCGCTGCTGACGATCGGCCGCCAGCTCGCCATGCCCCTGCGCCGCCACCAGGGCCTCGACCGGGCCGCCGCCCGCGACCGCGTCGCTGAGCTGCTCACCGACGTCGACCTGCCGCCCGAGCTGGCCCGCGCCCGCCCCGCGCAGCTCTCGGGCGGGCAGCGCCAGCGGGTCGCTCTCGCCGGCGCGCTCGCCTGCCGACCGCGGCTGCTCGTCGCCGACGAACCGACCGCCGCCCTCGACCCGCCCGTCGCCCGCGCGCTGCTCGACCACCTCGACCGGTCGCTGGTCGCGTCGGGCACCGCGCTGCTGATGGTCACCCACGACCTCGGGGTGCTCGCGGCGGTCTGCGAGCGGGTCGTGGTGCTCGACGGCGGCCGGGTGGTGGAGTCCGGGCCGGTGGCCGAGGTCCTCGCCGCGCCCGAGCACGAGGTCACCCGCGCGCTCGTCGACGCCGCGCGCCTGTCGGTGCCGGAGGTGCGGGCGTGACCGCGACCTTCGTGCTCGACGGGGTCGCCCGCCGCTACACCGTGCCGGGCGACCGGCCCTGGCGCCGCGTCCCGCGCCTGGCCCTCGACGGCGTCGACCTGACGGTGCCGGCCGGGCGCGACCTGGCGATCGTCGGCGCCTCCGGGGCGGGCAAGTCGACGTTGCTGCGCCTGCTGCTCGCCCTCGAGGCGCCCGACGCGGGGACGGTCGCGTTCCGCGGGGACGCGGTGACGCCGCGGGCGCCCGGGGCGCTGCGCCGGGCCGTCGGCGTCGTCGCCCAGGACCCCGGCAGCTCGCTGGACCCGCGCCTGCCCGTCGGCGCGAGCCTCCGCGAGCCGCTCGAGTGCCTGGCCGTCCCGGGCAACCACGGGGCGCGGGTCGCCGAGCTGCTCGACGCCGTCGGCCTCGACCCGGCCGTCGCCGACCGCCGCCCCGCCGGGTTCTCCGGCGGCGAGCGCCAGCGCATCGCCCTGGCCCGCGCGCTCGCCGCCCGCCCGGCCGTGCTCGTCGGCGACGAGCCGTTCAGCGCCGTCGACCCCACGACGCGGCGGCGCCTCGTGACGCTCGTCGGCGACCTGGCCCGCGCGTCCGGGACCCAGCTGCTGCTCGTCACCCACGACCTCGGGATCGCGCAGCGCCTCTGCGCCGACGTCGCCGTCCTCGACGCGGGACGGGTCGTCGAGACCGGCCCGGTCGACGACGTCTTCGCGCGTCCCGTCGCCGACGCGACCCGCACCCTGCTCGACGCGGTGCTCCCGGTGGGCGCGCGATGAGGGACCTCCTGCGCCGCTGGTCGGTCCTCGGGCGCCTGGGTGAGCTGCCGCGGCCGATGCGGCTGATCGTGCTGGGCCAGCTCGCCTTCAACACCGGCTTCTACCTGGTGCTGCCGTTCTTCGCGCTGCACCTCACGCGCGACCTCGGGTTCGGCGGCGCGCTCGTCGGGCTGCTGCTCGGGCTGCGGACGTTCAGCCAGCAGGGGCTGTTCTTCCTCGGCGGGGCGCTCGCCGACCGCTTCGGCACCCGGCCGGTCGCGCTCACCGGGTTCGTCGTCCGCATCGCCGGGTTCCTGCTCCTCGCGCTCGCCGAGGGGCCGGGGCTGCTGGTCGCCGGGACCGTCGCCACCGGGTTCGCCGCGGCGCTCTTCTCGCCCGCGGTGGAGGCCGAGCTGGCCCGGCGGGCCGGTGAGCTGGAACGTCGGGACGGCCCCACCCGGGCCGAGGCGTTCGCGATGCTCGGCGTCGCGGGCGAGGTCGGCATCGTCGTCGGACCGGTGCTGGGCTCGGTGCTGCTGGCCGTCGACTTCTCCGTGACGACGCTGGCCGCCGCCGGCGTGTTCGTCGCCGTCCTCGTCGCCTTCGCCCGCGGGATGCCGCGCGAGCCCGCGGCGCACGCGGGCGAGCCGATCCTCGCGGGCTGGGACGAGGTGCTGCGCAACCGCGCCTTCCTCGCGTTCGCCGCGGCGTACTCGTCGTGGCTGCTCTCCTACAACCAGCTCTACCTGGCGCTGCCGGTCGAGCTCGACCGCGTCGGGCTGGCCGGGCTCCTCGGCGGGCTGTTCGTCGTGTCCGCCGTCATGGTCGTGCTGGGGCAGCTGCCGCTCGCCGGGCTCGTGCGCCGCCGGCTGGGGACCCGCGCGCTGCCGATCGGCTTCGCCGTGCTCGCGCTGGCGTTCCTCGCCACGGCCGCGCTCGTCGCGGTCGACGCGCCCGGCCCGGTGCCCGCCGCCGTCTTCGTCGTGACGCTGACGCTCGGGCAGATGACGGTCGTGCCCGTCGCGCAGGACGCCGTCGGGCGGATCGCGGGCGAGCGCCGGCTCGGCGCGTACTTCGGCGTCCTCGCCTCCGCGGGCGGGGTCGCCGTGCTGGGCGGCAGCGCGCTGCTCGGCGCCGTGCTGGACGCCGGCGGCCCGCCCGCCCTGCCCTGGGCGGTCACGGCCGCCCTCCCCCTGGCCAGCGCGATCGTCATGGGCGTGCTCGTGCGCCGCGTGCCGGAGCTGGCGTCGTCGTTCGAGAGGAACCGTGCATGAGTCGCCGTCTCGCGGTCGTCCTGGCCGTGCTGGGCCTCGCCCTGGCGGGCTGCTTCAGCGGGTCGGGGGGTGATCCGGCCGAGGGCCGCCTGCGGGTCGGCCTGTCGTTCCCGCCGACCTCGGGCCTGTCGCCGTACGGGAACGAGGCGACGCTCGCGACGCGCCTCGGGGTCACCGAGCCGCTGGTCACCCTCGTCGGCGGCACGCCGACCCCGGCGCTGGCCACGGCGTGGACCCAGGTCGACCCGGGCACGTGGCGCTTCACCCTGCGGCCCGGCGTGACGTTCCACGACGGCTCGCCGCTGACCCCCGACGCGGTCGCGGGCAGCCTCAACCGCGCCGCCGCGGCGACCCCGGTGCCACGGGCGCTGGCGTCGCTCGCGGAGGCGGGTGCTCCGTTGTCCGCGCGGGCGGACGGGGACGGCGTCGTCGTCACCACCCCCGTGCCCGACCCGGTGCTCCCCCAGCGCCTGGCCTCGCCCGAGCTGGTGGTCCTCGCGCCGAACGCCTACGCCGACCCGACCCGCCCGAGCCCGGTGCGCGCCGGGACCGGCCCGTTCGTGCTCGAGCGGGTCGACGGCTCGACGGGCGCGTCGCTGGCGGCGAACCCCACCCACTGGCGCGGCCCGGTGGCGGCGCCCGGCGTCGACGCCCGCTTCCTCGCCGACGGCACGGCGCGGGCCAACGCCCTGCGCGCCGGCGAGCTCGACGTCGCCGAGGCGATCCCGGTCTCGCAGGTCCCGACGATCACCCCGCCGCAGCGGGTCGTCGGGGTGCCGCTGCCGCGCAGCGTCGCGGTCTACCTCGACCAGCGCTCGCCGGTGTTCGCCGACCCCGGCGTGCGGGCCGCCGTGCGCGCGGCGATCGGCCCGGTCGACGTCGCCGGCACGATCTACGAGGGCCGCGCCGACGCCGCGGCCGGGCTCTTCGGGCCGGCCACGCCGTGGGCTGTTGCTCCGGGGGCGCGCCCGCCCCACGCCGTGACCCCGCCCGGGCCCGTCGCCGGCCAGCGGATCCGGCTCGCGACCTACTCCGACCGCGCCGAGCTCCCCGAGATCGCCGCGGCCGACGCCGACGCGCTGCGCCGCGCCGGCTTCACGGTGGACGTCACCGTGCTGGAGAGCTCGGCGTTCGAGGCGCAGCTGGGCACCGGCGCGTTCGACGCGGTGATCATCAGCCGCTCGCAGCAGCTCGACACCGGCGACCCCGTCGGCTACCTGGCCAGCGACTTCTCCTGCGCCGGCAGCTACAACCAGGCGCGCTACTGCGACCCCGCCACCGACGCCCTCCTCGCGACCGCCGGGCAGAGCAGCGACGTCGAGGCCCGCCGGCGCGCCGCTCTGGAGGTCGAGGCCCGGGTGCTCGCGGCCGACGCGCTCGTCCCGCACGTCACCGAGCGCGCCCGCGTCGGGGTCGGCGGCGGCGTCACCGGCGTGGCCGAGGACCCCGACGAGCAGTTCCTCGTCACGCACGAGACCCGCCGCGGATGACGAGGCTCGCGTGTTCCAGCCTGGCGGCCACGCTGACGTTGAGCGTCAGAAACGCCACCAGCTCGCTCGCGCGACACGCCGAGAGGCAGGCGTGAGCACCGCCCGCCGGTTCCTCCCGCTACTCACCGGCGCGGTCGCCGTGCTCGTGCTGACGGTCGTCGTCGCCGCCCTGCCGTGGCTGTGGGACGAGGACCCGGCCGCGAGCGTGCTGCGCGTGCGCTACCCCGAGCGGGGCGTCGACCCCGCCGCCCTCGACGCCCTGCGCGCCGAGCTCGACCTGCCCGCCGATCCCGTCACCGGGGCGCTCGGCTGGCTCGGCGGCGTGCTGACCGGCGACCTGGGCACGTCGTGGGTCTCGCGCGCACCGGTCGGGCCCTCGGTGGGCGCGGCGATCGGGGTGTCGCTGACGCTGGCGGTCGGCGCCGTCGTCGTCGCGGCCCTCGCCGCCCTCGCCCTGCTCGCCCCCGGCGTGTGGCGGGCGGCCCGCCGCGGCGCCTCCGACACCGGGCGGAGCGGGGCGGTCGCGGCGTCCGTGCTCGGCGCGGCGCCCGAGATCGTGCTCGGCGCGGTGCTCGTGGCCGTCGTCGCGGTCGGGTGGGGCCTGCTCCCGAGCACCGGGTTCACCGGGCCAGCCAACCTCGTCCTGCCCGCGCTCGCGCTGGGACTGCCGGCGGGCGGGCTGCTGGCGCGGATGCTGTCGTCGGCCGCGGAGTCGGCGCTGGCCGAGGCCTGGGTCCGGACATGGCGCTCGTGGGGCACCTCGCCCGGGACGATCGCGCTCGGCGTCGCGCGCCGGGCCGTCGCCACGGCCACCCCGCAGATCGCGCTGCTCGTCGTCGGCCTGCTCGGCAGCGCCGTCGCCGTCGAGCAGCTCTTCGGCATCCCGGGCATCGGGTCGACGGCGCTCGACGCCGTGCTCGCCCAGGACCTGCCGGTCGCGCAGGCGGCCGTGATGCTGCTCGTGCTCCTCGGGCTCGCGCTCGGCGCGGTCGGGCTGCTGGCGCACCGCGCGCTGCTCGGACCGGCCCGCACCGGCGGGGAGCTGCCGACCGGCGTCCCGATGCCGACCGGCCGAGCCGCGGGATGGGCACCCTGGGCCGCCGCGGGCGCGCTCGCCGTCGTCGTCGTGACCGGTCTGCCGCGGGACGCCGGCACGAGCGATCGCCGCCTCGTCCCGCCGTCGTGGACGGCGCCGCTGGGGACGGACTCGGTGGGCCGGGATCTCTGGGCGCGGATCGCCCACGGGGCGCTGCTCACCGTTGGGACCGCGGTCGCCGTGACCGCGCTGTGCCTCGTGATCGGCCTGCTGGTCGGGGTCGGGGGCCGCTCGGCGCGGGCGGGCGCCGCGGACGTCGTCAACGCCCTGCCACCGGTGGTCGTGGGCCTCATCGTCGCGGCGATCGCCGGCCCCGGGCTGCTCGGGGCGGCGATCGCCGTCGTCGCGGTCGGCTGGGTGCCGCTGGCGGTGCACGCCCGGACCCTCGCCACCGAGGCCCGCGCGTCGGGCTACGTCCGGGCCGCGGTGCTCGCCGGGGCGACACCGTGGCGGATCGCGCGGCGCCACGTCCTGCCCGCGGTGGTCGGCCCGGTGACCCGCCACGGACTCGCCCGCGTGCCGCACGCCGCGCTCGGGATCGCCGCGCTGAGCTTCCTCGGCCTCGGCGCGGCCCCCGACTCTCCGGAGTGGGGCGCCGTGCTCGCCGACTCGCTCGACTACGTGGAGCGCGCGCCGTGGACGATCGTCGCCCCGACCGTCGGGCTGGCGCTGCTCGCCGTCGTCGTCGCCCTCGTGCGCGAGAGCCGGACGAGCAGTTAGAAAGTCCCCCGTGCGCCTGCACCTCCTCGCCCACGCCGGGACCATCGCGTCACGGGGCGCGCGCTTCCCCGCCGACGAGCCCCTCGACACCGGTGGCCGCCGCACGGCCGAGGCGCTGGAGCTGGCCGCGCCGGACCACCTCTGGTGCGCGCCCTCGACGCGGTGCCGCGAGACCGCGGCGCTCGTGCTGCCCGGGCGCGGCATCGACGGCGAGGCACCCGCCGGGCCGAACCCGGGGGCGTGGGCCGGACGCACGCCCGCCGACCTCGCCGCGGACAACCCGACCGCCCTGCAGGCCTGGCTGTCCGACCCCGACGCCGCGCCTCCGGGCGGCGAGTCCCTGGCGACACTTCTCGCCCGCGTCGGGGAGTGGATGGACGCGCTGCCGCGCGACGACAAGGGCGTCGGCCTCGCCGTCGTCGACCCGCCGGTGATCCGCGCCGCGATCGCGCACGCCCTCACCGGCGGCCCCGACGCGGCCTGGCGGGTCGACGTCGCGCCCCTGACCCTCGCGGTGCTCACCGGTGGCTCGGGACGCTGGAACCTGCGGTCGTTGCAGGCCGAGGCCGGGTCCGTCTAGACGACCACGATCACGCCCCGAGCTGCTCCCGCACCGCCTCGACGTCGATCACCGACCACACCTCCGCGATCCGCCCCTCGGCGAAGCGGTAGAACACGTGCTCGGCGAACGCCACGCGCCGCCCGTTCACCGGCACGCCGCGGAACCCACCCCGCGGCGTGCAGTCGAACCACAGGCGCGCCGCCACGTCGTCACCCGCCACCACCAGCCGGTCGACGACGAACATGAGGTCGGGGATCGCGGCCGCGTCGTCGGCGATCAGCCCGGCGTACCGCGCCCGCGTCATCGCCGCGCCGTTGTAGGTGATCGTGTCGTGGACGTAGCGGTCGAGGTCGCCGAAGCGCCGCTCGTCCAGGCAGGTCAGGTAGGCGCGGTAGATCTCGTCCAGGCTCACCGACGCCGGACCAGGTAGGTGTCCATCAGCCAGCCCTTGCGCTCGCGGTGCTCGGCGCGGGCGGCCAGGATCTCGGCGCGGACGTCGCCCACCCGCCCCGCGATCAGCACCTCGTCCGGCGTGCCGACGTAGGCGCCCCAGTAGACGGTCGCGTCGTCGGGCAGGTGGTCGAGCCCGTGGTCCTTCGGGCTGTCGAGCATGACGACGAGGTCGGCCTCGCCGGAGTCGACGCTGTCGTCGAGCACCCGGCGGGCGGGGGTGATCGTGGCTGCGCGGGCGGTCCGGGTGAGCGTCGTGCGGTGGGCCGCGGCCAGCACTGTCGGCGCCCCGAGCCCGGGCACGACGCGCCAGTCGAGCGCGACACGGCCGCGGGCGTCGAGGCGGTGCAGCATCTCGACGGTGCCGTCGTAGATCGCGGGGTCGCCCCAGACGAGCAGGGCGCACGAGCCGCCGTCGGGCACCTCGTCGAGCAGCGTCTGCTCGTAGAGCGCGGCCCGCTCGTCGCGCCACCGCTCGGTGGCGCCCTCGTAGTCGGGGGACGTCCGGTCGCGCACGGCGTCGTCGCGTTCGACGACCCGGGCCTGCGGCGCGAACCGCTCGACGATCCTCGCGCGGATCGCCGTCAGCTCGTCCGCCGGACCGGGCTTGTGCAGCAGCACCACCACGTCCACCCCGCCGAGCGCCTCGACCGCGTCGAGGGTCAGCTGCCCCGGGTCACCCAGACCGATCCCCACCACCTGCACCGTCCGCACGGGGAGGCACGTTCTCACGAGCGGCACCCGCGTCCCGCACACCGCTGCCCACGTCACACGCGGCGCGACGACGCCGCGCGGTCCCGGCAGACTCCCGCCCGTGCCGCGCACCTGGGGCTTCGTCCGCACGTCGCACGTGGCGGCGCCCCCGGACGCGGTGTGGCGCCGTATGGTGAGCCCGGACGGCATCAACGACGAGATGTGGCCGTGGCTGACGATGTCGGCGCCCCGCGGCGCCGGGGACCTCACGATCGACGGCCTGCCCCTCGGCGTCCCGGTGGGGCGCGCGTGGCTGCGGCTCGGCGGTGTCGTGCCTTTCGAGTACGACGACCTCGTGATCACCGAGCTCGAGCCGGGGCGGCGCTTCCGCGAGGAGTCGACGATGGCGACGATGCGCCGGTGGGGGCACGAGCGGACGGTCACGGCCGGCGCGGGCGGCGGCGCGACGGTCACCGACCGCGTCGACTTCGCGCCGCGCGTGGCCCCGGCGTGGATCGCCCCGCTCCTGCGGCCGGTGCTCGCCGCGTTCTTCGCCCACCGCCACCGCCGCCTCGTCCGGCACTTCGCCGGGCCGCCGTCACGGGGTCGGGGCTGACCCGGGCGCCACGTCGACGGTCACCGGCACGGTGACGATCTGCCAGTCCCGCTGGACCTGCACCCAGAGCTGGTGGCGGCCGGGCGACGGGAAGGTGTGCTCGAACGTGATCCGTGGCCCGTAGGTCCCCGACGGGCCGGCCGGACCCATGTCGTGGACGTGCCCGAACGCCGACGCCGGGTCCACCGGGTCGGGCGTCCCGTCGAGACCCGGCCCGAGCAGCATCAGGTGGCCGGCCATGCCGAGCCAGCCCTGCAGGTCGGTCACCTGCCGCCCGCCGCTGCCGAACGTCGCGGTGATCGTCGTCGGACGCCCCGCCACGGCGTCGGGCACCGCGACGTCGACCTGCATCCCCGCCACCTCGCGGACGCCCGGGCCGGGTGCCGGGGCGGCGGGGGTCGCCGGGCCCGTGACGTCGATCGCCGTGCGGGCCACCTGGTGCCCGCCGTCGCCGGCGCGCTCCATCTCGGCGAAGACGCCGTAGCGGCCCGCGGCGCCCGGGGTCAGGCGCACGACGTAGTGGCCGGGCCCGGTCCGGACCGGGTGGAGGTGGTCGAGCGTCCCGCCGGGCCCGATCACGGCGAGGTGGATCAACGCGTCGTCGTGGACCGCGAGGTCGTCGACCACGGCGCCGGTGGAGGAGTCGGTGAGGTCGAGCTCGAGGTCGGTCGGTGCACCGGCCACCGCCGGCGTCGCCGTGCGGGCCGTGGCGACGACGCTGCCGCTGGTCGTCGTCATGCCCGGCACGGTCGTCGGGGTCGCCGCCGTGGTCCCGCCGCCGTGGCCCGCGTGTCCGCCCGCGGGAGGGGCGGGGACCGGGGCCTGTGCGGCGGCCGGCGTCGGTGTCGTGGGCGTCGCGGGAGCCGTCGCGATCGCCGTGGCCGCCACCGTCACCCCGACCAGCGCGACGACGCCGAGCGTCACCGCGGCCCGCGGCCGCTGCCGCACGCTCGGCGTCAGCGCCACGACGAGCGCGACGACGCCGACCAGGGCCCCGACCCGGACCGCCCACACCCAGCCCGGGGTGGGGGCGGGCGCCGCGAGCACGATCGGGACGCGGGCGACGGTCGTCCCGTCGGCGACGGTGATCTCCCACGCGCCGGGTCCGTCGGTCGCGAGCACGACCTCGTGCGGCTGCCCGACCGGCGCGACGGGCACGGCGACGGCGTCCGTCGGCGCGGCGCCCGGGCGCACCGCCGCGAGCTGCACCTCCCCGGGCGGTGCCTCGCCGCGCGGGAGCACCACCACCGGCATCCGGCCCTGGCCCTCGGGCGGTGCGGTGATCGTCAGCGAGAGCTGCCGGGCGCCGAGGTCGAGCTCGAGGCGGGTGACGCCGGTGGGCGTCGACTCGTGGGCGAGGGCCCCCGGCGCGGCCAGCAGCGCGAGCATGCCCAGCAGCGCGAGCAGGACGGCCGTCCGTCGCGGGGCGTGCAGCACGGTCACGGGCACACCGTAGGTGGCGGGCCCGTCAGATACCTCACCGAACGCTGAGATGTCCGCCCGGGGAGAACGTCCGACGCGGCCTGCGATCCCTGCTCCGTAACGCTCAGCGAGTTCCGCCGATCCCTCCCAGGAGTCACGGTGGCGGAGAGGTCGGGGGACCATGGAGACGACCCGGGAGGGGGACGCCCCGGAAGCGGAGTCCCTGGGACGGGGCAGGCGCCTCGGCCTCTCGGTGCTGATCGTGCTCACCCTCCTCGGGATGGTCGCGAGCACCGTCCCGCCCTCGCTCGTCAAGAGCACCCTGCTCGACCTGACCCAGCCCTACCTGCTGGTGACCGGCCTCGACCAGTCGTGGGGGGTGTTCGCGCCCAACCCGCCGCGGAGCTCGAACGACGTGCTCGCCCGCGTCGACCGCGCCGACGGCACCGTCGGCGTCTATCCGCTGGCCAGTGGCGACGGGCTCTCCGAGTACTGGGACTACCGCTGGCGCAAGTACGGCGAGCAGCTCTGGACGAAGCGGGGGGCCGAGCACGAGCGCGTGGCGTTCGCGCGGTGGTTCGCCGACCAGGACCGGGCCGCGGGGCACGCGCCGACCCGCGTGACGCTGGTCCGCATCACCGTCCCGAACCTCCCGGCGGGCCCCGGTCCCGACACCGGCGCGCCCGGGGAGACCCCCTTCTTCACGCTTCCGGTCGCACGATGACGCGGCTCCGGGCGCGGCTGGGCGACGGCTGGAACCGCTTCTGGTTCGCCCCGCGGTCGACGGCGCCCGTCGAGGTCCTCCGCATCGCCTTCGGCCTGCTCGTCACGGCATGGATGCTGTCGCTGGTCCCGATCCTCGAGCCGTTCTTCGGGCTCGGTGGCGTCCTGCCGGAGCGCGAGCTGCCGTTCGGCGCGTGGTCGTTGTTCACGCTGATCGAGGGCACGCCCGCGATCTGGGTGCTGTGGGGCGCCGGGCTGCTCGGCGCCGTCGCCCTCACCGTGGGGTACCGCACCCGGCTCGCGGCGCTCGTCGTGTTCGTCGTCCTGCTGTCCGTGACCCGCTGGGGCTCGCTCGCCTTCAACGCCGGCGACGGACTCATGCGGATCATCGCGTTCTACCTGCTCCTCATGCCCGCGGGGTCGGCGGCGTCGGTCGACCGGTGGCGCGCCGACCCGGGGAACGTGTGGAGCTTCCCGCGACGGGCACCGTGGGCGTTGCGTCTCGCGCAGATCCAGCTCAGCGTCATCTACCTCTCCACCGCCGCGGAGAAGCTCGGCGGCACCCTCTGGCGCGACGGCTCCGCGGTCTCCTACGCCGTGCGCGCGAGCGAGATCAGCCGTCTCCAGGTGCCGTCGTTCGTCACCGACTCGCCGCTGCTCACCACGACGGCGACCTACGGCACGCTCGCGGTCGAGATCGCCGTCGGCATCCTGGTGTGGAACCGCGTCGCTCGACCGTGGGTGCTCGCCCTCGGGGTGCTGCTGCACCTCTCGATCGAGCTGACCCTCACCGTCGGCTTCTTCAGCAGCGCGATGGTGGTGCTGTACCTCGCGTTCCTCCCGCCCCACCGCGCCGAGCTCGTCCTGCTCTGGATCCGCACGAAGCTAACGGTCTTGTCACAACGTGTTCCCGTGAGTAACACCAATCGGGTGACCACCGACACGTGATCGTCGACGGGGCGACGCATCGTGCACGAACCAGGCCGGCGAGGGCCGGGGACGGAGAGAGGGCATGACGAGTCAAGCGATGGGCCACCGGGTCCTGGTGCTCGGGGCGGGGGTGCTGCTCCTCGGGTCGCTCGGCGTCGGAGCCGCCTCCGCGACGTCGTCGACGGACAACACCTGCGTGGAAGTCACGACCTACGACCACCCGCGCTACGACCACCCGACCAGCTCGCCCACGAGCTCGTCGAGCACCACCACGACGACCACGACGACCACGTCGGGGGGCCTGCCGCCGATCACGATCCCGGGTGGCCCGACGATCACGATCCCGTCGATCACGCTCCCGCCGGTCTCGGCCCCGTCCGACACGCTCCAGGATGGCGGCGGGCAGACGTCCTCGCCGCTCACCGGGTCCTCGCCGGTGGACTCCGGCGACGCCGGTCCGGCGACACCTCCCGGTGACTCCGGCGTGCAGGAGCTCCGGGCCGACGACCCCGCTCCGGGATCGGGCGACGACGACTCCGACCTGGACGAAGGCCCGAACAGCCTCACCACCACCGACCGGGGCGAGGGCTACGACTCGGGCTACGACTACGACGGCTACCGCGGCCCGCGCGGCAGCTACGGCGGCGTCAGCTGCTACTACAACTACTCGGTCGGCCACTACTGGTACGACCACCGCCCCGTGGGCGAGGTCCGCGCGACGCAGGTCAAGCGCGTCCCGTCCGGCGGCGTGGACACGGGCAACTGAGGATGGCCGTCGCCGAGAAGGATCCGGACACGAAGAAGACGACCGGGCCGTCGATGACCAACATCTCGATCTTCCTGATCGTGGTGCTGGTGCTCGTCGCCCTGATAGCCGGGGCGAACTCCGGGTCGTCGGGCCCGAACTCGCCGCCCCCGCTGCCGGCCTCGGCTCCGACGAAGGTCACGGTGCCGTCGATCTCCGCGGAGTCGTCGCTCGTCCCGACGGGCCTGCAGGCCGACGACAGCCTCGAGGTACCGCCGGTGTCCCAGCCGATGCAGGCGTCGTGGTTCGACCAGAGCCCGACGCCCGGCGAGGTCGGGCCGAGCGTGATCCTCGGCCACGTCAACGGCGGCGGGCAGCCGGGGATCTTCGTGAAGCTGAAGGACGTCGTCGCCGGCGCGCAGGTGTTCGTCGACCGCGCCGACGGCCAGCGGGCCGTGTTCGAGGTGTCGCGGGTGGAGACGATCCCGAAGGACTCGTTCCCCACCGACGCGGTCTACAACGACACCGCCAACCCCCAGCTGCGGCTCATCACCTGCGGCGGGGACTACGACCGGGGCGCCCGGTCGTACCTGTCGAACGTGATCGTCTACGCCGACTTCGTCGAGGTCCAGAGGGTCTGACGGGCACCGCGGGACCCGGGCGCACGGGTCCCGCGGGACGATCACCCCATGCCCGGCGACACCGATCTCGAGCGCCTGCTGGCCGGCATTGGGCCGCTCCTGCACCCGCGGCGGTACGTCTTCGTCGTCGATCCGCCGAGCGACGTGGAGCCGCTCGCCACGATCCGCGAGGACGAGGGGCTCTCCGCGATCGTCACGGCCGACGACGCCGCCGCGCACGGGCTCGCGGGCGCGTTCCCCTGCGCGGGCATCACCCTGCGCGTGCACTCGGCGCTCGACGCCGTCGGCTTCCTCGCCGTGATCACCCGCGCGCTGGCCGACGCCGGGATCGGCACCAACCCCGTCGCGGGCTTCCACCACGACCACCTCTTCGTGCCGTGGGAGCGCCGCGACGACGCGATGGAGGTACTGCGGGCGCTGACGAGGCGGTGATCGTCGATTCGAGGACGTGCCCCGCGCCTGGCACGGCCGACGTCCTCGAAGGGGCGATCATGGAAGCGTCGCCCGCCTCACACCGCGGCGCGAGGGCGTGAAAACCCCCGCCGGGCGGCGTCAACGACGCGTCAACGCGGGCCTCCCGACGCCCCGGCGGGCGCAGCCTCGGTGATCGGCGCGCCGCCATCGGAGGCGGCGCTCGACGCAGAGGAGCCCCGGTGCTCGACGTCCTCTACGCGGGCGTGGTGGTCGCGGTCTTCGCGGTCCTCCTGCTCGCCGTCCGCGGGCTGGACCGGCTGTGATCGCGAACGTCGTGGGGGCCGTGGTCGCGCTCGGCCTGCTGATCTACCTGGTGATCACGCTGCTGCGCCCGGAGCGGTTCTGATGGCCGGGCTCCTGCAGGTCGCGGTCCTGCTCCTGCTGCTCGCGGCGGCCTGGCGCCCCCTCGGGGACTGGATGGCGCGCGTCTACACCGACGAGCGGGACTGGGGCGTCGAGCGCCTGGTCTACCGCGTGGTCCGGGTCGACCCGCGCTCGGAGCAGCGGGCGAGCACGTACGCCGTCGCGGTCCTCGCGTTCTCGTTCGCCGGCATCGTGCTGCTCTACCTGCTGCAGCGGCTCCAGACGCTGCTGCCGTGGTCGTTCGACCGCGGGGCGGTGGAGCCCGGGGTCGCGTTCAACACCGCGATCTCGTTCGTCACCAACACCAACTGGCAGTCCTACGTCCCCGAGACGACCATGGGCCACGCGGTCCAGATGGCCGGGCTGACCGTGCAGAACTTCGTGTCGGCGGCGGTCGGCATGGCGGTCGCGGTGGCGCTGGTCCGCGGGTTCGTCCGCAGCCGCAGCGACCGGCTCGGCAACGCGTGGGTCGACATCGTCCGCGGCTGCACGCGGATCCTGCTGCCGATCGCCGCGGTCGCCGCCGTCGCGCTCGTCGCCATGGGCGTCGTGATGAGCCTGCGCTCGGGTGCCGGCCCGAGCGCCATCGCCCCGGTGGCCTCGCAGGAGGCCATCAAGCAGCTCGGTACCAACGGGGGCGGCGTCCTCAACGCCAACTCCGCGCACCCGTTCGAGAACCCGACCCCCCTGTCGAACCTGTTCGAGATCTTCCTGATGCTCGTCGTCCCGGTCGCGATGACCCGGACGTTCGGGCGGATGGTCGGCTCGATCCGGCAGGGCGTGTCCCTGCTCGCGGTCATGGCGGGGCTCTGGGCCGCGATGCTCGCGGTGATCTGGACCGCCGAGGCCCGCAGCGCGTCGTTCGTCGGCGCCAACCTCGAGGGCAAGGAGGTGCGCTTCGGCGTCCCGGGCTCGGCGCTCTTCGCGAACTCGACCACCGGGACGTCGACGGGCGCGGTCAACGCGCTGCACGACAGCTTCTCCGCCGTCGGCGGGGGCGGGGCGTTGCTGAACATGCTGTTCTCGGAGATGACGCCGGGCGGGGTCGGGACCGGGCTCTACTCGATCCTCGTCGTCGCGATCATCGCGGTGTTCCTCGCCGGGCTGATGGTCGGCCGCACGCCGGAGTACCTCGGCAAGCGCCTCGGGCGCCGCGAGGTGACGTGCGCGGTGGTCGTCACGCTGACGATGCCCGCGCTCGTCCTGCTCGGTACCGGCCTGGCCATCGCGCTCCCGGGCACCGGCGACGCGATGACCAACGCCGGGCCGCACGGGCTCTCGGAGGTCCTCTACGCCTTCGCGTCGGCCGCGAACAACAACGGCTCGGCGTTCGGCGGCCTCACCGTCACGAGCGGCTTCTTCCAGACCGCCCTCGGGACCGCGATGCTGCTCGGCCGCTTCCTGCCGATCGTGGCGGTGCTCGCCCTGGCCGGGCTGCTGGCCCGCCGGCCCCGGGTCGAGCCCGGCCCCGGGACCTTGTCGACCGGGACTCCCCTGTTCGCGGTGCTCGTCGCCGGCACGATCGTGCTGGTCGCGGCGATCACCTTCCTGCCGGCCCTGGCCCTGAGCCCGATCGCGGAGGGACTGGCATGACCGCCGTCCTCGAACGTCCCCGGACCACCTCCCGAGCGGTCGGGGCCGGCGCCTTCCGCCCCGCCCAGCTGCTCGAGTCGCTGCCCACCGCACTGCGCAAGCTCGACCCGCGCCACCAGGTGCAGAACCCCGTCATGTTCGTGGTGTGGGTCGGCTCGGTCGTCGTCACCGTGGCGGCGGTCGTCGACCCGAGCGTGTTCGCCTGGTCGATCGCGGTGTGGCTGTGGTTCACCGTCGTGTTCGCGAACCTCGCCGAGGCCGTCGCCGAGGGTCGCGGGCGGGCCCAGGCGGACGCGCTGCGGGCGACGCGCACGGACACGGTCGCGTGCCGTCCGGACGGCTCGACGGTCGCGGCCACCGACCTGCGCGTCGACGACCTCGTCGTCGTCGAGGCCGGGCAGACCGTCCCGGGGGACGGCGAGATCGTCGAGGGCATCGCGACCGTCGACGAGTCGGCGATCACCGGCGAGTCGGCGCCCGTGGTGCGCGAGTCCGGCGGGGACTTCTCGTCGGTCACGGGCGGCACGACCGTGCTGTCGGACCGGATCGTCGTGCGGATCACCGCGGCGCCTGGGGAGTCGTTCGTCGACCGGATGATCGCGCTGGTCGAGGGCGCGCAGCGGCAGAAGACGCCGAACGAGATCGCCCTGACGATCCTGCTCTCGGCGCTGACGATCGTCTTCCTGCTCGCGGTGGTGTCGCTGCAGCCGATGGCGACGTACTCGGGCGGGGCGCAGTCGCTCGTGGTGCTGGTGGCCCTGCTCGTGTGCCTCATCCCGACGACGATCGGCGCGCTGCTCTCTGCCATCGGCATCGCCGGCATGGACCGGCTGGTGCAGCGCAACGTGCTCGCCACGTCGGGCCGCGCGGTCGAGGCCGCCGGCGACGTGTCGACGCTGCTGCTCGACAAGACCGGCACGATCACCTACGGCAACCGCCGGGCGACCGCGCTGCACCCGCTGCCCGGGGTCGACGTGCGCCGGCTGGCCGAGGCCGCCCGGCTCGCGAGCCTCGCGGACACCACGCCGGAGGGGCGCTCGATCGTCGAGCTCGTCGCGCGCGACCACGGAATCCTGCCGGAGGCCACCGCGGACGAGGCGGCCGCCGAGTTCGTGCCGTTCAGCGCGACGACCCGGATGTCGGGGGTGAACGTCGACGGTCGCGAGGTGCGCAAGGGCGCCACGTCGGCGGTCCTCGCCTGGCTCGGGGACGACACCGACCGCGCCCGTCTCGAGGCGATCGCCACGGAGATCGCCGAGCGCGGCGGCACTCCGTTGGTAGTCGCCTCCCATGTGAGCGAACTTCGGGGCTATAGCCCCGAAGTTCGCTCACATAGGGGCGCGCTGGGGGTCGTCGAGCTCTCGGACGTCGTGAAGCCCGGGATCGCGGAGCGGTTCGCCGAGCTGCGCACCATGGGCATCCGGACCGTCATGATCACCGGCGACAACCCGGTGACGGCGCGCGCGATCGCCGCCGAGTCCGGTGTCGACGACGTCCTCGCCGAGGCGACCCCGGAGGACAAGCTCGCGCTCATCCGCGAGGAGCAGGCCGGCGGGCGCCTCGTCGCCATGACCGGCGACGGCACCAACGACGCACCCGCCCTCGCGCAGGCCGACGTCGGCGTCGCCATGAACTCGGGCACGGCCGCGGCCAAGGAGGCCGGCAACATGGTCGACCTCGACTCGGACCCCACCAAGCTCATCGGGGTGGTCGAGGTGGGCAAGCAGATGCTCATCACCCGGGGCGCGCTGACCACGTTCTCGCTGGCCAACGACCTCGCCAAGTACTTCGCGATCCTGCCCGCGATGTTCCTGACGATCTTCCCGCAGCTCGCCGCGCTGAACGTCATGCAGCTGGCCACTCCGCGGTCGGCGATCCTCTCGGCGGTCATCTTCAACGCCCTGGTCATCGTCGCGCTGATCCCGCTCGCCCTGCGCGGCGTGCGCTTCCGCCCCTCGTCCTCCGACCGGCTGCTGCGGCGCAACCTGCTCGTCTACGGGCTCGGCGGCGTCGTCGTCCCGTTCGTCGGCATCGTCCTCATCGACCTCGTCGTCCGGCTCGTGCCGGGGATCGGCTGATCATGACCACTGTTCTCGAGCCGGAGCACACGTCCACCGAGGAGGAGGTCACCGCGCGCGGGGTACGGCGTCAGCTCGGCGCCGCGGTCCGGGTCCTCCTCGTGCTCACCGTGCTCCTCGGCGTCGTCTACCCGGCCGTCGTCTGGGGCGTCTCCCGCCTGCCGGGACTGCACGGGAACGCCGAGGGCTCGGTGACGCCGAGCGGCACCTCGTCGCTGATCGGCGTCGACCCCGTCCCCGCCGACCCCGCCGCCGACCCGTGGTTCCACACGCGTCCCTCGGCGGCGGCCGCCCCGACGGTCTCGGGTGGCTCGAACCTCGGCCCGTCCTCGGCGGATCTCGCACGGACCGTCGAGGAGCGCCGGGCGGCGATCGCCACCCGCGACGGCGTCGACCCGGCGTCGATCCCGCCGGACGCGCTCACCGCGTCGGCCTCCGGGCTGGACCCGCAGATCAGCCCGGAGTACGCCGCGCAACAGGTGCCGCGAGTCGCCCGCGTGACTGGGCTGCCGGAGGACCGCGTGCGGGCGCTGGTCGCCGGCGCCACCGAGGGACGGACGCTCGGGTTCCTGGGTGAGCCGCGGGTGAACGTGCCGGAGCTCAACGCCTCACTCGGTGCAGGATGACGAGGTGACCGGAGGACGGGGTGAGCTGCGCATCCACCTCGGCGCGGCGCCGGGCGTCGGCAAGACCTTCGCCGCGCTGAACGAGGCGCACCGACGTCTCGACCGCGGCACGGACGTCGTCGTCGGGCTCGTCGAGACCCACGGCCGGGCCCGCACGGCCGAGCTGCTCGAGGGCCTCGAGGTGCTGCCCCGCAAGGTCCTCGACCACCGCGGCACCGAGCTCACCGAGCTCGACGTCGACGCCGTCCTCGCCCGCGCGCCCGAGGTGTGCGTGGTCGACGAGCTCGCGCACTCGTGCGCGCCCGGCTCCCGGCACGCGAAGCGCTTCCAGGACGTCGAGGAGCTCCTCGCCGCCGGGATCGACGTGATCTCCACGGTCAACGTCCAGCATCTCGAGTCCCTCGGCGACGTCGTCGAGCGGATCACCGGCGTGCGCCAGCGCGAGACCGTCCCGGACGCGGTGGTGCGCGCCGCCGACCAGATCGAGCTGGTCGACATCACGCCCGAGGCCCTGCGCCGGCGGATGGCGCACGGGAACATCTACCGGCCCGAGAAGATCGACGCCTCGCTCGCGAACTACTTCCGCACCGGCAACCTCATCGCCCTGCGCGAGCTCGCGCTGCTGTGGGTCGCGGACCAGGTCGACGTCGCCCTGCAGCGCCACCGCCAGGACGAGGGCACCGAGGAGGTCTGGGAGGCGCGCGAGCGGGTGGTCGTCGCGGTCACCGGCGGCCCGGAGAGCGCGACGGTCCTGCGCCGCGCGGCCCGCATCGCCCGGCGCGCGGGGTCGGCGGACCTGGTCTGCGTCCACGTGCTGCGCGGCGACGGGCTCGTGGGTGGCAGCTCGGGCGTCCCGCTGCGGCGTCTCGCCGAGGACGTGGGGGCGTCGTTCCACACCGTGGTCGGCGACGACGTCCCCGCGGCGCTGCTCGACTTCGCCCGCGCCGCGAACGCGACCCAGCTGGTGCTCGGCACCTCGCGGCGCTCGCGGTGGGCACGGGCGTTCGACCCCGGCATCGGGGCGCGCACGATCGCCCGCTCGGGGAGCATCGACGTCCACCTGGTCACCCACGCCGAGGCCGGACCCGCTCCGCGCCGGCGGATGTCCCTGCCCGCCCGCCGGCACGCCTTCGGCTGGCCGGCGGCGGTGGTCCTCCCGGTGCTCGCGACCGTCGTCGGTGTCGTGCTGCGCGAGTCGGTCGACCTGTCCACCGACGTCGTGCTGTTCTTCCTCGCCACCGTGGTGACGGCGATGATCGGCGGGCTCGCCCCCGCGCTCGTCGCCGCGCTCGGCGGGGGCCTGCTGCTCAACGTGTTCCTGACCCCGCCGCTCTACACGCTCTCGGTCCAGGAGCCCGAGAACGCCTTCGCGATCGGGGCGATGGTCGTGGTCGCGCTGCTCGTCGCCGCCGTCGTCGACCGTGCCGATCGACGCGCCACCCAGGCGGCGACGGCACGCGCCGAGGCGACGTTGCTGACGTCGTTCGCCCGCGTCGTGCTCTCGCGCTCGGACCCGCTGCCCAGGCTGCTGGAACGCGTGCGGGAGGCCTTCGGGCTGACGACGGTGGCGGTGCTGGAGCGCGGCACCGCGAGCTGGGACGTCACCGCCTGCACCGGGGAGGCACCGTGTGCGCGGCCCACGGAGGCCGACGTCGACGTCGAGATCGACGAGGGCGTGCACCTCGTCGGCACCGGGCGCACGCTGACCGCGCCGGAGAGCGCCCTGTTCGCGACGGTCAGCGGCCAGGCGCTGCTCGCCCTGCGCAACCGGCGCATGGCCGCCGAGGCCACCGACGCCCAGCGGCGTGCCGACGCGGCCGGCATGCGCACGGCGCTGCTCTCGGCCGTCGGGCACGACCTGCGCACCCCGCTCACCGCGATCAAGGCGGCGGCCGGCAGCCTGCGCGATCCCCTGCTGCCGATGTCCGACGGTGACCGCGCCGAGCTGCTCGCCACCGTCGAGGAGTCCGCCGACCGCCTCACCGGGCTCGTCGACAACCTCCTGGACTCCTCGCGCCTCGCGGCCGGCGGCGTGACGCCCGTGGTCGCGCCGGTCGGCCTCGACGAGATCGTCGCGGCGGCCCTCGCGGGCGGGCACGGGGACGCCCACCGGGTGGCTGTCGAGGTCGCCGAGGACCTGCCCGACGTGCTCGCCGACGCCGGGCTCGCGGAGCGCGTCGTCGCGAACCTCGTCGACAACGCGCTGCGCCACGGGGGCGAGGGGCCGGTCGCGGTGCGCGCCAGCGCCTACGGCGACCGCGTCGAGCTGCGCGTCGTCGACCGGGGCCCGGGCGTGCCCCGCAAGCAGCGCGACCGCCTGTTCGCGCCGTTCCAGCAGCTCGGCGACCGCCGCGCCGCCACCGGCGTGGGGCTCGGGCTGCACGTGGCGCGGGGGTTCACCACGGCGATGGGCGGCACGCTCGACGCCGAGGACACCCCGGGCGGCGGGCTGACGATGGTGCTGGCGCTGCCGGCAGCCGCCCGGGCGGCGCTGGTGCCGTGAGCCGCGTCCTCGTCGTCGACGACGACCCCCACCTGCGCCGCACGCTGCGGATCAACCTGTCCGCCCACGGCCACGACGTCGTGCTCGCCGCCGACGGGGCCGCGGCCCTGCGCGCGGCCGCCGACCACCCGCCGCCCGACGTGGTGATCCTCGACCTCGGGCTGCCCGACGTGCCCGGCCTCGAGGTCCTCGAGGGGCTGCGCGGGTGGACCGCGGTCCCGGTGATCGTGCTCTCGGCGCGCACCGACTCCGCCGACAAGATCGCCGCGCTGGACGCGGGCGCCGACGACTACGTCACCAAGCCCTTCGGCGTCCCGGAGCTGCTGGCCCGGCTGCGGGCCGCGGTGCGCCGGGGCGCGGTCGTCACCCCGGACGGCACGCCGGTGGTGGAGACCGCGAGCTTCACCGTCGACCTGGTCGCGAAGAAGGTCGTGCGCGACGGCGCCGAGGTCCACCTGTCCCCCACCGAGTGGGGCGTGCTCGAGCACCTCGCCCGCCACCCCGGGATGCTCGTCACCCAGCAGCAGCTGCTGCGCGAGGTGTGGGGGCCCGCCTACGGCACCGAGGGCCACTACCTGCGCGTCTACCTCGCGCACCTGCGCCGCAAGCTCGAGCCCGACCCCTCGCGGCCGCGGCACCTCGTCACGGAGGCGGGGCGGGGGTACCGGTTCGAGCCATGAGGACCCCGGCCGCCGCCACGAGGAGCACGGCGAGCCCGACGAGGACCGCGGTGAGGCTGACGACCCCGAGCAGCAGGCCCACCACCACCGGCGCCACGACCGCCGCGGTCGCCCCGACGGCGACGACGACCGTCAGCGCCTCGCCGGAGCGGTCCGGGGCGATCTCGGCGGTCCAGACGGCGAGCACGGCCGCCCCGCCCATGTCCCCGGCGCGTAGATCGCCGCGGCGACGAGCGCGACCACCCCCGAGCCCGCGCCGGTGCCGAGCACCAGCAGCGACGCGGCCAGGAAGAGCAGGCAGGCTGCGGCGACCCGGACGGTGCCGAACCGCGCGCACCAGCCGCCGATGCCGAGCCCGACGAGACCGACCACGCCGACCAGGGCGTAGAGCGTCGGCGCCCAGCCCGGGGCCAGCGCCGCGCGGCGCAGCATGTCGGCCGCCCAGGTGAAGAACGTCGTCACGCCGACGTGGAAGGCGATTGAGTAGACGATCGGCACCGCGAGCCCCGGCAGCGCGATCCGGCCGGTCCGCCCGACGGGCGCGGGCGGCACCCGGGGCGTGAAGCGCAGGTTGAGCAGCCCCGTCGCAGCGGAGGCGAGCCCGATCGCCACCCACACCAGGCGCCAGCCCGGGACGCCGATCGCGGCCAGCCCGACGATCCCCGACACCACGAGCCCCGCGCTGGTCCCGGTGCTGATGACCGCCAGCGTCCGCGGGCGCGCCGGGGCGTCGACGACCGCCGCCGCGAGGTCCGAGTACGCCGCCCACACCCAGCCCGCGGCGCTGCCCGCCAGCACGACGCCGACCGCGAGCACGAGCGGTGACGTCGCCGCGGCGGCCAGCGCCCCGCCGACCAGCCCGCACGCGCTCCCGACGGTCGTCGGCGAGCGCGGTCCGCACCGGCGCCCGACGACGGGCGCGAGGAGCAGCCCGGCCAGGTAGCCGGCGAAGGACCCGGAGGCGATGAGCCCCAGGACCGCGTCGTCCAGGCCGCCGGCCGACAGCGACGGGTCGCCGCGCAGCGACGGCAGCGTCAGCCCGAACGCGTAGCGGCCCATGCCGTAGGCGACGCCCACGACCGCGGCGCCGGCGACGGTGAGGCGGAGGGCCGGGGAGCGCACGACCCGATCGTGGGACACGGGACGGCATCACGCGCACCTGATCCGCGATTACTGGCTGGTATCTCTCGCCCAGCGAGAGATACCAGCCAGTAACCCGATCGTGGTCACACCGGGAACTCGCGCGCGACGCGGCCCGTTGTCGCGGGTGACCGGTTCGCCCACCTCGACGAGGAGATCATGAGACGCCGCCGCCGGCGACGACACCGACGGACCGCCCCCGGGGCGCGCCCGTGACCGAGATCCTCCTGCTCCTCGCGGCGGCGCTGCTCGTCCTCGCGTGCGGCGTGTTCGTCGCCGCCGAGTTCGCGTTCGTGGGTGTCGACCGCGCGACGGTCGAGCGCGAGGCCGAGACCGACCGCCGGGCCCGCGGCGTCCTGTCCGCGCTGCGCTCGCTCTCGACGCAGCTCTCCGCCGCCCAGCTCGGCATCACCGTCACCAACCTCGCGATCGGCTTCCTGGCCGAGCCCGCGATCGCGCGCCTGATCACCCCGCCGCTGACGTCGCTCGGGCTGCCCGAGGGCGCGGCGTCGGCGGTGTCGCTGACCGTCGCCCTGGTGCTCTCGACGGCCCTGACGATGATCTTCGGCGAGCTCGTGCCGAAGAACCTCGCGATCTCCCAGCCGCTGCGCACCTCGCGCGCCGTGCAGGGCCTGATGCGCGGGTTCACCACCGTCACGCGCCCCCTGGTGCTGCTGCTCAACAACACCTCGAACGTGCTCGTGCGCGCCGTCGGCGTGGAGCCCACCGAGGAGCTCGCGTCGGCGCGCTCGGCGGAGGAGCTGTTCTCGCTGGTCCGGCGCTCGGCCGACCAGGGCACGCTGCCCGGCGACACCGCAGAGCTCGTGCAGCGCACGCTCGCGTTCACCGAGCGCCACGCCGCCGACGTGATGACCCCGCGCGGTGCGATGGAGACCCTCGCGCCCACCGACACCGTCGCCACGATGCTCGAGCGGGCCGCCGCGACGGGACGGTCACGCTTCCCCGTGACGGGCGACGAGCCCGGCGTGGTGCAGGTCCGCGACGCGCTCGGTGTCGCCGACGCCGACCGCGCGAGCACCCCCGTCGGCACCCTGGCCCGCTCCGTCGAGGTCGTCCCCGAGACCGTCGACCTCGACCGCCTGCTCACCGTGCTGCGCGCCCACGACGTGCAGCTCGCACTGGTCGTCGACGAGTACGGCGACCTCGCCGGCCTCGTGACGCTCGAGGACCTCGTCGAGGAGATCGTCGGCGACGTCCGCGACGAGCACGACCCCCGCACCCCGCCCGGCGAGCGGCTCGCCGACGGGGCGTGGCGCGCCGACGGCCGCCTGCGCCCCGACGAGGCGTCGGCGCTGCTCGGCTGGACGCTGCCCTCCTCGCCCGAGTACGACACCCTCGCCGGCCTGCTCGCCGAGCACCTCGGCCGCGTGCCCGCCGAGGGCGACACCGTGACCGTCACCGCGACGCGCGACGGCGAGGAGCTCGGCGAGGTCGAGGAACGGCCGGTGCGCCTGACCGTCGAGGCCACCGAGCGCTGGCGGGTCACGACCGTGCTGCTGGAGGTGACGTCGTGAGCGTCGGGGCCGGGATCGCCACCGCCGTCGTGCTGCTGGCGGTCAACGCCTTCTTCGTCGGCGCGGAGTTCGCGCTGATCTCCGCCCGCCGCGCCTCGCTCGAGCCGCGCGCGGCGACGTCACGGGCCGCGCGCATCACCGTGCGGGCCATGGAGAACGTGTCGCTGATGATGGCCGGCGCGCAGCTGGGCATCACGATCTGCTCGCTGGGCCTCGGCGCCCTGGGCGAGCCCGCGGTGGCCGCGGCCATCGAGCCGGCGTTCTCCGCCCTCGGCCTGCCCGAGGCCGCAGTACACCCGGTGGCGTTCGCGATCGCGCTGCTCATCGTGGTGTTCCTGCACGTCACGGTCGGCGAGATGGTGCCGAAGAACATCGCGCTGGCCCGCCCGGACCGCGCCGCGATGGTGCTCACCCCGCCGCTGGTGGCGATCGTGACCGTGCTGCGCCCGTTCCTCTGGGTGCTCAACGGCCTGGCGAACGTCACGCTGCGCGCCATGCGCGTGGAGCCCCGCGACGAGATGGCCAGCGCGTTCAGCCGTGACGAGGTCGCCGACCTCGTGGAGCAGTCGCGGGCCCACGGTCTGCTCGACCGCGACGAGGCGGCGCTCGTGCACGGTGCGCTCGGGTTCTCGGAGGCGACGCTCGGCGGGGTCGCCGTCGACGACGTCGTCACCGCCCGCCCGGACGCCACCGTCGCCGACCTCGAGGCGCTCGCCCACGCCCGCGGGTTCTCGCGCCTGCCGCTGCGCGACGAGCGCGGCTGGCACGGCTACGTGCACGTCAAGGACCTGCTCGGACCGCCGGCCCCGCCGCGCGACCGCCCGGTCCCGGACCGCCTCGTGCGCCCGCTGGCCACGCTCGACGCGGGCACCTCGCTGGCCGACGGGCTGGCCGAGATGCGGCGCACCGGGTCCCACCTCGTGCTGATCGGCGAGGGTGGCGCCGAGCCGGACCGGGCGGTGGCGCTCGACGACGTGCTGGCCGCGCTGGTCGGCGACATCCACCACGCCGGGGCGCGCCGCTAGGGCGCCTTGACGGCCAGCACCGGCACGTCGGCCTCGAGCAGCAGCCGCTGCACCACGTCGCCGAGGATGGCCTTGCCGATCGGGGAGCGACGGCGCACGCCGACGACGAGCAGGTCGACGTCGGCGTCGGCCTCCAGGCGCTCGAGCACCGCGTCACCGTCCTCCACGCCGAGGAGGCGGTCGACGACCGTCACCCCCTCGGGGGCCGTCAGCGGGCCCGCGCCGAGGTTGAGCGCCACGACCTCGGCGCGCCGGCGCGCTCCCTCGGCCCGGGCGGTCTCGAGCGCGGCGGCGCCCTGGGGGTCGTCGGTGACCGCGACCAGGATGGTCATGCTTCCGCCTACCCTCGGCACACCGTCGGCAAGCACATCGCGACACCGTAGGTCTGTAGTGTGTGATACAGACGACAAGCTGTCCTGAACCGGACACTCCGTGTGCCCGTACGAATGTTCAGGAGGCTCCGTGAGCAGCAGCGACGCGTCGATGACGAGCAGCGCGCCACCGCCGATGCGCCGCATCGCGATCGCGAGCATGACCGGCACCGTCATCGAGTTCTACGACTTCTTCATCTACGGCACCGCCGCCGCGCTCGTGTTCAACAAGGTCTTCTTCCCGTCGCTCGGGGCCGCGGCGGGGACCGCCCTCGCGCTGGCGACCTTCGGCGTGGCGTTCGTCGCGCGGCCGTTCGGGTCGGTGCTGTTCGGGCACTTCGGCGACCGCCTCGGCCGCAAGCGGACGCTGGTGACGACGCTGCTGCTCATGGGCCTCTCGACGCTGGCCATCGGCCTGCTGCCCACCACCGGCGCGATCGGGGTGCTCGCCCCGATCCTGCTCGTGCTGCTGCGGATCCTGCAGGGCCTCGCGGTCGGCGGCGAGTGGGCCGGCGCCACGCTGCTCACCGCGGAGAACTCCCCGGCGAAGACGCGCGGCAAGTACGCGCTCTTCCCCCAGCTCGGCCCGTCGCTGGCGTTCGCGCTGGCCAGCGCCACGTTCCTCGTCACCGCGCTGACCATGAGCAACGAGGCGTTCCTGGCCTGGGGCTGGCGGGTGCCGTTCATCGCGAGCGTCGTGCTCGTCGCGGTCGGGCTCTACGTGCGCCTGGCGATCACCGAGACGGCGTCGTTCTCGTCGCACCGTAAGGCCAACCCCGTCGACACCTCGATGCCGGTGGCCGCGGTGCTGCGCAGCCAGACGAAGGAGGTCCTGCTCGGCGCCGGCTCGACGATGGCGGTGTTCGCGTTCTTCTACATCGGCGTCACGTACCTGACGACCTACGGCACGCAGGAGCTCGAGCTGCCGCGCACCACGGTGCTCGCGATGGGCATCGTCGGCGGCCTGGTGTTCGCCGCGACGACGATCGGCGGCGCGATCCTCTCCGACACCGTGGGCCGCCGGAAGATGATCATCATCGGCAACGGGCTGGCCGTCGTCGGTGGTCTCATCGCGTTCCCGATCCTCGACATCGGGACGGGCTGGTCGTTCGGCCTCGGGCTCGCGGTGGTGCTCGGCGTCGTCGGCATCGCCTACGGGCCCCAGGGGGCGCAGCTGCCGGAGCTCTTCCCGACGCGCTACCGCTACACCGGCGCGGGGATGGCCTACAACCTCGCCGGCGTCCTCGGCGGCGGCGTCGTCCCGCTGATCGCCACGGCGCTGGTCGCGAGCTTCGCCTCCAGCTTCGCGATCGGCCTCCTGCTCGCCGGCCTGTCGGTGGTGAGCCTGCTCTGCACGCTCGCGCTGCCCGACACCGGCGCCGAGTCGATCGCCGACTCCTCGCCGGAGGCCGCGCTGGCCTGACCCGAGGGAAGCCCGTCCGGGCCGGTGCCTGCTTCGTCCCTTTCTTCAGGCACCGGCCCGGCTCTACCCTGCCCGGACCAACGGTCCGAGAGGGGGCGACCCGTGGCCCGACGCCAGCTCCCCGTCGACGTCCCCACCCCCACCGTCTCGCCGTTCCTACTGGCCGAGCCCGGGGCCGTCAGCCGCCGCATCGAGGCCCTCGGCACGCCGCGCAGCCTGCGCGTCGGCGAGCACCTCTACCGTCAGGGCGACACCGCGTCGTCGTTCCACGTCCTGGTGCGCGGCCGGATCCGCGTGCACGTGCTGCGTCCCGACGGCACCGAGCGCGTCATCTCGTGGGCCGAGCCGGGCGCCGGCCTCGGTGAGGGCGTGTGCTTCGACGGCGGCCCGCACCCCGTGACGGCGACCCCGGTGGTGCCGTGCGAGGTGCTCTCCGTCGGCCGGGACACGCTGATCGAGGCCGCGCGCGACGACCCCGAGCTGCTCGTCGAGGTCGTGCGGCGCGTGGCCCACAAGCAGCGGGTGCTGCACCTGCACGTCTGCCTCGACGGCCTGCCCGCGCGTGACCGCGTGGTGCTGCTGCTCGGCCACCTCGTCGCGGCCTACGGCGAGGGTGCGCCCGGCGCGTCCGCGCGCCTGCGCGTGCGCCCCCCGGTCGACGAGCTGGCGCTCATGGTCGGGCTGACCCGGGTCACGACGAGCCGCGAGCTCTCCCGCCTCGTCGCCGAGGGCGTGCTGTCGAAGGACGGGCGCAGCATCGTCGTGCGCGACCTGCCGAGCCTGCGGCGCCGGGTGGACGCGGTCGCCGTCTAGTCCCCTACGGCATGAGAGGGCGCGTGCGCCGCAGGACCGCGCGCACGGCCAGCGGCGCGCCCGCGGGCAGGACGAGGCAGCCGACCGCGCCCGCGACGAGCAGCGGTACCGCGCCGGCGTGCAGGCCGATCCCGAGCGGGACCACCCCGAACAGCACGGTCGCCACGAGCCCGACGACGATCATGAGATCGCCGACGCCGAGCCCCACCGCCCGGGGAGCGCTGACCCGGCGCACGAAGGCCGGGTCCTGGTGCGTCAGGAACGCGACGATGCCGGCGAAGCGCTCGTCGTCGGGATCGGGCTGTCGGTCGGGGGACCCGGACGTCTCCTCGAGAGGCCCGGACTCCTCGTGCGGCTCCACCCCACCACAGTCCACACGATGGGTGGTGCCGGCACCGTGTCGTCGGCCACCGCACCACCTCACCCGCCCCGCGGGTCACGACCTCTCCGCGCGCCGGATCACCTCCTCGACGGCGTCCACGAGGCCGGGGCTGCCGTCGCCGACGATCGAGCGCAGGTAGATGCCGTCGCCCACCGTGGCGACGATGTCGGCGGCGAGCGGGTCGCCGAGCTCCTCGGTCATCGCTGCGCGCCAGCCCGCCATGCACCGCCGGGTGGTCTCCGCGGCCCGCGGCTCCGTGGCCGCGAGCTTGATCATCGCGACCGTCGCCCGGTACACGGCGCTGCCCGCCGCGGGGTCGTCGACGGAGGTGCGCAGGTAGTACCGGGACACGCCCTCGTCGGCGGCACGGGCGGTGGCCAGGTCGGCGTCGTTGAGCTCGCGCGCGCGGTCGAGGAGCCCGTCGAGCAGGGCCTCCCGCGACCCGAAGTGGTAGAGCAGACCGCCCTTGGACACCCCGGCCGCGGCCGCGACGGCGTCGAGGGTGACGGTCTCGGGACCGGCGTCGACGACGAGGTCGGTGTAGGCGTCGAGGATGCGGTCGCGCTGTGACGGGCGAGGCACGGGGTTGACGCTATACCGTCCAGCCGGTGTAGTTTCGTGCTCGTCGGAAACTCCACCGTCCGGACGGTGCAGTCATGCGAGTCGTGGAGGCGACGATGTCCCGCCGGTCGCTGGCGCTGGCCGTCCTGACCCTGCCGGTGCTGCTGATCAGCATCGACATGACGGTGCTCGGGGCGGCGCTGCCGGCCCTCACCGAGGACCTCGACCCCGGCGCCGCCGAGCAGCTCTGGATCGTCGACGCCTACTCGTTCGTCCTGGCCGGGCTGCTGGTCACGATGGGCACGCTCGGCGACCGCATCGGACGGCGGCGCCTGCTGCTGTGGGGCGCGGCGGCCTTCGGGCTCGCATCGGTCGCCGCAGCGTTCGCGCCGACCGCCGGCACGCTCGTCGTCGCCCGCGCCCTCCTCGGCCTGGGCGGCGCCACGCTCATGCCCTCGACGTTCTCGCTCATCAAGTCCACGTTTCCCGAGCCGCGGCGCCGGGCGACGGCGGTGGCCGTCTGGTCGGCGGCGTTCTCGGGCGGCGCCGCCGCGGGGCCGGTGATCGGCGGCTTCCTGCTCGAGCACTTCTGGTGGGGCTCGGTCTTCCTGATCAACGTCCCGGTGATCGTCCTGCTGCTCGCGCTCGGGCCGCGCGTGCTGCCCGAGAGCCGTGACCCGCACCCCGGGCCGTTCGACCTCCCGTCGGCCGCGCTCTCGCTCGTCGCGATGTTCCCCCTGGTCGCCGCGGTGAAGACCCTCGCCACCGAGGGCGCGACCCCCGGTGCCGGCGTCGCGGCCGTGGTCGGCGTGGTCGCGGGCGCGGTCTTCGTCCGCCGCCAGCGCCGCCTCGCCCACCCGTTGATCGACCTGGAGCTGTTCACGCACCGCCCGTTCTCGGTGTCGGTGACCACGAACCTGCTCGGGGTGTTCGCGCTGGTCGGGCTGCTGGTCCTGCTCCCGCAGTACCTCCAGCTGGTGCTCGGGCTCTCCCCGCTCACCGCGGCGCTGTGGATGCTGCCGGGCTCGGTCGCCGGGGTCGCGGGCGCGCTCGCCGCCACCCGCCTGGTGCGCCGGTTCTCGGGCCCCGGGCTGATCGGCGTCGGCCTCGGTGCCGCCGGGGTGGGCCTCGCGCTCGTCGGGTTCCTGGGCGGGCTCGGCGCCGTGGTCGCGGGCTTCGTCCTCCTCGGCGGCGGCGTCGCGCTGGCCGAGGCGCTGACCAACGACCTCATCCTCGCCGCCGCCCCGGCCGACCGGGCGGGCGCCGCGTCGGCGATCTCGGAGACCGGCTACGAGCTGGGCGGCGCGCTGGGCACCGCGGTGCTGGGGAGCATCGCGGCCGCGGTGTTCACCGCGCGCACCGGGCAGGAGACGCTCGGCGGGGCGCTCGCCCACGCCGGGACCGATATGGCGGCCGCCCGCGACGCGTTCACTGCGGGCATGCAGATCGCGTCGGTGCTGGGCGCGCTGGTCCTCGCCGCCACGGCCCTCGGCGCCTGGCGCCTGCTACGCCGCGTCACCGGCACGGATCGCGAGATGTCAGCGGCGGCGCGTCGCTGACGCCCAGTGTCCGTGGCGCCACGCACTCGCCGGGAGCGCGTGGCGCTACGGACACGGAGAGTGCTAGCGGGGCTTGATCTCGCCCATCTCGCCCCAGCCGTCCTGGGGCACGTTCTGCACGTTGATGATCTTCGGCGCCTCGGCGACCCAGTCGGGGGCGTCGGCGACGACCTTCTTGAAGTGGTCGGAGTTCACGTGCGCCTCGGCCGCGTCGTCCTGGAACGCCTCGACGAGGACGTAGGTGTTGTCCTCGTCGAGGTGCCGGGACCACTCGAAGAAGATGTTGCCGGGCTCCTGGCGCGTCGCCTCGGTGAACTCCTTGACGAGCGACGGGAACTGCTCGGCGTACTCCGGCTTCACCGTCCACTTGACGTTGATGAGGATCACGGCAGGTCTCTCTCCATCCACTGCGTCTCGCGTCGGTCGCTGTCGCGCGGATCCTCCCGCGCCCGGACGCGGGTCGCCACGCCGCCGCCCCGGCGCCAGACTGAGGGTCATGAGCGAGACGGTGGACGCGCGGTCGGGGCGCCCGCCCGGCGCGCTCGCCGGGCACGTCACCTACCACGGCTACGACCTGCGCGGCGGGCAGCCGGGCGTGCACCGGGGCCTGCCCTCGCCGTACCTGACGTTCATCGTCACCTTCGGCGAGCCCCTGACGATGCGCGCGCCCGACGGGTCGCTGGTGCAGCGCGCCGTCGCCCTCGGCGGCCTGCACACCACGCCGGAGGCGATCGTCCACGACGGCCGCCAGTCGGGGCTGCACCTCTCGCTCGACCCGCTCGCCGCCCGCGCGCTGCTGGGCCGGCCGGCGGCCGAGCTCGCCGGCATCACGGTCGACGGCGACGCGGTGCTCGGCGCCCTCGCCCACGAGCTGCACGAGCGGGTCGAGGAGGCCGACGGCTGGGACGGACGCTTCGCGGCGGTCGACGACGTCCTGCGCCGCTGCCTCGGCACTCCGTTCCGCCCGGTTGCCCCCGAGGTGCGGGAGGCGTGGCGCCGGGTGGTGCGCTCCGGCGGCACCGTCCCGGTCAGTGCCCTCGCCGACGAGGTCGGCTGGAGCGAGCGGCACCTCGGCCAGCGGTTCCGTGCCGAGGTCGGCGTGGCGCCGAAGGTCGCGGGCCGGATGGCGCGCTTCGACCGCGCCCGGCGCCGGCTCGCCGCGCGGGCGAGCGCCGGCGAGCCGCTGCGCCTCGCCGACATCGCCGCCGACGGCGGGTACGCCGACCAGGCCCACCTGACCCGCGAGTTCGGCGCGCTCGCCGGGTGCTCCCCCACCCGCTGGGTCGCCGAGGAGATCGGGAACATCCAAGACCCGGTGCTGCCCGACGCGGCAGGGTGACCGCCATGAACAGCACCGACGGCAAGACCCCGCCGCCCACCGTCTGGCCCACCCTCGCCGCCCGGGACGCCCGCGGGCTCATGGCCTGGCTGACCGGGGTGCTCGGGTTCGTCGAGGTCGTGGCCTACGCCGGCGACGACGGCGTCGTGCAGCACGCCGAGCTCGCCTGGCCCAGCGGCGGCGGGCTCATGCTGGGCCAGCAGCGCCCCGGCACCGAGGAGCGCGCCACCTCCACCGGCTCGTTCGCGGCGTACGTGGTCGTGCCCGACCCCGCCGAGATCGACGCCATCGCGTCCCGGGTCCGTGACGCCGGGGACGGCGAGGTCGTCCGCGAGCCCTACGACACCGACTACGGCTCCCACGACGTCGCCGTGCGCGACCCCGAGGGCAACACCTGGCAGTTCGGGACCTACGCGGGTGCTCCCCGGCCCTGAGTGCGGGTGCGGTGGATCGCCCAGCCGACCAGCGCGGCGGCGACCACGGTGAGCACCAGGCCGGACACCGTGACGGCCTGCTCGAACTGCGCGGTCTGCTGCGGGGTCCAGGGCGTCGCGGTGATCGTCCCGACGAACAGGGCCGCGAGGACCGTGCCCGCGACGGCGATGCCGGCGGCCGACGTCACCTCGGAGGCGGTGTCCACGAGCGCCGCGCCGATCGACGTGCGGTTCGCCGGCAGACCGTTCAGCACGCTGTAGCCGGCGACGACGCCGATCACCCGCATCCCGGCGGCCACGAGCACCAGCGCGCCGGCGACCCACGCGTAGGCGAGGGTGCCGAGGACGGTGTACACGGCGAGCCCGGCCACGACCGTCGTCGCGCTCACCGCGGCGGCCCGGCGGACGCCGGCCCACGCGACGAAACGGTTGACGAACGGGCCGCCGGCGACGAGGACGACGACCTGCGGGAGCATGCCGAGGGCGGCGAGCGCCGGCGGCCACCCCCAGTCCAGCTGCAGCTGCAGCGTCACCAGGTAGCCGAGACCCGCGACCGCGAGCCCGGCCGCGGCCTTGAACGCGAGCCCGCCCGACACCAGCGGCCGCGCGACGAGCGCGAGGTCGAGCAGCGGGTGGCGCGCCGCCCGCTCGCGCAGGACGAACCCGACGAGCGCCGCGACGGTCGCGGCGGTGACGACCCAGGGCGCCCACGCGCCGGGCCCGTCGTCGACGAACAGCCCGGGCGCGACCAGGGCCAGGACGATCGCGCCCGTGCCGAGCAGACCGCCGAGGACGTCGGCCGGGGTGCGGTGCAGGTCGTCGGCACGGTCCACGGCGATGCCCGACCGGATGCCGGCGAACGCGAGCACGGCGATCGGCACGTTGACCAGCAGCAGGACCTGCCACGGCGCGACGGCGAGCACCAGGCCGCCCGCCGTCGGGCCGACCGCGAGCCCGACCAGACCGACGGTGGAGATCAGCGTGATCGCGCGGACGCGCAGCCCTTCGTCCCCGAAGAGACGGAAGGCCAGCGCGATCGACCCGGGCGTGGTCATCGCGGCGGCGACACCGGTCACCGCGCGCACGGCGATGAGCTGCTCCGCGCTGGTGACGAACGCCGTCGCCAGGCTGGCCACGCCGAGCAGCACCAGGCCGATCAGCATGATCCGCCGGCGGCCGACGCGGTCGGCCACGGCGCCGAGCACCAGCATCGAGCCGCCGAAGACGACGGCGTAGGCACCCCTGACCCACGACAGCGCCTCCGTCGACGCCGAGAACTCACGTCCGATGGTGGGCAGCGCGACGTCGAGGATCGAGTTGTCCAGCATCTCGAACAGGAAGACCGCGGAGAGGCCCGCCAGGGCGATCCACGCGTCGCGCAACGACCGAGGCGACGCAGCATGTACGAACGCTGTTCTAGTCACGAACACTGTTCTAATGACGAGCGTTGTTCGTGTCAACTGGTAGCCTTCGGACGTGGCTCCCGACCGGTGGGCGGCGCAGATCGCCGCGCTCGACGAGGGGCCCCGGCGCGCGCCCCGCAAGCCGCCGATCACGGTGGAGCGCATCGTCGACACCGCGTTCGGCCTCGTCGAGGCCGAGGGGTACGACGCGCTGACGATGCGCCGCGTGGCCACGACGCTCGGGACCGGTCCGGCCTCGCTCTACGCCCACGTGCGCGACAAGGCCGAGCTCGACGACCTGCTGATCGGCGCGCTGTGCGCGCGCGTCACACCGCAGGCGCCGGACCCCGCGCGGTGGCGCGAGCAGGTCGTCGACGTCTGCCGGCAGCTGCGCGACCAGTACTTCCGCTACCCCGGCATCTCGCGGGCCGCGCTCGCCACCGCCCCGGAGAGCCTCGACGCCGTGCGCCTCACCGAGGGGATGCTGGCGATCCTGCTCGCCGGCGGGGTGGCGCCGCAGCGCGCCGCGTGGGCGATCGACGCCGCGCTCCTCTACGTCGGCGCCTACAGCCTCGAGGCCTCGCTGCGGCAGCACGCCGGTGGCACCGACCGTCGCCGCCTCGGCCACGACGAGATCGTCGAGCGGTTCCGGATGCTGCCCGCCGACCGGTTCCCGCACGTCGTGGCCCACGCCCCGGAGCTCGCCGCGGGCGACGGGCACGAGCGCTTCGACTTCACGCTCGAGCTGCTCCTCGGCGGACTGACGCCGTAACGGCGCCCGTCAGTCCCGTGCCGGCCACGAGAGGTGCTGGTGGACCATCCGCCAGCCGTCGGGCGTGCGCCGGAAGACGCGCGTGCCCCGCGAGCGGACGGTGTCCTCGCCGGCAGGGGTGAGGTGGTCGATCCCCCAGGAGACCGCGAGGTCGCCGCCGACGGCGATCCGCAGGTCGGGGATCTCCCAGCCCACCGGGCCGTCCGAGGCCTCGAGGCCCTCCCGGCAGACCTCACGGACCTCGTCGATCCCGACGTAGGCCATCTTCCCGGCGAGCTCGTAGGAGACGACGTCGTCGGCGATCGTGGCGACGAGCCCGTCGAGGTCCCCCGACGCGGTGTCGTCCACCCACCCGCGGTGGACGTCGCGGATCGCCTGCTCGTCCTGCTCGACGATCGGGGACTCGTCGGGGAACGAGTGGTGCTCGTGCGCGACGACCCACCGTCCGTCCTCCTTGCGCAGGCCGAGGGTCAGACGCAGGCGCCGGTCCGGGTGCGCGGCCCGCTCCGCGGGCTTGTCGCACACCATCAGCGCGTGGGCGAAGGCGACGTCGGCGCCGGCGGTGACGTCGAGCTCGAGGATGTCGAAGCTCGCGCCGGCGGCCTGGAACTCGAAGAACGGTGGCCAGGTCGCGGCGTAGTCCTCGATCCCGCGCACGCCGTCGTGGGGCGGCGGGACGTCGTACATGACGATGTCGCGGGCGTGGTCGACGACGACGGTCTCGAGATCGCCGGTGTGCACCGCGTGGGCCCAGCGCTCGATCAGCGCGCGGATCTCCTGCTCGTCCTTCTCGGTGGCCGTGGACATCGGGTCCTCCCTGGTGTGCGTGCTCTCACCGGGTGGAACCGTGCCGGAAGCCCGGAATCATCGGTCCCGTGTCATCGATCCGGGGCCGACGGATGCGAGGAAGGCCGCGGGCGGCAGCGACCCCGGGTCGCCCGGCGCCCACCCGCCCGGGTCGGGCCCGAGGCCGGCGAGCGCGCGGACCTGGTCGGCGCACCACGGCGAGATGCCCGGCCAGCTGTCGGCCAGCACGTCGTCACGGAACAGCGCCCAGGCGACGGTGCGGATCTCGTCGACCTCGCCGGGGTCCGGGTCGCGCGGCACGTCGGCGGTGCGCGCGACGAACACGGGGCACATCTCGTTCTCGATGACCCCGCCCTGCTCGGCGCGGTAGCGGAAGCCGGGCAGCACGAGACGCAGGCCGTCGAGCTCGATGCCGAGCTCCTGGCGGGCGCGGCGGCGGACGGCGACATCCATCGGCTCGCCGGGCTCCGGGTGGCCGCAGAAGCTGTTGGTCCACACGCCGGGGAAGGTGGCCTTGCTCCGCGCACGGCGGGTCACCACCAGCTCGCCGTGCTCGTCGAACACGTAGCAGGAGAAGGCGAGGTGCAACGGCGTGGCGGCGTGGTGCACGTCGGCCTTCGCCGCGGTCCCCGCGACCGCCCCGGCCTCGTCGAGCAGCACGACCCGTTCGGTGATCCCCATGGCCCGTCCAGCTTCCCGTGGTCGCGTCGCGGCGGCACGTCGGGATCGGCCGGGGAGGTCTGCGTCACGCCGTGACACCCGCTGACACCGGCTCGCCCCACGACGGCGACCGGGAACGGCGCAGGTCGGGAACGGTTGCCCGGCACGGACGGGCGAAAGGTGGTAGGCATGGGAGATCGGCGGGCCCGGGCTCATCCCTCGAGCCCGGGCCCGCCTCTCGCCGTTGCCGCTGGGCGCCACCACAACACCCGCGCAACGATGAGGCAAGCCTAACCTCATTCCGGACGATCGCGCCAGTCCCCGCGCGATCGGATTCTCACCAGCGCCGGCGCCGCGCGTGCCCGACGTGCCCGAGCACCACGAACAGCAGCGGGAGCACGAGCAGGCCGCCGACCGATCCGGTGGTCGCGGCGCCGATGAGCAGCACCGGCATCAGCATCAGCACCAGCACCGCGATCCCCGCGCCGACGGCCGGGGCCGGCACCGGGTGGTGCCCGCGGCGCTCACGGGAGGCCGGGTGGTGATCCACCCGGGGCGACGGCACGGGCGACGGCGGCGGCTGCGGCAGCGGCGGGTGCGGCGCCGGCAGGTCGTCGAAGAGCACCTCGAGGTCCGCCCGGTACACGGCGACCGCGGCGTGCGCGGAGCGGTCGCCGAACTCGTCGACGTCGAGACGCCCGGCGGCGAGGTGCTCGCCGAGGGCGTCGAGGGCGGCGCCGCGGTCGGCGTCGCCGACCCGGAGACCGGCGCGACCCGCCGGCCGCTGCCGTGCGGACTCGTCCCCCGTGTGCGGATCGTCGGTGTCCACTGCGCCTCCTCCCGCCGGTCGGGACGGCCCCGAAGCGCCCGGCCCGGCACCACCATCGTGCGCCTCCCGAGGAGGGAGCGGTGTGAATCCGCCGGGCGGACTCCGGACGGGCTGAGGCCAGGCTCAGCTTTCTGGAATCATTCCAGTCTTCGTGGGAGCCTGGAGACATGTCGGAAGCCGTGAGCACCGAGGGCGGTGTGCACCCCGAGCCGCACGGCGGCGAGCTCTCCCAGCGCCTGAACTGGCTGCGCGCCGGGGTGCTCGGCGCCAACGACGGCATCGTCTCGACGGCGGGCATCGTCGTCGGCGTGGCCGGGGCGACGGCCGAACGGGCCCCGATCGCCACGGCCGGCGTCGCCGGCCTCGTCGCCGGCGCGGTGTCGATGGCCCTCGGCGAGTACGTGTCCGTCTCCAGCCAGCGCGACTCCGAGCGCGCCCAGCTCGCCAAGGAGCGCCGCGAGCTCGCCGAGACGCCCCGCGAGGAGCTCGAGGAGCTGACCGAGCTCTACGAGGAGAAGGGGCTCTCGCGTACCACCGCCACCCAGGTGGCCGCCGAGCTCACCGAGCACGATGCGCTCGCCGCGCACGTCGACGCCGAGCTGCACCTCGACCCCGAGGAGCTCACCAGTCCCTGGCGGGCGGCGGCGGCCTCGGCGGTGTCGTTCGTGTCGGGCGCGCTCCTGCCCCTCGTCGCGATCCTCGTGACGCCGACGACCTGGCGGGTCCCGGTGACGGTCGCGGTCGTCCTGCTCGCGCTCGGCCTCGCGGGGTGGATCAGCGCGCGGCTCGGCGGTGCGCGGCCGCGCCGGGCCGTGCTGCGCGTCGTCGTCGGCGGGGCCCTGGGCCTCGCCGTGACCTACGGGATCGGCGTCCTGGTCGGCGGGGCGGTGGGCTGAGCCGCGGTCGCCCGGGTGTAGCGCGCGGCGACGCGGCGGAACTCCTCGACCAGCTCGTGGGGCGACTCGACGGTGAACTCGGCGTCGAGGCCGGTGAGGATCAGCGCCGCCGAGCGGGCGTCGTCGGACGAGAGCGTCACCCGGCACGCGTCGGCACCCACGTCCTCGACGCGGACCTGGTCGGTCCAGATCGTCGCACGCACCTGCTCGGCCGGGGCCTCGACGCGCACGATGCAGCGGAAGGGGCGGATGTCGGCGACGCGGTCGGCGACGAAGGCCGCCGGGTCGCCGCCGGGGGATCTCCCGCGGGGTGAAGCGGGGGCCGGTGGGCAGGCCGTCCGGGGCGAGACGCGGTGTCATCCGGTCGACGCGCAGGGTGCGCCAGTCCTCGCGGTCGCGGTCCCACGCGACGAGGTACCAGCGCCGTCCCCAGGCGACGAGGTGGATCGGTTCGATCCGCCGGCGGGTGGGGGTGCCGTCGCGCGCGGTGTAGTCGATCTCGAGGACCCGCCGGTCGCGGCAGGCCGCGCCCACCGCGGCGAGCACGGCCGGGTCGACCGACGGCGCGACGCGGGGCGCCACGATCGCCACGGGCATCGCGGTGATCCGGTGCCGCAGCCGCGCGGGCAGGATCCGTTCGAGCTTGACCAGGGCCGCCAGCGCCGTCTCCCCCGTGCCCGCCACCCCGGACCCCGCCGCCGTCCGCAGCGTCACCGCGACCGCGACGGCCTCGTCGTCGTCGAGCAGCAACGGCGGCAGCGCGGCCCCGGAGCCGAGGCGGTAGCCGCCGCCGGGTCCGAAGTCGACCTCGACGGGGTAGTCGAGGCCGCGCAGCTTGTCGACGTCACGGCGCACCGTGCGGGTGGTGACGCCCATCCGCTCGGCGAGCTCCGGGCCGGTCCACTCCGGACGGGCCTGCAGGAGCGAGAGCAGCCGCAGGAGGCGGGCGGAGGTCTCGAGCACGCCGCCCAGTCTGCCGCGGGTGGCGGACAGGAACGGTCCGTCTCCCGGCTAGAACGCCGCGCGGACCCCGTCCAGGGTCCCGAGCAGCGCCGGGACGTCCGACCAGACGGTGACGAGAGCGAACCCGTCCCCGGCGCGGGCGGCCGCGTAGTGCGGGTCGGTGGCGTGCACCGCGGCGCGCGTGCCCGCCGCCGCGGTCGCCGCGAGGACCCGGGCGAACGCATCGTGGATCGCCGGCTCCTCGCGGTTCTGGGCGGGACCGATGCCGAGCGCGACCCCGAGGTCCCCGGGGCCGACGAAGAGCCCGTCGAGGCCGGGCACGGCGGCGATGTCCGCGGCGCGATCGAGCGCGTCCGCGGTCTCGATCATCGCGAAGGCGAGCACGCTGTCGGCGGCCGCGATCGGGTCGTCGCCGGGACGCAGGGCCGTGCGGACCGGGCCGAACGAGCGGCGACCGGCCGGCGGGTAGCGGCACGCCGCGACGAGCTCGCCGGCCGTGGCGGCGTCCGACACCATCGGCGCGATCACCCCACGCACACCGAGGTCGAGGACGAACCCGACGACCGACTCGTCGACGGCGGGCAGGCGCACCAGCGGGGCGAGACCGTGCGCGGCGATCGCGCGGACGGCGTCGGCGCTGCGGGCGCGGTCGAACAGCCCGTGCTGCAGGTCGAGGGTGAGGGCGTCGAGCAGCCCGTGGCCGGCGGCGTGGGCCGCGACGAGCTCGACGAGGTGCGGGTCGGGCACGGTCAGCCAGCCGTTGCGGGCGGCGCGTCCGGCGTCCCAGGCCGCGCGCACGGAGTCCCGGTCAGTCACAGGTCGACACCGCCTCCCGGCCGGCGAACCGGCTCTCGAGGAAGGGCACGGCGGCGGCGAAGCCGGGCACGGCCCCGCCGACGTGGGTGGGGACGGGTGTGGGCACGAACTGCACGGTCGCACCGCGGGCGCACCAGCGCTCGGCGAGCTCGCGGTCCTGCTCGATCGGCACGATGTCGTCGGCGAGGCTGTGCACGATCAGCACCGGCGCCCCGGGGGTCCGCGCGCCGATGCGCTGCTCCTCCACGCGGCTGCGGAAGGGCTCCTCGTCGAGGATGGCGGTCAGCGGCCGCCCGTCACGGGTCAGCGTCTCGGTCCGCGTGCCCGGGTAGCGGGCGACCGTGTCGCCGACGCACTGGTCACGGGTCTCGGCGAGGATCGCCCGGCCCCGATCGTTGAGCAGCCCGTCGATCGGCAGCTCGGGGTAGGCCGCGCGGAACCCGTTGACGGCGTAGGCGAGCAGCCCGGCGCCGGGCTTGCCGTCGAGGAACGCAGCGACCTCGGCGAGGTCGGCGGGCACGGCACCGGCGTAGGCGCCCACCAGGTCGAGCTCGGGGGCGTACGACGGCGCGAGCTCGACGGCGGCGGCCGACGCGCCGCCGCCCTGGGAGTAGCCGGCCAGCCCGACGGGGCCGTCGGGCGGGATGCCGACGTCGAGGGTCTGCGCCGCACGGGCCATGTCGAGCACGGCGTGGGCCTGGGACGCCCGGTTGACGTAGGTGTGCTCGCCGGGGGTGCCGAGACCCTCGTAGTCGGTGACGGCGACCGCGAAGCCGGCGGTCAGCAGCGTCGAGACGAACGGGGCCTCGTACTCGGTGCCCGCCGCGAACTGCCGCGACGGCGCGCACCGGTCGGCGAGGCCCTGGGTGCCCGCGGCGTAGGACACGAGGCGCAGCGGCCCGGGCGGCGGGGCCAGGGGCACGATCACCGTGCCGCTGACGGTGTTCGCCCGGCCCTCGGTGTCGGTGCTGCGGTAGAGCACCCGCGTGGCCCGGCCGGGCAGGGGCGCGGCGAGGGGGACGGCGCTGACGACCGATCCCGCGCTGCCGCCACGGTCGGCGGGCACCCGATCGGCGGGTGCGGCCCCGGCCGGCGAGGCGGTGAGCACGAGGGCGGCGAGCGCGAGGCTCATCATGATCACGAGTGAGCGTGTGGCGTGACGGACACCCAGTGTCTGCGGTGGCCCGCCGCTGACACGACCCGCCGACGAGCGACACGCTGGCACCGTCCGGACCCCGTCCCTCTCGGACGGGCGCCGAGACCTCGGTCACCTTCTCAGGGGCTGCTCCGATCGAGGGAACCGGGTCGGTGTTCCGTGCCCGTACGATCGATGGTGATGGCCGCCCCGACCCGCACACCTGCCGCGCCCCGGTTCACCTTCGCCCGCGACACCCCGTACCGGGTCACCGTGCGCGACGAGGCCGGCGAGCGCCACGAATACACGCTCGACGCCTACCAGGGCTGGCTGTCGGGCCCCGACGGCATCCGCCACCGGTTCGGCACGCACCGGCGCACCCGCACCGAGCTGCGCGACGACAGCATCCGCGCCGTCGTCGGCCCCTGACCCGGCGGTCGACTCCCCTCGCGCGGTGTCCCGCCGCCTCCGACTCGGCAGGACAGGCGCGATCGGGGTCCGCTCAGGAGACCAGGCCGCAGCGGAACCCCTGGGCCACCGCCTGGGCGCGGTCGGCCGCGGAGAGCTTGCGGAACAGCCGGCGGGCGTGGGTCTTCACCGTGTCCTCGGACAGGTAGAGCTCGCGACCGATCTGGCCGTTGCTCTTGCCCTGGCTCATGCCGCGCAGGACCTGCATCTCGCGCTCGGTGAGGTTGACGCCCGCACCCGGTGTGGCCGAGCGCTGCATGGGCATCGAGCCGGCCTCGGCGCCGACGGCCGAGTGGGCCAGCGCGGCGACCAGCTCGGGACGCGAGGCGTCCCAGCGCAGGTAGCCGCGGGCGCCGCCCGCGATCGCGGCGGCGATGCTGCCGCCGTCGTCCGGCGCGCCGAAGACCATGACGTTGGCCTGCGGGTGAGCGGCCATGAGACGCCGGGTGGCCTCGGCGCCGGAGGCGACCGCGCGCTGGGTCCCGACGAACACGACGTCCGCGCTCTGGCGGGCGTAGCGGGTGAGCAGCTCGTCGGCGGTCGACACGCAGTCGATGCGCTGGACACCGGGCACCGCGGACATGACGCGCGTCAGTCCCTCGCGGACACTGCGCCGGTCGTCGCAGATCAGAACCGTCCTCATACAGACTCCGTCCGAGGTGGGGAGGCCGCCCAGGCAGGTGGTTGCCGTGGGCACTGCTCCCCTCATCGGCCGTCCCACCCGTCCGCTTGACCCCCGAATGACAACCACGTGGTTAGGAACCCCCGATGGAGTGGCACAGCAACCCCCGCCGCGTCCTGGTCGTCAACGGCCCCAACCTGGATCTCCTCGGCCGGCGCGAGCCCGGGATCTACGGCCACGACACCCTCGCCGACCTGGTCGAGCGCTGCCGGCGGACCGCCGCCGACCTTGGCCTCGAGGTCGACGCGCGCCAGAGCAACCACGAGGGCGTGCTCATCGACGCCGTCCACGAGGCCATGACCGACCACGGCGGAGTGATCATCAATCCGGGCGGATACACGCACACGTCCGTGGCCCTGCGCGACGCCCTGGCGGCGCTGCCGGTGCCGGTGGTCGAGGTGCACCTGTCGAACGTGCACGCCCGCGAGGCGTTCCGGTCGCACTCGTACGTCTCCCCGGTCGTGACCGCGGTGATCGCGGGCGCCGGCGTCACCGGCTACGACCTCGCGCTGCGCTTCCTCGCCGAGCGGATCGTGCGTCAGGCCTGAGCGAGCCCCGCCCGGCCGGCCAGCGCCGCCAGCTCGCCGGCCAGGGCGTCGGGGAACTGCAGCGGCAGGAAGTGCGAGCCCGGCAGGCGCACGAGCCGGGCGTCGGGCAGCGCCGCCGCGAAGGCGGCCATGTCGGCGGGCGGGGCGAGGGTGTCGTAGTCGCCCGCCACGACCGTGACGGGCATGGTCAGCGCGCGCAGGGCGTCGTCGTCCGGGGCCTCGTGGCCGGCGGCGGCGAGCACCATGCGCGAGAACCACGTCCAGTCATGGCGGGCGAACTGCCGGGCGACCTCGGCGAGCGTGATCATCGGCGCGGCGGAGCCGGTGGGGTCGAACGCGGCGGGATCGACGCCGGCGCGGCCGAACGCCTCCCGTCCGGCGTCCATGCTGCGCGGGAGCAGGTCGATCACTCCGGAGATCGGCGGCCCGACGACGCGCAGCAGCCACCCGCCGAGCTGAGCGGCCCGCCGGTGCACGCCCTCGGGGACCCCGATCCCCGGCACGGCGCCCGGGAACGCGGGCAGCACGCGGAAGAGCCCGGTGGCGACGCCGCCGAGGGCGAGCAGGCCCGCGACGCGGTCGGGTGCGCGGCGGGCCGCCTCCACCGCCACCGCGACGCCCACCGACCAGCCGACGACCAGCGCGCGCTCCATGCCCGCGGCGTCCATGACGGCGAGCAGGTCGTCTGCGTGGTCGCCGATCCCGATGCGCGTCTCGTCGTCGGGACGGGCCGAGCCACCCAGGCCGCGGTGGTGCCACGTCGTGGCGTGGTAGCCGCAGCCCGGCCCGTGCAGGAACGGCCAGGCCGTCGGGCTCGCCCCCAGCCCGTTGGACAGCACGACCGGCACCCCCGCGGCGTCGTTGTCCCAGCGCCGCAGGAGCGTGCCGTCCGCGGTGAGCAGGTCCTCGACGTGCCCACCGGGACCCTCGGCGGTCGTCACGCCCTTCAGGATGCCGCAGCGGCCCGCTTCTTCATGTCCTCCTCGGAGAGGTAGTCGCGCGTCTCCTCGAACGACGACGTCTCGCTCTTGCGGCCGTGCAGGAAGCCGATGCGGATGAAGTCGTCGCCGCCGAAGAGGTGGAGGATCCAGTTGAAGACGACGCGGGCGCGCGTGCGGGTCTGGGGCAGCGCGTAGAGGTGGTAGCCCCGCGTCACGATCTGGGCGACGAAGCCCGTGAGGCGCAGCTTCAGCGGGTGCGCCACCGCCTGGGTGCCGCCGAGGTCGACCACGAGGCCCAGGTCGTGGTGCTTGTACTCGCGCAGCGGCTGGCCGCGCAGCGAGGCGACGACGTTGTCCGCCGCGATGACCGCCTGCCGCGTCGCGTGCTGCGCCGTGGGCGGGCAGATCGTCGACCCCGGCGGGGTCGCGGTCAGGTCGGGGACGGCGGCGGCGTCGCCGAGGGTGAAGACGTCCTCGTACCCGTCGAGGCGCAGGTCGGTGCCCGTCTTGACGCGGCCGCGGACGAGCTCGACGCCGAGCGTCTTGACCAGCGGGCTCGCCGTCACGCCCGCGGTCCAGACGAGGGTCTTGGTGGGGATGACGGTGCCGTCGGTGAGGGTGACGCTGTCGTCGGTCACCTGCTCCACGCCCGTCTCGAGGCGCACGGAGATGCCGCGGCGGCGCAGCAGGTCGAGGGCTTCCTCGCCGAGGCGCTGCCCGAGCTCCGGCATCAGCCGCGGCGCGATGTCGATGAGCGTCCACCGGACGAGCGTCGGGTCGAGGCGCGGGAAGCGCTTCATCGCCGCGTCGGTGAGCAGCTCGAGGCTCGCGGCCGTCTCGGTGCCCGCGTAGCCACCGCCGACCACGACGAAGCTGCAGCGGGCCGCGCGCTCCTCGGGGTCGGTCGAGGCGTTGGCCAGCTCGAGCTGGGAGAGCACGTGGTCGCGCAGGTAGGCGGCCTCGCCGAGGTTCTTCATGCCCAGGCCGTGCTCCTCGAGCCCGGGGATGTCGAACTGGCGGGTGACGCTGCCGGCCGTGATGACCAGACGGTCGTAGGGTAGGTCGACGACGGCCTCGTCGATCTTGCGGACGACCGCCACCTTGCGCTCCAGGTCCAGGCCGACGACCTGGCCCGGCAGGCGCTGCGCCCTCTTGATCGCCCGGGGCAGCGGCACGGTGACCGACTGCGCGGTGATCACCCCGGCCGCGACCTGGGGCAGCAGGGGCAGGTAGAGCATGTAGTCGTGGGGGTTGACCACCACGATCTCGACCTCGCCGCGCGACAGCTCGTCCTTGAGCTCACGTTCGAGGCGCTGGACGCACTTCAAGCCGGCGAACCCGGCGCCGACCACCACGATGCGTTGCGCACTCATTGTCGACCTCGTCCCTCCTGTCGCGCATGACGTCCTGCGGAGTCTGCCCTGGTGGCTCCGCCGCGACACCTTCCCGCGTCGACCCGTCCGGACCCATGACGGCGCTCACACGACCCGTCACCCCGAATCACGCAGCGCGACCGCGCCGGTTCGTGGTCTCCTCCCGGGCACCCGAAGGGGGCGGACCCCTCGGCCCGACACCGAGGAGACCCCCATGTCGAGGACCGTGCTGTTCACCGGTTTCCCCGGGTTCCTCGGCAGCGCGCTGCTGCCGCGCACGCTGCGCCGCTCCCCCGACGCCGCGGCCGTCGCCCTGGTGCAGGAGCGCTGGCTCGACCAGGCGCGCCGCACGCTCGAGCGCCTGGAGACCGCCGAGCCGGAGATCGCGGGGCGCACGCGTCTCGTCGTCGGCGACATCACGCGGCCCGACCTCGGGCTCGACGCCGCCGAGGCCGACGCGCTGCGGGCCGGGCCGCTGGAGATCTTCCACCTCGCCGCGGTGTACGACCTGTCGGTGCCCGCCGACCTCGCCTGGTCGGTCAACGTCGACGGCACGCGCCACGTCGTCGACCTGGCGCGGTCGGCGGGCGAGCTCGTCCGGCTGCAGTACGTCAGCACTGCTACGTCTCCGGGCGCTACGACGGGATCTTCGCCGAGGACGACCTCGAGCTCGGGCAGACGTTCTCCAACCACTACGAGCACACCAAGCACGAGGCCGAGCGCATCGTCGCCAAGGCGCGCGAGGCCGGTATGCCGGTGACGATCTACCGGCCGTCGGTGGTCGTGGGCGACAGCCGCACCGGCGAGACCCAGAAGTACGACGGGCCCTACTACGCGCTGCAGCTCATCGCGCGCCAGGGACGGATCGCGGCGATGCCGCTGCCCGGTGACCCGTCGCGCGTGCAGTTCAACCTCGTGCCGAGCGACTTCGTCGTCGACGCGATCGCCGCGCTCGCGCCGCACCCGCCCGCCGAGGGGCGCACCGTCGCGCTCGCCGCCCCGCACCCGCCGACCGTGCTGGAGATGTGCCGGGCGTTCGCGGCGCACACCGACAAGAAGCTGCGCGTCGTCCCGGTGCCGACGGGCCTGTCGCGGTTCGCGATCGATCACCTGCCCGGGGTGTCGGCGCTGTTCAAGCTCCCGTCCTCGACGCTCGACTACCTCACCCACCCCACCGTCTACGACGTCACCGCCAGCACGGCGCTGCTCGACGAGGTGGGCGTGCGGTGCCCGCCCTTCGCCGAGCACGTCGGCGCGATGGTCGCCTTCCACCGCGAGCACCCGGACGTGGGCAGCGCCGCGATGGTCTGAGAACGGGCGTCCTAGACTCGTCACGATGTCCCGTCGCGTGGCGCTCATCGACTCGGGGTGCGGTCTGCTGCCCACCGCCGGGTGGCTGCGCCACCTGCGCCCCGACCTCGCGCTCGACCTCTACCTCGACCCCGAGGGCATGCCCTGGGGCTCGAAGCCGTCGGAGTGGATCGTCGACCGGGTCGTCGGCACCGGCCGCCGCGCCGTCGCCCGTGGTGCCGACGCGATCGTCGTGCCGTGCAACACCGCGTCGGTGACGGCGGTCGTGCCGCTGCGGGCGGCCGTCGAGCCCGAGCGGCCCGTCGTGGCGACGGTGCCCGCGGTGAAGCCCGCCGGCGCGACCGGGCTGCCGTTCGCGGTGTGGGCCACCGAGCGCACCACCGCCAGCGCCTACCAGGCCGACCTGCTCGAGCAGTTCGCCGCGCCCGGCCAGGCCGACGCGGTCGCGTGCCCCGGGCTCGCGACGGCCGTCGAGCACGCCGACGCCTCTGCCGTCCGCGACGCGATCGCCCTCGCCGCGGCGCGGACCCCGGCCCGCGCCCGGTCGGTGGTGCTGGGCTGCACGCACTACCCCCTGGTCGTCGACGACATCCTCGCCGCGCTCCCGCCGGGCACCGGCCTGCACGACAGCTCGCGGGCCGTGGCCGGGCAGGCGCTGCGCCGCCTCGGCCTGCCCGAGGATCCCGCCGCCGAGCCCGCCGAGGTCCGCGTCCACCTCGGGGGCGAGGAGGGCCCGCTCCCGGCGGCGGCGCTGTCCTACCCGATCGGCCGGGCGCTGGCCCGCGGCGGGCGGATCGCGCGGGCCGAGCTCCCGGCCACCGACGAGTCCGGGCGCGGGACCGACCCGGACACCGCGGAGCAGCCGGCGCTGCGGGGAGTGTGACCTTCTCGGTCGGGGGTGTGAGCCTCTGATCATCGAGCTGCGCAACCGCTTGCGCCAGTGGTCGACTCGCACCATGACCACCACGCTCGACACGGCCGTCGGCGCCCGTCGTGACGCTTCGGCCGACACCGCGCTCGCCGACACCGAGGCCCGCCTGGTCGACCGCTGGACCGCCCAGGGCGTGCCCGCCGAGCACGTGCACCACCTCGTCGCCGACGCCCGCGAGCGCCTCGCCGGGGCCCGCATCCACGCCTTCCTCCCGATCCTCGTCGAGCGCGCGGTGCGCAACGCCCTGGCGGTCTGACGACCCCCTAGGGTCCTCGGTGTGATCCCCGCCGAGAACATCCGCGACTGGCGCGGCCGTCCCGTCGTCGACGTCGAGGAGACGAAGATCGGCACGCTCGAGGCCGTCTACGTCGACACCCTCGGCGACGAGGCGGTCTTCGTGACGGTGAAGCTGTCGTCGCTCTTCGGCAAGGCGCGGCTGGTGTTCGCGCCGCTCAAGGGCGCCGTGGTGACCCCCGAGCACCTCAAGGTGGCGTTCCCCCGAGATCTCGTGCGCGAGGCGCCGGGGATCGACACCGACGGCGAGCTGCACGCCGCCGACGAGCCGGGGGTGTTCACGCACTACGGGTTCGAGTACCGGACGGGGTCGCTGGGCGAGCGGCGGCTGGCGCGGCGCTGACCTCGCCGCGCGGCGACCCGCCCCGCGATCGCTGTTCCGGTGACGATCGCACTCACATCTGACATCGATCGTCACCGAGACGGCGATCGTCAGCTGACCCCCTCCGCCGCCCCCACCGCCTCGCGCCGCACGCGGTCGACGTAGGCCTGGGACCGGTTGTAGGCGAGCACCGCGGTGCGCCAGTCGTCGCCGCGGCGCAGGTCGCGGTCGTCCTCGCACAGGTAGCGGGCGGCGGCGAGGGCCGCGTCGTCGAGGTCGTCCGGGTCGCTCACGCCGTCGCCGTCCCCGTCGGCCCCGTAGAGCGCCCAGGTCGACGGGATGAACTGCAGCGGCCCGACGGCGCGGTCGTAGGTGGTGTCGCCGTCGAGGCGGCCGCCGTCGGTGTCGCGGATCTCGCGGTTGCCGTTCGTGCCGTCGAGCTCGGGACCGCGGATGGGGTCGACGGGCCGCCCGGCGTCGTCGAGCGCGGTGTTCCCGAACCGGCCGTGGTTCGACTCGACCCGCCCGAGGCCCGCGAGCGTCACCCATGACAGGCCGCACTCCGCCAGCTCGCCGCGGGCGGCGACCTCGGCGCCCGCGTAGGCGAGCAGCGCCCGGGCCGGCACGCCCGTCGGGCCCGACGCCGTCTGAGCCCACGGCGTCCGTGCCGCGGCGTCGGCCGGCACCGGCCCGGCGGCGGGCTGCGCGTAGGCGGGCAGCGCGTCGGGTCCTCGACGACTCACCGCCACGACCCCCGCGATCCCGGCCCCGATGATCAGAACGAGCACCACCGCCGCGACGAGCAGGTTCTCGAGCTGCCGGGCGTCCGGCCCGGCGCGGTCGCGGGACTCGGTCGGCGGCGTGCTCACCGTGCGGACGCTACGGAAGCGCCCGTCGGGGTCCGGTGGGGCGGGCGCCCGACCGCCGCCGACCGGAGCAACCGCCCGCCGGTGGGGTCGGGGGTGTCGTCGACGCGACACGCGCGTCACCCGCTCGTCCTCGTGCGACGGGAGCCGGTCACCGACAGGACCCGATCGATGCTCCGTTCGGGGCGCATCGGCCAGGGCTGATCGTGCAGGCTGTCGCCCTCCGCCGGGCGGCGTGGCCGGCGGGGGTCGCAGGAGGGCTCGCGGGAGGGGGCGCCATGGACATCGACGTCCGGCTGCGCGTGTTCACGTGGTTCGCCGACGTGTCGGGGGCCGTGGCGGTCAGTCGCATGGGTCCCGACGAGATCTCGCGGGCACGCTCGCGGCGCCTGAGCCACAACGTCGTCACCTCACGGGTGTTCGGGCCGATGCCGCGCGGGGTGTTCGTCACCGACCGCGTCGCCGACACCGACGTCGGGCCCCGCCCGGTGCGGCTCTACCGCCCGCACACCGCCCGCGCCCTGCCCGTCGTCGTCAACTTCCACGGCGGGGGCGGCACGCTCGGCAACCTCGACCAGTCCGACTGGCTGTGCGCGCACGTGGCGGCGCGCGTCGGAGCGCTGGTGGTGTCGGTGGACTACCGCCTGGCCCCGGAGCACCCCTACCCCGCCGGCCGCGAGGACGGGTACGCCGCCGTCAGCTGGGCCGCCCGCCACGCCGACGCGCTGGGCGCCCGCGCCGACCGCCTCGCCGTCATGGGCGACAGTGCCGGGGGCAACCTCGCGGCGGTCGTGTGCCTGCTGGCGCGCGAGGCCGGGCCGGTGATCGACGCGCAGGTGCTGCTCTACCCCGTGCTCGACCTGACCTTCGAGCGCGCGTCGGTCGACCGCTTCGCGAGCGGCCCGGTGCTCACCCGCGCCGACATGGACGTGTTCCGGGCCCACTACCTCGGCGAGGACGGCGACGCGACCGACCCCATGTGCTCGCCGCTGCTCGCCCCCGACGTCGGCGACCTGCCGCCCGCCCTGATCGTCACGGCGGGCGTCGACCCGCTGCACGACGACGGCGTCGACTACGCCGGGCGGCTCGAGGAGGCCGGCGTGCCCGTGCGGCACACCGACCACCCCCGGGCCGTGCACGGCTTCCTGTCGTTCCCCGGCGTCTGCCGGGCGTCGGCGGTCGCGCTCGACGACGTCTGCGCCGAGCTCACGACCCGTCTCTCCTGACTACATGTGCAGGCCACCGTTGACCGAGTAGACCTGCCCGGTGATGTACTCCGACTCGGGGTCGGCGAGGAACTCCACCACGCGCGCGACCTCGTCGGGCTGGCCGAGGCGCTTCATGGGGATGCCCGAGACGATCTTCTCGATGGCCTTCTCCGGCACCGCGGCCACCATGTCGGTCTCGATGTACCCGGGCGCGACGCAGTTGACGGTGACGCCCTTGCGGGCGCCCTCCTGGGCCATCGACATCGTCATGCCGAACAGGCCGGACTTCGTCGCGGCGTAGTTGACCTGGCCGGCGTTGCCCGCCTCGCCGATCACCGAGCTGATGTTGACGATGCGGCCGCTGCCCCGCTCGGCCATCTGCAGGTAGGCCAGCTGAGCCATGTAGAACGTGCCCGAGAGGTTGACCTGGACCACGCGGTCCCAGTCGTCGACCTCCATCTTGGCCACCATCTTGTCCGCGGTGATGCCGGCGTTGTTGACCAGCACGTCCACCCGGCCGTGAGCCCGGACGACCTCGTCGAAGACGCGCTCGCAGTCGCCGCGCTCGCCGATGTTGCCCTGGTGGATGGTGATCAGGTCGGGGAACTCGGCCTGGAGGTTCTCGGCCGACGTCGGGTCCGACGAGTAGCCGACGCCGACCTTCATCCCGCGCCTGGCGAGCCGCGTGCTGATCGCCCGTCCGATCCCGCGGGCCCCGCCCGTCACCAGGGCCACCTGTCCGGTCATGTCTCCCATGCGTGCTCCCTCGCTCGATGGTCCGCGTCGGGACTCTCTCTACCCGGACGGTGGCCCGCACCACACGACCCGGTGGCCATCGAAGTCGGGTTCTGCCGCCACCGGAAGGCCAGGACGCCTCCTACTCGTGGGTAGGACGTCGTTGCGAAACATCCCAAGCGGCCCGTACGGTCCATGCAGCACCCAACGCCGGGTGCAGCGAGCGCCCGCAGGGGCGCGAGGAGGTGCGCCATGACGGCCCCCACCGACGAGCACGCCGCCGACACCCCGGCCGACACCACCGCCGGCGACCCCATCGCGGCCCAGACCGAGGCCCCTTCCCCCGACCCCGCCGCGTACCTGCGCGGTTACCACGCCACGGCCGCTGTGCGCGGTGCGGCCGAGCTGACCAAGGGGGCGGGCTACGTGCTGCGCCGCGCCCTGGAGCAGTCGGCCTCGCCCGGGCGCAACACCCGCGACGCGCAGCGCTGGTGGCGACACGTCCTCACCCGGCGGCGCCCGCAGTGGCACAACGACCACGAGATCGTGTTCGAGACCCCGATCGCGCGGCTCCGGGACTTCTCTGGGCCTTCTCCCACCCACCCCGACACCGACGACGTCGTCCCGACGCTCGTGCTGCCGCCGCAGGCCGGGCACGACTCGTGCATCGTCGACTTCCAGCCCCGCCAGTCGCAGATGATGGTCATCCGCGAGGCCGGCCTGACCCGCGCGTTCACCCTGGATTGGGTCGGCGCCACCCGCGCCACCTCGGGCACGACGATCTCGGACTACATCGCGGTGGTCGACCGCGCGGTCGAGCACTGCGGTGGGCACGTGAACCTCGTCGGCGACTGCCAGGGCGGCTGGCTCGCGACGATCTACGCGGCGATCCACCCGGAGAAGGTCAACACGCTGACCCTGGCCGGCGCGCCGATCGACTTCCACGCCGGCGAGACGCCCATCGGCGCGTCGTCGCGGGTGATGACCCAGCGCTTCGGCCAGCTGCCCTACCGCGCGATGGTCGCCGCGGGCGGCGGCAACATGCCGGGGTCGTTCGTGCTCGGCGGCTTCATCGCCATCCGCCCCGAGGCGGAGATCGCCAAGCACGTCGACCTGCTGCGCAACCTCGACGACGCGGGCGCGATCGCCCGCTACGAGGCGTTCGAGGACTGGTTCAAGCACACGCAGGACGTGCCCGGCACGTTCTACCTGTGGCTGGTCGAGCACCTGTTCGCCGGCAACGAGCTGATCAGCGGCGAGCTCGAGGTCGACGGGAAGCGGGTGGACATGCGGAACATCGCGTGCCCGCTGTTCCTGCTCGGCGGGGCGACCGACCACATCACGCCGCCGGTGCAGGTCTTCGCCGCCGCCGACCACGTGTCGACCCCGGCCGACCAGGTCACCCGGCGCACCGCCCCGGGCGGGCACCTGGGTCTGTTCATGGGCAACCAGGCGCTGCGCCACGAGTGGCCGCCGCTGATGGCCGCGGTGGCCGAGCACTCCCGGTCGACGGGGGCGCGCCGCAGCGCTTGACCGATCGAGCACGACGGTGACGGGGCGCGCCCGACCCTGGGTATCGCCCCGTCACCCCGGGTACTTTCCGACCATCCGGCGCTGCGCACCGCAGTCGCCTGCCCGCGGGTCACCGGCGCGGTGACCCTCCAGGTGTCCCGGCCCATCGTCGGGCCCATCCGCGACCAGGAGGACCCCATGCCCGGTTCCGTCATCGTCTCCGGCGCCCGCACCCCGATCGGCAAGCTCTCCGGCGCGTTCGCCGGCCTGCCCGTCCAGACGCTCGGCACGGTGGCGATCAAGAAGGCCCTCGAGCAGGCCGGGCTCTCGGGCGAGCAGGTCGAGTACCTGATCATGGGTCAGGTCATCCAGGCCGGCGCGGGCCAGAACCCGGCCCGCAAGGCCGGCACCGACGCGGGCCTGCCGATGTCGACGCCGTCGTTCACGCTCAACAAGGTCTGTCTGTCGGGCCTCGACGCCATCGCCCTGGCCGACCAGATGATCCAGGCCGGCGAGTACGACATCGTCGTCGCGGGCGGCATGGAGTCGATGACCGAGGGCCCGTACCTGCTGCCGAAGGCGCGTCGCGGCTTCAAGTACGGCGCCGGCACGGTCGTCGACGCCACCGAGTACGACGCGCTGACCGACGTCTACGACCACGAGTCGATGGGCGCCTCCACCGAGCGCTTTTCGAAGTCGATCGGCCTGTCGCGCGAGGCGATGGACGAGTTCTCCGCCGCGTCGCACCAGCGCGCCGCCGACGCCGCCAAGAACGGCCGCTTCGACGCCGAGATCGCCCCCGTGGAGATCCCCCAGCGCAAGGGCGAGCCGATCGTCGTCACCGAGGACGAGGGCGTCCGCGGCGACACGACCGCCGAGGGCCTGGGCAAGCTGCGCCCGGCGTTCGACAAGGAGGGGGCCATCACGGCGGGCTCCTCGTCGCAGATCTCCGACGGCGCCGCCGCCGCCGTGATCATGTCGGAGAAGAAGGCCAAGGAGCTTGGCCTCGAGGTCCTGGCGACCATCGGGCACCACGGCTGGGTCGCCGGCCCTGACAACTCGCTGCTCTCGCAGCCCTCGAACGCAATCTTCAAGGCCCTCAAGCGCGAGGGGAAGAGCGCCACGGACCTCGAGATGCTCGAGATCAACGAGGCGTTCGCGGCCGTCGCGCTGCAGTCGACCACCGAGCTCGGCGTGGACCCGGAGCGCGTGAACCCCGACGGCGGCGCCATCGCCCTCGGCCACCCCGTCGGCGCCAGCGGCGCGCGGATCGCGGTGCACCTCGCGCACGAACTCCGTCGCCGCGGCGGCGGCATCGGTGCGGCCGGCCTCTGCGGCGGCGGCGGCCAGGGCTCGGCGCTGATCCTGCACGTCTGACCGGACGTCCGTCTCTTCACCCGACCACGGCGACGCGGCGGTCACCTCCCGAGGTGGCCGCCGCGTCGTCGTCACCGGATGTTCCCGCTGAGGGGAACCGTGGCGCGCGCCCGTGCGTCGAACCCGGTACGGGGCCGTGGCCGGTGGGAGGAGCCGGGCACGGCCCCGCCTCCCGATCCGCCTTCATGATCATGCTGACGGCGGTGACCATGGTCGGGTGCGCATGCCATGGTGGTCGTCCGGGCACAGGTGACCGGGAGCACATCCTCAGAACACGGAGGCCAGCACATGCCGCAGGAGGTCCGGGGCGTCGTGTCCCGGGAGAAGGGCAAGCCGGTGACGGTCGAGACGATCGTCATCCCCGATCCCGGTCCGGGCGAGGCCGTGGTGAAGGTCCAGGCCTGCGGGGTCTGCCACACCGACCTGCACTACCGCGAGGGGAACATCGAGGACGCCTACCCGTTCCTGCTCGGCCACGAGGCCGCGGGCACGGTCGAGGCCCTGGGCGAGGGCGTCCAGGGGCTCGAGGTCGGCGACTACGTGATCCTCAACTGGCGCGCGGTCTGCGGGGTCTGTCGCGCGTGCCGGAAGGGCAAGCACCACCTCTGCTTCGACACCCACAACGTCGCGCAGGCGATGACGCTCAAGGACACGGGCGAGGAGCTCAAGCCGGCTCTGGGCATCGGGGCGTTCGCGGAGAAGACGCTGGTGCACTCCGGGCAGTGCACGAAGGTCAACCCGGACATCGATCCGGCCCAGGCCGGGCTGATCGGCTGCGGGATCATGGCCGGCGCGGGTGCGGCGATCAACACGGGCGAGGTCAAGCGCGGCGAGACGGTCGCGGTGATCGGCTGCGGCGGCGTCGGCGACGCGGCGATCGCGGGCGCGGCGCTCGCCGGGGCGACCACGATCATCGCGGTCGACACCGAGGACCGGAAGCTCGAGTGGGCCAAGGGCTTCGGCGCCACCCACACGATCAACGCCAAGAACACCGACCCGGTGCAGGGCATCCGCGACCTCACCGACGGCTTCGGTGCCGACGTGGTCGTCGACGCCGTGGGCATCCCGGCCACGTGGAAGCAGGCCTTCGAGGCCCGCGACCTCGCCGGCCGGCTCGTCCTGGTCGGCGTGCCGTCGCCGGACATGAAGCTCGAGGCGGACTTCCAGCCGTTCTTCTCCCACGGCGGGTCGCTGCGCTCGTCCTGGTACGGCGACTGCCTGCCCAGCCGCGACTTCCCCATGCTGGTCGACCTGGCCCTGCAGGGCCGTTTCCCGCTCGACAAGTTCGTCACCGAGCGGATCTCGCTCGACGACGTCGAGCAGTCCTTCGAGAAGATGCATCACGGCGACGTGCTGCGTTCGGTGGTGATCCTGTGACGGCCGAGAAGATCGGCAACGGCGTCGAGCACCTCACGACGTCGGGCAAGTTCGAGATCGACGGCAATTCCTTCGACGTCGACAACAACGTCTGGATCATCGGTGACTCGTCCGAGGTGGTCCTGCTGGACGCCCCGCACGACGCCGAGGCGATCAAGAAGGCGGTCGGCGACCGCAACGTCGTGGCCATCCTGTGCACCCACTCGCACAACGACCACGTCAACGCCGCCCCGGCGATCGCGGCGGCCTACGACGCGCCGATCCTGCTCAACCCGGAGGACCGGGTCGTCTGGAACCTCACCTACCCGGACCGCGAGCCGGACGGGGAGATCCACGACGGCGAGACGTTCACCATCGGCGGGATCGACCTGCGGGCGATCCACACGCCGGGGCACTCCCCCGGCTCGACGGTGTTCTACGCGCCCGACATCGGCACGCTGTTCTCCGGCGACACCCTGTTCAACGGGGGGCCGGGGGCCACCGGGCCGTCGTACTCCGACTTCAGCGTGCTCATCGAGCAGCTGGCCGACAAGGTCTTCTCGCTGCCCGGCGACACCATCGTGCGCACCGGGCACGGTGACACGACCAAGGTCGGTGACGAGGCCGCGCGCCTCGAGGAGTACCGCGAGCGGGGCTACTGAGGTCCTGACCGCACATCCGGACGACGAGTACCCGGCCGACCCCTACCCCGGGGTCGCGCCGGGTTTCTCGTTCGTGCACCTCGACGCGGCGAGCCACCGGCTCGAGCCCTCCGACCGCGCCGCCGGCTGGACGGTCGACGGTGAGGACCTCGACCGCTGGCTCGCCGGTCGCGGGGCCGTGCCGATGACCGGCCGGGTGCCGGTGCTGGCGTTCGGCTCCAACCGCTGCCCCGGGAAGCTGACGTGGCTGCGCGAGCACCTCGGCCTGCGCGGGCCGGTCGTGGTGCTGCGCGCCCGGGTCGAGGGCCTCGCCGCGGTGTGGGCCGCGGGGCTGCGGGCGCGCGACGGGGCGCGGCCGGCGACGCTGGCCTCGGCACCGGGCGCGGTCGAGACCCACGCGGTGTGGATGGCGACGCCCGACCAGGTCGCCGTCCTCGACCGGTGCGAGGGCCGCGGGGAGCGCTACGACCTGGTGCGCCTGCACACCGGGCGCGTCGTCACCGAGGACGGGGCGCGCCTCGACGGCGTCTGGACCTACTGGGCCGGCGACCCGGTGCGCGCGCCGTTGCTCGTCGACGGCGTGCCGGTGCCGGTCGCGACGCTGGACCAGGCGCTCGCCCGCGACCTGGTCGGTACCCCGGCGGCACCCACCCCGGACCTCGTCACCGTCGAGCACGGCCGCCCCGACCCGTCGTCGTGGCCGGACCGCGTCTTCGTCTACGGGACGCTGCTGCCGGGCCGGTCGGCGTGGTCGTTGATGGCTCCCCACGTCCGCGGCGAGCCCCTCGAGGCGTCGCTGCCCGGCCGGGTGCACGACACCGGTCTCGGCTACCCGGCGCTCGTCCGCGGCGGTCCGGGACGGGCGCGCGGCGCGGTGCTGACGCTGGCCGACCCACCCCGCGCCCTGCCGCGCCTCGACGAGTACGAGGGGCCCGACTACCGGCGCGAGCGGGCGGTCGCCCACACCCCCGCCGGCCCCGTGCCCACGTGGGTCTGGACCTGGCCGGGGCCGGTGCGCGGGGAGCCGCTCGGGGAGGCCTGGCCCGCTACCGGACCGTGACGGCGATGCCCGGACGCACCGTGGCGAGCGGCGCGGCCGGCGCCTCGACGGGCGTCTCGCCACGGCGCCGCTCCGACCGGCCGAGCGCGAGCAGCGCCAGGCCGACGACGAACGCCGTCCCGGCCAGGACGAGCACGCCCAGGGCCACGAGCTCCGGGATGCCGTGCAGCCGGGGCACACCCGGCACCGCCAGGGGCACCGCACCGAGCAGCAGGACCACCGTCACCGCCGACACCACGAGCACCCGCACGTCCCGACCCCCCGTTTCCGTGGATCTCCATCGTCCTCCGGTCGTCGCGCCGATGACCAGCGCTCGTTACCCCTGTCGGGGTCACGATGCGGTTCCGGTCCGGCTCCGACATCCTGATCACCTGCCCGAGGACGGGGGAGAAGATGCTCGAGATCGACGGGGTGTCCAAGCGGTTCGGGGCCACGGTCGCGCTGGACGGGATGTCGTTCACCGTCCGGCCCGGCGAGCTCTACGGGTTCGTCGGCGCCAACGGGGCGGGCAAGACCACGACGATGCGGATCGCGCTCGGCGTGCTCGCCGCCGACGCCGGCGAGGTCCGGCTCGGCGGGCGCGCGCTCGACGCGGCGTCGCGCCGCCGGATCGGCTACATGCCCGAGGAGCGCGGCCTCTACCCGAAGATGGCCGTCGGCACCCAGCTGCGCTACCTCGCCGAGCTGCGGGGCCGCTCGGCCGCCGACGCCCGCGAGGCCGCCGACCGCTGGACCGAGCGCCTCGGGCTCGCCGAGCGCCGCGGCGAGGAGGTCCAGCGCCTGAGCCTCGGCAACCAGCAGCGCGTCCAGCTCGCCGCCGCGCTCGTCGCCGAGCCCGACGTCCTGGTGCTCGACGAGCCGTTCTCCGGGCTCGACCCGATGGCCGTCGACGTCATGACCGAGGTCCTGCGCGAACGCCGTGACGCGGGCGCGCCCGTGGTGTTCTCCTCGCACCAGCTCGAGCTCGTCGAGCGCCTCTGCGACCGCGTCGGGATCGTGCGCGCCGGGCGCCTCGTCGCCGAGGGACCGGTCGCGGAGCTGCGCGCGGCGTCGGCGGTCGAGGTCGTCGTGGACGCGCCGCACGCGCCGCCGGGGTGGGCCGACGCCGTCCCGGGCGTCGCCCGCTCCCGCGACGCCGACGGGGGGACGGTGCTGACGCTGTCCGACGCGTCCGAGGTGACGCTCGGCGCGGTCCTCGACGCCGCCCGCCGTTCCGGGCCGGTGCACGAGTTCCGGCGCCGCCGCCCGAGCCTCGCCGAGATCTACCGCGACGCCGTCTCCGACCAGCACGCCGGGGCGGCGGCGTGACCGGGGGCCTGCGCCCGGTCGGGCTGATCGCCCGGCGGGAGTTCGCCTCGCGGGTCAAGGGGCGGGCGTTCGTCTTCGGCACCCTCGCCGTGCTCGTCCTGCTCGGCGTCTACGCCGCGGTCCTCGCGACGATCGCGTCCGGCGAGGACACCGCGCGGGTCGGCGTCACCGGCCCGGCCACCGCGCTCACGGGCCCCCTCGAGCGGGCCGCGCCCACCGAGGGCCTCGCCCTCACCGTCGTCCCGCAGCCGGACGTCGCCGCGGGCGAGGCGGCCGTCCGCGCCGGGGACCTCGACGCCCTCGTCGGCGGCGACCCGGCGCGTCCGCGGGTGTTCGTCGAGTCCGAGCCCGACGCCGCGCTGGAACGCGTGATCGTCGACGCGACGACCTCCGTGGCGCGGGACGGCTACCTCTCCGGTCGCGGTGTCGACCCGGCGACGCTGGACGCCGTGGTCGCGGAGTCCGGACCGGTCGTCGTCGCCGCCGAGCCCCCGGACCCGCAGGCGGGCCAGCGGCTGGGCCTCGGGCTGACGGGGGCCTTCCTGCTGTTCTTCTCCATCCAGAGCTACGGCGCGATGGTCGCCCAGGGCGTCGTGGAGGAGAAGGCGAGCCGGGTCGTCGAGATCGTCCTGTCGTCGGTGCGGCCGTGGCAGCTGCTGCTCGGCAAGGTGCTCGGGATCGGCGCGGTGGGCCTGCTGCAGCTCGTGATCCTCGGCGGGGCCGGCCTCGCCGTCGCCGGCGCGGCCGGGGTGCTCACCGCCGGCGCGGGGGTGATCACGACCCTCGTCTCGGTGCTGGTCTGGTACCTGCTCGGGTTCGCGCTCTACGCGACGATCTTCGCCGCGGCGGGGTCGCTGGTGTCCCGGCAGGAGGACACCCAGAGCGTGCTCTCCCCGGTGACGATCACCGTGCTGCTCGGGTTCGTCGTCGGCTTCAACTTGCTGACCTCCGACCCGCGCGGCACCGGGATCACCGTGCTCTCGCTGCTGCCGCCGTTCAGCCCGCTGTTCATGCCGGCGCGCATCGCGCTGGGCGTCGCGCCCGCGGGCCAGGTGGTGCTCGCGTTCGTGCTGACGGTCGCGTTCACCGGGGCCGTCCTGGCCCTCGGCGGGCGCATCTACGCGAACTCGGTGCTCCGCACGGGTGCCCGGGTGTCGCTGCGCGAGGCGCTGGGGCGCGCGCGGGGCTAGAAGGGCCGGTCCCCGGCGATCGCGACGCGCTCCGCGACCCGGCGGTGCGGGTGGTAGTCGCCGACCGCGTAGTGCTGGGTCGCGCGGTTGTCCCAGAACGCCACCGTGCCCGGCGCCCACCGGTACCGGACCTGGTACTCGGGGACGTGGGCCTGGGCGAACAGGTGGCGCAGCAGGGCGTCGGACTCGGCCTGCTCGAGACCCTCGATCCGCGTCGTGAACGCGCCGTTGACGTAGAGCGTGCGGCGCCCGGTCTCCGGGTGCGTGCGCACGACCGGGTGGCGCACCGGCGGGAAGACGTGCTGGAGCCGCTCGAGCTTGTCCTCGGGGAGGAAGCGGACGAAGCCCGGCACCATGTCGTGCACGGCCCGCGCGCCGTCGATGCGGGCGAGCACGTCGGGGTCGAGGTTGTCGTACGCGGCCGCCATGTCGGCCCACATCGTGTCGCCGCCGCGGGGCGGGGCCTCGATCATGCGCAGCATCGCGCCCATCGCCGGGTTCGGCCGGAACGTCGTGTCGGCGTGCCAGATGTTCTCGTAGGTCTGGGGGCCGTCGCCGCCCTTGGTGAACCGCACGGTGGCCGGGTCGTCGCCCTGCTCGAGCAGGGGGTTCGTCTCCAGCTCGCCCCAGTGGCGGGCGAGGTCGCGCTGGTCGGCGGGCGCCATGTCCTGGCCGGGGAAGAACAGGACCTTCCACTCCAGCAGCGCGCGGTGGATCTCCGCGCGGAGGGCCGCGTCGGTGTGCGCGAGGTCGACGCCGCGGATCTCCGCGCCGAGGGTGGCCCCGACGGGAATGAGCTCGAACGCGGTCTCGGACGCGGTCTCGGACGTGGTGGAGGGACAGCGCTCGGCGCCGTCGCCGGGCAGCCGGCGCAGGACGCGGCGTCCCTCGAGGAGATCGATGGCCGGGGTGCTCGTCGGCCGGTCGGTTCCCGCAGCAACGGTGCTGGTCACGATCAGCCACGCTCACCGTGGCGGACCACGGACGTCAACGCAATGTGGCGGAGATCGTTTCCCCCCTCGCCTTTACCTCCCGGTGGTGCAACGATCCCGCGATGCTCACACGTTCAGGGCGGGTGGTCGGCGCGACCATCGCCGTGCTCGCGTTCGTCCTCGCCGGCTGCGGCGGCCTCTCCGGCTCCGGTCAGCCCCAGGCCTCCGGCGGCAGCCTCGCCGCCGGCGGCATCAACCTCGCCGGCCAGACGTACACGGTCGGCGGCCAGGAGTTCGACGAGCAGCTGCTGCTCTGCAAGATGAGCGTCGCCGCCCTGCAGTCGGTCGGCGCGACCGTCAACGACCGGTGCAACATCACCGGCTCCGCCGCCGCGCGGCAGGCGCTGGTGTCCGGCGAGATCGACATGGGCTGGTCGTACACCGGCACCGGGTGGATCACGAACCTCGGCAACACCACGCCGATCCCCGACTCCCAGCAGCAGTACGTCGCCGTGCGCGACCAGGACCTGCAGCGCAACCAGATCGTCTGGACCAACCCGACGCCGTTCAACAACACCTACGCGATCGCCACGACGCGGGCCTTCGCGGACGCGAACAACATGCGCACCACCACCGACTGGGCGAACTTCATCAACAGCGGCAACCCGCAGGCCACCACCTGCGTCGAGGCCGAGTTCGCCAGCCGCAACGACGGTCTGCCCAACCTGCTCCAGACCTACGGCGTCACCCGGCCCTACGACGCCCCGCCGGCGCTGACCGTCCTCGACACCGGTGCCATCTACCAGGCCACCGCGAACGGCAACCCGTGCTTCTTCGGCGAGGTGTTCACCACCGACGGCCGCATCCCGGCGCTGAACCTCGTGTCGCTGGCCGACGACCGGAACTTCTTCCCGAAGTACAACGCGTCGAACACGATCCGCAAGCAGGTCGTCGACCGGAACCCGGCCGTCGTCCAGGTCTTCGACCAGATCTCCCCGCGCCTGACCGACGACGTCATGCTCCAGCTCAACGGGCAGATCTCCTCGCAGGGCCGTGACGCCGGGCAGGTGGCCACCGAGTTCCTGCAGCAGCAGGGCCTCATCGGCTGATCGTCCGCCGTCCCCGGTACCGACCGAAGGGCCCCTTCGCTCGATCTCGTCGAGCGGGGCCCTTCGGTCGTCGGCGTCGTCAGAGCTTGTTGAAGCGGTCCAGCGCCTCCTGGCGCTCGGCCTTGTGGTCGACGACCGGCTCCGGGTAGTCCGCCGGGGGCTCGGGGAGCTTCCAGGGCTGGTGGACCTTCTTGCCCGGGACGTCCGCGAGCTCCGGCACCCAGCGGCGCACGTAGTCGCCCTGCGGGTCGAAGCGCTCCCCCTGGGTCACGGGGTTGAACACGCGGAAGTACGGCGCGGCGTCGGTGCCCGTGCCGGCGGCCCACTGCCAGCCGTGCTGGTTCGAGGCGAGGTCGCCGTCGACGAGGAGCTCCATGAAGTGCCGGGCGCCCCACCACCACGGCAGGTGCAGGTCCTTCACCAGGAACGACGCGACGGCCATGCGCATGCGGTTGTGCATCCACGCCTCGCCGCGCAGCTGGCGCATCGCCGCGTCGATGGCCGGGAAGCCGGTGCGCCCCTCCTGCCAGGCGCGGAACTTCTCGTCCGCCGCCTTCCCGGAGTCGAGCGGGATGCGGTCGAACTTGGTGTCGAAGTTCTCGCGCGCCGAGCGCGGGAAGAACCAGAGCACCGAGGCGTAGAAGTCCCGGAAGCACAGCTCGTTGCGGTAGGACGTCGGGCCCTGCCCCGACCCTCCGAGGTCGGCGAGCAGCGTGCGCGGGTGCACCACCCCGTACTTGAGGTACACCGACATCCGCGAGGTGGCCGGGCGGTCGGGGCGGTTGCGCAGCTCGTCGTAGTCGTCGAGGTGCTCGTCGACGAACGCCGCCCACTGCTCCCGCGCGGCGCGCTCCCCCGCGGCGGGCAGCTCGGCGTCGGGCGCCTCGTCGTCGGGGACCTTGACGGCGCGCGGCCCGCCGTCCTTCTCCGACGGGTCCAGCCAGGTGACGGTCGACGCGTCGGTGTCGGCGGGCTCCCGCCAGCCGTGCTGCGTCCAGACGCGGCTGAACGGCGTGTAGACCTTGTAGGGCTCGCCGTCGGACTTCGTGATCCGCCCGGGCGCGACGGCGTACGGCGAGCCGGTGCGGACGAGCTCGACGCCGTCGAGGGCCTTCTCGACGGCCTCGTCGCGCTCGCGGCCGTAGGGCCCGAAGTCGGCCGCGACGTGCACGCTGCCGGCCCCGACGGCGTTCGCGAGCTTCGGGATCGCCTCGGCCGGGTCACCGCGGACGACGAGCAGCCGCCCGCCCAGGGACTCGTCGAGGTCCCGGAGGCTGCGGTACAGGAACGTCCGGCGGGCCTTCCCCGCCGGCCCGAGCAGCTTCTCGTCCAGCACGAACACCGCCAGCGACCGTTCCGCCCGCGACGCCGCCTCGAGGAAGATCGGCTGGTCGTGCACGCGCAGGTCGCGCCGGAACCACACGATCGCCGTGTCGTCGAGATCGCTCATGGGTTCCGGCTACCCCGGCGGGCGGACACTACGCCCGGCCGGCCTCACGCCACCGCGAGCTGTGCCAGCGAGGCGCCGACGAGCGCGTCGTCGCCGGTGTCGAGCCCGTGGACGACGGCGTAGCACGGAGCGACGGCCCGCCAGTCGTCGGCGCGCGCGGTCAGGTCCGCCCCGTAGGCCTCGACGACCGCCGCCGCGACCGCCGGGCCGTGCCCGAGCAGCGGCCAGACGAGATCCTTCGCGGGATCGCCGGCCCGGGCGTCGGACCAGTCGATGACGCCGGTGATGCGACCGCCGACGGCGAGGACGTGGTCTCCCCGCAGGTCGCCGTGCACGGGCGTCGACGCCGGGGCCGCGCGCAACCGCTCGAGGCGCGACGTCAGCGGTCCGGGATCGGGCAGGCGCGGCAGGACGTCGGCCACGAAGCGGTCGAACGCCGCGTCCCGCCAGCCGCGGGTGATCTCGGGAGCCGGCAGGCCGTGGGCCACCGCCTCGTCCATCGGCACGGCGTGCAGGAGGCGCAGGAACGCCCCGAGCACGGCGCCCTGCTCGGCGTCGAGCGCGACGAGCGCCGTCCCGGGCAGGAACCCGTGCGACACCACGAGGGGCGACCCGCCGACGACCACGGGCCGCGGCACGGGCAGCGGCAGGCGGTCGGCGAGCCACGGCAGCAACTCCGCCTCACGACGCAGCCCCGCGGCGGCGCCGGGCCGGCGTGCGGTGCGCTCGACCCGGCGGCCGTCGACGAGCACGGCGTCGCTGTCCCACCCGGAGCCGAGCGGGACGCGCGTGATCGACGGGGACTTCCGACGCCTAGAAGCAGCGAGATACCCGTTCGCTGCAGCAGGAGGACACGCCTACCGCTGGTCCATGCCCACGTAGGAGCGCTCGGTCGGCCCCGTGTAGACCTGGCGCGGGCGGCCGATGCGGGTGTCCGGGTCGTCGATCATCTCGCGCCAGTGGGCGATCCAGCCGGGCAGGCGGCCGATGGCGAAGAGCACCGTGAACATCTCGGTCGGGAAGCCCATCGCCTGGTAGATCAGGCCGGTGTAGAAGTCGACGTTCGGGTAGAGCTTGCGCTCGACGAAGTAGTCGTCGTGGAGCGCGTACTCCTCGAGGCGCATCGCGATGTCGAGCATCTCGTCGCCGCCGCCGAGCTTCTCGATGATGCCGCGGGCGGTGTCGCGCACGATCGCGGCGCGCGGGTCGTAGTTCTTGTAGACCCGGTGCCCGAAGCCCATGAGCCGGACGCCGGGCTCCTTGTTCTTGACCTTCTTGACGAACTCGTCGGCGTTGCCCTCGTTGTCGCGGATGCCCTCGAGCATCGTGAGCACCGCGGCGTTGGCGCCACCGTGCAGCGGGCCGAACAGGGCGTTGATGCCCGCCGAGATCGAGGCGAACAGGTTGGCCTGGGCGGAGCCGACCATCCGCACCGTCGACGTCGAGCAGTTCTGCTCGTGGTCGGCGTGCAGGATGAGCAGCATGTCCAACGCCTTGGCGACGTCGGGGTCGATCTCGTAGTTCTCCGCCGGGAGCCCGAACGTCAGGCGCAGGAAGTTCTCGACCAGCCCCAGGTTGTTGTCCGGGTAGAGGAACGGCTGGCCGATCGAGTTCTTGTAGGCGTAGGCGGCGATCGTCGGCACCTTGGCCAGCAGGCGGACGCTGGAGAGGTCGACGTTCGGCTCGTCGAACGGGTCGAGCGAGGACTGGTAGAACGTCGAGAGCGCCGACACGGCCGACGACAGCACCGGCATCGGGTGCGCGTCCTTCGGGAAACCGTCGAAGAACTTCTTCAGGTCCTCGTGCAGCATCGTGTGCCGCTGGATCTGGTCGGTGAACGTCTCGAGCTGCTGCTTGTTCGGCAGCTCGCCGTACATCAGCAGGTAGCTGGTCTCGACGAACGTCGAGTTCTTCGCCAGCTCCTCGATGGGGTAGCCGCGGTAGCGCAGGATGCCCGCGTCACCGTCGATGTAGGTGATGTCCGAGCGGCAGGCGCCGGTGTTCACGAAGCCCGGGTCGAGGGTGATCAGGCCCGTCTCGCCGAGCATCTTCCCGAGGGAGACGCCCGAGGAGCCCTCGGTCGCCTCGACGATCTCCATGGTGTGCTCGCCGCCCGGGTACGACAGCGTGGCGGTGCGCTTCTCGGAATCCTCGCTGGCCATCGGCAGTCAGTCCCTCTCGCGCGCGTCGTGAGCGGGGAGGGCGGCGGCGCCGGCTCGGCGAGCGAGGTGCCGGGCCGCCCGGCCGCCGGGGGTGTCCCGCGGCGCGCTCCCGCAGCAGTGGTCGTTCGAGCGCGAACCGTAGCGCCCGCGAGGTCCGCGACGCAGCACGAGTCCCGGCGCCGCGTGGCGTGGGCCCCGTCACTCGGGTGACGACGGTGTTACGCGGCCCGCTCGAGCTCGTGGCGCCACGGGGGTTCCGCACCCGCCCGCGAGACCGTCCAGGCCGCGACCCGGGACGCGAACTCGAGCGCCGCGGCCCACGCGTCGCCGTCGAGGCGCGCGACGGCGTCGCGGGAGAGCGCGTCGTGGTCCGCGAGCCACGCCAGCAGGGCGCCGTGCACGCTGTCGCCCGCCCCGATGGTGTCCACCAGCGGCCCGACGCTCGCCGCGGGCGCCGACACCTCGCCGGCCGGGGTGTGGGCCGTGAGGCCCGAGGAGCCACGCGTGAGCACCACCGCGCCCGCCCCGGCGTCGAGCACGTCCTGCGGGGAGCGGCCCCACCGGTCGGCGTCCTCGTCGGACATCTTCACCAGGCCGGCCACCGCCGCGATCCGGTCGAGACGGGCGACCACCGCGTCGGGGTCGTCGACGAGCCCGGGCCGCAGGTTGGGGTCGAGGCTCACCAGGCGCCCGCGCCCGGCCTCCCGGACGGCGAGCTCGGCGTAGCGCGACGCCCCGGGCTCGAGGACCAGCGACAGCGTCCCGACCGAGACCGCGGCCGTGTCGCGCGGCAGCTCGCCGGGGTCGTCGACCAACCGGTCGGCGCTGCCGGCGACGTGGAAGGAGTACCGGGCCGCGCCGTCGGCGTCGAGGGTGACGACGGCGAGGGTGGTCGGTTCGGGCCCGCGCTGGAGCAGCGTCGTGTCGACGCCGTTGGCCTCGAGCCGGTGGACGAGCGCGTCGCCGAAGGAGTCGGTGGACAGGCGCGTGAGCATCGTCGTCGGGACCCCGAGGCGCCCGAGGCCGACGGCGGTGTTGAACGGCCCGCCGCCGAGGCGCGGGGCCAGCGGGGTCAGGGCGGGCTCGTCGGGGTGCCCGTCCCCGGTGGGGACCAGGTCGACGAGCGCTTCACCCCCGACGACGACGCGGCCGGTCATGGCGTTCCTCCCGGGGAGATCCCCCATCGGACGGTCCAGGTCTCCCCCGGCGCGAGCACGTGCAGGTCCTGCCCCGAGTTCGCGGCGTCGGCCGGGCAGGTCATGGGCTCGACGGCCACGGCGCGGCCCCGGCCGGCGAGGTCGTCGGGCGTGAAGACCATGACCCAGCGGATGTTCTCGTCGCCCCACAGCGCGGTGGCGCGGCCGTCGGGGGCGTGGAGCACACCCAGCACGCCGTCCGGCCCCGGGGCGGCGCCGAAGCAGGTGTCGAGCGCGAGGTCGCCGACGCGGCGGCCCCCGCGGAGGTCCTCGTCCGGCGTCACCGGGCGCACCCCGGTCGGGATCATCCGCTCGTCGGTGTCGACGACCCGGTCGGCCGCCAGCGTGAGCGTGCAGTCGGCGGGCGCGACGTCGCCGACGCGCAGGTAGGGATGGGTGCCCACGCCCGCGGGGACGTCGACGTCGCCCGTGTTCGTCAGCGCGTGGGTGACCGTGAGCCCGGCCGGGGTGACGGCGTAGGTGGTCTCGACGTGCAGCGGGCCCGGCCAGCCCGAGGAGGCGTCGACGTCGGCGGCGAGCCGCACGGCGTCGTCGGCGCGCTCGGCCACCCGCCACGGACGCCGTCGCAGCAGGCCGTGGATGGCGTTCCCGCGTGCGGCCTCGGTGACGTCCAGGCGGTACTCGCGGCCGCGCCACGTGTAGGCCGCCCCCGCGATGCGGTTGGGCCAGGGCACCAGGACACCGCCGGCCCCCATCGGCGGGGTCTCCTCGACGTCGAAGGTCTCGACGCGGTCGAGCCCGTCGACGGACAGGGCCCGCAGCCCGCCGCCGACCTCCGTGACGACGGCGCGGGTCGCGCCGGCGACGAGGTCGATCTGCTCGCCGGTCGGGTGCACGGCGGCACACGCTAGCGGTGTGACGATCGGTTTGCGTGTGCCCGCGAGGGGTTTCGTCCCCCGGCCGGAACGGTCACTGGACCGGACATGAGGAGCGAGGAGGACACCGGGTCCGGCCGCGTGCCGAAGGTGGTGGTCGTCGGGGGCGGGTTCGCCGGCTTCCAGGCGGCGCGATCACTCGCGCGGCGCATGGGCGACGCCGTCGACATCGTGCTCGTCAGCCCCACCAACTACTTCCTCTACCTGCCGCTGCTGCCCGAGGTCGCCGCCGGGATCCTCGAGCCGCGCCGCATCTCGGTGGCCCTGGCCGACGCGCTGCCGCGCTGCGTGCGCCACGCGCCCGGCGAGGTGGACGAGCTGGACCTCGACGCGCACCGCATCGGATGGCTCGACCCCGAGGGCATCCACCACGAGACCACCTGGGACCGCCTGGTGATCGCCGCGGGCAGCGTCCACAAGGTGCTGCCGGTGCCCGGCGTCACCGAGTACGCGCAGGGCTTCCGCGGCGTGCCCGAGGCGCTCTACCTGCGTGACCACCTCATCCGGCAGGTCGAGCTCGCGGCGGTGTGCGACGACCCGGAGGAGCGGGCCGCCCGCCTGACCACGGTCGTCGTCGGCGGCGGCTACACGGGCACCGAGGTCACCGCCCAGGGCTTCCTGTTCACGAAGGAGCTCGCGGCGGGCCGGGGGCTGGCGGAGGTCCCGCAGTGGGTGCTGGTCAGCCGCGGTGAGCTGCTCTCCGGGCTCGACCCGCACCTGGGCCGCAACGCCGACCGCGTGCTGCGGGAGCGCGGGATCGACGTGCGCACCCACGAGCAGGTCGAGGAGGCCACCGGCGGCGGGGTGCGCCTCCGCTCGTCGGGCGAGCACGTCCCGACCCGCACCCTGTTGTGGTGCGTCGGCGTGCGCCCCGACCCGATCATCGACGACCTCGGGGTCGAGGTCGACCAGGGCCGGATCGTCACCGACACCCGGCTGCGCGTGCCGGGCCACCCGCACGTGTTCGCCTGCGGGGACGCGGCCGCCGTGCCCGACCGCGCCCGCCCCGGCGAGTACACCGCGATGACCGCCCAGCACGCCGAGCGCCAGGGACGTCTGGCGGGCCGCAACGTCGCCGCGTCCCTCGGGCGCGGCCGCGGCAAGGCCTACAAGCACCGCGACCTCGGCTTCGTGGTGGACCTCGGCGGCTACGACGCCGCGGCGAACCCGCTGGGCGTCAAGCTGACCGGCGGGCCCGCCCACGTCGTGGCCCGCGGGTACCACCTGCTGGCGATGCCGGGCAACCGCGTGCGCACCGCGGTCGACTGGCTGATGGACGCGCTGCTGCCGCGCCAGACCGCGCAGCTCGGGCTGGTGCGCTCCCCCGCGGTGCCGCTGGACTCCGCGTCGCCCGAGGTGCCGCAGCACGGCCTGGGGTTCCCGCACGCCCCGGGTCAGGCGTCCGATCCGTCGTCGCGGGCCACCTTCCCGCCCCGGTCCGGCGGGTCGGCCGAGGCCGCGTCCCCGGAGGACTCGTCCCCCACCGGCGCCCGGTAGCGCCAGAAGACCGGGAAGATCGCGACGACCAGGACCGTCAGCACGATCACGCCGATGCCGCCGACGAAGGTCGCGGCGCCCGTGCCCCAGGCGTCGGCGGCCGGGCCGTGCCACAGGTCGCCGACGCGCGGCCCGCCGGCGACGACGACGGTGAACACGCCCTGCATGCGCCCGCGCATCTGGTCGGTCGCGACCACCTGCAGCATCGTCTGCCGGAACACCGCGCTGACCAGGTCGGCGGCGCCGGCCACGGCGAGCAGCGTCACGGCGAGCCAGAGCATCGAGGTCAGGCCGGACAGGGCGACGCCCAGGCCCCACACGCAGATCGCGATCGTCACGGCGACGCCCTGGCGCCGGATGCCGTGCAGGCGCCCCGAGAACAGCCCGCCGAGGGTCGCGCCGATCGCGATCGAGGCGAACAGTGCCCCGAGGGCGAAGCCGCCGCCCGGTGGGTCGCCGAACACCCGCTCGGCGGCCTCCGGGAACACCGCCCGCGGCATGCCGACCGCCATCGCGACGATGTCGACGAGGAACGACACGAGCAGCACCTGGCTGGTCGCGATGTAGCGGAAGCCGGCCAGGACGTCGGCGAACCCGGCGCTGCGGCGCACCGCGCGGAACGCGCCGCGCACCCCGCCGGGGCCGTCGCCGACCGGCAGGCGCGGCAGGTTGAACGCCGCCCAGATCGCCGCGGCCAGGCAGGCGGTGTCGACGAAGTAGAGGATGCCGACCGAGCTGAAGGTCAGGACGACGCCCGCGAGCAGCGGGCCCGCGATCGCACCGACCTGGTTGACCGTGAACAGCAGCGTGTTCGCGGCCGGCAGCTCGTCGTTCGGCAGGATCCGGGGCAGCACCGCGGCGCGGGTCGGCTGGTTGATCGCGAGGAACGCGGTCTGGACCGCGTAGAGCGTGAGGATCGTCCAGGGCCCGCCGATGTTCGTGACGGAGACGACGCCGAGCAGGGCCGAGGTGATCGCGATGCCCGTGCCCGTGAACACCAGCAGGCCGCGGCGGTCCACGGCGTCGGCGATCGCGCCGCCCCAGAGCCCGAAGACGATCAGCGGGACGAGCCCGAACAGGCCGACCAGTCCGACCCAGGCCGACGAGCCGGTCAGCTGGTAGAGCTGCGTCGGGACGGCGACGACGGTGAGCTGGGCGCCGACGACCGTGACGATCGCGGCGATCCAGAGTCGCTTGAACGCCGGGGTGCGCAGCGGCGTCGTGTCGGCGAGGAAGCCGCGCCCTGTTCGTGCCACGGCGCAGATCGTGCGCCTCTACGGCGCGAGGCGCTCCACGACCCACCCCTGATCGGTGCGCCGGAAGCGCATCCGGTCGTGCAGGCGGTCGGTGCGGCCCTGCCAGAACTCGACGTGCGTCGGGACGATCCGCCAGCCGCCCCAGTGCCGCGGCGGGGGGATCTCCTCGTCGTCGGCGAAGCGCTCGGTGACGCTCGCCAGCAGCTCCTCGAGGGCCGCGCGGTCGCGCAGCACCCCGGACTGCGGCGACGCCCACGCCCCGAGCTGCGAGCCGCGCGGGCGGGTGCGCCAGTACTCCGCGGTGTCCTCGCGCGCGAGGAGCTCGACCGTGCCGATCACCGTCGCCTGGCGCTGCAGCGCGAGCCACGGGAACGTCGCCGACGCCTGGCGGGTCTGGCGCAGCTGGTGGCTCTTCTCCGAGGTGTAGTTGGTGAAGAACGTGACGCCCCGGTCGTCGACGTCCTTGGCGAGTACCGTGCGGGTGGTCAGGCGGTGCTCGTCGTCGCCGGTCGCCAGCACCATGGCGTTGGCGTCGGGCAGGCCCGCCGCGCGCGCGGCACCGATCCAGGCGAGCAGCTGCTCGTGCCAGGTCGGGGCGAGGTCCGCGACGTCGAGGGTCGCCGACCGGTAGTCCTCGCGCATCCCCGGCAGACCCGTGTCCTGCCCTGTGACCTGTTCCGCCACCCGGCCTCCTCGTCGCGGTCGTGTCCGGTGTCCCGCCGCACCGTAGGCGACCTGCGGGTGGGCACCCAGTGAGCAGCGACACAGACCGCTGCGTTGCCCTCGGAGCACGCCGCGGAGCAGCGTGCTGCTGGGCTCGCCCACGTCCGCCACACCCCGGCGGACCGGCGCGCCGAGGTGGGCGACGGGGCCCCGACCGGGTCCCCGCGCCCTCGCGCGAGGAGGTCACCCGTGAGCACGGCCACCCCCGTCGTCCCCCCGCCACCCCCGGGCTTCTCGCCCGGCCTGGAGGGCGTCGTCGCGTTCCGCACCGAGATCGCCGAGCCGGACCGCGACGGCGGCGCCCTGCGCTACCGGGGCGTGGACATCGAGGACCTGGTCGGCACGGTCGGGTTCGGCGAGGTGTTCGGGCTGCTCGTCGACGGTGACCTGGGACGCCCGCTGCCGCGCGAGGAGCCGGGGCTCGAGCCGCCGTTCAGCGGCGACGTCCGCGTCGACGCCCAGGCCGGGCTCGCGCTGCTCGGGGCGCGGTGGCAGCTGCCGCCGCTGCTCGACGCCACCCCCGAACGCGCCCGCGACGACCTCGCCCGTGCCGCGGCCGCGGCGCTGGCCCTGGTGGCCCGCTCGGCGCGCGGGTCGGAGCGGCCGGCGGTGCCCGCGACCGTGCTGGACCCGATCGACGATCCGGTGGCGCGGTTCCTGACGCGCTGGCGCGGCGAGGCCGACCCCGTCGGGGTACGCGCGCTCGACGCCTACTGGGTCTCCGCCGCCGAGCACGGGCTCAACGCCTCCACGTTCACCGCGCGGGTGGTCGCCTCGACCGGCGCCGACGCGGCCGCGTCGCTCTCGGCCGCCGTCGGCGCGATGTCGGGCCCGCTGCACGGCGGTGCCCCGGCCCGCGTGCTGCCGATGATCGCCGAGGTGGAGCGCACCGGGGACGCCGAGGGCGTGGTGCGCGGCATCCTGGACCGCTCCGAGCGCCTCATGGGCTTCGGACACCGGGTCTACCGCGCCGAGGACCCCCGGGCCCGCGTGCTGCGCCGCACCGCCCGCGAGCTCGGCGCCCCGCGCTTCGAGGCCGCGGCGGCGCTGGAGACCGCCGCGCTGGCGGCGCTGCGCGAGCGCCGCCCGGACCGGGCGATCGAGACCAACGTCGAGTTCTGGGCCGCGGTGATGCTCGACCTCGCGGGCGTCCCGGCGCCGATGATGCCGGCGATGTTCACCTGCGCCCGCACGGCCGGCTGGGCGGCGCACGTGCTCGAGCAGCGCCGCACCGGGCGCCTCGTGCGCCCGTCGGCGCAGTACATCGGCCCCGGCCCGCGGGGCGTGGACGCGGTGGCGCGCACGGCCTGAGGGCACCCCGTTCGGTGATCGTGGGGGCTTTCCTGACGTTCAACGTCAGCGTGGCCGCCAGGCTGGAACACCCCGGGAACGTGGCCCACGCGACAGCATCGCGGAGGGCGCGCTGGGAGGATGTCGCGGTGACCACGTCGACCGACACGCTGCAGATTCCCGCCGAGCTCCTGCCCAGCGACGGCCGGTTCGGGTGCGGGCCCTCGAAGGTGCGCCCCGAGCAGCTCGCCCGCCTGGCCGAGGCCGGCGACGTGATGGGGACGTCGCACCGGCAGAAGCCGGTCAAGTCGATCGTCGGGCGCGTGCGCTCCGGGCTGCGCGACCTGTTCTCGATCCCCGACGGCTACGAGGTCGTGCTCGGGGTCGGCGGCACCACGGCGTTCTGGGACGCCGCGGCCTCCGGGCTCGTGCGCGAGCGCAGCCTGCACCTGACCTACGGCGAGTTCTCCTCGAAGTTCGCCTCGGTGACCAAGGGCGCGCCGTTCCTCGCCGACCCGATCGTCGTCTCCGCCGACCCGGGCAGCGCCCCGGAGCCGACGTCCGACCCGAGCGCCGACCTCATCGGCTGGGCCCACAACGAGACCTCCACCGGCGTCGCCGTCCCCGTCACCCGCCCCAGCGGCTCGGGCGACGCGCTCGTCGCGGTCGACGCCACCTCGGGCGCGGGCGGCCTGCCGGTGCAGATCAGCGAGTCCGACGTCTACTACTTCGCCCCGCAGAAGTGCTTCGCCTCCGACGGCGGGCTGTGGATCGCGATCATGTCGCCGGCGGCGCTCGAGCGCGTCGAGCAGATCGACGCCGACAAGCCCGGCGGGCGCTGGATCCCCGAGTTCCTGTCGCTGTCGACCGCGCTCGACAACTCCCGCAAGGACCAGACCTACAACACGCCGGCCGTGGCGACGCTGCTGCTGCTCGCCGACCAGATCGAGTGGATGAACGCCGGCGGCGGGCTCGACTGGGCCACGGGGCGCACGAAGAACTCCTCGGACCGGCTCTACGAGTGGGCCGAGAAGTCGTCGTTCGCGACGCCGTTCGTCGCCGACCCGGCCCACCGCAGCCAGGTCGTCGGCACCGTCGACTTCAGCGACGACGTCGACGCCGCGGCCGTCGCGGCCACGCTGCGCGCCAACGGCGTGGTCGACACCGAGCCCTACCGCAAGCTCGGCCGCAACCAGCTGCGCGTCGGCATGTTCCCGGCGGTCGAGCCGGACGACGTCACCGCGCTCACGCGCTGCATCGACTGGGTGGTCGAGCGCCAGTCGTGAGCAGGACGCTGCTCCATCCGGGCTAGACGCGGTCCCGCCCGTGTTCACGGCCGCGTGAGACGCGTGGACACGGGCGCGGCGCGCCTCCCTCGTCCGAGGAGATCCCTCGCCTAGCGTCGGACGGCGAGCACCGAACCCCACCGGACCTGCGGGGCGAGGGCCGCGAGCCGACGGGGAGGCCTGATGCGTCAGCTGCGCGTCGTCGGCCTGGGTGACGACCACGAGACGGTGATCCTCGAGGACCCGATCCGCCACGAGCGCTTCACGGTCGCCGGCGACGAGCGGCTCCGCGCCGCGGCGCGCGGCGACGTGCGGCGCCTCGGCCAGATGGAGATCGAGGTCTCCAGCCCGCTGCGCCCCCGCGACATCCAGCAGCGTGTGCGCGCCGGCGAATCGGTCGACGAGGTCGCGGCGGCGGCCGGGGTGAGCACCTCGCACGTCGAGCGCTTCGCGTACCCGGTGCTGCTCGAGCGCGCCCGCGTCGCCGAGATCTCCCGCCGCGCGCACCCCGTGCTGCCCACCGACCCGACGCGCACCGACGGGCGCACGCTCGGCGAGATCGTCGCCGCGACGTTCGCCGCCCGCGGCCAGGACCTCGACGACGCGCGCTGGGACGCCCACAAGGGCGACGACGCGCAGTGGGTCGTCACCCTGTCCTGGCAGGCCGGGCGCTCGGACAACGTGGCCCGCTGGTCGTTCCGCCCCGGCAGCGCCGGCGGCACGGTCGACCCCCGCGACGACCCCGCACGCGAACTGCTCGGGCGCGAGCCGGTCGGCGGCGGCCCGCGGCGCGTCGACGCCACGGCACCGGAGCCGACCCCGGAGGCGGAGCCCGGCGACACCCTCGAGGAGACCCCCGCGCTGGCCGTCTCCGGCGACACGGCCCCCGCCCGCCGGGCGAGCCCGTCGACGCACGCGGCCGCGACGCACGCCGCGTCCGGCACGGCGTCCACGCGCCGGGCCGAGCGCGGCTCGCCCCGGCGCGGCGCCTCCCGGGGCGAGCGCCGGGGGTCCGGGAGCACGACGCCGGCCACCCCACCCGCCCCACCCGCCCCACCCGCCCCACCCACAGCACCCGCTGTCCCCGCCGCGTCCGACGACCAGGTGCCGACGCCCCGCACGGCCCGGAACGACGCCCCCGCCGCCGAGAGCCCGGCCGTCCCCGCCGAGGCCGCCGAGGGCACCCGCCGCGGCAAGCGCTCCCACCCGATCGTCCCGTCGTGGGAGGACGTGCTGCTGGGCACGCGCTCGCCGCGCAGCTGAGTCCCGGGGTCGCGAGCCGCTAGAAGGCCGCGACGGCCAGGACCACCAGCGCGAGGCCGGTGCCCGCGAACGTGCCGTGGACGGCCCAGCGCCAGGTCGGGACATGGCGGTTGAGCCACAGCGCCGGGACCAGCCCCGCGACCACGGCCGCGTCGACGATCAGCCCGATCGCCCCGAGCCCCGCGATCAGCGGCGCGGCCAGAGCGAGGTTGGCCAGCAGGACCACGCCCGCGACCAGCGCGCTCAGGGTCAGCCCGACACCCCACGGCGTCGGCTCCGCGGCCGCCGTCACCGCCGTGGGCTCGGCGTCCTCGGCGACGGGGTGGGGCGCGGGGTCGACGGCGTGGCCGTTGCGCGGCAGCGGCGGCACCGGCGGCGGGTGCGGGGTGCGGGTGACACCACGCAGGGCCACGCGGTGGCCCGTCACGGGATCGCAGTAGTCGACGGGTGCGGCGAGCTCCACCGACAGCCGCGCGGCCAGCTGACGCCCCCGTCGGCTGATCGTGTCGACCGTGGGTGCGGCGCTCGGCACCGTCCCGGCCGGGACCGTCGCCGCCACCCGTGCCCACTCCTGCAGCGCCTCGACGAGGTCCGGCGGCAGCCCCCAGGTCCGGCCCTCGCCCCCGGCCCCGAGCGGCACCCCGGCGACCACCGCGCGCCCCTGCTCGGCGCGCACCTCGACGACCCTCATGGTGCGGCCCTCACAGTGCGACCCTCACGGTGCGACCCCCACCGCGTGGCCGGTCGCGTGGAAGGCGACGGCCGCCGCGGTGGCCACGTTCAGCGAGTCGACGTCGCCGGTCATCGGGATGCGGACGCGGACGTCGGCGCGCTCGAGGGCCTCGGCGGACAGGCCCGGGCCCTCCGCGCCGAGCAGCAGCGCCACCCGCTCCTGCTCGGCGAGGCCCGTGAGGGCGCCGGGGTCGCCACCGGGGGTGAGCGCCGCGACGACGAAGCCGGCCGCGCGCAGGGCCGTCACGGCCTCGGCGAGCCCGCACGTTGCGAAGGGGACCCGCAGGACGTGGCCCATCGAGACCCGCACGCTGCGCCGGTAGAGCGGGTCGGCGCAGCCCGGGCCGACGAGCACCGCGTCGACACCCAGCGCCGCGGCGTTGCGGAACAGGGAACCGAGGTTCTCGTGGTCGTTCACCCCCTCGAGCACGGCGACGCGGCGCGCCCCGGCGAGCAGGGGCGCGAGGTCGGGCGCCGGGGCGCGGTCGGCGCTCGCGAGCACCCCGCGGTTGAGGTGGAAGCCGACGACGTCGGCCATGGTGCCGGCGTCGGTGACGTAGGCGGGCACGTCGACGGCGGCGAGGTCCGGCCCCAGGTCCTCGACGCGGCGGGCGACGCCCAGCAGCGCCCGCGGCGGGTAGGGCGAGGCGAGCAGCCTGCGCACCACCACGGTGCCCTCGGCGAGCACGAGGCCGCGGCCGCCGGGACGATCGGGCCGCCGGTCGGCCCGCGAGAGATCGCGGAAGTCGGCGAGGCGCGGGTCCGCCGCGTCGTCGACCTCCACCACACGCGCCACGTGCGCATCGTCCCAGACCCGCGACGGCGGGCCGGACGACCCGTCGCCCGGCGCGGGTGTCGACGGCTCCCGGCGGGGCACCCGGGGGTCGGGCCCGGACGCCGCGCCCGTCGCCACCTCGCGGCGGACGAGCGGAACGCAACCCCGTCGCCGGGCCCGCGAACGTGGGAGGCTGGGGTCGTGAGCGAGATGCGGGTGGTCGGGGTCCTGGCCGTCGACGACGCGACACAGCAGCAGGGCGGCTCGTCGGGCTCGGGCGAGAGCCGGCACCCGGTCGTCCTGCTGCAGGAGACCGACGGGAAGCGCTGCCTGCAGATCTGGATCGGGCTGGCGGAGGCCGAGGCGATCGCCCTCGAGCAGCAGGGCCGCCTGCCCGAGCGCCCGCTGACCCATGTACTGATCTCGGACGTCGTCGCGGCCCTGGGGCGGCGGCTGGAGCGCATCGAGATCACCGAGGTGCGCGGCGGCACGTTCTACGCCGATCTCGTGTTCGACCGCGGGCTGAGGGTCTCGGCGCGGCCGAGCGACTCCATCGCGATCGCGCTGCACGCCGACGTGCCGATCCACGCCACGGAGGGCGTCCTCACCGACGCCGGGGTGGTCGTCGAGGACGACGAGTCCGACGAGTCCACCGCCGCGGCTGCCGCCGGCGCGTCCGGCACCGACGAGGACGAGGTCGACCGCTTCCGCGCGTTCCTCGACAACATCTCGCCCGAAGACTTCGGACGAAGCGGCTGACCACCGGACGAATGACCCGTCGTGTCGACGGGCCAGAGGTCACCCTGAGTCGCCCAGCGGTCGGGGTCCGCGGTGCCCTACGCTGAACGGACGCTTTCCACGGGCGGACGGCGCCGGTGGCTGGCGTGATCCCGACGGCTGTGCCAGCGTGGCCGCTCGTCGGGGCTCACGGGAGGTGCCGTGTGCCGCCGTACGGGCGGGACGCGGTGATCGGTCGGATCGTGGACGGGAGCCGGGCGGGTAATGGGCCAGCACCTCACCGCCACCCTCTTCACCGCCTCGGACCAGGCTCGGTACCGGCAGCGGATCCACCGCTGCCTCGAGGCCTTCGGGACGATGGTGACCGAGGGCCGGTTCGCGGGCGCCGAGCCCAGCACGGGCGTCGAGATCGAGCTGGCGCTGGTCGACGAGGACATGCGCCCGGCGATGCTCAACCACGCCGTGCTCGACCGCTCCGCCTCCGACGTGCTCACCTCGGAGCTGGGCCGCTGGAACCTCGAGATCAACCTGCCCCCGCGGCTGCTGCCCGGCGCCACGGCCCGAGACCTCGAGCAGGACATGCTCGACGCGACGTGGTCGGCCGGCGACTGCGCCCGCGACCTCGGCGCCCGGGCGGTGACGATCGGCATCCTGCCGACCCTCGCCGCCGAGCACCTCGCGTCCGACCAGCTCACCGAGGACCCGCGCTACGCGCTGCTCAACCGCCAGATGCTCACCGCGCGCGGCGAGCCGTTCCGCCTCGACATCACCGAGCCGCCCGCGTCCCGCCACGGGCCCGTCGACGGCGGGCCCGCCGAGCACCTCGTCCTCGACGTCGACTCGATCGCGCCGGAGGCCGCCTGCACGTCACTGCAGCTGCACCTCCAGCTCACCCCGGACCTCTTCCCGGCCTACTGGAACGCCGCGCAGGCGATCGCCGGGCTGCAGGTGGCGCTCGCCGCGAACTCCCCGTTCCTGCTGGGCCGCCGGCTCTGGGCCGAGACGCGCATCCCGCTGTTCACCCAGGCCGTCGACACCCGGCCCGTCGAGCTGCGCAACCAGGGCGTCCGGCCGCGGGTGTGGTTCGGCGACCGCTGGGCCCAGTCGGCCTACGACCTGTTCGAGGAGAACGTCCGCTACTTCGGGTCGCTGCTGCCCCTGGCCGAGGACGAGGACCCGTTCGCCGAGCTCGACGCGGGCCGGGCGCCGAGCCTGCAGGAGCTGCGGCTGCACAACGGCACGGTGTGGCGCTGGAACCGCCCGGTGTACGACGTCGCCGACGGCGTCGCCCACCTGCGCCTGGAGAACCGCGTGCTGCCCGCCGGGCCGACGGCCGTCGACGCCGTCGCGAACGCGATGTTCTTCTACGGCCTGATCCGCGCGCTCGCCGAGTCCGACCGCCCGCCGTGGCAGCTGATGTCGTTCGACGCGGCGGAGGCCAACTTCACCGCGGGCGCCCGGCACGGCCTCGAGGCGGCCCTCTACTGGCCCGGCATCGGCACCGTGCGCGCCGACGAGCTCGTGCTGCGGCGCATGCTGCCGCTCGCCCAGGAGGGCCTCGCCGCCTGGGGCGTCGACTCCGAGGCCGCCGACCGCTACCTGTCGGTGATCGAGCAGCGCTGCGTGCGGCGCTCCACGGGCGCGACCTGGCAGGTACGCGCCGTCGCCGCGGCCGAGCGCCGCGGGCTGGACCGGGGCAACGCGGTGATGGAGATGATGAAGCGCTACCTCGAGGGCATGGAGGCCAACGTGCCGGTGCACGACTGGCCGCTCGACTGACGGCCCGACCGACGCCGCCGCAGCACCAGCCACACCCCGGCGACGAGCACCGCGGCGACCACCGACGCGGCGCCCCCGAGCACGAGCGGCGCGCGGCCGCCGAGCTCCTCGGCGAGCCAGCCGAGCGCCGGACCGCCCACCGGCGTCCCGCCGAGCAGCACCACCATCCACAGGCCCATCACCCGGCCGCGGACCTGCTCGTCGACGCCGAGCTGCACCGCCGCGTTGGCCGCGCTCGTGAACAGCAGCTGGGCCGCGCCCGTGGGCACCAGGAGCAGGGCGACCAGGGGGTAGCTGGGCATGAGGCCCGCGGCGACCTCGCAGACCCCGAAGACGACGGCGGCCACGACGACGGTGCGCAGGCGCGGGCGCCCCACCCGGCGGGCGGCGACGAAGGCCCCGAGCAGGCAGCCGACGGCGAGGGCCGAGGTCAGCAGGCCGTACGACTCGGCGCCCCGCCCGAACACGTTGCGGGCGACGATCGCGAGCGTCACGAAGAAGTTGATGCCGAGCGTGGAGACGAAGAAGACGAGCACGAGCAGCAGCACCACGTCGGGGTGGCGGCGGACCTCGCGCAGACCGGCCCGGACCGCGCCCCGCTCCCGCGGGGCGCGCGCGTAGGCGAACATGTCGGCGGGGCGCATGCGCTGCAGGCCGACGAGCACCGCGACGAACGTGACCGCGTTGACGAGGAAGACCCAGCCGGTGCCGACCCCGGCGATGAGCAGGCCGCCGACCGCGGGGCCCAGCACGCGCGCGGCGTTGAACGTCATCGAGTTGAGGGCGACGGCGTTCGCCAGGGCCCCGGAGCCGACCATCTCGCCGGCGAACGACTGGCGCACCGGCCCGTCGAGGGCCGAGAAGCAGCCCAGCAGCACGCACAGGACGTAGACCTGGGCGATCGTCACCAGGCCCGTGACGTCGAGCAGGCCGAGCACCAGCGCGCAGGCGCCCATGGCGACCTGCAGGCCCATGAGCAGGCGTCGCTTGTCGTAGCGGTCGGCGATCGACCCGCCCCACAGGCTCAGGAGAAGGGTGGGGCCGAACTGCAGGGCCGCGGCGACGCCGAGGGCCACCGGGCTGCCGCCGGAGAGCTCGAGGACGAGCCAGTCCTGGGCGACGCGCTGCATCCACGTGCCGACCAGCGACACGACCTGCCCGGAGGCGAAGAGGCGGTAGTTCCGGACGCGCAGGGCGGCGAAGACGCTGCCCCGCGCACGGTCGGTGTGCGTGCTGTCGACCTCGCTCACCGGAGATCGCCACCGCACGCCACGGTAGTGAGCTTACCTAACCACTTCCCGTCGAGTGGTGTCAGCGGAGTGACTCCGCAGACGATGAGTGTCCGCAGAGCCACTCCGTCGACGCCACCGCGCACCCTCAGGGCTTGGTGTCCTCGAGGGCGAAGCCGATGTTCAGCGTCACCTGGAAGTGTCCGACCTCGCCGTTCTCGACGTGCCCGCGGATCTCGGACACCTCGAACCAGCTGACCTGGCGCAGGGACTCCGACGCCCGGCGCACCGCGCCGCGGATGGCCTCGTCGACGCTCTCCGCGGACGTCCCGACGACCTCGGTCTTCCGGTAGATGTTGTCAGCCACCCAGGGGCTCCTTCGCTCGGAGGGGATTCGGTCTTCCGTCGAACCGGTACCCGTTCTCCCCCGGACGCCCACGTGTCGCGCGCCGCGACGCCTGCCTCAGCCGGGCCGGGGACGGACGTGGTCGACAGCAGCATCGAGAGCGAGAGCGAGCACGTGGAGGTCGCGATGGACGCGCGCGAGCATCAGGCCGCCCTGCAGCGCGGCCAGGACGGCGACCGCCATCTCGCCGGCGTCGCGCGACGGGTCCACACTGCCCTCCCGCTGGCCGCGGACCAGCAGGGCGGCGATGCGCCGCTCCCACTGCGCGAAGGCCGCGGCCTGGTGCTCGCGCCATCCGGGGTCGGCGTCCACCTGCCCACTGAGCACCCCGAGCGGGCAGGCGAACGGCCCGCCGCCGTCCCGCTGGAGCTCGTAGATCGACGAGGCCCAGGCCCGCACCTCGTCGCCGGGACCGCCGCCAACCCCCTCCCCCAGCGCCGGCTGGGCGGCGAGGACCTTCTCGAGCTGGCGGTCGATGACGGCGAGGACGAGCTCCCGCTTGCCCCGGAAGTAGTGGTAGAGCTGCGACTTCCCGGTGCCGCTGACGCGCAGGACGTCCCCGAGGCCGGTCGCCCCGATCCCGCGGGCCTCCATCAGCCCGGCGGCGGCGTCGACGATCGCCTCCCGTGTCCGACGACCCCGGTCCGTCGGCGGCACGGTCGGCGCCTGGTCGGTCGTCACGTCGTCAGGCTAGCCCGACGGCGACCGACTGTACCGATAGGTACAGTCTTCGCTAGGGTCTCGCCATGACCACCACCGGCGCGCCCGTCGCGCCCGGGGAGGACGACGCACCCGCCCCGTCCGAGCCGCGGTACGGCTTCCCGCAGGCCCTGTGGCGCGGGATGGGACGGATCCCGGTCCCGCCGCCGCTCACCCCGCGCACGTGGCGCAGCCCGCTGCGCGGACGCTGGCTGACGTCGGTGTTCGGCGTCGTCCTGCTCGTCGGGCTGCCGATCGTGATCCTCACCGGACTGCTCTCCTACATCGCCTACGGCCCGCAGTTCGGCCAGGCGATCCCCGGCGACGTCGGGTTCCTGCGCCTGCCGCTGTTCGACTGGCCCACCTCGCCGTCCTGGCTCTACCGCCTCACCCAGGGGCTGCACGTCGGCATCGGCCTCGTCCTCGTGCCGGTGATCCTGGCCAAGCTCTGGTCGGTGGTGCCGAAGCTGTTCGCCTGGCCCCCGGTGCGCTCGATCGCGCAGCTGCTCGAGCGGATCTCGCTGCTCGCGCTCGTCGGCGGGATCCTGTTCGAGCTGGTCACCGGCATCATGAACGTCCAGTACGACTACTCGTTCGGCTTCGACTTCTACACCGCGCACTACTGGGGCGCGTGGGTGTTCATCGGCGGGTTCGTCGCCCACGTGGCGATCAAGCTGCCGACGATGGTGCGGTCGCTGCGCACCGGCGGGCCGGGGCGCTGGCTGCACGACACCACCGCGGAGACGGTGCCCGAGCCGCTCGACGACGAGCCCGGCCACAGCCTCGTGGCCACCGATCCGAGCCCGCCGACGATGAGCAGGCGCACGCTGCTCGGCACCGTCGCGGGCGGGAGCGCGCTGGTCGGGGTGCTGACCATCGGCACGACGGTCGACGCCCTGCGTCCGCTCGCGGTGCTCTCGCCGCGCGGGCGCTCCTACGGCACCGGCCCGAACGACTTCCAGGTCAACCGCACCGCGTTCGGCGCCGGGATCGCGCCGACCGTCGGCGACGGCTACGCCCTGGTCCTGCGCGGGGGCCCGGCCGGCGAGGTCCGGCTCGACCGCGCGGCACTGGCCGGGATGCCCCAGCACACCGCGACGCTGCCGATCGCGTGCGTCGAGGGCTGGTCGGAGACGCGGACGTGGAGCGGGGTGCGGCTGCGAGACCTCGCGGCGCTCGCCGGGGTCCCGGAGCCGGCGAACGCGTTCGTCCAGTCGCTGGAGCGGGCTGGGCCGTTCGCGCGGGTGACGCTGCAGGGCAACCAGGTGCTCGACCCGGACGCGCTCCTGGCGCTGCGCGTCGGCGACGACGACGGGGGCCCCATGGCCGACCTGTCGCTCGACCACGGCTTCCCGGCCCGCGTGATCGTCCCGGCGCTGCCCGGGGTGCACAACACCAAGTGGGTCGGCGCGATCGACTTCCGGAGCGCGTGATGGGCTGGTTCCGGAGGTTCTACGGCGAGAACCCGCTGCACCTGCTCGCCCTGCTCGGCTGCTTCGCGCTGGTGGGCGCCGCGGTGCTCGCCCTCTACCCCAACCCGAGCGCGCTCACGATCGCGATCTGGTTCGCCGCCGCGGTGATCGGCCACGACCTCGTGCTCTACCCGCTCTACGCGCTCGCCGACCGCTCGCTGGTGCTCACCCGCTGGGTCCGCCGGCGGGTGTCGTCGCGGCCGGTGACGGTCGCGGCGACCAACCACCTGCGCCTGCCGGTGCTCGGCTCGGTGCTGCTCGGGCTGATCTGGTTCCCGACGATCTCGGGCGGCGGGGCCGGGGTGCTCTTCTTCGCCGCCGGCCTGCCGCCGGCGATCGACTACGTGACGCGCTGGCTGCTCGTCACCGCCGTCCTCTTCCTCGCCAGCGCCGTCCTCTACGCCGTCCGCCTGGGCCGTGCCGCCGTCCGGTCCACGTGAGTGAAATTCGGTGCTATGGCACCGAACTTCACTCACGTAGGGGTCACGCCGGGTCGCGGTAGGGCGCGCGCCAGTCCGGGGCCTCCCAGGGCGGCCGCCGTAGATCGTCTCGCGGACCACGAGGCCGTCGCGGAACTCCAGGATCGTCACCCCGAACATCGGGTCGGCACCGTCGTAGCGGGTCTGGCCCTCGCCCACCCAGAGGTCGCCGCCCCCGACGAGGCGCCGCATCGTCATCGTGACCTCGGCCGGGTAGCGCGACCGCCACGCGAGGATCGTCTCCCGGCCGGTGAAGCGCTCGCCGGACTGCGGGAACTCCAGCACGGCGTCCTCGGCGAAGATCTGGTGCCCGAGCGCGGGGTCGGTGCCGGTGGCGTGCAGGTAGCGCAGGATCGCGGCCCGCGTGTCGTCATCGCTCACGGCGCGCCACCACGGCGAAGATCGCCATGAGGACCTCCGGACGCTCGACCCACGCGTCCATCGCGTCGGCCGCCGCGCCCCAGCGCGCGATGTCCGCGGCGTCCGCGAGCCCGGCCGCGACGAGCGTGTCCCGCGCGGCCCAGGCCGGTCCCCGCATCCCGACGGGCAGGGGCTGGATGTCGAACCAGCCGCGGAACGCCGCCACCTCCAGGCCGGCGCCGCGGGCCAGGCCCGCGAGGCGCCGCCCCACCCGCACGTCGTTGCCGCGGTCGGTGTGCCAGCGCGTGTAGCGCTCCGTCATCTCGTCGATCTCGGGCGGCGCCGGGGTGATGCCGGCCGCGGCGGCGTCGACGTCGAGCAGGTAGACGTGCCCGCCGGGACGCACCAGCGAGGCGAGGTGCTCGACGATCCGCCCTTCGGCGCCCCCGTTGTGGGCCAGGACGTGGCGCGTCATCGCGACGTCGTAGCCGCCCGCGGGCAGCCCGGTCGCCTCGGCGCGGCCCCGCCGGACCCCGGCGCGGTGCACGCCCGCCCCGGCGAGGACGGCGCGGGCCGTCGCGACGGCCTCGGGGTCGGCGTCCACCCCGGCGACCACGCCGTGCGGGCCGACGCACTCGGCGAGCACCGGCAGCATCGCGCCCGGGCCGCAGCCGACGTCCACCACCCGGGCACCGGGGCCGATCCCCGCGAGCTCCCACAGCGCGGCCTCGTGCTCCCGCGCCCGCTGCGCCATCAGCCGGTAGCGGGCGAGCTCGTCGTCGGAGAGCCGCAGCCCGTAGCCGGTCTCGACGGTTGTCATCGCGTCGCCACCACCGGTTCCGCGACGGCCGGCAGCGCCCCGGCGCGGTCCTGCGCCACGAGCAGCCGGCGCAGGATCTTCCCCGACGGCGACACCGGGATCGCGTCGACGAACGCCACCTCGGTGATCCGCTTGTGCGGGGCGACGCGGGACGCGACGTGGTCGACGATCTCCGCGGCCGTCACGGGCCCGGCCGCCACGACCACCGCCTTCGGGCGTTCGCCCGCGCGCTCGTCGGGCACCGGGATCACGGCCGCGTCGGCCACACCGGGGTGCGTGCGCAGGACCGCCTCGAGCTCCGCGGGCGCCACCTGCAGGCCCTTGACCTTGACGAGCTCCTTGAGCCGGTCGTCGACGAAGAGGTTGCCGTCGGTGTCGAACCGCGCCAGGTCGCCGGTGTGCAGCCAGCCGTCGGCGTCGATCGTCGCCGCCGTCGCGTCGAGGTTGCCCAGGTAGCCGGCCATCAGCTGGGGCCCGCGCACCCGCAGCTCCCCGGTCTCGCCGGCCGGGAGGTCCTCGCCGGTCATGATGTCGACGATCCGTGCCTCGACCCCGGGCAGCAGCACCCCGGCCGACCCCGGCACGACGGGCTCCGCGGTGTCCACGAGCGTGATCGCCGCGACGGCCTCGGTCATCCCGTAGCCCTGACCGACGGGGCATCCGACGCGCGCCGCGCACTCCTGCTGCAGGTCGGCCCCGAGCGGGGCGGCACCGCAGCCGACGAGCCGCAGCGAGGACAGGTCGTGGCGGTCGACCGCCGGGTGGCGCGCCATCGCGAGCACGATCGGCGGCACGACCACCGCCAGCGTCGCCCGGTACGTCGCGATCGCGCCCAGGTAGGCGTCGACGTCGAAGCGGGGCAACGTGACGAGGGTGCCCCCGGAGCGCAGCGTCACCCCGGCGACGACGTTCAGCCCCACGGCGTGGAAGAACGGCGCCACCGCGATCGCCCGGTCCTCGGCGGTCTGGTCGAGCGCGGTCTGCATCTGCTCGATGTTGGTGACGATCGCCCGGTGGGTGAGCATCACGCCCTTGGCGAGGCCCGTGGTCCCCGACGAGTAGGGCAGCAGAGCGAGGTCGGCGGCCGGGTCGACGAGCCCCGCCGGCAGCTCCCCGTCGGCGCCGTCGGCCAGGACGTCGGCGAACGACGTCGCCCCCTCGGCCTGCCCGACGACCAGGACGTCCGGCTCGACGACCCCGGCCGCCGCCGCCCGGACGAGCGGGAGGAACGGCGGGATCGTCAGCACGTGCCGCGCCCCGTGGTCGCGCAGCTGCGGGGCGATCTCGTCGGCGGTGTACAGCGGGTTGATCCCCGACACGCAGCCGCCCGCCGCCATCGCACCGAGGCACGCGACGAGCCACTCCGGGCTGTTCGGCGCGACGATCGCCAGGACGTCGCCCACCCGCAGTCCGCGCCGGCGCAGGCCGATCGCGCACCGTCGCACGTCCCGGCGCAGCTCGGCGTAGGTCAGCGTGCGCCCGGACGGGGCGTCGATGACCGCCGGGGCGTCGGGACGCTCGTCGGCCATGCGGAGGAGGAAGTCGGGCACGGTGAGGTCGGGAACCCGCACGGCAGGCCACCGACTGGCGACGACGTGGGCGGACATGGTGCCTCCCGGAGGGTCGGACGTTCCCGACCATCCGACCTGCCCCGCGATGTCCGCGGCGTCGGGGACGCACCCCGAGAAAGCGTCAGACGGGCTTCGCCGCCACGATCTGGACGAGGTTGCCGCACGTGTCGTCGAGCACCGCCGTGATCACCGGCCCGGCGTCGGTGGGCGGCTGGGTGAACGCGACGCCCCGGGCGACCAGGCGCTCGTGCTCGGCGTGGACGTCGTCGACGGCGAACTGCACGAGGGGGATGCCGTCCTCGACGAGCGCGTCGCGGTAGGGCTTCACCGCCGGGTGGCCGGCCGGCTCGAGCAGCAGCTCGGGGCCGTCCGGGTCGTCGGGCGAGACGACGGTGAGCCAGGAGTCGTCGCCGAGCGGGACATCGTGGCGCACGGTGAAGCCCAGGATGTCGGTGTAGAACGCCCGCGCGGCGCGCTGGTCGTCGACGAAGATGCTGGTCAGGCGGATTCTCACGGGGTGTCCTCCCGGCTGGTGGGCCACCGCGCGGCGATGGTGGCGAGCGGTGCGCCGTCGAAGTGATGGATCTTGGTGCGGCCGCGGCGCTCGGTGACCACGAGCCCGGCGTCCTCGAGCACGGCGAGGTGCTGCGAGATCGCCTGGCGGGTGGAGGAGACGCCGTGGCGGGTGACGAGCGTCGTGCAGATCTCGAAGAGCGTCTGGCCGTCGCGGGCGACGAGCTCGTCGAGGACGAGGCGCCGTGTCCTGTCGTCGAGAGCCCGGAACACGTCGGCCACGCCGCCAGCATAGGCAAGCAGCGGCTTGCCCCTCAAGGGCAAGCGACCACTTGCCTGTGAAGAGAATCGACCGCAGCTGGCCTACGCGACTTGTTCGAGGGTGACTCGGTAGCCCAGGTTGTGGAGTTGGTTGATCAGGCGGTCGCGTTGGCGGTTGGTGTTGCGGCGGGTGAAGTAGTCCCCGCCGAGGTCGTCGTAGTCGGTGTCGTCGCGCAGCAGGTGCCAGCAGATCACCAAGATGGAGTGGGCGACCGCGACGGCGGCCTTCTTCTTGCCGATCCGTCGGGCCAGCCGCCAGAACTGGGCGGACAGGTAGGTCTCGCGGGTGCGGGCGGCGCACCAGGCGCTCTGGGTCAGGATGTCGATCAGCCAGACGTCGCCCTTGGTGGTCTTGCCCGAGCCGCGTTTGCCGCCGGTGATGTTGTTGCCCGGCGCGACGCCGGCCCAGGAGGCCAGGTGCGCGGCGGTGGGGAACCGAGACATGTCGACCCCGATCTCGGCGATGATCGTCTCGGCGGCCCGTTTCCCGACTCCGGGGATGGTGTCGAGCCGGTCACGGGCCCGAGTGAAAGGGACAGCGCTGACACCGCCCTCGCTGGTCGCGGTGGCGAACAGGGCGTCGACGCGCTCGTCGAGCCGCCCGATCGCCGCTTCGAGGTGCGCGGTGTGCTCCAGCGCGAGCCCGATCAGCAGGGCGTGGTGCTCGCTGAAGCGCCCGCGCAGGGCCTGACGCAGGGCGGGCAGCTTGCGGCGCAGCACGCCGCGGGCCAGCTCGGCGAGCACCTCGGGGTCACGTTCGCCGGCGACCAGCGCGGCCAGCATCGCCCGCCCGGAAACCCCGAGCACGTCCGAGGCGACCGAGTCCAGCTTGATCCCGGCGTCCTCGAGGGTCTTCTGGATCCGCTGACACTCGCTGGTGTGGGCCTGGATCATCCGCTTGCGATACCGGGTCAGGTCGCGTAGCTCGCGGATCGTCTTCGGCGGCACGAAGCTGCCCCGCAGCAGACCGTGCTCGAGCAGCTCGGCGAGCCACTCGGCGTCGAGCACGTCGGACTTACGCCCGGGCAGGATCTTCACGTGGTGGGCGTTGACCAGCAGCAACTCCCAGCCGGGGTGCTCCTCGAGGAGGTACCACACCGGTTTCCAGTACGAGCCGGTCGCCTCCATCACCACCGCGGTCACTGCCTCGGCGGCGAACCACTCGAGCATGGCTTCCAGCGAGGCGGTGAAGGTGGTGAACGTGCGGGTGGTCTTGACCCGCCCCCGACCACCCGGCCTCGGGGTGCGCACGCACGCCACGACCTCGTCCTTGCCGATGTCGATACCCGCGCACCGCTCGATCAACGTGTCCATCAGCGGCCTCCTCGCCCACGCACGAACAGGGTGGAGGTCGGCAGGGCCAACCGTTCAACGACGCTGTGAAGCGTGTACGAGGACAACAGTTCGAGGTGCCGGGAAGGCCCCAGGCGTCAGTCTCTGAGACGGGTTCAAGTGCACCAAGCAAGAACGAGCTCAGCCGACCCCGACACCGATTCTCAGCCGTCGAGGCGGCCCAAGGAAGGGCCATAGGGTCTCTGAGGGATCCGGACCCCTCCACTGGTCCACTCCGCTGCTGGTCGGACCGGGGACGGGGCTCTACGGTCGTCGTCAGGGAGAGGCTCGCGAGCACGGGGGGTCGCCATGACCCTGATGCCGCCGGCGGCGCGAGGCACGGCGATCCTCGAGCGCGACCGGGAGCTGGCCGCACTGGCCGCCGTGGTGGCCGCGGCCGGTGCGGGGCGCGGCGCCCTGGCCTGGGTGGAGGGCCCGCCGGGGATCGGCAAGTCCCGGCTGCTCGAGGCGGTCGCCGCGCAGGCGTCCGCGGCCGGGCACACCGTCCTCACCGCACGGGGCGGGCGCCTCGAGCGCGACTTCGCCTTCGGGATCGTGCGCGGCCTCGTCGAGCCCCTGCTCACCGGGGCGGATGCCGAGCAGCTGCTCGCCGGCGCGGCCCGGCTGGCCGTCCCGGCGGTCGCGCCCGGGCGGGTCGGGGTGGGCGGGGACGGCGTCGGGGACGGCGACGGGGACGGGGCCGTCGAGCTCGACGCGGCCAGCACCCTGCACGGCATCTACTGGCTGGTCGCGAACCTCGCCGAGCGCGGCCCGGCCCTGCTCCTCGTCGACGACGCCCACGTCGCCGACGCCGCGTCCCTGCGCGCGCTGGCCTACCTCGCCCGGCGGGTGGCCGAGCTGCCGGTCGCGATCGTGCTCGGGGCCCAGAGCCCGGTCGAGCACGTCGATCCCGGGGTCGTCGACGCCCTGCGCGAGGCCGGGTCGGTGCTGCGTCCCGGGCCGTTGAGCGCGGTCGCGGTCGGCGCGCTGGTGGCCGCGCGGCTCGGGCCCTCCCCCGCCGCGTTCGTGACGGCCTGCCACGAGGCCACCGGCGGGAACCCGCTGCTGCTCGCCGCCCTGCTCGACGCCGTGCTCGAGTCGGGGGCGGCGCCCGCGCCCGGGATGGTGGCCGAGCTCGCGCCGGGCGTCGTGGCGACGTTCGTGGCCCGCCGGCTGCGCGAGGCCGGGGACGACGCCGCCGCGGTCGCCGAGGCCGTGGCCGTGCTCGGCGGGTCCGCGGAGCTGCGGCACGTGGTCGCCGTGTCCGGGCTCGACCCCGACCGCGCCGCGCGCGCCGCCGAGACGCTGGTCGCCGTGCGGCTGCTGCGCGAGGGGCGGCCGCTCACCTTCGGGCACTCGCTGGTCGAGCAGGCCGTCACCGACCGGCTCGGGCCCGCCGCACGCCACCGCGCCCACCGCCGGGCCGCCGAGGTGCTGGCCGCCGAGGAGGCGCCGGCCGAGGTCGTCGCCACCCACCTGCTGCGCACCGAGGCCCTCGGCGACCCGACGGTCGTCGCCCGGCTGCGCGAGGCCGGGCACCGGGCGCTGGCGACGGGGGCACCGGAGGCGGCGTGCGTGTACCTGCGCCGGGCCGTCGCGGAACCGCCGCCGGCCCCGGAGCGGGCCGCGGTCCTGCACGAGCTCGGGACCGCGACGGCGCGCGTGTCCTACCGGGCGGGCGTCGAGCTGCTCGAGGAGGCCTTCGCGGTCGCGGCGCACCCCCGTCGGCGCGGCCTGGTCGCCCTCGAGCTCGCCCGGGCGCTGAGCGTCACGCTGGCGTTCGACCGGGCCCTGCAGGTCCTCGACGAGGCCGCCGCCGGGCTCGACGACGGCAGCGAGCTCGCGGCCGAGCTGGCCGCCGCCACCGTCAGCCTCGCGCGGCGCGACCCGGCGCGACGGGCCGCGGCGGCCGAGCTCACCCGCACCCTGCGCCGCGACGGCCGGCTCCCGCCCCGCGGCGGGCCGGCGCTGCTCGCGTTCGCGGCCCTCGACGCCCAGCAGGGCGGGGACCCCGCCGCCGTCGACCTGGCCCGGGAGGCGCTGGACGCGACGCTGCGGGAGAACGCGCCCGACCCCGGCGTCGTGCTCCCGGCGACGATGGTCCTGGTCGCGATCGACCACCTCGACCCGGTGCGCGCCTGCGCCGAGGGCATGCTCGCCAGCGCGCGCCGGCGCGGCTCCACCTACGACTTCGTCTCGGCCAGCGTCCTGCGCTGCCAGACCCGGTACCTGGCCGGCGACCTGGACGAGGCCGAGGCCGACGCCCGGCTCGCCGACGGCCTGGCCGCGGAGCACGAGGTCCACGCCGCCCGCCGCTACACGGTGGCGTGGCTGGTGATCGTCCTGGTCGACCGGGGACGCGCCGACGAGGCCGAGGCGGTGCTCGCGGGCAGCGGCGTCCGGGGCGAGCTCGCCTACCTGCTGGCCGCGCGGGGCCGCCTGCACCTCGCCCGCGGGCGGCCCGAGGAGGCCGCAGCCGCCTTCCGGGCGTGCGGCGAACGCCTCGAGCACCGCGGCATCCACCACCCGGGCCTGCTGCCGTGGCGGGCCGGGCTCGCCGCGGCGCTGCACGGGCTGGGCCGGCCGGACGAGGCACTCGAGGCCGCGGACGCCGCCGCGCGCACCGCGCGCCGCTTCGCCGCCCCGCGCGCGCTGGCGATCGCCCTGCGCACCCGGGGCCTGGTCGCCGGCGCGGTCGAGCCGCTGCGCGAGGCCGTCACCCTCCTGGGGCCGACGCCCGCGCGCCTCGAGCTCGCGCGGACGCACGTCGAGCTCGGCGCCCTCCTGCGCCGGACCAACCAGCGCGTCGCCGCCCGCGCCGAACTGGCGATCGGGCAGGACCTCGCCACGCGGTGCGGGGCGCTCGGCCTGGTCGAGCAGGCCCGCGACGAGCTGCACGCGGCGGGCGCCCGGCCCCGCCGGGTGGCCGTCACCGGGGTCGCCGCCCTCACCGCCGGCGAGCGGCGCGTCGCCGAGCTCGCCGCCGACGGCCTGACGAACCGGGAGGTCGCGCAGGCCCTGTTCGTCACCACCAAGACCGTCGAGACCCACCTCGGGCACGTGTACCGCAAGCTGGGGGTGACCGGGCGGGACGAGCTCGCCGAGCAGCTCTAGGTCGTGGCCTTCCGGGGGTCGGGTGGCGGGAAGTCCGCGTGGCGGTGGGTCAGTCGCCAGGCGCCGTCGAGGCGCCGGAACCCGTGCGTCACGCGCAGCACCATCGGCGCGGGCTCCCCGCCGTCGACGCGGACGACGCCCCGCTCGAAGCCGACGGTGTAGGCGAGATCGCCGTCGACCACGACGACGCTCGGCTCCTCACGCTCCCGGGTGCCGTCGCTGAAGCGCGAGCCGACCCACGCGAACGTCCGCACCACGTCCGCGTGGCCCTTCTCGACCGTGCCCCAGCCGCCGCAGAGGGTGACGTCGTCCCGCTCGGCCCAGAGGTCGGCGTAGGGCCCGGGGTCGCCGGTGAACATGGCGTCGAGCGCGGTGTCGACGCGGTCGAGGAACGCGAGCAGGTCCGCGGGCACCTCGGTGGCGGTGGTCATGGCCCCGAGGCTCCGCCGCCCCCCGGGGCGCCGGCGTCGGGGCACCACCCCGAGGTTGCCGCGGTATGTGAGCGAACTTCGGGGCTATAGCCCCGAAGTTCGCTCACATGGGGGTCAGGCCTGGGCCAGCGCCGGGGCCGGTTCGGCGTCGGGGAGCTCGGCCTCCTTCTCCCGGATGATCGGGAGGACCTTGTCGCCGAACTGCTCGATCTCCTCCTTCACGTGCAGGAAGCACAGGAGGTTGAGGTCGACGCCCAGCTTCTTGTACTCGATGACCCGGTCGGCGACCTGCTCCGCGGTGCCGATCAGCTGGGTCTTGAAGCCGTCGTTGTACTGGACGAGGTCCTCGAACGACGACTCCGCCCACATGCCCTTGCCGTCCGAGGCCGACGCGCCGGCCTGCTGCACGGCGTCACGGAAGCCCTGGACCTGCTCGACGTTGGCCTTGTCGACGATCTCGCGCAGGGTGTCGCGGGCCTCCTTCTCGCTGTCCCGGACGATCATGAAGCCGTTGAGGCCGAAGTTGACCGTGCGGTTGTTCGCGGCGGCCTCGGTGTTGACGTCGTGGAGCTGCTCGACGACGCCGTCGAAGTCCTTGCCGTTCGAGAAGTAGAAGTCCGACACGCGGCCCGCCATCTTGCGCGCGGCCGTGGAGTTGCCGCCCTGGAAGATCTCCGGGTGGGGACGCTCCGGGGTGTTCAGCGGCTTGGGCTTCAGCGAGTAGTCGTGGAACCGGTAGAAGTCGCCGCGGAACTCGAAGTTGTCCTGCTCCCAGATGCCCTTGAGGCAGGCGATGAACTCCTCGGTGCGCCGGTAGCGCTCGTCGTGCTCGAGCCACGGCTCGCCGAAGGCGGTGAACTCCCCCTTGAACCAGCCCGACACGACGTTGGTGGCGAAGCGCCCGTTCGTCAGGTGGTCGGCGGTGGCGCCGAAGTTGGCGAACACGCCCGGGTGCCACATCCCCGGGTGGACGGCCGCCATGACCTTGAGCCGCTCGGTGGCCATCATGATCGCCAGCGACAGCGACGTCGACTCGTGCTGGTACTCCGCGGAGTAGCTGGCCATGTAGCGGACCTGGGAGAGCGCGAACTCGAACCCGGAGTTCTCGGCCGCGATCGCGGTGTCGCGGTTGTACTCCCAGTTCCAGTCGGTGCGCTGCTCGATGCCGCTGGTGACCAGACCCCCGGAGACGTTGGGGACCCAGTAGGCGAAGCGCAGCGGCTTGGTGGGGATGCCGACGGACACGGCGGGGTTGCCTCCTCGACGAGGGGGTGGGGACGCGCGGGGGTCGCGCGGGGAACGGGCGAGAGGGGACGAACGGGGATCAGCGACAGAGCGCGGTCGCGAGCTTCCCGTGGTCGACGTGCCGGCGGCGCGTCAGTGGTGCCCTACCCATCGCGCCCGACGCTTCCGGTACCGACGGACCCTGTCAACCGGTGACCGGCCCGCGTCACACCGTGGTCAGGGCCGCCGCCACACGTCGCGCCACACAGGCAAGTACCTCACAGCCCGAACAGCACCCGCAACGGCGTGACGGCGAAGTAGAGGACGAACGCGACGGCGACGACCCACATCAGCGGGTGGATCTCCCGCACGCGGCCGGTGGCGGTGCGCAGCAGCACCCAGCTGATGAACCCGGCGCCGATGCCGTTGGCGATCGAGTAGGTGAACGGCATGACGACGATCGTCAGGAACACCGGCAGCGCGACCGAGAAGTCCGACCACTCGACGTCCCGCACCCCGCCGATCATGAGGGCGCCGACGATGACCAGGGCGGGCGCCGCGGCCTCGACCGGCACGACCTCGTAGAGCGGGGTGAAGAACATCGCGGCCAGGAAGAGCACGCCGGTGACGACGTTGGCGAGGCCGGTGCGCGCGCCCTCGGCGATGCCCGACGCCGACTCGACGAACACGGTGTTGGAGCTCGACGACGCCACACCGCCGGCGACGGCGCCCGCGCCCTCGACGACGAGCGCGCGCCCGACGCGGGGCAGCTGCCCGTTCTCGTCGAGCAGGTTCGCCTGGCGACCGAGGCCGGTCATCGTGCCCATCGCGTCGAAGAAGTTGGCCAGCACGAGCGTGAAGACCAGCAGGCTCACCGCGAGCGCGGGCAGCCGCGCGAACGCGCCGAACGAGACGTCGCCGACCAGGGAGAGGTCCGGCAGCGACACGACCGACGACGGCAGGCCCGGGTAGCCGAGGTTCCAGCCCTTGGGGTTGGTGCCGTTGGACGGGCCGGCCTGCACGATCGCCTCGATGACGATCGCCAGCACGGTCGTGCCCAGCACCCCGAGCAGGATGCCGGCACGGACACCGCGCGCGACGAGCACGCCGGTGAGCAGCAGGCCGACGCAGAACACGGCCGTCGGCCACGACGCGATCGAGCCCTCGATGCCCAGCCCGACCGGGACGGTGGTGTTCGCGGCGTCGGGCAGGCGGCGCACGAAGCCGGCGTCGACGAGGCCGATGAAGGCGATGAAGGCGCCGATGCCCGCCGCGATGGCGATCTTCAGTGGATCGGGGATGGCGTTGAACACCGCGGTCCGGAAGCCCGTGAGCCCCAGGATCACGATGATGATGCCGTTGACGACCACGAGGCCCATCGCCTCGGGCCAGCTCACCTGCGGTGCGATGGTGACCGCGACGAGGGTGTTGATGCCCAGGCCGGTGGCCATGGCGAACGGGAAGTTGGCGACCAGGCCGAAGATGATCGTCATGACGCCGGCGACCAAGGCGGTCACGGCCGCGACCTGGGGCACGGTGAGCGTCGCGCCGAGCACGTCGCGCTTGGCCGACGGCGACGCCGGGTCCAGGCTGCCGAGGATCAGAGGGTTGAGGACCACGATGTAGGCCATCGTCACGAAGGTGACGAGGCCGCCGCGGACCTCACGGGCGACGGTGGTGCCGCGCTCGTCGAGGCGGAAGACACGGTCCAGCACGGGCGGCAGGCTATCTGGATCACGCCGACTTCATGTGAGTGATGTTGACGGCTATAGCCGCGAATGCCACTCACGTAGGGTGCGGCGCGTGGCCCGTCGCTTCGACCTGCACGCCGAGCCGCCGCCCCTGCCCCGCCGGCTGACCGACCCGGTCCCCGTCGTGATCGCGGGCTCGGCGGTGTGGCTGGTCGTCGCCGTGGTCCTCGGGGTGCTCGCCGCGACGGGCACGCGACCCCTCGACGTCTGGTTCGCCGCCGCGCTCGTCGGGGTCGGGCTCGGCGCGGTCGGCCTCGGCGTGCTCGCCCTCCAGCGCCGGGCCCTGCAGCGCGGGGTCCGCGGCGCCCAGAAGACGCTCTAACGGGCCGTGAACACACCCCGCAGCTCCGCCCGGCCCTTGACGCCCAGCTTCGCGTAGGCCGACCCGAGAGCGTTGTCGACGGTGCGCACCGACAGCACCAGCCGGTCCGCGATCGCCCGGCTCGACATCCCGGACGCGGCCAGCTCGGCGATCTCCCGCTCGCGGGCGGTCAGCTCGGCCGCGACGCGCACGCGCAGGGCCGGGGTGTCGGCCTCCTCGCACGCCGCGAGCCAGGCGCGGGCGCGCTCGGCCGACGCCATCGCGGCCCCGGACCGGCCCGCCGCTCGGTGCGCGGCGGCGGCCGTGGTGGCCACCTCGGCCGCGAGCAGGAGCATCCCGCACCTCGCGTAGCCCTCGGCGACGTCGTCGAGATCCTCCGGGGAGTCCGTCGACGCCGCGTGCCGAGCGTGCAGCGACGCCAGCGGGCTGTCGACGCGCGCCGCGACCTCCGCGAGCCGCTCGGCGACCGCCGCCCCCTGCCCGCAGCGCACCGCCACGTGCAGCGCGTCGACCTCGTAGCAGAGCTGCCCGGCCGACGCGGCCTCGTCGGCGACCTCCCGGGCCCGCACAGCCGCCGACTCCACCCGTCCCGCCGCGGCGTGCACCCACGCCTCGCCGAGGTCGCGCCAGGGGCGGAAGTGCACGAGGTCGCGGACCTCGCCCCGCTCGACGCGCTCCTGCCAGGCGGCCGCCTCCTCGGCGCGGCCGGCCTGGCCCAGGGCCGCGATCATCTCGCCGGCGAGCTGCGGGCTGCAGGGCAGGTCGCGCAGCGGCGCCTGGGCGGCGGCCTCGTGGATCCACCGCACCGCGGTGGTCAGCCGGCCGCGGCGGGCGGCGTCGACACCGAGCAGCAACGCCCAGATGGCGCGCGGGACGGCGGCCTCAGCGGTGCCGGTGCCGCGGGTCTCCTCGTACCAGGTGCGGGCGAGCGCCGCGGCCTCGTCGAGCCGCCCCTGCCACAGCCGCGACATCCACAGCCCGCCCGCACGGATCTGCAGGCGCAGGCCGGCCGAGAGCCCCGAGGCGTCGCGGCCGATCAGCTCCAGGGCCCGCCCGGCGATCTCCGCGCCGTCCGCCAGCCGCCCGATCATCGGCCGCACGCTCGCCGCGACCATCAGCGCGGGCAGCTCCGTCGGCGAGCCCGGCGCCAGGCGCGCGAGCACCGGGTCGAGCAGGGCGTCGGCCTCGGCGTACTTCGCGCCCTCGAGCAGCAGCATCGCCCGCAGCACCGCGAGCCCGTCGGGGACGGGACCGGCCCCGACCCGCGCCGCCAGCTCGTCGTGCACCCGCACCGCCCCGTCGGGGTCGGCGAGCGCCCAGGCCAGCAGCATCGCGCGGGTGACCGCGAGGTCGGCGTGCTCCTCGTCGGAGGCGTCCTCCGCCGCCGCGCGCGCGTGCGCCTCGGCCGCCTCGAGGAACCGCCCCCGCAGCGTCCGCACCGCCGCCAGACGCGCGAGCGCGACGAACCCGCCGTCACGGTCGGCGGCCTCGCCGAACAACCGCTCGGCGAGGGCGGGGTCGTCGCCGACGACGTGGTCGCCCGCGGCGACGAGCTCGCCGGGCTCCACCGGCTCGCCGCCCGCGACCCGCCAGGTCAGCAGCCGCACGGTGTCGTCGCCGCGCCGGTCCCCGCCGTACCCCTCGAGCGCCGTCGCCAGCGCCGCCGCGAGGCGCCGGTGCGCCATCCGCGCGCCCAGCGGCGAGAACGTCGCACGCAGGACCGCGGCGTCGAGGCGGCGGGCCAGGGCGATCTCGAGGCGGCGCCCCGCCGCCCGGGACACGACGACGCCCGCGCGCTCCAGGGCCCCGACCTCGTGCCCGCCCGGCAGCGCCTCCACCACCTCGAGGCCGAGGGGGCCGCCGAGCGCCAGGAGCTCCGCGAGCTCGCGCTGGGCCGCGGTGAGGTCGGTGATCCGCGCGAGCACCACCTCGCGGAGCCGCGGCGGCGGCGTGACGTCGTCGTGCCAGCGCCACACCGGGCCGGAGCGGCGCAGCGCACCCTCCGCGCGGCCCGCGTCGAGCAGCTCGCGCAGCAGGAACGGGTTGCCGCCCGACAGCGCGCCGAGCTCGTGGCGGGTCGCGCCCTCGACCGGCCCGCCGAGGGCGCGCTCGACGAGCTCGTCGGCCTCCGCGCCGGCCAGGTCGCCGACCTCGACGCGCTCGAGCAGCCCGTCGACGCGCAGCGCGAGCACGGGCTCGGGCAGCGTCGCGCCCGCGCGGGCGGTGAGCACCACGAACGCCTCGCGGTGGCGGGCGAGGTCGTGCACGAGCCGGGCGGAGAGCGCGTCGAGCAGGTGCACGTCGTCGACGACGAGCAGCACCCGCTCCGGCGTCGGGTCGACCTCCGCTCCGCTGCGTCTCCCGGCATCACCCCGCACCGCCGACCGCGCCCGCCGCAGCGCCGTGAGCTCGTCGTCCCCCGCGGGAGCCGCCTCGGGCAGGCGCGCGGCGACGGCACCGAGCGGGGTTTCGCGGGTCCACGGGGTGGCGGTGACCGCGAGGACCCGCGTGCCCGGGCCGGCGAGCGCGCGGGCCGCCTCCCGCGCGAGGCGGGAGCGCCCGCTGCCGGGCGGCCCGACGAGCAGCACGCCCGCGGCGCGGCCTGCGGCCGCCCGCACCGCGGCGAGGTGGGTGTCGCGCCCGACGAGCGGCCACGCGCCGGGGCGAGGTGGTTCGTCGCCCACCGTCACCTCCGTCACCCCGGCGGCGGTCCGTCCGGTGCGGCCACCCTAGGAGGTCAGCCGGGGACCGCCCGGAAGGCGTCGGCGTTCTCCCGCGCCCAGGCGGCGAAGGTCCGCGGCGGGCGGCCGGTCACCTCCGCCACCGTGCCGACGGGCTGCGAGCCGACCACCGGCGGGTCGCTCTCCAGGGCGATCGTGAACTCGATCATCTCCGTCTCCAGGCCGGCCGCGGTCAGGTCGGCGCGGGCCTGCGCCTCCGAGAGCCGGGTCAGCGTGATCGGCTGCCCGGTGGCGTCGGAGACCGCGGCCAGCTTCTGCTCCAGGCTCACGGTCTCGCCGCCGGTGAGCAGGTACTCGCGGCCGGTCGGGGCCGCGCCGGTGAGGACGGCGAGGGCCACCGCGGCGATGTCGGCCTCGTGGACCGCGGGGCTCGCGCGGCCCCGGTCGAACGCGCGCACCTCGCCCGTCGTCCGGATCGCCTCGGCGTGGTCGCCGAGCGTGTTCGCCATGAACTCGGTCGGCGAGAGCAGCGCCCACGCCACCCCGGCGGCGTCGAGCGCCGGCTCGACGGTGCTGGTGTCCCAGCCGCCGAGCACGCTGACCCGGGCGACGCCCGCCGCGACCAGCGCGTCGACGATCTCCGGGCCGTTCGTCAGCGTGTCCCCGAACTCCCCGCTGAACGTGATCAGGTGCGCGGCCTCGACGCCCGCGAACGCCCCGGCCAGGGTCGTGACGTCGGTCAGGTCGCCCCGCACGACCTCCGCCGCGGCCGGCAGGTCCGCCCGCGCCGGGTCGCGGGTCAGCGCGCGCACCGCGTGCCCCGCCTCCAGCAGCTGGTCCACCAGCGAGCGCCCGACCGTGCCCGTCGCCCCGGTCACCAGGATCGTCATGCGGTCTCCCTCGTCGATCGGCATGACCCGATCGTCGCGGGAGGGGCGGACAGCTCCGGTCCTCCTCAGCCGGCGAGCGCGGCGAGGAGTCCCCGGATCGGGTCATCGGCGTGCACGACGCCGTCGTCGTCCACCCAGGCCGACGGGGTGTACTCGACGGGGGCGCCGCCGCGCTCGTCGTCGACGACGAGCACGCGCAGACGGTCGTGCAGGACGAGCGCGCCGTCGGGCAGGGGGCGCCCGAGCGTCGAGGCCCAGGCGACGACCGTCGGCAGCTCCTCCCACGGCACGGCCCGCCCGCCCTCGCGGACGGTGACGCGGACGCGCTCGGAGGCCCGAGCGAGGTCCAGCAGGTCGGCGAGCAGCGCGGGGTCGCCGCCCCCGGGCAGCACGAGGACCGCGGGCGGGAGCACGCCGGCGAGCTGGGCGCGGTCGAGCACGGCGGGCGGGACGCCGCGCGACGGGTCGGCGTCGCGCACCGCGCCGTCGGCGGTGCGCACCCGGTCGGGTGGCTCGACGTCGGCGACGGACACCCGCCCGGCGGCGACGGCGTCGGCGAGCGCGGCGTGGGCCGCGGCGGCGCGCGCCGGGGGCACCGCGCGGGCGGGCTCGGCGAGGCGGGCGAGCAGGTCGGTGGCGTCGTCGGTGGACGACACCCGTGCCCGGGTGCGCACGCCGATCGCGGCGAGGAACGCGGGGTCGAGGCGGGCGGCGACGTCGTCGGGCACCGGGTCGTACAGCCCGGCCACCGCGCTCGCACCCGGCAGCCGCCACGTCGTGGGCGGGCGGCCCGCGAGGCGCCCGTGCCGCCCCAGCCACCACGCGGTGTAGGGACGGGGGCCGTCGCCGGCGTCCGGGTCGAGCGCCTCCACGGGCCGGGCGCCGCCGAGGGCCTCGCGGACCTCGCGGTCGCCGGCCAGGACCGGCCAGGCGGCGTCCCACCGGTCGTCGGCCACCAGCTCGAGGTCGCGCACGGCCACGAGCGGGCCCGGGGCGTCGCCGTCGGGGCCGTCGGGACGTTCGGCGACGGGGTCGACCTCCTCGGCCCACCACGTCTCCTCGTCGTCGAGGTCGTGGTCGGGCCCCGCCGGCGCGTCGTCGCGCAGGACGGCGAACCCGTCGAGCACCCCGACAGCGGTGAGCACGTGGCGCGGGTGCGCGGCCGCGACGGCCGGGTCGAGCACGCCGAGCGGCCCGTCGGGGTCGACGAGACCGCGCAGCTCGCCGTCGGGCAGGACCAGCTCGTCGGCGCGTCGGTGGCCACCGTCGGCGTCGCGCAGCGCCACCGCGCCGAGGTCCCGGTCCACCGCGCCCCCCGCCGCGACCAGGGCGAGCACGAGGGCCGCGAGGGCATCGAGGGCCTCGAGGGCCTCCGGGCCGCCGCCCGCCTCCGCCTCGTCCACGGACCGGTCGACGGCCTCGCGCAGGGCCGGGTCGGCGAGCAGCGCCGGCCCGTCGATCCGACGGGCCCCGAGGGCGACGAGGAGGTCCCGTGCCGCCGGGTCGTCGTCGAGCGCCGGCGCGGCGACCCGCAGCCCGGGCACGTCGGCGGCGGCGAGCCGTGCCGCGATCTCCGCGTCGCCGCCCGCCAGCAGGACGCCGCGGGCGCCGAGCACCAGCCGGCCGTCGGCCAGCGGGACGGGCAGGGCGGCGAGCTCCTCGCGTGCCGTGGGCGCGACGAGCACGGCGAGCCGCGCGAGCAGGCCGCGCCACCAGGCCGCGGGACGGTCGAGCCCGGCGAGCGCGTCGACGAGCGCGGCGGGCCCGACCCGCGTCACCCCGACGGCGGCGAGGGCGGGGGCGTGGCGGGGCCGGGCCAGACGGGTGTCGACGAGGCCGGGCAGGACGTCCGCGAGCTGCTCCCCGAGGGCGGCCAGCACGTCGGGGGGGCCGTCAAGGTCGAGCACCTGCGCCCCCGTCGGGACGAGGTCGTCGCCCCGCCCGTCCCGCTGGCCGACGGCCGGGAGCCACGCGGTCGTGCGCAGCGCCTCCAGGACCGCGTTGCGCAGCGTGGCGTCGACCGCCGACGCGGGCAGGGCCGGCAGCGGCACGAGCGCCGGGCGCTCCTCGGCCGGGCGGGCGCGCACGAGGTCGGGGTAGCGGGCCGCGGCGGCGGTCAGGACGTGCCCGGTGACCGCGCCCGCGCGCACGTGCCGTCGGTCCGGGTCGAGCGGCACGGTCGCCAGCAGGCGCGCGGGGAGCGAGGTGCGCTCGTCGGTCGGGGTGGGCGCGTGGAGCACGTCGGTGCCCGGAGGCCCGTCGACGGGGGCGGCCCAGGTGGCCCGCCACCCGGTGCGGGCGCGCTCCTCGACGGCGAGCCCGGCGAGCAGCTCGGCGGGGAGGGTGCCCTCGGCGCGCAGGACGTGCCAGGCGCGGGCCCCGATGCGCACCAGGTCCCCGTCCTCGGTGCGCGTCACGACCCCGTCGGGCAGGTCGACCGCGCGCAGCGGGGGCAGGGCGAGCAGGAGATCGGGCACCTCGGCGGCCGCGGCGGCGAGCAGGTCGTCGGGGTCGAGGCCGGCGAGCAGGGGCAGGCGGACCTCGGTGTCGGCGCCGTCGGGCGGGGCCGGCTCGCCGGCGTCGGTGGGCCAGACCAGGCGCAGCGCGGGGACGGCGCCGTCGCGGCGGGCGAGCTCGTCGGTCAGCGCGCCCGTCCCGCCCACGTCCTGCTCGCGCACGGCGCGGGCGGTGCGGGTGCGGTCGAACGCGACCCCGGCGCCCGAGCGGGTGACGACACGGGGCGCGTCGCTGATCGCGGTGACGGCGGCGAACCCGACGCCGAAGCGCCCGACCCCGCCGTCACCGCTCTTGGCCGACGCCCGCAGGGAGGCCAGGGCGGCCACCCCGTCGGCGTCGAGCGCGACACCGCTGTTCGCGACGTGCACGGCGCCGTCGACCACCCGCACCCGCAGCACCGTGGTCGTGCCGGCGCGCGCGGCGGCGTCGGCGGCGTTCTGCGCGAGCTCGACGAACCAGCGGTCGCGGTACCCGCCGCGCAGCAGGTCCTCCTCGGCGTTGGCGTCCTCGCGGAACCGCGCGGGCGAGGCCGTCCACGCGTCGAGGACCGCGCGACGCAGCGCGGAGGTGCCGAACGGGTCCGGCGGGGGATCGGGGGTCACGGCTCCCCTTTCCCGGTGACGCGTCGCCTCTAGCCGCCCGATCCGGCGGTCTCCGGCTCCATCTCGACCCCGTCGTCGTAGACGAGGTCCGCGATCGCGATGACCGCCCCGCTGTCGATCTGCAGCTCGGAGTGGCCGCCGCAGCCGTACTCGGCGTGCACGACGTGCCCGTCGGCGGGGACGTTGCCGTTGCCGCACACGCCGAACGCCGCGCGCAGCGACCCGGAGACCGGCAGGTAGAACCCGCAGGTGCCGCAGTGGGCGGACGCCGCCCGGGCCATGTCGGCGCCGGGCCCGAAGTCGCCGTCGGACCAACGCACGGCGGCGTCGAGACGACCCTCGCGGCTCATCACCCGGGGGCGGCCCATCCCGAGCTCGTCGCCGACCTCGCGGACGCCGGAGCCCGGCCCCTCGTCGTCGTCGGCCTCGGGGTCGAGCGCGGCCGAGGCGGGAACGAGACGCTCGTCGTCGTCCTCGACCGGCAGCAGGTCGCCCGGCCCGAGGTCCTCGGCGCGCAGCCGCTCGGTCCACGGCACCCAGGTCGGCGACACGACCGACTCCGGCCCGGGCAGCAGGACGACCTCGCTGACCCCGACGTCGCCGTCGGGACCGGCCACGGTGACGGCCCAGTACCAGCCGCGGTAGCCGGGCTTGGCCGCGGCGAAGTAGTGGGTCGCCGCCTCGGGCACGTCCTCCGCGCGCACGGCGACGGCCGCACCGACCTGGTCGGCGTCACCGTCCGCGGTCTCGACCGCCGCGGCGCGCGCGAGGTCGCCCGCCGCGGCGAGGTGGGCGGCGACGGTGGAGGGGACGTCGGGTGCAGGGTCGGCGAGCTCGGGGACCACGTGACGATTGTGCCCGTCGTCCCCGCGGGCGCTCCAGCCGGGCGACCCGCGGCGGGCGACCCACGCCACACGCCGTCGACGGCCGGTCACCGAGGGTGTCACGGCGTGCCGGTCCTCGGTCATCATGGTCGGGTGACCGGGCCGTCCCACCATCCCTACGGCCCGCCACCGCGACGCCGCCCCGGGCGCCTGCCCCCCACCGCCCGGTCGACGCGGCCGTTCCCGGAGGGCCCCGGCGACCCGGGCGGCACGGGAGAGGACGGGGAGGACACGCGCTTCTCCACGCGCTACGACCCGCGGGCCGAGACGCGCAGCGAGAAGACCTACGACCCCCACGCGGACGCCCGCGACGACGAGCGCGGTCCCCGCAAGATCACCGTCACCCGCGTCGCCGCCTGGCGGGCGCGGCGGCTGACCCAGCAGGGCGCGCGGGCGTTCCACCGCGCCGCGTCGGCCGACGGCGCCGACCGTTCGGGCCTGACCGCCCTCACCTACGCCTGGATGGCGAACTACGCCTCGGACGCGACCCTCGCCGTCGCCCTGGCCAACACGCTCTTCTTCTCCGCGGCGAGCGCCGAGAGCAAGGGCCGCGTCGCGCTCTACCTGCTGATCACCGTGGCGCCGTTCGCGCTCGTCGCGCCCGTGATCGGCCCGGCGCTCGACCGGCTCCAGCAAGGCCGGCGCGCCGCGATGGCGGCGTCGACGGCCGGGCAGGGCGCGCTCGCCGTCGTCCTCGCGCTGTGGATGGACACCTGGGCGCTCTACCCCGCGGCGCTCGGGATCATGGTGCTGTCGAAGTCGTTCGGCGTGCTCAAGGCCGCGGTCACACCGCGGGTCCTGCCGCCGGGCATCACGCTCGTGACGACGAACTCGCGGCTGACGGTGTTCGGCCTGATCGCCTCCGGGGTCGCCGGGGCGGTCGCCGCCGGGGTCGCGTGGCTCTTCGGCTCCCCCGGCGCCGCGTGGCTGACCGCGGCGATCTGCCTCGCCGGGGTGTGGTTGTGCCTGCGCATCCCGGGCTGGGTCGAGGTCACCGAGGGCGAGGAGCCGACCCGGATCCTGCCGGTGCCCGACGTTACCGGGACGCGCCGCCGCACGCCGCTGTCCGGCGACGTCGTCACCGCGCTGTGGGCCAACGGCACGATCCGCAGCCTCACCGGGTTCCTCATGCTGTTCTCGGCGTTCGTCGTCAAGAACGAGACCCCGGGTGCGCCGGGCGACCAGCTCGTGCTGCTGGGCGTCGTCGGGGCCGCGGCCGGGGCGGGCGGGTTCCTCGGCAACTTCGTCGGCGCCCGGCAGCGCTTCGGCCGCCCGCGGGTGCTGATGATCGTCTGTCTCGTGCTCGCCCTCGCCGGCGTCGTGCTCGCCGCGCTCGTCACCGGGCTGTGGACCGCCGCCGTGGCCGCCCTCGTCGCCGCGACGACCAGTGCCCTGCTCAAGGTCTGCCTCGACGCGATGGTGCAGCGCGACCTGCCGGAGGCGAACCGCGCCTCGGCCTTCGGGCGCTCGGAGACGATCCTGCAGCTGTCGTGGGTGTTCGGCGGCGCGCTCGGCGTGCTGCTGCCGCCGACGTGGTGGATCGGGTTCACGGTGATCGGCGCCGTGGTGGCGGTCGGTACCGTGCAGACCGTGCTGATCACGCGGGGATCGTCGATGGTGCCGAGGATCCGCCGGTGAGGTCGCTCTCCCGCCGGACCCTGGTCGTCGGCGGTGTCGTGCTCGCCGTCGTCGTGGCCGTGATCGTGTGGCTCGTCGTGCGGACCACGGCCGGCCCGTCGTCGCCCGGGGACGTCACGTTCGCCGCGGGCGGGGCGGCGACGACCGTCGGCGCGAGCCAGTTCTGCGACGTCCAGGTCACCGACTGCGGCGACGACCCGGACGCGAGCGCCGTGCTGCGCGTGCCGCCGAACACCCCGCTCGCCGTGACCGTGCCGGAGGAGGTCGCGGGCACCCCCTGGCAGCTCGCGTTCACCTTCCGCGACCCGGCCGGCACGGTCCAGCAGGGCCGCAGCCCGGTCTTCGCACCGGGCACCACGCCGACGTTCACCCTGGTCCTGCCCGCGGCGGCCGACCAGCTCGAGAGCGCCGAGGTCCAGCAGTACGGGGCGCGGATCAGTCAGGGTCCGAACGGGTTGGAGTTCGCCACCCGCGCCACCTGGGTGCTGTCCGTCGACGACCGCTGAGCCGCTCGTCGCCCCGTGGCGGCCGCCCGGTCGAGTGACACGCGGTCGAGTGGTCGTGCTCGCTTTCACCCGTCCGGCTCTGGGTAGGTGTAACGGCGACCGTCACCGTGCACGACTGCACGGGCGACTCTCGGGGGGAAACATCATCATGGGCTCGTCGCGCGACACGACCTCTCGCCGCACGCCGCGGTGGCTCGCCGCGCTGGGGGTGCTCGTCGCCGGGGCGCTGGCGTTCTCGACCGTCATCGCCGCGCCGCAGGCCGAGGCCGCGACCGTGCTCGGGCAGTTCCGCAACGCCACCTCGCGGTGCCTGGAGAACCTCGGCAACGCCACGACGGCGAACAACAAGATCCAGATCGCCGCGTGCGGCGCCGTCACGAACCAGGCCCAGCAGTTCAGCCGGTGGGCCAACGACGAGGCGATCAAGACCCCCGCCGGGCGCTGCCTCGGGACGCTGAACAACGGCACCGCGGCGGGCACGTCGGTCGTGCTCCAGACCTGTGCGCCGGCCAACAACAGCCAGCACTGGGTGTACCGCCCCTCGGACGGGCTCGTGGTCAACCGGGCCGCCGTGCGCTGCCTCGCGCCGCTGAACAACAGCACCACGGCCGGCACCCGCATGGTGATCGCGAACTGCACGACGGCGACCGCGATGCGCTGGACCGTCCCGGCGGCCTCGACGCCGACCGTGCCGCCCACGACGACCACCACGCCGCGCCCGACCACGACGACCCCGGTCCCGCCGACCACGACCACCACCACCGTCCCGCCGACCACGACGACGACCACGCCGCCGCCGGCGCGCGACCCGCTGCGCCAGCCGTTCTCGTCGAACTCGATCTGGAACACCCCGATCGGCAGCGGCGCGGTGTATGTCCCGGCGGGCCTGCCCGCCCTGCCCGGCGGCAGCACCGGCGCCCGCGTCCCGCAGGTCGACGACGAGCCGCTGGTGCTCACGCCGAACGCGCCGCTCACGCCGATCCTGTTCAGCGCCGGCGGCTGGGGCGGGAACCGCTGCCAGAACGACCCGACGCGGGTGCTCGCGACGGTGCCGATGCCGGCGAACTACGTGCTGCCCAGCGACAACAAGAACCAGAGCGCCGCGATCCTCGCCGCCGACGGGCGCACGGTGATCTCGCCCCAGCCGCTGGCGCGCTGCGCCGCGGGCGGCCCGGCCACGAGCTACGTGCGCTACCCGGACCAGGACATCTACGGCCCCGGCGTCGAGGGCTCGCACGGCGGCTCGGGCATGAGCGCGCTGGGCGGCTCCATCCGCCTCGGCGAGCTGCGTCCCGGTCAGCAGGGTCCGCGCCACGCCCTCAAGGTCAACCTCTACAACCGCGCCGAGCTCTCGATCTGCTCGACCCGCCCCGAGTGCTTCCGGTGGCCGGCGGTGAAGTCCGACTCCGGGGCCGTCGAGCGCTACGGTCGGGCGAACAACAACACCAACCGCGCCATGCGGATGGGCACGCTGCTCGCGATCCCCGCGAACGTGAACATCGGCTCGCTGGGGCTGACCACCGAGCCCGGCCGGCAGATCGCCTGGACGCTGCAGAACTACGGCGCCTACGTCGTCGACGACACCAACGGCCCGTCGTTCGCGTTCAACGCCGAGGTCGGCCCGGCGGGCAGCATGCGGACGCAGTTCCGCAACGACTGGGGCACCGACTTCGAGGTGTACGCGAGCGCGCCGACGGCCTGGAGCCGGGACGTCCAGAAGATCCGTACGGTGCTCTCGGCCGTCGACAACAACGGCCCGACCAGCGTCGGCGGCGGGGGCACCCCGCGCCAGCCGCTGCTGCCCGAGCTCGTGGCGCCGCTCCTGACGGTGCCGCCGACGATCCCGACCGCGCCGGCGACGACCGCGACCAGCGGCCCCGTGCCGGCGACCTCCACGCCGGCGATCCCGGACAACTGACGGGTGGGTGCGCCTGCGGCGCATGTGAGCAGAAATCAGTGCCGGAGCACTGATTTCTGCTCACATGCCGAAGGCACCTACCCCTCGAGCTCCCGGGCGACGGCGCGGACGACCTCGGCGAGACGCTTGGTGTTGCGGCGGTCCGGGTAACGCCCGCGCCGCAGGTCCGGCTGCACCTTGGCCTCGAGCAGCCTGATCATGTCGTCGATGAGACCGTGGAGCTCGTCGGGCGAGCGGCGGGCGGCCTCGGCCACCGACGGCGGGCCGTCGACCAGCCGGACCTGGAGCGCCTGGGGCCCGCGGCGACCCTCGGCGATGCCGAACTCCACGCGCTGGCCGGACTTCAGCGTCTCGACCTCGCGCGGCAGCGCCCCCTTGGGCACGTACACGTCGGCCCCGCCCTCCTGGGACAGGAAGCCGAAGCCCTTCTCCGCGTCGTACCACTTGACCTTGCCGGTCGGCACCGTCGTCTCCCGTTCCCTCTCACCGACGAGAAAAGCGCCCCGGCGACCGGCCGGAGCGCGAACCTCCAGCCTATCCCCGCGCGGCCACCACGATGCGTCACGACGACCGGCCTCAGCCGGCGTGGGAGCCCGCGTAGGTCCCGAGGAACAGGGCCGCCTGCAGCTCGGACCGTCCCGAGACCCCGAACTTCGCCAGGACCGCCTTGACGTGGTCCTGCACGGTCCACTCCGAGAGCCCCAGCTCGCGGGCGATCCGCCGGTTCGAGCGCCCGAGCGCCAGCTGGCCGAGCACCTCCTGCTCGCGCTGCGAGAGACCGCGGGCGCGCGCGACGAGGTCGGCCAGGCGCCCGGGGCGGATGGGGTCGACCACGACGGCGACCCGCGCCCCGAGGGCGGTCGCGGTGAAGCGCAGCCACCGGCCCCCGGCGGTCGGGGCGTGGACCGCGCGCGGGCCGGTGGTCCGTCCGCGCCGGCCCGCGGCGAGCGCGGCCACCACCGGCGGGAGGCGGCCGTCGTCCCCGAGCAGGGCGCGCGCCTCCTCGCTGACCTCGGCCACCCGGCCGTCGGGCCCGCAGACCACCAGCCCGGAGCCCTCGACGTCGAGCGGGGCCAGGGTCGGGTCGGCGCCGATGTCACCGCCCGCGGCCCGGCCGGCGATCATCGCCTCGCGCAGGGCGAGCGCCACCGGCCGGCCCGCCGCCGCGACGGCCGCGATCTCGTCGTCGGTGAACGACCCGCCCGCCCGCAGCAGCTCGACCGCGCCCCACGGAGTGCGGCCGTCGTGGAGCACCATGCGCAGGTGGTCGGTGAAGCCGCGGGGCGCGAGCGTCTCGCGATGGCGCGCGCTGCGTCCGGGGTCGCCGCCCGTGGCCGTCCGCACCGTCCCGACCAGCGGCCCGTCCAGGAGCTCGGTGAAACGCAGGACGTCGGGGGCGGCGCCGTACTCGTGCGCGAACACCTCGCCCTCGAGCTGCTCGTCGCGCTCCGCGCCGTGCAGCACGCACGAGGTCGTCATCACCGTGGCCGGGTCGACGGTCGCCCAGACCGCGAGGTCGTGCCCGACGGTGCGCGCGACGATGGCGGCGGCGGCACGGCGCAGCGCCGCGTGACCCGCCGCCGGATCGAGCGCCGTCATCCGCTCGGCGAGAGTCGTCACGGCGTGTACCCCCCCTGGGACTGGGGATGGGCTCCCCGTACTCAGTATTCCTACTGTCAGGGCATCGACAAGCCCTTCTCGCTGACACGGAGTACACGATGAGCGCTCAGACCCTCGACACCTTCCCCCTGATGGGCGCCCGGGCGACCGTCCTCGCCTCGGGCGACCTGACCGCGGACGCGTGGGAGGCGCTCCAGCTCGACCTGGCGCCCGGCGCGCGATCACCCCGGCACACGCTCGACGCCGACAAGCTGTTCGCCGTCGTCGCCGGCACGGTGACGATCGAGGTCGGCGACGAGACGCGCGAGGTCGACGGCGGGCCGGTGTGGATCCCCGCCGGCACGCCCCACTGCTACCGCAACACCTCGGACGCGCCGGCCCGGATGCTGGTGGTCGTCACCGGGCGCAGCCAGGTGGAGTTCCTGCGCGGCATGAGCCGACTGACCGCCGACGGCCCGCCGGACCCGGCGGCGGTCGCCGAGCACACCGCGGCGTTCGGCGTCGCGATCCTGCCCGCGTCGTAGACGCGCCTCAGGCCGTCGGGCTGCTCGTCAGACCGAGCAGCTCGACGGCCTCCTCGCGCATCTGGACCTTGCGGACCTTGCCGGTGACCGTCATCGGGAACTCCTCGACGACGTGCACGTAGCGCGGGATCTTGTAGTGGGCGAGCTTGCCCGTCGAGAACTCGCGCAGCGCCTCCGGCGTCAGCGGAGCGGTGCCCGCCTTCTGCCGAACCCACGCCATGAGCTCCTCGCCGTAACGCTCGTCGGGGACCCCGATGACCTGCGCGTCGACGATGTCGGGGTGGGTGTAGAGGAACTCCTCGATCTCGCGCGGGTAGACGTTCTCCCCGCCGCGGATGACCATGTCCTTGATCCGCCCGGTGATGTTGATGTAGCCCTCGTCGTCCATGACGCCGAGGTCGCCGGTGTGCATCCAGCGGGCGCGGTCGATCACCTCGGCGGTCTTCTCGGGCTGCTCCCAGTAGCCGAGCATCACCGAGTAGCCCCGCGTGCACAGCTCGCCGGGGGTGCCGCGGGCGACGGTGCGTCCGGTCTCCGGGTCGACGATCTTCGACTCGAGGTGGGGCATCGTGCGCCCCACCGTGGACACACGGCGGTCCAGCGAGTCGTCCACGCGGGTCTGGGTGGACACCGGGCTGGTCTCGGTCATGCCGTAGGAGATCGCGACCTCGGACATGCCCATCCGCTCGACGACCTGCTTCATCACCTCGATCGGGCACGGCGAGCCGGCCATGATCCCGGTGCGCAGGCTGCCCAGGTCGTAGGACTCGAAGTTCTCCAGCCCCAGCTCGGCGATGAACATCGTCGGCACCCCGTAGAGCGAGGTGCACCGCTCCGCCGCGACGGCCTCGAGGGTCAGCGTCGGGTCGAACCCGGGCGCGGGGATGACCATCGTCGCGCCGGAGCTGGTGCACGCCAGGTTGCCCATGACCATGCCGAAGCAGTGGTAGAAGGGCACCGGGATGCACACGCGGTCGACGTCGGAGTAGCCGATGAGCTGCCCGACGAAGAAGCCGTTGTTGAGGATGTTGTGGTGCGAGAGCGTCGCGCCCTTCGGGAACCCGGTGGTCCCCGACGTGTACTGGATGTTGATCGGGTCGTCCGGGGTCAGGGTCGCGGACACCTCGCGGACGCGGGAGACGTCGCCGTCCCGGTCGAACAGCGCGGTCCACTCGTCGGAGTCGATGATCACGACGCGCTGCAGCGCCTGCCGTTCCCCCCGGACCTCCTCGATCATCGCCGCGTAGTCGGAGGTCTTGAAGCTGCGCGCGGCGACCAGCAGCGAGATCCCCGCCTGGTCGAGCACGAACGCGAGCTCGTGGGTGCGGTACGCCGGGTTGATGTTGACGAGGATCGCGCCGATCTTGGCGGTCGCGTACTGCAGCAGCGTCCACGGCGCGCAGTTCGGCGCCCAGATGCCGACCCGGTCGCCCACCGCCACGCCCAGGTCGAGCAGGCCCAGGGCCAGCGCGTCGACCTCGGCCACGAACTGCGCCCACGTGTAGCGCTCGCCGCGGGCTCGGTCGACCAGCGCCTCCGCGTCCGGGCGCGCCCCCGCGGTGCGGTCCAGGTTGTCGCCGATCGTGTCCCCGAGCAGCGGGATGTCCGAGATCCCGGACGTGTAGCTGGGCACGAGGGGCTGGGCTGGCGCCGTCACGGTCGACCTCCGGGAGGAACACATCTGTGGTCGTCGACACGATGTCACGTCGATCGCCCGGACGTCACCGGACGGACGGCCCGGAACGCGGTCGCCCGGCCGGGCTGGGACGATCGCGACCATGGGTGACGTGGTCGAGGTGGACGGCACCGACCTGCGCGGTGACGACCTCGAGAAGGTGACCGACCGGCTCGTCGACGTCCTCGTCGCCGCCGACGAGGAGGGCTGGTACGGGCGTCTCGAGGTCGTTCGCCCGTGGTCGGAGCACAACCCGCACCTCGACGGCGAGTTCGCCCGCGCCGGCGCGATCCGCCGCTACCTGTGCCGGGAGCTGGCAGGGCTGCTCGCCGCGGGCGCGCGGATCACGGCCCGGGCGTCGCGGGCGCAGCCGCCGTTCGACGACCCGGAGTTCTTCGTCGCCCTCGACGAGGACCGCGTCGACACGCGGTCGAAGAAGCTCTTCCTCTTCTCCCCCGAGCGGATGGCGCTCTCGATCGACCGGATCGGCCACTACACGGGCACGCCGGCGTCGGCGTTCCAGCGCCACGTGCTGTTCACGAACTACGCGATGCACGTCGAGGCGTTCCTCGAGCGCTTCCCGGACGCCGTGCGCCCGGAGCGCCCGGGGGCACAGATGCCCGCCTACCACCACGTCACCGCGGCCGGCGACGGCGTGAGCCTCGTGAACATCGGCGTCGGGCCGGCCAACGCCAAGACCGCGACCGACCACGTGGCGGTGCTCCGACCCGACACGATGATCATGATCGGGCACTGCGGCGGCCTGCGGAACCACCAGCACAAGGGCGACTTCGTGCTCGCCACGGGCTACCAGCGCGCCGACCACGTCCTCGACGAGGTCCTGCCGCTCGACGTGCCGGTGGTGCCCAACCACCGGCTGAACTCCTTCCTGCTCGACGCCCTGCAGCAGGCCGGCATGACCTACCGGCTCGGCATCGTGCACACCACCGACAACCGTGACTGGGAGTTCAACCAGCAGGCGACGCTGCGCGCGATGCGCCTGAGCCGCAGCGTCGCCGTCGACATGGAGTCGGCGACGATCGCGGCCAACGGTTTCCGCTACCGCGTGCCGCACGCCACCCTGCTGTGCGTCTCGGACAAGCCGCTGCACGGCTCGCCGAAGCTCGCGGCCGGCGCGCAGGAGTTCTACGAGGCCTCCAAGCGCCACCACCTCGACCTCGCGCTCACCGCGCTCGGGTCGGTGCGCAGCGAGCACCCCGAGGGCCTGCCCGGTCAGGAGATCCGCGCGGTCGACGAGCCACTGTTCGGCGGCCCGCCGGACCTCTGAGGTGCTGGACCTCCATGTGAGTACTTGCCGGGCCCGGAGGCCCGGAAAGTACTCACGTGGGTCAGCACCTCTGACCCACGTCCCGGCCGGGCGGGTCCGTCACGCGGCCGCGAGCGGTCGCGTCGTCGTGGCCCGGTGGCGGGCGACGGGTACGCCGTCCGGCCGCGCGAGCAGGGCGCCGACGGCGCCGAGCCCGAGGGCGCAGGCGGTGCCGGCGTCGAGGGTGTGGACGGCGACCGGGGCGCTGCCCGACCGGCCGGCGGCGAGGGCCCGGGCACCCGTGCCGGCCCGCGGGCCGGCGAGCACCGTCCACCCGTCGCCGAGCAGGTCCAGCGTCGAGCGCCCGTCCGGGAGCACCAGGTGCGGCAGGCGGGCGCCGAGGTCGACGGCGAGCTCGGCGGCGACGTCCCGGCGGCTGCCGTCGGGGTCGGTCGAGCGGGCGACGACGTGCTCGGCGACCGGGCGACGCTCGTCCTCGTAGGTGTCGAGCAGCTCCGCGTCCGCCCAGCCGCGCAGCACCCACACCAGCTTCCACGCGAGGTCGACGCCGCTCTGCAGCGCGGTGTTCATCCCGGTGCCGCCGCGCGGGGTGACGCGGTGCGCCGCGTCGCCGGCGAGGAACACGTCGCCGGCCCGGAAGGTGTCCGCGAGGTGGGCCGCGGCGCGGATCCGCCGGACGCTCTCGACCCGCACGTCGAGGTGCGGCGCGCCCGCGCTGCGGCGCAGCAGGGCGGCGGCCCCGCCGGGGTCGTCGGTGTCCCGCCCGGGCGCGAAGATCCACCGGTCGCCCCCGGCGGGCAGGAAGAGCCCGGGCGAGTCCGAGGTCCAGTACAGGCCGAAGCGGACCGGCCCGAGGACCTGCGTCAGCGGCGCGTGCACGACCGCGTGGGTGCCGGACAGCACGCCCTCCTCGTCGCCCTCGACCCCGATGCCGACCGCCCGGCGGACCGCGCTGTGCGCGCCGTCGGCGCCGACGAGGTAGCGGGCGTGCAGGGCCTGCCCGTCGGGCGTGGTCGCGACGACGCCGTCGGCCCCCGGGGTCACCGCGTCGATCTCGATCCCGGTCGCCACGCGCACCGTCGGCAGCGTGGCGAGATGGCGGCGCAGCACCGCCTCGAACCGGTCCTGGGCGACCACGGCCGGTGCCGTGGGGCTGACCAGGGCCGCCTGCTGGCGCGTCGGGTAGCCGACCGCGACGGCGCGGCCGTCGTCGGCGGTGGCGAGCGAGGCGCACTCCCACAGCCAGACGTCGGCGTCGGGCCCCTCGGCGCGGACCACCTCCTCGAGGCCCCACGAGCGCACGTGCTCCATCACCCGCGTGCTGATCACGGTGGCCCGTGGCCACGTGGACGGAGTCGGGCGTTTCTCGACCACGAGCGTGTCGACCCCGTGCCGGCCGAGCGTGACGGCGGCGGCGAGGCCGGCGGCGCCGGCGCCGACGATCAGGACATCACATTTCCACTGCACAGCTCGTCTCATGGAAGACAGACTGTGCAGTTGAATACAGAGTGTCAAGCGAAATCTGCTAGGTTCGGCTTCGTGGCCACCCGGAAGTACGAGCAACGGTTGCGCGCCGTGTCCGCCGAACAGACGCGCCGGGACGTGCTCACCGCGCTGGAGGAGCGCCTGAAGGAGAAGCCGGGCGCCACGGTCGGCCTCGAGGACGTGGCCCGGCGGGCCGGGGTCTCGCGGTCGACGGTCTATCTCGTGTTCGGGTCACGGGCCGGGCTGTTCGACGCGCTGGCCGACGACCTGTGGCAGCGCTCCGGGCTCCCCCACCTGACCGAGGCCGTCGCGCACCCGGACGCCCGCGAGCACCTGCGCGGCGGGCTGCGCGCCGGCACGTTGATCTACGCGGCGATGCGTGACGTCGCCGCGGTGCTGTTCGCGATGTCCGCGCTCGACCCGGACTCGGTCGGCGGCGCGATCCGGCGCATCGAGGACCACCGCTGGGGCGGGATGCTCCACCTCGCCCACCGCCTCGCCGAGCAGGGCGTGCTGCGCGACGACGTCACCGAGGCCGACGCCGCCGACACCCTGTGGGTGATCGCGGGCTTCGAGAGCTTCGACGCGCTCTACACCGGCCGCGGGCTCCCGGCCGACGAGGTCGCCGACCGCCTGGTGCTCACGGCCGACCGGAGCCTGTGCGCTCCGCGCACCTAACGACGGCGCGGGTGCACGGCCACCTCGGTCGCCTTGACCGCGAACCAGAGGTCGTCGCCCGGCTCGACGCCGAGCTCGGCGACGGCGGCCGGGGTGACGTCGGCCGCGAGGCCCTCGACCCACGGCGGCCCGCCCGGCGACGCCGCGGCGCGCAGGCGCACCACCTCGCCCTGGGGCTCCAGCGCCGCGAGGCGGACCGGGACGACGTTGCGGGGGCTGCCCTCGGGTGGCTTGCGGTGCACGGCGACCGCGCTGGGCGGGAACACCGCGACCGCGGGCTCCCCCGGGGCGACCTCCTCGGAGGGCCGGCCGTACACCGGGGTGCCCTCCTCGGTGGTCAGGCCGCCGTCCGACGCCGTGCCCGTGACGAGGTCGAGCCCCGCGATCCGGGCGGCGAAGGCCGAGCGCGGGCGGGCGAGGACCTCGGCGGTGGGGCCCTGCTCGACGATCCGGCCCTCGGCCAGCACGATCAGCCGATCGGCGAGCACCACGGCGTCGACGACGTCGTGGGTCACGAGCAGCGTGGTCTGCCCGGTGCGGCGCACGAGGCGGCGCAGCACCGAGCGCACGGCGGGCGCGGCGTCGACGTCGAGGGCGGCGAAGGGTTCGTCGAGCAGCAGGAGGTCGGGCTCGACGGCGAGCGCGCGGGCGATCGCCACGCGCTGGGCCTGGCCGCCGGAGAGCTCGGCCGGCCGGCGGCCCTCGAGCTCGGCGACCCCGACGTCGGCGAGCAGCTCACGCGCCGCGGCGAGGGCCTCGTGGCGTCGCCGGCCCGCGCAGCGCGGGCCGAACGCGACGTTGTCCCGCGCGGTGAGGTGCGGGAAGAGCAGCGCCTGCTGGCTGAGCATCCCCACCCGGCGGCGGTGCGCGGGCACCGAGACGCCGGCGGCGGAGTCGGTGAGCACCCGCGCGCCGAGCGTGACCCGAGCGTCCTCGGGGGCGTAGAGGCCGGCGAGCGTCCCGAGCAGCGTCGACTTCCCCGACCCGTTCGGCCCGAGCACCGCGACGACCTCGCCCGGCGCGACCTCGAGGTCGACGTCCAGCGTGAAGCCGCCGCGCCGCGTCGTCACCCGGGCCTCGAGGCCGCCGCCGCCGCCAGGATCCGACCGAAGGGCACCTTCGCTCGCACTACCGGGCGAGGGGCGCCCCTCGCCGGAATCCCGGTCGACCGCACGCGGGCGCCGGCGGAGCGGCGGTCTCACCGCACACCCGAGGCGTCGCGGGTGCGGGTCGCGACGATGACGAGGACCGCGACCATCACGAGCACGAGGGACATCGCCACCGCGCCGTCGAGGTCGTTCTGCGACTGGATGTAGATCAGCAGCGGCAGGGTCTGGGTGGTCCCCTGCAGGTTGCCGGCGAACGCGATCGTCGCCCCGAACTCCCCGAGCGCCCGCGCGAACGCGAGCACCGAGCCGGAGACGAGGCCGGGCAGCACCACGGGGATCGTCACGCGGCGCAGCGCGGTCAGCGGCGACGCGCCGAGGGTCGCCGCGACGATCTCGTAGCGCTCGCCCGCCGTGCGCAGGGCCCCCTCGAGGCTGACCACGAGGAAGGGCATCGCGACGAACGTCTGCGCGATGACGACGGCCTCGGTGGAGAACGGCACCGTGATCCCGAACCACGCGTCGAGCAGCTTGCCGATCGGGCCCGTGCGCCCGAGCAGGAACAGCAGCGTCAGGCCGCCGACGACCGGGGGCAGGACCAGCGGCAGCAGCACGATCGAGCGCAGCACCGGCAGGCCCGGCAGGTGCGACCGCGCGAGCACGAGCGCCAGCGGGGTGCCGAGCACCAGGCACAGCACGGTGGCCGTCAGGCCGGTCTGGAGCGAGAGCCAGAGGGCGTCGACCGCGGCCGGCGTGCTGATGAGCGCGGCGAAATTCGGCCAGTCGGTGCGGACGACCAGCCCGGCGACCGGGACCGCGATGAGACCGAAGGCCACGACCGCCGGGACCCAGACCGGCCAGGGCAGTGCGAGCGAGACGGCGCCGCCCCGGCGGGTCCGTGTCACTTCAGCGTGAAGCCGGCCTGCTGCAGGGCCGCGTCGCCCTGGGGACCGGTGACGAACTGGATCCAGCTGGTGGCGAGGTCGGCGTTCTGGCTGCCGGTGACCGCACCGATGAGGTAGTTCTGCGCCGCGCCCTGGGCCGTCGCCTGCGGGAAGTCGATGCCCTGGACCTGCCCGTTCGACGCCTTCACGTCGGTGACGTAGACGAGGCCCGCGTCGACGTTGCGGGTCTGGACGCGCTGGAGCACCGAGCGCACGTCCTGCTCCTCGCTGACCGGGTCGAGCGTGACCCCGGCGGCGCGCTCGGCGGCCTCGGTGGCCGCGCCGCACGGTACCGCGGGGGCGCAGATCGACTCGGTGACCTGCGGGCCGACCAGCGACGTCAGGTCGACGACCCCCTTGGGGTTGCCCGGCTGGACCGCGATCTGGAGCTGGTTGGACGCGTAGGTCACCGGCTGGCCCTGGATGCGGTTCGCCTGCTGCGCGGTCTGCATCGTGCGCGTGCTCGCGGTGGCGAGGACGTCGGCGGGCGCGCCCTGCACGACCTGCTGGGCGAGCGTGTCCGAGCCGCCGAAGTTGAACACCACGGTCGTGCCGGGGTTCGCCTGCTCGAACTGCGGCTTGAGCTGGTTGTAGACGTCGGTGAGCGACGCGGCCGCCGAGACGGTGAGCGTGCGCCCGGCCGGCGGCTGTTGTTCGCCACCGGACGATCCACCGCAGGCGGCGGTGCCGAGGGCGAGCGCGGCGGCCAGCGCCGTGAGGACGAGTCTGCGGGCGCTGGTCACGCCATGCCTCCAGGGGTCTCGACGATGATGTGCGACGCCTTCACGACCGAGACCGCCAGCGACCCGACCTCGAGCCCCAGCTCCTCGACGGCCTCGGTGCTCATGAGCGAGACGACGCGGTGGGGCCCGCACTGCATCTCGACCTGGGACATGACCTTGTCGCTGACGATCGAGGTGACGAGGCCGACGAAGCGGTTGCGGGCCGACCGGCCCACCCCGGAGGGGTCGGGGGTGGCGTGGGCCTGGGCCCGGGCGTACGACGCGAGGTCCGCGCCGGCGATCACCTTGCGGCCGCTGGCGTCGGTGGTGACGGGCAGGGAGCCGCTGTCGGTCCAGCGCCGCACCGTGTCGTCGCTCACGCCGAGCAGCCGCGCGGCCTCGGCGATCCGGAAGTGCGTCACAACTCGCAGTGTAGGGCCGTGAACGCGCCTGGACAGCGTCGGACGGCCCGCATGTCCGGCTCGGCATCGATCACGAGACGGCCGCGGCGCCTCCCTCGCGGGCCGGGGCGCGCGGTGGGAAGGTGCGGAGGTGGACTTCGCACCCAGTGCCGCGGCGCAGGACTACACCGACCGGATGCGCGCCTTCCTCGACGAGGCGGTGCTGCCCGCCGAGAAGGTCTACGACGCCTGGCGTGAGGAGCGGCGCGGAACGCCGGCCGAGCACGACCTGCCGCCGGTGGTCGAGGAGCTCAAGAGCGAGGCCCGCGAGCGCGGGCTGTGGAACCTCTTCCTGCCCGACGTCTCGGGGCTGTCGAACCTCGAGTACGCCCCCGTCGCGGAGGTGTCGGGCTGGTCGCCCGTGATCGCCCCCGAGGCGATCAACTGCCAGGCCCCCGACACCGGCAACATGGAGACCCTGCACCTGTTCGGCACCACCGAGCAGAAGCAGCAGTGGCTCGAGCCGCTGCTCGCCGGCGAGATCCGGTCGGCGTTCGCGATGACCGAGCCCGCCGTCGCGTCGTCGGACGCCACCAACATCACCACCTCGATCCGCCGCGACGGTGACGAGTACGTCATCACCGGCAAGAAGTGGTGGATCTCCGGGGCGGCCGACCCGCGCTGCCAGATCTTCATCGTCATGGGCAAGACCGACCCGGACGCCCCGACGCACGCCCAGCAGTCGATGGTGCTCGTGCCCCGCGACACCCCGGGCCTGACGATCACCCGCCCGCTGCCGGTCTTCGGCTACCAGGACCAGCACGGGCACTGCGAGCTGGAGCTCAACGAGGTCCGGGTGCCGGTGTCGAACCTCCTCGGCGAGGAGGGCGGCGGCTTCGCGATCGCCCAGGCGCGCCTCGGCCCCGGCCGCATCCACCACTGCATGCGCCTCATCGGCATGGCCGAGCGCGCCGTCGACGCGATGGTGCGCCGGGCGAACGAGCGCGTCGCCTTCGGCCGCACGCTCAGCGAGCAGGGCGTCGTGCGGGAGCAGATCGCCGAGAGCCGCATCGCCATCGAGCAGGCGCGCCTGCTCGTGCTCAAGACGGCGTGGCTGATCGACAACGTCGGCTCGCGGGGTGCCGCCACCGAGATCGCCGCGATCAAGGTGATCTGCCCGCGGATGGCGTGCGAGGTCATCGACCGCGCGATCCAGATCCACGGCGGCGGCGGGGTGTCCGACGACTTCCCGCTCGCCTACGCCTACTCCTGGGCCCGCGCGCTGCGCCTGGCCGACGGCCCGGACGAGGTGCACCTGCGGTCGGTGGCGCGCCAGGAGATCAAGGCGCGCAGCTGAACGGCCTATGTGAGCGAACTTTGGGCCTATAGGCCCAAAGTTCGCTCACATGGCATCAGGCGCCGGCCCGGCGGGTCGGGGCCGGCACGAAGAGGCCCAGGCGCCAGGCGTGGCTCACCGCCTGGGCGCGGTCGCTCGCGCCGAGCTTGCGGAACAGGTGCCCGGTGTGCGACTTCACCGTGTGGTCGGAGAGGTAGAGCCGCCGGCCGATGTCGGCGTTGGTCAGACCGCGGCTCACGCCGATGAGCACCTGCACCTCGCGCACCGAGAGCTCGAGGCGGCGCTGGGCGTCGAGGTCGACGACGACGTCGTGCAGGCCGTCCTCCCGGGCGGCTACCGCCGTCTCCACCGATCCGCGCGCCGCGGGCACCGCCGGCCGGGGCACGAGGTCCTCCCCCGCCGCCGAGGTCGCGAGGCTGCGGACCAGCGTGCGGATCATCGAGCGCGGTGCGTCCCAGCGCAGGAAGCCCGTCGCGCCCTCGGCGAGGGCCTGCTGGGCCGGCGCGTGGGCGTCACCGGAGCCGGCGACGAGCACGGCCGTGCCCGGTGTCTCGGACAGCACGCGCCGCACGACCTCGAGCCCGGTCGGCTCGGTCTCGGCGAGGCCGAGCACCGCGATGGCCCGCGGGGACTCCGCCAGGCACGCGAGCAGGTCGTCCGCGTCGCGCGCCACCGCCACCGCTTCCGGGCCGGCCACGGTCTCGACGAGCATGCGTAGGCGACGCCGGGCCTGCGGGCGCTCGTCGTGGACGACGCACGTCTCGGCCGACCCCCCGTCCATGGTCACCCGTCAGAGGTACCTCATCGGGGTGAACCCCGGCGTGGCGACGCGCGGGATGGAGATCAACGAAATGACAGTCATGTAAGTCCCCCGAGCGGCTATCACCCACATGCGTCTCCCTGCTTTCGCTTGTCGACGGAGAGTCCACGACCTTGCATGGGGCGCGGACGTCCTCGACCACACGGGGACCGACGCGAGGAGCGCTGATGGCGGGCGGCCGGACGAGACCGAGGCTCGCACGACGGGGAGCGCTCGGTACCGCCCTCGCGGTCGGTGCCGTCGTGGCGTCGATCCTCGCCGCTCCGGTCGCCGACGCCGTTCCCGCGAGCGAGTCCTGGGCCGCCGAGCTCGCGATCGCGGGCGGCGACGACACCAACGTCCTCGCCGCCGAGGACGCCGTCCGCCTGCGCGACCTCGCACCCCGGGACACGAGCACCGGTCCGGCCCCCGCCGAGGGCCAGCTCATGCTCGCGCCCCGACGACCCGCCGCCGTCACCGACCAGGTCGCGGCCGAGGTCACCGCGAACGTCCCGGAGGGCGCCCAGGTCGTCGTCTCCGTGCGCGGCATCCGCGACGACGGCACGTGGAGCGAGTGGCGCGAGGCCGCGCCCGGCAGCCCGGCCCGTCTCGAGGCGCCGACGTTCGAGATCCAGGTCCGCGTCACGCTCGTCGCCGCGCCCGACGGCTCCGGACCGGCGCTGCGCCGCGTGTGGCTGACCGCGGACCAGGGGCCCCGGCGGTTCGCGGCCGCCGCTCCCCCCACGACCGTGCCGCTGACCTCCCGCGTCTTCGCCACCCGTATCGGCCTCGTCGGCAACGACACCGCCAACGGCCACGAGGTCGAGCGCAACGACCGCTTCGCCGCCCTGCCCTCGCGGCGTGCCCTGAGCCCGCGCGGCGAGGGCGACTACACCGCCCGGGTGTGCGCGTCGGCGACCCGGTGCACGTGGGTGCCGATCTGGGACCTCGGCCCGTGGAACACCCGCGACGACTACTGGAGCCCGAGCGCCGAGCGCCAGGAGTTCCGCGACCTGCCCCGCGGCCGCCCGCAGGCTGAGGCCGCGTTCACCGACGACTACCGCGACGGCCGGGACGGGCAGGGCCGCCGGGTCGCGAACCCGGCCGGCATCGACCTCGCCGACGGCACCTTCCGCGAGGACCTGGGCCTCACCGACAACGCCTGGGTGAGCGTCACCTACCTCTGGACCGGCACCGGCCCCTCGGGCACCGCCGTCGACCGCGACGCGCGGGTCGAGGTCCGCGCCGCCCCCGCGGCCGACGCCGCCGTCGTCGGCGTCGTCGCCCCCCAGGCCCGCATGACCTACGAGTGCGCGGTGGACGCCGCCGGCGGCCGCACCGGGGTCGGCACCCGGTGGTTCCGCCTCGGGCCCGCCCAGTTCGTCCCGGCCGACCAGGTGGAGGCGCGCGATGTCCCGTCCTGCTGACCCCCTGCGCCAGCCCCTCCGGCAGGGCGCGCTCGCCGTCGCCGCCGGCGCCGTCGGGCTGGCGCTCGCCCTCGCCGTGCCCGCCGGCGCCAGCACCGACCCGCCCGTGGGCACCGAGAGCTGGGCGCCCGAGCTCGCCATCGACGGCGGCGACGACCGCGCGGTCGTCCTCGACGGCGGCGCCATCCGGCTCGACGACTCCGGAGTGCGCGACGGGGAGCTGGTGCTCGCCCCGCGCCGCACCAGCGGCGTCGTCGACCGGGTCGCGGGGACGGCGACCGCCGACGTGCCGGCCGGCAGCTCCCTGGTGCTCGAGGCCCGCGGGCTGCGCAGCGACGGATCCTGGGGGTCCTGGGTGGCCGTGCCGCGGGAGGGCACCGTCCGCCTCGGCGGCCCCAGCACCGAGCTCTCGGTGCGCGTCGTGCTGCGCCGCGCCGACGGCGGCGCCGGCCCCGTCCTGCGCGGGATCTGGCTGACGACCACCGCCGTCGCCCCGTCGACGGTCACCGAGACCGCGACGCGGACCGAGACCCGGACCGTGACGCCCCGCCCGACGAGCACGACGACCACACCGTCGAGCACCACGACCACCCCGTCGACCACCACGACGACCACCTCGTCGCCGGAACCGACGACCACGACCACCACCGCGGAACCCACGACGACGACCACCCCGGAGCCGACGAGCACGACCACCACGACCACCACGACCACCACGACCGACGAGTCGGAGCCGTCGCAGCCCTCGCTCCCGTCCTTGCCGTCCTTGCCGTCGCTCCCCTCGCTGCCCTCGCTCCCCTCGCTGCCGGCCCTGCCCGGCGGTTCCTCGGGCCCCGCCGACGGGACGAGCACCACGACGACCACGACCACCCCGTCGACGACCACCACCACCCCGTCCACCACCACGCCGGTCGTGCCGCCGCCCGGGCTGGTGGTGCCGCCCGGGCTCGACCTGACGCCCGCGGCGCTCCCCCCGGCGACGCCGGTCAGCGAGGCACGGGCGAGCTGGTGGGGCGCCGATCTGCTGGACTGGCTCGAGCGGGCGTTCTGATCCGCATGATCGCTCCCGGTGCTCCGTGGACCACACCTCACGTGGTCGATGGAGCACCGGGGAGGATCACGGTCGTCAGCCGGGCACACCCACCGCGTCGGCGGTGAGGACGCCGTCGGCGTCGGGCACGCCGAGCACGCTCACGCGCGTGCCCCGCGGCAGGGCGCCGACCGCGCCGGCACGGGGACCCTGCTCGAGGAGGCGGGTCGCCGGGGAGGTCCGCACGGCGACGAGCGCGCCGTCCGGGGTCCGCACGGCGATCAGCCCGTCGGACGTGCTCTCGAGCATGCCGACCAGGGGAACGCCGACGCCCGCGGGCGGCGGGCAGCCGCGGCACCCGACGGCGAGGTAGCGGTCGGCGAGCACGCCGCCGACCACGCCGAGCACGAACACCGTCAGCAGCGCGAGCGCGGTCACCCAGCGCCGCGGCCGGGGACGTCCGCGCGGTGGCGCTGGCGGCTCCGGCGGCCGCTCACCGGGGTCGGTCGCATACTCGCGGGCCCGGTAGTACTCGTCCTCCCAGTCGTCGTCCCGTTCCCAGTCACGGTCCCTGTCAGGGTCCCTGTCAGGGTCCCTGTCGTCGGGGTCGTCGTCGGCGTACGTCACGACCGGGGCCCCGGGCCGGTGTCGCGCGGCACGAGGACGCGGTCGCCCTCGCGCAGCCCCGCGCGGATCTCGACGGACACGGCGTCGGCGAGCCCGGTGACCACCTCGACGACACGGTCGGGACGGCGGGGCTCCGGCGGGCGCACGACCACCGTGCCGCGGCCGGGGCCGGTGGCCCGCACGGCGGCCGGCGGCACGACGATCACCCCGACGGCGCGCTCGACGACGACGCGCACCTCGGCGCCCTGGCCCACCCGCAGGTCCCGCGGCGGCACGGGCGCGGCCACGGTGACGGCGTAGGCGCCGTCCGGCCCGGGCGCCGGTTCGACACCGACGACCTCGCCCCGCACCGTGGGCGCGACGCCGTCGACGCTCGCGGTCGCCGCGAGGCCGGGCGTCACCCGCGGCACGTCCCGCGGCGGCACGGCCGCGCGCACGACGAGCGCGCCGAGGTCGGCGAGACGGACGAACGGGCGCCGGCTCGGGGCGTCGTCGGGGGTGGGGACGCCGGCGACGACGCGCTCACCGGGCGCCCCGGCCACGGCGGTCACGGTGCCGGCGCGCGGCGCCCGCAGCACGGTGCCCTCGAGCTGGCGGTTCGCCTCGGCGAGCTCGGCGCGGTCGCGCGCGGCGGCGGCCTCGAACCGCCCGACGGCGACGAGGTCGACGGGGACGGCGCCGCGTGCGGCGGTGATGTCGCGGGTGTCGGCGGTGAGCGCGGTCTGCGCGGCGGTGATCCGCGCCCGGACGGCGCCGTCCTCGAGCGTCGCGAGTACCTCGCCGGCCGCGACGACGGCCCCCGGGGCGACCTCGACGGTCGCGACCGTGCCGCTGACCCCGAACGACACCTCGGCCTCGGCGGCGCTCGCGACGACCCCGGGCGCCCGGAGCTCGGCGACGACGTCGGCCCGCACGGCGGGGACCACGGTCGCCGACGGGCCGCGCAGGAGCTGCGGCGCGCGGAGCAGGACGACCGTGCCCGCGGCGCCGGCGAGCAGGACGACCACCAGCACCGTCGGCAGCAGCCAGCCCAGGCGGCGCCGACCGGTGGACATGGTGTCCGACCGTAGTGCGGGTCGGCGCCCCTCCCAGGGACGCTCGGGCCCGGCGTGTCACCCGTCCGAGGGAGCGCTCAGTCGGCGACGGCGACGAGGTGGCCGACGGCGTCCCCCTCGCGCGCCAGACGCAGCAGCTCGGCGGCGAGGTCGGCGCGGGCCACGCGGTGCCCGCGCGGCAGGTGGCGGTCGAGGGCGCGGCGGTAGCGCCCGGTGCGCGGACCGTCGGTGAGCTGGGGCGGGCGCACGATCGTCCAGTCGCGGTCGCTCGCGCGCACGATCTCCTCCATGCGGGCCATGTCCGCGTAGGGATGGCGGAACACCCGCTGCAGGATCGGCTTCACCAGCCAGCGCACCGCGCGGTCGTCGCCGTCCCCGGGCAGCCCGGAGGCGCTGACCACGACGAGCCGGCGCACGTGCGTCCGCTCCATGGCCGCGAGGACCGCGGACACCCCGTCGGTGCACACCGTCGTCGGACCGCGGCCCCGCCCGCCCAGGGCGGAGATCACCGCGTCGGCGCCCCGCACCGCCTCGTCGAGGGCGGCCGCGTCGTCGAACCTGGCGCGCACCACCGTCGCCCCCACCGGGACGTCCGAGCCCGCGCGCGCCACGGCGACGACCTCGTGCCCCTCCGCGACCGCCTGCGTCACGACCTCGCGCCCGGTCCGGCCGGACGCCCCCAGCACCACGATCCGCACGACCCCTCCTTGGTGAGTAAGTACTCACCAACCTAGGATGACGGCGTGCCCCGCAGCGCGTCAAGCCGGTCCACGCGGGACCGCATGCTCGACGCCGCCCTCACCGTCATGCGCGACCGCGGGGTCGCGCGCGCCACGACGAAGGAGATCGCCCGCGAGGCCGGCTTCTCCGAGGCCGCGCTGTACAAGCACTTCGACGACAAGACGGCGCTGTTCGTCGCCGTCCTCGTCGAGCGGGTGCCCTCGCGGCTCGCCGACGTCCTCGACGGCCTGCCGGCCCGCGTCGGCACGGCGGGGGTGGAGGAACTCCTCGCCGAGGTGGCGACGGAGGCGGTCGCGTTCTACCGCGAGACCTTCCCGATGGGCGCCTCGCTGTTCTCGGAACCCGCGATCCTCGCGGCCCACCGCGCCGCGCTCGCGCGGCTCGGGACCGGACCCCACGTCGCCGTCGACGGCCTGGCCGCCTTCCTCGCCGCCGAGGCCCGCCTGGGCCGCGTCGACGTCGAGATCGACCCGCGGGCGTCGGCGCTGCTCCTGCTCGGGGCGTGCCAGATGACGGCGTTCCTCGCCGCCTTCGGCGACACCGACGAGGCCGCGACCGGCGACGGCCTCGCCCGCGCCGCGGTCCGCGGGCTGCTCCCCCGCTGAGCCCGATCTCCGCGACCCCTCCGATCGGACTGTTTCCGGCACCGCCCCCCGCAGCTGCGATCATCCCCGCGCGGCGATCTCCGCATCTGCGGAGTAGCGCTTCCGACCTGCGGAGACACTGCTCACCGCACCCTCGCGACGCGGTTAGGGTGGAGCGTGATGACCGCTCTCGACCTCGGTGTGCCGGCCGTCCCTGGGGCCGCCACCGCCACCACGGACACCAGCGGACGTCCCTCCGACGCGCGACTGGTCGACTCCTGGGGACGTGTCGCCACCGACCTGCGGGTGTCGCTGACCGACCGCTGCAACCTGCGCTGCACCTACTGCATGCCCGCCGAGGGCCTGGAGTGGATGCCGACCGAGCAGGCCCTCACCGACGACGAGATCGTGCGGCTGGTGCGCATCGCCGTCGAGCGGCTGGGCGTGCAGGAGATCCGCTTCACCGGCGGCGAGCCGTTGCTGCGCAAGGGCCTCGAGGACATCGTGGCGGCCACCGCCGCGCTGGCGCCCCGGCCCGAGATGTCGGTGACCACCAACGCGCTGGGGCTGACGCGCCGCGCGGCCGCGTTGGCCGCGGCCGGGCTGGACCGCGTCAACGTCTCGCTCGACACCCTGCGCCGCGAGCGCTTCGCCGAGATCACCCGGCGCGACCGGCTCGACGACGTCCTCGCCGGCCTGCGGGCCGCCCGCGAGCACGGGCTCGACCCGATCAAGGTCAACACGGTGCTCATGCCGGGACTCAACGACGACGAGGCGCCCGACCTCCTCGCCTGGGCCCTCGAGGAGCGCTACGAGCTGCGCATCATCGAGCAGATGCCGCTCGACGCCGGACACTCCTGGCAGCGCGACCGCATGATCACCGCCGAGCAGATCCTGGCGTCGCTGCGCACCCGCTTCACGCTGCGCGAGGACACCGCCGAGCGCGGCGGCGCGCCGGCGGAGCGGTTCCTCGTCGACGGGTGGACCGGCCACGACGGCGGCCCCGCGAAGGTCGGCGTCATCGCCTCGGTGACCCGCCCGTTCTGCGGCAACTGCGACCGGACGCGGCTCACCGCGGACGGCCAGGTGCGCAACTGCCTGTTCTCCACCACCGAGAACGACCTGCGTCGCCTGCTGCGCGGCGGCGGCACCGATGACGAGATCGCCGACGCCTGGCGCGTGGCGATGTGGGGCAAGAAGCCGGGCCACGGCATCGACGACCCCGGCTTCCTGCAGCCGGACCGCCCGATGAGCGCGATCGGAGGATGATGGGTACGACGACCGACGTCCGCACCGCGACCGTCACGGTGACGGTGCGCTACTTCGCCGGCGCCAAGGCCGCGGCCGGGACGCGTCGCGAGGCCGTGGAGATCCCGAGCCGCGCGACCGTGGCCGACCTCATCACGGCCCTCGCCGCCGACCACGGCGACGCCCTCGCCCGCGTGCTCGCCGCCGCCAGCTTCCTGCTCGACGAGACCGCGGTGCACGACCGCGCGACGGTCCTCGCCGACGGCGCCGTGGTCGACGTCCTCCCGCCCTTCGCCGGCGGCTGACCGCCACGCGCGGGCACGGGACGGTGTTCTGTCAGGTATGAGCGTCGTCCACGAGACCCGGATCGGTCCCCTGCACCTCGAGGCGTCCGAGCACGGTCTGACCCTGCTCGGCTTCTCCCCCGTCGACGGTGACGCCCCGCGGGGCGCGGCCGCCGAGACCGTCCTCGACCTCGCCCGCCGCGAGATCGACGACTACCTCGACGGCACGCTGCGTGACTTCACCGTGCCCGTCGACCTGTCCACCCACCCCGCCTGGGACCGCCGCGTGCTCGAGCAGCTGCGGTCGGTCGGCTACGGCGAGACCGTCAGCTACGGCGAGCTGGCCGCCGCGACGGGGCTCGCGAGCGGCGAGGCCCGGCGGGTGGGCGGGGCGATGGCCCGCAACCCGGTCGCCATCGTCGTGCCGTGCCACCGCGTCGTGGGCGCCGACGGCAGCCTCACCGGCTACGCCGGCGGGCTCGACCGCAAGCGCACCCTGCTCGATCTCGAGTCCCGGGACCAGGCGCTGTTCTGACTCGCGGCTCACATCGGGGAGCCGGCCCTCGATCACGGGGTAGTCGTTGCGTAAGCAAACGATCACCGTCGATCGAGGAGGCCGGCATGGCGCCGCGCGCGGACGTCGAGACCCACCTGCACGCCTTCTCGCAGCACCGCGACGACGTGGCCGTGGTGCACCGCGCCCGGCGCCTCACCTTCGGCGACCTGGTCGACGCGATCCACCGCACCGCCCGCGTCCTGCACGCGCACGGCCTGCGCCCCGGCGACCTCGCCGTCATCGTCGGCGGCAACGAGCCCGAGGTGATCGTCGCCCGGTACGCCGCGAACCTCCTGGGGGCCGGGGTCACGCAGCCCTACGCGGGCCTGGCCGACAGTGCCCGCGGGCGGATCGTCGACGACGTCGAGGCCGCGCTCGTGCTCGTCGCCCCCGGCCACGTCGAGGAGGCCGACGCCGTCCTCGCCCACGCCCGGCCGGTGCCGCGCGTCGTGGTCGACGACGCGCTCGTCGCCGGCGTCGACGCGGGCCCCGTGACGTGCGGCGCGCGTCCGGAGGACGTGGAGCAGATCCGCCACACCGGCGGCACCACCGGCCACCCCAAGGGCATCACCTACACCTTCGGCCACCACCTGCGGATGCTGGAGGCGTTCGGGGGCCTCCTCGACGGCGACCGGACCGCCGGCACCCAGCTGGTGTGCACGACGATCGCCCACGCCGCGGGCGGCATCGCCGACCGCACCCTCGCCGGCGGCGGCCGCGTGGTCCTGCTCGACGGCTTCGACCCCGCCCAGGTCCTCGCCGCGATCGAGCGCGAGCGGGTCACCGACATGTGGTTGCTACCGCCGCTGCTGCACCGGCTGCTCGACCACGAGGACCTCGAGCGCCGCGACCTGAGCAGCCTGCGCACCGTCGTCTACGGCGGCGCGCCCGCGGTGCCCTCCCGCATCGCCGAGGCGGTGCGCCGGATCGGGCGGGTGTTCGTGCAGTTCTACGGCCAGACCGAGGCGGGCGGCATCAGCATCCTCACCCACGAGGACCACGACGACCCGGAGCTGTTGCTGACGGTCGGTCGCGTGCTGCCGACCACCGAGCTGGCCGTGTGCGACGAGGACGGCGCGCGGCTGCGCGACGGGCGTCCCGGCGAGCTGTGGGCGCGGACCGGGATGGCCATGGACCGCTACTGGAAGCAGCCGGAGCTCACCGCCCGCACGATCACCGAGGACGGTTGGGTGCGCACCGGCGACGTCGGCTTCCTCGACGACCGCGGCTACCTGCACGTCGTGGACCGCCTCGGCGACGTCGTCGTGGTGGTCGGCGGGCACGTGCACACCGCCGAGGTCGAGAACGTGCTGGTCGAGCACCCCGCGGTCCGGGAGGCCGCGGTGTTCGGCGCGCCCGACGCGGACGGCTCCGAGAGCGTGCACGCGGCCGTCGTGGCCGACGCGCCGGTGGACGTCACCGAGCTCGCCGAGCACGTCACGGCGCACCACGGGGCGATGTCCGCGCCGCAGGGCGTCACGGTGGTCGAGGAGATGCCGCTGACCGACGCCGGGAAGGTGGACAAGAAGGCGCTGCGCGAGCGGGCGGGCTAGATCCGGCGGCGCAGGCCGGCGAGCTCCTCGAGCAGGTCGGCGACGTCGTCGACGTCCTCCACCTCGTAGGGCGCGCCGGGCGCGAGCTCCTCGCCGACACCGACGACGACGTCGCGCCCCGACGCCGGCACCGCGACGCCGACGGCCACGAGGGCCGTGGCCCCGACCTCGTCCCGCAGGGCGGCCACCCCCTCCGGCGCGACCACCCGCAGGCCACCCTTGGCACCGGACAGGAACATCAGCTCGGCGACCTCGTCCCCCGGCCGGTCGGAGACGACCGCGACCGTGGTGTCCGCCAGGGCGACGAGGACGTTGAGCGCCTCCGACGACACCTGCTCCGCGCGCGCCTCCGCGGGGTCGCCCTCGTCGGGCGCGAGCGCCCCGTCGAACGCGCACGCGACGAGCAGCGTCGGCGTCTCGGACACCCGGTCGAGCGCGCCCCACAGCGCGTCGTCGGTGTCCACGACGGATCACCCTGGCATGACGTTCACGGCGTGGTCCAGCGCCGCCCAGAGGTACTGGGTGGCGTACGCGCGGTAGGGCCGCCACGCCTCGGCACGGGCGACGAGGTCGCGGTCCCGGGCCGGGAGGTCGAGGCGTTCGGCGGCGGCGCGGACGCCGAGATCGGAGTACAGGAACGCGTCGGTGTCGCCGAGCGCGCGCATGGCGACCGTGTCGACGGTCCACGGCCCGATGCCGGGCAGCGCCGCGAGCGCGGCCTTCGACGCGGTGACGTCGGCGGGGTCGAGCACCACCTCGCCGTCGGCCAGCGCCCGCACGAGCGTGAGGAGCGTGCGCTTGCGGGTGCGGGGCATGCCGAGCTCGTCGGGGTCGACGGCCGTCAGCGCGGGGGCCGACGGGAAGAGGTGGGAGAGCGTGCTGCCGGGGCCGGCGAACCCCTCCGGCAGCGGCGACCCGTGCCCGCGCACCAGGCGCCCGGCGTGGGTGCGGGCGGCGGCCGTCGACACCTGCTGGCCGAGGACGGCGCGGACGGCGAACTCGTCGGCGTCGGGCGCGCCGGGCACCCGCCGGCCCGGGGCCCCGTCCACGAGCGGGCGCAGCACCGCGTCGGCGCGGAGGGTCGCGTCGACGGCGTCCGGGTCGGCGTCGAGGTCGAGGATCCGGCGGGCCAGACGCGTCGCCTCGCCGGCGTCGGCGGGGTCGGTGAGGGTCAGCGTCGCGTCGACCTGCCCGGCGCCGGGACGCAACGACACCACGCCGGGACCGCCGGGGAGCGCGAGCGTGCGCCGGTAGGCGCCGTCGTGCCACTCCTCCACGCCGGGCACGGCCGTGGCGACGAGGTGGCCGAAGAGGTTGTCGGGGCACAGCGGCGGGGTGAAGGGCAGCGCGCGGTCCTCGACATGCACGGGCCGAGCATGTCCGATCGTTCCAAGCCCGGCTGCCCGGGCCGTCCCTACGGTGAGCCCCATGGCACCCCGTCTCTCCGTCGTCGAGCTCGTCGTCTCCGACATGGCCGCCGCGCTCGCCTTCTACCGCCGCCTCGGCATCGACGCCCCGCCCGAGGCCGACGACCAGCCCCACGTCGAGGTCGACCTCGGCGGCGGGCTGCGCCTCGCCTTCGACACCGAGGCCACCATCCTGTCCTTCGACCCCTCCTGGACCCGACCGACGGGCGGGCCGCGCAGCGCCCTCGCGTTCGCCTGCGACTCGCCCGCCGAGGTCGACGCGACGTACGCGTCGCTGGTCGAGGCCGGGCACCACGGCGAGCACAAGCCCTGGGACGCGTTCTGGGGCCAGCGCTACGCGACCGTGCAGGACCCCGACGGCGGATCGGTCGACCTGTTCGCCGCCCTACCGGGCGAGTAGCCCCGTCGGCGTCGTGCCCGCCAGCGCCCGGACCTCCCGGGCCAGGTGCGGCTGGTCGGCGAAGCCCTCCACGGCGGCGACGTCGGCCCACGGCGTGCCCTCCCGGGCGCGGGCCAGCGCACGCTGCAGGCGCAGGATGCGCCCGAGGTGCTGGGGCCCGTAGCCGAACACCGGCAGGCTGCGCCGGTGCAGGGTGCGCGGGGTGGTGCCGAGGTCGTCGGCCAGGCCCGCGACGTCGGCGCCCCGGGCGAGGGCGGCGAACACCCGCACCCCGAAACGCTCGTCGGCACCGGGCGGCGTGGCCGTGGCGAGCCCGGTCAGGACGCCGGCCGGGTCGTCGGACACGCGCTCGACGAGCCGGCCTGCGTCGGCGTCGGTCCACACCGCCTCGAGGCCGACCGTGGTGTCGCGCAGCTCGTCGGCCCGCACACCGAGCAGCGTCGGCCCCCGCCCGTGGGAGAAGCGCAGGCCGACGTGGACGCGCCCGCCGCCGTCGGTGGACCGTGCCGCCCCGTCGGGCCCGGCGACGACGAGCCCGCGCCCGTTCCAGATCAGGTCGAGGCACCCGTCGGGCAGGATCGTGCCCGGCGCCCCGGCGCTGCTCCAGAGCACCACCCCCGGCGCCACCCGGCGCTCGCGGTAGCCGTCCACGTCCCCATGGTGCCCCGTGGTGGGAGCGAGGGTCACCTCCGCTGCGTCACGCGCCCGCCACGAGGTCGCGGTACGCGCGCCAGTGCCCGGCGGGGGTCTCGACGCTGCGTGCGGCCAGCACGGCGTGGACGACGGCGCGGGTGACGCAGTCCGCGCCGGCGGTGAGGATCTCCTGCAGCCCGGCGAGGTCCGGCGCGGGGCGTGCCGTGGTCGCGAGGCCGAAGAACGTGTCGCCGTCGGTCATCCCGTGCGCGGGGCGCACGGCCCGGGCGAGGCCGCTCTGCCCGACGGCGGCGAGCTTGGCGCACTGCGCGACGGACAGGCCCGCGTCGGTGGCGACGACGCCGATCGTCGTGTTCAGCGTCGGCGGGGCGGCGGCTGCGCGCAGGATCGCGAGCAGCGCGTCGCGGTCGTCGGGCAGGGACGGGAGCGCGGCGTCGTCGGCGTGACGGTGGCGGGCGCCCCACAGCTCGCCGGTAGCCGGGTCGACCGCGGAGCCGGCGGCGTTGGCGACGACGAGCGCGGCGACGACCGTGCCGTCGGCGAGCACCGCGGACGCCGAACCGACACCGCCCTTGAGCCCGCCGACGACGGTGCCGGTCCCCGCGCCGACGACTCCCTGGGCGGGCGGCGCGTCGGTGCAGGCCGCGAGCGCGGCGGCACCCAGGTCGGCGCCGGGGCGGGCGGTGAAGCGGCCACCGCGTCCCAGGTCGAACACCACGGCGGCGGGCACGACGGGCACCACCTCGCCGGGCCCGCCCACCGGGAACCCGCGCCCCTGGGCGCCGAGCGCGTCGGCGACCCCGGAGGCCGCCGCGAGCCCGTAGGCGCTGCCGCCGGTGAGGACCACGGCGTGCACCCGCTCGACGAGGGTGCGCGGGTCCAGCGCGTCGGTCTCGCGGGTGCCGGGCCCGCCGCCGCGCACGTCCACCCCCGCGACCGCGCCCTCGGGGCCGGGCAGGACGACCGTCGTGCCCGACAGCGCGCCCTCCCCCGCGAGCTCCGCGTGGCCGACCTGCAGGCCGGGCACGTCGACGATCGTGTTCGTGGCGCCGGTGTGCACGGGGAGCAGCCTCGCAGAGCCGGCCCACCGCGTTCCGACCGAAGGGCACCTTCGCTCGGATGGACGGGCGAGGGGCGCCACTCGCCGGAATCGGCGCGCCCACCCCGGAACGAGCGAAGGGCACCTCCGGTCGAGTAGATCGACCGAAGGTGCCCTTCGCTCAGTACGGGGCGGTGCGGACTGCCGCGCCTACGACGAGCGGCCGCGCGCGATCAGGATGATGGCGATGATCGCGGCGAGGACGCCCGCGCCGATGCCCACGGGCGCGAGGCGCTTGAGCACGGCCTCCCGCGAGCTGTCGAGCAGGTCGATCGCCTCGACCTGCTGGCGGCGCGGCTGGCTCGGCTGCGCGGCGCTCTGGCCCGCGCTCGTCGCGGCGCCACCGACGGAGGCGCCGGGCGTGGCGCCCGCGTCCGACTTCGCGGCCCCGGCCACCGTGGTCGGCATGGCCGCGGCCTGCGGCGCTCCCGACCCGGAGGCCACGGGGGTGGGCGCGGCGGGCGCACTGACGGGCGCGTCGCCACCGGACGCCGACGCCGCCACGGGCGCGGTGCCGTTGCCGCCGGTCGCCGCGGCGGACCCGGAGTCGGTGTCGGCCACGGTGGGTGCCGACGACCCGCCCGCGCTGCTGCTGCCGAACTCGTCGGCGAGGCAGGACGCGAACTGACCCAGGATCTTGTCGCCGACGTCGGACATGACGCCGCGGCCGAACTGCGCCGGCTTGCCCGTCACCTGCATCTCGGTGAGGACGTTGACCTTGGTCTTGCCTCCGCCGTCGTCGGTCATCGTCAGCGTGGCCTTGGCCGACGCGGTGCCGTTGCCCCGCGAGTCACGGCCCTGGGCGTCGACGACGACCTTGTGGTTGGTCTTGTCGCGCTCGACGAAGGTGCCCTTGCCCTTGTAGGTCATGGAGATCGGGCCGAGCTTGACCTTCACGGTGCCCGTGAAGTCGTCGCCCTCGTGGGAGTCGAGCGTGGCGCCCGGGAAGCACGGCGTGACCTTCTCGGGGTCGTTCAGGGCGTCGAACACGGTGTCGATGTCCACCGGGACGGTGAACTCGTTCTCGAGCTTCACTCGGTTCCTCCTGGGAGGGTGCGGTTCACGACGGAGGCCCGCCCCCGCGATGTGCGGGGGCGGGCCGGCGTCGTGATTCGGTCGTCGGTCGGGGCGTCAGCCCGCGGCCGCGAGGACGGCCCGACCGGTGAGCACCCGGGCGAGGTGCTCGCGGTAGTCGGAGCCGGCGTCCGCGTCCGCGGTCGGGCTGGTGCCCTCGGCGGCGGCCTGGGCGGCCTTGCGGACATTCTCCTCGCTCGCGGACTGCCCGACCAGGGCCGACTCGACGGCCCGGGCGCGCACCGGGGTGCCCGCCATGTTGGTCAGGCCGATGCGGGCCTCGGAGATGGAGCCGCCGTCGACCTTCACCGTCGCGGCGACGGCGACGATCGACCAGGCCTGCGCGACCCGGTTGAACTTCTCGTACCGCGCACCCCACCCGGTGTACTTCGGGAACCGGATCTCCGTGAGGAGCTCACCCTCGCCGATGGCGGTGGTGAAGTAGTCCTCGAAGAAGTCCGCCGCCGCCACCGTGCGGGTCCCGTTCGACCCGGCGATGACGAACTGCGCGTCGAGGGCCAGCGCCGGCGCGGCGAGGTCACCGGCCGGGTCGGCGTGGGCCAGGGCCCCGCCGAGGGTGCCCCGGTGGCGCACCTGCGGGTCGGCGACCGTCTTCGTCGCCTCCTGGATGAGGGCGACGTGCTGGCGCAGGGTGTCGTCGCGGGCGACGTCGTAATGCGACGTCATGGCCCCGACGACGACCTCGTTGCCGTCCTCGCGGACGCCCTTGAGCTCCGCGATCCCGCCGAGATCGATGATCAGCGACGGGTCGGCCATCCGCAGCCGCAGCACCGGCAGCAGGCTCTGGCCGCCGGCCAGGAGCTTGGCGTCCTCGCCACCGTCACGCAGGGCCTGGACCGCCTCCTCGACGGTGGTCGGCCGGACGTAGTCGAACTGGGCCGGGATCACAGGTTGCCTCCCTCGGGCATGTCACGGGCCGTGGAGCCGAGGCCGGCGCCGGGCGAGGCCACGTTCGCCTCGTCGGCGCGCCCGGCGTGCCCCGACGCGGCCTGGATCGCGGTCCAGACGCGGTACGGGGTGGTGGGCATGTCGATGTCCTTGACACCGAGGTGCCGGATCGCGTCGAGCACCGAGTTCACGACCGCCGGGGTGGAGGCGATCGTGCCGGCCTCGCCGACGCCCTTGACCCCGAGGGGGTTGGTGGTCGACGCGGTGGTGGTGTTCGCGGTGTCGAAGCTGATCAGGTCAGCCGCGGTGGGCAGCGTGTAGTCGACCAGCGTGCCCGAGAGCAGCGTGCCCTGGTCGTCGTACGCGGCCTCCTCGTAGAGGGCCTGGGCGATGCCCTGCGCGAGGCCACCGTGGACCTGGCCCTCGACGATCAGCGGGTTGATCACATTGCCGACGTCGTCGACGCAGACGTACTTGTACAGCGAGACGAAGCCGGTCTCGGTGTCGACCTCGACGGCCGAGAGGTGCGTGCCGTGCGGGAACGAGAAGTTCTCCGGGTCGAACGTCGCGTGGGCGTCGATGTCGGGCTCGATGCCCTCCGGGTAGTCGTGGGCGGCGAACACCGCGAGCGCGATGTCCTGGATGCCCACACCCTTGTCGGTGCCCTTGACCGTGAACTTCCCGCCCGAGAACTCCAGGTCGCCCTCGGCGGCCTCGAGCATGTGCGCGGCGATCGGCTTGGCCTTCTCGATGACCTTCTCGGCCGCCTTGACGACGGCGATGCCGCCGACCGCGAGCGAGCGCGAGCCGTAGGTGTCGAGGCCCTTGTAGGACGACTGGGTGTCGCCGTGGAGGATCTCGACGTCGTCGAACGGCACGCCGAGCTGGTCGGCGACGATCTGCGAGAACGCCGTCTCGTGACCCTGCCCGTGCGGGCTCACGCCGACGACGACCTCGGCCTTGCCGGTGGGCTGCATCCGGATGGACGCGGTCTCCCAGCCGCCGGCGCCGTAGTCGAGCGAGCCGAGCACGCGGGACGGGGCGAGGCCGCACATCTCGGTGAAGGTCGAGATGCCGATGCCGAGCTGCTTGACGTCGCCCCGGCGGCGGCGCTCGGCCTGCTCGCGACGCAGACCGTCGTAGTCGAACATCTGCTTGGCCTGCTCGGTGGCGGCCTCGTAGTTGCCCGTGTCGTAGGTCAGCGTGCTGACCGTGGTGAACGGGAACTCGTCGTGCTTGATCCAGTTCTTCTCGCGGAACTCGAGCGGCTCGATGCCGAGCTCGAGGGCGACCTCGTCCATCATCCGCTCGATGCCGAAGGTGGCCTCCGGACGACCGGCGCCGCGGTAGGCGTCGGTGAGCGTCTTGGTGGTGAAGACGTTGGTGCAGTCGAACCGGTACGCCGGGATCTTGTAGATCGCGTTGAACATGAACGCGCCGAGGATCGGCACGCCCGGCCCGACGAGGCCGAGGTAGGCGCCCATGTCGGCGATCAGCCGCACGTCCAGGCCGGTGATCCGCCCGTCCTTCGTGACGGACATGGCCAGCTCCTGCACCTGGTCACGGCCGTGGTGGGCCGTGAGCAGCGACTCGGAGCGGGTCTCGGTCCACTTGACCGGCTTGCCCAGCTTGCGGGCCACCAGCAGCGTCAGGACCTCCTCGGGCGCGACGGCGATCTTGCCGCCGAACCCGCCGCCGACGTCCGGCGCGATGACGCGGATCTTGTGCTCAGGCAGGCCGAGCGTCAGCGCGAGCATCGTCTTGAGGATGTGCGGCACCTGGGTGGACGACCACATCGTCAGCTGCTCGCTGTTGGGGTCGACCACCGTGGAGCGCGGCTCCATGAACACCGGCACCAGGCGCTGCTGGCGGAACCGGCGCCGCACGACGACCTGGTCGTCGTCCGACTCGGCCTTCTTGAGCGCCTCGGCGACGTCGCCGCCCGAGCCCGCCTCGCCGGAGTCGAACACCCACTGCGCGTTGGCGTTCGTGCCGAGCTCGGGATGCACGAGGGTGGCGCCGTCCTTCAGCGCCTCCTCCATGTCCAGGACCGGCTCGAGCTCCTCGTAGTCGACCTCGACGAGCTCCGCGGCGTCCTTGGCGATCGCCGCGCTGCGGGCGACGACCACGGCGACGCCCTCGCCGGCGAAGTTGACGCGGCTGCCCGCGAGCGCCGGGCGCTGCGGGGACTTCATGTCCTTGGTGATCGGCCACGCGCAGGGCAGCTGCACCTGGTCGGCGCCGATGTCGGCCGCCGAGTACACGGCGACGACGCCGGGGACCTGCTTGGCCGCCGAGGTGTCGATGCCCTTGATGGTCGCGTGCGCGAACGGGCTGCGGACGACCGAGATGTGCAGCAGGCCGGTCAGCGCCTGGTTGTCGACCCAGCGCGTGCGGCCCGTGATGAGCCGGCGGTCCTCCTTGCGGCGGCGATCGCGACCGATCTCCGGCGCCGGGGTGGACGGGTTCTCCGTCGTCGTCATCAGGCGCCACCGCCGGCCACGGGCTGGGCGGACGACTGCTGCGTGGCGGACGCGCCCGGCTTCATCTTCGACGCGGCGTCCTGGACAGCGCGCACGATGTTCTGGTAGCCGGTGCAACGGCAGAGGTTGCCCTCGATGCCCTCACGGATCTCGTGCTCGGAGGGGTCGGGGTTGTCGCCGAGCAGGTCGATCGACTGCATGATCATGCCGGGCGTGCAGTACCCGCACTGCAGCGCGTGGTTGTCGTGGAACGCCTGCTGCATCGGGTGCAGCTGGCCGTCGCGCTCGAGCCCCTCGATGGTGAGGACCTCGGCGCCGTTCGCCTGGACGGCCAGCACCGAGCACGACTTCACGCTCAGACCGTCCAGGTGGACGGTGCACGCGCCGCAGTTGCTCGTGTCGCAGCCGATCACCGTGCCCGTCTTGCCGAGTCGTTCCCGCAGGTACTGGACGAGCAGCATGCGGGGCTCGACGTCGTCCTCGTAGACGAGGCCGTCGACGGTGGTCCGGATGCGTGCCATGGACCTCTCCTCACTCGGCCGCCCGACGTGGTGCCGGAGACCGACCGTCGCACGCCGAGGACGTGGTGGCGTGTCTCGAACCCCACCCGTCACCGAGCGGTGGCGAGCGTGGTTGCCGACCACCTCCGGCGTGGTCGCGGACACATCACACCGCCGTCGCGGAGGCAGCGCAACATCCACTGCGGGGTCGGTCCGTGTGATCAAAACCCGAGGTGGGAGCCCTTCCCAGCCCTGTTTCCGCAGGCGCGGAACGATCGACGCAAGACAGCCGATTCTGCGGTACGACGACCACGGTCCGCGCCCGTTCGACGTCCGAAACGCACCGGTCCGGACAGTCGTGCCCCCCTCCGTTCGGAGGGGGGCACCCGTCACGCGGAGCACACGTGACACGACCGCGCGGGGTCCACCGTCAGCCCTCCGACGATCCCCCGGACGACACCGCCGCGCGCCCGGCCTCGAGGCGCGCCACCGGCACCCGGAACGGCGAGCAGGACACGTAGTCCAGCCCCGCGCGGTGGAAGAAGTGCACCGAGTCCGGATCGCCGCCGTGCTCGCCGCAGATGCCGAGCTTGAGGTCGTGGCGCACCTCCCGGCCGCGCCAGGACGCGATCTCGACGAGCTCCCCGACGCCCTCGACGTCGAGCGACTCGAACGGCGACACCCCGAAGATCCCGGACTCGAGGTACTCGGAGAAGAACGAGCTCTCCACGTCGTCGCGGGAGAAGCCCCACGTGGTCTGGGTGAGGTCGTTGGTGCCGAACGAGAAGAACTGCGCGGTCTCGGCGATCTGGGCCGCGACGAGCGCCGCGCGCGGCAGCTCGATCATGGTGCCGACCTGGTGCTCGACCGGCCTGCCGTTCACCGCCGACTCCGGCTCGGCCACCACCTCGGCGATCTCGGCCGCGACCGCCTGCAGCTCCTGCACGGTGCCGACGAGCGGCACCATGATCTCCGGCAGCACCGTGACGCCCTCCGCCGCCAGCGTCGCCGCCGCGCGGGTGATCGCCCGGACCTGCATCGCGAACAGCCCCGGCACCGCGATCCCGAGGCGCACGCCGCGCAGCCCGAGCATCGGGTTCTGCTCGTGGAGGCGGCGGACGTTGGCGAGCAGCTCCTCCTTCTCCTCGGTCAGGGTGCCGCGCTCGCGGTCGAGCGCCACCTCCACCGAGAGCTCGGTGTAGTCGGGCAGGAACTCGTGCAGCGGCGGGTCGAGCAGCCGGATCGTGACGGGCAGGCCCTCCATCGCCCGGTAGATCGCGGTGAAGTCCTCGATCTGCAGCGGGAGCAGGGCCTGCAGGCACTTCTCCCGGTCGTCGCGGGTCTCGGCGAGCACGAGGTTCTCGACGAGCTCGCGGCGCTCGCCGAGGAACATGTGCTCCGTGCGGCAGAGCCCGATGCCCTCGGCGCCGAACTGCCGCGCGAGCGCGGAGTCCTCGCCGGTGTCCGAGTTGGTGCGCACGCGCAGCCGGCGGGCGCCGTCGGCGTGCGACAGGATCCGGTCGACGGCCTCGACCAGCTCGCCGCGCTCGGTGTTCGTCCCCTCGAACCAGGCCATGACCGGGCTGGACACCACCGGCACCTCGCCGAGGTAGACCTCGCCGTTGGTGCCGTCGATGGAGATCGTGTCGCCCTCGACGATCTCGCGCCCGTCCGGCGTGGTCATCTTCCTGGCGCGGACGTCGACCTCGAGCTCCTCGGCGCCGCAGACCGCGGTCTTGCCCATCCCGCGCGCGACGACCGCGGCGTGCGACGTCCGCCCGCCCCGGCTGGTCAGCACGCCCTCGGCGGCGATCATGCCGTCGAGGTCGTCGGGGTTGGTCTCGCGGCGGACGAGGATGACCTTCTCGCCGCCCTTGTTGCGCCGCACCGCGGTCGGCGAGTCGAAGACCGCGACGCCGCTCGCCGCGCCCGGCGAGGCGTTCATGCCGGTGGTGAGCCGTTCCTTGTCGGCGTCACGGTCGAAGCGCGGGAACATCAGCTGGGCGAGCTGGTGGCCGGTGACGCGCAGCAGCGCCTCGTCCATGTCGATGAGACCCTCGTCGACGAGCTGGATCGCGACGGTGAACGCCGCCGCGGCGGTGCGCTTGCCGACGCGCGTCTGCAGCATCCACAGCTTGCCGCGCTCGATCGTGAACTCGATGTCGCAGAGGTCGCGGTAGTGGCGCTCGAGGGTCGTCATGATCCCCAGGAGCTCGTCGTAGCTGGCCTTGTCGATCCGCTCGAGCTCGGTGAGGTGCAGGGTGTTGCGGATGCCGGCGACGACGTCCTCGCCCTGCGCGTTCTGCAGGTAGTCGCCGTAGATGCCCTGCTCGCCCGACGCGGGGTCGCGGGTGAAGGCGACGCCGGTGCCGGAGTCCATGCCGAGGTTGCCGAACACCATGGAGCAGACGCTGACCGCGGTGCCCAGGTCGGCGGGGATGCGCTCCTGGCGGCGGTAGACGTTGGCGCGCGGGGAGTTCCAGGAGTCGAACACCGCCCGGATCGCCAGGTCCATCTGCTCGCGCGGGTCCTGCGGGAAGTCGCGGCCCGCGTGCTCGCGGACCACGCCCTTGAACGTCTCGACGAGCGCGGTGAAGTCCCCGGCGTCGAGGTCGAGGTCGTCGGTGGTGCCCTTGGCCTTCTTGGCGTCCTCGAGGGCGTCGACGAAGTGCTCGGCCTCGATGCCCAGCACCGTCGCGCCGAACATCTGGATCAGGCGACGGTAGGAGTCCCAGGCGAAGCGGTCGTCGCCGGCCTGGGACGCGAGGCCCTGCACCGAGCTGTCGTTGAGCCCGACGTTGAGGACCGTCTCCATCATCCCGGGCATCGAGAACTTGGCCCCGGAGCGCACCGACACCAGCAGCGGGTCGTCGGCCTGCCCGAGACCCTTGCCCATCGCCTTCTCCAGCGCGACGAGGTGCTCGGTGACCTCGTCGGCGAGTCCCGGCGGTTCGCTGCCCTCGGCCAGGTAGGTCCGGCAGGCCTCGGTCGTGATCGTGAACCCGGGCGGCACCGGAAGACCGAGATTGGTCATCTCGGCGAGGTTGGCGCCCTTGCCGCCGAGGAGGTCCTTCTGGTCGCGGTCACCCTCGGCGAAGTCGTACACGAACTTGGTCATGTGCTGCGTCCTCGTCCCCGGTAGTCGACCGAGAAACCTTGGCACTTCTCGCCGCCGCCGGACACGTCCGAGCGGCCGGGCCTGACCGGTCCAGTGGGCGACGTCAGTCTCTTGACAGGCGCCGCTCTCCCGACCCCAGGCGCTTGCGGGCCCACTCGTGGTACCAGGACGGCAGGCCGGGGGCGTCGAGCAGCCGGGCCGCCCGGTCGCGGTGGTGGTGGTAGATGCCGAAGACCTCGGCGACGGTGGGGGCGCCGTCGGGTCCGTCGGTGACGTCGACGGTGTCCTCGGCGGTGATCGTCCCGGTCCTCGTGACGCGGAGGTAGACGCCGGGCCGGTCGGCGGCGACGAAGCGTCGCGGCATCGTCGGGTCGCCGGCGCGCATCCCGAGCTTGAAGCACGGGATGCGCGGCTGGACGACCTCGAGCTCGGCCGTGCCGATCCGCCAGCGCTCGCCGATCCGCGCATCGCGCAGGTCGCGGCCGGCGGTCGTGAGGTTCTGGCCGAAGACGAGGTCGTCGATCCCGCCGAGCTCGGCGCGCCACCAGGCGAGGTCCTCCTCGCCGTAGGCGTAGACCGACTTCTCCGGCCCGCCGTGGTTCCGCCGGTCGGCCTGCTCGTCGCCGACGAGGTTCTCGGGGCCGACCTCGACCGGCCCGGCGACCGGTTCCTTCCAGATCGCGGTGCTCGTGGTCTCGCCCGGTCTCGGCCCGGCCACGTCCCGGGGGCGGCCGACAGCGACGGTAAGGATCTTCATTGCGGCGCCTTCCCGCTGAGGTCCGGGCGCAGCGGCGCGACCGTGCGGTGACGCCACGCGCCCCACCAGAGCCCGGCGCCGTAGGCGAGGTCGTCGAGGCGGTGGGCGACGAGGTGCGATATTGCGTCTCCTGGCCCCGTGCCGGGCGGGCGGAAGCGCCACCAGTCGGCGAGGCCCTCGGCGACGGCAGCGGCGAGGAGGGCTCGGCGGACACGCCGCGAGACGAGCGCGCTGGCCACGGCAGCAGGCCACCAGTGCCGCGTCAGCACCCCCGCCGCCTGCCAGAGCGCCCCACCCAGCCCCCACGGCGCGAGCACCGCCGCCAGCCGCGCCGCGCGGGCGAGCTCGCGAGCCGTCTCAGCCTGGCGGCCACGCTGACGTTCAACGTCAGTTTTTCCACCCGCTCGATTCCCGGGGCGCCGGGCGTCGTGGAGGCCCTTGGCCAGGCGGACGGTGGCGACGATCGTCACCGCGCCCGCGGCCGCCGTGCTCCACCGCCGCTGGAACCCCAGGAGCGTCACCGCCGCCGCGGTCCACGGGGCGAGCGCGACCGGCGGCACGCGGCGCGGGTGGCGCAGGGCGAGCGGGGCGGCGCCGGTGCCGTAGAACGCCTTGCGCGTGAGCCACGGGCCGACGGTGTCGCGGTGCTCGTGGGCGACCCGTGCGGCGGGTTCGTAGCGCAGCCGCCACCCGTCGCCGGCGATGCGCCAGACGAGGTCGACGTCCTCGGCGACCGGCATGTCCTCGGAGAACCCCGCGCCGAGGGCCTCGCGGCGCACGACGAGCGCGGCGCTGGGCACGTAGGCCACCCGCGACCGGGCGGTCACCGGGGCGGGCCGGGCGCCGAGGTCGAGGCTCGAGCGTCGCTCCTCGTAGCGGGCCACCACCCCGCGCGCGATCGAGCGGGTGGCTTTTCTGACGCTGAACGTCAGCGTGGCCGCCAGGCTGACGACCCCGGGCCCCGGTGAGCTGCGCGGAGCGTCACCCGGCGTGTCGTGGTCCGAGGATGTGGCGAGCCCGGCGTGGGACGCCAGCAACGCCGCATCGCCGGCCACCCCGGACCACGCCACGATCCGGGGGGCCGCGAGGCCGACGGCCGGGTCGGCGAGGTGGCCCAGGAGCGTCGGGAGCCAGCCGGGTTCGGGGACGACGTCGGAGTCGAGGAACGCCACGAGCGCGCCGGTCGAGGCTCCGGCGCCGGTGTTGCGGGCGGCGGCGGGGCCGCGCGAGACCGCGTGCCGCACGATCCGCGCCCCGTGCGTCGCGGCGACCCGGACCGTGGCGTCGGGGTCCGCGGAGCCGTCGTCGACCACCACGACCTCGGCGACCCCGGACCCGCCCAGCGCGGCGAGCAGGCGGGCCAGCTCGTCCGGGCGGTCGCGCACGGGCACCACGACCGACACCGTCGCGGCGTCCGGGGCGCCGGGGTGCGCGGGCTGCGGGTGGGCGACCCCGGCGTCGGTGAGCAGGCGGGCCAGCGCCGCGGACGTCGCGTCGGTGACGACCAGCCGCGCCTCGGCCGCGACGCCGTCCGGGCCGGCGAGCCGGTCGTAGGCGGCGCGCGCGAGGTGCAACACCCGCGGCGGCGAGCCGCCGACCAGCGTGCGACCGCCGTCGACGCGCAGCACCCGGCGATCGAGGACGACGGTCCAGCCGTCGGGCAGGCGCGACGGCCGGGCGGGGGCGAGGGTTCCGGTGGCGATGGCGGGCGAGTGTAGGCAGCGGCGGCGTGGAGGGCAGCGACCGAGGACACGTCCCGCGGTTCTTGACCGAAGGTTCGGTAACCTTCCGGTCATGCCGCGCCCACCCGCCATCGCCGACGAGGCGCTCGTCGACGTGATCGTGTCCGTGTTCCGCGCGAAGGGGTTCGAGGGGACCGCGATCGGCGACCTGGCGGCGGCCGCCGGGCTCCAGCGCGCGAGCCTCTACCACCGCTTCCCCGGCGGCAAGGCGCAGATGGCCGACGTCGTCCTCGACACGGTCGAGCAGCGCTTCGCGCAGGTCCTCGCACCCATGCGCGAGGACGCCGACGTCGCCCGGGGCATCGCGGAGACGGCCCGCCGGCTCGGCGAGTTCTACGCCGCCGGAGCGCTGTCCTGCGTCCTCGACTCGATGACGCTGGCCGGGGCGCCCGCGCCGCTGCGCGACCACGCCCGGTCGCTCGCGACGGCCTGGATCGAGGCGATGTCGGACGCCGCGCGACGCGCCGGCCACCGTCCCGACGCCGCCCTGCGCGCCGCGAAGGACGCCTTCGTGCGCATCGAAGGGGCGCTCGTCCTGGCTCGCGTGACCGGCGACACCGGGGCCTTCGCCGAGACCGTCGCGCTCCTGCCCGCCCTGCTGTCGCCGGAGAACCCGTGACGACTTGTTTATTACCGATCGTTCGGTAACTATGTCGAGCATGGCCGAACTCCCCGATCGACTCGCGTTCCACCCCGGTGAGCTGGCGGCGCAGCGGGACGCCGGGCTCACCGAGATGGCGGCGCGGGTCCACCCGATCGTCGCGAGCACGCTGCCCACGGGCGCCGCGGACTTCCTGCTCCGGCAGCGCCTGCTGGTGCTGGGCGCCGCGGACCACGACGGACGGGTCTGGGCCACCGGCCTGCACGGCCCGGCCGGGTCCGTCACGGCCGTCGACCCCCACACCCTGCGGACGTCGGTCGGCGCCCTGCCCACCGATCCCCTGGCCGACGTCCTGCGCGGACCGGCCGACGTCGGCACGCTCGCGATCGACCTCGCCACGCGCCGGCGGCTCCGGATCAACGGCCGGTGGCGGCCGCGCGAGCACGGCGGCGAGGTGGCCGTGCACCAGGCCTTCGGCAACTGCCCGAAGTACATCCTGGCCCGCGCCGTGCCGGACGGGGCGCTCCCGGGCCACGCGACGACGACCCGGGGCACGGTCCTCGACGACGACCAGGCACGGCTCGTGGCGAACGCCGACACCTTCTTCGTCGCCACCGCCGCCGGGAGCGGCGCGGACGTCTCGCACCGCGGCGGCGACCCCGGGTTCGTCCGGGTCCTCTCCCCCGGTGAGCTGTCCTGGCCCGACTACGTCGGCAACGCGATGATGATGACGTCGGGGAACCTGCGCCTGAATCCCGCCGCCGGCCTGCTCTTCCCGGACTTCCGGACCGGGGCGACGCTGCAGCTGACGGGCACCGCCGAGGTCCGCCCGTCGCGGGACGCCGGGACCGGGCGGGAGACCGTCTTCCGGATCACCGAGGCCGTGCACACGGAGAACGCGTTCGCAGCGGGTTGGTCCTAGTTCGCGCCCACGATCGACTTCGTCACCTGGCTGAGCGCGACGGGACGGTCGGGGCCGTCCTCGAGGCTCGCGGTGACGCTGACGAACGCCACCTCCCGGGCGCGCTTGGCGAGCTTCCCGACCACGCGGACACGCCGGCCCGCGGCCGCCGGGCGCAGGTACTGCGTGGAGATCTGGTGGGTGACAGCGTGCTGGGCCGGGGTCAGCGTCGGCAGCACCGCGAGGTAGCCGGCGAGCTCGATCGCGGCGCCGAGCGCAGCGGCGTGGGCGGTCGCGGCAGGGGTCACGGCGATCCCGGCAACGGGGAGGACGACACCGTCGAGCGGGGCGTACGGGTCGACGAACTCGACGCCCAGCGCGTCGGGGAGCGCCACCGCGAGCGCGGCCTCCGCGCGGGCCAGGAGATCGTCGCCGGTGAGCAGTCCGGTCATGCTGCCCGAGTGTCCGCCGGGCCCGTGAACACCGCGAGGACGGACGCGGTCGTCGGGCCGAACCTGTCGGACCCTTCGGGGACGATCAGGACATGCGCATCGCCCTCGCTACCTGTCGTGAGGTCCCCGGGCTCCTCGACGACGAGGGCCGCCTCCTGGAGGACCGGCTGCGGGCGCGCGGCGTCGAGGCCGAGCCCGCGGTCTGGGACGACGCCGACGTCGCGTGGTCGGCGTTCGACCTCGTCCTCGTCCGCTCGACCTGGGACTACCCCACCCGCCACCGCGAGTTCCTCGCGTGGGCCGACGCCGTCGAGCGGGTCAGCGCGCTGCACAACCCGGCGTCGGTGCTCGCCTGGACCACCGACAAGCACTACCTGCTCGAGCTGGCGGGCACCGGGCTGCCCGTCGTCCCGTCGGCGGTGCTCGAGCCCGGCTCCGACGACACCGACCCCGCCGCGCACCCGTACGTCGGCGTCGAGCACGTCGTGAAGCCGTGCGTGTCGGCCGGGTCGAAGGACACCCTGCGCTGCGGCCCCGGCGAGTCCGGGCGCTCGGCGGCCCACGTGCGCGCGCTGCTCGACGCCGGGCGGCCGGTGCTCGTGCAGCCGTACCTGGCGGCGGTCGACGAGGTGGGCGAGACGGCGGTGGTGGCGATCGACGGGGCGCCGTCGCACGCCGTGCGCAAGGGCGCGCTGCTGGCGTCGGGCGGCGGGCTCGTCGAGGGGCTGTTCGCGCCGGAGGACATCAGCGCGCGGGAGCCGTCGCCCGCGGAGACGGCGGTGGCGGCGCACGTCCTCGAGCACCTGGCGACGCCGATGCTCTACGCCCGCATCGACCTGCTGCCCGGTCCCGAGGGCCCGCAGGTGCTCGAGGTGGAGCTGGCCGAGCCGTCGCTGTTCCTCGAGCACGCTCCCGGCGCCGCCGACCGGCTCGCCGACGCGGTCGTGCGCCGGCTCAGGTGAGGCGCCCGGTCGCGTCGTCGACGGTCCACCGGCCGACGGCGGTGACGAGCGCGGCCACCATCACCGACACCGTCTCGGCGCCCTCGGCCGCCGTCGCACCGGTGGGGTCGCCGAGCACGCCCGACGGGCTCACGTCACGCACCGAGCCCGCCGCGATCGCGGGCATGAGCTCCCGCAGGGGCGCGGTGTTGCCGGGCTCGGCGAGGTCCTGCGCCACGGTGTCCGGGCCGAGCGCGAGCATCAGCGACGTCTCGTGACGCCCGGCGTGGGCGTCGGCGCCGGGCACGCCGCACGGGAACCACGCCACGTCGCGGCCCTCGGCGCGCAGCATCGGCACGGCGACCCGCAGCGCGGCGACGTTGCCGCCGTGCCCGTTGACGAGGACGAGGCGCCGGGCGAAGCGGCAGGCCGAGCGGCCGAGCTCGACGATCACGGCGGCGAGGGTCTCGGTGCCGATCGAGACCGTGCCGGGGAAGCCCTCGTGCTCGCCGGACGCGCCGTAGGGCAGCGCCGGCGCGGTCGGCAGGCCGCTGCGCGCGGCGACGGTGGCGGCGACGGTGGTGTCGGTGCCGAGCGGTAGGTGGGGGCCGTGCTGCTCGGTGGCGCCGACCGGCACGAGCAGCACCGGCACGTCCTCGCACTGCGCCCATCGCGCGTCCCCCAGCTGCACGCACCCGACCCTATGTGAGCACTTTCCGGGCCTATGACCCCGGAAAGTGCTCACATGCGGCCGTGCCCTCGCGGACCGCGGCGTCGATGCCGCGCGGGGCGAGGCAGTCGCCGACGCGGACGACCGGCACGTGCGTGACCAGCGAGGGCACCTCCGGCGTCGGCGGCCCGGCGTGCACCACCCAGTCGGCGGCCCAGGGCGTCACCACACCGGTCAGGTGCTCGAGCACGTCGACGACCAGCCCGTCGCGGCACGCCAGCACCACCCGGTCCGTGTGCTCCGCGATCCCCACCTCGGCGGCCCGGCGGCGCCAGCGCTCGCGGTCGAGGGTCGGCGCCAGGTCGCCCGCGGCGACGAGCGCCGCGGTCAGCGTCGCGACGTCAGCACCCCGGCGCGCGAGCAGCTCCGCCACCGAGGTCGCCGCGTGCCCCCGCCCGGCGTCGACGACGAGCACCCGCCCGCTCGGGGTGACGCGCCCGGCGAGGACGTCGGTGACGTCGACGACCCGGTCGTGCCCGACCGCCCAGGACGGGAGCGACGGGCGCGCGCCGGTGGCGAGCACGACGGCGTCGACCCCCTCGACCGACGCCACCGGGGTCCGCAGCCGCACGACGACACCCAGGGTGCGCGCCTCGTGGGCCAGGTCGGCGACGAGGTTCGCCAGCTCCCGGCGCTCCGGGGCGCGGGACGCGAGCGCCAGCTGCCCGCCGAGGACGTCGGAGCGCTCGGTGAGGGTCACCGCGTGCCCGCGTCGCGCCGCCGCGACCGCCGCCGCCAGCCCGGCCGGCCCCCCGCCGACCACCAGCACGCGCGCGAACGCGGACTTCGCGCGCGTAGAGGCAGCGAGATACCCGTTCGCTGCGGTGGACTCACCGCCGACCAGCGGGTTCACCGCGCACCCCAGGCGCTGGTCGAGCCCCACGCGCGCGATGCACTCCTGGTTGCACCCGATGCAGCGGCGCACGCGCTCCCCCGCCAGCGCGCGCGACGCGAAGCTCGGGTCCGCGATCTGGCCCCGGACGACACCCACGAGGTCGCACGACCCCGACGCGACGGCCTCGCGCGCCTGCGCCGGCGTCGTGAAGCGCCCGACGCCGATCACCGGCACCGACACCGCCGCCCGCACCGCCGACGGCACATGCGCGGCGTAGCCCGCCGGGACGCCCATCGGCGGCTCGATCAGCGGCAGGGTCCGGGTGGCGACGCCGACGGCGGTGTTGACGTAGTCCACGAGCGGCTCGACGGCCCGCGCCACCTCGACCGCGTCGGACGCGGAGAGCCCCCCGGGGATCCCCTCGTCGCCCTGCACCCGCACGCCGAGCACCCGGTCCGGGCCGATCGCCGTCCGCACCGCCCGCAGCACGTCGAGCAGGAACGGCAGCGCCCGCGGCGACCGCGACGACACCAGCTGGCGGATGAGCGACGCCTGCGAGCACTGGATCTCGACGCCGTCGAGCCCGCCGGCCGCCACGTGCGACGCGACCAGCCCGAACCCGTCGACGAGCCGCGCGAGCCCCGCCTCGGACAGCACCCGCGGCACCTCGCCGAACATCGGGTCCGGCTCGTCGTCCACCCCGTCCACCGGCGCCCGGGAGTAGAGCGACGACGACTGGCCGCCGTTGTGCCCCAGCTGCGCCAGCACGAGCGCACCGCCCGCGTGCACCGCGTCGGCGATCGCGCGGTAGCCCGGCACGACGGCCGGGTCGGTGCCGTCGACGAGCTTCTCGTACGGCCGGTCGGCGGGGTCGACCGACTGCTCCTCGGTGATCACCAGCCCGGCCCCGCCGGCCGCCCGCGCGCCGTAGTACGCCGCGTGCTGCGCGGTCGGGCGTCGCGCCACCGCGGCGTTCGTCAGGTGCGCGGGGAAGACGATCCGGTTCCGCGCGACGCGGGGCCCCAGCCGGACGGGCTCGCCGAGGACGCTCACGCCATCAGCTCCCGCGCCGCCGCCCGGCCCTCGCGGATCGCCTCGGCGACCGTCCGCGGCGCGACGGCGTCGCCCACCGCGATCAGCCCCGGACGCGACGGCACGGGCGGGGCGCGCCGCGGCCCCGCGTCGACCAGCACCGCCGCCGGCCACGACGTGGCGGCCCCCGTCACGACGTCGGCGACGGTCACGGAGCCGTCGGCGAACGCCGTCACCGACGACTCCGTCACCCGCCGCACACCCGCCCGCGCCAGCCGCGCCTGGGCGTCGACGAGGTCGCCGGTGCGCGCGAGCCCCGGGCCGATCAGCACACCCGGCGCCACGATCGCCACCTCGCGCCCGTCGCCGGCGAGCCGCTCGGCCAGCGCCACCGCCGCGCCGTCACCGACCGGGTCCTCGATCACCACCGGGCCGGGCGGCAGACCGTCGCGCAGTGCCGCGGCGATCGGCGTCCCGCGTCCCGGCCGGTCGACGCCGCCGGTCGCCAGCACCACCCGCCCGGTCGCAAGATCGTGGGTGCTTTCCTGACGTCCAACGTCAGCGTGGCCGCCAGGCTGGAACACCACCCCGGACCAGGCGACACCGTGGGAGATCGGCACCCCCGACGCCGTCAGTTCCTCGACGTACCAGTCGACGAGCCGCGCGAACCGCTCCCGCCCGGGCAGCCCGGCGACGAGCGGCAGGAGGCCGCCGACGGCAGAGGAGCGCTCCACCACGCGCACCGGGCACCCCCCGCGCGCCAGGGTCCGCGCGGCCTCGAGCCCCGCCGGCCCGGCCCCGACGACGAGCACCGGCTCCGCGGAGCGCCCCACCACCCGCTCGGGCACCTCGGGAGCGGCGACCGTGCACGAGATCCGCGGGTTGCGGACGTCGCGCGCCCGGCACTGCTGGTTGGTCAGCACGCACGGGCGGGGCGAGGCGCCGGCGCGGACCTGGGCCACGAGGTCGGCGTCGGCGAGCTGCGCGCGGGTCATCTCGACGAGGTCGGCGTCGCCGGCGGCCAGCGCCGAGGCCGCGAGCCAGACGTCGACGACGCTGCCCGCCAGCACCGTCGCCACCCCCTCGACGCGCAGGTCCCGGCACGCCGCCCGCAGGAAGCCAGGGGCGGTGTGCCCGTCGGGCCGCGTCGCCCCGACCGTCAGCGCCGAGCCCCGCACGGGCACGACGAGGTCGACCAGCGGGGCGACCCGCGACAGCACGGATCGCACGACGGGCGGCGTGATCCCCGCCCACGGTGCCAGCTCGTCGACGGTCAGGCGCAGTCCGACGACGGCGTCGGCACCCACCGCCCTCCGCACGGCGCCGAGCACCTCCTCGAGCAGCAGCGCCCGGTCGGCGCCGTACGCGTCGTCGCGGAGGTTGGTCAGCCCGGACAGGAACTGCCGCAGCAGGGCGTGCTGCCCCGCCCCGATCTCGACGCCGTCGCACCCCGCGGCCACGGCCGCCGCGGCGGCGGACGCGAACCCCTCGACCACCGCGGCGATCCCCGAGGGCGGGAGCACCGCCGGCACCTCCCCGCTCGCCGGGTCCGGCACCGCCGACGGCGCCCACAGCGGGCCGCGCGTGTAGGCCGACGACCCCTGCCCGCCCGCGTGGCCCAGCCCGGCGAGCACGAGCGTCCCGTACGGCCGGCAGGCCTCGGCGACCGCGGACCAACCGGCCGAACAGAGATCGGCCAGCGGCGCGTCCTCGTACGGATGGTCCTCCGCGACGACCGACGCGACCTCGGTGACGACGACGCCCGCGCCCCCGGCCGCCCGGGCCCGGTAGTGCGCGACGTGGTCGGGCCCGAGGGCACGTGGGCGCCGCGGGTCGGCGAGGTGCGTGACGTGGGGACCGAACAGCACCCGGCTCGGCGCGGTGCGCAGGCCGAGCGCGACCTCGCCGTCCAGCACCGGGCCCAGCACCCGCGGCACGGTAGTCGCGCGCCGGACGCCCCGGGCGGTGACGTCTAGATTGTCGGGTGTGGCCGAGGGTGGGGAGCTGAGGGCGGGCGACGCCGACCGCGAGGCCGTGGCCGAGATCCTCCGGACCGCGCTGGGCGAGGGCCGCCTCGAGCTCACCGAGGTCGACGAGCGCCTGGCGCAGACCTACGCGGCGCGGACCTACGCCGACCTCGAGCCCCTCGTCGCCGACCTGCCGGCGACGCTGCCCTGGCAGCAGCAGCGACACCTCGCGTCACGGTCCGACGAGAAGCCCCTGGTGATCACCGCCGGCTGGTCGAGCGAGAAGCGCACCGGCGCCTGGCGGGTCCCGGCGCGGATCGTCGCCGAGGCCGCGATGTCGGACGTCAAGCTCGACTTCCGCGAGGTCTCCACCTCGCTGCCGCGCATCGACCTCGAGATCAAGGGCGGCATGGGCAGCGTCGTGCTGGTCCTGCCCGAGGGGTGGTCGGTCGACACCGACGACCTGCGCTCGGCGTGGGGCACCGTCAAGAACCGGCACCAGGCGCAGGCGGCGCCCGGCCGCCCGACGATCCACGTCACCGGGTCGACCGGCATGGGCACCTTCAAGACCCGCGGGGCCCTCTTCTACGAGTAGGCCACCCGGTCGTGGCTCCGTGCGCAGCGAAGCGTCACGCGACGTCCGTTTCTGTTCACGCTGCGTGGTTGCGTTACCCGTCTGTGACATGGTCGACGGTCCTCCTCGGTCGCGTTTCGCAGCCGGAGCCCGCGAGGTACAGCCACCGCTGGCCCGCGACAGGGACAGCGCGACAGGGGACGAGGGGGAACCGCGTCAGTGATCGCACACGCCATCGGGGACACCGAGGCAGCCACCCAGGAGCTCCCGAGCGGGGTCGGCCCGCACCGCGTCCCGGAGGCACGCCTCGAGCACGTCTTCGAGCGCACCGCCGACGTCACGCCCGACGCCGTCGCCGTCGAGCACGAGGGGCGGCCGACGAGCTACGCGGAGCTCGACGCCCGGGCGAACCGGCTCGCCCACGTCCTGCACGAGCGGGGCGTCCGGCCCGGTGCCCGCGTCGCGCTGTTCCTCGAGCGCTCCCCGGAGACCTACGTGGCGCTGCTCGGCGCCCTCAAGGCCGGCGCGGCGTTCGTGCCCGTCGACCCCGAGTCGCCCGCCGACCGCGTCGCCTACGTCCTCGACGACGCCGACGTCGACCTGGTGCTGACCTCGCAGGCGCTGAGCCGGACCGGCCTCGACCGCCCCTGGCTCGCCCTCGACGCCGAGAGCACCCTGCTCGACCGCGCGCCGGCCCACCGGCCCGAGAGCCGCGGTCCGCCCGGCGACGACGACCCCGCCGCGTACGTCATCTACACCTCCGGCTCCAGCGGCCGCCCCAAGGGCGTCGAGGTCGCGCAGTCGAGCATCACCAACTTCGTGGCCGTCGTGCCGTCGGTCTACGACGTCCGCCCCGACGACCGGGTGCACCAGGGCATGACGATCTCCTTCGACTTCTCGATCGAGGAGATCTGGCCGACGTGGGCCGTCGGCGCCACCCTCGTCGCCGGCCCGAACGACGAGCGCCGCCTCGGCGCCGACCTCGCCGACCACCTCGAGCGTGCCCGCGTCACCGTCCTCTACTGCGTCCCCACGCTGCTGGCGACGATCCCCCGCGAGCTGCCCGACCTGCGCAGCGTCCTCGTCGGCGGCGAGGCCTGCCCCGCGGAGCTCGTCGAGCGCTGGGCCCGTCCGGGACGCCGGATGCTCAACACCTACGGGCCCACCGAGGCCACCGTCACCGCCACCTGGTGCGAGCTCGTGCCGGGCCGGCCGGTGACGATCGGGCGCCCGCTGCCCACCTACGGCGTCGAGCTCCTCGAGCCCGACGACCCGGCGCACCGGCCGGTGCCGCCCGGCGAGGTCGGCGAGATCGCCCTCGCCGGACCCGGCGTCGCGCGCGGCTACGTCGGGATGCCGGAGAAGACCGCCGAGAAGTTCGTCGCCCACCCGGCCAGCGGGGACGCGGTGTACCGCACCGGCGACCTGGGCCGCTGGACCGGCGGCGAGGTCGAGTACCTGGGCCGGGCGGACGCGGAGGTCAAGGTCCGCGGGCACCGCGTCGACCTCGGCGAGATCGAGAGCGTGCTGCTCGCCGACCCGCAGGTCGGCAGCGCGGTGGTGGCCCTGCACGACGGCGACCTCGCGGCGTACGTCGTCGTCACCGACGACCGCGACCTCGAGGCCCGGCTCACCGCCCTCCTGCGCGACCGCGTCCCCGCCTACATGATCCCGGCGACGCTCGACGTCCTCGACGCCCTGCCGACACAGGTCAGCGGCAAGGTGGACCGCACGCAGCTGCCGCCGCCCGCGGGTCGGCGCCTCGTCGCGGCGACCGGACCCGTCGTCGCCCCCGAGGGCGAGCTCGAGGAGCACATCGCCGCGGTCTGGGCGGAGTCCACCGGTGTGCCGGAGCACGAGCTCTCGGTCGAGGCCGACTTCTTCGACGCCCTCGGCGGGCACTCCCTGCTCGCCGCCACCACCGTCACGTTGCTGCGCGAGCGCGGGATCGGCGGCAGTCCCGCCGTCCGCGACCTCTACGCGCACCCGACGGTGCGCTCCCTCGCCGCGCACCTCGCGACCGCCGGGTCCGGCGAGACGACCTCCGCGGCCGCCCGTCCCGGCCCGACCCGCCACTCCGGGCGCCGGGTCGCGGCGGCGGGTGCGGCGCAGGCCGTCCTGATCTACCTGCTGCTGCTCGCCGTCACACTGCCCCTGAGCTGGGTCTACACCACCAACGACGGCACGGTCTCGACCGCCGTGCTCGCGCAGGTCCTCGTCGCGGGCGCCGCGGCCTGGCTCGGGGTGCGCTGGGTGCTGCCGGTGCTGCTCGCCCGGCCGCTCGCCGCGGGCATCCGCCCGGGCCACTACCGGCTCTGGGGCCCGACCTACCTGCGGCTCTGGACGCTGGACCTCGTCCTGCGCCAGGCACCGCTGCCCGTGCTCGCGGGCTCGCCGTTCCTCGCGCCGTACCTGCGCCTGCTCGGGGCGCGTGTCGGGCGGCGCGTGCACGTCGCGGCCACCGACATCAGCCTGCCCCGTCTCCTGCACCTCGACGACGACGCCGCCGTCGGCTACGGCGCCGTCCTGCACCCGTGGGCCGTCGAGGACGGCTGGGTCGTGGTCGCCCCGATCCACCTCGACCGCCGCGCGGTCGCCGGCGCGAACAGCGTGCTCTCCCCCGGCTCCCGCGTCGCGGAGCGCGCGATGCTGGGCGAGCAGTCCGCGCTCGGCCGCGACGAGGTCGTCCCCGCCGGCGTCACGTGGGCCGGATCGCCGCCGGCGGAGGTCACGACCCAGGACCCGGCCCTGGCGTCCATGCGCTCGGCCGGGCCACTGCCGGGGTGGCGCCTGCGCCACCTGCCGGGCGCCCTCGCCGGGCTCGTCGGCCTCGAGGTCGCCGCGGTGGTCATGGTCGTGCCGTCGGTGCTCGTCGTGTGGGGCGCGCTGCTGGCCGCGGGCGTGCTCGCCGGGCTCGCCGCGACGCTGCTCGCGGGGCCGGTGTTCGTCGTGACGGTGTGCGCCGTCGTCGCGCTCGGGCGGCGCCTCGTGCTGCCGCGCACCCCCGTCGGCATCCACCCGGCGCGCTCGGCGCTCGGGCTGCGCAAGTGGGTCGCCGACGCGCTGCTGGCCTACAGCCTCGCGTTCACGAACTCGCTCTACGCGACGCTCTACACGGTGCCGTGGCTGCGCCTGCTCGGCGCGCGGGTCGGGCGCGGCGCCGAGGTCTCGACGGCCGCGCACCTCGACCCCGACCTGCTCACCCTCGGCGACGACAGCTTCGTCGCCGACATGGCGAGCATCGGTGCCGCCACGTACGCCGACGGCCGCCTGCTGTTGCGCCCGACCCGCGTCGGCGACCGCGCGTTCGTCGGCAACGCCGCCCTCGTGCCGTCCGGGGTCGGGACCGGCGACGGGTCGCTGGTCGGGGTGCACACGGTGCCGCCGGCCGAGGGGGTGCCCGACGGGTCGTCCTGGCTCGGCTCGCCCGCGATGCACCTGCCGCAGCGGCAGGACTCGGGCGACTACGCCGAGGAGGACACCGTGCGCCCGGGCCGGCGACGGGTGCGTCAGCGCCTGGCCGTCGAGCTCGTGCGCGCCTGCCTGCCCGCCGCGCTGCTCGGCGTCGGGCTGTACCTGTACCTGCTGGTCCTCTCGCTGGTCGCCCGCGGCCGCGACCTGCTGCCCGTCGCGCTCGGCGCGCCCCTGATCGCGCTCGCGGCGAGCCTCGCGATCGTCGCCTACGTCGTCGCCGTCAAGCGCCACGTCGTCGGCACCTACCGGCCGCGGGTCGCCCCGTTGTGGGACCCGTTCGTCCGCCGTACCGAGCTCGTCACCGGGCTCTACGAGGCGGCCGCGGTGCCGACGCTGCTCGGGATGCTCACCGGCACCCCGTTCCTCCCGGTGGCGCTGCGCCGCTTCGGTGCGCGCATCGGGCGACGCACGTGGATCGCGACGACGTTCGTCACCGAGTTCGACCTCGTCGAGATCGGCGACGACGCGGCCGTCGGGCCCGGCGTGTCCCTGCAGACCCACCTCTTCGAAGACCGGGTGATGAAGATGTCCACGGTCCGGGTCGAGCCCGGCGCCACCGTCGGGGCGCGGTCGGTCGTGCTCTACGACGCCACGGTCGGCGCGGACGTCGACCTCGACCGCCTCTCGCTGCTGATGAAGGGCGAGGAGCTCGGCGCGGGTGGTCGCTGGCGCGGCATCCCGGCCCGCGGTGTGGCGGAGCCCGGGGAGGCCACGTGAGGGCGCTCGTCTACCGCGGGCCCGCGAGCCTGTCCGGCTGCCCCGAGGCTGTCGCGTCCGTGCTGGCCTCCTCGGGGTTCGACGTGCGCTACGTCGGCCCCGACGAGGTCCTGGCGCTCACCGAGGAGGTGCTCGCCGGCGCCACGGTCTACGCCCAGCCCGGCGGCGGGACCCTGCGCCAGGGCTGGCGGCGGATGAAGCGGCACCGTCGCGCGGTGCGCGGGTTCGTCGCCGGCGGCGGGCACTACCTGGGGTTCTGCCTCGGCGCCTACCTCGCCGGCGCGACGCCCGGCTTCGGGCTGCTGCCCGGCGACACCGACCAGGCCCTCGACACCGAGGACGACACGGTGATCGAGGTCGACTGGGGCGGCACGCGCCGCGCGGTGTTCGCGCAGGACCCGGCCGCGCTGGAGGTCGACGACCGCGCCTCGGTGCTCGCCCGCTACCGCGACGGGCAGGTCGCGGCCGCGGTCGCCCCGTACGGCGCCGGGCGCGTCGGCGTCGTCGGGCCGCACCCCGAGGCGACCGCCGACTGGTTCACCGGCGCCGGCCTGACCGCGGCCCCGGACGCTCGTGACCTGGCCCGCGATCTCGTCGCCCGGACCGTGTCGTGAGGCCCCTGCTGCTCGTCCTGGCCGCCGTGCTGGTCGTCGCCGGCTGCGCCACCCCGCCGGCGCAGGCCGCGCCGTGGCCGGAGCGGCCGTCGGTCGACCTGTCCTACGACCTCGCCCCGGACCTGCGCGGCGCCGCCGGCCGGGAGTCCGTGACGTTCACGCCCGACCGGCGGATCTGCGAGCTGGTGTTCCGGACCTGGCCGAACGCGCCGTCGCCGGCGTCGGAGGGCAACGCGCTGCGGGTGACCGACGCGTCGGTCGACGGGCGGGCGGCGGCGCCGTCCGTCCGGGCCGGCGGGACGCTGGTGGAGCTGCCGCTGCCGTCGTGCGTCGACGCGGGCACGCCCGTGCGCGCCGAACTGGGCTTCGCGGTGCGTCTCGGGGCGGACGCCGACGAGCGCCTCGGCACCTCGGCCGGCACCGCGTGGTTCGGCTCGGCCTTCCCGATGCTCGCGTGGGTGCGCGGGCGGGGCTGGGTGCGCGACGACCCCGTCCGCATCCCCGGCGAGACCGCCGTCAGCGAGGAGTTCCGGCTCGACGCGCTGCGCGTCACCGCTCCCGACGGGGCCGCGGTGTCGGGCGTGGGACGGGCCGAGGGCACCGCACCCGGGGCCCGTCCCGGCACCACCACCCACACCTTCCGCGCCGACGGGATGCGCGACGTCGCCGTCGCGGTCGGTGCCTACCGGGTGCTCGAGCGCGACCTGGCCGGCGGCACCCGGCTGCACCTGGTCACGCCCGTCGCCGGGACCCGCGTCGCCCCGGAGCGCTGGGCCGACGAGGTCGACGGCGCGCTCGGGCGCCTCGAGGAGCTGCTCGGCCCGATGCCCCAGCGCGACCTGTGGGTGGCGATCGCACCGTCGCAGTCGTCGGGCATCGAGTTCACCGGGGCGCTGCAGTTCGGGGACACCGCTCCGGGCGAGCTGCCCGAGCTCGTCGCCCACGAGCTCGCCCACCAGTGGTTCTACGGGCTCGTCGGCAACGACCAGGGCCGCGACCCGTGGCTCGACGAGGCGTTCACGACCTACGCGCAGGCGCGCGTCACCGGAACCGGGGGCAGCTACGAGGTCGACCCCGCGCGCGACGACCTCGGGCTGTCCATGGCCGCGTGGGCCGAGCGCGGCTTCGGGCCCTACAACACCGGTGTCTACGACCAGGGCGCCGCGGTGCTGCTGGCCGCCCGCGAGCGGGCAGGCCACGACGCGTTCGACGACGCCCTGCGCGCCTACCTGGCCGCGAACGCCCACGGCGTCGCGACCCCCGACGACGTCGCCCGCGCCTTCGCCGGCCTGCCCGCGGTGACCGACGCGCTGCGGCGCGCCGGGGCACTGCCGCCGACCTGATCAGGAGCCGCACCGATGACGATGACCGCACCCACCCGACCGGTGCCCGTCGCCCCGACCGCGCGGCGCCGCGTCCTCGGCGTCGACGCCGCCCGGGGTGTCGCGCTGCTCGGCATGATGGCCGTGCACGCGCTCTACGTCACCGACGACCAGGGCCGGGAGACGTGGGTCGGGCTGGTGGCCACCGGCAACGCCGCGGCGCTGTTCGCGGTGCTCGCCGGCGTGGGCATCGCGTTCCTCACCGGCCGGGCGCGGGTCCGCGGCGGCGCGGGCGCCCGGCGCGCGGCGGCGTCGCTGACGGCGCGGGCCCTGGTGGTCGGCGCGCTCGGACTGGCCGTCGGCGGTGTCACCGATCCCGAGGTCGCCACCGTCATCCTCGCCTACTACGCCGTGCTGTTCCTGCTCGCGATCCCGCTGGTGCTGCTGCCGACCCGGCTGCTCGTCGCCGTCGCGGTGCTCGGGGCGGCCGGCATCCCGTTTCTGAGCCACGTGGTGCGGGGCCACCTGCCGCCCCCGGACCTCGACAACCCGTCGCCGTCTTGGCTCGTCACCGACCCCGCCGAGCTCGTGCGCGAGCTCTTCCTCACCGGCTCGTACCCGGCGCTGTCGTGGCTGCCCTACCTGGCCGTCGGGCTCGCGATCGGCCGCGCCGACCTGCGCTCGCCGCGCCTCGCGGGGTGGCTCGCGGGCGGCGGGGCGGCGCTCGGGGCGGCCGCGGCCGGGGTGTCGGCAATGCTGCTCGGACCGGGCGGCGGGACGGGCCGCATCGTGGCGGCATCGTCCGGTCTCGACCCCGAGGACCTGCACGCGGTCCTGACCGTCGGACCCGACGGCACCACCCCGCCGACGACGCTGTGGTGGCTCGCCGTCGACAGTCCCCACTCGTCGACCTCGCTCGACCTCGCCCGCACCACCGGGATCGCGCTGGCCGTGCTCGGGGTGATGCTGCTGCTCGACCGGGTGCGCCACCCCGTGCTGACCGCGGTGCGCGCGCCCCTGGCGGCGGCCGGGGCGATGACGCTGACCTTCTACACGCTGCACGTGCTGTTCCTGAACTCGCCGGTCGACGTCTACGACCCGGTGCCCGGCTACGTCGTGCAGGTCGTCGCCGTGCTGCTGCTCGGGCTCGCGTGGCGGGCCAGCGCCGGGCGCGGGCCGCTGGAGAGCCTCGCCTCGGCCGCCGGCACCCGCGTCGCGCGGTGGGTGGGCTGACCGGCCCATGTGAGCGAACATCGGGGCGATA